>DATHMV010000024.1:0-454510 GCA_035486715.1 Candidatus Aquilonibacter sp.
AGCGGTTACTTCTTCTCGGAAACCGGTTCCGCTGGAACGGGTTCCTCGACGAATAATCAGTTCTACACTGAGGGCTATCCGATCAGCGCCCAGACTGGCACCAAGTCTTACTGCGCGTTCGAAGACGGCGTCATCCGTCAGAGACCCTCGGGAACCATCACCGCGGTGGGCAGCGAGGCAACTTGCCAGACCATGAGCCCGATCGCGAACTAACACTCGCAAAATACCTGCGAAGAGTACGAAGCTTACGGGCAGCGAATACAAATTCGCTGCCCGCTGTGTTTTGACCAACCGTTCGTCTGTATGGCACTACGATTCACTCCGGTTGCTCCTTCGTCTTCCTCTGACTTCAGTAACAAAGGATTTTCGCTGTGTCGGGCCTAGAATTGTTTTTTCCGGCTTGCGCGGTATGCAGGCCAGTCTTTGCGGGAAAATAATTGAATATGGCATGGGAAAAAATTGTGCCCGCGCGACGCACTGCAATCGCCGCTCCGGTTGGCATATCGATCGCCTGGATAGCGCTCGTGCTGGCGGCAGCATGGTTCACTGGTTTCGATGAACCCTACCTGCCATTCGTCATCGGCGGCGCATTCGTATTCTTTTTGCGCAGCGCTCCTTCACGTTGGGAAATTTACTCCTGGCTTTTGACTTCAGCGCTGCTGGTCAAAGTCATCCACCTGCCCCTGGTTCCCTTCTGGGTGCTGCGCGTGGCAAGTTCTTTTGCTGTGCTTGGCTTTGGCGCGCTCCTGCTGCTGGGGCTGCGCGCGGTATGGTCAGAGGGAAAAAGCAGATCGAACGCTCTGGCACTTCTGGCTCCAGCTCTGGTTCTGATCTTTTTCATTTACGGCTGTGCCCGCGTATTGCAATTCACCAGCGGCGTGAACCCGCTCACCGACGATGCTTGGCTTTATGCCTTCGATGGAACTCTCGGCTTCCAACCCAGTTTTCTGATGGGACGCCTCATGTACGACAGCGTGCTCCTCACCCGCAGCGTGCTCCTAACTTATTTATCGCTTCCTTTCGCTATGGCGGTGCTATGCGCCTGGCAGATTCCCCTCGGGGAAACACGCATCAAGTGGCACATGCTGACGGTCTTATTGCTCGCGGGTGCCGGTGGATGGGTCTTATACAACATTGTCCCCGGCACTGGGCCAATTTATGCCTTTGCCCACGATTTCCCAACCCGCAGCATCGCCTATAAAGATTTGCCTGCATTCGTTCTTCAGAAAATGTCGCTGCCCACTTCCATCCCGCGTAATGCCATGCCCTCTTTGCATGTGGGATGGGCGCTTCTTCTTTGGTGGAACAGCCGTAAGTTTCCTGCCACCCTGCGCGCAGGCATGCTCCTCTTTCTGCTTCTAACCGTAGTTGCCACCTTGGGCACGGGACAGCATTATCTGGTCGATCTGGTTGTCAGCCTGCCGTTCGCATTAACCGTGCAAGCCGTAGCTTCTTACCGCCTTCCCACGTCGCGGCGCATCACCGCCGCAGTTACAGGCGGTGGGTTTGTCGCAGGCTGGCTTCTGCTCATACGGTTCGGGATACGGTTTGCGCTTATATCTCCCGTAATTCCGTGGAGTCTCATATTGATAACGGTCTCGGTATCTCTTTGGCTGGAAGATTGGATGTCTCGCGAAAACTTGGTCGAACCTGTTGCCGGAAACGTGCCGGTAGTCATGTCGGGACTGGTTCGCAGTACGCGTTGAATCGGGAAACAAGCAAAGTTCCCAAAATCGAGCAAAAGTAACAGTTACGGCTGGAATTCAAGAAAGACAGGCGAATTGACGAAAATTGTCATTTTGCCACGGTTACGCGCAGCTTCATTTGCCGGTAACTAAGGACCGTAGCTCGAATCCTTTGAAAGTGGGGCGGTTGCACGGCCAGTACTGAAGTTTGAAGTCCTGCCGATATGGTCCTTCAACTGCAATGTAAAGCTATATATCGCAATATGACCGGGAAACGTCGCTCGAAACAAAGCTTGGGGAAAGCAGAGTCTTATGCAAGCACTAAGACAAAGACAACAGGGTTTCTCACTGATTGAGCTGCTAATTGTAGTGGCCATCATTTTGATCATTGCGGCCATTGCCATTCCGAACCTGATGCGGGCACGCATGTCGGCCAACGACTCCTCCGCGGCGGGCTCCATTCGTTCCATTAACACCGCCGAGATCGGCTACCGGGATACTTATCCAAATATCGGATTCCCTCCCACGCTGGCGATTCTGGGCGGCGCGACACCATGCACTCCGGGCACCGCAACCGGTTGCCTCATCGATAATCTCCTGGCTTCCGCGATCCCGGGCAGCAACGGCAAGAGCGGGTATTACTTTAACGCCGCAGGATCCGCCAGCCCGGCGAGCGCGATTAACGACGAGTTCTATTCCACCGGCACGCCCATCAGCTCTCAATTCGGAACGCGAGCGTATTGCTCCATTGAAGATGCCGTGATTCGTCTGCAGCCCTCGGGAAATATCACCCTGGTCGCCAGCCGCGCGGCTTGCTCGCTCCTGAGCCCGATGAACTAAGGCCGTTGCATTTCCGGGTAACCAACGTAACCCTGCGAACTGCTGCAATTCGGCCTCATTTGCTTATAATCTGCTTTTGAAAGTCCTTTTAACTCTCTCCGTGGTTTTGCAATGAACGCAATTGAAATTCTGGGCCTCGAAAAAACCTATCTTGTAGGCTTTTGGGCAAAACGTCCGAAACGCGCTTTGCATCCTCTTCATCTCAACGTGGAGGAAGGCGAAATCTTCGGCTTTCTCGGTCCCAATGGCGCCGGAAAAACGACTACCCTGAAGCTGCTGATGGGGTTGGTATTTCCAACGGCGGGATCGGCGCGCATTTTGGGCCGGGAGTGGACCGATCCCGAAGTCAAAGCTCAAATCGGCTTTCTTCCCGAGCAACCTTATTTCTACGATCATCTCACCGCACACGAACTGCTGAATTATTATGCGCAATTGTCAGGAGTTCCCGGCAAGGAGCGTTCGCGGCGCGTGGAATCCACCCTGCTACAAGTCGGCCTGCGCGATATCAAAGGCGTGCAGCTGCGAAAGTTTTCCAAAGGCATGTTACAGCGCGTGGGCATTGCGCAAGCGATTTTGCACGACCCCAAGCTGGTGTTCCTCGATGAACCCATGTCCGGCCTTGATCCAATCGGCCGGCGCGAAGTTCGTGATCTCATCGTGCAATTAAAAAGTGAGGGCAAAACCGTATTTTTCTCCACCCACATACTCTCTGACGCGGAGGCGCTTTGCGACCGGGTCGCCATCATCAATCAAGGAATGCTTCGAGGTATCGGCGCAGTCGCCGATCTCACTTCGAATGTTCAAGGGAAAATTGAAATCATTTGGCGCGGCAACACTGTGCCCGCGTCCATGAAGGCGCTGGGCGCTGAATGTCACGTCACAGGAGACACAATCCGCGCCGTCCTCTCCGAAACTCAGCAGGACGCAGCCATCGATGCCCTGCGCCGTGAGCGTCTGCGATTAATCTCCATCACTCCGGTGCGCACATCACTGGAAGCTTATTTTGTGGAGAAATTGCAGCACGCCGAAACCAAAGCCGGAACGATGGCATGAGGGAAAACGAATGAACGCCCGCATCGCGCACATTGCATCCAACACCTTTCGCGAGGCCGTCCGCGACCGCGTCCTCTATAACTTGATCGCGTTCGCCCTGCTGCTTTCCGGCGCGGCCATTCTAGTCGGCCAGATTTCCATTGATATCGAAAAGCTGGTCGTCATCAATCTCGGCCTCACGGCCGTTTCCTTATTCGGAATTGTGATCGCCATCTTCATCGGAATTGGCCTGGTTTCCAAGGAAATTGAAAAACGGACACTCTACACTGTCCTCTCCCGCCCGGTCCGCCGGTGGGAGTTCATCGTTGGCAAGTTCCTCGGATTAGCCGGTACTCTGGTCGTCAATACATTTTTCATGGCCATCGGCGTGTTCGCGGCCCTGCTGTATGTGTCCCATAAATTCGTGCGCACCGATGCGCTTATTCTGGTTGCGTTGTACTTCATCGTTCTCGAATTCTTGATCATCTGCGCCATCGCTCTGCTTTTTTCTTCCTTCTCTTCGCCGTTGCTTTCGGCCGTATTTGCGTTTTCCCTGTTTGTGATTGGCAGCTTCGCCGAAGATCTCCGCGGCTTTGCTTCGATGACACACGGCTTCACGCGCTGGGTCGCAACGGGCGCGGCTTATCTGGTGCCCAATTTTTCTGCCTTCAACGTGATCGGTTCCATTGCCCATGAACAGCCGGTCGCCGCTCAACTCATTGTGAACAACACTTTGTATGCGTTCTTCTACGCAGCCCTGGCTCTTAGCGGCGCGGTTTTAATTTTTGAGCACCGGAATTTGAAATGAGACGGAGCTACACAGTTTCCCTGGTCGCCGCCGCGTGCGCCGTTTTTTCTCTCGCCGCCAGCGCAATGTTATTGCATCGCAACGATCAACTCCGGCCCCACTCCGCGCTCGACGAGGTTCTCTACGTCAGCTCCCCGAAAGTCTTAAAGCGCGCCAGCCTGGGATACGACGGGCTTCTCGCCGATATCTATTGGACTCGCGCCGTACAGTATTTCGGCTACAGACATTCCCAGCACGCGGGTACCTACAATCTTTTATTTCCGTTGTTGGAGATCACCACCCAGCTCGATCCCCATCTGGTGGTGGCCTATGAATTCGGCGCCAGCTTTCTCGCACCCACTCCACCCTTCGGCGCGGGAAACCCAGAGCAGGCAGTCCAATTGATGCAATACGGCATTCGTAATAATCCGAATAATTGGAGGCTCTACTACGATCTCGGATTTGTCTATTACGTAAATCTGAAGGACTACAAAAAAGCCGCGGACGTCTTCGCGCAGGGATCACAAGTTCCAAATTCGCATCCCTTCATGCGCGTGTTGGCGGCGCAAATGGCGCAACATGCCGGAGACTATGAAACCGCAAAAATGTTATGGACTGCCTCTTATCAAAATAGTCAGGACAGGCAGATTCGGCAGAATGCGATCGAGCATTTGCGCTCTTTGCGCGTCGATGACGACGTTGCAAAGTTACAGCAAGGCGTAACCCGCTTTGGCGAGCGCACCGGCCGCCTGCCCGTGAGCATGGCAGAACTCGCCTATGCCGAAGGGTTACCGCACATCCCGGTTGATCCGGATGGCCATCCTTATGACCTGACCCCCGAAGGCCGCGTTCTGATCCATATTCCGGACGATTATCCTTTTGCCACCAGGGGACTTCCTCCCGGATACACCCCGCAGACAAAATTCGACTACAACCGGCAATAGATTTTTCGGACCTTTATGATGGAAGCGTGAGCATATCGGATCGCTCCGCGTCTTCGCACATCGGCGTGTGGAGTTCCGCATGGCAATGGTGGAAGGAACTTGCGCGGCGCGATGGGCGCATGAAGGCGACCCGCCAACTTCTAATGGCTTTGGCTGAATTCGCGCGCGATTCAACACCGGAGCGACAACGCCAACGCTACGGCGACGCCGAATATGATTGGGAGCACCGCGTCAACACCACCAGCGGCGCGGTTGGCTGGCGCGACCGCCTCTTGGGAGTTTTTCATTCCCCCTATCAGCCCACCGACTCCGTTCTTTTCCATGAAATGATCGCCGCGGCTTCTGCGCAGCCGGATTTCGATTTTCGTGAGTTCACCTTTATCGATCTCGGATCGGGCAAAGGACGAACTTTATTGATGGCTTCCAGCTATCCATTTCGCCGCATACTGGGCCTCGAACTACTGCCCGCCCTGAACCAAATTGCGCGGGATAATCTGGCGCACTATAACAATCCCTGCCAAAAGTGCTCTGCAATGGAAGCGGTATGCGCCGATGCCACGGCATTTCTCTTTCCTTCCGAACCCATAATCCTATTCCTCTTCAATCCGTTTCCCGAGCGCGGCTTAAGCTCTGTGATGGCAAATCTGGAGTGCAGTCTGCTGGAACATCCGCGTAAGGTGTTTGTGCTTTATCACAACCCTCTACTGGCACATGTACTCGATGAAAGCGCCGCGCTGAAGAAGATCGGCGAGACACATCAATATGCTATGTATGCGTCGCGGTGAATGTATCATAGGATGCGATATACTGGCAGCACCTAAAAAGGTGCTTTCATTGGAGGCTTGGCTTGCTCGACATCACGAAGGATATTCAATCGCTGACGACCTTTCGCCGGCGTTCTGGCGAATTTATGAAACAGCTCAACAGGAGCAAGCGGCCAGTAGTGCTTACCGTGAAGGGGAAGGCGGCTGCCGTGGTACAGGATGCCGAGGCATATCAGCGCCTGCTGGATGCCGCCTCTCGCGCCAGTGTGGACGAAGGTATCCGGCAGGGGTTGGAGGATTCGAGAACGGGAAAGGTTCGTTCAGCAGGGGAATTTTTCGACGAATTCGAAGCCCGGCATGACCTACGCCGTTAACATTACTTCACGCGCGGAGCGTGACCTTGAGCATCTATACGGGGAGATCGACGCGCCGGACTCCGATGCGGCGTGGAAGTGGTACAAGGGGTTAAAAAAGCAGATTCTCTCCCTGGAGAAGTTTCCCAAACGATGTCCATTAACATCCGAAAAAAAGACACTCAGGCACCTCCTCTACGGTCGGAAGCCGCATGTTTACCGCGTCATCTTCCGGGTGCTGGAGAAGCGGAAAGTGGTCGAGGTGCTGCACATTCGGCATGGGGCGAGGAAAAGATTAAAGGCGTCGGACTTTGAATGAAATTCAGCTTAATTGCGGGTCTTCACTTAACCCTTTCTCGAAAAACGCGCGGAGGCCCTATCCCTTCACCCAACGGAAAATCATGGCCATGATTCGACTTGCCGCAGCTTTCCTCGCAGTTGGCTTCACACTCGCCACCACAGCGGTCGCGGAAGACGTCCATGCAATTGCACAAGCCGTCGACGAGCACTACAACCATCTCCACACTCTTCAGGCGGAGTTTACCGAGCTCTATCGCGGATCAGGCGCCGAGCGAAGCGACTCCGGCACGCTTTGGCTGGCCAAAGTTGGTCTGAAAAAACCTGGCAAGATGTGCTGGGAATACCGTTCTCCTAGTGAAAAGCTCTTCGTGAGCAATGGGATAGATGCGTGGTTTTACGTCCCCAGCGATCGGCAGGTACGGAGAACATCAGCCCGGAAGCTGGATGATATTCGGTCTCCGCTTGCATTCTTACTAGGTAAAAGCAAGCTGGAAAAAGAGTTACAAGGATTATCCCTGGCGCCGGATGTAGCGGCTTCGGCTCCCGGAGACGTGGTTTTGCGTGGAGTCCCGCAAGCTTTGGCGGACCGGGTAAGCGAGATTTTGCTTGAGATCACGCCCGAGCATCAAATTACTCGGATCGTGATTGACGAGGTGGATGGGTCTTCCACCGAATACCGGTTTAGTGAGCAGAAGGAAAATGTAGCAATTCCACCAAGCCGGTTTGAGTTTAGTCCTCCAGCCGGCGTCGAAACAATTGAAGGGGACCTGGGAGGCAATTAGCTTTCCTGGAGATTACGTATCTCAAATCCGCAAGGAATTCTGCTGAGGAATTCTTTCGGAAAAGCTAAGGCCGATCTAAGAATTACAAACTGTATCGCACTGACGTTCATAGACTTACGATAGATGAGCAAATTGCGCCTTTCTTGCTGCGACTGAAGTTACTTGCGATACTGGTGAAACGCGGTATCGGAGTAATCGCAAGCTGGCGATGTTAGACTGAAGCGAGAATCCCCGCGAGCTGTAGAGAAGCAAAAAGAACGGAAAATGGCTGAATTTGTCGTAAAAATCGCGGACGAACGCGGCCACATGCACCAGCAGGTGGAGCAGGGATATTCCGTGGCCGAAGTTCGCGACCGCTTCACCTCGCAGGGCTACCTGGTCTATTGGGTTAAACCCCAGGGAATGCTTTCCGGCAGCTTTTCCGGAAACCGTCGGCGCAAATTAAAGCAGAGCACTTTTCTGGTATTCAACCAGCAGTTCTTGACGCTGATTAAAGCTGGACTGCCGATTCTGAACTCGTTGGATCTGCTGATCAAGCGGCAGAAAGACCGCACGCTGGCGCAGATTCTGGAAAACGTTCGTGAGCGTGTGAAAGGCGGAGAGCTGCTGTCCGACGCTTTTGCCACACACCCGGCCGTACCTAAGATTTACACCACCACCCTGATGGCGGGAGAAAAGAGCGGAAACATCGACGAAGTTCTCACCCGCTACATCAATTTTCAGCGCCTCGCGATGACCTTCCGCAAGAAGCTATTCGTCTCGCTGATTTACCCCACGCTGCTGGTCAGCGTGGTATCGATCATGGTGTTGTTTCTATTCACCTACGTCGTTCCCAAATTTGCCGAATTGTTCAATACGTTGGATGCCAAGCTGCCGGCCATCACTTTGTTCATGCTGGCGCTGGGCGAGCATGCCCAGAAATATTTCCCAGTGATCGCGATCGGAGCGGCGCTCGGAGGTTTCGTCCTTTGGCGGTGGCGCAAAACCGATCGCGGAAGCGACCAGCTCGACCGTATCATCCTGAGCTTGCCTTTGCTCGGTGACATCCGCCTCAAGCATCAGGTAGCGACGTTTTCCCGCATGCTGTCCACTCTTCTACAGGGTGGTTTGCCGCTGGTGCCGTCCATGGAAACGGCAGGTTCATCCATGACCAGCAAACGCATCTTAAAGGGCGTGATGCGGGCCAGCGTGAGAGTTCGTGAAGGCCAGGGATTAGCCGGCAGCCTCGAAGAACAGGGTATTTTCCCCGATCTTGCCGTGGAAATGCTCGAAGTCGGCGAATCCACCGGTGCCTTGCCGGCCATGTTGAATTCCGTGGCTGAGTTTTACGAGGAAGACGTGCAAACGGCTTTGGGAGCCACCATGGCGCTCATTGAGCCTCTGATTCTTATAGTAATGGCGGTATTTGTAGGGGGGGTGCTGATCTCGCTATATCTGCCGATCTTCACTCTGGGAGTTCATTGATTCGTTAGTCGGCAGAAGGCGGGTGTCTGAGAAATGGCGATGGCGGATAAGAAATCACTTTTTGTACACGGCGAAAACGGCGGGCAGCTGGTTACCACCGGTAACCCGATCACAGACCTGGAGCGCGCTCAAGACGTCGCCCGGCGCTATCGCTGCGAGTTTGTCGACCTCACCGACTTCCAGCTCCATCATGAACTGTTCAAAAAGTTTTCTCCGGAGCTGATGTTTCGCTACAAGTTCGTTCCTCTCGAGGAAACTGCCGATGGCAAGCTGGCCATCGCCATCGCCGATCCCAGCCAGCTGATGATGATCGACGAGATCAGCCTGCTGCTCCAGAAGCGGATCGTCACCAAAGTCGCCACGCTGAAGCAGATCGACAACATCCTCACCAAGACCGAGCAGTCGCAGCGCGTGCTCGAGGAAGCCAGCGAAGGCTTCCAGATCATACGCGAAGACGAGAATACTGGCGCGGAAGAAACCCTCACCATCGACAAGCTGACCGGCGCAAGCGATGCCAGCCCCATCATCCGCCTGGTCGATACCACGATTTTCACCGCATTGCAGCGCCGCGCTTCCGACATACACATTGAAACCCGCGACGATTCCGTCGTCATCAAGTTCCGCATCGACGGCGTGCTCACCCAAGCCATGCCGCCTATTGGCAAAGAGCACCACTCCACCGTCATCTCGCGTATCAAGGTCATGAGCGAGCTCGACATCTCCGAGCGCCGCGTACCCCAGGACGGCCGCTTCCGCGTGAAGTACAACGGCCGCGCCATCGACTTCCGTGTCTCCATCATGCCTTCGATTCACGGCGAAGACGCCGTGCTCCGCGTGCTCGATAAAGAATCCATGAGCGAGAAGTTCAAATCGCTCACCTTGGAAGTGGTTGGGTTTGATCAAGACGACTTGCGTAACTTCCGCCGCTATATCAAAGAGCCTTACGGCATGGTGCTGGTCACCGGACCAACCGGCAGCGGCAAAACCACCACGCTCTACGCCGCCGTCAACGAAATCAAAACCGACGAAGACAAGATCATCACCATTGAAGACCCGGTCGAATATCAGCTTCGCGGCATCACGCAGATTCCGGTCAACGAGAAAAAAGGCCTAACCTTTGCCCGCGGCTTGCGCTCGATTCTGCGCCACGATCCCGACAAAATCATGGTCGGCGAAATCCGCGACGCCGAAACCGCGCAGATCGCCATTCAGTCCGCCCTCACCGGCCACTTGGTCTTCACCACGGTTCACGCCAACAACGTGGTCGACGTCATCGGCCGCTTCCTGAACATGGGCGTCGAGCCCTACAACTTCGTTTCGGCTTTGAACTGCATCCTGGCGCAGCGGCTGGTTCGCCTGATTTGCGAGTCCTGCCGGACACAGGTACATCTCGCGCCCGAAGTGCTGGAGGCGAGCGGTCTCGATCCCGAGCAGTGGTCGAAGGTGGCACTGTACGATGGGCCGGGATGCATCGAGTGCGCCGGCACCGGCTTCCGCGGACGAACCGCTATCCACGAATTGCTGGATTTGAGCGATCGTATTCGCGAGATGATTTTGGCGCGTAAGCCAACATCGGAAATCCGCCGCGCGGCGCGCGAAGAAGGCATGCGCTTCCTGCGCGAGTCGGCGCTCGACAAAGTGAGGCTCGGGCTCACGACGTTGAAGGAAATTAATAAAGTCACCTTTATCGAAGCGATGAGGTAACGCAGCGCACGGGCCAGTGTTCAGTGGCCACTGACCACCGGCCACTATCAACAGTTCCCTTCCAGCTATTGCATTTAACTGGAAGAGACGTTTGAATTGTAGAAAGAGTTGATCCTGCAATGAGTTCTGGGGCGAATCCGAAACCAAAACTGGCGTGCGAAATCGCAGCCGACCGCGTGCTTGCCGGACGCCTTGCGGCCGATGGCCGTACCCTGGAAGCCAGCGCCGCGCACGAACTCGCGCCCGGCAGCGTCATCCCTGATCTGGTCGAGGGCAACTTGCGCCAGCGCGAGGCGGTCAGTGCCGCGATTCGAGAAACTCTGGATAGCGTCGCTGCGCGCACCCATGATGTTATTGCCATAATTCCCGACGCCGCCGTGCGCGTAGTGCTATTGGAATTCGATACGCTTCCCTCCGATTCTGAGGAAGCCGCCGGCGTAGTGCGCTTTCGCATGAAAAAATCCCTTCCCTTTGACGTGGACAAGGCAAGAGTTTCTTATCATGTCCAAAAGACCGATCAGGGTGTCCGCGTGGTGGCTGCGGTCGCTCTGGCCAGTGTGGTCGAGGATTACGAAACCGCTTTTCGCGATGCCGGATTCAGCCCGGGTGTAGTGCTGCCTTCCATGCTCGCGGCGCTGGGTGCCGCCGAGGGACAAAAGCCCACCCTGGTGGTAAAAGTCGATGCCCGCACTACTAGCATCGCCATGCTGAATTCCGACCAGTTGCAACTCTTTCGCACCCTTGAAAACACGCGTGGCGTCACCATTACGGGAGAGCAACTGGCCGAGGAAGTTTATCCTTCGGTGGTGTTTTTCCAGGATACCTATCATTTAAATGTCGAAAAAATATTCGTCGCGGGCCTGGCGGATGCGGCCAGCGCCGCCCCCGCCCTGCGTGCCCAGACGGGCGCGGAAGTGCAGGAACTGGTCACCTCATCGCAGTTGGGAGTCACCACCGGTGGTTCCGTGCCGCGATGGAGAATGGCCGGAGTAGTAGGAGCGTTGATTTCGTAAAGCAATACCCTAGTACCCAGTACTCAGTTGCAAGAATGCTGAGTTTTTACTGAGTACTAGGCACTGGGTACTGATTTCATGCGTCTCGACATCAATCTCGCCGGTCAGCCCTACGAAGATGCGCGGCAGTTCTGGCTGCGCTGGGGCACCGGACTTGCAGCCGCTTCCATCCTGACGCTGGCCCTGGTGACCACCACGGCTTCGAACTGGTTCGCCGCGCGCCGCGACCATGCCAACATCACCGATCTAAAAGCCAGAATCGCGCAACGCGACCGCACCCGTCAGCAGGCTGAAACCTTTTTGAACCGCCCGGAAAATCGCAGCACGCGCGATCAATCGCAATTCCTCAATCAACTCATCGAACGCAAATCTTTCTCTTGGACGCGCGTTTTGGAAGACATGGAAAAAGTCATGCCGCCGCGGGTCCATCTGGTGGCGATTCATCCCGAACTCGATGACGACAACCAGCTTTCGCTGAAAATGTCTGTCGCGGGAGACTCGCGCGACCGCGCCATCGAACTGGCCCGCCGCATGGAAGACTCGCGCCGCTTCACCCAGACTTATATCGAAAACGAAACCTCTCGGATATCCAACAGCGGGGATCCGATTCAATTCAATATTCACGCGGTCTACGTTCCAGAGACTATTCCCGTGACGCCCCCGGCTACAAAAACCGAGATCTCCAAAACAGTGGCCCCTAAAACGGACACCCCCGCAAGGACGGAACCCTGATGCCCGATTTGCGGCGAACCCGGAAGAGAATGAAGATCGCGCTTGGCGTGCTGCTTGGCGTGGACGTAATTGCGGTAGGGCTTATGTTTTCGCCGCTGATCGGTTCGACCGAATCGCGGAGAATGCAGCTCAGCGAGTTGTGGAGCGAACTGCGCACGAAAACCACCCAGGTGGAACCGCTCAATCATCTCGACCAGAAAGTGGTTTCGGCGAATCGCCAGATCGCGGAATTTTACAAGAAGCGTCTTCCGGCGCAGGACTCGCAAATCGCCACGGAATTTGGCAAGCTCGCTGGGGCAAATGGGGTCACGATCCTGGACGCCAAATATAAGTCGGAGGATTCTTCCGTCCCTCAGATGGAACCAATCGAGGTGGAGGCCAATCTCTCCGGCAACTATGTGGCGCTGGCCAAATTTATCAATGCGCTGGAACGCGATGACATGCTTTTTATCATTGATAGCATCGAACTGGGCGGCGAACAAACCGGACCCATCAAGCTGCAAATGAAACTGGAAACATTTTTGAAGGCAGGGACGCAGTGAATCTGGGAGCAGAAAATAAACGCAATGTAATCCTGGCGGCGGTCCTGGGCATCGTCGCCTTGCTGGCGGTTGTCTGGGAATTGATTCCGGCATCATCCACCATCGCTTCCACTACTCCAGTGGCGGCATCGACGTCAACTACCTCGTCGATTCTCACTCCAACCCGTCCGCCGGTTCGCCAGCACAACGCGAAAACTGCTGCGCCCAAAAAAGAGCGCGCAACGCAAAGCCTCGATCCCACGCTGCACTTGCAGCAGCTCGCGGCAATCGAAGAAATCAAGTATGAGGGCTCGGGAAGAAATATTTTCGTATCGCAGGCGGATATTGAAATTCCCAAGCCGCTGGCCCCTGGGCAAACCGACCCCGCTCACATAACCCCGCTGTATCAGCCACCCGCAGCTGCCGCGCCCGGCCCAATCCCTCTTAAATTTTTCGGCTTCGCCAATCAACCCGGCGAGCCCAAGAGAATTTTTCTTTCGAAAGGCGAGGACGTCTTTATCGCGGGTGAGGGCGAGATCGTCGACCGCCGTTACAAAGTCGTGCGCATTTCTCCTACATCGGTGGAGATTCAGGATGTGGTGGGCAGCGGCCCGGCGCAGAACATTCCGCTCACCCAGGGTTAAAAGATTTTGCGATCAAAGAATCGAATCGGCAGGCGGTTTGCAGTGAAGCAAGCGTTGCCATTTCGTGTCCGCAATCATGAGTGTGGCTACATTATGCTCACGCTCATGCTGATGGTCGCTCTGATGATCATCGCTACCGCCGCGGTCCTCCCTACCATTTCCTACGAAATTCGCCGCGACCGCGAAATGGAAATGATTCATCGCGGCGTGCAATACTCCCGCGCTATCCGCAACTACTACAAAAAATTTGGCCGCTATCCTACGCGGCTCGAAGATCTCGACAACACCAATAATCTGCGCTATCTGCGCAAGCACTATAAAGATCCCATCACGGGCAAGGATTTCAAACTTCTCCACTACGGCGACCCCGACGTGAAGCTCAGCATGAGCTTCGGCGGAGGAACCATTCCCGGAGCCAATACCGTGGGGCAAATGAATGCCTCCGGATCGAACGGCTCGGCATTTGGCGGCAACTCCGGCTTCGGCAGCCCGCAATCCTCTGCTTTTGGTGGAGGCTCAAACAGCGCGTTTGGTGGAGGTTCCAACGGTTCGTTTGGCGGATCAAATAGCTCTTTTGGAGGCGGCTCCAATAGCTTCGGAGGAAATTCCAACAGCGCGTTTGGCGGTTCCAGCGGTTTTGGCGGAAACTCAAACGGGAACTCAAACTCCAATAGCTCCTCGACATCAGGAAGCTCTGGCTCCGACACATCTTCCAGCACTGCCGGTTCCAGCACTCCCGGGGAAACAAGTACGGGACCGGACACGCCGCAAGCCTCGGCCCAAATCGCCGCCGGTAGCGCGCAAGGCTCCAGCGGGCAAGTATTCGGCGGAGGCCCGATCGTGGGTGTGGCCAGCATCAGTAAAGAGAACGCATTCCACGAGTACAACCACAAGCACAAATACAACGAGTGGCAGTTTGTATACGATCCCACCGCCGACCGCGGCGGACTCATTACCACGCCTTACCAGCCCAATTTGCAGAGCTTCGCAAATCAACTGGGACAACCCGGTCAGAACGGGCAGCCCGGAAGTACGGGCACAAACAACAGCCCCTTCGGCCAGGCGAATGGAACCGGCAACAGTAGTGGATTCGGAAACACCGGCACCAGCGGATTTGGTAATGGCGGCTTCAACAGTGGTTTCGGCAACAACTCCGGAGGGACTTCGCAGCAGCAACCGAATCCGCAGCAACCGCAGTAGCGTAAATCCAGTTTAAATTCTTACGTAAAAAACAAACGGCCTCATCCCTTAATGAAGATGAAGCCGTTAATCTTTACACTAAAAAACTTTTCCCAGCAATTACACGCTAAATGACGATCCGCAGCCGCATGTGCTCTTCACGTTCGGATTTTCGAACTTGAAGCCGGCGCCTTCCAGAGTCTCCACGTAATCCACCAGGCAGCCATTCAGATACATCACCGAAGTCGCATCGACGAAAACCTTCAGGCCATCCATCTCAAAAGTCTTGTCCATCATGCCGGCAGCGTTCTCGAACTGCATGGAATACGAAAAACCGGAGCAGCCTCCGCCCACTACGCCAATCCGTAGACCGGCGGGCACGGGGTTTTGCTGTCCCATAATCTCTTTTACTTTTGTAACGGCGGTCGCTGTCAGCGAAACCGGCGGGGTCTTCTTGATCTCAGGGGATGCAGTGGTAACTTCTGGGACGGTTGTAGTGGCCATGAATATCTCCTCGGCTCTAGGATTTCCAGATTATAACAGAGGCAGAAAGTCAGAAGCACGCAAAGTAGCGCCCAACCATAACCTCCAGCCTAACCATATAGATGCGCCTCCCGCTCCAGAGCTTCCGCACAAAATCAGAAGAAAAAGCCGCGAAGCGGGCGTAAGAATACAGCCCACGGCGTGAGCCATGGGTAAACGGCATAAATCAATCCAGCCCCAACGGGGCGAAAAAAGAAGATTCCTCGCATCTTTCAACCCTGCTATTTTTCGTAGATTTCCCTCCAAAATGCCCCAAACACTTCCCTTCACGGCCACCCCCGACGGGCCACATTCATCCCGCAGGGCTTGCCAAAGGGTCTATAATCGTTTTCGTTAGGCTGCTGCGGAATTTTGAATACGTTTCCTTGTAGATACGCATTCAAGTATCCCCAGACGGCCAACTAGCTTGCGATCTGTCGAGGTGATGTTATGACCTGGACTTGGACTCCCCTGCTGCTAGGGCTTGCCACCGTATGGGGTGTATTTACGGTCGGCCTGATCATCCTCCTCATCTACCGCAGTACCCTCACCATGCATGAGGAAGAGCAGCTCTATCTTGACGATGCGAACTCCCACATGCAACAGGAACAAACTGAACTCCTGGTGAAGGTGAACCGGCTCACTAAACCCGTCTGGGTTTTCGGCGCCGGTTCGGGTGTTCTGTTGCTGGTACTGGTAGGCATGTTCATTTATCAGGGACTGAACGCAGTTCAGTAACTGAGCGCGCATCCGGCGTGGAAGATACACTTGAGCGGCAGTGTGCATACACTGTTTCTGCTAATTAAAAAAGGCGCGGCTTGCGCCGCGCCCATCCCCCCTCGAACCACAACTTACATTCCGGTTTGATTCGAATCGTTCCCCACAACCAGTTTGTTCTCCACACTAAATGCGCCGAATATCTGGTTCGCGCGTATTCCAGCCACCGTTTTATCCATGTTGCTGTCCACAGAACCATAGAGCGTGATGTGCCCATTATCCACGATGATGCGAATCGGCTGCGCCGGATCCACCGCATACTTGCTCAACACCGAATCGTGATAGATGGCCCGAGCCGCGCGCAACCGCAAACCATCGTCCATCGGCGAAACCGGTTCCACCGAGATGTTATCGATTACATCTTTTACTCCCGGCATATTCGCGATATCGGCCAGAGCCTCGTCGCGCCCCACACCGGTACGATCCTGGCCCTCCACTGTAACCACACCATCTTTCACACCCAGCGCGAAGTAATCGAACGTGATATCGAAACCTTCGCGGACATAGCGCAACTTCCCAGATAATTTTCCCTCGAGTTGCGCATCCGATACATTCGGTCCGGCCACTGCAATCAAGTTGCGCACGCCCTGCACCTTTGCAGCTTTTCGAGCCAACTTGGCGGCATCCAGTTTGCGCTGGTAAAGATCGACCGTGCCCGTAAGCGTTACGATGCCGTCTTCCACGCTGGATTTGACATCGCGGAATTGATTCTTCGCAGCCAGCCTCTGCGACACCATGTTTTGAATTTGATTGTCGTAACGAGTTCCACCCACAGACTCTGCCAGCAGCGTTGCGCTCAGCAGCCCCGTCATTACAATGGAACTCGCCATTTTCAGCAGGCTTTTCTTTGTCATAAGGTCACCTCCGGCCCATTGACGAAACTTTACGATCTAACCAGATGGTTAAATGTTTCTCGTAAGTTAGAACCCTGTGCCGTCCAGAAAGTTGCAGAGGCGCAAAATCGGCTGGATTGTCATCTATTTTGCGGGGGCGAGAATGCTAAAGAACGTTTGAAGAACACCTTGTCAGCGGCCGGATTTCGCAGTGCGTGAAGACTTTGCCGGCTTGCGTGCTCCAGTGCCGCTTTTGCTCTTGCTGCCATTTTGAAATACACGCGCAAAAATCTTATTCACATTTTTCAACTGGCGCGAAAGATCGAAGGCATACTCGATCTGTTTGCGCGGAACTTTTCCCGTGATCTCCTTGTCCGCCAGCACGAGTTGATGAAAGTCCAAACCTTCCCTCCACGCGCGCATGGCATGCGCCTGCACCGCGCGGTAAGCGTCCTCCCGCGAAACTCCATGCTCTACTAAATCAAGCAGCAGTTGTCCGCTGAAGATCAGCCCGTGGGTGCTCTCCAGATTCACCTTCATGCGCTCCGGATAAACGAACATGGTTTCGATCAAATTAGTCGTCTTGTTGAGAAGGTAATCCACCAGCGTAGTGGAGTCCGGCAGAATCACGCGTTCCGCCGAGGAATGCGAAATATCGCGCTCGTGCCACAAGGCCACATTCTCAAAACCAGCCTGCGCATTGCCGCGCACCACCCGCGCCAGCCCGCTGATCTGCTCGCTGGTCACTGGATTCCGCTTATGCGGCATGGCCGACGATCCCTTTTGCTTTTCGCTGAAAAACTCCTCCGCCTCGCGTACTTCGGTGCGCTGTAAGTGGCGAATCTCCGTTGCAATCTTGTCCAAGGTCGAAGCAATCACAGCTAGCGTCGCCAGATAATGAGCGTGCCGGTCGCGCTGAATCACCTGCGACGAAACTGCCGCCGCTTTCAACCCCAGCCGCGCGCAAATTTTCTCTTCAATCTCCGGCGTTAGATGCGCGAAGATTCCGACCGCTCCCGAAAACTTCCCGACGCGCATATCTTCCGCCGCCGCGGTAAAGCGCGCAATGTTGCGTTGCGTCTCCGAATACCAGTTCGCCAGCTTGAACCCGAACGTGATCGGTTCGGCGTGAATGCCGTGCGTGCGCCCCACCATCGGCGTGTCTTTGAACTCCCACGCCCGGCGCTCCAGCACTTCGGCCAGCCGTTCGAGATCCTGCGCAATCACCGCCGAGGCCTGCTGAATCAGCAAAGCCTGTGCCGTATCCACCACATCGTTGGAAGTGAGGCCATAGTGAAACCAGCGCGCTTCCGGACCCACAATCTCGGCAACCGCAGTTGTAAAAGCAATCACATCGTGGCGCACTTCGGCCTCAATGGCGTGAATGCGCTCCACGCTAAAATCGGCCCGCTTGCGAATCGCTTTTGCGGCATCTTTCGGCACCATGCCCGCCTCGGCAAGCGTTTCCGTAGCGGCGATTTCAACCGCCAGCCAGGTGCGAAAACGGTTTTCGTCATTCCAAATGCGGCCCATTTCCGGGCGGGTATAGCGTGCAATCAAGCGGGTGCGCCTCCTGTCCTTTCCAATGAAACCGGGACATTGGATTCTAAATGGAGTGCGGAAAAGAGGCCAGCCGGGAGTTAGGTAGTGCGTCAGTTTGAAATTGTCATCCTGAACGCAGTGAAGGATCTGGGGCAAGCTGCGCGATGCTGCCTGCCCTGAGCCTGTCGAAGGGTCGCGGTTTTGCGACGCAATAACGCGCGTTTAGCTCGCTTCCTTATCAAGCTGCCATGACCGCGCCCGGCTGTTTTTGATCCAACAATTATATCGTGTTACGATATCTATGCCCCGGACAGCCCGTAAGGAGCTGCATCGCGGCACGATACAATCACCGGCATGAAGAAGCTCACTTTGGCCGATTATCAGGCGCTGGCGGAGTTCCGCTATCAAATCCGCCGCTTTCTTCATTTCAGCGAGCAGGTGGTCAAAAAAGCTGGACTCGAGCGCGGCCAGTACCAGCTAATGCTGGCAATCAAAGGCATGCCGCAGGGAGTGCGCCCTCGCATCCGTGAGTTAGCCACTCGCATGCAAATCCGCCACCACAGCGCAGTGGAGCTGATCAACCGCCTGGAAGCCGGCGGCTTCGTTCACCGCACTCGCGCCCAGGACGACCGCCGCGAAGTGCTGCTGGCTCTCACTCCGAAAGGCGAAAAGGTGTTGAGCGAACTCGCGCTGCATCATCAGCAAGAGCTACGCGACGCCGGACCCGAACTCGTCGCTGCTCTCCGGCGCATCATGCGCGAAGGCAACGATTCTTCCCCGCATCCGGCCGCACCTCCTCAGGAAAGTAGGCCGCGCATGGAAAGTCGCCAGCCCGGCCAGCGACAAAACCTTCCCAGAAAGACCAGCCAGCATTCATGACTACACCGCAAGACCAAACTCAAAAGCGCTCAAGATACATCTCACGATTTCTAAAACATCCTTTTCATCGATACGGCTCGCTGGTGCGCGAAGATCTCACTGCCGTATATGCCCGCGACCTGCGCAAGTGGCTCATCATTGCACCTGTAATTGGTCTAATCGTAGGCTTGGTGATCACTGGTATCGTCGTGATTATTCTCGGCAAATTGTGGCCGCCAGTACTCAGCTATTATTTGCATCATCACTGGGCCATCGTCCCCGGATTGGTTTTTGGCTTCGTCCTCACCGGACTCATCATGCAATTCCTGACTCCGGACGCAAATGAACATTCCACCGAAGAAATCATCCGCTCCTATCATGAGCACGAGGGCAAGATCGACATGCGCTCCTTCGTGCCCAAGCTGGTCGCGGCCATCACAACCGTCGGTTTCGGAGGAAGCGCCGCGCTCGAAGGCCCCAGCATTTATGGCGGCGCGGCCATCGGCTCCTGGCTCTGGACCAAACTCCGGCGTTTGCGCCTGAGCGATCGCGACCGTCGCATCATGCTGATCTGCGGTGCGGCCGCTGGCATGTCGGCCGTGTTTCGCGCTCCGCTCACCGGTATCGTCTTCGCTCTCGAAATGCCCTACCGCGACGATTTAGCACACGAAGCCCTCGTGCCATCCCTCATCGCCTCGGTCGTATCCTTCGTCACCCTGAGTTCTTTTCTCGGCGCAACCCCGCTTTTCAATTTCATTGGGTCCACATCGTACGCGAGTCATGATCTTTACTGGAGTGCTCTGCTCGGCTTGATCGTCGGCCTAATCGCCATGGTCTTCGTCATCACCTTCCGCCGCGCGCGCACGTTTTTCGTAAAGTGGGCCATTCCGCACTGGTTAAAACTCACCATCGGCGGTTTGCTCACCGGCCTCTGCGGACTTCTCTACCTGCAAATCTATCCCGGAAATCTCGTGCCCATCGGCGCAAACTATGAAGCTGTGGGAGAAATCCTCAGCAAATACCACAGCACTCCGCAGCTGCTCACATTCAGCGCACTCAAACTCGCCGCAACTTTATTCACACTGGCAGCTGGCGGCGTAAGCGCCCTGTTCGTTCCACTCTTCCTCACCGGCGGAAGCATCGGAACTGCATTCGCGCAATCCGTCGTGTATAGCGCCAGTCCCGATCTCTACGCCGCGGTTGGCATGGCCTCATTTATCGCTGCCGGATACAAAACGCCTCTGGCCGCCGTGGTCTTCGTAGCCGAAGCGACCGGCGGTCACGCTTTCATCATTCCCGCGCTCATCGGAGCAGCCGTAGCCTATGCGGTTTCAGGCGACGCCTCAGCCTCGGGCGATCAACGTTTGCACGAAGGAATCAAGGTAAGAGAATTTTAGGAAGTTTCTCGCCGTGTTGGCATTCTACGGCGTCATCCTGAACGTAGCCGTTTTTCAGGCGGAGTGAAGAGCTTGTCCTGAGCGAAGTCGAAGGAATCTCTCGCAGCAGGAATCTAGTGTGGAGTGCTGAAGTTACTGACGTTTCTCCGCTTCCGCAATCAGCGGCCGCAAAGCATCCGCCGAAAATCCCAAAGTGCCGCCCGAAAATCCATCAATATAAGCGGAGTTTACGCCGATCACTTCCGCATTGGAGTTAAATACCGGCCCACCACTCCCGCCGTGAGCTGTAGGAGCGTCATAAATCAGCTTGTCTCCAACCACATCGCCGAGGTGCCCACACGTGGTCGAAGGACGAATCAGCGACAGCGCCGCCAACTCGCTTGCCGCCGTAATGTCGTTGTGCCGGTACGCCAGCCGCTGATAAATTCCCGTGGGCGACTTGGCCACCATCCCCGCGATGCCCATGGGATAGCCAATGACCGTCACCAATTCTCCGGGCACTACATTCCCCTTTGCCAGCGGCAGCACGGCAAGTCCACGCACAGCATTCTTATCTTCAATCTTTAAAATCGCGAGATCGCCGCTCGAGGAAACTGCACCTTGGGTTAAATTCACAGGCGTAGGCGAGCCTGGGAAAAATACCACGAGACTTTCCAGCATCGCAGTGGCCCCGTGATGCATAAGCTCTTCCGCTTCACTATCGCCATACCAGGGCTCGGCAACATGTCGGTTGGTGGCAAGCAGGCGATCACCCACTAGAAATCCGGTGCCGGAAACTCGCGCCCGTATCGCTGACGGTTGATTCGCGAATCCAACCTGATACACACCGTAAATGTAGCCAATGGAATTTCTGTACCGGCTAAGCACCAGTGCGGGCATCGCCTGCTCTTTCTGTAGCTCGGCAACCTGTTGCGTAAGCGTGTGTACCTGATTTTGTAAATCGTCAGGAGGCGTGCCCTGCGCCGCAGCCGGAGCATAGTAATGAAACATGGCCGCTACGCCAATCAGCACAACAATCCCCAATGCAGCCTGCACCATTTGCTGCCAGCTTTCGCTGACCACACACGTTTCCTTGGGTATCTCTGGTTCGGACATGGCTTTCGCAAGCCCGCCTGCCAGCCGCTTTATGGGGATGGAACTTGCGCCGGAAGCGGGGAGTGGTCATCTTCCCTTGTCCGGCAAGGGTTTTCCACGGTACGGAAGATGATGTACAGGGGGTACCGGAGACGCCCACCGAATGGCAGTTCGCCGCGCTCAGTCTAAGAATTGTGGGATATTTCCTACAACTTGCTAATTCCCAGCCGTTTGCCCATCTCCTCGTACAGAAAACCTCTACCCGGGACGTACGGCTGTACCCATTCGCCATCGATAACAAACTGCGGAATGGCCCGCTTGCCGGTGCGTTTCACAATTTCATCGACCGCTCCCGGTGTGTTTTCAACATCGATTTCCTTATAAGGAATGTTGTACTTCGCCAAAAAACGCTTCGCCTCGCGGCAATCCGGACACCATGCAGATGAATAAACCGTAAGCTCCATAAACCTCAAATGAATTAAATGAATGTAGTAACTAACTAGCTCTATCCTACACTCGTTCGAGCTGCGCCACCGTGCGCTCGTTGACCACATTCCCCGTATTCAGCGTGGAAGCTGGCTCAAACAGCAGCAGCCAGCACTCCTCATCCGCCACCGGACGATGCTCCACGCCCCTCGGCACCACAATAAATTCACCCTCCTCGATCCACTCATGCCGCTCACGAGAATCTTCATCCCGGAACTCCATGCGAAACCGCCCCTTCACCACCAGAAACAACTCGTCCTCATTCTCGTGATGATGAAACACGAACGCGCCCTTCAGCTTGTCGAACTTCACCATTTGCCCATTCAGCTCCGCCCCGACATAAGGCTTCCAGTATTCCGAAATCTGCGCAAACTTCTCGGCAATATTGACCTTGTGCATCATGCTCTCCCGGTAGAACGTATTTCTTCGCCTAACAAATGAGATTGACCCAATCTGCCCCTGGTCGCAAAACTTCCACACTCGGATTTTGAATATGCATTTGGGCAATGCACTACGTTGCTTTTGTCATTCCGAACCCGGCGAAAGCCCGGTGAGAGCCTGCCCTGAGCGGAGTCGAAGGGTCTCGCTTCTTTTGCGAGACATGGGATTCCACGGCCCCTCCCCGTTGGATTTTGGGTGGCGCGACGCTTCAAGCGCTGCGATAAGAAATGTTTTCGTCAACAAGTTTTGGAAGGGCATGACTTCAGTCGTGCCGTGAGCCCACAAGAAATGGAACCAAGGCCCGCCAACTGACCGTTAGCTGGTCTGCACCATCCACCGCGTGGCCGCCGCACGCAGCTTGTCCAATTCCTTCGCCAGCGCGACTGTTTTCCTGTCTTCCTCGCCCTCGTCATTAAAGGCATGGAGTGCGTCGTCCACCGCCTTCACCGCCGCCATTACCTCGGTAAACTGCGCCACTGTTTTATCGCCCCAATAGCGGTGCACCCACGAGCGATAGACGAACTCCTTTTTCCGCAAAGTCGTCACCGCCTCATTCACCTCTCCCCCAATCGAGGCCAGGTCTTCCGGATCCTTGGTCCACCCTTTCTGGTAGCGTTCGCAAAATATCTCTGCGAAGAAAATATACGTGCTCAAATCCACCGCCAGCTCCCCAAAATACTTGGCTCGAAGATCGGCGCGGTTCAGCCGAAAGCGGATGCGCTCCAGCAGCTTATCCGAGAACACCGTCATCAATGCCACGATAGTCGCCGCCAGCCATGCCCCAATGTTGTCCTTGAAGATGTTGCCACCGATGATGTCCATATCGCCGCAAGAATACCTCTGCCATTCCTGGCGCAGCAAGCATGATCGGGAAGGGCACGACTTTCAGTCGTCCCGACAAGCCTCAATCAAAACCTTGTCATTCCGAACCGGGCTGAAAGCCCGGTGAGGAACCTGCTGTTTGTCGACGCAACCACAAACCCAAGGTGCCCCATAGACTGCCCTGAGCGGAGTCGAAGGGTCTCGCTTCTTTTGCGAGACGTGGGATTCCACGAACTCGTCCCTCTAAGGATTCTGGGAGCGCCACGACCGGGAAGGGCACGACTTCAATCGTGCCGCCACTCAGATAAAACGCACACAGCTCGGAAGACTGCGCTTCAGCCGCGCCCAAGATCACCCAAAAACCTTGTCATTCCGAACCGGGCTGAAAGCCCGGTGAGGAACCTGCTGTTTGTCGATGCCCCAAAAACGCAGGGTGCCCCATAGCCTGCCCTGAGCGGAGTCGAAGGGCCTCGCTTCTTTGCGAGACGTGGGATTCCACGAACTCGTCCCTCAGGGATTTTGGAAGCGCGACGACCGGGAAGGGCACGACTTCAGTCGTGCCGCCACTCCAGATAAAACGCACACAGCTCGGAAGACTGCGCTTCAGCCGCGCCCAAGATCACCCAAAAAACTTGTCATTCCGAACCGGGCGGAAAGCCCGGTGAGGAACCTGCTGTCAGCCGGCGGCGACTCCAGGGCTTTGCGAACGCGAGCACGACTTCTTTGCGCATTCGGGCATTCATGGGTGCCGACCCCGAGGCCGCCGAGGGAGGGGGTAAATAGCGACGATTCGCCGGTAAGTTGCGCCAACTACGGTCCTTAAATCGCAAGCCACACAAACATGCAATTTTACAGATGATCCGCGAATTGCGGATGTATGTGCCACGGACAGTATTTTCGCCTACGACATATACCGCTTTTCCACCCGGTGCTAGTACCCGCGTCACTTCCTTGATAGCGCGTCGCATGTCATGGATATAGTGAGCTAACAGCGCTTCGTCGCGTTTTGTCAATGCGGGTTTCAATCTCAGGGAGCCGATAATCCTCTCGATTTCAGTGTCTTCGCCCCTAGTACTGGTCGATTCAGTTCCAACGCTCTCAGAGCGCACATCGCGCAGATCGGGGATCCGATATCCCATCCAAACCAGAGAAAATTTACTACAGCGGATGTAATCAATCGCATTGAGATAAGGGGGCGACGACACAACCAAATCGATCGAGCCATCGCGAACAGGCAAATCGCGGGCGTCCCCGAGATACAATTTCGGCGCGGGACCACGGCCAGCCCGCTTTTTGACACAATTGTCTGCCACATGGTCGACCGCCGCCAGAAATTTACGAAAAGGCTTTACCGGCGCGCGTCGAAACTTTTTGTGCGGGCGGCTGTGCGACAAGTCCATTGCCAATGAAGCACCGGAGCTTTTAGTAATGATAAGTCGAGACAATGCACACAGGAGGATATTGCGCGTCACTTCGTTCCGCACCCGCATTATTGCAATCGAAAGCGAGGCGAGCTGTCGACGAGCGTAGCCGTCAAACCAATACACCACAAAGCGCCGCGTTTCTCGATCTGCGCTTAAGGGATAAGCTTCAGCCTGCCGCATTCTGGCAAAGATTTTCTTGGCACGTTTCAGCACTTCTTGTGCCTTACTCCGAACTTCCTCTGCTTCAATAGCAGTGGTCCAAACTTTTGATATGAGTATCGCGAGTGGATCTATATCGACTCCGATCGCACGATGTTTCTTGGAGCGAGCGAGCGCAACTACCGTGCCAGACCCAACCATCGGATCAAGCACTCGAAGCGGTTTTTTCGCCTTTGAAATAACTTCAAGGGCAATTCCAGGTGCCATACGCGCAGGGAACGGATGGACTGCGTCCCGACCTAGAGCTTCGTGTAAAGTGTTTGGCCTCATCTAAACCCAACAGAAGCGTGCACTAACTCCTCAATTCGAGGTAGATTCTTTAAGATTTTCAACGAACACAGTATCTTTGAATTTCAAATATAATCTGGCCTTGCCAGCATCGTTGAAAAATATTTTGAAGTGGTAAACGGCATGAGGGAACTTCTTGGGCTCAAGCTGATTAGTGCCCATAAATCCTTTCTTACGGGAAATCGTGACTTGGTTCGCCGTCAGCGCATACCCGGCAATCGAAGATGCCGGGTGGATTGCGAGCAGTTTTTTACCCTCCTCCTCTTCCTCCTCCAACATCGACTCCACATATTCGATAACGAACAATGGTAGTGCCTCGTCACCGATTTTTCCCCTCAATTCCTTTAATGTATTTATGCTGTTTTGATCATTCAAAACAATGGAGTCCAGTTGTTCGGAATAGTCAAACATTCCAAAGGACATCTCTCCTTTGTCCAGAGAAACAGTTGCGTTATCGATGCTCGAGTTAGCTGCGATCGAAACGCGGTTGTCGCCAATCCAAACCGGTGAACCTAGTTTGTGCTTGATCGTAGCGAGGGCAAGTTTGTGCAGTACGAAACATCTGTGCCAGTCGGCGTAGAGTTGCGTGGGAATAGTCAATTCGAAGTGCTTGAGATATTTTCCTCTCGCACCGAACATCCTTGCCCGCTGTATATATGTGTCCTGCTGTAACCTATTCTTTACATTTCGTGCGAAAAGCATTGAAAGAAGGTTTGGGAACGTTACTCCTCTTGAGACGATGTTGCCGCCAATGATGAATGTAAATGGGGACGTCGGTTCAGTTGCGCTTTCGCCTGCTGCTTTTCTATCCCGTTCGCTATTGAGAACAACTAACGTAGCTCTAGACGCATTCTCAACAACATAGGTCGTCAACTGATCGGCATCCGCATTTGGGTAGAAAGATTGCGCTGCTCCATGCACTCGTGTGACTAAGTCATCAAATTCTTGGCTCTCGCTTGCCGACAGGGCAGTTGCAACTTTCTCCACGAGCGCTCGGTCCGCTTCGTGGTCCTGCTTTTTTCCACTCGTGTGTACCAGCATCGTGTAATTTTCTTCGTCTCCGTTTTCATAGCAGTTTAGATACGCGGAGGTGACGAGAAAACGAACAATAGCATCTCGCATTTCGCTCGGCCCAATCCCTTGATCTAAAAGTGTTCTCCGATACAGCACTGGATCTTTTTTCTTTATGGGGAAGAACACACCTTGGCCCGTATACTCAGCGTGGGCAGGAAAATTCACCCACAACTCAGTGTCATTCCCAAATGTATTATTCAAATCCAGACGGGCAGGCGTCGCCGTCACACCGACGTAATACCCGTCTTTTCCAATAAGCTCCGAGACCAATTCATTGATTCTGGTCTTTGTCCCTTCATTTATCTTCGCGTTCGGGCTCGCATAATCCGCCTCATCATCGATCACAACAACCGTTCCTTGGCCCTCGATCCACTCAATCAATTTCTGGAGATCTTTAGCATTTTTTTTGCAAAATACAACCAATCCGCCCGGGCTGTTAGCAGTGGAGGATTGTAATACTTCAGACAAACTCTTAGCTGCAGGCGCTAGGCCTGATGCCTTAAATCTCTTTAAATTCTGAGTGAGGAGATCAACACTGTCATTCATAAGGTGCACAATAATCGCGTGGTTCTCGTCCAGCAATTTCGCTGTAAGGCAGATCATCATTTCCGTTTTACCACTCTGGGGTTCACCGTAAATGACCATGGACGTATTCGCTGCGTCAGAGAGATGATCGAGCGTTCCAACAACTGCCTCTTCAATACAGCCGGTAGCAATTTCGTTACCATGCAACCGTTGTAGCTGTTTTGCATATCGATCGGTAAGCTTCGCCTTATCTTTGAATTTCGAAAGATCTAATGCGATTGGCATGATGAATCATCCTCAATTAAAGAAAAGGGGCACGGCGCGTGCCGTGCCCCCTCACAGTACGTTCAAAGTATTTTTAGTTCGACCTCAGCGGCTAAAGCCGCCGAGATAGGCTCGGCCCTGGCATGGCTGGAGCCATGCCACTTTAAAACAGATCAACAGAAGATTCCTCGGTCGCGCGCGAAAGGCGCGCTCCGTCGGAATGACAATACTTAAGAGCTAGCTGCACCCACTCGTGCTCCCGCAACTCCCGCAGCGATAGCACGAACCATTCCGCGTCATGATGCTGCCGCAGAAGCTGCAGCTGGGAGCGTCGCCCAGATCGACGATGCCGGCCAGCGCATCCGCCGCGTGTACCAAACCGGCTCCCGGTTCCCGGTTCCCGCCCTCCGGACGCCGGATGCCAGACGCCGCATCCTCCGACGGCTGAGAGCTGAGAGCGGACGGCCTGAGCCGCAGATTCTCAAACAGCATCTGCTGCTGGCCGGTCAAAAATCGCAACTGCAGCCAGCGGAAGATATAGTCCATGATCGACTTGGCATAACCAATCTCGGGATTGGTACTCCAACCGCTCGGCTCAAAGCGCGTGTGCGCAAACTTTTCGCACAGCAGTTTTAGCGGCACGCCATGCTGCAGCGCGATGGAAACCGCCAGCGCGAAGCTATCCACCAGTCCGGAGACCGTCGATCCTTCCTTCGCCATGGTGATGAACAACTCGCCCGGCTCTCCATTCGGATAAAGCCCGACCGTGATGTATCCCTCGTGATCACCAACTTTGAACTTGTGCGTGATCGACGCGCGCTCTTCCTGCAGTTTGTGCCGCACCGCGCGCGGCGGTGCATGCAAATCTTCTTCTTGTGGCGCGGACACTGGCGAATTTTCCTTCGAAGAATTTGCCGTCTTCGACCCAGCCGCCGAAAGCGGCTGCGACTGCTTGCATCCATCACGATAAATCGCCACGGCCTTGATCCCCAGCTTCCACGCCTGAAGATAAGACTCCATGATGTCTTCCACGGTTGCGTTATTCGGAAGATTGACCGTCTTCGATATAGCTCCCGAGATAAACGGCTGCGTAGCCGCCATCATCCGCAAGTGGCCCATGTAAGCAATCGACCGAGTGCCCTTCGACGGCTTGAACGAGCAATCAAACACCGCCAGATGTTCATCCTTAATATGCGGCGCCCCTTCAATCGTTCCAGTAGCATCGATGTAACTCACAATGGCATCAGTCTGCTCATGCGTATAACCAAGTTTGAACAAAGCCCCCGGCACAGTCTGATTGACAATCTTGATCATCCCGCCGCCAACCAGTTTCTTGTATTTCACCAAAGCAAGATCCGGCTCCACCCCAGTAGTGTCGCAGTCCATCATGAAGCCTATTGTGCCGGTTGGGGCTAGCACTGTTACTTGAGAATTTCTGTAGCCGTGCTTTTCGCCGTGGGCCAGAGCTTCGTCCCAGCATTGTTTGCTCGATTCGTAGAGCGAACTTGGAACATTGTTTTTATTTATGTTGTTTACGCTGGCGCGGTGCATGCGGATTACATCCAGAAATGGTTCGCGATTGATGTACCAGCCAGGGCAGGCTGCTCCGGGCATGTTGGCAGCTTCGGTGATGCCTAAGCGAGTTGCTACCGTGTCGGTTGCGGGGGTGAGCGGTTCGCATTGTTCGGCGATGCGGCTTGATTGCAGATAGGCTTCGCCGCACATGATGGCGGTGACGCAGGCCGCGTAGTCGCGGCCGCCGTCGGAGTCGTAAGGCAAACCTGCGGCCATCAGTAGTGCGCCCAGATTTGCATAGCCCAAGCCTAGCGGGCGGTAGTCATGCGAGTTGCGCATGATGGCTTCTGTGGGATAGCCGGCGTTGTCTACCAGAATTTCCTGCGCAGTGATCAGGACGTCGACGGCGTGACGATAGGCTTCCACGTCGAATGTGCCGTTGGGCGCGAACTTCAGCAGATTCAGGCTGGCCAGGTTGCAGGCGGAGTCATCGAGGAACATGTATTCACTGCATGGGTTCGACGCGTTAATGCGAGCCGTGTTCTTCGATGTATGCCAGCGATTAACTGTGGTGTCATATTGCATGCCGGGATCGCCGCAGTGCCAGGTGGCTTCGGAAATTTTGTGGAGCAGGTCTTTGGCTTTGTAGGTATTCATGACGCTGCCGTCCTGCACCTTCTTGGTGGAGAAGTCGGTGTCACGAACTACGGCGTACATGAAATCGTCGGTGACGCGGACGGAGTTATTCGCGTTCTGGAAGAAGATAGACGAGTAGGCATCGGAGTCGGGATGCGAACCGTCGTAGCCTTGCGCGACCAACGCGTGGGCTTTGGCCTCTTCTTTTTGTTTGCACTCGATGAACTCGACGATGTCCGGATGGTCGACATTCAAGATGACCATTTTCGCGGCGCGGCGGGTTTTGCCGCCGGACTTGATGACTCCGGCGAAGGCGTCGAAACCTTTCATGAAGCTGAGCGGGCCGCTGGCCGTGCCTCCTCCGCTGAGACCTTCTGTGGATGAGCGCAGCGGGGATAAATTTGTTCCTGTGCCACTGCCCCACTTGAACAACATGCCTTCGGTTTTCGCGAGCGTGAGAATCGAGTCGAGCGAATCTTTTACCGAATTGATGAAGCAGGCGGAGCACTGCGGAGTTTTGTATCCGGTGACGCCAAACTCGACTTGCTGGGTCTGAGGATTCCAGTGCCAGTTACGGGCATCCGAATTAGGCTCGATGCGATCGCAGCCCACATTGAACCAGACGGGCGAGTTGAAGGCGGCGTACTGGCGTAGAAGAATGTGCGAGAGTTCGTCGTGGAAGGTTGCGCCGTCTTCGGGAGTTTTGAAGTAGCCTTGCGCCAATCCCCAGTTGCGGATGGTTTCGGCGACGCGAGTGACGAGCTGGCGGACGCCGGTTTCACGCTCGGGCGTACCGACTTTACCATGGAGATATTTTGACGCGACGATGTTGGTCGCCGTCATAGACCAGTCTTTGGGGATCTCGACATCTTTTTGCTCGAAGATCACACCGCCATGAGAGTCAGTGATCTGAGCGGTGCGAAACTCCCATTCAAGTTCGTCGTAGGGGGAGACGCCGGGCTTGGTGAAGAGGCGACGGAAAGAAAGGCCGCTTTTCTTAACGGGGGTTGCGGTAGAGGAATTGACGGTGCTTGTTTTGACTTCTGGCATTGCTCTCTCCATTGATAATTAGATTCTATGGCGCGTTGGCCGATTCGGGCGTCCGGAGCGGGAAGCGGGCGGGTAATCGAGCCAGATTGGAACTTGCAAAGATCGTTTAGGGCTAAAGCCCAAAAATTACTACGTTTATCTAATCGCAGCGCTGAAGCGCTGCACCACCAAAAAACTGTGCAGCTAAGAATCTGTGCGCAAAAATGCGCGAAATCCATGCGCTCAATCCCTCCCTAGAAACCGGAGGGTAAAGGTTGCGGACAGTGAAGATTTCTATTTGCCTCAGAATCGAGATTGGTGACTATATGCGCGGGCCGGTCGCCGACGGCTACAGGAGACAGTTCCAATGACGATGAAAAGGCGGCGGGGATTCCGCTCGCTTTTTCCGCGGAGGAGAGCATCCATTGATTGAGGGCGCTGCAAATGCTGCGGCGCTGGTCCTGATCTTCGATTACTACATAGCGGAGAAAGCAGCGTCCGGAGGAAAGGCGCGGGCGCATGGAATTGGCTTTGGTGAACATGCGGTCGAGGGTAAAAGCCATGTCGTCGTCTTCGGAAAACTGGATGATGGCGAGCATGCGCTTGCTGTCTCTCATAGCGTTCGCGTCCGTGGTGGGACAGCCGAGAGCCGCTGTCCCCACATGAGCCTCGGTTGAGGTTAGGTTTATCACTTCTTCCGCGATGGCGAATATCCCTGGTTTGCTGGGGACTACGAGCAGGCTGTGGACAGAGTCGCAGCGGAACCAGCGCGACCATTGGAGGCGGCGCGGGTCCACGGGACGGTCAAAGCCGTGACGAGCCAGCGAATCGGTGACGAGACGGGTTAAAGCTTCCATTTGAGGCTCCGCAATTTAGGCTTGCGAGTTTACGAAAAAATTGATAAGTGGTTTCCGAACGCGGGGGCCAAAAGCTGCATCATTCCCAGCGCTCTACGCGGCGCTTGAAGCGCCGCTCTTCCACTCAATCTTCTAGCTTTTGTCGTCCGCCGGGGGGAGGATCCGGAGAACGGTCACCGCACTTTTATGCGACTCCAAGCGCTTGCAAGTGCCTGCCATGAAGCCGATTACGGTTAAGTTTCAGGATTGGCGCCCGGTCACCTCTGGCCAAGCGCCGTCCCGTTCCTGACTGCTTTTGCCTTACCTGCCTGTTGAAATCCTGCCCGTTCCCGCGAGGAGGATTTCAAGGCTATGGGATTGCAAAGTTACTCCCCCTTATTGTACCTGTCAAGAGAGAAACACTACAGGTTGTATCCTCAACAATGACGGGCTTGGTGCGGGGGTGGTGGCTAATTTTTCCACAAGGATATTCATGGTGCGTTCACAAAAGCCGGGTCATTGCCAAGGGCCAGTAAAACCCGGGACTGGGGCTGCGAAAGTATTCAAAATGAGCGAAGGCCGGGGCTGGGGTTGCGGCGGTCGCGGTAGGGTTGAGGAGATTTGCGGGTTAGAGGAAATTGCAGCGAGAAAGTCGCGGGCGGCTCCGGAATATCTTTCCCGGTACCCAGCTTCTCGCTGGCTAGTTTTTCGTTGGCAGACATTTCTTTGGCAAACAAGGGTACGTAGATATCTTCGAAGATTTGCCGAGGGGCGATGCGAAGAACGCCGTCGGCCGATTCGACGAGATAATCGCCTTTGCGGCCGGAGTGCTGACGGCCGAGCGCATCGGTGAAGGCGAGAGTGGTGGTCAGTTGCTTGGCTTTGACCAGAAAACGAGTGCGATAGGTAATCCATGGGCTGCTGGCTTTCATGCGTTCTATCCGGCTTTATTTCAAAGTGAATGATGATGACGACAGAATGTTGTGATGAATGCAATTTCGACTCGGGCCGGTTTGTGTCTCGGCGCGAATTCGAATTCATTTTTTTTGAGAGGGCGAATCAGAATGTACGAGCGAAAAGGCTCGCGGTCAATTCAGTATTTTTGGTGCAGTTGAGGAAAATGGCAGACGTGGGCTGCGACGAATGAACTTGCTTGATGCCCTCCTGGAGAAGCCGCATAAGGTGCGGTTTAGGCGGCGTTTCGGAAGCAAGCGAGAGATGGGGGAAAATCAAATTGCAACGAGAGAGTAATCTCCACAGGGCTTGCACAGGAAATGCAGAAAAGCGGGGGCCCGGTGGCAGTGTTTGGTTGTGGCAGTGTTTGGTTCTTGTGCTGCTACGGCTAGGCATAACACCCTAGGTATAAGGTTCATACGACGTGGAAGAATTTTCAGGGGGAATTTGGAAAAAGAAATTCGCGACTCTCGAAAGTGAAACGCTGTCAGTCACTTGGAGTTTGGGTGGAGAACGGAAAGATTTTTGCAAGAGAGAATTGCGGACAAAAAATCTATCTGTGGTGGAGGAATCATGACTTCTGATCCAGTTTGTGGAATGAAGGTGGACGATAACAGGAATGAATTCCATACGCAGTTTGCGGGCAAGAAATATTTTTTCTGTTCGGAGGAGTGCAGAAAAGAATTCGAGGCTGAGCCGGATGCTTATGTGGAGGAGGCGGCGGCTTAGAAGAGCGTAGTTGCAGAGAAAAAGAAGGCCCTGCTGGCTGCAGGGCCTTCTTTAGTTTGGTGAGCTTGAATCTTACTCGGCGAGTTCCGCTCGCTTCGCTCGCGGGGACAGCCGAGGCGGCTGTCCCTACCATGAGTATTTCTACCGATGGGCTAATGCTGGTTCGTGGACCGATTTGCCGGACTTGTAAGCTTCGTAACGGGCGTTGACTTCGTCCCAGTTGATTACGTTCCACCACGCGGCAAGGTATTCGGGGCGGCGGTTGTTGTATTTCAGGTAGTAGGCGTGCTCCCAGACATCGTTTCCGAAGATGGGGAAATGGCCTACCGAGATGGGGCTGTCCTGATTGGGCGTGCTCATGATGTGGAGTTCACCGGCGCCTTTGCCGGCGAGCCAGACCCATCCGGAGCCGAATTGCTTGACGCCGGCGTCGTTGAACTTCGTTTGGAAATCTTTGAAGCTGCCGAAAGTCTTATTAATAGCTTCCGCGATGGGGCCGCTAGGATCGCCACCCCCTTTGGGCTTCATGATCTTCCAGAACATGGTGTGGTTGACATGGCCGCCGCCGTTGTTGCGGACTGCGCCGCGGATATCTTCAGGGATGGCGTTGAGATCACGGATAAGTTCTTCGGCGGTTTTCTTGCCGAGTTCAGGATGCTTTTCGATGGCTGCGTTGAGATTCTTGACGTAGGCGCCGTGATGAAGGTCGTGATGGATGGTCATCGTCTGCTTGTCAATGACGGGTTCGAGCGCCGCGTAATCATACGGCAGGGGCGGTAATTCATAAGCCATGATGTTTCCTCCAGAGTTCCTATTGTACTGATGACGGCATCAAAGGTGTGGATTCAGACCAAGCCTCTTTGCTTTGGACGATGGGAAGCGGCGGCGAGGTTGCCGAATGAAAGAAGCAGGACGTAGAGCATCTTCCGTAAAAGACTCGGTCTGGTAGTGGCTGAATTCAGCCACTACCACTCGGTCTTCATTTCTTGACGCGTAGCTGACGCTAAAGCGATAGTGGTACCCGCCCGAAACTCACTAAGGAGACTTGAACATGAAAAAACAACTAACTGTCGCCACTCTGCTGACGATCACCTTCTTCGTTGGTATTCGCACGGAGCGAGCAATATCTCAGCAGCAGCCCACTCCGAAAGCCAGTTGTACCGTACCAAAAAGCTACGGCGAATTTAAGGGAATGAGCGGATCAGCTTTTATCTTCGAAGGCGACGACGGCACAATCAAGACTCTCACGTGTGAAACCAATAATCTATGGACCCCGCAAATTCAAATTCTGAGGAAATGAATCGACCCTCGACATCCCCCCAAGAAAATGAGAATTGGCGCAGGTTAAAACGCGCATCCCGTTAAGATGTACTAGAGATGCCCATCCAGCTCCGCTCGGTGGGGCTTGACGTCACGAAACCGGGGGGAATTCGGCGACCGAACGCCCAGTAACTAGTCTGAATCGCAACCCAGTGAGAAGCGTAGAGCCGCACACACCTCATTCATTCGTGCGGAACTAAGCTGGGCCATACGTTTCCCCACGCGCTGCTGCGACACCGTCACTGCATTGTGCAGGTTCACCGCGCACGGGGACTTCATGCCGTCCTCCTCGTTGAGAACGACTTCCGATGGCACGCCGCGAATGGTGGAAGTGACAGGCGCAACTGTGACTGTGGACAGGTATGCGATAGCGCTGTTGCGGGTAAGAACGAGGGCCGGGCGTTTCTTATCGGGCGCGGCAAACTGGTAGAGCCGAACCTCACCTCGCGATATCTGACCTCCGGCTATTCTTGCGGCCATGTAGCCTCCGATTCCCAAGTCCGCGCTTCCGTGTCGGCTTGCGAATGGCGCGAATAGCCCTGGCGGTCGCGCTCTTCACTGGCTCGCAGTTCCAGCCGGCGTAGATGTTCGCGCAGGGCGTCGCGCACCAATGCAGAACGGTTTCGCTTCGTGCGCTTTGCGGCCTGGTCGGCGGCGTGTAACAGCTTTTTGTCCAGCACGATTTGAACGATTTGCATATGTGGAATCTATTCCACAGTATACTCCACATAGGAGCATTCCAGACAAATTCGAAGATAGACGCGACTGTCCCCTAATTTTTCAAAACTGGCCCGGCAAGATTCTTTCAGCGGTTTCTACTCCCGGACCAGGTTCAAAGCCAGCCCTGAGCGAAGTCGAACGGGCTACGCTCGAGCCTTTTTTGATCGTCACCTTCCATAACACTCTGTGACATCTAACCTTACCCTCACCCAAAAATCACTTCATCATGGACGAAACAACACGGTAAAGGGAACCATAGGTTAGATCGCACCCAACCCCTGTATTTGATGTATTTTGCCTCTAACTCTTTTGGAAGACGTATTTTGCAGACAGCTTTTTCCAAAACCCGCACCCAGCAAGACTTCCACAGAAAAGAAGGGAGGGGATACCCCGAATAATCAAGAATCGCGGCCAACGCCGCAAGAGGACCGACCACAAATTATTACGAACGGAACGATTTCTAATCCACGCAGTTATTTCTTCAGCTCTGCGGACCAATTCGTTAGCAACTGGAGCGGAGCCTGGGCTTCTTCCTCGGTGTGGTTCACCAGCAGATGCTTGCCATCGGAAGAGACGTCGAACAATATGCCAATCGCGGGCAATGGAGTATGAAACAGGTGTTGGGGCGCGCCGACTTCGATCTCCGATCCTTTCGGCGTCACCGGGCAGGCGAAGAAATCGTCGGTAACCCCCGTATAAAAGAGCTCCTTCCCATCGGCTCTCCACGCTGGGTAATATCCGCCGTTGGCGGAGACTTTCCACTTGCCCTTTCCGCCGGGGAAACTGGTTAAATAAACTTCCATCTGCCCGGATTCATCGGAAATGTAAGCGACCCAATGGCCATCGGGCGAAATTCGATAATACGAAAGATTGGACTGAGCTGAGGGTGGCCGCACGATCGCAACCGGTTTGGCATCTCCATTCGCGTCTCCGTTGACCGGACGGATCCAAAGAGAAACCATCTTTTCGCCATCGCCCCAAAGGTAGGTTACGTATTTTCCATCGGGCGACCAGCCAGGGTAGTGAAAGTTATTTTGCTCGGCGAACAGCGTCTTTTCGGCACCGCTGCCGTCTGCGGCTTTGGAGCGCAGTTCGACGTTTCCGCCGCCCGTGGTTACTTGCGCCGAGAATGCGATCGTTTTGCCATCCGGCGACCAGGCGGGTTCGCGTACCACCTGCTGGTCGAAGGTGATGCGCGTCCTCGTCTTGCGCTCAAGATCCAGAGTCCAAATGCCGCCGGGGGCTGCGAATGCGGCCCGTTTGTTATCGGGCGAGAGCCGCACATCAATCACCGTGGTCTCGTGAGGATCGTATTCAGCCAGCGCCTTACCCGAGCGGTCGAACCACACCAGACGGCTGTTTGCCGTAGCCGCAGTCCCGGTTTGGTAGATCATGAGGCCATTTTGCGAGACCGCGAAGATGCTGCGCCATACTCCAATGTCGTCACGGACGTTATTTACTATGGGAGTCGCCGTTCCAGATAACTTGCCCGATTGCGGATCAAAGGGCTGCGCCACCAGCGCCGTGTTGGCGCGGTAAAGGAGATAGCCGGATGCATACTGGGCCGCCGAATCGGTGGCTATTACCATATGTGTTTCGGGGCTATCGACCGAGCCGAAGTAAATTCCGTTCTGCTTGGGATCGCCTCCGTTGTGATTGGTGGCGAGAAAAATAAAATGTTTGCCGTCAGGCAGGAACCAGGGCCAGCGATGGGTAGAGTGTTTCGCTCTGTCCAGGACCGTAGCGGCGGAAGTTATGCCGCCCTGTGCATTCACTTTCATGAGCGGGCCTTGAAAATCATGGGCGAAGACAATCATGTCATTCGCGCTCCATGTGCCGCCGCGAGAATTTGGAGCATCGGCCAGGGTGGTCACCGGGCCGCCAGTGGAGGCGATCTTTAACAGCTTGCCGTTAACAAAAAATCCGAGATAGCGGCCATCGGGCGACCAAAAGGGATGGGACGCGCCGGAAGTGCCATCGAGTTGCTGCGCCGCGTCACCGCTCAAGGAGCGCACCCACAGCATTTTGTTCTCGCCGGAGTGCGCGACGAAGGCGAGCCTGTCGCCTTGCGGCGAGAGCACGGGCATCCCACCAGCATCGCCGGTGGTGTCTAGAGAAAATTTATCGGGTGGAGGGATTTCCGCGTGGATCGATATCGGATTTTCCGATGATTTTGCCCAGCGGTAGCCGGCAAATGCGGCAATGGCAATGAATGCAAGAAGAAGCGCGGCTAGCGCAGCCGCCCATGACTTGTTGAATTCCGCGGCTGATTTTGCCGTCTCTGACGGAGCAGATTCAGAAACCCAGCGCAGGTCCATCGCTACGTCGTGGGCTGATTGGATGCGGTCGGCGGGGTCTTTGGCGAGACATGCGCTGATCACGCGATCGAGCATGGGTGGGGTTAGCGGCTGGCTGGCGGTGATGGGTTCCGGATCTTTTTCCAGAATGGAGGAGAAGACGCTGAGTTGCGATTTGCCTTCGAAGGCACGGCGTCCGGTGATCATTTCGTAGAGAACGCAACCGTAGCTGAACAGGTCGCTGCGGGCGTCGGCTTCTGCTCCCTGCAATAGTTCTGGAGCCATGTACTGAAAGGTTCCAACGATCGAACCTTTTTGCGTGAGCGGCGATACTGCCGCCGTTAGCGACGCCAGGTTCATAGTCGGCGTGGAAGGGGTGAATGGACCGACCGCCTTCGAGGCGATCGACACTTCCGGCTTGGCGAGGCCGAAGTCCATCAGCTTGGCGCCGGCTTTGGTGAGCATGATGTTCGCCGGCTTGAGATCGCGATGAACGATGCCGCGTTGATGCGCCTTGTCCAAGGCGTGCGCGATTTCGGTTGCGATCTTCAGAACTTGATCAATCGGCAGCGGACCTTTTACGAGACGCTCGGCAAGGGTTTGGCCTTCGAGGTACTCCATGACCAGGAAGTCGGTGCCATCCTGCGTGCCGATGTCGTAAAGCGTGCAGATATTGGGATGTTGCAGGGCGGAAATGGCTTTGGCTTCACGCTCCATGCGCTGCTTGAGTTCGGGGTCAGAAGAAAGATGCGAAGGCAAAACTTTTATGGCGACGGTGCGGTCGAGGCGTGTGTCTTTGGCGCGATAGACCTCCCCCATGCCGCCCGCACCGAGGGGAGCGAGGATTTCATAGGGACCGAGTCTGGTGCCAGAGGTAAGGGACATTCGTCGGCGCAATTATAGCTGGTGGAGGAGAGCCAGTTTTAGTTGGCAGGCGATCCGAGGACTTCGCGGACTTTGCGCGAGAGGTTTTGCAGGGTGAAGGGCTTTTGCAGGAAGGCTTTTGGACTTTCGGCTAGCGGTGTGGCAACGGCATCTTCGGCATAGCCGGAAAGATAGAGAACTTTTGTGGCCGGACGCGTTGCCTGGAGTTGTTGCACGAGTTCGTGGCCGCTGAGACCGGGCATGATGACATCGGTGACGATAAGGTCGATGGGTTCGGAATGCTGGGTAGCCAGAGCTAGAGCGGCGTTGCCGTTTTCGGCTTCGAGAACGCGATATCCGCGCGCTTCAAGCGTTTCGCGGACAAGCTGTCGGACGGATTCTTCGTCTTCCACGAGAAGGATGGTTTCCGACCCGCCGGCTACAGCTAATGAGACGGAAGCTGTGCCATGAGCCTGCGAAGGTTCGTCGACGCGGGGAAGATAAATGTTGAAGGTGGTGCCGCGGCCGAGTTCACTCTGCACAAAGACGTACCCCGCGCTTTGTTTGATGATGCCGTAGACGGTGGAAAGTCCAAGGCCGGTGCCTTTGCCTTTTTCTTTGGTGGTGAAGAATGGTTCGAAGATGCGGGCCTGGGTTTCGCGGTCCATGCCCTGGCCGGTGTCGCTGACGGAGATCATCACGTAGTGGCCGTGTTTGATGAAAGTGTTTTCGGGACGATAGGAGTCGTCGAGAATCACGTCGGCGGTGCGAATACAAATTTTGCCGCCGTTGGGCATGGCATCTTTCGCGTTCACCACGAGATTCATGATGACTTGCTCGAGCTGTCCAGCATCGGCGCGAGTGCAGCCTACGTTTGGCGTGAGCTGGGTGGTGAGTTCGATGTCTTCGCCGATCAGCGGGCGCAGCAGACGCTCCATGTCTTCGACGATGGCATTGATGTCGATGACTTTGAGTTCGAGAAGCTGTTTGCGGCTGAAGGCCAGAAGCTGGCGGGTGAGCGTGGTAGCGCGATCGGAGGCTTGCTGAATGGCTTCGGCTTTGGAGTGAAGAGGATTGCCGGTGGTGATCTCGTTGAGCAAAACTTCGGTATAGCCGCTTACCACTGTTAGCAGGTTGTTGAAGTCGTGCGCGATGCCACCGGCAAGGCGGCCAACGGCTTCCATTTTTTGCGACTGGCGGAATTGGTCTTCGAGGACGCGGCGCTCGGTGATGTCTTCGGCGATGGCTTCGAGGACATCGGCGGGCTCGTTTTCGCTGGCCACGGCGCGGCCGCTGATGCGAACGGTGATGGCGCTTCCGTCTTTGCGCTTCCAGCGGACTTCGAAGCCATCCATGCGTCCGGTGCGGTGGAATTCATCGACCAGGCGGGAGTATTCGGAGGGATCGAAGAAAACATCTTTTTGCGGATCGAGCGCGAGAACTTCCAAAGCGGAACTGTAGCCCAGCATTCCGATCAATGCAGGGTTTACGTCGAGGAATTGGCCTTCGAGGCTGGAGCGATAGATGCCGTAAACCGCGGTTTGCACCATGGAGCGATAGCGCAGTTCGGAGCGGCGCAAAGCCTGTTCGTTGCGTTTGTGGTCGATGGCGGCGGCTAATTGCCGGGAGATCAGCGTGAGGACTTCTTTATCGCGTTCGGTTAGTTTTGCGCTTTCGGAATAGCTTTTCAGGACGAGCGCGCCGAGGATGTGATGGTTTACCTTGAGCGGAACTCCGAGCCATTGGAAAGGAAACGGCTCTGCGACTTCGACTGCGTCGTGCTTTTTCATTTTCTGCATCAGTTGCGGAGTGCAGAGCAGCGATTCTCCGTGATGCAGAATGTATTCGATAAGGCCCCGGCCTAATTTTGCGGGAGCGGGAGCCGGTTCGCGCTCATCCACGTAATAAGGGAACGTTAGCAGTTGCGACTCGACATCGTGGATGACGATGGAAAAATTGCGGGCGAACATCAGCTCGTCAAGGATGGTATGAATGGCGGCGAAAAATTGCTGAAGATCCTGCGTGGAGCTGGCCTTTTCGGCGATACGGCAGAGCGCGGAACTAAGCGCCTCAGCACGCTTGCGGTCGGAGATGTCGCGATAAAGAAGATAATAGGCGGCCGCGTGGCCGTTGATGATCAAAGGGGCGGTGGTCACTGAAACATCGAGCAGTGTGCCATCGCGATGGCGGCGCTGGGTTTCGAGTGTGATCTGTTCTCCGCGCTGCAAGCATTGCGTAATCCAGTGCGCTTCAGCGGCACGATCGGGAGGAAGAATCAGCGGATCGATGGGATGGGTTAGAACCTGCGCATCGGAATAACCGAAGACACGCTGAAATTCCTGGTTGACGCAAAGTACGCGGAATGAAGTATCGACCACGGACAGCGCATCGGGAGAATTTTCAAAGAGCTGTTCGAGATATTGGCGGCGCAAGTCAAGAAAATCTTCCGAGCTGGTTACATTAGGATTGCTTTCGCGAAAATTCCAGGAAAGATTTGAGGGTTGTACGGTGGCGCCGGTAATGTCGGGTGCAATGATTGAGGGTGGAGCTCCGCGATTGAGCGCGTGACGCAGCCCCTTGGCGCGCGAAACCTCCGACGATCGGGTACCCCGATCACCCATGGACAGGCTCCCCCCTCAGAAAGCCCAACAGATCGGATGTTAGAACGGGGGAAGCTTACTCGAAAGTTACTGGAGTAATGGAGGAATTTGGTAATTGGGAAATTTTTGTAATTTGGTAATTTTTGGGGTCTTATCGCGCAGGTGTTTCAAAATTACCCAATTACTCAATTACAAAATTACCCAATATTCTTAGGCTTTGGTGGCTAGCATTTCGCAGACGCGGCGAATGGTGTCGCGCTGGGATTCGCTGAGGGTGAGGAATTCGAAACCGTAGCGCAGGCCCTGGCGGTAGCGGACGATGGCGCGAAGCTTTAACGGGTAGGGACTTAAGGGCAGCGGAATCTCGAGCGACACGATTTCGCCGGTTTCGAGGTCGCCGGTCAAGGTCGCGCCGATGCCGTCCTGGCCGAGTTCGGTGGAGCGTCCCCAGCAACTGCGGAATTCGCCATCCTGAAACATGCGGACCTGCAAGCGAGCGTCGATGGCGTAACGGGGATAACGGCGCACGTGCCCAGGTGGTGTTGGCAGGGCCTTTTCGGGGGCGGATTTTTTGCCAGCGGATGACATATTAAAAGTAAGGGATCAGGGGTCAGGTTAGTTTGAAATCTTTGTTTTACTGGACCCTAACCCTTGGCCCCTGTTTTTTAGTTTCCATGCAGCAGATAGCCGGGTTCCAAGGGAAGTTTGCCTGCGATCTTGACGACCGCGACACTGCTGTTGATGGAGTACACATCTACCACCCCCACGGCTCCGGGCGTGGACGCCACTTTGTTTAGCAATTCTTCATCGGAAGCTGCGATCACGATGGCCGGATGATTGGCGCGGCCGTGATTGGAAGTTACGATCAGGCTGCTGAGCTCACTCTCGGACATGCCGTATATCTTTTCGAGCACAACCTTCATTTCAGGCGCGGATGGAGGGCGCATGACGAAGATGACAGGCTTGCCGTCGGGCCAGCGGTTGGTTTGGGCTTTGCAAACTTTGACCAAGTCGGGGAGAGTAATGACCTCAACCGTGTTGGTTTTGTTGGAGATTACGGCGAGGTCGCGCGCCGCGGCCAGCGATGCGCCGAGGAGCAAAACAGCAACCACACGAAAGATGCGTTGGCAAAGCACTCTGTTTCTCCTGCAATTGCACGACAACTTTGAGCCATTGTGCTTGAGCAGAGGTCATTTATTAAAGGTAACTAAGGTCATGATCGAGGGAGAAAACAAAAGGCGCGGCGTAAGCCGCGCCTTCAAGTATAAGAGAGAGATTTTAGTTTATTTTTTTCGCGTTCGCTTTCACGATTGGGTGAAGCGAAACGTGCGGGAGGAACATATCGTGCGGCTTGGCTGTTGAGCCGGACGAAGATCCCGTGTCCTGCTGCACGAAAATACCGGCGGCAACTTGACCGGCGTCATACTCTATGAATGGGAAAGTCGTTCCGTCCACTACGTAATAGATCAGGGTTAATCCTCCGTTTAACGTAGTGTTGTTTCCGTTCGAAGAGCTTGCCGTGGCAATGATTTGCCCGCGGCCGCCGGTTGGAGCTGTGAAGGTCCCGTCGGTCAGGGGCACGCCGTACTCCGAACCTAGTGTACCGCCGCCGAAATAGCCCTCGTCGATTATGCCGCTGCTTAGCGTGGAACCACTGCTGGACGTCGCAAACTCACCCGTATCGTAAATGAAAAACTCAGATCCAGGGTCCGCTATCAAATTAACACCGGCGAGATTGAAACCGAAGCCTTCTCCCGTCGGCAAAGTTGCACTCGAACTTTGCGGACCATAGGCTGCGCCAGTGGCCACAGTGCCCGCGCCGTTATCGATATCGAGCAACAGAATACCTCCGGTGGAGGGGTATGCGGCGTAAGACGAACCGCCGGTGAAAGACGCTAAGTCCAAGGTGTAGCGGCCCGTTCCACCAGCCGTGTAGGTGCCACTGATGGGGGCCGAACCTGACGGAGACAGAGTTTGATCTACGTTGTAATCCTCGCTGGATGAACTGGTAATGTTACCGTTGCCGTCGGTAACGAACATTCCGCCTGCAGCAAAAGGAGCACCGAGCGAGACAGTGCCGAGCAATGTGAATGGAAGAGTACCGGTTGGAATTGTAGTACTGGTTTGGGAGTAGGCATCGCCCAGCAGGGTTGCGGTGGTATCCATTTCAATGAACTTGAGGTGCGAGGAGCTAATCGGAAAAACATCGAAAATAAGATTCGGATAAGACGAAGTATTTAGCGATGTCGAGGGAGCGGTGGAAGATACGGCTACACTGCCGGTCAAAGATTCCGCCGAGTAGGCCGCAACACCGTTATCATTAAAGTCTGCAAGTCCCGAGTTGATTGCGCCGCCGGAGCCGAGAGTAAAGTTTCCAGCAGTGGCGAGTGTTCCCGACCCAGCCGTACCGGAGAGGCTGAAAGCATAGGATCCGGATGGCGTGACATTTGCCGTTTGGGCATCGAGCGTTCCCGTGCCGGTGCCGTAGGTATCGGCTTCTGTGATCTGGCCGCTCGAGGTCGATGACAGAACGAAATCGAAGTTAATGGCGGGAAGACCTGAGATGTTGGTGTTGATTTGGGTCTGGCCGCGGCCATCGACGGTTATGCTGTATGTGCTGCCACTGGTGATCGAAGCGTCGGCGGCAGGGGTGCCGTTGCTGAGTTCGGCGGGATCATTGAGATCGAATGTGCCGCCAGTGATGCCGCCGCTCCCGTTGGCGGTGAGCGTTCCAGCGATAGTGTATGCGCCACCCGCGCTTTCAATGCCGGAGACGGCGAAGACGTAGGTGCCGTTGAGGCTGCTATTGCTGAAGCTTCCGCTGGGAGGAGCTACTGGCGTAGCGACACCATTGCTGTTACCACCGCAGGCGCCGAGGAACAAGAGTGCGGAGAGCGAGAGGAGCAGGACGAATCCGTTGCGTACTGACATAACTTCCCCCTGGGAAAAGAATCGAGCGCGAAACTTGGTCACCGTTAATTCTGAGGTTAGCACAAGTAAATTCACTTGCCTCAAACCCGAACCAATGGAATAAGTAGCGCGTGGAAAAAAGAAAAAATTAGGCGCAAGCTGTTACACATCTTTACATTCTGAGGTTGAGTGGATTGGGGTTGCCGGCATCTTATATCGGGAATATTGACTTGACTGGTGGCGGAATTTTGGCGCGCTGGCGGGATTGTTTCGGTAGCATGAGAGTGGGCTGCAGGGCTAGGACTTCAGGCTAATGCTAGAAATGCCTTGATTGGCCGATGCTTCTGCATTTGAGCAAGGGGTCCTTCGACGGCGGCTGTCAGGATTACAAGTGTTTAGCATACGTTGGATTTTAGATTGAGGTGGGATTGAGAGTTAACGGCCGGTTGAACGCGGGCAAAGTGCACAGGTCCTTGGCTACGCTCAGGATGACAAGAGCGTGGAGGTGGCTGGCAGCGAGTGTACTGGTGATGGTAATGGGCGTTTGCGCGCTGGGGCAGACTCATCCAGCTGCGCCTGGCGATTCTGGTTTGGTGATTGAGCCTACGGAGCTGCCGGGAACTTATCCGCGCGGACCTTATCAGGTGCAATTGCAGGGGCGGGGGAATTATGTGCCTACACTGCACTGGCGATTGGAAAGCGGAACGCTGCCGCCCGGGATTCGGCTTGAAGAGTATGGACTGCTGACTGGCGCGGCGGAGCGGGCGGGGGAGTTTCAGTTTGTGATTTCGGTGAAGGATGGCTCGCAGCCGCAGCAGGCGGTGCAGAAGGGGTTCACGATCAAGGTGGTGGAGGGGCTGACGCTGGCGTGGAAGACTCCGGCGCGTGTGACGGGAAACAGGATTGATGGCAGCGTGGAGGTTTCAAACTCAACCGCGGAAGATATGGATTTGACCTTTGACGTGAAAGCGGTGGCGGACAATGGGCGGGCAACGGAGATTGGGTATCAGCACTTCACGCTGAAGCGGGGCACACAGGCCATGGCGCTGCCGTTCGGCGAGACTTTGCCGTTTGGTGGTTATGTCGTGTATGTGAACGTGGTGGGGGAGATGCTGGCGAGGAATGTGATTTACCGCCAGCAGATGCAAACCCCCGGGGCGTTGCATGTGGTGGTAGGGCCTTAGAATCCGGCTTCCGGAAATCGGTACGGTCGTCATGTTGACTTAAATTTGAACTTCCTGTAAGACTACGATTTATATTGAGGTAAGTTTAGGCTTTTTGATCGCGCATGGAATTGCTGCTGAATATCTCGTGGCTGTTGCTGGCGGTGCCGGGTTACTGGCTGTGGCGGCGCGGCGCTGACGCGCGCCTGGCACGGCGCGTAACTTCGTTGCAGTTCCTGCTTGCGCTGGGATGCGTGCTGGTGTTGCTGTTTCCGGTGATCTCGGCGACCGACGATCTGCATGCGATGCGCACCGAGATGGAAGAATCGGCCACGAGCAAGCGCGCGGTACGGCATGTCGGCAGCGAAAAATCTTCCGGATGGTTGAACCGGCTGCAAGGGCCTTTGGCATTGGCGGCGAGCGCGGTTTGGCTGCCCGCGCCAGAAATTGCGCCTTCCGATCTTCCGATTATCTGTTTGACACCGCTGGCAAGTACCTGCATATTGCGCGCTGGGCGTGCTCCTCCTGTTACCTTCCCCGGCTAATTCGCCGAATCTCCTGATTCCTATCGTGGGTCTAATTGCTGGTTACGAACAGCAATTTATCCGCTACGAAAGCGATTCCATCTTTAGGGAATCCTTACGCGGAAGCCGCGATACTCATACAAATAGAGCGCGCGGACTGCACTTTTCCGTTGCACTGGCTCAATCATCAAGCTTTCTGGAACATTTTGCGGAGTTGCCTTCGTGAAGGAATTGATACCGAAAATATTCTTGCGGGGCTGTGGTTTGCTGATGATGGCAAGCTTAGCCGCGGTATGCGGTGCGGCGCAAGCGGCCCCGCAGAGCGTACCGCAGCAGATGCCGGTGCAGCCTCGCATACAGGCATGGACGTGGGATCAGGTGAAGGACCGGCTGGAATTGAATAATCCCACGCTGCTGGCGGGAAAGTTGAACATCAGCGAATTACAGGCGGCAGAGATTACGGCACATTTGCGGCCGAATCCGAACCTGTCGCTGCTGGGTGATCAGATTGATCCGTTTCAGGGCGGGCCGGATCATGGCCCGTTTGCGTACTTTCTGCCTTCGGCGACGGTGAGCTTTTTATACGAGCGGGCGCATAAGCGGCAGTTGCGGACCGAGAGCGCGAAGAAAGCTACCGCAATTGGAGTTTCGCAGCAGGACGATCTGGAGCGCGGATTGTTGTTCAACCTGCGCAGCGCGTTTGTGCAGACGTTGCAGGCGAAAGCGGTGGTGCAGGTTTCGAAAGACAATCTCGAATATTACGACCATGTGTTGAAGATCAGTCACGACCGCTTTGAAGCAGGCGATATTGCACAGATTGACTATGACCGGCTGGAGTTGCAGCGGGTGCAGTATGAGTCGGATTTGCAGACAGCTGAGGTGAATCTGCGGACGGAAAAGATTCAGATGCTGATGCTGCTGAATGACCGCACGCCCGTGGACCAATTCGATGTAGTGGGCGTATTCGATTTCAACGATCAGATCGATCCGCTGGAGGCTTACCGGCAGATTGCGATGGATAACCGTCCGGACTTGAAGGCGGCCGTTCAGTCGGTAGACAAAGCGCAGACGGATTACAAGCTGGCGGTTTCGAATGGATCGACCGATCCGACGTTCAGCGTGGATATGGGGCGTAATCCCCCGATTGATTTCTATTTCGGCGTGGATGTGAGCATCCCGCTGCGGATTTTCGATCGCAATCAGGGAAATAAATTGCAGGCGAAGATCGAAATTACACGGCAGGAAAGATTACGCGATGCCGCAGAAGCGCAGGTATTCAGCGATGTGGATTCGGCGTACGCCACCATGGCGAGCAATTTGACTCTGCTTCGTCCCTACAAACAGAAATACCTGGCACAGGCGGTACGAGTACGCGACACGATTTTGTTTTCTTATCAGCATGGCGGAGCATCGCTGCTGGATTTTCTGAATGCGGAGAGCGATTACCGCAGCGTGCAATTGAATTACGTGAACCTGGTGGGATCGTACTTGACCGCGGCGGCGCAGTTGAATCAAGCCGTAGGTAAAGAGGTTATTCAATGAAGAAAATATTCTTCCGATATTTCGTCGGGGTTGTATTGAGTTTTGCGACGGCTTGTTTTTCTGTGGGCTGCAATGACGGCAAAGCCGATCCGCAGGCGGAAGCCCCGCCGCCGGCGAAGGTTGAGGCGGATCTGGACGCGAACAACTTCAAAGTCGACCATCCCGACCAATTTTCGCTGGCGACGGCGACCGAATACAAGGAAGCTCCCGCATTGAATGTGACCGGCGTAGTGCAACCGGATATTGCGCGCGCCGTGCCGGTGATTTCGGTGGCTGCGGGGCGCGTGGTGGAAGTAAAGGCGCGCATCGGCGACACGGTGCAAAAAGGCCAGTTGCTGATGAGAGTGCAGAGCAACGATGTTTCCGGAGCGTACCAGGGTTATCGCAAAGCGGTAAACGACGAGTTGCTAGCGCGCTTGCAGAGGGAACGGCAACAGACGCTTTACGACAAAGGCGCCGTGGCCAAGAGCGCTCTGGAACAGGCGGAGGATGTGGAAAAAGATGCGCAGGCGGACCTCGATGCCGCGAGCGAACAACTGCGCCTTCTGGGGATTGACAAGGATCATCCCTCGGGCATCGTCGATATCAAAGCGCCGATTTCGGGCGTGATTACCGACCAGCAGATCACGAATGCGTCCGGCGTGCAGGGGTTGGGCTCGCCGAATCCGTTTACGATTTCCGATCTTTCCTATGTCTGGATCATTTGCGACGTTTACGAGAACGATCTCGACGCAGTACACGTTGGCGAATATGCCGACATTCATTTGAGCGCCTATCCCAATCGCGTGTTTAAAGGACGGATCGACAACATTCTTCCGGTGCTCGATCCCAATATCCGAACGGCGAAGGTACGGCTGGAATTGGCAAATCCGGGTCTTATACGCGTGGGCATGTTTGTGGCAGCCACATTTTATGGGAAAGAGAAAGAAATGCGGGCTGCGGTTCCGGCTGCGGCCATATTGCATTTACACGATCGTGAATGGGTGTACACGCCGATCAACGCCGACCACTTCAAGCGGCTCGAGGTGGTTACTGGGAAAATGCTGCCCGACAACATGCAGGAAGTTGTTTCCGGGATCAAAACCGGAGATCGAGTGGTGTCCAATGCACTGGCACTGCAAAACACAGTGGAGCAATAAATGATTCGCCGCGTCGTGGATTTTGCGCTGAACAACCGCCTGCTGGTGCTGGCGCTGGCATTGATCCTTTTCGCCGGCGGGATTGTTTCGTTCAAGCGATTGCCTATTGAGGCTTATCCCGACGTGGCCGACAACTACGTTGAGGTCATCACGCAATGGCCGGGGATTTCGGCGGAACAGATCGAGCAGCAGGTCACGATTCCGCTCGAAGTGGTGATGAATGGCATCCCCCACGTGGTGCATCTGCGTTCGTTCTCGCTGTTCGGACTTTCGGACCTGAAGTTGATTTTCGACGATGAGTCGGACAACGACTGGAACCGGGAGCGGGTGCTGGAGCGATTGAGCCAGGTTACGCTCCCGCCGAATGTGGTGCCGCAAATGGGCACGGACTGGAGTCCGGTTGGACAGATTTATTTCTTCACGCTGCGCAGCACCAATCCCGCTTACGACCCGATGGAGATGAAGTCGCTGGAAGACTGGGTCGTCGAAAAGAATTTTAAGGCTGTGCCGGACATTGTCGACGTTTCCAGCTTTGGCGGCCCTACGCGCGAGTACCAGGTTCGAGTTGACCCGAACAAACTGATTGCCTATGGCCTGAGCCTGGCGCAGGTCGAGCAGCAATTGACAAACAACAACGCGAACGCGGGCGGAAGTTTCATTCAGGAAGGCCTGCAGCAGATCAACGTGCGTTCGGTGGGATTGGTTGACCGCGCCCAGGATATTGAACGCACGGTGATCCTGACCAAGAACGGCACGCCACTGCGGGTGAAGGACATTGCAACGGTTTCGCAGGGTCCGAAGATTCGCCTGGGACAGTTTGCCAAAGCCATTCACCGAGAGGATGGAAGTATTGTCGATAACGACGATGTCGTCTCGGGCATTGTGTTATTACGCAAGGGCGCCGCGGCTGATACGGCGCTGCAGGGCATTCACAAAAAAGTGGAGGAGTTGAACGATCACATTCTTCCCCCGGGAGTGAAGATTGTTCCCTTCATCGACCGCAGCGATCTGGTTCACTTCACCAGCCATACGGTGCTGCACAACCTGACGGAAGGAATGATCCTGGTATCGATCATTCTGTTTCTCTTCCTCGGCAATGTACGAGGTGCGCTGATTGTGGCGGCGACGATTCCGTTTTCGCTGCTGTTCGCTTCGATCTGCCTGGACTTGCGGCATATTCCCGCAAATCTTCTATCTCTGGGTGCGCTGGACTTCGGCATGGTGGTGGATGGCGCGGTAGTGATGATCGAAAACATTGTGCGCCACCTGGGCCACAAGAATGAGGGCACGAAAACTCCAAACGAAAAAATCAGTGAAGCTTCGCATGAGGTGCAGCGTCCAGTTTTCTACGCGATCGCCATCATCATTACGGCTTATCTGCCGATCTTCACGCTGCAGCGGGTTGAGGGGCGACTGTTTCATCCCATGGCCTGGACCGTAGCCTTTGCGCTGCTTGGGGCACTGTTGTTCTCGATTTTAATTGCGCCAGTGCTGGCCAGTTTCGCCTTCGCAAAAGGAGCGAAGGAATGGCATAACCCGATCATGGAGTTTTCGGTCAAACACTACCGCAGCGCGGTGCGGTGGGCTATTCGCCGCCGCAAGCTGGTGCTGGGCATCGGCGTTATCGGGTTTGTGTTTACGCTTTTCCTCGCGTTCAGCGGTGTCATCGGCTCCGAATTCCTGCCTCACCTGGATGAAGGCGCGCTCTGGGTGAGGGGCACGCTGGCTCCCAGCGCCGGGCCGGACGAAGGTATCCGGGTGTCCAATCAAGCGCGGATTATTCTTTGCTCTTTTCCCGAAGTGCCGCAGTGCACCAGCCAAACCGGCCGGCCGGATGACGGCACGGACACGACGAGCTTTTTCAATACCGAATACTTTGTCGATTTAAAGCCGAAAGAAGACTGGCGGCCCGTTTTTCACCAGAATAAAGACGAATTGATCGCCGCCATGAATCGCGAACTCAGCAAAATTCCAGGTGTGGTCTGGGGTTTTTCCCAGCCTATTGAAGACAACATGGAAGAGGCAGTGAGTGGAGTAAAAGGCGAGTTGGCTATCAAGGTTTATGGCGACAGTTTGAAGGCTCTGGAAGATAAAAGCGCGGAAATTGCCAACATCATGGGAACGGTTAAGGGAGTCGAAGACCTTGGAGTTTTCCATGTACTGGGCCAGCCCAATCTGAACGTGACCGTGGACCGAGAGGCCGCAGCGCGTTACCAGATCAATGTCGCGGATGTGCAGGATGCAGTCCAGACCGCGGTGGGAGGAAATGCGCTCACCCAGGTTTTGAAGGACGAGGCGAGGTACGACCTTACGCTGCGCTATTTACCGCAGTACCGGAGTACGCAGGAAGCAATCGAAAATATTCGCCTGCTATCGCCGTCGGGAGAGCGCGTGTCGCTGGCGCAGCTCTGCAAGATTAGCGAGGCCGACGGCGGTTCGGAAATTTATCGCGAAGGCAATCAGCGCTATGTCGCCATCAAGTACAGCGTCCGCGGACGTGATCTGGGCGGCGCGGTGGAAGAGGCGATGAAGAAGGTCAACCAGCAGGTGAAGCTGCCGACCGGATATCACATCGATTGGGCGGGAGAGTATGAAAGCCAGAAGCGGGCGGACGAACGACTGCTGATAGTGCTCCCTATTACCATTCTCGTGATCTTCGTCATCCTTTATACGATGTTTAAATCGTTCAAGTGGGCATCGTTGATTCTGGCCAACGTAGCAATGGCTCGCTTTGGCGGATTGTTCGCACTTTTGATCACTGGAACCAACTTCAGTGTTTCGTCCGGCGTAGGCTTCCTGGCGCTGTTCGGGGTTTCGGTGCAGACCGGAGTCATTATGCTGGAATACATCAACCAGCTACGAGCGCGGCGCTTCACCATTGAGGACGCCGCCGTGGAGGGAGCCGTGTTAAGGCTGCGACCCATTATGATGACGATGCTGGTGGCAACTCTGGGATTATTGCCCGCCGCGCTTTCGCACGCCATTGGTTCCGACTCGCAGCGGCCCTTTGCCATCGTCATTGTGGGCGGATTGATTGCGGACCTGGTGATGAGCATCTTCCTGCTGCCGACATTGTATGTGTGGGTTGCCGGAGAACGGGATGTGCTGCCAGTAGCCGAACAAGACGATTTCGAAGTGGGCGAGCACGTGGATTAGACCTTTACATAAGTTTTTGGCTGGAACCAACTATGGCTGACACGAGCGTGGAACGCGTGGAAGATATCGTGGCGCGGCAAGCACTGGAAATCGAACGCCTGAGAGATGCGTTGGCTTTGCTGGGGGTTAATCCGTGTGCGTGCTGCCAAAAATTTGTGCGGCGCTCCGATCCCGGCGCTCTCTTCGATGCGGGCGAACTGATTTGCTATGGCTGCATTCTCGAATGGTGGCCGCGGCGCTCCGCGCAACTTAGCGGCAAAGAGCATGAAAACCTGGAAGGAAAGCTGGTGTTCTGGCTGCGCGACTATCACCGCGCCGAAACTTTTAAGGATCCGGCCAAGCTGCCTGAAAGTTCGCTGCAGGAATTGAATATTGTCGCCAACTGCCTGGAATGCCATGGGACAGGAAAATCACTGGGCGAGGACAGTTGCCGGTTCTGCGAGGGTAGGGGGACGGTGTGGGTGGTGGTTTCGCGCAAGCAGGGTTAAGAACTGGCCGCCTAAAAGATCCCCTTGGAACTGCCTATTTATTGCAACTTCGCATACTCGGCTTTGGCTTGCTTGAAAATGGGCAGGTCTGGGTCGGCATTTTTCCACGCTGAAAAAAAGGTTTCATAGGCCGCACGGCTTTTGGCAACATCTCCGCGCATTGCGTACGAACGCGCGAGCCCAAGTTGTGACATAGTCAGGATTGGATTCAAAGGGGCGACTCCGCGATGCTCAAGAATGGCGCTGAATTCCGCGGCGGCGTTTTCGCAGCGCCGAAGGCGAAGAAACGCCAGGGCACGGATGTAGTTTGGAAGCAGGCCGGCCATTATGCCAAACTCGAAAGGCTTTACCCGATCGAGCGTGTGTAACGCGGTGTCCGCTTGGCCGGCGCCTAACTGGACGGCTGCCGAAACGAGCGGAGCATCCAATTCATTGAGAAACGTATCGCTGGCGTGGTCCTGAAGGAGATCGTGGACGATCTGCTGGGCTTCGTGTTCCTGGCCGTTGAGGATCATCACTTTGGCGGCGCGTGTTTTGATGTCCTTTGAATCGGACATTTTCAACGCTTGCGCGATGGTTCGTGTGGCCGCGGAACGCTGACCGTACAGAGTTTCATCGCGCGCGAGATCGATGAGCGTGTCTGCGGCAGATTCCGATAAGCCCGATCCAACCGAGATGTTCACGCTGTGTTGCGCTTCCTGACGACCACGTTCCAGCTGCCCGTCGTAGAGATCGATCATTCCCAGGAAAGAGATTACGGATGGGTCGTCCCCATTTTGTTCCATCCACTTTCGCTCTTTTTCGAGTGTCACTTCATCGGATCGCAGCATTGCCAACTGATAACGTTCCTCGTGAATATAGCGGTTCATTGCCTTGGCCGGGATGCGACCGAGGACAGCAAGTCCCTCGTCGTAATGACCTTGGACGCGCAGGACTACTGCCAAATTCCACTGTGCGAGCGAAGAAGCGGGGAATATGCTCGCGTTTTCGCGGAGCTCATCGGTCGCCTTTCCGTACAGAGCGAGATCTTCGTAGATGATGCCTAATAGATTGCGGGGTGAAAACTCTTTGGGCTGCAGTTTTTCCCAACTTTGCAAAGTATCGATTGCTTTATAGACTTCCCCGGTAACGTCCAGATAGAAGCGCGTCTCAACGCTCGCTTTGCCGTTGTCAGGAAGTTTTTCGCGCAGATCGAAGGCGTGCTTCAGGTCGTCCGCTTCCCGCTTTCCTTCGCGCAGGCCACGGTCCGCAAACGATAGGCTGTTCCAGGCTTCTGCAAAATTAGGATCGAGTTCAGTGGCGCGGCGATACATGGCGGCGCTTTGCTGGAGCTGGGTGTCATAAAGTTTCTTGCCTACCAGATAAGCTTTGTAGGCCGGCAAAGAGGTTGTAGGCAAAGGCGCTGGGGTGGCGCCAGGAGAGTTGGCAGACTTACCAGAAAGTTGCACACGGAGGTTTGCGGCCAGTTGGCTGGCCGCAGGTATAACATCGTCTATGCTCTTGGCTTCAGTGTGCTGCTCGGCCACGGTTCTGCTTGAGCTGCATTCCCGCACCGAGAGATCGATCTCGTACCCGTTTCCCTGCGGCTTGATTTCTCCGTTGGTGAAGCACCCTCCTTTATTGCGTTCGCACAGCTCCCTGGCGAGTTCTGGAGTGAAGCGCTCCTCCCGACTTTTTCCTGCGCTCTGTAATAACTCCACAAGGCCATCGGGGTCCGAATCCACGACTTGAACCGACGAAGAGCGATTTAATTCTGTGGCCGCGATAGTGCGCAGCACATCGTCGAAGGCGGCATCCGCGGTGGAATTGGTGAACTCCGAGACGTAGAGCGGCGCGCGGCCATTCGCGGGCAGGACCGCGCGTGACCGGTATTTGTAAATGCCGATGCCGACTGCGGCCAGGACGACAAACGCAGCAGCAACAATCATTCCGTCGCGGATGCCCGGACGAGCGTGCAGCGCGGTTTTAGCGCCGCTGAGCTTCTGCGGTGCAGTTGTTTTTCCCGAATCCGAGTCACGCTTCACTCGTTGCAGGTCGGCACGCATGTCGGCAGCGTGCTGATAGCGCAGACTGCAGTCCTTCTCCAATGCTTTGAGGATCACGGTTTCCAGAGCCGGTGTCAGGCTCGTGTTTATTTGCGAGGGCGGAACCGGTTCCTCGTGCAGGATCGCGCCGCAAATTTCCCCGGCGCTCGAGCCCTCGAACGGCGACCGACCGGTTGCCATCTCGTACAGCACCGCCCCGTATGAGAACAAGTCGGTTCGGGCGTCCAGTTCCTTGGCTCGCACCTGTTCCGGCGACATGTAAGCCACCGTGCCCAACAAGGCGCCCTCGCTCGTCAGTTGTGAGACGTCGGAGTCGAGCGAAACGGTTAATGAATCGCTTCCGCCCGAATCCGGTTTCGCCAATATTTTTGCCAAGCCGAAGTCGAGGATCTTGGCGTGACCAGATTGAGTGACAAAAATGTTTGCCGGCTTGATGTCGCGGTGGATGATTCCGGCTGCGTGCGCGGCCTCGAGTCCGTCGGCGATTTCGGTTGCCAATGGCAGCAGGATCTCCGTCTCCAGCGGACGCCCGGCAATGCGATGTTTTAGTGTCATGCCCTGCAAGAACTCCATGCAGATGAATTGACGGGCTTCGTTCTGACTAATTTTGTGAAGGCCGATTTCGTAGATCGTGCAGATGTTGGGGTGGTTCAGAGCAGAGGCGGCACGGGCCTCACGGCGAAAGCGGTCTAGGGCCTGCGGGTTTTGGGCAACGTTGTCAGGAAGGAATTTCAGAGCGACAAAGCGGCCAAGATCGATGTCCTCGGCCTTGTAAACCACACCCATCCCCCCGCCGCCCAGCTTCTCGACGATGCGATAGTGCGAGATGGTCTCGCCAATCATTGGCTGGAGCCGATCATTGGGCTGAAATCTTAGGGAATGAGGCGGCTCAAGTCAATGAATTGCGGGGGTATATCGTCTGGGAGTTTGGCGGGGAAAAAAATTAAGAGTTCCGAGGTGGTGTTGTGTCCGTTCGTCTCGGCCAGTAGCTCGCGTTAGACCCTTGCTTGACCTGCTACGGAGCTTCCCTTGCGGGGTGCCGCGTGCGATCTTTGCTCGGGCTCCGGGCTTACCGCCAACCGGAAAAACCTACTCAACGCCTCGGAACTCTATCCTGCCTTCGACTGGGCTTCCCGTTCTCCTCGACCAGCGCTTTGCTATAGACCCTCGCTTGCCTTCCTTCGCTCACTTTGCAGTGTGAAGGTGACTTGGCTTGAGCCCCGGACGCCGCACCAACCGGAAAAACTTAAGAAACTGTCAAAGAACGATCTTGTTGTACTCCTTTTAAATTTTGAGTCAACGAAAAGATCGCGAGTTTATCTGGTTTGTTTTCATGCAAGTGCGGCCTCTGCACAGGGTGGTGACAGAATTTAGTGCAGCGTGGAGAAAGATCTTGTGCAGAGATGCGCGGGAAGACGCGAGATTCATTATGGAACGATAGGGATGAAAGATGTTGCGGTTTTTGCCGTAGTTGCGCGCCTGTGAATATCAGGTGAAAGGCGCTCTGGACAAGGCATTTCACAGGTTGCAAGACATTATCCGGGAGCAACAGAGGTAAAATTCCCCGTGTTTTAATGCCTTGACAACGGGTAGAACTCTGCTAAAGTGCGAAAAAGCTGCATACTCTGAACAATTCGCAGGTGCCGAAATTTTATGAAGAATGTTTATGAGGTTCTGAGGCAGAAGGAAATGGAGTTGACCCGGCTGGAGAAAGAAGTAGAAGCGCTGCGGCTGGTGGCTCCGTTGCTCTCCGAGGAAAAGGAAATGAATTCTGACATTGCGAAACCGACTCTGGCGACGGCGGTGAATGGACCGCAGCAGCCGATTCGGGTGCCTTCTCCCTCGGTTGTGGCTGCGCAGCCGGTGCGAGCGGCAGGGTGGGACGATACGGCGAAACGGTGGCCGTAGGAGCGGGTCGCTTCCTGCGAACGCTCTCGGGGCTTAAACCCGTCCGTTTTGAAAGATGCTAGACGGCACGACTAAAGTCGTGCCCTTCCCTTTTGTCTTTCTCCTATTCGTTTTTATCTTTGATCTGTTCGTTCTCTTCCTATTTCGTTGCCCTTTCAGTTTCTCCCCTCATCCTTTTGCTACAAGCTGCTTTTTACACGGCGACGATTTCCTGCAGCGCTTCCAGCAGGCGGTCTACTTCTTCCATCGTGTTGTAGTGGACCAGGCCGATGCGAAGGAAGCCACCGAATTTTTCTACGTCGAGATGTTCGGTGAGATTGAGGGCGTAGTAGTTGCCGTCCCAGGTGAAAAAGCCGCGCTCACCTAGTTTGCTGGCGAGTTCCAGCGGGGTATGACCTTCAATTTTTACTGCCAGCGTGGGGCATCGCTCGGCAAATCTGGCAGGATCGGTGATGCCGTAGATTTTTAGGTTAGGGATTTCTTTCAGGCCCGCGATCAGGCGGGTCATCAAGCCATATTCGTGGTGGTGGATGGCTTGGAAGGCGGTTTCTATCGCGGCACGGCGAGATCCCACTTCTCGCACAGAACGCGAGAAGCGGGGCACCCCAGCTATCGTGGTTGCTAGCCTCGCTTCGCTCGGAGGACAGCCGGGGCGGCTGTCTCCACATGGTTCGTTCCCAAGGCTGGCTACGTAGTCTACGCAGGCAGTGATTCCGGCTATGCATTCGTGATTTAGAGTGCCCCACTCCCAGCGGTTGGGAATCGCGTCGGTCAGCGGGCGGACTTTGTAGGGGCGCAGGCGCTGGAGATGCTCGCGCTTGCCGAAGAGCACGCCCATGTGCGGGCCGAAGAATTTGTAGGTGGAGCAGACGAGGAAATCGCAGTCGAGCGCGGCTACGTCGATCAGGCCGTGGGGGCCGTAGTGGACAGCGTCGACGTAGGCGAGCGCTCCGGCGTCGTGGGCCAGGCGCACGATTTCTTTTACCGGATTGATAGTGCCGACTGCGTTTGAGGCGTAGCCGACGGCTACCAGCTTCGTTTTCTTGTTCAGCTTCGCTGCCAGGTCCGCGAGGTCGAGCGTGCAGTCTTCTTTGTTGATTTCAGCCCAGCGGATGGTCACGCCTTTTTCTTCCAATGCCAGCCAGGGGGAGACGTTGGCGTCGTGATCGAGGCGCGTTACCAGGATTTCGTCGCCGGGTTGCAGCTCTCGGCCAATCGCGCGGGACATCATGTAGGTGAGCGTGGTCATGTTGGGGCCAAAGACGACTTCGGCGGCGCCGCAGCTGAGGAAATCGGCCATGGCGGCGCGTGCTTCGGCTAGCATGGCATCGGTGTTGCGGCTGGTGGCGTAGGCACCGCCGGTGTTGGCGTTGTCGCGACGCAGGTAGTTGGAGATAGCGTCGATGATGCGCTGCGGGACTTGCGTGCCGCCGGGGCCGTCGAAGAACACGGCGGGGTAGTTGTTTACGGTTTGGAAGAGAGCGGGGAATTGGGCGCGGATTTGGGTTAGGTCGAGAGCGGGGGCGAGGGGTTCAGTCGTTGGCATGATATCCAATTTAAGCATGGCGAGGGGCGTTTGTGGATTCTGCCGACGGGTAATGCGATAATCTCGCTCCGGAGTGACGACATGCGGGGCAAGAAGGTCATTCTTTACATTTTCTCGGCGGTGCTGTTCATCGTTGCTGCTTCGCATGGTTGAGCTATGTCGGACAAGGGATCGCGTACGGAGATCTTGTTGGAGTCAGAGGACGCGAAAAAGATATTGCCTCGATTGGTAGCAGTGCGATGAAAGCTCTCTGGACCGCCGCATCTTGCGAGGGCCTTGCGGTTGGGCTCATAGCGTGGATTGCGAGTGACCCGGCTAGGTCCATCTGGCTGAGACTAGCCATTGGATTTGGGGCGGCCCTTTTTATCGACATTTGTACATACGTGTTCATTCGAGGAATCTAAGGCGAGCACCTCAGCGGCTAAAGCCGCACGTCGCGAGATGTCTTAACGGCACGGCTGAAGCCGTGCCCCTCCCAAAACCAATTCTTCGCGAGATTATTTTACGGCTCGGACAAAATCTGCCAGCATGCCGTAGGCGGTTGCGTATAGGCCGGGATTTTCTTCCGTGATGGCGAGGCCGGGGAAGATGTCGGTTTCGAAATAGATGTAGGACGATGCGCCGGCGATTTGGGACATGGGGTCGGTTGGCGGGATTTGTTCGGGGCGAACGCTAGCTATAATTCCCTTCTCTGTTTTATTCGCGCGACAGATTAGCTTGTAAGGTCGGCCTTCTTTTTTTGCCGTGCGGACGGCTTCTGCGCTCAGATCGCGAATTCCTTCTCGCTCGATTTCTTCCAGACGTATCGGAACATCCATTAGAACGGTGATCAGTGCGGCGGTTTTTACGGCGGCGTCCCAGCCGTCGATGTCGTGGGTGGCGTCGGTTTCGGCTATTCCTAGCTGTTGGGCTTTCTTCAGCGCTTCTTCGAAGCCTCCGCCGTTTTCCATTCCGCTTAGGATGACGTTGGTTGTCGAATTCAGGATGCCGTGAAAGCCTTGCAGATGAATCGCGGGCAACTGATCGAACAGCGAAAAAATCGGCACGCCATCCATCACCGTGGATTCGAAGAGGAAGCGCTTGTTTTGCGCGACGGCCAGGTCGCGGAGTTCGCGGTAGGCGTGGACGATTGGCCCTTTGTTGGCGGTGATAGCGTGGGCTCCGTGGTGAAGGGCGGCGCGGATGTGGTCAATGGCGGGCTGGCCGGTTTGGACATTGAGCGAGGTCGCTTCGAAGAGGACATCGGCCTGGGCGGCGGTTAGCCAGTCTTCGATGTTGGATAGAGTTTGATTTGGCTTTCCAGATTTCGCAGCCGAGGGCGGCTGCGCCACATGGACATCTAGGCCTTCGGGGTTGGCGATCCACCCTAGTGTGCGGCTTGCGATTCCGGTGATGCGGAAGTTTATTGCGTAGCGGTTGCGGAGTTCTGTTTCGCGGGCACGGAGTAGTTCGGCGAGGGTGCGGTTGACGTTGCCGAAGCCGAGAAGGCAGAGGTTGTAGGTGTGGATGATCGGCTCCTAGTCGGCTGCGGCAGCGCCTAAAAGTGCAATTTAGGAAATCAGATCCTGGGGGCACGCCCTGAAGGCGTGCCGTGATACGAATCGTTCGATCGCGGTGCTGAAGCGCCGCTCTTCAACGGTGTGTTGGCAGATCGCAATGCTCAGCGCTGCGCCACCCAAAATCAACTTTCATAACGCTATACTCGACGCCGACACGACGGCGGCGCTACGATCATTAGCCCATCACTTGGGTATGTTCGGGTTTGATTTTGTAGAGCACGCGGACTTCGCCCGCCTGGCCGTAGGGGTATTTGTCGACGCCCAGGTATTTCTTTGCCATCTTGTCGATGTGGGCGCTAGCGCCGTCTTCGGTGATTTCTACTACGCGGCCGCGGATTTCCAGATAGCGGTAGGGATTTTCGGGATCGATCAGGGCCAGCGAGACGCGCGGGTCGCGGCGAACATTTTTATCTTTCTGGCGGCCTTTGGCGGAGTTGAAGATGACGTGTTCGCCGTCGTAGTCGACCCAGACGGGCGTGACTTGCGGGCGTCCGTCGGGCATCAGCGTGCCCAGGCTGGCGAAGGCGCGCTTTTGGAAAAGATCGCGGTATTTTTCGGGGATGGCTTCTGGCATGAATATCTCCTTGCTGTGTGAAAGGACATTATAGATCGGAGCGGGCAGGAATTTTGAAATTGGGTAATTGAGTAATTTGAGAAGTACGACGCCTGTGTGCATGGCTTGGAGTTGCTAGCTCGGCGCGTACCCGCGTATTCTTGCAAGCCACGAAGACACTTTCTTTCAAGGACATTTAAGAGATGAGAAACGCCGGGGCTAAAGCCCGAATTCTATTTGACGCTATCGCGGCGCTGAAGCGCCGCTCTTTCACTGTGCTGCGCATGTCTATGCTCTCCCATGCGGTAGCGGTGGCGACCGCGGTGCTATTGGTTATGTTCTGGGCGCTCTCGCCGATGGCGGCGCAAACATCGAAATATCCGCAGACGATTGTTTTTATGACTGATTTCGGAGTAGTGGATGATTCGGTGGCGATCTGCCGCGGCGTGATGTATTCGATTGTGCCCGATGTGCGCATTGTCGATCTTACGCATGAGGTCACGCCGTTTTCCATTCTCGATGGTGCGCGGTTTCTGTACGGGGCTACGCCTTATTATCCGGCGGGCACGGTATTTGTGGTTGTGATCGATCCGACGGTAGGAAGCACACGCAAAGCGATTGTGGCGAAATCAAAGCGCGGACAGTATTTTGTTTTGCCGGATAATGGGCTGCTCACGCTGGTGGAGCAACGCGATGGGATTGAGGGCGTGCATGAGATTACGAATACCGATTGGATGATCGGGACGAAGTTATCTTCGACATTTCACGGGCGCGATATTTTTTCTCCGGTGGGAGCGCATGTGGCGCATGGCGAGGATTGGACGAAGGTGGGTCCGGAGATGCCGGTGGCGGCGCTGGTACGGTTGGAGTTGAAAACGGCGCGGGTAGATGATCTCGGGGCAACGGCGGAGGTGATTGCGACGGATGGTCCGTTTGGGAATTTGGTGACGAATCTTGATGCCGAAGATTTTTTAAAGCTGGGTTATCAGCGTGGGCAGGAAGTTCCGGTTCGAGTTGGTGGGAAAGAGATGAAGATTCGGTTTGTGAAGACTTTCAGCGATGTTCCGGTGGGGCAGGCTTTGTTATATATCGATTCGCGCGGACATGTCGCGCTGGCGGTGAATCAGGGGAGTTTTGCAGGGACGTATGGAGTGAAACCGCCGGTAGAGTTGGAGATTGCGCGGGCGGCGAAGTAATTTCATAATTCAAAAAGGTGTGTCATTCCGAGCGGAAGCAGGAATCTTGGCTCTTGCTTGCACTACGTGTCGCGATGCTGCAAACAAACACCAGGATCCCGCGCTGCGCTCGGGATGACAAGAAGTCGAGGAGTGTAATAAGCAGCTCTCAGCGTGACACTTCTTGCTTAATTCGCGGTAGCACTGCGCGCAATAGGGCTTCGAAGCTGGATTTGACACGCTCGCCGGTTTCCATGACTTCTTTGTGGGAGAGTGGTTGGTCGATGATTCCGGCGGCCATATTCGTCACGCAGGAGATGGCTAAAACTTTCATCTCCATATGGCGGGCGGCGATCACTTCGGCGACGGTCGACATGCCTATCAAATCGGCGCCGATGGTGCGGAGATAGTTGATTTCTGCCGGTGTTTCGTAGCTTGGGCCCGGCAACGCGGCGTAAATGCCTTCCTGTAGCGTGATTCCGAGTTTGGTGGCTTCTTCCTGAGCGATCTTCCGGTAGTCACTTGCGTATGCGTGAGTCATGTCGGGGAAGCGGACGCCGAAGCGGTCGTCGTTGGAGCCGATGAGCGGATTTGCTCCCTGCAAGTTGATGTGGTCGCGGATTAGGACTAACGCTCCCTGCTGGTAGTTGAGGTTGATGCCTCCGGCGGCATTGGTGAGGATGACGGCGCGAATTCCCATGCGTCCGAAGACGCGGATCGGGAAGGCAACTTGCTGCGCGGTATAGCCTTCGTAGAGGTGAACGCGGCCTTGCATGGCGGTTACTTGGACGTCGTTGGCTTTGCCGATGACCATTTGTCCGGCGTGGCCTATGGCTGTGGAGCGTGGGAAGGCTGGGATTTCGGAGTAAGGGATGCGGGTCGGGTTGGTGAGGGAGTCGGCGAAGGCTCCCAGGCCGGAGCCCAGGACCAGGCCGATTCTTGGGCGGAGCTGGGTTCGTTGCAGGATGGATTGGGTGGCGGTTTCGGCTTGGGTGAAGAGGTTGTCCATAGAGTGTGCTTGGCAAGTACCTCGGGGGCTTTACGCGGCGCTAAAGCGCCGCTCTTCCACCAACTGCCCGAGGCAGTGCCGCTAGTATTTTTTCTCGAACTTGGCGAATTCGGTTTCGAGCTTCCATTGCTCGCGGGCTCGTTCGTTCGCCGCTAGAAATTGTTCGCATGTCGCTGACGGCTTCTCTTCATCCGGCGCATCGCCAATACACGCTTGTGCCCTGCGGAAGACCAGCTTTGTATCCGCCCATAAGCTTTGGCCGGGGAGGAAGCTGTGTTCCAGGCTTTGGCGGGCGAAGCGTTTCAGCTCTGCGTAGGTGAAGTGATAGGTCTCGGCCGCGTGGAGATATTCCTGCGTCATGTCGGAGCGGGAGACGCCTTCGTCGTCGGTCGCCAGCGCTACTGGAACTCCGTACTTCATGTAAATCGGCAGCGGGTGATCGTCACCACTTACGCCCAGGATCAGATCGTTGGAGGTCAGCGCGATTTCCACCAATACATTGCGTTCGGCCATTTCTTTTAAAAGGGCGATGGGATCTTTTTCCTCCATGACTGAGACGCCGTGGCCGATGCGCTCGGCGTGGCCCCGCTCTACCGAGGCGCGGATGTGAAATGACAAATCTTCCGGTGGGACGAGTCCCATTGCCAGCTCTCCTGCGTGGAGCGTGATGTGAACTTTGGGGTAGATGCTGTGCAGGTAGTCGATCATCGCCATGTGCTGGTTGAAATCGTGGATGGGCACGTACCAGTCTTCGGGCATGACGAGATTCAGGCCGACGAAGTGCGGATCGGTGGAGGCGAGTTCGAAACCGAGAAGGATTTGTGCGAAGACGATTTCGTGGGTCAGGCCACGCAGCACTTGATAGAGATAGCGGACGGTTACGTTGCATCCGGGAGCAGCGTCGGAGGTTCCGCACTTGAGAATTTCTTTGGCACGAGCATCGTCGGCGGCGAGGCGTTTGCTAGTGTCGGCAGCTACGTCTTTCAGGCCGGCGGCGAGCAAGGCTTCGCGCATCTTGGCATAGTCCGGATTCCAATCTACTTTTGCAGCGAGTTGGGCGGCGCCACCGGCATCGGCAGTGTGCATGAACTCGACGTATTGCAAATGATCCATGCCGGCGCGATTCGTGGCCGCGGCGATTGCTCCCGCCACGTGCGTGTACGACGCGAGGCCGAATTTGTCGAAGGCGGCAAAGAAATGATCGTGGCCGGATTCGTCGCCGGATTTCCAATTGCGCATGGACCAGGCGTCGATCATCTGGTTATAGAGGACCTGATCGCCGTAGGCGCAGCGGGCAGCTGGTTTGGCGGTGTAGGTTTCGCAGGCGTCGCAGGGTGGGGCCAGAAGGCGGGAGGATGTGCGGTCGACGCATAGGTTGCCGGCGGCGGCAAAGTCGATGAGATCTTCGGCATAGATCGCGCCGTCGAGGTGGTTGTGCAAGTCTCCGCCTTTGGGCAGGTCGTGCACGAATGCGAGTAAAAGAGGCGGTTGCTTGCGAATGTGCTCCAGGTACAAGGATGTGCGCTGCTCGGCGCTTTGGGCGGCGGCGCATACACTCAGAAGCAGGGACAGAAGAAAATATTGCGCAACGGCACGCCTTGCTCGTGGATGCATCGATCCTCCCGAGAATTTCCTATAAGAACTATAAGGTCAGGAAGAAGATTGTAATGGGCCGACTAGAGTTTCATGAAAAGAATCGTCGGAGTGGATATAAGCGTTTAGTGCAGCCAGGCGATTGCGCCGATCACGACCACAACCAGTAACAGAGCGCCGAGGATGTATTTGTTTTTGGCGAACCATGATTCCGATTGCATCGCCGAACTCAAGAATGGAGCGGAGTTGTCGGGGGCAGGAGTATCGGGAAGCGCCGCTGAAGCTGCAGTTCTTGAAGTTTTGGAAGATTCTTCGGAAATTGCCTGATCCACTGATATTACATTCGAATTCTCGACGGTCTTGACAGCTGCAATTGCCGGAGTGGAAACGGAAGGCTCCGCTTCTGCGACTGCAGTGCTTGCGATCTCAGTAGACTGAGTTACGCTTGCAGGTAAAGAAGTGTTTTGAACACCCGTTGCCGTCGTCTCCGCTGCGGCGTGACTGGCATTGGCTGGTGGCAATATATCCTGGGTCGCGACCGGCGCAGTTTTGGGCTGCGGAAGATGGCCGCGCCATTGCTTTTCTTCGCATTCCACGCAGAAGGTGCGGCCTTGCGACACGGGAAATCCGCAGGCCTGGCATTTTTGCAGATTTCTTAAACTCAGGGGCACGTCACCGATTTCTGAATTCGGTTTAGCGCGGCCGCTATCCTGCGCCCGCATTGCGGCTGACCAGAATAAAGGCTTCTTCGGGGTGCTAGCGACTGGTTCTGGGTTGGGTGTTTCTGATTCTTCCGGTTTGGGCGAGGAAATTTCCGGGGTCGCTAAGCTTGCAGATGGCGCGGCCGCAACGGCCGCCGGCGCCATTGGAGCTTCTTGGAATTCAGGTTGCAATTTCTCAACCTGGACTGGATTCGGTTGGGGCTCGCTCTCCACCGCCGGCGGATTTGCGGGTATAATCTGCGCGCCTACGGCGTGGCTGACGGCGGTTTCCACCATTTCACTGAGACGCAGTAAGGCGGAAATATCGCGATCGTCGAAGGCTTTGGTTTTGCCGGAGAGCAGCTCGAAAACTCCAAGCACTTGTTTTTCCCGGACAATCGGCATCACCACTACCGATGCGATTCCCAACTCGCTGCAAACTTCGCGGTTCACTCGCGGGTCACGTTCGGCGTCGTCGCAGCGCAATACCTGACGGGTACGCACGCTTTCGCCGGAAAGACCATACTCCATCGACAGCAATGCGCCCAACTCGGGCGCGTTCGCGCCGACGGTAGCACGGCACAGCATATCGTTATGCTCGCCGCGGCGCAGGGCGATGGCGGCTCCGCTCGCTCCGGTAATGTATTGGGCACGGTCCACCAGCAACTGCAGAGCGGCGTCCAGATCTCTTTCTGCCATTTCGGCCAGGGAACGGCCGGAATCCTCTCCGGGAAAACGCAGGCCGGGTTCGGAAGAGAGCGTAAGCCGAGCGTTGGCGGCGGCAATTCTTGCGGACACGCTTGCGGCTTCCGGCCGCCGGACGCGCTTCACAGGGACGGGCACCTTTGCCTCGGGTGACAAGGAGGCGTGTTCGAGAATCGACTGATCTTCCATGCTTAAAAAACCACTTTTATCAAACTAACGATGAAAGCCGAAGCGGCTTCGAATGCGATCCGCCCGGTAGTGCTTACCTTTAGATTTTAGGAGTCAATAATTGAAGTCTCGCTTGGTGCAGCATGGCTGTCAAGAAGTTGGATACTCGAAAGTCACAAGCCAATGGTGCAGTTTCCCCGAACAGACAGCTTTAAGGGCGCTTGCGCACGGCTGTGTTGGCCAGACGATTTGCCTCTACGTTGTTTTCGCGAGGCACGTGAGAGATGGAGAATTTGAGGGCGCGAGCCAGCTTGCGGCAGGTCCAATGGAGAGAATAGAGGCGTGGGCTGCGGCAAACGTACTCGCCGCGCATCTGCCGGACGACCACTTGGGAGTCGGAGTAGACGTGCAGGGTTTGCGCCTTCAAAGAAACGGCGCACTGCAAGGCTTCCATCAGGGCCACGTATTCGGCAACGTTATTATCCTGATGGCCGATCCACTTGGCGATGCGAATGGGGCCGCTGGCGCAGCCTTCGATAATCACCCCAATACCCGATGGCCCCGGATTACCCAGGCAACCACCATCCACGTAGGCCACTAGTTCCGACATCACGGGTTCACTGCTGTTATCACCATGCCCCGAGAATGTTTTGGCGTCAAGGTGAATATTTGGTTCCGCCAAGGTTTTTGCGATTTCGGGAAGTTGTGCAAGCTTCTGTGAAAAACCAGTCCGAATTGAAAACGCAAATTAATAAGCGGTGAAATTACTGTTACTTGCACTTATCGTTATGCACAGGCTCGTGGTGCCACACTGCACCAATAGTTTGCGTTGACGTTTTTTAACTTTCTGTTAAGGTTACTTCCGTCGACGGTTGAAAGGGACAGCGAAATAAACCTTGCTGACCCGAAGTAGACTGAGTGATCAGCCTAGCGGGGCAACCTGAGAGGCAGCCAAACCGCAAATAAAACCGACGGTTCTGCGAGGATCAGTTGGGGTTTGGGACTGTGAAAACAGTGATCGCATCAAGGGGCTGTGACGGTACATGCGTCCACGCGGTTGACTCCCTCGCAGGAGTTAGCAGCTAGAGCATAACCAATGTCGCGGCCCTTTCAATTTTTTCCTGCCTTTCAGCGATCCCTCCTAGCTGCAGAATTTACATTTCCCCACCTTGACCGCTTCCCATGCCGGGAGGATAATGCCTGCGTTCGTTTCCTCGACGGGTGACGCGCCCCTTCCTTAGTTTGAGAATCTCGCGATCGCAACTCCACCTTGGAGATGCAACAATGGTTACAACCGGGCGGCTTCCGATATTGACGTTGTCCTTGTTTGTTTTGGCTTCGTACGCGACGGCGCAAAGCTACAGCATTACCGACTTGGGCATATTTTCCGGCGGCACGGTGAGCCAGGGCAATGCTGTAAATGTTCTCGGCGACGTGGCGGGCTACGCCCGTCTGGCGAACGGTGATGATCACGGTTCTCTTTGGAGTGAGAGAACTGGCTTGCTTGATCTCGGTTCGATCCCTCCCGAGACTGACTTTAGCGTTGGGGAGGGGCTGAATTCTCTGGGAGACGTAGTTGGGTATTCCGATTACAACGGGTTGCAGGCGCAGTATGCGGTGATGTGGAACCGCAATGGGCTCAAAAACCTAGGTACGTTGCCTGGAGGCAGGGAGAGCCGAGCCAACGGAATTAACGATCTGGAACAGGTTGCGGGGTATTCGGATAGCGCCAGTGCTGAGGCCCATGCGATCCTGTGGGCCCCACAGAGCGGTATGGAGGATTTGGGCACGCTTCCCGGCGGCTACTACAGCCAAGGAATTGCAATCAACGTTGTGAGCCAGATCGTAGGCTATTCGAACGCGGCCGACGGACAGTGGCACGCATTTGTCTGGACGAAAGAAAGCGGGATGCAAGCGTTGCCGGGGCTTCCAAGCGAAGTGGGCGCTTCAGGCAATGGCATCAACGATCAAGGCGAGATTGTTGGCGGTAACGGCAATGACGCGGTTCTCTGGCATAACGACCAAACCCATACCGTAGAAAATTTAGGGACTCTGCCCGGCCAGGGATGGGCAACGGCGTTTGGCATCAACGATAACGGTCAGGTAGTGGGTTGGTCCGGGTTTACTGCTTTCATGTGGACAAGCAAAAACGGAATGCAAGACTTGAACTCGCTCATTCCACATGGGTCGGGATGGGAGCTAAGCTTGGCGAGCGCGATCAATGTACGTGGACAAATTACCGGCCAGGGAACTATTCATAGTGAGCAGCACGGTTTTCTTTTGACGCCGATTTCGAAGTAGCTGCGTCGGGCGAGAGCGTTCGCTACGCGTCTACTTCTCCGGCGATCATTTCATCCACGTAGCACCAAATCCAATTCTCTCCTGGCTCGATGGAGCGCATGACGGGGTGCGCGACTTGATGAAAATGTTTGGTGGCGTGCTTATTTTTGGACGAATCGCAGCAGCCCACCTTCCCGCACACCATGCACATGCGCAGATGAACCCAGGTGTCGCCGAGTTTTACGCACTCTTCGCAAACGTGTGTTTTGGTGGTGGTGAACTTGATTTGATCGAGATGTTTGCACTTGCTTGACATTTATCAGTCTCCCACACCGCTACGATTTCAAGGCCTCTCCAGCTCTTTTCTGTTCCAATTCCCCAAGTTTGCGCCGACTTCATAAGTGCTCTGCAAGAAGGCGAGCAACGCCTCCCGCGGTGATGGCGCGCGGCGAACGTCATCGTACATCAGCAAAAACTCTTTCATCTGTGGATGATAATAAGCCGCCTCGGGCCGCACAAGTTGTTGGGCGAAACCTTTCGGCTCAGGTGCGGCGTAGGCGTAGAACGCCGGGCCTTTTATGTCGCCTCCGCCGGGCCAGAATCCCGCACTGATTACCTCGTGCGAATAGGCCTCACGCGTAATGGAATCGGCTCCTTCGCGTGCGGGCGCGCGGCGGCCGGAAAAACGCGTCACGCACAGGTCGAAGCTTCCCCAAAAAAAATGCACGGGACTATCTTTGCCGATAAAGCCGGCGCGAAATTCCTGAAAAACGTTCTGACACAAAACCAATATTTGCCAAAAGCGGTGCGCGTATTCGGGATCGTAGGAGGCGTGCTGGGTATCGCTCTCGAAGCGAATGGGATTTGGAATTTCGACCGGCATGCTCCAGATCTTGACCTTGATGCCTAGCGCGGACAAGGCGGACATAAATGCGGCATAAAAGCTGGCGACCGATTGCGGCTTGAGCGGAAGAGATTGGGACATGCCCCAGCTTGTCCAGATATCGAGCTTGTGCTCGATGAAATCGAATTGAATTTCGAAAACGCCATCGCCGTAGGGGATGGCAGAGGTGGTGAGGCCGCGAGCGTTCACGTAGAGCGGGACTTCCCACCAATGATTGATGCGCGGGCTGAGCGCTAGACGCACCTTGCCAACAATTTGCGTCCACATATGCAGCGTGGCGTAGGTGTCCTGCCATGCGTCGAGCGGCAATTCCGGCCAGGAAGAATGGATCGGGCTGTTAGAGAGAACGGACATGTGAAGACTTGCGTCGAAGCCTGATTCGCTTGACGCGATCTTACGTGGAAGAATGGTATCACTACTAAGCACGCTTACCATTTTCTATGGCACATTAGAAGATCAATGCCCACCACTGTCGACCCCAAAGCTGGACGTGCCGCCTTCACGCATCCGGATTTTGTCCTGTTTCAGATTGCGCGATTTCTCATTGTGGCTGCAATTGAAATGCAGGCGGTTGCCGTGGGGTGGCAGGTTTATGACATCACCAAACGCGCGCTCGATCTAGGGCTGGTCGGGCTGGCGCAATTTCTTCCCGGCATTCTGCTGTTTCTGGTTTCCGGACATGCCTCCGACCGATTTCAGCGCCGCAGAGTCCTGAGCGTCTGTTATGCGGGATATGCGCTGTGCTCTTGCCTTTTTCTCTTGATCACAGAACTGGGCGTTCACTCGGTACGGCCCATTTATGTGGTGCTGGTGCTGCTGGGCATTGCACGATCTTTCAATGGCACGGCCAGCCGATCGATTTTGCCGCAACTGGTTCCAGAAGAGCACTTCGCCAATGCGGTGGCGTGGAACGCTACGACGTTTCAGGCGGCTACGATTCTCGGCCCGTCGCTGGGAGGCCTTCTGTATGCGGCGTTTCATGGACCGTCCGCGGTTTATGCTCTCGCCATGCTTACCGCGCTGGGCGCGTTGCTCTCGATGTTCAAGATCAAAACCCGTCCGCAGGCGCGCAAGCGCGAACCGATGACGATGAAAACGGTCTTCGCGGGGTTAAATTTCATATGGCGGCAAAAGTTGATTCTGGGGGCAATTTCGCTGGATTTGTTTGCGGTATTGTTGGGAGGCGCGGTAGCGTTGCTGCCGGTCTACGCGCGGGAAATTCTCCACACAGGACCCTGGGGACTGGGATTGTTGCGCACCGCACCGGGGGTCGGAGCGGCGCTGATGGCGGTTGCATTGGCTCATCGACCGTTGCGCGGGCGAGCGGGGCCGGCATTGCTGTGGTCGGTGGCGGGATTTGGAATTTGCACGATTATTTTTGGAGTTTCGACAAGTCTGACACTGTCGCTGATTGCGCTGATCGCGTTAGGCGCGGCCGACATGGTCAGCGTGATCATTCGCGCCACGCTGGTGCAACTGCGCACGCCCGACGAAATGCGAGGGCGAGTGATGGCGGTAGATATGGTCTTCATCGGGACATCGAATGAGCTGGGACAATTTGAATCGGGGTTAACGGCGCAGTGGTTCGGGACAGTTCCCGCGGTGGTGCTGGGCGGGGTGGGAACACTGCTGGTGATTGCATTCTGGACCTGGTTATTCCCCGATCTGCGGCGGGCCGGACCGCTTCATTTGATGGAGAGCTTGCCGGCGGAAGCGGAGCTGGAGGAAGGCGAAGGATTGACGTAAAACTGGTTTATTCCATCTACAACAAAACATCTGCACAAAAAAATCGACAACCTCCGGCGGGAAATCTTCATCCGAATCATCCACTGGTACATCAGGTATTGGCTGTATGCAGGCCAGTTCCATAAGCGGTCTGTTTTTCGCCACTTCGTAATTGCAATGTAGTTGAAGTATGCGTCGACTCAGGCGGAAGCAATTGTCCGAAATCAGTATCGTGAGCCGGCGGTTTGCCCAAGAATTATTGCTTGAGGGGACATGGACGAACTGGAGCAGACAGCCGGGGCCAAGTACCGTAGCGCAGCGGAAACAACTTGCGATGAGACGTTTGCGCACGTAGCCGATCAAACCGGCGCTCAACCGCTTGCTATCGACGAAAGATCTCTTCCGTCATTTTTTGTGATCGGACCGCCGCGCACCGGCAGCAGTTGGCTCCATGAAATATTAAGCCCACACACTGTCCTGCCCAGTCCCTCGAAGGAAACAAGATTCTTCGATACTCATTTTCAACGCGGCGTGAAATGGTATCTGGACCACTACCACGCAGACAGCCAGAGAAAAATTGGGGAAATCGCGCCAACTTATTTCGCTTCTACAGCGGCGCGGGAACGGATGGCGCAGACGGTGCCGGAGGCGATAATTGTTTGCGTCTTCCGCAATCCAGTGGAACGAATCGTATCGCTCTATCGATTAAAACGCGCCTATGGCCTGATTCCGTGGGAGTTTGAGGAAGCGATCGAGCGCGACCCGGAGCTGATGGAATCGAGCAGATATGCCAGTAACCTGAAATTATGGCGGCGTTCATTCGGCAAAGATAAGGTTCTAGCCATGGTTTATGACGATCTGCGCGAAACGCCGCAGGAGTTTGTGGATTCGTTGGTTGATTTTATTGGCGTGCCGCGCTTCAAACTGGCACGCTGGCAATATGGGTTTGTGCATGATTCGGAGCACATGACCCATCCCCGCAGCTACTACCGCACGCGAAGCGCTACATTATTGGCCGACTGGCTGAAGGCGCGGCGGATGGACCGGATGGTCAGCGCATTCAAGCGCTCACGATTGCGAAAATTTGTGCTGGGAGGCGGTCCGCCGTTTCCTAAATTACCGGCGGATATATTGGCTCCGCTGCACGAAAAACTCCGCCCTGAGATCGACGAACTCGAGACCATTCTGCAGCGCGATCTTTCCGCGTGGAAAAATCCGAAGACTGCCTGAACTCCTACCTGGCGTGGATTAGAATTTTCGCCGCACCCATATTGTCATAACGATCGTAGGCACGGACTACAACCACATGCTCAGCAGAGGCTGCGCCATCCTTGCCGTTTTCCGGTGTGGTGCGAAAATCGTAGTTTTCTGCCTTCGCATCCGAGATTTGACCTGTGGGATCCACATACTTCCACTCACCGGCGTCCACTGAAAATTCGGCGCGTTTGATGGGAGAAAATCCATCGACGGCTTTGAAGGTGACGTGAATTTGGCCGGCATCGAGAGCTGCCGCTAGATTTTCAATGCGCGGCGGAGTCGTATCGACTTCGAAGCGGCGGCTTTCCCTGGAAGCGCTCAAGGCTTCGCCCGGCGAATGCGATGGCGCGTCGGATGCGACTACTTTAACCGTATAGCCGCCATCCGGAAGCAAGCTGGCATCGAAGGAATACGCCTTGTCGGAGATGTTGTCTTTGAGCAGCAGCCAGCGAGTCGATTCATCGCCGCGGTAGTAAACGGAGTAGACCAATTGATCGTCGTTTTCATCGTGTGCGTTCCACTTCACGCCGATGGAATCGCGATCGTGCGTGCTGGAGGGCTGGGCTTCAAAATGTACGGTCGCAGACCCGCTGGATAAATCCGTGATTGCGCCAGAGCTTTTTGGCGTGGGCTGATATTTGACGCCGATCTGCACAGTTACGTCGTCGATTTCGGGCGCGGCATTTTTGGGCAGATAATTCAGCGCCACGCTGTCGACCGCCGGAGCCGTATTCCCGGCATGGAGCACGGCTTTCCATTGTGCATAGCGGGCAGATGGAATTCCGGTTTCGTCATTCTTCGATAGATCGATCTTTTTCCAGGCGCTCCAGTTGCGGTCGGGATTATCGACATTGCCGCTGCGCGCATATAGATCGATACTGCCTGTGCCGCGAAACTCGGCACGTCCCCATTGCGAGAAGATTTTGGCGTCGAAAACGTCGCTCTCGTAGGTACCTTCGGCTGCCGGTCCCGGACCCAGGAGAAATATTTTGCCGAGGTTGCTGGTCGCTGCATACACACCGCCGTTCGGCGCTTTGGCGAATGCCATTACTTGCGAAGCCGAGGCCTTCAACAGATCGGAAAAATCATCCAACCCAGTGATGGCAAAAATATGGCCGCGATTTCCTGTGCCGGCGAGCAAGCGGCCTTGCGAATCGAAGGCCAGGGCGTAGACGATGTCTTCGTGCGAAGTCCAGACGCGGGTCGGAGAGCCATCGGGTGCGATGCGGTAGACGTCGGAACCGTTACCGGCTCCGGGGCTCGGAAATGGAAACGCTCCAGTAATGGCAGGTCCCGTAGGCGCAGTGGTGATACTCATGCCGGGAACTTGCGAAGTCGTGCCTGCGGGCGGGGCGGTTACGCCCATAGTTAACAGCGCCGCGGAGAAACCTGAGGAACCTAAACCACCTGAGCTTTTTTTCTCGCCGACAGCGGCGGCGTAGATATTCCCTGCTGCGTCGAGCCCCATGGCCGTGATTTCTTTTTTCGGTGCGCTGTAGAGAACAAATCCCTCGCCTGTGGGAGAAATACGATAGATGAGACCACTGCCGTCGGAGCCTGCAATCAAGTTGCCTTGCGCATCGAAGGCCAGGACACGAATATGAGTTTCGTCACTCTTAAAAAAAACGGCGTGCTCGCCGTTGGGCGTGACGCGATAAATTTCACCATGATCGCCGGTGGCAACGTAGAGATTGCCGGACTTGTCGAGAGCGAGATCCCAGATATATTTCGTGCCCGGTTCAAAGTAGACCGAAGAACTCCAGGAAGGATCGACAGCGGGCTTTGCGGCTTCTTTCTCATTGACTTTGTCGTTTTTATCGGAAGAAGAAGTCTGCGGATCGGCCTTCGCCTGGGCTTTGCTGCCCGGCTTGTGTTCGATCTTGTAGACTTTGCCATCAGGAGCGGTGGCTGCGTAGATCGCGCCATCGGAGCTGATTCTTAGCGCCTGCACCTGGAGTTCTTTTGGCTCAAAAATAATAGCCGCTTTGCCGTCAGGCGTGATGCGATACACGCGCGCGGGAGCTCCTGCCGAAACATAAACGTTGCTGGCGCTGTCGGCTGCGATGCTCCAAATGTAGGTGGAAGGCGTGGCGTAGAGGCTCTTGAATGTCGGCGCCAACTCCAGGCCGCCGGCATTGCGGATGGCCACATCCGTCGCGGTACCTTTAACCAGCTCGTCGAATTTTGATTGTTCCCATGTGCGCGTGCCTTCAGCGAACAATGCTGGCAACAGGCCGGAACCGAAGTTTGTGAGAAGAAAGATTGAAAAGAAGATCGAAAAAAGGAGAAGGAAGCGCTTTCGAACACTCTGCAATTTCATACCTCGAAACGTGGTTGGGGCGGAATGTTTAGGTTATCACGCTTGCGGGAAGCGGGTTCGGACGAAGCTTGAATCTCCATGGTATCGTAGGATTTTATGAATACTTCGCGTTCGGATCTGCTGCGGTTGCTGGCTTACAAATCTTTTCGTCTGGGCGAATTCAAATTGTCTTCCGGCGGGACGAGCGACTATTACATAGATTGCCGGACAACCACACTGGATGCCAAGGGAGCGCGGCTGACGGGCGAAGTTTTTGCCGACGAAATCCGGCAGCGGGGATGGAAGCCGCAGGCCATCGGCGGGCTGACCATGGGAGCCGATCCCATTGTGGTTGCGGTTTCGGTGGTGAGCGCGGAGTTTAACGGCTTTCTGGTTCGCAAGGCGGAAAAGCAGCATGGAACCGGCCAGCGGATCGAAGGGTTTCGCGAGAAGAGTGCGCGGGTAGTGATCGTGGACGATGTTTGCACAACTGGAGCATCCACGGTGCAGGCCATTGAAGCGGCGAGAGAGTTTGGGTTTCAGGTTGTGGGCGCGATGTGCCTGGTGGAGCGCGAGGAGGCGAAGGGAAGGCCGAATGTAGAGAAGGCAGCGGCACCGGCTCCCTTTATCTCGATTTTTACGGCGAATGATGTACGGGCTGAACACATTTTGCAGAATGACGACACGCGGCCTTCGGTTTTTAGGGTGTGACCGGGTTACCTCAGCGTCTAAAGCCGTTGCTGAGGATGTAGCAGTATCGCAGCGCTGAAAGCGCTGCGCCACCCCGAATCGACCAGTCATCAGAGCTTCGATGATTGCAAACGAGTGCGGATTGCGAACGACTGCGGATTGCGAACGACTGATGACCGATGAGCCAACGACTCATCAACCACTAATCTTATGATTGAAACTCTGGAATGGACTGACAACGGCGTACGCTTCATCGACCAGACGAAGCTGCCTATGGAAGAAACGTATGTGACCTGCAAGACGCACGAGCAGGTGGCCGATGTGATCCGCACGATGGTGGTGCGCGGAGCCCCCGCGATTGGCGTCGCAGCTGCGATGGGAATTGCGCTCGGAATGAAGAATTCGAAGGCAGAGAGTGTTGGCGAGTTGAAACAAGAACTCGATCAGATCTGTGACGTGATCGGAAAGACTCGTCCGACGGCCGTCAATTTGTTCTGGGCGATTCAACGCATGCGGGAAAAATTTGAACGCGCGCGGGTTCGGCCATTGGCGCAAATCAAGCACGAGCTGATTGAAGAATCGAAGCGGATGCACGCCGAAGACATTGCCGCCAACCAAGCTATGGGGCGGCATGGAGCCACGCTGATGCCGAGCGAGGGCGGAGTGCTGACGCACTGTAATGCCGGCGCTCTGGCAACGGCCGGATATGGAACAGCCCTGGGCGTGATTCGCGCGGCTGTCGAGCAAGGGAAAAAGATACACGTCTATGCAGACGAAACGCGGCCTTTTCTGCAAGGGTCGCGGCTCACGGCGTGGGAGTTGATGAAAGATAATATTCCGACCACGGTAATCTCCGACAACATGGCGGGTGCAATGATGCGGCAGGGCAAGATTGGAGCCATTGTGGTTGGAGCGGATCGCATTGCCGCCAATGGAGATGTCGCCAATAAGATCGGGACCTATACCGTCGCGGTTCTGGCGAAAGAGCATGGTATTCCGTTTTATGTGGCTGCACCGATTTCTACTGTCGATCTTGCCTGTGCCGACGGCAATGAGATTCCGATCGAGCAACGTAACGCCCGGGAAGTCACGCATATTGCCGGCAAGCAGATGGTTCCGGACGGGGTGCAGATCGAAAATCCCGCTTTCGATGTAACTCCGGCGAAATACGTCACTGCAATCATCACCGAGCGCGGGATTGCGCGCGAACCTTATCAAAACTCTTTGCAGAATCTTGCAGCCGCGGAAGAGAAAGTCGAAGCCTGAGTGCTTTCTGGTCCCGCGTGCCTTCATTTCGCCCACATGGTTCGAATGGGCCATGTCGGGGCGAAAACTTAATGTGAGAAGATGGCTACTTCTACTGTCTTCGCTGGCGACCGCCTAAAGTCGGTCCCGGATGGACCGTAGCGAGGGTGTAGTGCATCAAATGTAACGGGTGACTGGTGACGGATCAAGACGCTCTGCTCCGGGTTACAGGTTTAAAGAAGGTTTTTCGGTCCGGCGAATCGGACTTGATGCTCTTTGAGAATTTATCGTTCGAGGTGAAGCGCGGTGAAATGCTTGCGATCGTCGGCGAGTCGGGAGCGGGAAAGAGTACCTTGTTGCACATCCTCAGCGCTCTTGATCGGGCTTCGGACGGTGACGTATACTGCGCCCAATTGAAGCTGAATTCGCTATCGGCGGACCAGGCAGCGCAGTTTCGGAATCGCGAAGCCGGTTTTGTGTGGCAGTTTCACTATTTGCTGCCGGAGTTTACCGCGGCAGAGAATGTGGCCATGCCTTTGCTGCTGCGCGGTTGTAGCTGGACTGAGGCTGAACCACAGGCTTACCGCTGGCTACGCGAAGTTGGGCTGGAGAAACGCGGGCATCACCGTTCGGGAGAGCTTTCGGGCGGGGAGCAGCAACGCGTGGCTCTGGCGCGGGCATTGATCACTGGTCCTAAGTTGTTGCTGGCAGACGAACCTACCGGGGACTTGGACGGGCAGACGGCGGAAGCAGTTTTTGAATTGATTGCTCGATTACATCGCGAGCACCAGCTCACCTCTCTAATAGCAACTCACAATTTGTCGTTTGCGCGCCGCTGTAATCGCGTGCTGCGCATCGAACGTGGGCGGGTTGAGGAGGTCGCGCCGGAGTCGTTAGCGGTGTGATTTTCGCGCGTTTATTTTTTACGCATCCAATTAAGATGCGAAAGATTAGTAAGAGAAAGTGCAAGAAGTTGGGACAATCGGCAGCCGGGGGAGATTTCAACAGGTGCCTTCGGTAACATTATAAAAACGTTGGAGTACTTGGGTCAGTGGCGGTTTGATTGCATAATGCGGTTTAGGGTGGAATGCAAAGGATGCAAGCCAGGCACGACACGGGACCAGGTTTCACCGGATCAGGTTTTCGGTAGGTCGAGCGGGAGCCAACGCCTTCTCGGCCGGAAGGGTTCAGGGGAAGGGCATTATGTTTGAACGTTATACGGAGAAAGCCAGGCGCGTGATCTTTTTTGCGCGCTACGAAGCAAGTCAGTTCGGGTCTCCTTATATAGAGACAGAGCACCTGCTGCTGGGGCTCCTGCGCGAAGACAAAGCCCTGACTAATCGATTCCTGCGCTCGCATGCCTCGGTGGAATCCATCCGCAAGCAGATTGAAGGGCACACCACGATTCGGGAGAAGGTTTCGACCTCGGTGGATTTGCCCCTTAGCAACGAATGCAAGCGCGTTCTGGCTTATGCCGCTGAAGAAGCGGAGCGCCTTTCGCACCGTCACATCGGAACGGAACATCTTCTGTTGGGGCTGCTGCGGGAAGAAAAGTGCTTTGCGGCAGAGATTCTGCACGAGCGCGGGTTGAGGCTCTCGACCATACGGGAAGAGCTGGCGCGCACCAGCCAGGAAAAGGCGCAGCCGCAACGGCAGCGTGAATCTTCCCTTCTCAGCGAGTTCTCGCGCGATCTGACCCAGGCTGCGATGGATAGCCAGCTTGATCCGCTGGTTGGACGCGATGGCGAACTCGAACGCGTGGTTCAGATTTTGTGCCGGCGGACGAAGAATAATCCCGTGCTGATTGGCGAGCCGGGCGTGGGCAAGACAGCAATTGTTGAGGGTTTGGCGCAGCGCATTGCCGACGGCGAGGTTCCATCGTTCCTGGCGGACAAGCGCATTCTAGCGCTTGACCTTTCTTTAATTGTCGCCGGAACCAAATATCGCGGACAGTTTGAAGAACGGCTGAAAACCATTATGAAAGAGCTGATGGAGTCGCAGAATTCCATCATCTTCATCGATGAGTTGCACACGCTGGTTGGAGCCGGATCAGCGGAGGGTTCGCTCGATGCGGCGAACATTTTGAAGCCGGCTTTATCGCGCGGCGAGATTCAGTGCATCGGCGCAACCACGCCCGGTGAGTATCGGAAGTCGATCGAAAAAGACCGTTCGCTGGAGCGGCGCTTCCAGGCAGTGAAGGTTCCGCCGCCGAACGAGGCGGATGCAGTGAAGGTTCTATTCGGCATTAAAGACCGGTACGAGAAGTTCCATGCGGTTACTTATACCGACGACGCTATCAACTTCGCGGTATCGCATTCGAACCGTTATATTCCCGACCGCTTCCTGCCGGATAAGGCAATCGATCTGGTGGATGAAGCCGGGGCTCGTGTAAAGCTGCGCCAGACTTCGCAGCCGGAAGAGATCAGCGAAGTGCAGAAGCGGATCAAGTTCATCGTGCACCGCATGGAAAATGCCATCGCGAACCATGAGTTTGAGAAGGCACGATTTTACTCGGACGAGGAACGCAAAGAGCGCGAGAATCTGCGTGCGCTGCGCGAGAAATATCATCTGGATGAATCTTCGACCGGAGTTGTTGGTCGCGAAGACATCGAAGACGTAGTTTCGCGCTGGACCGGCGTTCCGATTACTTCGATCAAGGAAGAAGAGACGCAGAAGCTGCTGCGGATCGAGGAAGAACTTCACAAGCGCATTATTTCTCAGGATAAATCGATCAGCGCTTTGGCCCGGGCGATCCGGCGTTCACGCGCGGGATTGAAGAGTCCGAACCGTCCGATCGGGTCGTTCCTATTTTTGGGGCCGACTGGCGTGGGTAAAACCGAAGTGGCACGGACTTTGGCTCAATTCATGTTCGGCACAGAAAAAGCTCTGGTTCGCTTTGACATGTCGGAGTTCATGGAGAAGCATTCGGTTTCGAAGCTCATCGGCTCGCCTCCGGGATATGTAGGGTACGAGGAGGGCGGACAGCTTACCGAGCGGGTGAAGCGGGCTCCGTATTCAGTCGTGCTGCTCGATGAAATTGAGAAGGCGCATCCGGATGTGTTCAATATCCTGTTGCAGGTTTTTGAAGACGGCCAATTGACTGACGGATTGGGAAACACGGTCGACTTCAAGAACACGATTCTGATCATGACGTCGAACATCGGCGCGCGGCACTTGCAAAAGCGCGAGGGCTTCGGCTTCCAATCGACTTCAGACGATATGGTTTCGGGCAAGGTGGAGGAGTTGGTTAAGGGCGAGGTAAAACGCACCTTCAATCCCGAATTCCTGAACCGGTTGGATGAAATCATTCTGTTCCTGGCTTTGGGCGAAGCAGACCTGATTCAGATTTTGGAACTCATGGTTACGCAGCTCAACACGAACCTGGCGCAGAAGTCGATTACCGTAACGGTGGCCGACGAGGCGAAGAAGTGGATCCTGAACCAGACGCTGACGGATCGCTCGTACGGGGCGCGTCCGCTGCGGCGGGCTTTGCAGAAGTATATAGAAGACCCTCTGTCAGAGGCGTTGATTCAGGGAACGATCACAACGCGTCCGGCGTTTATCGAGGTTTTCCTCGAGGACAACAAGCTGTTTTACCGGCCTGTGGACGCGGAGAAGACTGAGGGGGTTTTGTTGTACGAGAATAGTTAGGACAGCTCTTAGCTATAAGCTTCAGCCGTCAGCTTTTGCTGACGGCTTTTGTTTTTCCCGCCATTTTACTAAGGGTACGAGTGTAGTCGCGGATGGTTTCTGGACGCGCGCGGTTGTAGATGAATTGTCCTTTGCGGCGTGATTCGATTAGGTTTGCCTCTACCAAGATTCGAAGATGGTGAGAGATTGTGCCGGGACTGAGCGAGCATTGTTGCAAGAGTTCGCCACAAAACATCTCCCGGCGCGCGGAGATGGTCTCGTAGATGTGCAGGCGCGTGGGATCACTCAATGCCTTGGATATCTTTGCCAGCTCCTTCTCGGTCATTTCTTATTTGAGTATAGTCCCGTGGGCTGTGACTCATAATCTGAATCTTTGATATTTTGACAAACATCAAAGTATACGAATCGATAAAAGCGGGGCAGCCTGCGGCTCGCGTTCCGCGATTTTATATGGAGGATTGCATGGCGAAGAGATTTGAAGGAAAAACTGTAGTGATTACCGGCGGCAACAGCGGGATCGGCCTGGCTACTGCCAAGCTGTTTCATGACGAAGGAGCGAAAGTTGCGATATCGGGGCGCGACCAGAAAACTCTGGATGAGGCCGTGAAAACAATTGGTAATGGCACGCTGGCGGTAAAGGCGGATGTATCAAAGCTGGCCGACATCGACAAACTCTTTGCCGAAGTGACGGCAAAATTCGGCAAGATTGATGTGCTCTTTGCCAATGCCGGCATCGCTAAGTTTTCTCCTGCTGCCGATAGCGGCGAGCCACTTTTCGACGAAACCTTCAACATCAACGTGAAGGGTCTTTACTTCACGCTACAAAAAGCGCTTCCACTGCTCAATGACAATGCCGGCATTGTTTTGAATTCTTCGGTCGTCAGCACTAAGGGCTACGCCGGATCTTCGATCTACTCTGCAACGAAGGCGGCGGTGCGTTCGCTGGCACGAACGTTTGGGGCTGAATTGGTGGACCGGGGCATTCGCGTGAATGTGGTAAGTCCGGGGCCGATCGAAACGCCGATTCTTGAAAAAGGCGGAATGGCGGCGGCCGCGATTGATCAATTCGCGGAGAATATTAAAAACCGGGTTCCGATGAAGCGCTTTGGCAGGCCGGAAGAAGTTGGCCATGCGGTGTTGTTCCTGGCCAGCAACGAGGCTTCTTACATCACGGGCGTGGATCTGAATGTCGATGGTGGGACCGGCCAAATTTAAATGCAGTTATGCTAGAGTGAGCCGCTGGCAACAGCCAGCGGCTTTGTTTTTGTTCAGAAATCTCCTATTACGACTTTTTACTGCTCTTCCACTAGAATTCTTTGCGTGCCCGAAACTCCGAACGACCGGCTCGACCGCGTTGTCACTCAACTTGGCCTGTATGAACATCCCCTGCTGAATTTTTCTGCTCGGGCCAAGGGCGAGGGAGTAGAAGTCATCATTCAGTTCAAAGACGCATCGGTTCCCGTACACACGTATTGCTTCGATCTACATCCGCGCGATCTGGACCATCCCAACTTCGAATGGAGCTTTCAGCGGCAGCTTTATGATGCACTGCATGACTACTTTGTCGAGATGTTCATACGGACGCCGCAGGATCGCGAGGAGCGAAGGCAAAGGGAATCGTGAATCCGCTGCGGCAAAAGATCGAACAGGAAATCCGTAAGCGCGGCCCGATTCCCTTCTCGCGTTACATGCAACTTTGTCTCTACGATCCTGAGTTTGGCTATTACTCGCGAAATGTGGAACGGTTCGGGAAAGCGGGAGATTTTTATACCTCGAGCGATGTGCATTCCGTGTTTGGAAGGCTTTTGGCACGACAGTTTGAGGAGATGTGGCGCATTCTCGGTTTGCCGGAGCGCATTGAAATAGTTGAACTGGGTCCGGGGCGCGGATTATTTGCGCAAGATGTGCTGGGCTGGTGCGAAAAGAAGTTTCCAGATTTCTTTCACGCCTTGAGTTACGTACTGATTGAGAGTTCGCCGGCGTTGCGGCAGAGGATCGAGGATAAGCTCGGGCATCACCTAGCGGCTGGGAAGGCAACGCTGGCGCCGAACTATCTATCGATTGAAGTTCCAGAGACCTGCATAGTTTTTGCCAATGAATTTTTCGACGCGCTTCCTGTCGAAATTCTCAGCACCAGCGGTTCCCTGCGCGTTGGTTTTCTCAACAACCGCTTGATTGAAAGCTGGGATGCTGCTTCGCGCGATGAATTGGAGTTCCTCGACCGCCACTCGATTCATCCCGAGGCAGACGAGCGCGTTGAAGTGTCTCTCGCCGCTCAGGAAATCATGGAGCAAATCACCGCCAAAATACAGCGAGGCTTTCTGATCGCCATCGATTACGGCTATACGCGCGAAGAGCAACTTGCCGGACGCCATCGCGGAACGCTGAAGGCGATTCGGCAGCATTCTGTGAGCGCTAATCCATATGAGGCGCCCGGCGAGCAGGACATCACCGCTGACGTGAACTTCACGGCGCTTGCAGCTACGGCGCAAAAACAAGGCATGCAGACACACAAGCTTGTGACGCAGTCGCAGTTCTTAATGGGCATTGGCGAAGCGAATCAATTTGCCGACGCGTTTGAGGATTGCCACATGCCGCAGGAACGGGCGAAAACTGCGCTGCAACTCAAGCATCTGATCACGCCTGAAGGCATGGGGGAAAGTTTTCAGGTGCTGATTGCGGGCAAGGGAGTGGAACTGGAAAAAGTTGATTCGCTGGCTGGTTTGAGTTTTGGACGTCCTTCGATGTCACTTAATCGATCAGTTAATATTTAGTTTCTAATGTTTAACTTGCGCGAGCTTGCGCTGCGCATTTGGCCCGCTGGCTGTCTTCGGCGCCACTTCTGATTGGGGATATTCATACACGCCGTGCCCCGACTTGCGTCCCAACCGTCCCGCTTTTACGTACTGCACCAACAACGGAGCGGGGCGATATTTTTCTCCCAAAGATTTGTGGAGATATTCCAGAATATTGAGCCGCGTGTCGAGCCCGACCAGGTCGACCAACTCGAATGGCCCCATGGGATGATTTAAGCCGAGCTTTAAAGCTTTGTCGATATCCGCAGCCGATGCGATTCCTTCCTGCAACATGTAGAACGCCTCGTTGCCGATCATGGCGTTGATGCGGCTGGTGATGAATCCGGGTGCTTCTTTGATGACGACCACTTCTTTGCCCATCCGCTTCCCTACTTCAACGGCAGATGCCAGCGTATCTTCGTCCGTTTCCAATGCCCGCACTACTTCGAGAAGCTTCATTTTATGAACGGGATTGAAAAAGTGCATACCCAGGCACTTCTTGGCGCGATAGGTGACGCTGGCGATTTCTGTGACACTTAAAGAGGAGGTGTTCGTGGCAAGAATCGTGGTGGGACGGCAGATTTTGTCGAGCAACGTGAATATCTCGATCTTCGATTCCATTTCTTCCGGAACCGCTTCGATCACCAGGTCGGCTTCGCGCGCGGCTTCTTCTACTGAGCCGGCATACTCCAGCCGTTGAAAAGCGGCATCGGCCTCGGGGGAAGAAACTTTTCCCAGCTCCACGGCTTTGTCAAGATTCGTGCGAATTTCGGTTTCAGCACGGCGCAAGGCTGCCGGCAGCAGGTCTTCGAGAATGGTGCGGTATCCGCCGAGCGCGGCGGCGTGGGCGATGCCGCGGCCCATGATACCGGCGCCAATTACAGCGACGGTTCGAATCTCCGCCATTTTTTATTGGCCTGCCTTTTCCAGTTCTTTGATCGCCTCATTCATTGCGCCAGTCGCTGTACGCAAACTATCGGCCAGGCGTTTGCGTTCTTCGGCATTGAGAGAAGGAATCGAAATAGAAATACGGCGCAGCGTGTTCGTGATGTCTTCCACGTAGTTCATGGAACGGATCAACTCACCAGATGCAGGCATTAGGGCTCCTGTTTTTATTTCGCGTTCTGATTGATTTTAAAATTAGCCGCCCGCTTGATACTTGAATCAGATTGCGGGCCGAACTTTCTATTCTGGACGCGTCGGAGAATTTAGTAAAGGCGCGGCTGGTTCAGATAGTGGTGCAGTTTGGCTTACGCCATTGGCCGGTTAAGCGGGAGATCCTTCGCTACGCCTGAAAAACGGCTACGCTCAGGATGACAGCCGTATTAAAAACCAAATTGCACCACCACCTCGGATGATATGTTCATTCATCGCAACCGACGGTTAACCTTCCGCGATCCAAAGAGCTTTATAATTGCAATCGAATCTTTTCATGGGCCTTGTACTCTGACCGCGAATCTAAGGATATATGGCAGATAAGCCCTTAAAGCACTACATCTTCGCAAGCGACTTTGACCAGACGCTTACTTTCAACGACTCCGGCTATGTGCTGGCGGAATTGGTCGGCATATCCACGGATGAATTTGAACGCAAGGCCAAAGGTATGGCGAAGATCAATCTGGTGCAGCAGGGAGCGGAGCTGGCTTATTTATTGCTCCACGACCCTGAGTTTCAGGCCAAGGTTCGAAAAGAGCATTTACACGAGGCCGGAAAGCGCATTCGGCTCAAGGGCGAAATCAAACTGCTTTACCAGATACTTGCCAACGGCGTGGATGGACATTTTTTCGATTTCTATGTTCTCTCTGCCGCGCCGGTTGAGGTAATCCATTCGGCGCTCGAAGGCATCGTTCCAAAAGACCACATTTACGGCACCGAATTCCACTATAAGCCTTCGGGTGAAATCGATACGATTATCCGCGCCACTGCCGGCTATGGGAAGGTTGCGGTGCTCAATCAGTTGTTGGCGGAGCATGTGATGGGTCCGGATCACGTCATCTATTCGGGCGACGGCAGTTCCGATATTCATGTGATGTTGCAGCTTAATGCACGCGATGGCTTGACCATTGCGGTTTCCGAGTCGCCGCATATTTCACAGATCGCCAAGCGTACGGTGTTGAGCAGCAGCGCTCTTGCCGTGCTAGCGCCCATTCTCGAAGAAATTACCGGATGGGAGCGTGCACGTATTCGCGGCTTTTTCGAAGCTAATGGCATGTTGATTCAGGAGTGGGAGCGCGTGCGCACCGATTGGATTAATGTGCGTCCTGCAATTACCGAGCCCGAGGAGCCGGTGAGCCTGGTCTAAGAATGCTGCGCGACAAAAGCCTGATTCCGCTTTCCCATCAACATCAGCGTGCGCTGGCTCTTTGCGTGCGGATCGATCGTGCGCAACCGATCCCGGAAAAAGACTTTGCTGCATGGCAGACGGAGATTGAACAGCTTTTCGAACAGGAAATCGAAATTCATTTTGCCGCCGAGGAAAATACGGTATTTCCAGCGGCGCGAAGTTTTCCCAAGCTGATTCCTCTGGTGAAGGATCTGCTTTCGGATCATGCCTCATTACGCACATCGTTTTCGCAGGTACAGACTGGTGCGGTGTCGAGTGAAAGTTTATCTGCTCTCGCGCAACAACTATCTGCGCATATCCGCAAAGAAGAGCGGCAGTTATTCGAAGGCTTGCAGGAGTTGATGAAGCCAGAAGATCTCGCACGTCTTGGAAAACAATTGATCACCGCGCTAAAAGACGCGACTCATGCGTGCGCTTTACCAAACGAAGCGACCAGATTAAAAGCTGGAAAATAACCACAGCTTAATTGTCGCAGCCGTGGCGCTCTCTGAACTTTTTCGCAGCCTCTCGGCCCATATAGCGCTCCAGAACTGCCGGTTCGGTCTTTCGCAGATCGACTACAACTAGGCCGTCGAGCACGTTGGAGAATTTGCGATCGACGTTGAAGCCCAGCAGCTTGCCGCCGATTTTTGCATATTGCCGCAGCAGGATCGGCAAACCTTTGCGGTCAGTTTCTACATCGGTAATTGGTTGCGAAAGTTCCTCGAGATCGCGTAAAGCGCGGCACATGGCGCGGCAATCCCATGGCCGTAAACTGATGGGACGAAACGGCCGCCGCGGCTCGATCATTTCCGCCAACTCGTCCTCTTGCATGCGCGCTTCAAAAAAGCGATAGATCATTTCACGCGAGGCTTTGTTGTAATCGTTGCTGATGCTGACCGCGCCAAATAGAACCGCGGTACCTGTTTGAGTTGCCAGCAGCCGGGCAATTCCTTTCCACAGCAGAAGCAGCGGAGCGTGTTGCCGCTGGTATTCCGCCCTTATAAAAGAGCGACCCAATTCCAATGCCGGACCAAGTTTTTCGAAGAGCCGCACATCGAAGCGAAAAAGCGTGCTGGTGTAGAGACCGCTTACTCCATGCCCGGCAAGGATCTCAGTTGTGTTTCCCGCGCGGTATGCTCCTACCAGCTCTCGTTTGACTTTGTTCCACAAAAGAACATGCCAATAGTAGTGGTCGAAGCGATCGAGGTCGCGGCACTTGCCTGTGCCTTCTCCGGCTTGTCGAAAGGTTATTTCGCGCAAGCGTCCTAATTCCTGCAACATTTGCGGCGTCTCGTTGGCTTTCGCGAGATAAACCGTTAGATCGCCGCTCTCCGCCAGGCAACGCTCTTGCGCAAGACCATTTAATTCTGTTGTGAGAACTTCAGACGATTCTTCCGGAGCAACTGGCTCTTGTACTTTCTCAGAAATTTTTGAGCGAACTGTGATTGACCAAGGCTTCTCGGGCCGGGTTCTTCGCGCTAACAGGTATGTGCGCCAGCGAAGATATTCCATCGCCTCTCGATCATCCGTCATGGCTGCGATTGAGTCTGATGGAATCTCGCTGCCTACGCGGACTTCGACCGCGTGGCCTTCCTGGCGCAGAAATTCTTGTAGCAGAAATGCGGTTCGCACCCGAGGATGAATCATTCCGAAGAAGTGAAAACTTACGCTGTTCCTTCCGCAGAAATATACCGGGAGTGATGCGGCGCCGGTGCGCCGCATCAGGCGCGCCGCGGTATCGCTCCATGCCGGGTCGGCGATTTCTCCTTGCGGAAACTGCCAGTGAGAAACTTCGCCGGCGGGAAACACCGCCAGCATTCCACCTTGGCGCAGCCATGCCAGCGCTTCTCGAACTGCGCGCCGATTGACATTTGCGCTATCGGTAGTCTCAAAAGGATCTACGAATATGCAGTGTTGCGCCAGTTCGGGCACATCGCGCAACAGATAGTTGGTCATCACCTTTACGTCAGGGCGGACGCGATTCAGGAGCACGGCCAGCACAGCGCCATCCAGCATTCCATAGGGATGATTAGCCACGACAACCACGGGGCCGGTTGCGGGAATCCGCGATACGTCAACTGCGTCCACCCGGAGATCAACGCGCATTTCTGTTAACAGATTTTCCAGTCCAAATCCGGTTGGCGACTGACGCACGCGGTGGTAAAGACCACGTACTTTATCCACGGGAAGAAACTTGCCCGCCAGGGCTGGGATGCCAGGAAACTCGGCAATCTCCGCCAACACTTCTGGCGGCGTTACTTGCGAGTGCAGATGGTCGGATGGCATGCTAAAGAAATAGCGCAGGCAGTTTTCAGCAGGATGACGAAGAGGTTAAAAGCTGATGAAATGTGGGTCGCGATGAAACCGGAGAGTAACGGAAGTAACTGAGGAATGCTTTACGTCTCGAGCCGAAAACGGGTTTCGGCAAGCGCATAGAGTTTGCGCCAGACCAGGCGATTGATTGTCACAACCATGGCCGCCATCATCATGGTCGCGGCGAGAAGTAATGTGAAGTTGCCTGCGTCGGTCGCCTGGCTGATGGTCGCACCCAATCCAGTCGTCGTGTATATCTGGCCTTTGAAATGAAAATATTCGGCGACGATGCTGGCATTCCATGCTCCGCCAGAAGCGGTTACAAGTCCGGTTACAAGATAGGGAAAAATTCCCGGCAGAATCAGCTTCTTCCAGCGCTCGATTCCACGTATGTGAAATACAGAGCAGCATTCTTTCAAGTCGGTGGGAATTGCCATGGCTCCAGCAATCACATTGAACAGCACGTACCACTGCGTGCCGAGCAGCAAGACAACGATGGATGCAATTCCGAGTCCGCCGCCAAGACGGATCAGCACTAACAGAATCACCGGCAGGAGCGCCGTGGCCGGGACCGATGCTGCGATTTGCGCGAGCGGTTGCGCGATGCGCGCCAGACGGGGGTTGAAGCCAATGGCAACTCCTGCGGGAACGGTCCACAATGTGCCGATGAACAGCGCCAGATTTACGCGCAGGAAAGTTGCGCCGAGGCCGAGAGCGGCTTCGTGAAGTTCGACCCTTTGCAGGCCGCCGAGAGTAATTACAACTCGAACGATGCCGTAGCCTATTCCTGCCAGCGCCAGCACCGCGATCGCGCGTATCAGCCATTCGCGCCAGGGAGTGGATACTTGCTCCACATGTTCGTCGGTGTTCTTGCGCGCAAAGTGCAGTAGGATCCGTTCGCTCAACGGGTGCAGCGTTTTTTGCCGAAGTTTGGCGAGGCCGGTGGAATGTTCCACCAGACTTAGCACCCATGATCGCGGAGCATTCGTGCTTTCCACCTGCTCGACTTTGAATTTCTCCGCCCACGCGATAACCGGACGCCAGATAAATTGATCGAGCAGTACGATGACCGCAACCATTGTGGCGACGCCCCACATAATGGAAGTGGTGTCTCCGGCGCTGGCTGCGGTTTGCAGATATGAACCCAGGCCGGGCAGGCGAAAGTCGCGCGGGCCGAGCACGAACATCTCGCAGACCATCAGCGCGAACCATCCTCCCGCGACGGACATCATCGAGTTCCAGACTAAGCCGACGGCTGAGAATGGCAACTCCATCTGCATGAAGCGCTGCCACCAGCTATAGCGATAGATCGTAGCCGCCTCACGCATTTCTTTTGGGATGCTTTTCAGCGAGGCATAAAAGCTGAAAGCCATGTTCCACACCTGCCCGGTGAAAATGAGCAGGATCGCCCCGAACTCGACGCCTAATTGCCTGCCGGGAAACAGGGCGACCATGGCGAGCATGACTCCGGGAAGAAAGCTGAGGACGGGAATGGACTGCAATACGTCGAGCAAGGGAATCATAAAGCGCTCGGCGCGCGGGTTATAGGCGGCAATGTAGCCGTACACCAGCGTAAACGCGAGGCTCAAGAAATAAGCGATGCCGATACGCAACAACGAATAGCCCGCGTAGGCCGGCAGCGCCCATACGCTACGCGAGATTTCGACTGCGGGAGTAAAAGGCCCAAACCACGAGCGGCCTACGGTTATGACGCCGTAAAAGAGCGCAATGGCAGCCGCGAACATGATGACGTCCGGCAAGTGCGAGACTTCGAGGCTCGGCAACTGCGACCAAAAGCGATAGGCCGAGAATCCGCGGAAAGTGCTGCTCTTCTTCATGCCTGGCTATTTTCTTTCACTGGAATTGCCGATCAGGATTTCGATATGTGTTCAACCATTTCGCCCGGCGGTGTTTCGGTTTGCACCAACCGGCCACTCTCGCGGTCATAGTCGAAAATCTCGGCGTAACGTCCCCAGTTCATTGCGGTATCGAACTGGCGCTGCACTTCATCTTCCGAGAAGTGCTCGTCGAGGATATCGTGAAAAAATTCGTCGGAGATTGCATGGTCCGATTTTTTCTTTAAGATGCTGTCGATCTGCTTGAGGATCGTGACATGTTCGAGCGCGGCTTCACGAAATAGAATTTTGCGCTTCTGAATGTCGGCATCCGCGAACCTGACGCCTTGCGACGATAGCTGCACATCGCCTTCCTTCAACCACCCGAACCCAAGCAGAACGCAGGCTTCCAGAATCGGAAGCAAATCTTCCACATCCATGACCAAATCTTCGCTCAGGCGGAAAAGATCTTCGCGCCCCCCGCGGTCGTGCAGCAATTCGAGCAAACCAGCGATTCCGCCCACGCGCGCGTGGGGAAGAATCTGATATTTCGTGGTTCGAACCGGGGCTTGTCCCTTCTTGATTCCGCCGGGCGGGATTACGATTTCTCCCGTGGTCTCCGGATCGGGCAATATATGTTCAACGTCCGGTTCGGTCATGATTTTGTAAATGTAATCCACCAATTCGACGAATTTGGCGGACTTACGGTCGCGGGGATGAACCAGTCGCACGCTGAAATCGGAGCGGATGCGCGCGGGATTTCTGCCCAACACTACGATGCGATCGGCCAGCATGACTGCCTCTTCAATGTTATGTGTAACTATGAAGATGGCGCTGGTGGGCATTTTCTTGTTAAGCCAAAGCTCGAGAAGCTCACCGCGCAGGTTTTCCGCAGTGAGAACGTCGAGAGCGGAAAATGGTTCGTCCATGAAAAGCACTTCCGGCTCAACTACCAGGGCGCGCGCGAAACCCACGCGCTGCTTCATGCCGCCCGAGAGTTCTTTAGGATAGGCCGTTTCGAAACCGTCGAGACCCACGGTGTCGAGAGTGCGAAGCGCTCTCTTGCGCCGCTCTACATCATTTACGCCTCGCGCCTGTAGTGGGGCTTCGACGTTCTCAAGAACAGTTAGCCAGGGAAAGAGGGCGAAGCTTTGGAAGACGATGGCAACATTCGGCGATTGATCATCGAGCGGCTTGCCATGCCAGAACAACGCACCGGATGAAGGTTTGGAAAGGCCGCTTAAAATGCGCAGCAGAGTCGATTTGCCGCAGCCCGAAGCACCCAGCAGCGCAACAATTTTCCCCGGCTCGATGGCGAAATCAGTCAGGCCCACAACCTGAATGCGGGTTCCATCCGGCTGCGGATAGGACTTTTCAATCGCCCGGGCTTCGATGATGGCTTCGCTCACGGAAAAACTCCCCATAACTTCTATACACGATTCGCCGCAGGGCGCAAAGCCGCCTGGCTTTGTAACACTATATTCACAAATGAAATTTGCACTGCGATCAGGCGGCGAAATTCTCATCCGGAGGAATGGTAATGGGTAGCGGCAACCTGTCCGTGACTTCGACTAGGCGAGCGAGCTTGGCGGTAAGTTCATCCGTGAATTGTCCGGGAGCCAGACGCCAACTCCAATTGCCATGGTTCAGGCTAGGAGTATTCATGCGCGCTTCGCTGCCGAGGCCGAGCACGTCTTGCATGGGGACCAAGGCGAGATCGGCAACCGAGGCTTGCGCGGCACGGATGAATGCCCAATGAATGCCGTCGTCGCTGCCGCCGAGATAACATTCAGCGCTGCGGCATTCATGCTCGGCTGCGCCGGAGGTGAACCAGCCCACGGTCGTATCGTTATCGTGGGTTCCGGTGTAGATAACTTTGCCGGCTGCGCGGTGAGGTAAGTACATGTGCGCGCCCTCGTCACCGAAGCCGAATTGGAGCACTGCCATGCCGGGAATTTTCAGGCGATCACGCAGGGCATGCACTTCAGGGGTGATGAGTCCCAAGTCCTCGGCAAAGAATGGCAGGCCGCCTAACGCTTCGCGAAGCGTGTGAAAAAGATCGTCGCGCGGACCGTCGACCCAGCGGCCATTGATGGCAGTGGGGTCCTCGGCGGGAATCTCCCAAAACTGATCGAAGCCGCGAAAATGATCGAGCCGGATGTAATCGCAGTTTCGTGTGGCCCAACGCAGCCGCTGAATCCACCATTCGTAGCCCTGGTCTTTCATTACATCCCAGCGATAAAGAGGATTGCCCCAGCGCTGGCCGGTTTTGCTGAAGAAGTCGGGAGGCACTCCTGAGACGACATCGGGTTCAAGATTTTCGTTGAGGCGGAAGAGATGGGGATGCATCCAGACGTCGGCGCTGTCGTAGTTCACGAAAATCGCCACATCGCCCACGATGCGGATTTTGCGCTCGGCACAGTAGCGCCGCAGGGCGTTCCATTGTTCGTAGAATGCGAATTGCAGCGCGCTGCGGATTTTTAGATCGTCTGCTAACTCCTGCCGGGCTTGCTTGATTGCGGCCGCATCGCGCCGTGCGAATTCAGTTGGCCATTCGTTCCAACTGGCTAGTTTGTAGCGAGCACGCAGGGCGTCGAATAAAACAAAATCATCCAGCCACCAGGCATTTTCTGAGCAGAAGCGCTCGAAACGCTCTCGCGCAGACTGCGAGGCGGAAGCTACAAATCCGCGGCCAGCCTCGAAGAGCAGGGGCAGCTTTGCGGCGAAAATCCGGTCGTATTCAACTTTGGGAGAGCCGGCAGTGGATTCGGAACTCCCGGATGGAAAATCCGGGAGCTTGGCTCGATCGATCCAGCCGCGTTCAACCAGCCGCTCCAGGCTGATCAGCAGCGGATTGCCGGCGAATGCCGAAGTGGAGGAATAGGGAGAATTGCCGTAGCCGAGCGGGCCGAGTGGCAGAACCTGCCAGAGTCCTTGACGGGCGGCGGCTAAGGAATTGACGAACTGGTAGGCGGCTGGACCAAAATCACCGATGCCGCCGCGCGAAGGCAACGACGTGGGGTGCAACAGAATTCCTGCGGCCCGTGCAAACGGCATGTAACCCGAACTTTACGATTCGCTGCCCATGCGGGTAAGCGATTTTAATTCTTCCTGGTTGATCTTGATTTTGCCCGACTTTTCCATCTGATCGCGCAAGTTGGTCACGAAGAGACCGAACAGCTCCTGCTCCTTGCTTTGCAAAAGCGAATCTCGAATCTGATCGCGCTTGGCGAGGAAGTCGGCTTCGGATGGAGCCTGGACATCGGTGATGGCGAGCACTATACCGTTAGTTCCGGTATTAATCGGGCCACTGATCTCTCCCTGCTTCATGGCGAAAGCAACGGCAGCCGGACCGGTCAGCGAACCGATGTCAGGAACCTGGCCATCGGGGGCGACCAGTTCGCTGGTTTTCAGCGTGGCGCCCAGTTCCTTGGCCGCCTTTTTCAGATCGTGATCGGCTTTGGCACGGTCTGAGAGTTCCTGCGTCTTCTGGGTCAGCAGAACATTGGAGCGCTCGTTCTCAAACTCCTGTTCCACGCGGCTGCGAATTTCTTCGAAAGTGGGCGTCGATTGCGGTTTGACGGCCAGCAAGTCGAATACTGCGAAGCCCTGTGAAGTTGGAGCCATCTGAGGCGGCGATTTTTCCGCTGTGATGAAGACCGCGTCCATGAACTGAGGAGCAGCGCCGAGCCCCGGCACTACATCTTTGCGGGCGAAGAAATCGGAAGTTACAACGGGAATGCCTTTGGAAGAGGCAGCGGCATCCAGGCCTTGCGCCTTGGCCGCCTGCAGCAGGTCGTCAGCTTGCTTCTGCGCCACATCCTGCGCCTTTTGCTGCTTGAGGATCGGCTCGATCTGATCTTTGACTTCCTCAAGAGTCTTCATATGGGCGTCCTGGCGATCATCGACGCGAATGATGTGGAAGCCGTAGCTGCTTTTTACCAGATCGCTGATCTGCCCCTTGGGTAGCGAAAAGGCGGCTTTCTCGAATTCCGGAACCGTGCGGCCTTTACCGATCCAACCTAGAGAGCCGCCGTCTTTTGCGCTGCCCGGATCTTCGGAATATTTTTTGGCGAGGTCTTCAAATTTTGCTCCAGCCTTCAATTGCTTGAGCAAATCCTCAGCGCGCTTTTGAGCATCTGCTACGCCTTTTTCGTCGACTTTGCCGTCGGGTCCGGCCAGCGGCGTCTTGATGAGAATGTGGCTTACTTTGGCTTGTTCGGCCACGCGATATTGATCGCGATGCTGGTTGTAATAAGCCTGCAACTCGTCCTGCGTGACTTGCACACCATTTTCGATTTTGGAGAGGTCGATGGCGGCATATTTCACTTTGCGCTTTTCAGGAATCGAGTTGGCGTAGTTTTTCTGGTGGCTGTCGTAAAAAGCTTTCAGTTCTTCGGAGGTGGGATGAAGGCTTTTCTTGATGTCGGTTTCGCTGAAGACGGCATAATCGAACTTTATTTTTGTGTTCTGCTTGTTAAATTCCTGCCGGATGGCGGCATCGCTCACCGATGCGCTGCCAGTGATCAGAGCCTGCAGCTTGCTGATCAGAATTTCCTTGCCTACGGAGTCTTCAAAGATGGCAGGGGTGAGATTGTGTTGCTGCAACAGGCCTTCGTATTCAGCCTGACCGATGAAGGTGCCGCCGGGGAAGAAAAACTCTGAGTAGCGGCCGTGCTGCAACTCATCTTTGATTTCCTGCGGCGTGGCTTTCAGGCCCAAATGCTGCGCCTCGGCAACTAACGCCTGGCGGTCTACAAGTTGATCGGCGGCGCGTTGCGCGAAGAAAGGCAGGAGCATGGCGGCATTTGCGCCAAGTTGCGCACCTTGCTGCTGCAACATGCCACGTGCCGCTTCGCGGACTTCGTCGGCAGTGATGTCCTGGCCATCCACTTTGGCGATGATGCCCTTGCCGGGAGCGCCAGTAATATCGCCGCTTCCAATGCCTGGAACGAACGCGATCACCATGGCGGCGCAAATGATCAACAACAGGCCGCTGAGCACAATTTTCTTGAATGGTCCTTCAGTTTGCAGAAATCGAATCATCTTCTTATCACTCCGGAATCCGAGGCGGAACCACTGATTATAAACTAAGCGAGCATGGCCGAAAATCGCGGCCCGTATGCTTGGCTTCCCTACCGCATTTTGCCGTAGCTCAAAATCGGCTATTGAAACGTATCAATAGACGTGTTATCCATTCTTCTTCCCGGACGAAGGTCCATGGAAATGCGATATACGCTTAGTAGCAAGAGCAAGACTTAACGGAGAAAATATGATTCGCAGCCAGCGCTTGACCTTACCAAGTCATCTTTTAGCGCAATTGTTGGTCATTTCACTTCTTGGATCCGGCTTGCTGCTGGCGGCGGATGCCAATGATCCCCATCCCGCAAATGAGGGCAGAACCGAGCAGAAACTCTTTCTCCGCGATCATTGGAATTTGCAATCCTCGGCCAAGTTTGAGGGTAAAGGCGAGGTTGTCTCTACATCCGGCTTTGTTCCGAAAGGATGGCACGAGGCCACAGTTCCGACTACGGTGGTTGCCGCAATGGTGAAAGACAAAACTCTGCCTGACCCGTTCTTCGCGGTGAACCTGCGCAAATTTGCGGGCGTGACTTATCCGATTGGCGGGAACTTTTCCAATATCGCGATGCAGCCGGATAGTCCCTATGCAGTTTCGTGGTGGTACCGGAAGCAGTTCGCCGTGCCCGCTTCTTATGCGGGTAAAACCGTATGGCTCAACTTCAGAGGCATTAATTATCGCGCCAACGTCTGGCTGAATGGAAAGCAGATCGCCAGTTCCGATGAGATCGCCGGGGCTTGGCGCACATACGAGTTGAATGTTTCCAAGGCGGTGAAGCCGGGTGGAGAGAATGTTCTGGCGGTGCAGGTCTTCGCCCCAACCGAGAATGATTTGGCGATCACTTTTGTGGATTGGAACCCCGCGCCTCCCGATAAGAATATGGGCTTGTGGCGGGAAGTTTATCTCACCACCAGCGGGCCCGTGGCTCTGCGCTATCCCACAGTTGTTTCGAAACTGAATTTGCCCACGAACGATAGCGCACGGCTTACCGTCACCGCGCGGCTGAAGAACGGCACAAGCCATACGGTGCAAGGCAAGCTGAAAGGCCAGGTCGAAAACGTCACCTTCGAGCAGGACGTCGAACTGGGATCGAACGAATCGAAAGACATCACGTTTACACCGGAGCAATATCCGCAACTTGTGTTTACGAATCCGAGGCTGTGGTGGCCGGCGCAGATGGGCAAGCCGAATCTTTATCCACTGACGATGCAGTTCGAGATCGGCAGCTCGATCAGCGACCGATCGCATACGGAGTTCGGCATTCGTGAAATAACTTCAGAGCTGAACTCGACCGGCGGGCGCGCCTTCCACGTCAATGGCAAAAACATACTGATCCGCGGCGGCGGTTGGACACCCGACATGATGATGCGCGAGAACTCGCAGCGCCTGCATGACGAATTCCGCTACGTGCGCGATATGGGATTGAACACAGTACGACTGGAAGGCAAACTCGAGACGCAGGAATTTTTCGACCTTGCCGATCATGATGGAATTCTGGTGATGGCGGGCTGGTGCTGCTGCGACTTCTGGGAGCGCTGGGCGCGCTGGAAGCCGCAGGATTTTGAAATCGCTAAGCAGTCGCTGCGCGATCAGATTTACCGGCTGCGCAGCCATCCCAGCCTGGTGATGTGGCTGAACGGCAGCGATAACCCACCTCCGCCGGATGTTGAGCAGATGTATCTTGGGGTAGAAAAAGAGCTGTTGTGGCCTAACCCCGTAGTTTCGTCGGCCACAGGTAAAGCTACATCGGTCACGGGAAATAGCGGCGTCAAAATGACCGGGCCGTATGAATATGTCGCTCCGGAATATTGGGAGCAGGACACGCTACAGGGGCAGCCTACTCGCAAGGCGTGCAACCCTGGTGGTTGCGGCGGCGCATACGGCTTTAACACGGAAACCAGCATGGGACCGGCTGTTCCGCCGATTGAAAGCATTCGCGCCATGGTGGGCAAAGAGCACCTGTGGCCCATCGACGATGTGTGGAACTACCACGATGGCGGTGGCGAATTCAAAACGATCAAAGTATTCACCGATGCGCTGACGAACCGGTACGGTCCATCGAACAATGCGGAAGATTTCGCTTTCAAGTCGCAGCTACAGACTTATGAAGGCGTGCGCGCGATGTATGAGGCCTACAGCCGCAATAAATATCAAGCGACTGGCGTAATTCAGTGGATGCTGAACAATGCGTGGCCTTCGATGATCTGGCATCTCTACGACTATTATTTGCGGCCGGGCGGAGGATATTTTGGCGCAAAGCGGGCCATGGAGGCGCTGCATCCGGTCTATGGATACGATGACCATTCCGTTTGGGTAGTGAGCAGCCAGTATGAAGACGCCAAAGGGTTGAAGCTTACGACCAAGATTTACGACCTGGATATGGCGGAGAAATTTTCTCACGAAGATTCCGTGGATGCGGCAGCCGACGGTACAGCAAAAATATTGACTCTGCCTGACGTACCGGGGTTAAGTTCTGTATATTTCCTCGCCTTGCGGCTCACGGATTCCAGTGGCAAACTTGTCGGGTCGAACTTCTACTGGCTTTCCACCAAGCCCGAGACACTGGATTGGGCAAAATCGAACTGGTGGATGACGCCGACCGATTCGTTCGCCGACTATACGGCGCTCGCGAAGCTGCCGAAAGTGAAGCTCAAATTCAGCGAACGTACCGAGCGCAAAGGCGAGGAATCGATCACGCACGTCACCATCGAAAATCCCAGCAAGAGTCTGGCCTTCTTTGTCAGGTTGAAGATCAACAAGGATGCGGCCGGGGAAGAAATTTTGCCGGTGGTTTGGCAGGATAACTACATCTCTCTATTGCCGGGGGAAAGGCGCGAAGTAACCGCTACTTATCGCTCCGGCCCGTTGGGAACGGAAAAGCCTGTGGTCAAAATCAATGGTTGGAATGTGGAATAAGCCGACGAGTTCACACATGCTGTGAAACGGAAAGCACGTTGCCGTCGGGATCTTTGAACCAGGTCACCTTGTCGCCGGTGGGCGCGGTCCAGATTCCGAGTTCGTCTTGTTCGATAAATCCATAACGCTCGAAGTGAATTCCTTTTTTTTGCATTTCAACGACTATATTTTGAATGTCAGTAACTTCCCATCCGAGGATGGTGAATTGCGCAGGTTTGAATTGCGGCGCTTCGGAGATGCGAACCATGATTCCGTTCGCCTCCAGCACCAACGCGAAGCCGTCGTTTTTTACGAAGCGGAGGCCCAGCAGGCCCTCGTAAAACGCTCTGGCCCGCTCGAAGCTTTTCGTGGGAACGAAAGCTACAATTTTGGTCGAACCCAGCATCTTGCCTCCTGCTCCCGCATTTCACGCGGCATTCTGCGATCGATATTCGTGGTCCGAAAATTCCTACTCTTCCGGCGGGACATCGAAATTTACCAGATTCCCCTGGAATCCGCGAGTCTTCCACGCGCCGTAGGCGATGCCGACGGCCATCCATATGGAGCCGACAATCAGCGCCAAATTCGAAAGATGAATCCAAATGAACAGGCAAATGATGAAGCCCAGGACAGGCGGAACCAACTGCCCGAGGGTGCGGTCTTCCCCGCGAATGTAGTAGTGCGTTAGCGAAGCCAGATTGACGCCCATGAATGCGATCAGCGCGCCGAAATTCAGCAACTCCGCGCCATTGTCATAGGTAATTAGAAAAGCACCGGCGAGCGCAATCGCTCCGACGAAAAGCACATTGTTGGCGGGAATGCGCGTGCGGGGATGGATTGCTCCGAAAAACTTTTTGGGAATCGCATCGCTGCGCCCCATGCCGTAGAGCAGACGAGCTGCGCCTAGTTGCGAGCCCATGCCGGATCCGACGGTCGCGATTAACAGCGTCAGGCTGATGGCTTTCGTCATCAGCGGACCACCGGCGATGGCCGCAACATGGCTGAACGCGTTCTCCACTTCGCTGGCGGAGAATATGTACTGCGGACTCAACAACTGCGCGCCGTAAACTTCCGCGGCAGCCAGAAACCCTGTAACAACACAGACGAGCACCGTCGCGAGAAAAATGTTCCGCTTGGGATTTTCCACTTCTTCGGAGAGAGTTGAAATGCCATCGAAACCGATGTAAGTAAGCACCGCAACCGACGTACCATGGAACACGCGGTTGATGGTGAAAGTTTGCGGGTTATAAAACGGCCGCAGAAAATACGCCTCGGGAAATTGCGGCAGATGAAAAATATAGCGGACGGTATACCAGAAAAACGCGAGAATTACGGCTCCCATAATCGCGCACAAAGTCTTGTTAATGCGGGCGGAGGTCTGCACGCCGCGCAGGTTCAGCGCGGTAAACAGTCCGGCGAAGAATATCGGCCAAATCAAGCCAGGATAAGGAATTTGATATTGCGTTCCACTTAACAGGTCGGCCATTGCCTTGGCGCACCATATGGTGCAGATCAGTGGATTGAGAATGTAATCCATCGTCATGCTCCAGCCGGTGACGTAGCCAAGGGAGGGATGGAGCTCACGGCCAACGTAGGTATACGCCGAACCCGCGCTCGGATAGACGCGCGCCATGCGGCCATAACTCATCGCGGTGAAAACCATGGCGACCATGGCGATGAGGATCGATGTAACCACATGTCCCTGGCCGGCATTGCTGAAAACGCCGTAGGCCGGCATAGGGGCGGTGGGCTGGATGACGATGATGCCGTAAAGAATGAGATCCCAAAGCGTAAGGGTGCGGCGCAAACGCGGCGCGGAGGATGCAGCAGCGGTCGAAGTGGGTTCCATGAGTCCGCCTATTGGATTATGCGGAGGCAAGGAATGTCAATATTAAAACGATTCTGTAGAGTTTCGACGCCGAGCCGAAACCTTTTACAGCGGCTTCTCCAGAATCTGGCCAACCGTCCCCATGCATGAGGTCGTAGCTCGCACCTGGCGGATGACGAAGTCCGAACACTTGGGCAGTATGTCCCGGCGCCTCGCACGTCGCCCATGCAAAATAAGGCATCTGCTCAAGACAATGCTGTTCGCCAAGGACGGGGTAGAGAGCTGCCCATCCCTTTCTGGTAAACACCAATACCTTGTGAGGCCGCTCATCCATTATGATTCTGCGGAAACGAAAATTTGCCCGGCTGATTTGATCGTACGAGGCAGTTTTATATCGATCCCCAAAATCTCCGACGCAGTCCGGCACATAATTGAAAAACAGGACTCGATTCCAGAACTCGCCGTGTTCCTTAAAAGCGAAATAGTTCTTGATTTGCGTGAAAAATGCAATGCGCCTTGCGCCCCTTATAACATCCTCGAGGACTCCGACAGTGAAGCCGTCGGTATCCAGTTCACCATTGTCCTTATAGTGCGAATATCCAACTATGCAGACTCGTCGGCCTTCTATCCCCTTACCGTAGTTGGAACCGCACCACGGAATATGCTGGATGTCCCTCATACCTATCCTTGCGCTTCGGCCCACGCGGCAGATCGTCGGGTGCCACTATCGGTCATCCGGCCCGTAGTCGAACCGATATCCCCGCGGCTCGTTTCCCGACATCTGCCGCGTGTTGTATTCCAGTAAATAATTTACGTGCGCGTCGTCTAGCGGGAATGACTGTTTCGGAGCGTAGGGATAATCGCTCATGCTGAGGAAAGGCAGTGGTGCGACGAAGTTGCCTTCGGCAGCGTAGAAGTCCATATCTTTCTCGTAGCCGTTGGCTGCGAAGAAATAATCGCGCACCCAGCCTTGCGGCAGGTTTGGCAATGTTGAGGGATCGAAGTCGAGGCGAACTTCATCCCCTGAGCCGAACACCACCTGCTTGTCATCAACCGCGGTCAACAGCGGCAATACATCGCCATAGCGCGTGTAACTACCTGCGGGCCGTGTGTATGGCCCTGTTGCACTGATTTTTTCGTAGATATATTGCACGTTGCCCGGCGGCGTGCCTTCGATCTTTAGCGGAAATCCGTGGAATTGCAGATCGGCATGCGTTAGTGGAATTTGCGATAGACGTACGTTCTGATTGTTGTCTTTGGCTCCGACATTCTGAGGCGTACGACTCACGAGAATATCGTCCCAATAAATTTGCAAGTTGGTGGTAATGCGAATTTTCCGCGTGCCAACCGGCAGCTTGCCGGTGAGATCGGCGGTCATGGTGCGCGGGCCGCCGGCGGGAAATCCCATGTCTTCGACCACGCGCTGCCATTCTCCTTGTGCATTCAGCGCTTCCACATACGGAGCGATCGCGTGCACGCCTGCCTGCGACGCCGCATACATGCTGTTCGCGGAAAAATATTCCACTTCGCCGTGCAGCAGCAGCCATAGCGGGCCGCCGCGATAAATTTCCCCGAGATCGAGCGTCAGACTGTGAGGCTTGGCGAAGCCTTGAAACTGGGTTAAGGCAAAATCGCCAAAATAACGATGCGCCTGCAAATCAGGCAAAACATCGTGCCCATGGTCGTCCCATGCCCCTGCGGGCGGATGCGCATCGCGGCTGACCACGACTTTGAATTCGGGATACGGTGGGTTCGAGGAGAAATATTCGTTGGGATAAACGTTCGTCTCGGCTGGATGATCGACCGCCAGCAACCGCGCTTGATCCAGGTAGACGGCTTCCTCCAGCGGCTCCATAAAACGAAAACTTAGTTTGCCGTCTTTCTCGCGAATCGCATTGCGATCGATCTTGATGTATTCCACTGGCCGCGGCACATCGCGCTGGCCGGGCCCAATCCAGTGCCCGACTACGCCTGCGCCCAGCATGTCGGCAACGAACTCGTAACGCTTGCCATTCCACACAAACAATGTGGGGCAGGAACTGCCGCGGCGGTCCATCTCGAGAAAATCGTGCTGCCGATCGCCGGGAACATTGATTTCGTCCTGCAAGACGCCGGTCGGCCATAACATGCGAACGATGTCGGCCTCTTTCGCATCACCGAGGCCAACGGTCAAATACGGTGAGTTCTGCCCGAGGTATCCGTTCGAACCATAAATTTCAAACTTCTGCCGGTTACCTCCCGCAAATACTTCCACCTTGGTTCCAATAGCGCTCTTGTTGTCGGCCAGACCCTTTAGCGCAAGGCGCAGCCAGTGATTCTGATTACCGCCTTCGTTGCGCAGCAGCACGGCGGGACCATGATTTTGCGTGATGAGCAGATCCGTTGCGCCGTCGTTATCGTAATCGCCGGTGATGATGGCACGAGGATCTTTCAGTTGAATTTTGTCGAGACCAACGTCGGTGGTTACGTCTTTGAAGCCATCGGCGCCTAGATTGCGGAATAGCTTGATCCCACCTCTGCCTTCTTTTGTTTCGCCGACGGCGACCAGGTCGATCCAGCCGTCGTTGTCATAGTCGATAGCGGCGACGCCGTAGGCGCGGACCCAGTTAGTTTCGGGAAGAAGGATTTGGTCGAAAGCCTTGCCGTGATTGTTGCGCCATAACGTAAGCCCCGGCGCTCCCACGTGCGTGAAGGCAAGATCCATCCAGCCGTCGTGGTCGAAATCAAGAACGGCAACGCCGACCGCTGGATTTGCGGGATTGGGGTGGATCAGATCGTGGCGAACAAATGGTCCTTCTCGCGGATTGGGGTAAAGAGACGTTGAACTTGGCGAGCCTACGCCGGCGCCGCCGGCAGCCACAACGATATCGACCGCCCGGTCATTGTTATAGTCCGTGCCGACAGCACCGTAACCGCCATCGACTCCGGCCCCTAATCCGGTCTCACGTGTAACGTTCGTGAACGTCCCATTACCGTTGTTACGCCACATCTCATTGGCCGCACCAGAGGAATTGCATAAAGTGGGGGAGCATATCGTGTAAAGATCGAGATCGCCATCGTGGTCGTAATCAATGAAAGTTAGCGCGCTAGCCCCCTTAGCGAACGAACGCCCCAGGATCTCGCCCATCGTATCAATCGGCGAAAGCCCCGCGGTCGCAGTGACTTCCTTAAACGTGCCATTTTTTTCATTACGGAAAAGTCTCACCTTTGCGTTAACCGTTACTGCGATGTCAGTAAACCCATCGTTGTCGTAGTCTCCGGTCGTGCAGCCCCCTCCCCGCATCGTGGGATCCAATCCGGCCTGCCTGGTCACGTCTTCATACTTTCCGTTTCCTAGATTGTGGTACAGCGACACGCCCCCCTGTGCTCCGTTGTCAGGCAGAAAAAGGTCAATCTTCCCGTCGTTGTCATAGTCGAGAAAGCAGGCTCCGGCTTCTGCGGCATTCGCGGGATCACTAACAGACTGGGAAATCAATCCCGCCTCGTGCGTCACATCCACGAACTGCACCTTAATTTGCAGCGGCGGTTTCAACACCGATGTGGGCGACTCCACTGCGCGCGAATACTGTCCTTGCTCACCGTAGGCCAGGCTCATAGGCGAGCCGAGTTTATTTTGCGTGATGTATTGGAATTTTTTCAGGTGCTCGCGGGCGTGGTCGATGTCGGTGGATTGCTGGTAGGCGCGCGACAAGCCGAACTCGGCGGAGGCGTGTAGCGGATTGAGTTGCAGCGCGTGCTGGAATGCGTCGATGGCTTGCGGAAATTGCTTGGCCTGCACGTAGGCTGTGCCGAGGAAATAACAGGTGTCGGCGTCGTTGGGATCAAGGTCGACTACATGATGAAAGGCTTCAATGGCAACTCGAGCGTCGCCGGTATTCTTGGCAAGCAGGCCTATGTTGTACCATGCGTTCGGATTTTTGGGATCCTGCTTTAACGCGTCTTCGAGTGCGGATTTGGCTTCGTCAATCTTTTGTAGATTGAGCAACGCGATGCCTTCGTTCAACCGCGCCATGCTCAGCTTGGGATCAAGTTGGGCGGCCTGCTGGAAGGACTTTAGCGCTTTCTCGAAAAGTTGCTGGTTCATGTAGGCCGCGCCGAGATTATTAAGACGCGCGGCTTCGGCGGGATTTGTCTTTGGTGGAACCTGCGGGGCGGTCGCGAAGAGGCCGAGAGCAGCCAGCACTATGCCGGCAAGAGCGGCTGAAATTCGGGGAGTCATTGCGCCTACGATTTAAACACAGAGGTCAGGCGAAAATCCCAAAGAGATGTCATGGCGAACAGCGATGGAGCCGCTGAGACGGGCCATAGGAAATCATCGAGCAGCACACCTAGAGGACGTGACGGAAATAGTAGAAAAATAAAAGCGAAAGTGCTTTTCAATGCACAGGTGGAACCTGCCACGCACCGCACTCTTTTTCCAGTGCGCCGGCAACTGCCAGAACCTGCTCCTCTTGCCATGGCCTGCCGACGATCTGTACGCCGATGGGCAGCCCTTCGGAGGAATGAGCGATGGGAACCACCGCCGCCGGGTTTCCCAACAGGTTGAAGAATTCGGTGTAACTCCATGCGTCAAGATATTCGACGGTTTTGCCTTCGAGCTGCCAACTGCGTTCGCCGTGGCGAAACGCGGGAATTGCCGCGGCTGGGCACAACAAGATGGAATACTGCTCCATCTGCTCGAAGAATTTAGCCCGCACTGCATCCCGGCGAATCCAGGCGTCGAGAAGGGTTCGCCCGGTATGGGCGGGGAGAGCGGCAGCATGATCGAGAAACTGCTTCAGAATTGGACTGAGATCGGACTCGCGGCCTTTAAACATGGGCTGCAAGAGCATTCCCCCGGCGACAACAAAATATTTCCACCAGAGCTGCCGCGCCTCTTCCAGCCCTTCCGGACGAAAATATTCCACTTGAAACCCGGTGCTGCGCAGGGCTTCTGCCGCTTTGCGTATAGCAATGCGCGTTTCTGCTGTGACCGGCGTGCGGCCGTCGCCTTCGAAATACCCTACCCGCAGTTTTTTTATTTCGGGTTCATTCGGCCAATGCAACGGTACGGGCGCAGAGTTGGTATCGCCGACATCTGGTCCCTGCATAGCCGCGAAAAGAATTTTTAGATCTTCAACGTTTCGCGCCATTGGACCTACAACGCCAATCGAAGCGAACGGGCCGGCAGACACGGGGAAATGTCCGGTACTAGGAATGCGGCCGGGAGTTGGCTTGAGGCCACAGATACCGCTAAAGTGAGCGGGCACGCGAATCGAACCGCCGCCATCGCTGCCAACTCCTCCCGCCGACATGCCCGCTGCAATGGCCGCCGCTTCACCGCCGCTTGATCCGCCGGAGGTGCGGTCTAAATCCCATGGGTTGTTGGTGCGGCCATGCAAGAGATTGTCGGTTTCCCACGCCATCAGAAGTTCCGGCGTGTTGGTTGTACCTAGAATGATGGCACCGGCGTTTTTTAAGCGCGTGACCAGCGGTGCGTCTTCTCGCGACACAAAACCGGCGCGCAGGCGCGTTCCGGCCTCGCACCTCAGACCTTCTACGTTGAACGAACTCTTGATGCTGATGGGAACTCCATGCAACGGGCCGAGCACGGCTTCGCTCATCACGGCGGATTCCGCACGGCGCGCGGCTTGCCGCGCTCGTTCTGCATCTACTTGCACAAAAGCGTTCAGAGCGGGATTCAGTCGTTCGATCTGCGCCAAATGGGCATTTACCAGTTCGACGGGGGAGATTTTCTTTTTGCGAATTTGCTCAGCCATTGTTGCGGCGGAAAGAAAAGTTAGCTCGTTCATGAACTTTTCTCTCGCATCGCGTGATCGAGCATTTTCTTTTCGGCTGCGGTGAGCGCTCGGCAAGCGCCCTTGGCCAGATCGCCCAAATGAAGCGGCCCTATCGCTACGCGCGCCAAACGTATAACTTCCACGTCCATGGCTTCCATCATGCGCCGAATGTGGCGGTTCTTTCCTTCATCCAGAACGATTTCGAGCCAGCAGTTCTTTTGTCCTGCGCGGAGTGGGCGCACTTTTTTTGCCAGCAGCACTTCTCCGTTTTTCGCTTTCACTCCGCGAAGCAGCATCTGCACGAAATCATCGCCCATAACTTTACTAATTTGCACGTGATAGGTTTTATCGATATGCGTTTCCGGCCCGGTAATTCGTGCGGCCCATTCGGAATCATTGGTCAACAGCAGCAAGCCTTCGCTGGCTTTGTCCAAACGGCCCACAGGGGCTATCCAGGGAGTAGAGCTGGGTAAACCGTTTTTGGAATCGGCATTCAACAACGAATACACTGTGTCGCGATTTTTTTCGTCAGACGCTGTTGTAATTATGCCTCTTGGCTTATTCAGCACGATGTAGATTTTGTTCGCGTTTTCAATCGCTTCTCCATCAACATAGATTCGATCCGATTTTTCGGAAACTGGCATCTCGGGATCGCGGCGAATTGTTCCGTTCAGCCGAACGCGGCCGGCGCGAATCAATTCGGCCGCCTGCGACCGCGAGCAATAGCCCAGTTTCGACAAAGCGCGTGCCAGGCCGATCTTGCGAGTGCCGTTTCTCACGCACTTATGCTAACCCGACTCACGCCTGCAACACATGCATATGTTGGTCGGCTTACGATGTTATTCTCATTGGAAACTAAGGAGAATATATGGCCCACCAACATCCGCCTCGCTTTCTTAAAATCGTGGACGATGCCAAGACGCGGGTCCGCGAGACGAATACTGCTGAAGTAAAGAAAAAGATCGATAAGGGCGAGAAATTTCTACTGGTGGATGTACGCGAGGAGAGCGAGTACGCGAAAGATCATCTGCCGGGAGCCATTCATCTGGGCAAGGGAATCATCGAGCGCGACATCGAGGAGAAGGTGCCGGATTTGAACGCGGAGATCGTGCTTTATTGCGGCGGCGGATTCCGCTCGGCACTCGCGGCGGACAATTTGCAAAAAATGGGCTATACGAATGTGATCTCGATGGACGGCGGTATCCGCGATTGGCGGGAGAAAGGGTATCCGCTGACCAATAAGTGAGCGCTCAAATCTTCATTTAAAAACAGTCTTCCTTACATATGTGAAAGACCTTGCATCTCTGAATGTGAATCGGCTGAAAACCCGCTACCGGCGCACTTTCTATTATTGACATCCCCACAATAGTGTAGGAAACTTCAAACGCTGTTGTTGCGCCCTCCGTCTAAGCTGGCTTTGCGCCAGCCATCCGCTTAACCGTTATCACAGGAGCAGATATGTCTACACGGCTAGAATCTATTAAATCTATTGACATACTAATGTTTTTGGCTGTAGTGGTCATTACGCTCGTATCCAGTCCGGTTGTTCAGGCTCAATCTTTCAGCGTAATTCATAACTTTGCGGGGAGTGATGGCAGCGGGCCGCTCGCCGGCCTGGTGATGGACGCGAACCAGAATCTGTATGGAACCACCAACTATGGCGGGCAGCATAGCTACGGCGTGGTTTTCAAAGCGAATCGAAATGGCGAGGAAGCTGTGGTGCACAGCTTCGCCGGTGGCGCAAATGACGGCGCTTATCCCGAAGATAGCCTGATCATCGACACCGCGGGCAACTTATATGGAACGACCTTCAATGGAGGTCTGGCCAACGCAGGAACCGTCTTCAAGCTGAGCTCGAAAGGGGTCATCCACATCTTGTACAGCTTCGCCGACGGGAATGACGGCGCAAACCCCATCGCGCGCCTGGCCATTGATAAGAACGGAAACCTTTACGGAACCACATCCGCCGGTGGAACTTCCGGCAATGGAACCGTCTTCGCGGTTAGTCCGGCGGGCAAGCATACGGTGCTGTACAGCTTTGGCAGCGGCACGGATGGAACGATTCCGTTCGCGGGCGTAACGCTGGACGCGAAGGGAAATCTCTACGGAACGACGTCCGCGGGTGGTTCCACCGGGAACGGTACGGTGTTTGAGCTGAAGCGTTCTTCGTCGGGATGGACAGAGATCATCCTTCATAATTTTGAACTACAGGATGACGGAGGCACTCCTTTTGCGGGATTGGTTTTCGACAACTCCGGCAATCTGTATGGCGCGGCCACGCAAGGCGGAGTGAATGGCACCGACGGTGGCGGCACAATTTTTGAACTGAGGCCCGCCGGCGGGAGCTGGACCTTCACCGTACTCTACGGACTATATGGCTGGAATATTTCCGGAACGTTTCGCGATCTTCTGTTCGACTCCGCTAACGGCGTGATTTACGGCACTACGCACTGCGACGGCTCTTATGAGGCGGGCACGGTGTACTCGCTGGCACCTTCCAGCGGCTCGTGGTCGTATACGGAACTGTATACCTTTACCGGCGGGACGGATGGGTTGTACTCCTTCAGCAATCTGGTCATGGATAAGAGTGGCAATTTGTACGGAACGACGAACGAAGGTGGCGCCACCGGAAACGGAGTTGTATTCAAAGTCGCGCCGTAAAAAACTTGATCCTAGAAACTGACTCTTAAACTGATCGGCAACTCTGGCTAATTGAGCAGATACAGAGCACCGATTCTGTGGTAAGCTCCGCCTCTTACCACTATGAACGGTCGCATTTTCTTCTGGTCGCTCACCTCGGCGCTTGCGGGATTTCTTTTCGGTTTCGACACGGTTGTCATCTCCGGCGCGGAAAAAACTATTCAGGCGTTGTGGGGGCTCAGTCCCGGACTGCATGGCATTGCCATGGCCTCCGCGCTTTACGGCACAGTTGTTGGGTCGCTGATCGGCGGGTGGCCGGCGGACCGGTTTGGACGCAAAGCCACACTGTTGTGGATCGGTGTTCTTTATTTTATCGGTGCGGTCGGTTCCGGTTTGGCTTCCAACGTTTCCGTTTTTATTGCTGCGCGTGTCATCGGCGGCCTGGGGATTGGCATTTCGACTGTGGTTGCGCCGATGTACATCTCCGAGATTGCGCCGCCGCAGCATCGCGGACGACTGGCCGGCATGTTTCAGTTCAATATCGTGTTCGGCATTTTGATCGCTTTCGTTTCAAATGCGCTGCTGGCGGGAATCGGCGACAATGCCTGGCGGTGGATGCTGGGCGTGGCCGCATTCCCTTCCCTGCTTTACGCTTTGTTTTGCATCGGCCTTCCCGAGAGCCCACGCTGGCTGCTCAGCAGAAAGGGCGACCGCGAAGGCGCGATTCATGTTTTGCAACGGGCGCAGCCGGAGCTTTCGAAAACTGCAATTGCAGCCGAGGCCGATGCCATTACGGCCGCTTCCACGGAACAAGGTTCATCCGGACATTTCTGGACGCAACGGCTTCGCAAACCCATCCTGCTTGCAATTTTGATTGCATTCTTTAACCAGCTCTCCGGCATCAACGCCATTCTTTATTTCGCGCCGCGTATTTTTGAACTTACGGGTTTGGGTGCGAAGGCCGCTTTGCTGCAATCGGTTGGCATTGGGCTCACCAATCTTGTCTTCACATTCATCGGCTTGTGGCTTATCGACCGGCTCGGGCGGCGGACGCTTCTCTATATCGGTTCGTTTGGCTATATCGCTTCGCTGGGCATGGTCGCGTGGGCTTTCTTTACGCAGCACCTTTCCATTGTGCCGGTGTGCATATTTGCTTTTATCGCCGCGCATTCCGTCGGACAGGGAGCGGTTATTTGGGTTTTCATCTCCGAAATATTTCCCAACCGGCAGCGCGCGGAGGGGCAGGCTCTCGGCAGCTTCACTCACTGGATCTTTGCCGCGCTGCTTACTACTTTTTTCCCGCGGATGGTTGTGGCTTTTCCTCCGGGCTACGTCTTCGCGTTTTTTGCCGGGATGATGGTGCTTCAGCTTATCTGGGTGAAGACCATGGTTCCGGAGACGAAAGGCGTGCCACTGGAGGAGATTCAGAGGCAGTTGGGAGCGGAGTCGTAAAGCATTTCGGATTGATTATTCGGCTGCATGGTGAGAATTCCTATCAGGGCATGAGAATGCTGTCATGGTAATAGGAACCCTTCGACTCCGCAGGATGACAATGCAGCGGGCCGGGGCACCACACCGATCAGCTAACGCGAATCGCCGTGGATAACGAAGAGATTACGCGTTCGTACCGCCATCTACAGTCAGATTCGCGCCGGTGATGTAGGCCGCTTCTGGGCTGGCTACGAATGCGACCAGCGCGGCGACTTCGTCCGCCGATCCGTAGCGGCCGAGCGCGGTGTTGGCTTTCTGAGGTGCGGCCCAATCGCCGGAGGCGGGATTCAAATCCGTATCGATCGGACCCGGCTGAATGTTATTGACGGTGATGCCGCGGCTCCCAACCTCTCTGGACAAGCTCTGCGCGAACATTTTCACGGCTCCCTTCGTGGCCGCATAGGCCGCGAGTCCGGGCGTCATGTTACGTTCGCCTACGCAAGAACCGATCATGATGATGCGGCCGCCGTTTTTCATTTGCTTCAGCGCCGCCTGCGTCGCGATGAAGACACCGCGAATGTTGAGGTTGATCAAGCTATCCAACTCCGCGAGTGTGGCGTCTTCGAACTTCTTCGGAACGGCCGTGCCAGCGTTGTTCACAAGGATGTCGAGGCGGCCGAATGTCGCGACTGTCTTTTCGACTGCGGCTGCGACGGCGCCAGCATCCGTGGCGTCCGCCTGAATTGCGATTGCCTTTCGGCCAGCGGCTCCTACCTCTTTGATTACGGAAGCGGCGGCGTTAGCACCTTTCGCGTAGGTGATGGCCACGTTCGCTCCATCCGCAGCCAGGCGCTTGGCGATCGCAGCGCCAATACCTCGCGAACCCCCCGTTATGAGTGCAATCTTCCCTTCCAGCTTCGTAGACATCGTTTTTCCTCTTCCTTGATTATGTGTGCTTGGTGCCGGTTATTTGGAATGGTTCCGGGATTCAGGGGCGGTTGTTTCGAGTAAAAACTTTGATGTGCGGAGCTGGAAACGGGGTTCAATTTTGTTGGCACTGAAGGCGAGCGGAGGCTGGCCTGCCTTTTGCTTTCCTACGAGGTGACCCCATTGAGGCTGCTAGTAGCAGGAGATGTTGCCGGGTGAAACTTGGAGTCAGGCAGGCGACCGCTGTTCTCTAACCGTAGTGTTCTGGTCCGTGGTGCCCAGCTTTGCAAAACAAGCAAAGCTGGGGCAGCCGTCTTTATATTGAGTAAAAACAGGTCAGTTCAACTTCTAGGCTTTTTTCAGTAAACGCGTAAGCCAGACTAAAATCACCGCACCGACAAAAGCCACGATGATGGAGCCGATGAGGCCGCCACCCGGCCAGATTCCCAAAAGCCCGAAGACCCAGCCGCCCAACACGCCGCCAAGTATGCCCAGAATGATGTCAACGATTACCCCGTAGCCGCCACCCTTCATCACCTGGCCAGCCAGCCAACCCGCGATAAGACCAACCACGATCCATGCAATAAATCCCATATCGTTCCCCCGAGCCCGCTATATGCGGGCAGCCACGAAATGTACACCCGGCCTGGATAATACTCAAGAACGTTCTCTACCGGGGTTTGCAGAGAAAAGTCAAAGGGTGAGCCGGTTGACGGTGGGTGTGAGGTATGGATCCTTCGACTCCGTGGCTGCTTCGCATTCGCGAAGCTGCCACTCCGCTCAGGATGACAACGGGAATTAGTGTTGCGGCAGCGGTGGAAGGGCTGTCTTTTGTTGAATGCCCTGACCTTCTACTATCGTATAAATAAAATCTGCGGGCACGTCGTGCAGAACTTCTGTATTGCCGTTCGGCCAGCGGATATTTACCTCGCTCATCTTTTCGCTTGTTCCCAATCCAAAATGCAGGCGCAAATCGTTCTGGGAGATGTAACTCGCGCCACCACGCACTTCGTCCATTTGGACTAATGTGCCGGACTTCACTGTCACGCGCGCGCCGATGGCTGCTTTGTTGCTTTTTGTTCCGAGTAGTTTGAACAGAACGCGATGATTGGAGCTTTCATTGTGATTGATCAGCAATGACGGCGGCTCCCCTACATTCAGGACGACAATATCGATGTTTCCGTCGTTGTTTATGTCCCCGAAGGCCGCGCCGCGGCGCGATTGCGGAGGCATATCGGCAAATGCCTGCGACACATCGTCAAAAGTTCCGTCGCGATGATTGCGGAATAGAAGCATGGGCTGACGGTAAGAAGCTGCTCCCGGAAGCGCATCGGCCTGCGGATAAACATGGCCGTTGGCGACGAATAAATCCAGCCAGCCGTCATTATCCATATCGAAAAATTTGGTGCCCCAACTGACATAGGGGTACGTTGGCTTGAATATCTTTGAGCGCACGCTCACATCGGCGAAATTCTCTTTGTCGAGGTTGTGATAGAGCGTGGATCCCTGCTCAAAAAAATTGGTAACGATCATCGAGAGGCGGCCTTCATGCAGATAATCGCCCCAATCCACGCCCATCGATCCCTGCTCCATGCCATCGCCGCTCAGCGCTACGCCCGAGAGCAGGCTCACATCCTCGAACGTTCCGTCATGCTTATTGCGATATAAATAATTCGGCCCGGCATCGTTGGCTACATACAAATCGGGCCAGCCGTCGTTGTCGTAGTCACCCCAGGTCGCGCCCAGACCATAATAGTGGTGAGGATCGTCGACACCCGCTTTCTTGGAAACTTCTTCGAAGGTGCCGTCGCCTTTGTTGTGAAACAACAAATCTGATTCGCCCGGCATACCCCAGGGACCGCACTGGACAAGCACTCCCTTAAAGCGGCAGAAGTGCGGATCATTGCCGAACTGCGGCAAGTTATTCATATCCACGTGAACGTAGCGCGAAACAAAGAGATCGACTTTGCCATCGCGGTCGTAATCGCCCCATGCGGCTCCGGTACTGAATCCGCCAGCGCCCACGCCGGCTTTCTCGGTTACATCTTCAAATTTGCAGTTGCCCAGGTTGTGGTAAAGCGCATTGCCGCCGTAACCGGTGACGTAAATATCCTGCAAGCCGTCGTTGTCGTAGTCGGCTACGGCTACGCCCATGCCCCAGCCTTTGTGGGTAAGACCGGCGGACTTTGTAATGTCGGTGAACTTGAGGTCGTTACTTAGCGAATCTGCGTCCTGATGGTAAAGCGTGATCATCAAATCGCCGCCACCCTGCTGATAGCGCGCGACTGTAGAGCCGTTGACAGTGATGATGTCGAGTTTGCCGTCGTTGTCGCAGTCGATCAGACCCACGCCGCCGCTCATCGATTCGACGATGTATTTCTTGTCGGGAGAGGAAATGTGGGAAACGGTAAGGCCGGCTTTCTGGGCTACATCTTCAAAGCGGGGAATTGCGGCTTGCGCCGGACTTCCCTGCTCCGCGGCCGAAGACGCGGTTACGGAAGGTTTGGATCGAGCAGTCTGCGCCCAGAGCGTTGTGGATAGAAGCAGAATGGAAAGCGAGGATCGCATGGGCGGGAAGCTGATTATACCTTGCGGCTTCGACTATGGGTTCGACTCCAGAATTGATTGAAAATAATGGCGAATAGGGCTAGGGACAGGCGTTTTGGAGGCATTGTCTGATTCCCGATTAACCTAAGCGGCTAAATCTTCCGGATGACCTCTGCGCAAATCGTTCAACTTCTGAGCGAGACCTAATTGGAGGTCTATTGTCCTAATGACAAGTGCACGAATGTACTGTCGGAATCTACCGCCCGTCCGGCGCGGCTTTCAAACTAGAAGGCATGCGACTCCCCCAGTCCATCCTTCACTCGCTTTCCGTTTGTACCGTTTCTTCACTCATAGCCGGCATCGCAGTTGTGTTCCTGGCTGCGCCGCAGTTGTACGCCCGGGCGGGCGCGCCACAGCTCGTATCCTCGCCGCCTAGCCTTCGCTTTGGCGCCCTCAATGTGGGCCAAACCGAAACTATGGTGGTGACGGTGACGAACACCGGAGCGACCAGCGTGACGATTTCACAGATCAGCGAGAGCAATGCCGAATTTGTGACTTCGCGCCTGAGTCTGCCGCTGACACTGGCTGCCGGACAAAGCGTCGATCTAAGCGTCAGCTTTACGCCCTCGACTAATGGATGGACTGTGGCGACGGTGAATATTTCCAGCAACGCTTCGAATCCTATTTTGCTTTTGAATCTGGAAGGCACTGGTATCAGCAGCGAAGCCGTTACTCCCAGCCCTTCCAGCCTGTCGTTCGGCCAAGTCGCGGTGGGGAGCAAATCTACTTTGCCGGTTGTGCTTTCGAACAGCCGCTCCTGGCCGGTGACGCTGGTGACGACTCAAACCGTTGGCAGCCCGTTCTCAATGAGCGGTGCGGCGTTTCCGTTTGTCTTGAATGCCGGACAGAGCGTTACGTTGAATGTCACCTTCACTCCGCAGACCGCGGGCGAAATCGGCGGCAGTCTGTTTGTTGTTGGGCCTGGGCTGAACATACCGCTGACTGGAACGGGTGGCGGAAGTGCTACAGGCCAATTGACCATCGCTCCGGCTCCGTTGAACTTCGGCAATGTACCGGTTGGGACGACGCAGACTGCGCCAATGTCGATTACAGCCTCGGGAGCCAACGTTACGGTGTACTCGGCCGCCAGTAGCAGTTCGCAGTTCGTGCTGGATGGCGCTTCTTTCCCCTTCACGGTTAATGCAGGGCAGAGCCAGACGTTTAATGTGGCGTTTACTCCGCAGACCTCGGGATCGCAATCCGCTTCGCTGGCATTTAGCAGCAATGCGTCAAATCCGCAGTCGAACGAAGCTCTCAGTGGCACTGGAACGGCGACGCAATACAACGTCAATTTGTATTGGAATGCAAGCTCGGATGTAGCAGGCTATAACGTGTACCGCAGCACGGCCGCAAACGGCACCTACGCGAAAATCAATGCCAGCTTGGACGCGAATACGGCGTATACCGACAATACGGTTACGGCGGGTCAGACCTATTATTATGCATGCACGTCGGTCAGCTCGAGCGGAATGGAAAGCGCTCGCTCGACGCCGGCAGTTCAGGTGAATGTACCGTAAGTGGTGAGACGACGGCAGTTCTGCTAATACTCCGGAACTTTCAGCCCTCTAAAAAGAACAGTGTGCAGATTCATGCACACTGTTGAGTCACTTCGGTAATGATCGATTCCTCCAAAGTAATCATTTAAAAGGCTTTAGTAGCACTTAGGAGCTATTCTCGTTGGCCCGTGATATGCGGTAGTACTAGTACATGCGGCCAATGCTGGGGTTCCCCAACGTCACTTCAACGCGTTCAATTTTTGGACTGGGTGCTTTGATCGCCCTGGCAGTTTTAGGGTTTTGCCCATCCAGTCTGGCGCAACAGGACTCCTTGGCCTTAGTGCAACCACCGGACGCGATGGAACCTGCGCCGATGATGACGTTCACCGAACCGGCCACACTGCCGAAGCCTGCCAGCGAACATCGATTTTGGGATCGGCAGAACAGTGCGCTCTTCGCGGCAAACGTCGCCTTCAGCGCGGCTGACTTCGTCGTGACCCGGGATAATCTGCGCAGCGGTGGCCAGGAATTAAATCCTGTGACCCGCATTTTCAGCGGCAGCACGACCGGACTTGCAATGAATTTCGCAGGCGAGACTGCGGGGGTAATTGGGCTCAGCTACTTCTTCCACCGCACAGGACATCACAAACTGGAGCGGGCGGTTTCGATGCTGAATCTGGGAAGCTCCGCTGCGGCTGTGGGCTTTGGATTGGCCCATCGATAATTGTTAAAGTCTGAATCGTTAAAATCCGAAATCATTAAAATTTGGCGGTGCCCGGTTCGCTGATTTTACCGGCATTTCCATTTACGATTTTCGAAGAATTCTCTTCACCTCGCCGCAAAATCCAGAGAAGCGAAACAATTCCCGCCATAGCAATCAGGAAGAATATGATCCCGCCCTGACGATGAAGTCTGCCCGTCAGAAAGCTGGGATCGACACGCGTCGCCAGCACACCCAGGACAAAAATTCGCAGCCCATTCTTGGCGATACTAAGTGGGATTGCCGCCGCAACAACCACCAACTTTCGCCAATACGAGCGCAGAAGCAATTGCGCGAGGACCATGGTTGTTACGATCAACATCATGCTGGAGCGCATGCTGCTGCATTCAGGAGCAACTTCGAGGGTCAATCCTGGAATGTGCAGGAACGTATCTCGTTGCGCGACTGGAATACCCGCAATTAAGAACAGCAGATGCGCCGCCGCGGTTGAGCCTTGTTGCAGCAAACTGACGATTCGGTTCAAGACGAACGGGGGAAACGGAACCAGCCAGAGCAGAAAGCAAAGAGGAAATAGCGCTCGACGGAAGGCGCTGGCGCCGAAGCTGGCAACGAACGCGCCTATGCACCACACCACAAAGGCCAGCATATTCGCTGAAAGCTCTACCTCGGGCGAAAGCGCAAATGATCTTAGGTGGATGGCGGCGGTAATTATGACCGCCAAAATAAGCAGTGAACCGCCTGCGGGCAGTCTCCATCCAGAAGATGGTTCCGCCGGCTCCCAGTCGAGAAAGATTAGAACCGCGCTGATGGGAAAGATGAGCAGGATGTGGGTGTATTGCTCGTCGTGCAGTGCTAGCGTGAAGAGAGAAACGAGACATGTCCACCAAACGGCGACCGCGATTGCACCGAGAATCGAGAAGATGAGGAATGGCGATGATCTAAGAATTGCTACTTTCGCCGGATCGCTCGCCGTGTGAGTTCTCATAAACGCAGCCGTACACACGTCCGCTCGCTTTACATTAGCACTGCCGCAAAATTCCGGTAGAAACCTTGGTTCCACGACTTTGGAAAGCCCTGGAACAAGTCGATGTACCATGAGAACAGAACTACTTACCGATCATAAAATCGACTTTTGGAGAATTAAGCAATGCGGGACTGCCGTCAGTTTTATATCGATGGGAAATGGGTAAATCCGGCGAAAGGGCCAGACTGGAATGTGGTAAATCCAGCGACCGAGGAGCCTATTGCAACCATTTCTCTCGGGAGTTCCGAAGACGTGGATAAAGCCGTAGCTGCAGCGAAGAGGGCTTTTACTTCCTACTCGGAAACCAGCGTCCCGGAACGCGTTGCGATTTTGCAGAGGATTATTGAAGCCTATAAGGCAAAGTCGGAAGAAATGGCAGAAACCATTTCGCAGGAGATGGGATGCCCACTTTCTCTGGCAAGAACGGCGCAGGCTCCGGCGGGACTTGGACATCTGCTGGAAATCGTGAAGGTGCTGGAATCGTTCAAGTTTGAGGAACTCAAGGGATCGACTCTGATGCGCAAGGAACCGATTGGAGTTTGCGGACTTATTACGCCGTGGAACTGGCCGATGAATCAAGTTGTGGCCAAGGTCGCGCCGGCGATTGCCGCAGGATGCACCGTGGTGCTGAAACCCAGCGAGATGGCGCCGCTCTCGGCATATCTTTTCGCGCAGATCCTCGATCAGGCGGGCGTTCCGGCGGGAGTCTTCAACCTGGTGAACGGTGATGGCCCGATGGTGGGCGCGGCGATTTCTTCGCATCCTGATGTCGAAATGGTTTCGTTTACCGGATCCACGCGCGCGGGGATTGCTGTAGCTCAAGCGGCTGCTCCGACAGTGAAGAGGGTTACGCAGGAATTGGGAGGAAAATCCGCATACATTATTTTGGACGATGCGGTGATCGAGAGTGCGGTGAAAGAAGGCGCGCAAGCTTGTTTTCGCAATAGCGGCCAATCGTGCAACGCTCCCACCCGCATGCTTGTTCCCAGTTCCAAGATGGACGCGGCGATTGAAGCGGTGAAGAAGACTGCGGAAGCCACCAAGGTTGGTGATCCATCCGCAAAGGAAACTCATATCGGCCCGCTCGCGAGCAAAGCGCAGTTCGACAAGGTGCAGCGGTTGATTCGTGCAGGCATTGATGAGGGTGCGAAGCTGATTGCTGGCGGCCCGGGTCGTCCAGAGGGCATAAGCAAGGGCTATTTTGCGAGGCCAACGGTATTTGCGGATGTTCGCAATGATATGACAATTGCGCGGGAGGAGATTTTTGGTCCCGTTCTTTGCTTGATCTCTTATGCAGATGAGGACGACGCGGTTCGGATCGCGAACGATTCACCTTATGGCTTATCGGGATTTGTGACATCCGGAGACATGGATCGAGCGCGCCGCGTTGCGAAACGCATTCGCGCCGGGAATGTACACATCAATAATGCGAGAGTTGATTTCGGCGGATGCTTTGGAGGTTTTAAGCAGTCGGGGAACGGCAGGGAATGGAGTGAGGCCGGGCTGGGAGAGTTTCTGGAGCTGAAGGCTATCTTCGGCTACGAGAGCCGGAGCGATGCACGGGCTAAATAGCCGCTGGACGCGGGTAAGTTATTGACTCGATAATTTCTGGTGGCGTAGCGTAGATGAGCGAGTTGGCGGGGATATGTCCATGACAGTTGGAACCGGATGGTCGAAAACCTGGACTTATTTCGAGGGAAATTGGCACGAGGGCAACGTGCCAATTATGGGTCCGCGCACCCATGCGGCGTGGCTGTGCTCCATGGTGTTCGACGGAGCGCGAGCCTTCGAAGGAGTGACTCCAGATCTCGATCTCCATTGCGCGCGGGTGAATGATTCCGCGAAGAAGCTTTACCTCAAGCCGACCGTTTCCACCGAAGAATGGGTGCGGCTGGCGCGAGAAGGAATAAAGAAATTCGATAAAGATGCAGCGCTCTACATTCGTCCGATGTACTGGGCGGACAAAGAAGGACCGTGGGTGCAGGCGCACGATCCAGAGTCGACGCAATGGTGCCTCTCGATTTACGAAGCACCGATGCGCGTGCCCAAAGGCTTTTCGATTACGCTCTCTCCTTTTCGGCGCCCGACCATTGAAAGCATGCCGGTGGATGCGAAGGCGGGATGCCTTTATCCCAACAACTCACGTTCTCTCTTCGAAGCTCACGAACGCGGCTTCGATAATGCGATTGTGTGCGACATGCTGGGCAATGTGGCGGAGTTGGCCACTTCGAACGTTTTTATGGCGAAGGATGGCATTGTGTTTACGCCGATTCCGAATGGAACGTTTCTTGCCGGCATCACCCGGAGCCGGGTAATCGGATTGTTGCGGCAGGCCGGCGTGACGGTGGTCGAAAAAACGCTGACGTATCAAGATTTTGAAAAAGCGGATGAGATTTTCGCGACCGGAAACTATTCGAAGGTTGTTCCGGTTACCCGCATCGGCGGACGTTCCCTTCCCTTCGGTCCTATCTACACCCGGGCACGAGAGCTCTACTGGGCATTCGCACATTCATGATTGGTATAGCTTTGGGCAAAGCGAAGGCTGACAAACCGGAGGCCGCAACGGTTGAAACTCTTACTGGGGTTTGGGAGCGCGTGCTGCGCCGCTCGCCGATTGGTATAGAAGAGAATTTTTTTAATTTGGGCGGAACGGATGCGCAGGCCGATCAGGTATTCGCTGAAATCGCAGAATGTTTACACCGGCAATTGCCTACGGCTGCGATTTGTTACGCGCCCACTATTTATTCGCTGGCAGCTTTGCTGGAGCAGCCTTCCCTGCCAAAATTCTCTCCGCTCGTCCCACTGAAAGCGGACGGGAATCCCCCTCCTGTTCTCATCACTCATGGTCTTGGCGGACGCGCCAGTTTCTCCGCATTGGCCAAACATATTCGCACCGAAAATCCGATCTACGGAATTCAGGCCAAAGGCCTGGATGGAAGAGATGCGCCATTGGAGCGCATCGAAGATATGGCCGTGTATTATCTCGACGCCCTCGATGAGCTTGCGCCGCACGATTCTTATGTACTGATTGGATATTCGTTTGGAGGATTGATCGCACTGGAAATGGCGCAGCGCCTCGTGGCGAGTGGAAGACAGGTTGCGCTGCTGACCCTGATCGATACGTATCCGCATCCTCGTTATCTGCCGTTAGGGCAGCGTATATGGCTTGAAGCGAAACGCGCCAAATCTCATTTTTCCGATCCGAGACTGCGGTCTTTTCGCGAACTGGGCTCGCTTCTTTCGCGTGTAATGAAACAGAAATTGCAGAGTGCGGGAGATGAATCTTCCAGCACTGCAACCGTCTCTCGATTTTCTTTTGCCGAAATTATTCCGCGGGTTCGGCAGCGGGATTTATTGGCGATGAGGCGTTACCAGCCTCGGTTCTTTCCGGGCAAGATGAAGTTCATACGGCCAGAGAGCAATTCTTATCTGCCGAACGATCCAACTACGATTTGGAAAAAATTGGCCGCCGAGTTCGAACTCGAAACCGTACCGGGCGATCATTTGGGAATGATCGGAACGCACTTCGAGAGCCTGGCCGCAGCATTAACGCGATATATCCAAGAAGCCCATGAACGAGGTTCCTCGATCGAGAACGCGACTCGCGCTGCGCAACAAGATCAAGGACACGTGAACCGATGACGATGACCGGCGCGGAAAGCCTGGTTCGGTCGCTGATCGCGGGCGGAGTTCAAACGTGTTTTACCAACCCGGGCACATCGGAAATCCACCTCGTATCCGCGCTCGATCATTTGCCGGAGATGCGCTGCGTCCTCGGCCTCTTTGAAGGCGTAGTCACGGGCGCTGCCGACGGATATGCGCGAATGGCGGAGAAGCCAGCCTGCACGCTTCTGCACCTTGGTCCGGGTCTGGGCAATGGACTCGCGAATCTGCACAATGCCAGCCGGGCGCATGTGCCGATGGTTAATCTGATCGGCCAACATCCGGCTTCTCATTTACTTCATGACACGCCGCTTGCTTCCGACATTGAAGCCATTGCGCGCCCTTATTCGAAGTGGTTGCGAACGTCTCGATCGGCTTCCGAAGCAGGGCGTGACGCCATCGATGCCATTCTCGCGGCGCGGTCGGCATCCGGCCGGATTGCCACGTTGATCGTACCCGCCGATGTTGCGTGGGGTGGCGGCGGGGAAATCGCATCACTTCCCGCTTTGCCAAAGACTCCATTGCCTTCGGCAGGAATTATTGAGCAGACCGCTATGATGCTCCGGTCTGGAACGCGAACGGCAATATTGATGTCCGGAAATGCTTTGTACGGTGAGGGGCTTGCGGCTGCGGGGCGGATTGCCGTTGCGACCGGCGCCAAGCTTCTAGCCCCTTATCCCATCGCACGTTTAGAGCGCGGCAACGGCATTCCGCCGGTGGAGCGTATGCAATATGTACTGGAGCAGGCGGTCGATCAGTTGAAGGTATTTGGGCAGTTGATTCTGGTGGGCGCGCAGGCTCCTGTGGCGTACTTCGCTTATCCGGGGAAGAACAGCGTGCTTACCTCGCCGGGGTGCGTGATTCACACATTGGCTAGCGCTGAAGAGGATTGTGCGGGCGCTCTGGAGGCGCTGGAGGCGGAGTTATCGCTTAAATCGAGCGAGCAGTTAGAAGAAAAGATTGATCGGCCGCAGGTTCCAAGCGGCGAAGTTACACTGACCGGACTTGCGGCGGCAGTGGGAGCGCTTCTGCCGGAGAACGCAATCGTAGTTGACGAATCGATGACATCGGGACGGGGAATGATGGCGGCGACGAGAGGCGCTCCGCCACACGATTGGCTGGGGAATACGGGAGGCTCGATTGGAATTGCTTTGCCGCTCGCGGTGGGCGCGGCAGTGGCGTGTCCCGAGCGCAAGGTTCTGTGTCTCACCGCCGATGGCAGCGGAATGTACACGCTGCAAGCCCTTTGGACGATGGCGCGGGAAGGACTTAAAGTCACGACGGTGGTCTTCGCTAATCGCGACTATGCCGTGCTGAAGCGGGAGTTTTCTTATCTGGGTGTGGGAGATCCGGGGCCGCGGGCGCTGGACATGTTCGAGATCGGACGCCCGGATCTTGACTGGGTGTATCTCGCGAAAGGCATGGGTGTGCCTGCAAGCCGCGTGGGTTCGTTGGAAGAATTTACGAAGGCGTTGCGGGAAGGATTGGAGAGCGAAGGCCCGAGCCTGATTGAAGTGCCACTGTGAGGCGGCTATAAGCGCAGAGCTAAGATTTCCGCGGCGCGCTTCCGCGGGCAAATCGCATCATCTTGAGGAGACGTGGGTGCACAACATGCAGGATGCGCCGGTCAGGAAAGTGTTGTTCACCGATGACTTCGTGCAAAATCCCTATCCTGCTTACCGCCGGCTGCTCGATGAAGGACCGCTCCATTACCTGGATGTTGGCGGCATGTGGGCCGTGTGGGCCGTGTTCGGCCACGCCGAGTGCTCGGCGGTCGCGAAGGATGCGCGGCTTTCCGCCAAGCGTGCGGAGCGATTTGTAATCACCCTGCCGATGAATAAGCGCGCTGAGTTTGCCGACCTGGTGGGCATGCTGGGCTTGTGGATGATCTTTATGGACCCGCCCGAACACTCGCGCCTGCGGAAGCTAATGAATAAGGGATTTTCGAGGGAGGCCATCGAAACGCTGCGGCCCCAGATCGAAGCCATCGTCAACCGCATGCTCGAACCCCTGCATCATTGCTCCGAGGTGGAGCTCATGCGGGAGTTCGCTTATACCATGCCGGTGCGCGTGATCTCGGAGATGCTGGGCGTGCCGGAGACCATGCACGAATCGTTCCTTCACTGGTCGGCTGCCATCGCGGCTTTCAATGGCAGCGCGAATCGCACCATCGAGCAGGCCGAAGCGGCCCAGGAGGCAATCCACGCGCTGACCGATTTTTTCCGTGAAGCGGTGGCCGAACGGCGCAGACGCAAGACCGACGACTTTCTGAGTTTTCTTCTGGCGATCGAAGAGGAAGGAGAAGTTCTAACAGAGGAAGAGCTTTACGCGCAGTGCGTGATGATGCTCTTCGCCGGGCACGAGACGACCAGAAACCTGATTGGCAACGGCATGTACGCGCTGCTACAGCATCCGGAGAGAATGCATGAGTTACATGACGACCCGGGACTGATCCGCACCGCGGTCGAGGAGCTGCTCCGCTATGAGAGTCCGATTCAATATACGGCGCGCGTGGTGAAAGAAGAGATGGAGATATGCGGCCGGCGCATACCGCAACGGCAGACAATCCTTTGTATGCTGGGAGCGGCGAATCGGGATGCGAAGCAGTTTAAGGAGCCGGACAGGTTGGATTTGAAGCGGTTGAACAACCAGCATCTGGCCTTCAGTGCGGGGCCGCACTTTTGCATCGGCAGCCAGCTGGCGCGGCTGGAAGGGCAGGTTGCGATTCTACAGCTGGTGCGGCGCTTTCCACAGATGCGCCTCGCGGTTCAGCAGCCCCAGTGGGCGCCGAACGTCGGCTTCCGGGGTCTGAAAACACTGCCGGTCACCTCGTGAAGTTCTCCGTAAAATTTCTATGCCGTGAGTTGGCCGCTAGCGGGTAAGGGCGACTACAGGCTGCTCGAATGTTTTCGCCAGTTCGGCCTTCACTACTTTTCCAGTCGGGGTCAGCGGCATAGTGGGAACGAGAAGAATCTGCGATGGGCGCTTGTAGGGAGCGAGGTGCTCCATCGCATAATCAGAGATGTCGGCGACCGTGACTTCAGAATTCGGCACGGGCTGGATGAACGCAATCACTTCCTCGTCGCCGTCGGCTGTACGGCCGATCACAGCCGATTGCGCGACGGCTGGATGCGCATTTAATACTGCTTCCACTTCCGCGGGATAGACATTGAAGCCACGCCGCACGATCAGATCTTTGGTTCGTCCGACGATAAATAGATTTCCATCTTCCATACGTGCGAGATCGCGCGTGTTAAACCAGCCCTCGGAATCGATCACCGCTGCGGTTTCTTCAGGCGCGCGATAGTAACCCTTCATCACATTCGGCCCGCGCACCCAAAGTTCCCCGGCTTCGCCCTTGGGCGCCGGATTGCGATCAGGGCCAACTAATTTCACCTCAATGCCGGGAAACGGCGGACCGATCGAAGTATCGTTGCGGGGCGCGTCCACGCGAGTTTGCGCGATGGTTGGGGAACATTCTGTGACGCCGTAGCCATTGTGCAACGGCATATTGAAAAGTTTTTCCGTATCGGACTTCGTGGAAGGATGAAGTTGCGCGCCGGAAGAAGAGATGATGCGAAGCGCGGGAAGATTGACAGATTCGATTTTTCTCAGTTTGGCGTACTGGAGAAATTGCATGAAGGTCGCAGGAGCACCGAGAAGAACCGTGATCCGTTCTTTCTCCAGCGTCACGCGGGCGTTCATGGGATCGAAGCGCGGCGATAGATAAAGTGTCGAACCGCTGAGCAGGGAACCGAGCAGGACGACCGAGAGCCCTACCGCGTGAGACATGGGAAGAATGCCGTAAAGGCGATCTTCCGGGCCTAATGAGCGTATCCCCGCTGAGCCTGCCGCGAGAAACAGCAGATTGCGATGGCTCAACATCACGCCTTTGGGAACGCCGGTTGTGCCGGAGGTATAAATCAGGGCAGCGACGCGATTGGAAGGATCAGAATCGTTATCGATAAGTTCTGGAGCGGTTTGCTCATTGAGCGATCCGACTGCGACTGTACCAAGGCCATCGACATTTTCCGAAACCGCGTCATGGTTCTGCGCATGTTCCACCGCATTCGGCGAAATGCCGGTGGTGAAGAACATGCGGCGTGCGCCGCTATGGTCGCGGATTTCATTAATCTCGCGAGCGGAGACTCGTGCGTTCACTAATACGGGCCACGCATCCATCGCGGCCGAAGCTAGAAGTAGAGCGATAAATTCGCGGCAGTTTTCGCCGACGATCATGACGCGATCGCCGGAACGAATGCTTAGGGACTCAAGCCAGGTTCGCGTTTTGGAAATTGCGGCAGCTAACTGCGCGTAAGTCCACACACCAGAGGCCTCGACGAGCGCCGGATGATCCGGCGATGCCTGTGCCCAGCGCGTTACAACATCGCTGATACGCGCGGGTAGCTGCGATGTATGGGATGAAACTGTCACTATATTTTCCGGCAGCACTAAACTTTCGACTGAGATTTTTCCAGCAGGCAGACACCGGTCCAGGGTAGGTTGGGCGGGACTGGGTCGAGAGAATCTTGAATCGGCATGAGGCCTTTTGGAGAGCGATTGAATTGTGCGGCCGTCTTTAATAAGCCTCGTACTTCTTTCGGTTCCCATCCATATTGCGAAAAGAACCTTGGGCCTTCAGGCGGGCCGAATTTGAATGCGGCTCCTGCTTCGCTGAGTTGTGCGCCGGAGGTTCGTTGCATGAGCTTCAGTTGGCCGGGCGAGGTAAGATCGACGATCCAATTCCACAAATGCCCAACATCGGCCAAGTCCTTTGCCAACGCACCCACTTCTTCCGGTGTGAAATAGATCAGCAAACCTTCGGTCGCGACGACGATCTTCCTGGCACGACGATTTAGGTCGGCGAACAAGTCGCGGCGCGCGGGAACATCGGAAAGATCTAATGCGATTCGATTAAGCCGGCACCTGGGCTTTGCGTCGGCGAGAATCTCTTGTTTGTACGAAATTATCTCCGGCAAATCCACTTCCACCCATTGCAGTAACGCGGGCAGATCCATGCGGTAGGGGCGCGCATCAAGTCCGGCAGCGAGATTTACGACGAGATCGGCTCCCGACTGGATCGCAGTAGAAATGAAATGGTCGAAAAGATAAGTGCGGGCAACCCACGCCCATTCATGCTTATTGCCCTCAGGCAGCGTGTTGGCAATGTGAAAACCGCGTTCACCCGCCAGTTGCCCGGCATAGGGATCGCGGAAAAGCGCGTCGGGACGCTCGGTTTCGCGGGCGCGAAAATACGCGACCCAGCGGGCGGTGTCGGAAATGTTGCGTACGGATGAGGTGGTTTCAATCATTCGCGGAACAGTGTTTCGATTTAACAAATATGCAGGCGCGCAAGCTTATGCGCTGAGTTTTCCGGCAACGAACGCAGCCAGATTGTTGACCGTATCTAAGTTGCCGGGAACGACGTCTTCATCATCTACGGTGATTTTAAATCGATCTTGCAGGAAGCTAACCAGATCGAGAACTCCGACGGAGTCAACCACGTTTCCGAGCAAGGATCCATCGTCGCGCAGTTTTTCGGCGTGGCCGGACAGGAAGTGCTCAATGAGGAAGTTACGGATTTCGCGTTCGATCTCTGCCTTCTGCATGGTTTGGAGAGCTTCTACAGTCACAATACCTCGCTGTGCTCGTGTTTGAGAATATCGAAAGCAACTCGCTTCGGTGGCACTTCAGCTTCGATGATGGTATTCGTTGAAACTACCGGCACGGAGTACGAAGGCCGGATCAGGGTTGCATCTCCGTCGAAGGGGGAAGCGTACCAAACCGCGCCGTTTGCCAGTTCCTGATGCAGTTGCGGGTCCGCTGCTTTGTAATAAAAAGGACAGGCGGGATATTTTCTGCGATATGGATTCCATTTGGAAGCTACGTTGCGAATGGCGGAGGGAAATCCCAGCATTTCGAGGATGTCGCTTCCCGAATCCTTTGCGTATTTATATGACGCCGTCAGAAGTGCTTTTACGATTTCAGGATCGTCATTTTTCGCGATCATATCGGCGACGATCGACGATCGCAGGCCGTTCTCGGGCTTCGTATCGTTGCGAACGATTGTGTAGCCCACGAGTTCCTGGTTTCGACGGCAGCAGAGCACACGCGCAGAACCCCGGTCGCCGGGGATTTCAAAATGCCAACGCAGCGCAGCCGGTGTGCGGTCGGCTAATAGACGATTTCCTTCCAGCTGTTTCTCAATCCAGAGAGTTTCGAAAGCTTCATCGATCTGATCGAAGTTGATCGTACTAATAGACAAGTCGCCGCTTCGGGCTTTGTTTGGCCATCGTCTGCGAACAAATTTGTCAGCGCCTATGACTATTGCCCCGATGGCCGCGCCGATTTGCGTTAAAGCGGGACTCGTTTGCAGCTTTCGCATCAAAACGCGCGCGAAAGAATACGGACGTAAAACCCAGAAGAGCGCCGTGTCGTAATCTGGCTGCGGAACAGGCGAAGCCTTAAAAGCGAGGGCGATTTTACCGACGGCTTCGATGGCGCTGGTGGAAACGAAGAGGTCGACTGCTTTCTGACGAAAGTACGCTGCCACCAAAGTCACTCCCATCGCGCGGTACGGTGTGTCGACCACTAATCCATGCGCGGTGACTGCGGTGAGCGTTCGGCCGCCGTAACGATAGAGCAGCGAAATGTTTCCTAGGTAGCCGACGATGGCTCCTTTGGCTTCCAACACCCAACCGATGGGGCGCTCGGTTCCATGCGAAGCTAGCGCAGGATTTTCATGCCAGAGCCGTTCCCAGTTTTCCAGAGAATCCGCATGCAGATGCCAGCGTTGCTTGAGTTGTGCTACACCTGCAAAATCCGTAAATCTGGCCGGGCGCAGTGTTGCCGGCGCAATTGCACCAGAGGGCGCGGATTGCAAGCCATACTCCTCTTCGGCCGCTTTGCGGCGCGAGCGGATCAGGCCGAGCGCTATGCTGGAAATTCGTTTTTCTATCGACCCCATATTCGTCTAAAAGAAGGTCTACGCAATTTCGCTTTTGCTGACGCGCGATTGGGCAGGCGCAGCCTGCGCCATGGCCGCGAAGGCCGGCCTCTCCGATTTCTTCGACAGAACATATTCCAGCCAGTTGCTGTATACGCAGGTTGCCGAAGCCTGCCAGGTATTTTGCAAAGCATCAACCAGGAAAGTCTCCGGGAAAAACAGCATTTGTTCTTCCCGCGGGCGAGCCAGCGCCGCCTCTTGAAACTCGGCAAGAAGTTTCGCCGCTGGCGCGTCGAAGTAGCCATAGGGCATCGTGGGATAGGTTTCTCTTTCCTGCCTGAGAAATCTCTTGACGTCGCGGCGGTATTCTTTCAGCAGAGTGCGCGCTCCGTATTCCGGATGACCCTGAAAATGCACGAACAAGCTTTTTCTTTTCTGCTTTACGAATGAATCGACCCCGGCCCGCGCCGATTTCGTCAAAATCGTATAACTGTTGGATACCAGCGAATCTTCGCGTATCTCATTCCAGCGGGAGTGAGGAAACTTGATGGGCTGCAGAGCGTGGCGTGTCAGTTCGTGATCGCAGGCTTTGCTCGATTCGAAAACGCCGAAACGCTTGTCGCTGAGCGGCTGGCGTGAGATGCCGTCGCTGTGAAGCACGCCCGCATGGGCCGCCAGGCACGACAAAACGGCGGAGGCAGTATTGCGCTCCGCCCAATCAAAGACTTCGGTCAATGCGTGCCAGTAAGGCTCCTGCCGCAGATCAGGCTGCTTCGGCTCTGTGCCGGTGATGATTACCGCATCCACGCGGCTGCTCCAAAGGTCTTCCATGCCGGAATAAAAATTATTGAGGTGTTCGCGTCCGCGATCGCTGCGCGGGACAGCGGGCAGCGAATGAAGCTTAAGCCGTACTGGAATGTCTCCCGAGGCTTTGTCTAGCAGTTCCATGAACTGCATCTCTGTATCTTCGAGCGCGGCGTCCGGCATATTGTTAATAAGAGCGAGCTTAACGCACTCCACGCCGCAGTTGTAACCGCTGAACTTGGGCGGGCGAACGCCCTTCTTTTCCGCCCATCGCGGCGGAATTCTGCCTCCATCGATCAGCAGAGCCATATCCTACCTCCTATGCAAGCGATTGCGTTCATGCCGTGAAATCTCATGCTGTGGCTTTATCGAGCGCCTGGGAGAGATCAGCGAGAATGTCGTCGATGTGCTCGATCCCGACGCTCAACCGGATCATCTCCGGCGTTACTCCGACTTTTGCCTGCTCTTCCGGCGTAAGTTGACGATGCGTGGTCGACGCGGGATGACAGGAGAGCGACTTGGCGTCGCCCATATTGACCATGCGCTTGAAGAGCTTTAATGCGTTGAAGCATTTCGTGCCGGCTTCGAAGCCGCCTTTCACTCCGAAGGTCAGAAGGGATGGACGTTGCGAACCCATGTATTTTTGTGCCATGGCATAGAGCGGGTTGTCGGGGAAGCCCGCATAGTTGACCCATGCGACCATGCGATGGCCGCGCAGGTACTCGGCGACCTTGCGGGCATTCTCGACGTGGCGCTCGACGCGAAGCGCAAGCGTTTCAACTCCCTGCAACAGCAGGAAGCCGTTGAAAGGAGATAACGTCGCGCCGGTATTGCGCTGGCAGACCGTGCGGCAACGGGCCGCGTACGCGGCATCTCCAAAGTGATCGACATAGACCACGCCGTGATAGGCAATCTCCGGTTGGTTGAACATGTAGAACTTTTTGGCGTGCTGCCGCCAGGGAAATTTGCCGCTATCGACAATCATTCCCCCGAGCGTGGTGCCGTGGCCGCCCATGAATTTGGTCATGGAATGGACCACCACATCGGCGCCGTATTCGATCGGCCGCAGCAGAATGGGCGTGGCCACTGTGTTGTCGACGACCAACGGCACACCGTGCTTGTGCGCAACCTTGGCCAGGCCTTCCACGTCAGCAACATTTCCTGCAGGGTTCCCGACGCTTTCGCAATAGATCGCGCGAGTATTTTCGTCGATCATCCTTTCGATTTCGTCGGGATGATCGGTTTTGGCAAAGCGTCCTTCAATGCCCCTCTTGGGAAAGATATGGGCCAGCAGTGTGTAGGTTGCGCCGTAAAGCTGCGGAGTCGAAACGATGTTATTGCCCGACTCCGCAATATTGATGAGCGAGTATTCGATGGCGGCCATGCCGGAGCTGACGCTGAGCGCCTCAATTCCGCCTTCCAGCGCGGCTACACGCTTTTCAAGAACCGTATTGGTTGGGTTCCCGATGCGCGTGTAGATGTTGCCCGGCACTTCCAGATTGAACAGGGCAGCACCGTGCTCGGCGCTATCGAATTCAAATGCGACGGTCTGATAGATCGGCACTGCGACGGCCTTGTTGGCGGGGTCACCGTCGTAGCCGGCGTGAATGGCGATGGTTTCTCTCTTCATGCGTGTAGGAAGAATGTATGGATCGAGCTTAGGAACCTTGCGAAGCGGCGCCGGCTTTTTCACGCGCTTCGGGAAGGTCGATTTCGCGGAGTTGATGCCGGTTTGCAGCCAGAGCGGGTTTGTTCGCCACCGATTTGGCGACCGCACGCGCGATAGTGCGTGCGGCGAAACCGGCTCCGTAGGCAAAGCGCATGACCGGCCCAAAGCTGTTGGCGGCGGAAACTCCAGCAAAATAGAGGCCGGGCATGGACGACTCGAAGCCCGTGGAGAGAACCGGCGAACCGTTCACAACTTTCACGGTGGAGCAAATTTCCGGACTGAGGAACTTCAGCCGGTTGAGATTGACCCGGTAGCCGGTCGCGGCGATGACATGCTCGGTAAGGATCTGCTGTTCGCTGCCATCGGCACCACGCAGATGAAGCTTTACGCGGCCGTTTTGAACTTCCGCGCGTTGCAGCGTGTGTCCCGTGATCATCGGCACTTTGCCGACAACTTTGTCTTTCGCGAACCAGCCGCCTGAGGGGCCGAGAACGCGGCGCACGGCTTCGAGGCGCAGGCTTTCCGGAAGGTAATGGAACACACCCGGCGCGTTGGCAAAGAAGCGCAGGCGCCAACCAGGTCCGATGCCGGAGTGCGGGCGGCGAAGCTTATCCAAAAGCGAGCGGCGCTTTGCGTCGGGCTTGCCGTGGAATTTCAGTTCGCTGCGGCGCGTGACCAACTGAACGTCGGCTCCGGCTTCGTGCAGCAAGCCGGCCATATCGCTGGCGGAAGAGCCCGCGCCGAGCACAACCACGTTGCGGCCGCGGAAGGGCTCGAGATCGTGATGACGGAAGCTGTGAGTTACAAATTCCGCCGGCAGGTTCGCCACTTCGGCAGGCAAATGCTCGAAGTGCGTAATGCCGACGGCGAGCACCACGTGACGAGCAGTGAAAGTTTCGCCGGTGTCCAGGCCTACACGGAATCCACCGGACACGCGCTCGAGGCTGGTGACCTGCTTGTCTTCCAGTTCCGGCACCTTGCGATCACGGAACTCCTGGCCGTAGGCGCAGAACGTGTCGAGTTTCACCGGAATGCCGGTGTCGGCGTATTCGATGCCGCGCTCGGCACAGAATTGCGCCAACGTAAAGTCGCCATTCGGATCGTAGATGTTTGAGGCGAAGCCGTCCGATTTAAGGCACATGCCCTTGGGCATGTGCGCCCGCCAGCTATCCATAATGCGGCCGAAGATGCGAAAAGGAATGCCGCGCCCCCGCAGGTGAGCAGCAATAGAAAGTCCGTAGGGACCAGCGCCAATGATCACAGTTTCAAACATAGTTTCTTTAAACCCCAATTTGTAATTTGAAATCAATTTGGCTACCACAGCCTTTGTATTTTGGGGGGATTTGAAATAAAGATGGATTTAGGTTCGTAGCCGGTGTTACGGCTGCGCTTTTCTGGTGCGGAAGACCAACGATGCCGCAGGCGATTTTGCCGGCGAAATCGTAGGCCTGCCAACCAGAATTCCAGGATCGAGCTCGGAGAGATCGCCGTCGAGGAAAGCGCGAATCGTATTGATGAGCCGCGGCGAGGCCTCGAGATCAATCGGCTTGCTTTCGTGCATAGTCAGGGCCAGATCGAGCTTTTCCGGCAAATCCTTCTGGTCGTGGGCCACAATGACGCGGCCTTGCGCGCCAAATCGTTCCGCGGTTGCGACCTGATGGTCGTTGCGGGTTTCGTGCAGCTTTCCGCGGCGCGGCATCACGACGATGGGGCGGCCGAGTTCCAGCGCCGAAATAATCGATCCCATGCCCGCATGGGCTACTATCACCTTGGCGGATTCGATCACCCGGTTGAATTCCGCAGGCGCAATAAATTTGGTGAATTCAATGTGCTTGGGATGAAAGTTTGAGTTTCCGATCTGGGCAAACACGTCAGATCGCCCGCGCGCATGAGCCCATTCGTCGATGGCGCGAATCAATCGATCGAACGGTTCCTGTGAACCAACCGTGGCGAATATCACAACACTCCTCCTCCATAGTGCGGACCTTCACTCCTGGCCAGGTGCGGCCATTGAGTGAGCCAGAGGTCCGCGTAACGGCCGACACGCGCGCCTGACATCGAGAGGTCTTCGATATTGGCCATGCTGTCGATCCAAATTGTTCTAGCTCCAAAAAAACGTCCCAGCAGAATTGCAAAATATCCCGGCGCAGCACCTGTAGAGATGACCACTCCGGGTTTTTCTTTCACGATGATCCAGGCCAGGTTCAGCGCCAGAACGATTAATCCGAGCTTGTTCCAGCGCGTCGCGTCGTGCACGGTGTAGAACTTATTTTTCGGCACCTGTGCGCGATACGAATCGATCACCGTGACATAGACCACTTCAGAATTTTCAAAGGCCGGAACCACCCGGCGCAGTTGCACCCAGTGGCCTCCGCTTGAAGACACCGCCAATACTTTGTCGTTACTTTGATCTTTATTTACCGGCATATCTCCCTCAATGACGCGACTTGCAACGATTCCTGCCCGGCGACGTCGAGCAGCGACGCCGTGGTTTCGAGCACGAAATTGTTGCGCTCCTGTGTGCGATCCAGGTCGTGCATCAGGACGATGCCGCCGCCCGCTTTACGCAGCCTGTCGGCTACCTGGGCGGGACGCGGCAGAACGTCGTCCGTGTCGCCTGAATCGATGGTCCACCACCAAACCGGAGCTTTCCGGCGGCGGAGGGACCAGCTGGTGGGGAGGGTCATCTTGCCGTACGGCGGACGAAACATACCGTCCGCTTGAATCCAGGGAGAAAGTTGTTGGTAGCCCGCGTCGATGTCTGCGACGGCTGCGCCGGGCAGAACCTTCCACGCATTCAAATGCTCGGCCGTGTGGCAGCCGATGTCGTGGCCCTGCTCAGCAAGGCGGTCGACGATGCCGGAATGCTGTTGGGCATGGCGGCCGAGCATGAAAAACGTGGCCCGCGCGCCGCGTTGTTCAAGCAGATCGAGCAACTGCGGAGTCAGCCCGCTGGGTCCGTCATCGTAGGTAAGGACGAGCATTCGTTTCTTCGTCACTTCCCGGCGCACTCCGGCCATGCGATAACGGCGCCAGAACCACGGCGAAAAATAAGCCGCCGATCCTGCAAGGCCGATGCTGGCGGCTGCCAGGGCTGTCATAGTCGGACGCATTTTTCTTTGGTAGGGGAAGTGAAAAACTACGCTGTGGCGCGGGATGTTTTATCGCGCTCCCAGGTGGCGGTACCGGCGCGAAGGCGTTGCTGGGCCCGACGCTTGGCCACGACAGTTACGAAACCGTAGACCGCCAGCTTGCACCAGAGTTGGGGATAGGCAAACAGGCGAACCAGCGAATCCACGTTGCTTTTGCCGCGATGTTTCCAGCGATCAGGAAACATCGCCGCCAATTCGAAAGAACCGTAGTGCGACCGGGTCTTGGTGGCAATCAACTGCTTGATGCGGCGCGGCGGAAATACGGTAGACGAAACTGAAGGCAGCGTTGCGCGCTCTTCGTCCGTGAATTGAATCCGGACATAACCGTCGTCCGCGGTAAGCGCCGGGAATTCGCGAAAGCGGGCGCGGCCTGCAGCGGATAAGGCATAGACTCCAGAGCCGCCAATTCCCTCCCGCGCGGAAGGAAGATAAGAGCGTATGTCATAACAGGCGCGAACCGCCCAGGAGCAGCCGGAAAGATCGAAGTTCGCGGTGGGCGCGACCGCCAGAACATCTCCGCACTGCAAGCGGCGAGCCAGGGTTCGGATCGTATCCGGTGTAATCACTACATCGGCATCGGCGTAAATGCGGGGAAAGCCAATTGCGGCCTGATCGCCTAAATTAAGAGCATGCGGCTTGCCCGCAACCTCGGTTTCAATCACCCGCGCCAGCGGAGCGAAGCGGCGCGCGACGTTTGCCGTGTCGTCGGTGCATCCATTGCACACGACAACGATGTCGAATTCGCGTGGCTCCGCGCCTTCGGTCATTGCGCTCAGCGTGCGGGCGATGACTGAACTTTCGTTATGCGCGGGGATGACAATGGAAATCATTTTTGGCAGAGCACTCAAGACTTAACTGAACAGAGACTGGCAGCAACGCGCCCAACTGCGGAGATGCAAGGGATTCGCCCGAATGGAGTCGATGAATGCGCCTATAGCATCGCGCGACTCGCTTAACTGCAGATGACTCACTCCGAGCGTATATAGCATTCTCGATCGAGTCTGCGGGGGGATATCAGAAAACGCTTGGAGAAGGTAGCGAACCGCCTTCACCCGGTTGGAGGCCATGCCTTTCAAATTGCTCGACAGGCCGGAACCATGGATTCGGTATTGCGCGAGCGCGTCCTCCACATAGTGGAAGGGAAACTTTCTCGAGACCTTCGCCCAGCAAACCCAGTCTTCGAGCGATCGCAGGTTCTCTTCGAATCCGCCGGCATAGTCGATGGCTTCGCGGCGCAAAATCACGGTCGGCACGCACAAGAAATTTCGTTCGCACAGAACTTCAAACAAATTGCCCGAAGTTGGCTGCCCCTCCTGATGGAGCATGGAGCTGAAGCGCTCGCCGGTCGGTTTGCCCTCGCCGTCGATGATGGCGCTGTCGCTGTGCACCACGCCCAATTCAGGTTGCGCCTGAAAGCAGTCCATTTGAATCTTCAACTTATCCGCGCGCCACACATCGTCGGCATCGCATAGCGCTACGAAACTTCCCTTGCTGACCGCCAAGCCGCTGTTTCTGGCGCGGGCCAGGCCCTGATTTGCCTTGTGCAGCACGGGCGCCACCCGCGAATCGAGTTTTCTCCACTGCTCGACAATCTCGCGCGATTCGTCGGTCGAGCAGTCGTCGGTGATAATCAACTCGAGGTCCGCGTAGGTCTGAGACAGTACGCTGCGAATAGCCACCGGCAGGTAGCGCGCGTAGTTATACGACGGCATCAACACGCTAACTTTAGGCAATCGATTCATCTCCAGGATAAAAAATTAAATCGCGTCACCGGCCTCGACGAGCCGGGAGGAATGGACCTTGGCCAAAACCGCTTCTTTCAGGGCGCTGAGATCGTGCTTGCCCAGTTCGCCGGCAAACACCAGCAATCCCAGGTACAACATCGTTCCTACGGCGATGGAACCGACTCGCAATAGCGTTCCGGGATGGCTCACGGAAAAGCAATACGCGACCGGCGCGGCCGAGAGGGCGGCCGCGAAGTAAATCGTGGCCGTGGTTCTCCAGGGAAAACGTGCCCGCGCATACTGAATTACGTAAAACGTGCCTCCGAGCACCCCAACGATCTGTGCCGTGCAATTCGCGATTGCAGCGCCGAGCGCGCCATACCGCGGAATCAAGATGAGATCCATGACGATATTCAGGACAGCCACAAAGGTGCCGTACTTGGCGATGAAGCTTTGTTTCTCGGTTCCCACCAACAGAGGCGATCCCACGACGCCGATACTGGTTAGAGCCAGACTGACCAGCAGCAATTGCAACGGCAGAACTACCGGGGCATAACTCGCACCATAGAGCAATCCCACCAGAGGTCCGCAGATTGCGGCCGCCAATAAGCAGGGAAACACCATCAGCATTTGCAGATACTTCAACGCTTTCACGTAGACCAGCCCGATATCCCGCAAGCCATGCCGCCCGTAACTCTCGGAATAAAGCGGCAACAAAGTGCTGGAAAAAGTGCCGGAAACTTCAGTTAATTTGGTGGCAATGGAAAATGCCAGCGTGTAAAAGGCGATCTGCGGCAGAGTTGAATACCACTTAAGGAAAAGCACTTCCGATCGCTGCCAGACAATCGTATCCAGTAAAAGAACGTAGGAAATCGTGATGGAAAATTTCCTGATCCGGCGGAAGATATCGGAAGTTTCCGGCGCCGGGAACGAAGGCGATGCCGATAGCTTAAAAAGCAGGCGGTCAACCGCTCGATAGGATAGCCACGTTCCTACCGCCAGGCCGGCCAGTGTGGCCCATAGCATTCCCAGCACCCCGGCCCCTAAAAGCGCCGCGAGGCCCACCGAAGCGACTTGAGCCAGAGCAACATAAAGGCTGATCCAGGCAATCTTGTCGAACCTTTGGATACCCGCGAGAGCCGCCAAAAGGCCTTGCTGCAAAGCCTGTAGAAGAATCATCACCGCGGCCAGAATAATCATGCTGCGGTATGGAATTCGGAAAAACCAGAGGCACGCGGTCAGCCCAGAAACCACCAGACCAACTATGAGTTGCGTGCGCAACAGCCGTTTGCCGATCAATACGGCGGTTGCTCGATCGCCGCCGCCCAGAAATTCCGAAACATATTTCGTAAGCGCCGCCGGCAGACCGATATTGGCCAGGATGCCGAGGGTCCCGACAATCCACATGGCGTAGCTGTAAATACCCATATTCTGCGGGCCCAGGGTACGGGCCATGATGGCAGATACGCAGATCGTTCCCCCTGCGCTGACTAGCAGGCGCAGACCGCTGAAGAGGATATTCCTGATCGGGCTGTGGGCGCTGGGCTTGTTCATCGAATGCCTGGCTTCCTTAATAAGCGCGGAGACTTCGAAGCCCGGCGCGATCTTTGGAACGGGTTGATCGATCACTGTCATGGAATCCAAAAATTTAGGCGACTACTGTGGCGTCTTGGTAGATGCGCAGGATAGATTTTCCTACTGAATTTCCACGGAAGCGGGCGCGTATATCGCGCCCGGCCGCGGCGCCCAGCGTGTGGCGAAGGCAAGAATCGCTTAGCAGGACGTCGATGGCCGATGCAAGGTCCTGCGGATCTTCCGCTTTGGCGAACAGACCGGTTTCCCCATCGGAAATCAGCTCGCGGAAGCCTGGAGTATCCGATACAACCACGGCCTTTCCACAAGCCATCGCCTCTGCCGCGACTAACCCGAATCCCTCCCAGCGAGAGGGGAAAACGCAAACGGCGGCCTCACGGTATTTCTTCAATAGTTGCTCCGGCTGGAGGAACCCGGAGAACTCGACCTGGGCGCGCGCGGACTCTGGAATTAATGACGAAAGATACGCAAGCCCCGATACTCCTCCGGGAGCGGTATTTGTGTCGCCTCCAGCGAGACAGATTCGCGTCTTTGGGTGGCGCTCAAAGAGAACCGGCAAAGCCCTGATGAGGATGTCCGGGCCTTTTCTCCATTCCAACCGCCCGGCAAAAACCACCAGTGGCTCTCCCGAGGCCGGCACAGTATCCGGCGAAGAGAAGAACAATTCGTTGACCGGGTTGGGGGTCACGTGGAAATCGGCGCGTTTGACTCCCAGCATTGTCTTGGTCAAATCCACCGTCGCTTGGGATATCGCCGTCACCGAGTCGGCAGTTTCAATGGCCCGCTTTTCCAGCCAATCCTGCAGACGCCGGCTGATCCGGGTCCGCCACGACTCTGGCCGGGAATTCGCAAGGGAGCGACAGATCGCGGTGCAGGTGTGCAGCCGCACGACCACACGCAGCCCGCGTGGCTTGAAAACATGCAAAAAGGCGGTCAGCCCACCGAACTCGGGCGCTTCCAGCACGTCGAGACAGAGCTTGTCAGCTACCCGCGCCAGCCGTTGGGCAAACCTCAAACTTGAGCCTTTCGCCAGCGGCTGGGGAAGGCGAGCTGTGAGTCCAGACTGGGGCACTCTGTGAATCGGGACCGGGCCGTCCCATGTAACGCCTTCTCCCGAAGGGACCGCAAGCAGTACAAAGACGGAATGCCCCAGTTCCGCCAGAGAGTGCGCCATCTGGCGCACATAGGATCCGATCCCGCCACTGTAGGCCTCGGTCGGATATTCGGGCGTCAGAAAACCAATGCGCAAAAGACGCTCCGGGGCTTCATGTTGGTTTGGGTTCAAAATGTTTCCTCAGAAGCTGGTGCAACCGGCACAACCTCCGCCGGGAACTGCGGAACCAAGGAGGTGGAATCCCAGGCGTTTCGCGGCTGGGGATGGGCGACTTTCTTCTTTTGCGGCTGGGTGGCGGCAACCGAAATTATGGCCAGCAAGGCATACCAGGCCACGATAGTCTGATCGAAATACGAAATGCCGAAGAAAGCCACCACATTGGCAAACAGCGCCGAACCCAAAGCCCAGAGGAAAAGCGCTCGCTTAGGCTCCCTGCCGGCGGCACGCCGCGCGCGCCCCAAGTATTTGAAGCCGTAAACCAGAATCGCCAGAAGGAGAATAAAAGGGATCAGTCCGGAATTTTCGCAGGTACCGACGTACTGATTGGCGGTGTCCCACATATCCCATCCCCACACGCTTGTATCTTGGACGCCGACCAGCCACCAATCCCCAAAGTGCCGGATACATTGATCGACCAGCATGTACCGATGCCATGAAGAAGATCCGCCGCTGATATCGATCCTGGTAATCAAGTGCCAGACCGGGTTCTTCATGACGATATGGAGAAGGACCAGGGTAATAACGATGCCCCAGCGGACGGGTCGCATCCAGTTGCGCATTGGCCACAAACAAAGAGCCAGCACTCCAGCCGCATATCCCAGCATGGGTGTACTGGAGTTACAGGTAATCACCATCACCGTCGACGAGACGATGCCCGCAGCCATGGCTGCACGATATTTTTTGCTCTTCTGCCACAAGCCAACAAAGAGCGGTACCAGGATGGCGCCGAACGTACCCGCAAGAATGGGGTGGGAGAAACAACCGGTAGCTCGAAATTTATTGTCCCGCTCCATGATGTTGGCGTATGCAGCGGCGTTTGCTCCCCCCAGAAATGCATAAGGGTTGTGGCCGGAAATACGCTCGTAAATCATGATGGCGGCAATAAAGACGGTAAGACCGGCGAATATCCGGATAGCGAAGGTTACGTCTTCTTCGTCGCGAATCAGGAAACGAAGCAGGAAATAAGCACCGAAGACCGAATACAGATTTCCCAGCTGGTAAACGATGGCCCCGGACTCCTGAAATAACAGAATTCCGTTGATCGCGGTAATCACCGTCAGGAGGATCAATGCGATGTCGATTTTGTTCAAGCCGCCGCTCAACAGCCGCCACCTGGTTGAACTTTTCTCTTTTACAATGCGGGCAATGCCGAATAGAAACAGTAAGCGCAACATCGGAAAGTGCGCCGGGCCGATCAGCAGAACCTGATCCATGGGGATCAGAATCGAGGCGACTAGAAATACAGCGAGCGCCTTCTTTCGCGGCCAGACATAAATCAGGACCCCGGCAACCAGCACCAGGAGCAGGACAACCGGGTTAAGGATAGTGTGGGTTACACCTCCTCCAAATTTCAGGTGATCCGGTCCCATCGCCTACGCTTTACCTTCCGCGACACAATTTTCCACTGCCTGATTTGGAAATCCGCCGACTGCGGTCCACGATTTCACAAAACCATAGAAACGCTCCGGAATCAGCGTGGCATGGGGAAAAATCGCTCTCATCGCATTCCCACTTAACAGCCGGACTTCCTCGACGAGCCTGCGAGCCGCCGCGCTATCGGTACAGGGGCCGCGCCAGCCGCAGCGCCAGCGCCGGATGATCGCTATCCGCAGATCCAGCGGCATCCATTGCCAGCCGGGTACCTGAAAATGAGGTTCCATGGGAAACCAGAAATTCGGCGTCTGTACCCAGAAAGCCCGCCCCACACGCTGAATTTCTTTCCCCATCCGCCGTTGATTATCGAAGGTAAAGAGGTGTTCGATGACCGAATTGCTGAACGCAATATCGAAGCTGGCGTCGCCAAACTGGGTAAGATCGGTCGCATCGCCAGCCAGGGGGATAATGTTTTCGTGGCGTTGCTTTTCAGGAAACAGATTAACGCTGAATATCTGAATGTCGGATCGTCCAACCCAGCCGCGCTTCTCCCAAAAATCGTTGGTTCCTCCCACATCGAGAATACGCAAAGGCCGCGGTAAGGAGGCGACTAAACCCTCAAATTGCCGGAATCGTTTTGCCCTCAGTTTGTTGGAAAACGAGGTTGGATTCTCATCGTCAGCAAGCCGGCGTACATTAGGCATTGAGAATTTCATGGGCGTGTAAGACCACTCATCTCGTTCGGCGTGTATTCCCCGAAAAACGAACTATCGCTCGAGATGAAACAGGTTGTAATTTATCGATTCGTTGCTGGGAAGAAAATCTTAAGAGATGTGCCGCGAAGAAAATCAGCGGGCGAGTGTTCCAAACATGCGGAGCATGACTCGCCCAACCCTAATTTCTAAAATTCCAAATTCAATCTGACCACGCAAGATTAGTTGACAACCGCCGAGACCCCTGTTGGGGCAGCAGGCGCTCCTCCATTTGCTTCGTAAGCCCCGTTCTCCCATGCTCCAATCTGCGAGTGCGCTACAGGAGAACGCGCCGGAAAACTCACCGTGTGATTGCTTGTGTTGTAGGCAACCCCCAGTGTCGTGTCGCTCCAGCAGGCGCTTCCCGCAGTGGAATTGAGAGCGGCAATTGCCGTGCAGAATGCGCCATTTCCGGCGGTCGTTCCTACTGCGCCCGCAGCCGTCGCATCCATTGGCGCAAATGGATAGAGTTCGCCGATATTCAGGTTCCCAGTCCCATCGCCCGATCCGATGGGGGCGCAGATTTGCTTGCCACCTGTATTGGATTCAACCGCTCCAGAGCAAGTAATCGAGAGGAGGGGGATCGGAAGGGTGATACTCCACGAAGATCCCGACTCCTTGTCGACTGTGTTCTGATTCGAGTTGCTTGTAATCCAGAAGTTTCCCGCGCCCGTCACGATCGGGGTGCCGTTCTTCCCGGTGATGCAGGAGGAGTTGGCTGTCGGATCGGCGCCGCATTCCGTCGTGTTCTGAAAGATGATGTAAGTTCCACCGCCGCCGTTGTTCTGACCCAGTTCGAAGCCGGTGCCGTGGCCATCCTTCACCATCACATTGTTGAAGGCATAAACCGTCGCATAATCTTCTTCCACCAGGAACATCTCATCCGGCGTGCCCGTATTGAGACAGGTCACGTAGTTATTGTAGATATACTCGGTGATATTCAGGCTGCCGAAAAGATGGATACAGTTGCCGTGCACGCCGTTCGAAGGTGGCACCATATTGGTGATGACGTTGTCGTGAAAGTACAACACTTCGCCGAATTCGGCGTTGTCCACGTAAGCGATGTAATTGTTGTACTCATTCCAGGAAGCGATGGCGTTACAGCAGTCTTGTGATGAGTCGGTCCCGTCGATCACGCTGTCGTGGACTGACGTTGCAGACGACTGCTGTTGCTTCGCCCACAATAAAGACGCCTCATTGCCGGGATCGCTGCACGCTCCGGTGAACGAGCAATGCGACCAGCCGTGGACGTAGACATTCTTGATCTCCCAGCTTACGTCGGAGCCGTTGTACCCGTACTGGCTGAGAGCGCCGCAGGTGTACGGACCGCTATTACTGCAGGCGCTGCCGAAGTAGATTCCGGTGAACTCGATGTTGTCAACGATGACGTAGCTGGCATGGTGGGCCATGTCGGTCATCAGGGATTGGTTTGCCGTGTTATAGCCGCCGCTTCCGCCACCGTTGAAAATCGGGCGCGCCCAGGACGAACCTGTGTACCAGCCGGGATCAACGCCCAGGTAGTCGGACGCCCCAGAAGTCCCGCCCCAGGGAACGTTCATCGGATAGGCGTGAGAGTCCACGGTTACCCCGCCTTTGAAAATCCAGCCCTCTCCCGGGCCCGGCGTGTGGGATGCCGCATTACTGGTGGCGTTGGCCATGCCCGGCACATGCTGCCAGGGAGTCGTTTCAGAAGCGCCGTTGTTGCTGTCGCTGCCGTTGACGTAGTCGATGAAGTAAAACGACGTAACGCCTTGAGGAATATTCGACGGGCAAGAGCCTCCGGCGAACGCCGCGCAGGTTCCGCCAGCGGTAGTTGCAGCCGTGGCGAAGCTGGTGAACATCAGGCCGAGGTTTGCGATCACGAGAGTAAAGCGAATCAAGCGATTCATGAGTTGGGGGCCCCTATGGAATCCTTGCTTGCGAATTGGCAAATCCGAGAACATAGGGTATATCGCCCTTACAACCGGGCCAAGGACACATAAGGGCATTGGCCCAAATCACACGGACACGGGCTGCCGGACGTGGCCGTTGGAATTCCCATTTTGAATTCCGGCTTCGGTCAAGGCTTCCCGCACCGTCAGAATACGCGAACCGCTCTGCGCGGCGCAGGATACAACGGCTTCCAGCAGCTTCGGAGTGCAGCCAAAAGGCGAAGGTCTGGGGCTGACATCGTGGGTGTAGAAAATCAGCCAGGTTTTTCGCTTGGCATTTTCGGCGATTAATTCGTGCGCCGCTTCCACATTTTCCATCCCGCCATAAAGGCTGTTGGCCCGCAGCAGGTTGAGATCGATTTCCGGGCCGTTGAAACCCGGAAAGATGCTGCGGGCGCTGGTTACGCTTTGGGCCAGGGACTGCTTGGTACGGAGCGTGAGATGGCCGAAGGGATACGCGAAATTTGTCGCATTGGTTCCGCTCGCTTCTTCGATTGCCCGGCTGCCGCTTTCCACGTCCTCGCAAAACCGCTGGCAGGAAACCGACCGGCAGGAAATATGGCCGTAAGTGTGGCTGGCCAGCTCGTGCCCATGTTCCAGCAGCGCGTCGATGTCTTCGGAACAGAACTGCACGAGTTCGTCTTTTGTATTCATCAGACCGTAGGCGGTGTAGTAGGTTCCACGCGCTCCGAATCTTTCCAAAATAGAACCGCCGGTGGTGAAGGCGGTTCGGGGAAAATCGTCAAAAGTGAACGATACGATCGGCCCATGGTCTCCCAGCGAGACGGTACGGCGGTACAGCGAAGACAGCGCACCGCGCCGCGCTTCTGACAAAATTGACCGAACGCTCACGCCTGCTCCACCAGCACGTTTTCCTGCGCCGTGATTTCGATGACTCCGTCGTCAGGAATTTCTCGTGCCGCGGAAAATTTGAGCGATGAGATGCCGTCTTTGTTCCCAACTTCCTCCATACCTATGTCGCCGAACACCTGTCCGGAGGGAGCATTGCGGGGAGTCTCGCGGTAGTTGGCGTAAAAATCGCGGCCCGTTTCGGAGATGTAATTGCGGATCAGCCACGCCAAAAACGCATGCTCCACGCGCTTGGATTGAATACGGCAGCTGAACATCAGGTCGGTCATGCGCGGCTCGCTCCGGTCGACGATGGAGAAGCCGATCACGCCATAGCTGCCAAAGCGGTCTTCGCAACTGAGCACAAACGTGTCCAGATGCGCATCGGAGAGAATTTTTCTCAGCACGTCCCGGGTGTAGCGGTTGCCGGAAAAGTTCATTTGATTGGTGCGCTGGGTCAGCTCGTGGACGCGCTCCAGATTCTCCTCCGTCATGGGACGAATGCTGAGGTGGATCTGGCAGTGCCGCAGGAAGGCCATGTAATCGTCGCCAAAGCTTTGCGCGACATTCTGCCGGCCGGCCTCGACCAGATAAAGCTTGCGCCGCTGCCGACTTTCGGCCGTGACCGCCACAGCGCAGTCGCTTCTTTCCGGAAGTGTCTGGTATTGCGCGGCGTTCAGCAGCCGGACATCGGGACAAACGGCCTTAACTTCTTCCAGTTCGAATGAAGAGTCGTCGACAAACAAAAGGCTGTCGAGGCCGATATTCAAACCCTGGGCGATCGCTTTGATTCCCTGGCTCTTCGGCTGCCAGGAGATTTGCGGGCAGAGGAAGTACTGATCGAGCTGAAACCTGCGCAGCACCCAAAGCGCGTCTTCGGAATTGTTTTTGCTGGCGACCGATTGCAGGATGCCGCGGCGGTCGAGTTCCTGAATCATTTCGGCGATGCCGCTCCGGAGGCGCAGCCGCTCCGGACCGTCTTCGATGAGCACGCCCTCCCACAAGGTGTTATCCAGATCCCATACGACGCATTTGATCTTTTTCTCGTTCTCGGCTTTTTCCTTGCCGGCTTTGCCCTTGTTGCTCTTATAGCCGTTGTCCGTTTTGGCGGGCTTGTCGAGTGTGCTGTTTGCGGCCAGCTCCGTTACAAACTCCATCAAACCAAAGTACAGCGTGGTTTCACGGGCTTCGTCGTTGGGAATGAGTTCGATTCCGAAGGGCTGCTGAAGATCGAGCAGGGCGGAAATTTCCGCAACTGGTACGCGCAAGCGCTGAAATCCCGGCTGCAAACGGAACAGCTTCTGGTACGGAATCCTGGCGCGTCCATCGACCGCGCGCATGGTCAGCGAAAGCGGAACTTCATGCGCTTCCGGGTTGTAGCACTCCACCAGAAACGAGGTGGGAAGCTCCTCCCCGGCAGAGGCCCATGCGGCCTTCTTCTTTTTGAAGCCGTAGCGCTTAGTGGTGGCGGTAATCTTGACCAGAGAAGGCAGGGGCAGCCGTTGCAGCGTGCTGCCAATCTTGTAATCCCGGGCTTCCAGCTTTTCCGCTTTCGCGGCGGAAATCAAACGGATATTTCCCGGCGTCCATAATTTTCCCCAGCGTTTAAAGCGAATCTTGAGCAAATAGGAGTTCACCGCCGAGGGCAGTTCGATGCGTACCATGCCATCGGCAAATCTGCGGCAGCCGCCATCGGGACGCGCGCTGTAAAGATCGCAAGTCGAATAACACGTTGGCCACACGCACTCGGTGCAGTGCTCGCTCCAGGGCAGCAGCGTGCGCGAGCGCAATTGCGTTTTGAACTGACCGAACTCGCGGAGGATCTCCGCCGGCAATTGCGCCGGGCTTTCAATCGTCGAATTGGCTTCGGTTTCGTACATGATCGTATTTCGAGTTAAAAAAGAAACGGCGTTCTACGCGGCTTTCCCGCTGGGCTCGAGGCGCTTCAGCTTGGCTGCCCCGACCCACTGCAGGCAGGCCAGACTTCTTTTAAACTTCGCGGCGGCGCCCGGCCGGCGCGAAGGCAGAAACAGATAAAGCACGCTGGAGGATAAAAGCCGCAGCGCGTGATGCAGCGCAATCGCCACCAGAAAACCGAGCTGCGCCACGCTGCCGTGATGCTTGCGCCAGTACTGCCAGGTGGCACGATAGAGTTCGAGATAAAAACGGACGGGTGCGTTCGAGGAACTGGCCCCGCCGTAGTGAATCGCGCCGGCTTCCGCAAAGAAGACGATCCCCTCGCCCGCCTTACCGAAGCGATAGCACCAGTCGACGTCTTCGCCGTACATAAAGAACTGGGCATCCAGCAGGCCGACCCGGTCCATGGCCGCGCGGCGCACCACGACAAACCAGCCGTTCAGAACTTCGACCGGCGTCGTGGTCTGGTGATCGAAGTCGGACATCAGCAGGCCGCCGAAAAAGCGCGATTTGCGGAAGGCGATGTCGAGGCCTAAGGCGCGGCAAAAATGGTTCCAGAGGGTGGGATAACGCATGGTGGAGCGCCATACCCGGCCATCGGGCGCCAGCATTTTAGGACCGACCATACCTACCGCCGGATGCTTCGCCATGTAATCGATCATCGGTGAAATGCAGTCGTCGAGAAACTTTACGTCGGAGTTTACCAGGCAGACATACTCGCCCGTGCTCTGGGCGATCCCGATGTTGTTGGCCTTGGCGAAGCCGAAGTTTCCCGGATTACGGATCAACTTGAACTCGGGAAACTGTTCCGCCACTAGTTCGGGAGTGCCGTCGCTTGAGGCATTGTCGACCACGATCACCTCCGAACATATGCCGGAGCAGTGTTCGCGCAGCGATTCGAGGCACTCCATCACGTACTTCTTGGCGTTCCACACCACGATCACCACGGAGATTCGCGGCGCTCCGGCCTGGACCGTGGACATTTCTAACGTTGCATTGGAGGGAAAAGTCATTTTACTTAACCTACATGTCGATATAAAGCGCGCCCGACTACGGAAAGAAATCCAGGCCGCATGTGAGCGAGCACGAGATTCGCCAGTCTGGCCTGCCAGTTGGAATCGGAGGACTCAAACCGGTGAGTGATTTTGTTCGAAAGGCCGTATCTGGAGTAAATCAGATCCGACTGCACGCTTCCCCACCGCCGTTTAAAGGTAATGAGGCCTTGCTGTCCGGCATCGGTGCGTCCGAAGTCGAAGTATTGCAAACCGGAATTCTTCGCTTCCTCAATCGCCCGCCACATCACCAGATGCATGGTGCCGAGATGGTTGAAGCGGCGGTCGCTGCCGCCGTATTTGTAATACATGGTCTGCTTGTGGCGAATGGTGAGCAGCGCGGAAACCGCCTCGTCGCCTTTGAAGGCAATCCGGATATTGAGAGCGTCGCCGAAGCGGTCGATCAAATTCTCAAACCACTCGCGCGGCTGCGGCGGCCGGCGATGGCGTTTGCGGGTGATGGTGAGCAACCGGTAGAAATGCTCGAGAAAATCTTCCGTCGTGCCTTCGCGGTATTTCAACCCTTCGCGCTCGGCCCGGGTCACTTTCCGCTGCGTCGAATCCTTGTGGCAGTTGCGGAACAGCGTCCGCAGATCGGGAGTGAGATCGAGCCGGTGGAACGTGTAGGGCACCGTCGCCCGCGGCAGCGCAGGCGAAATTTCAAAGGGCTGCAGGGGCCGCATCTCCACATAGCGCCACTGTCCGCCTTTCGATTCCTCCTCCAGAATCGCTGCCAGTGCGTGGATATCGTCCCCGTCATCGACCAGAGGCTCGCAATGATCGGAAAACGGCAGCGATACCAGCCGCCGTCCCGTCAGCCAGCTTTCGACCTGGCAGAAGACGATGCCATTTTTCAGGCTTCGCTCCGCGGCGGAGGTGGTGTAGGCGACCGGCTTGTATCCATAGGTGCGGGAAAGCGCCTCTAACCACGCGGAAGAGTGAAACAGACATCCGCGGGGATGGGCATCGACGAATTGATTCCAGCGGCGGTCCTGAATCGGGTCGATGTAGGAAACGACTTTAGGTTCACGGCTAACTGACTGCGGCAGGGTCCCAGACAAGTACTCGAGCACAGGCATATATTTGAAATGTTTCTGTTGCTCCTCATGGTTTTTTTAAACTTATTGAGTGACGCGAGGGGAAAGGGGTTCTACATCAACTGCACGGGGGATAACTTGGCTATAAGGCTCTTCCAGCCGGAATTCCCGGTGAATGCCGGCGACCGCCGCATCGGCATCTTTTTTTTCCACCACAAAAGACATGGCGCAATCGGAGGAGCCCTGTGCGATGGCCAGAACATTCACTGCGATGCGGTCGAGCGCGCGGAAGACCGAAGCTATAACGCCGGGAACCGATTTTAAATTCTCTCCGACTACGGTCACGATCGCGGCGGATGAATGGGTGACGATATTCTCCAAAGCATCGCTTGCAGGCTCACGGATAAACTCTTCCCGCAAGGCTTCCACAGCATAATTCGCGGTTGCGGCGGGAACGGCCAGACAAAGAGCATTCTGCGCGGAAGCTTGCGAGAGAAACAGAACCTCAACCTGAGCGGCGGCGGTTGCATGCAGGGTGCGGCCGAGAATATCTTGCAGCCCGGAGAAGCCCGATCCACTGATGGTGATCAAGGCGGCGTCGTTGAGTGCCGTGAGCGCCTTTACCCCCGCGCCGCTTTGCGCCCCGGCTGGAGTGATCCTGGTTCCCGGCTGTTCGGGTGCAAAAGTGCTGCGAATCCAGAGCGGTATGCCGCGCTGCATCACCGGACGAAGAGTTTTCGGATGCAGAACCTTGGCGCCGAAATGAGCCAATTCAGCCGCTTCGCGATAGGAAATCTCCGGGATGACGCGCGCTGCCGCGACTACCTTGGGATCGGATGTCTGCATGCCATCAACGTCCGTCCAGATGATGACTTCCTCGGCTTCGAGCGCCGCGCCCAGGATGGTCGCGGAATAATCTGACCCGCCACGGCCGAGCGTGGTAAGCGTACCGTCCGCAGCTGATCCGATGAATCCGGTTATTACCGGCATCACGCGCTGCCGCAAAAGCGGGAGCAAACGCGACTCGCAACGTTGCCGCGTCAGATCCATGCAGGGATCGGCAGCGCCATAAGAAGCGTTGGTCGCAATCAATTCCGTGGCTTCGATAGCCTCGCTGGACAATCCGCGCGCATTGAACGCGGCTGCGATCAGTTGGACGCTAAGCCGTTCGCCGAGGCTCGAGATAGCATCGCGGGTGCGCGAAGTCAGTTCGCGCAAAAGCATAGTGCCCTGACAGAGCTGCTCGCCTAGCTGCAACAGTGCTTCCATTTTTTGTTCGACCGGATTTCGCTGCGTGGCCGAATGCAATAGTTCGCTCGCCGCCAAGACGTGCCGCCGTCGAAGTTCCGCGAAAATATCCGCGACCGCTTTTTCCTGTCCCGCTTCGGACAGGCTGGCGGCCGCGACCAGTTGATTGGTCACACCGCTCATGGCCGACACTACAACGATGATGTCGGCGTCCTCGGATCCCGATCGCACAATTTCGATGACGCGCTCGATGCAGGCGGCGTCTCCCACCGAAGTGCCGCCAAACTTCATAATCTGAAATGGTTTTTTCCCGGTGACGCGGTCGCGCAGCGGCGCGGGGCGCACATGGGAAAAGTGCTCGGAGCGGCGCGCCAGTCCGGCACGCGGGGCATGGTTTGGGTGCGAGATGGTCATAAGCGCGGCAGGCGCACGGCGGATAAATTTTGCAGTGGAGCCCGCTGGAACTCGACTTCGCCTTTTTTATGGTGTTTGCGGGCGCAGGAGCGGATCAACTCCGGCTCATCCCAGGGAACATCGTGATAACCCGACTGCAAAAACGGGCTGGCCGGATCGCGCATCCACTCCTGCGGAAACAGCGCGATGATCTCGTTCTCGGTAAGTTTGGGAGCCGGATGGACCACTCCTCCGGTAACGGCGGCATACAGGGCGGCGGGAAGATCGTGTTCAGCGCCAAGCGTAAGGTGTCCGACCTGCGTCGCCCGCGGATTGATCTCGATAAGATGCGCGTGCTCGGTGTCCGCCTCGAGCATAAAATCGAAGCCGTGCAGACCCGAAAGATTCAGTTCGCGAACCATGGTTTCTACCGCAAAAGCCATTTGAGGGTGGTCAACCCGGCGCACTACGCTTGAGGGTCCGGCGGAATCCCGCTTGTTGAGTACCTCAAAATGCAGGCTGGCCAGGACCGCGCCCTTCCAGCAGGCGACCGCGCTGGTGGCTTCGCGTCCGCTGACGAATTCCTGGGCATTCACCACCGAGCGGCGGCGCAACGCGGAGGGCCAAAGCAATGTGGTGTCTTGGTCCAGCACGGCGCGTTTCAATGCGCGCAGGAAAAGTGGCGGAGCCTGCAAGGCACGAAAAGCGGCTTCAGCGTCCTTTAACGTGTGCACCACGCGCACGCCGTCTCCGCCAGAGGTGCCGTTCGCTTTCAGCACCGTCGGCAAACCGGCCTGGGCAACCCATTTTCTGAGCCCGTCTAAATTTGAAATCACTTTCATTTTTGGTGCGCGAACCTTTACCGCGCGGGCGAGCTCGATAAAGTCGCTTCTATCGTGCGCGAAGGAAAAACTCTGGGACGAACCCAGGGAACGCTCGATAACATCGCAGACCGACCTTCCCGATTGCCCGCGCCGCAATCCACGGCGGTAGAGTTCATGCAGGTGGCTGGTGGCGAGGTCGTCTCCGGGAATCACCATATCCGGCTTCGAACCGGCGATCGCATCCGCGACCGAAGTTACCGCCGTCAGAGCCCGGTAGGGATATTTCTTGCGCAACGCGCCGGTCTTCTCAAAGGGATGGCGGGGTGGACAGAGCGCGTCCACGGTAAATCCGGCGTTGGCCAGCGCCATCGCCAGCCGGGCTGTCGGAGTCCAGCGCAAAGTCGTCGCTATGAGGACAGTGGGCTTCATTATTCTTGAACGGATCAAATAGTCAGAATTGACGTTCTGGTTCGATTTGCTTTGAGGAAGTGAGGGGGAAATTTAAAGTCGAACTAAGATTGTTTCGCGCTTCTGGCCGATAGGCTGGGAGACGAGGAACCAGGGGATGAAGTCGCGGGAGCGTATCGCTGGTAGTAATCGCTGTGCGCCGTGTCGGTTGAGCCATTGACCAGCGCGCCCAGCAGCTTCGAGCGGTCGAGCGTGTCCAATCCGCGCTGCAACTGCTGTTTTTCTGTAATGCTTTTACGCGTGACCAGCAAAATCCCATCCGCCTGCCGCGCCCAGATGCTGGTATCGGCCAGGGGCAGCACGGGCGGAGAGTCGATCACGATCCAGTCGAACCATGAGGTCAACTGCTCCATGAGCGGAGAAAGCTTGCCCGACTGCATCAGTTCCAGCGGATTTTCCGGAGCGCTGCCCGCGGGTAAAACCCAAAGCCCCAATGCATCGAGACGGTAAATGTTTTTGCTTTCGGTTTCGCCGCGCAGCCACTCGCTCAGCCCGGGGACATTGCCCAGACCGAATTTCTGCGCAACCGTGGGCCGGCGCAGGTCGCCTTCGAGCAGCAGCGTTTTGTGCTGCTTTCTCCGGGCCAGCGTACAGGCCAGATTGGCCGCCACCGTGCTCTTGCCCTCCTGCGGAATCGTGCTGGTAATCAACACTTTTTTCAGCGTCTGATTTTGCCGCAGCTGGCGCAAACGCACCGCCAGGAAGCGGAATTTTTCCGCGCCCAGGCTGCCTTCCGGTCCCACCGACACCAGTCGACTGTTGGGCAGAATGGAAACCGGCAGAGAAGGAAACTGATCCAGAAAAGCCGTGGAACTTTCACGCTCGACTACCGCCGTTCCGTTGGCCGCGCGCCGTTTGCGCTCGGCGATCTGGAGCAATTCGGTGGCGACGGTAAAGGTGGATTCCGACAGCTCCGAATCCATGCCGGCGCGTTCGGTTTCCGATCTCTGGAGTGCGTCAAAAATATGGCTCATAATCAGTCTCGATTCTGTTTTGTGGTCGCGTTGTTTAAAAAGCTGCGCTGGATTGGTTAGCGTACCGGCTCGCTCTGCAGCTGCGTGTAGAGAGCGATCAGCTTGCGGGCGACATTCTGCAAATCCATGTCTTCCGGGATGGGATTTTTTTCGACCTTGGGAGTTTGAATCCCCAGACGGAAATCCGTGGCAATACCTTCGATGATCTCTTCCGTGACGCTCTTTAGCTGCCGCGCGTAAGCCGCCACCAGCGCGTTCTCGCAGATGGTATTGATCAGGCGGGGAATACCGCGTGAGTAGCGATGAATGGCGGCGACGGTTTCGTGCGGAAAAATTTCGGCAGGCTCGGGGCTGCCAGCCAGTTGCAGCCGGCGCTCGATGTACCCTTTGGTTTCGTTCAGGTCGAGCGAAGCCAGATGGGAGCGTAGAGCAATCCGCTGCTTGAGTTGGCGCAAGTCGACCGAGTCCAGTTTTTCATCAAGTTCGGGCTGCCCGACTAAAAGAATCTGCAATAACTTCGCATCCGCGGTTTCCAGGTTGGTCAGCAGCCGGATCTCTTCCAGAATGTCGGTGGATAAGTGATGGGCTTCGTCCACCACCAGCACGGTGGTCAATTTCTTTTCGCCGCGGCGTACCACATACCCCGCCAGTTGCAGCAGGAGATCGCTCTTGTTCTTGCCGGCGGTCGGCAATCCCAGATCGCCGGCAATGTATTGCAGGAACTCGAGCGGCGACAGCCGGCCGTTGAATACGTAGGCGTATTTGACGTCGTCGCTCTGCTTAAGCAATTGCAGCAGGCAGCGCAGCAAAAGCGTCTTGCCGGTTCCGACTTCGCCGGTTAAAACGACGAATCCTTTGTGCCGGCGCACGCCGTAGTAGAGCGCCGCCAAAGCTTCGTTGTGCCTCCGCGTGGGAAACAGAAACGAGGGATCGGGCGTGATCTCGAAGGGATTGCGCTTCAGGTTGTAAAAGGCTTTATACATGGATACGTGTCTTTATTGTTTCGCCGCGATTTAGCCACGATTGTTATCCGCGCAAATAACTGAGCGCCGAGCCCAGCAGAATAGTAACCGAGACTATAGCTGCTGTCGCCCAGCCCAGCCACATGCGCCGCCGCTCGGCGTGCTCGTCGGCTGCGGCGGAAATGTCGGGAATCTCCGAGATCACCGCCACCGGCAACAGCTTTACGAATTCCTTCTCATCGTAAATTCTGTCGTCCATCACTTCAAAGGCTCCGGCGACTACAGTCCCCAATGCTAGTCCCATGGCCAGCCCAATGGCGCAAAACTTCAAACGGTTGGGAAAGTCCGGCTTCAGCGGCAGGCTGGGCGGATCGATGATGCGGAAGCGCTCGCCCTGCTGCAACAACTCCATGCTGGTGGCCATGGCAGACTCGTTTTTCTTCTTCAGCAGTTCGTCATAGTTGGCTTTCGATTGATCGTAGCCGCGGGTCAGATCGGAAAGCTGTTGCTCGCGCACCGGCTCCTGGTTCAAACGAGCCTGATAGTCGTTAACCTTGGCTTCGAGATCCTTGATGGTCTGCTCGCGATTGGCAATTTCCGTCCGGTTGGCCTGCGCCTGCCCCTGAAGTTGCAGCAGGGGAGACGAGGGATCCTGTGCGCCGGCATCGACGGAATTGGCGTCAGTACCGGCACTGGAACCCGCTTTCAGCTGGGCAACCAGTTGGCTGCGCATCTTCTCAGTTCGGGCAATCTCTTCCTTCACTTTGCGAACGTCGGGATGGCGGTCGGTATAGTGCGAGCTCAGGTCAGCCAGTTGCGCGCGCAGCGTGGCGAGCTCCTGATCGATGGCCGCAAGCCCGGTGGGCGCCGTGCCATCGCCTTTGGACGAACCCGGCAGCGCACGGTTTTGGCTCACCAGTGTTTCCAGATAGGCGCGCTGCTGCTTGGCGGTATTCAAGGCGTCTTCTTCGGCCTGAAGCTGCGATTGAATTCCCGCGAGAATCTGCAGATTGCTGCCCACCTGCGCCGGCAGCTGGCCGACGTGCTGGCCTTTGAATTCGCGGATTTTCTCTTCCTGATCGGCCAGGGTTTTGCGCGCGGTTTCCAGCTGGCTTTCGAGGAATTTTGTAGTGTCTTCCGACTGCTGCTGCCGGACTTCCAGATTTTCGCTGATAAAGAGGTTGGTCAGCTCGCTGGTCACCTGCTGCGCCACATGGGGATCCTGCGAAAGGTAGGACACATTGAAGGCGCTGACCCGGCCCTCGCCGTCGCGCACCAGCTCGATGTCGATGTCCTTGCGCATGCGCTCGACCTGATCGTCGGGCGAAGGATTGCCGTGCGCGGCGGAGTAGAGATGCAGCTGATCGATGATGTGCAGCAGCCGGGTGCGGCTGAGAATCTGCTGGGTGATGCTGCGCAGCCGGTCCTGCAGATCGTCGTTCACGTTGGGCGTGACGTAGTCCTTCGGCATGGTGGGCTGTTCCACCAAAATCAGCGTGCCGGAGCGGTAGCGCGAAGGCAGGACCCAGCTTGCGCCCCACACTACGAGCCAGCCCGCAAGCAGCGGAATCAGAAACTGCATGTGACGGCGGCGGACGATTCCCAGATAGTGCGGGAGATCGAAGCCTTGCGAACTTTTTTCTTCTAAATCTTCAACCATGATGATTTTCTCGCTTAAATATTTTATAAACTATCTTCCCAACGGCCGGGCAAATTGCCAGGAGACGGAAACCCACTCCCGGTTGGTATCCGGATTGGCGGAAAAGAAGCTGTAATCCTGATGCAGACGGGTGTATCCGGCTTGCACATTGAAATGTTCGCCCATTTGCCGCTGCAAAGCCGCGCTGCCCGAGATGGAATGGCCGCCCAACAAAACGATCGACAGGACTCCGTTGTTGGCGTAATACCCGGCCAGCGAAGCACTGAGGTGACGCGTGATCTGTTGGCGCACGGAAGCGTTCGCGCTGTCGAGTTTGACGGCGCCGATCAAACCTCCGCCGCTGCTGATGCTGCGCGAATAGCTGACGGCTACTCCCGTATGCGGCGCCTGCCAGTTTAAGCTGCCGCCGGCGGCCGGAGTCCAGGATTGCGAAGCCGGCACCAGAGGTTGCCCAGTGGCTACAAACTGCGGGCCGGCGCTGTAGTATTGCGGACCGCCAAACAGCGAAAAGGAAAACGTAGGCGCCGGAGAGAACGTATAGAAAAGAAAAATTCCGTCGGTTTGCGTCTGGTTCGTGCCCTGCGTGGGATACGAAAGCAATTCCTGATATTGATAGGTCGCGCCGAGATAATGTTGCTGCGCGACGCGGTAGCTGTAAAACGCCGAGCCTGAGCGCGCCGCCGCGTCGTAGATTCCCGGCACCTCCGCCGGATTGGGATAGTGAAGATTGCTGAAGTTTCCGCTGGCTCCGACCATGGCGTTGGCGCTGAACTGATAGGTAATGCCCGCATTGCCGTTATTGCTCAACCGGTCGGCCAACGGGGCGACGATGGAATTATTGGCGCTGGGCGCGGCGCCCGAAACCGCGACGGCCAAACCCTGATCCGGCTGATTGAAAACATCCGAGGATTTCTGAAAGGTATCTCCCAGGCTGAGGGTCACGTGTGGGCTCAGCCGGTACTGTCCGGTGAACAAAACATTTTCGTCGGCTTCATTGCGCGAGGTGACGCGCTCGTAAAAGGTGAACCCCGGAGCGTACGACAAAACCGTGTGCAGCCGCGACGTAGTTTGGTCGAGCGCAATCGTCGGCCACACGGAGTAGCTGACGTCGCTGACCGGGGTGCCGCTGGTCGAACCTAATACATTGTCGGAGTACGAAGTGCTCGCGGTTACGCCGCCACGCAGATAGTTTGCCCGTCCCTCGGACGATGCGGAAAGGGGATAGACCTGCCCGCTTACCGGCGGAGGGGTCAACATACGGTCTTCCCCCGGATCGGGCGGCGCGGTCGCAGAATCGGCGTTCCCCGGAAGGGAAATCAGCGGACTGCTGGCCGCCGGCGCTGGCGCAGCCGTCTTATCGTCTTGCGACCAGATGGGCAGGCTGGCCAGCAGCAACCAGCCGATCATGAATGATTTCAAAATTCTCATGACAATGAAATCGACTTTGAACGCAACTACGGAACGATGATGGTGTCGCCGGGCTGCAGCTTGATGTTTTGCGACATGTTCTTACCCTGGCTGACGTCTTTGTAGTTAAATGGGAGCCGCGTTTCTCCGCTGGGGCCCTGGCGCAGTACGTAGATGGATTTCTTCTTGGCGAAATCGCGGAAGCCGCCGGAGAGCGCGATGGCGTCGAGCACGGTGGGCGAGTTGGCGATAACGTACGATCCCGGCCGCGCCACCTGGCCCAGAATGTTGAATTTCTGGCTGTTGACCTGTTGCACCATCACCGTGACTTCCGGCTCGGAGATGTAGCTCTTCAGCTTGCCGGCAATATCTTTCTCGAGCTTCAGCGGAGTCAGCCCGGCGGCCTGCACTTCTCCCACCAGAGGAAGCGAAATTTTTCCATCCGAACGGACGGGGATCGAGCGGGAAATATCCGGCTCTTTCCATACATTGATGGCCAGCACGTCGTCGTTGCCGATTACGAAGCTGTCGTCATGCGGTTTGGCGGACGCACCGGGCGCGGCAGCTTCCTGCGCAAACAGTGAACCGACGGTAAGAACGCAAAGCAACAGTGTGGTGATTCGTACAGCTCGAGGCATCCAGTTGTTCCTGGTCATGTTGTTCTTGGTCATGGCCGATCCTTGCGATTTTTCTCTCATGAACAGCTCGATGGCGAATCTCAACTTGCCTTCCCATTCCCCTTGATCTCTTCGTACAAGGAAAAATCCCCGGCGGGCAGCGAAGTCAGAAAAGGCTCCGGAGCGCGCATGTGATATTGCTCGATCTTATAAAGAAGCGTGCGATAACTGACGCGAAGCAGGCGCGCCGCCGCTTTGCGGTTCCATCCGGTACGCTTGAGCGCCGCGGCAATGGCGCCTTGCTCCGCTTCCGACTTAATGCCCTGGATCAGCGACTTCAGCGATTCCGGCGCGGCATCACTCCCCGTCGCCATCATTTCGCGCGAAGCTGGGGAGAGTCCGGGAGCATGGGTAAACGAGTAGCCGGCAATCTCGCCCGCATCGAAAGCCATCTCACCGGGAGTAAACTCCTGCTCGCCCGCAACCAGGTGGCGTTTTACGAAAGTTTCGAGTTCCTTTAAATTTCCCGGCCAGGAATATTGCTGGCATGCGCTCAACATGTTCGGCGAGAATCCGCGCGCCGGCAATCCGTAGTGCTTGGCCAGCTTGTGCATGAAATAACGCAGCAGCGTGGCAATCTCGTCCTTGCGCTGGCGCAACGGTGGCACGTGCACGGTGAAGGCGCTCAGGCGATAGTACAAGTCTTCCCGCAGTTGCCCCCCGGCCAGAGTGCGGTCCAGCGGGGCGCTGCTCGCCGCCAGAATTCTCACATCGGCCACGGCATCGCCGCCCATGGGCACGGCGCTCTCCTGGTTTTGCAGCACGCGCAATAGCCGGGCCTGCAGCGCGCCCGGGAGTTCGCCGACTTCTTCCAGCAGAATCGTGCCCCGTTCGCCGGCCGCGAATTTTCCCAGACTTGCGCCGCGCGCATTGCCATGGTTGCCAAACAATTCCGTTTCCAGAACGGGTTCCGGCAGCTCCGCGCAGTTTACGCGATGCAATTTGAAACCGGAACGGACCGAAAGCTTGTGGATCAGGCCGGCAACGGTAGACTTCCCGCTGCCCGTCTCTCCCAAAATGAGCACGGGTACATCGGATTTCGCCAGCAGCGCAGCCTGTGAACGGAGCTTCTGCATGATCAGGCTGTCGCTTACGAAGAATGTGTCCGCCCCAAGCTGCTCCATATTCTTCCTCATTTCCGCTGCGCCATTTTCCCGCGGCTCGATATGCCGCCGGATCACGAACTCGAGCTGACTCGCATCGAAGGGCCGAATCAGAACTTCTCCCAAACCGCCGCGGCCGATTTCCCGTCCTCTGGCGGCGTCGTCGGGATAACAAAGCAAGACCACCGGGAGATCGGCTCTGCGCCGGTGCAGCCAGTGGACAAAGTGCAAACAATCGGCGTCTCCACGAGGAACATCGAGTACCAGCAATTGCGTGGCGGCGGACTGCACCGGCTCCATGGCTTCCCAGCCGCAGGAGGCGGTTTGCAGCTTCCAGTCATTGGCCGCTTGCAGGGAGTGGACCAGGCGCACCACACTTTGGTCCTTGCTGACGACCAGCAGGCGAATGCTTTCGTTTGGATTTTCTGTTTTTTCTATTTTTTCCATCAAGGGTGAGTATGTCCTTCCCGAAGGGGAGGAACGATTTACCACGAAACGGTTTACCTGGGAAAAAGAGGCTTCAGGCCGGCTCTACTTCATAACCTTCCACGCGGACCGCCAAAGACCGCTGGATCGCATCCACGGAAATCACCAGCGTGCGGTCCCCATTGCGCGAGGTGAGCACGCCCTCGACTCCGTTCAAAGCTCCGCTGCAGATTCGCACCCGCTGGCCGATCTTAAGAAAAGGATGAGCCGACCAGGGAATTTCCGATTCAACCAGATTGCGCACGGCGTCGATCTGCTCGTCGGGAATGGGGCTGCCTTCTCCTCTTGCGCCCACCAGCCCGAACACGCCTTCGACGCGGAGAACCCGCAGGCGTTCCGCGCGATTAGGGATGAACCTGGCAAATACATAGCAGCCGAACAGCGGTGTCTGTACCGTTTTTTTGCGGTCACTCCAGCGATGCACCTCAGAGACGAGCGGCAGAAACGATGTGACGCCCCGCTCTTCCAGCCGCTGGGCCACGATTTTTTCGTGCCGGGGTCGGGTTTGCAGGCCATACCAGTATTCAATTTCTTTTCCAGCACCCGTTCCCACTAACGGAATCGGTTGCGGCACCGCCAACGACAAACTGCTTACGGACATAGCTTCGCCCTCTAAGTCACCTTCTCTGGATGACTTCAAAAATCAATTAAAGATCGCTTGCTGGTCGAGATCTCAACCCTGAGATCCAAGGGGGAACCTAATTAGGGGGATCGTTGATTTACCACTTCACAAAAATGGAAGTGACCGGATTTACGAACTTCGCTACCGGCAGATGGGGGGAATGTACAACGCCAACTAAAAAACAACGTTTGAAACTTTTAATTGCGAGCCCGGTGATCCCGAGTCCCGCTTACTGCAGTGAACTGCAACCCTGATGCCAAAGAAAATCACAGTTCAACAATCTCTACTATTCCTATCGTGATACTACAGTCTAATTTCCCCGGCGTCAACCCTGCTCCGATTGACCTATTACCACCCTCAAAACTATTGGGCGGAGGAAAAAAACCACATCGTCTAACTTGGGTTTGCCCGAATAACAAGCACCTTACATGGCATTGCACCCGGTTGCAAGGGCACTTTGTAACCATTCGAATGGTACTTCTGTGCTACCTCGCAAACACTCTTTCCAGTATCAGGAAAAAACGCAACTGGCTGCGCAGCCTACCCTTGCACGCACTTTACGCATGCCTATGATTATGCACATGTTATGAACCTTAGCCTTATTTCGGAGTGGAGCCTCCCTGGTATTACAAAATGAAACTTGGGCACATCAGAGTTGCACTTGCCTGCATGCAAAGTTTTGCACTTAATATCCATACGTTGCCACTTTGCACGCGGAAAAGATGCAACCCCTTGCAACCGCCAATAAGCCTCGAACAAGACGCGCAACGGCTAAGCAACCACCTTCTGAAAGTTCAAATTGGACATCATCACGAGCTGCGAGCATTCCTCGCCAGCACCAGCACAAACGCCTCACGCCAAGCTTCCGTTGAAACTTCCGAGCCGGAATATGCCATACTTGATCTAACGATAAAGTCTTGTGAGCATGATTCATGATTGACCGGAAGTCCGCTGGCTCCATCATGACTGAATCCACCCAACATTTTTCTGATGGCGAGCGTACCAGCATGAAAAACCGCTATTTGAATGCGGTCAAGGCCGCCGTCATCGGCACGGACCTCACCGGAGTTGTGACCTACTGGAATCCTTTCGCGGAAGAGCTTTACGGATGGGCGCCGGACGAAGTAGTCGGCCGCAACATCATGGAGATCACGGTCAGCTCGAAGACCGAAGAAGAAGCCGCCAAGCATATGGCATCCGTTATTGCGGGGAACAGTTGGGCGGGGGAGTTCCAGGTACGCTGCAAGAATGGGGATTACGTCAGCGCGTTCGTGACTCTTTCCCCCGTAAAGGACGAAGATGGAACCCTGACGGGAATTGTTGGCGTGAGTCAGGACTTGAGCAGCCTGAGGGAGGCGCAAGGAGCTCTCCGGCGCAGCGAAGAGCAATTCCGGGTGTTCGCCAATTCCCTGCCCGAGCTCTGCTGGATGGCGCATGCCGATGGCCACATATTTTGGTACAACGAGCCCTGGTATGAATACACAGGGAAAACGCCGGAACAGATGGCGGGATGGGGATGGCAAACGGTACATGATGCCGACATATTGCCATCCGTGATGGAACGCTGGGAATCGTCGCTCGATAGCGGAAAGCCTTTTGAGATGGAGTTCCCGCTTCGCGGAGCGGATGGCATCTACCGCTGGTTTCTGACGCGCATAAAACCCATTCACGATGAACAAGGGCGGGTGACGCGCTGGTACGGCACCAATACGAATATCGATGAGCAGCGGCAATTGCTGAAATCGTTGCGCGAGACCCGCGATGACCTGGAAAGGCGGGTGCACGAGCGGACGGAAGAGTTACACACGGCGACCGAAAGTTTGCGGGAGCTTTCCGCGCGCCTTTTGCGTATGCGGGACGACGAACAAAGACGGCTGGCGCGTGAATTACACGACAGCGTGGGACAACTGCTGGCGGCGATCGGGATGAATATTGCGGCGGTTTCCTTGGAGGCGGATAAACTGAGTCCGGCAGCGGCAAAAAGCGTGGCTGAAAATGCCAGCCTGGTGGAAGAGGTTAGCCGCGAAATTCGCACAATTTCGCACTTGCTGCATCCTCCTTTACTGGATGAAGCGGGGCTGGCATCGGCATTGCGCTGGTACGCGGAAGGATTTGCCAAGCGCAGCCGGATTGAAGTGAATCTGGAAATTCCATCCAGTGTTGGGCGGCTCCACCATGACACCGAGATTGCATTATTTCGAGTGGTGCAGGAATCACTGACAAACATTCACCGTCACTCGGGGAGCGCCACTGCAACCATACGAATCCACGTTTACGGAGAGCGTGTGGTGCTGGAGATGCAAGATCAAGGGAAAGGCATTCCGCAAGAAAAGTTGCGGAATCTCGCACGCATGGGCCGCATCGGAGTGGGATTTGGCGGCATGAGGGAGCGGCTTAGACAGCTGGGCGGCAAGCTTGAAGTGGAATCCTCCGATAATGGCACGCTCATCAGGGCGACCTTGCCCATTGATACAAAAAACGCAGGAGAATGGCGGGTTACGGCCTAGGCCTCGGCCAGAATCGGGAAATATGTCTTTCCTTTGACCAACGCCTCGATAGCCGCAAATACCGAACCCAAATCTGATTTTTTACAAAGCCCCCTAATTCCTACTTTCCTGGCTTCTTCCTCCAACTGATTCGAGGGATCTACTGTGACCATGAGGATCGGCGCGTTGGGATGCTCTTTCGACAATTCCCGGGCTGCATCCAAGCCGTTCATTTTGGGCATTACAAAATCCATGACAGTAAAGTTCGGTGCATTTTCATCCCACTTCTCGAGCGCGCGGCGTCCATCTTCAGCTTCGCCTACCACCACCCATTCATCCTGCTTTTCGAGCGCGGTACGCAGATAAGAGCGGATCATCGCGTTATCATCAACTAGGAAAATGCGGATCAACGTTGCCCTTTCTGCAATAATGGTAGCTGCCCGATAACTCAGGCTAACGCTGGCACGCGCTGCCAGGCCATACAGCAGGAACCCTATGAAAACAGGATATTTCCGATGATGAAAGCAGAAGCACAGTAGGCCATCAGGGTAATCCTATGTCCGAAAGTATTACCCTTGCACGCTGATTTTGGAGAAAGACAGCACGGCCCGAGAAGATATGGGATGCCCCATCGACATGGCGGGGCGGAAGGTAGTGAAAATCAGCATTCTTTTCACTTGCGGCAATAGTTCCTGTGACGCGCCGGGATCGGAAAGAATTTTGTAATCTTGAATGCGGCCTTGCGAGTCTACATATGCTTCGATCACGAGAGACTCCGCATTGATCGAGCTCATGTTATCGAAGGCGCTTTGCTGCAATTCGGGACCGGTGTTCAGAACTAAAGGCACATCTTCATTATTGGCCTGCAATTGACCCGGAATGGCGAGGATCGCCGCGACTAAACCGAAGATAAGTAGGGCGCAGGCGAGTCCAGCTGTAGCTGGCACCATGAAGGCATCCAGAGTGTTTTCCAAGCGCATGCGCAAACCTTCATAGGGACTGCGCCCCTGGGCTGCTTCACGCGAGATGGCCAGGCGTAACTTCAACCCCAAATCGGCGGGTGGGACGGGACGGCCGGCGCTCATCAGCAGTTGCTGCGTTTGCCGCAGCAACGCATATTCGCGGGAACAAGCCGGACACGCGTCGAGATGGAGCCGCAACTCCTGCATCTCGGCGCCCGTAACCGCGCCGTCAAGATAAGGAGACAGCAACCGGTTCGCTTCGGCGCACTTGATCGCCGACTTGTGTGATCGGGACTGCGCGGCCATATACCTCATGGCATCACCTCAGCCTTTCTACCCATTCCACTCACCTGCCGCCGTGAGCTGCCGGAAGCGTCGTCAGGCAGCATCAGCCCCAGTTGGCCGCCAGCTTCCCGAACATAAGGCATAAGCCGCTGTTTGAGAGCCTGTCGGCCCCGCGTCAAACGCGATTTCACCGTCCCCACGGAAATCTGCAAAATTTCCGCAATCTCTTCGTAGGACATCTCTTCCAAATCGCGCAGAATCAGGGTAGTCCGGTACGGTTCCGCGACTTTTCGAAGTTCGGTATCCACACGTTTTCGCACTTCGCTGTGCACCACATTGTCGAAAGGCGATTCATGCTGGTCAGTCAGGGCCGTTTGCATGGCATCGTCTGCGTTCATTACGCCTTCCGATTCCGCCGGCTCGATCGAAGTTTCCTGCGCCTTGTGCCGGAACCACCAGCGTTTGCGGTTCGCAGCTTCATGCAGCGCAATCCGGTAAATCCATGTCTTTAAGCTGGACTCGCCATGGAAGTGCTTCATTCCGCGAAAAACTTTCAGGAAAACGTCCTGGGTGGTATCGGCGGCATCGGCAGGATCGCTGACCACGCGATAAACCAGTCCGTAGACTGGCCGTTGAAATTCGCCGATCAGCCAGGCATAAGCCGCTTCCGATCCGGCCTTCAGATCGGCAACGATCGCCGCTTCTTCCGCCCGTGCTCCGATCGCGCTCGCTAAATCCGCCAAGGTGGTTGCTCCAGCCATGTAACGGCTCCCCTGATTATAGGATCTTCCACCCCATCCTGAACCGAAAAATAACCGGTACAACTCCCGACTTTCCCTAAGAAAATAGACTCCGGCGGGCTGCGCAGAGTTCCCAGATAGATGGCTTTTCAGATAAAAAGAGTGTCTTTAGTAATCGAAGCCCGCCCCAAGACCCACCTAGGCGTGCGTACTGCCGGCTCGCGTCTGAGGCAGCCGCGCCAGAATATCTTTCAGTGCGGTCAGCAATTTCTCCGGGCCACTGTCCAGTTCGAGAGCAGACTTCTCAAGGAAACCGCACGCTCCATCTTCCTCCAGCCTGGCCGCATTTCTCTGCGACATGCCAGTCATAACTACGACCGGGATGGCCTTGGTTGCAGGGTCGGCTTTCAGCGCTTTCAATACGTCGGGACCGCTCATCTTCGGCAATAACATATCGAGCAGGATCAAATCCGGCATTTTTTCGTGAGCCAGACGAAGAGCTTCATCGCCATCGACGGCGCTGCTCATCTCGTATCCTGCACGAGTAAGGGCGCGCTCGGTGGCTAGCCGGAGAAACTTGCTGTCTTCAACGAGCAAGATTTTAGTCATCTCGAGAAATCGCTTTTTCGCTGCATTTCGGATATGCAATCCTCTACGGAAACATCGGCAGGATACTGATTAAGTGTTAGTTACATTTAAGAGATTTCTAAGAGAGCGCAGGCAGCGCACTACCGTCAAGAAACACTTGCAGATCTTTCTGAATGAGATTTGCAATGCAGCTACGGTTTCCGCTGTATTGCTCTCTGGTAATGTGCGCAGTAATTTCGAGGTGAAAGATTTGAGGGGGCAGTCAACTCCCCTAAGGGTGGTCATGGGTTAGTGTCAGCACGTGACATTCGGACCCTCACGACCGCCTTTTTTAATGTTTCGCCCGGCACATGCAGCGGTTTGGGCGCACGCAACAACCACGATTCATTTTGGCATCCGATGTTATTGAAAGCGTATCCATATCAAAGATCGAGCCGGACGAGTCCCGTTGGGTTTGGCGAGGACTCGTGAGTGATGGAGTATCCGAGCGTTGAGCAAATCCGCGATGAACTGGAACGGTTAATGCTGGAGCAGATTGAAAGTTTGAGAAAGCAGACATTTCTGGGAGTCACCCCGGAAGAACTGGAACAGGAAAAAGAAAGATTGAAGCGTATCCGTGAAATGTCCGCTGAATTCTTAAAAGTTTTGAAAAGAATCGAACCTTGACACAGGCTAGCGTTCGCCTTTAGGGTTGCGGATCATGGTGACAATATCCCTTTGACGATCTTTCAGGAGACTCTGTGACAGAAAAACATACGGTAACGCTGCCGGCAACCGTTGAAAAAATTATCAAGCCTTCAGACCCCAGAGATCCGGAAAAGGCACAAATCTCCATTGAAGGCGCGGATGATTTGTACCGGGAGATCCGCATCGAAAACTCGCTCACGGATAAAAATGGAGATGAGGTGCGGCTGAAGAAAGGCGCGGAAGTTCAAGTCGTAGTGGAAGCGGAACCAGCCGCAACCGCTCCCGCGAATGTGGAATAGCACTACCCTTGTTTAACAAGTAATAAATCCCTTTCCAGCGTTTGACCCTCCGCTTTGAAGTCCTTAAACTTGAGGATGTTTGCGCCCGATGTGCTTGCCATGGTCTGGAGGGTTTCCTGAGTCTGCGATTACGAGGTGCGGTGCTGACGGTCCTGCTCGGGCTATTGGCGGTTTTTTGCTTGGGAGAAGAGCGATCCACCCCGATCACGCTGGAGAACAGCGAAACGCTTTTTGCCGTATTGGCCGCTTTGAATTCCTGCGGATATGACGTGGACATGACCATCTCCGATGCGACGCGCAGCAATGTGCGGGCCGAGATGCAACGGGCGTTGCAGGGCTCGGAGGAAGCGGAAGCGACGCGGACGGCATTGTGCGAGTTCTACCAGAGCCACACTCCGGATCGATATACCAGTCACGCTTTATCTCCTTATATTTCGCTGGCGCTGTACATGGACGGCCCTCCGCATTTCGTTCCGCGCCTTAAAGAAGAAGATCTGCCACCGGATGCCGCCGCCATTGCAGGATTTGGAGCGTTGCTGGAAAAGTTCTACGACAAAGTCGGACTGCACTCGATTTGGGAGCGGCATCGCGGCGATTATGCCGCGGCGGCGAATCGTTATCACGAGGCACTGGCCAAGATGGTTTTCGACACTGAAATCTATCTAAAGCTGCAAGCCACGCAATATCTGGGGCGAAGGTTCACGATTTATCTGGATTTCATGGGTTCGCCCAATGAAACCGATGCGCGAAACTATGGAGCGGATTATTACGTGATTATTTTCCCCGCCCCGGCCGCTCCGGGGGCTCCGCTGCAGGCTGGGTTGAAGATGGCTCAGATTCGCCATACCTTCCTGCACTACGAACTGGATCCGCTGGTGGACAAACATTACAGCGCCATGAAGCGGCTGGAGCCGCTGTTGCAATCCGTAAAGCGCGCACCGCTGGAAGAAAGCTTCCGCAGTGACATTTCACTGCTGGTGACGGAGTGCCTGGTGCGCGCCATCGAGATCCGCACGGGTGGGGGCAAGCAAGCGGCGGACGAGGCGATGCGCGCGCAGGCAGTGGACGATGCGGTGAAGCAGGGCTACATTCTGACGAAATATTTTTACGATGCAGTGGTCGCGTTTGAAAAAGATCCTGTGGGAATTCAGGGAATGTACGGTGACTTCCTCAACAACATCGATTTAAAGAAAGAAGAGAAAGCCGCGGCAGATATTCAATTTTCGGACGACGCGGCGCCGGAATTGGTGCGTTTATCGCGTCCCGAAGAAAGGCGAATATTGGTAACGGCCGAGAAGCGCCTGGCAGCGGGCGATCCCAAGGGTGCGCAGGATCTGGCGCAGCAGGCATTGGATAAAAAGATTGGAGATCAGGGACGGGCGCTCTTCATTCTGGCGGAAGTAGCCGTCGCCAACAAGAACCGGGATGGAGCGGAAGACAATTTCCAGAAGGCCATCAAGGTTTCAAACGATCCCAAGGTACTGGGCTGGTCGCATGTGTACCTGGGCCGAATTCTGGACATGAAGGAAGAGCGCGAGGCCGCGGTGCAGGAGTATCAGGCGGCGTTGAGCGCGGGCGGCGATTTACCCGAGATTAAAGCGGCGGCGCAGCGAGGGCTGGCGCAGGCCTATGAACCACCGGCAAAACCGCAGGAACAATAGTCCGCGAGTACAATGGAAAGGGAATTTTGCGATTGAGTAATCTTGCAATTGGGTAATTTGCCGTCCGGTTGCCGGTTCAATTTTCCAATTGCTAAATTTCCCAATTACAAAATGTTCCAAGGAGAACGCATGAAGCGTACAGCAATCGTTGTCGTGGCAATGCTGGGACTTTCGGCATGGAGTTTTGCTCAGGACAAGCCCGCAGCCCAAACTGCACCAGCCGGACAAGCCGCGGCAGCGCCCGCGGGGAAACGTCCACCGCAGGCCAAAACGCAGCCGGAGTTTGATGCTTATAAGGCAGCCGCGGCGCTTACCGATCCTGCAGCGCAGGAAAAAGCGGCGGATGATTTCGCGACGAAGTTTCCAGACAGCGAATTGCGGCCACTGCTTTACAAGGCGGTGATGCACTCCTATCAACAGTCGAACAATGCCGACAAGATGCTGGCAATGTCGCAAAAGGTATTGACGTTTGACGCGGACGATCCTGAAGCTTTGCTGGGAGTGGCGCAGGTGTTGGCGGAACGCACGCGCGAAACCGATCTCGACAAAGATCAACGCGTCGCGGAAGCCAAAAAAGACGCCCAACGCGCGCTCATAACAGTAGATACGGATGTTCCGACTACTGGATATCCACCCGAGCAACTGGCCGCCTTCAAGGGATTTTTGAAATCCGAGGCTTACGCAATTATGGGCACGCTTGAATTCAACGCCAAAGCGTGGGCGGATGCCGAGTCCGATTTGAAGAAATCAATCGACGCGTTCCCGCAGCAACCCGATGCAATCGCAATCTTCCGCTTGTCGGTGGCTCTCGATATGCAGAATAAATATCCTGACGCGCTGAAGTACGCCAACCAGGCTGTGGATTTGACCAAGGCAGGAACGAACGCCGGAGATGCGGCGCGCAAAGAGAAAGACCGGCTGGTGCAGTTAATTGGGGGCATCAGCGAGCCGCCCGCGAAGTGATGCCGCCTTTTCGCCAGCATACTCGAGCGAAATTGCGGGCTGTAATGCAATCATGAAGGAACGGGAAATCTCCGCGCTGGAAACCGCGCTGGACTATCACTTCCACCGGCGTGGAGTGATCGAACAGGCCATCACGCACAGCTCACAGGCGCGCGAACAGGAGTCGCAGCAGGCGGGACAAAATAAATATCAGGTCAACGACAACGAGCAACTGGAATTTTTGGGCGACGCGGTTTTGGCCCTGGTGACCAGCGAGGAGTTGTTCCACCGGTTTCCGCAGTTTCGCGAAGGCGAACTCTCGAAATTGCGTGCGCACATCGTCAGCGAACGGCATCTGATCCGAGTCGCGCAACAGCTTGAGTTGGGGCATTATCTACGGCTGGGACGCGGCGAGGAGAAATCAGGCGGGCGGGGCAAGACCGCACTTCTAGTCGATGCCCTGGAAGCGGTCCTGGCAGCCATCTATCTGGATGGCGGAATGGAGCCGGCGCGCAAGTTTATCTTGCGTGAAATATTGGCTCCTGAGCTGGAGCGCATGGAGCGCGAAGGCGGCGCGCTGCCGATGAGCGATTTCAAATCGGCTCTGCAGGAAACTTTACAGGGGCTGGGCATGGTGCAACCTTCTTATGTGCTGGTGGAAGAAGCCGGACCCGAGCATCGAAAGACCTTCACCGTGGAAGTCCGTCTAAACGGCAAAAAGAGCGAGGGCCGAGTCGAGTTCGTGGGACGCGCGCAAGGTTCTACCAAGAAGATGGCGGAGCAGGATGCGGCGCGGCAGCTGCTGTCCTATCTAGCCTCGCAGTCGCAAGCCGGGGTAGCCAGGCCAGTGCGCGGCTCACCCTCTCCCGACAAATAGAAAAACAAATAGAATTGATGTGCGGTTGAGTGAAGTAAATGAGTTCCCTGGGCAATCCTGTATCACACGAGCCATTGGTTGGCGAAACCCCGACGGGTCACGTCCCGGCGGTAGGTCACCGGACGCAGTGGGCAGCGGGAACCGGCGTAATGGGATCGTTACAATCGCTGTTGGGAACCGTGGTGATTGCAGTTTTCGTAATCACGTTTATCGTGCAGGCATTTCAGATTCCTTCCCCGTCGATGGAAACTACCCTGCTGGTGGGCGATTATCTGCTGGTCAATAAGCTGTGCTATGGCGGCGGACTGGGGAATTATCTGATGCCCTACCGTAAAGTGCAGCGCGGCGATATAGTCGTGTTTCATTATCCGGTGAATCCGGCGCAGCATTTTGTGAAACGCGTGATCGGTGTGCCCGGAGACCGGGTGCGGATGATCAACAAGCAGGTATTCGTGAACGGAGTATCTCTGAAAGAGCCGTATGCGCATTTCACCCGGCCGGCGAACGACATGTTTCGCGACAGTTTTCCGCGCCTGGATGTGGCGGCAGGCGAGACGCCGGAGTGGTGGGTGCAACTGCGTAAGCTGGTTGACGATGGGCAACTGATCGTTCCGCAAGGGCATTATTTTGTGATGGGCGATAATCGGGACGACAGTTATGACAGCCGCTACTGGGGATTTGTGCCGCAGGCGAATATCATCGGGCGTCCGCTGTTGATTTACTGGTCAGTGCGGGAGGAAGAGGGCGAAGTTGCGGCGCCAAGTTCGATTGCTGGAAAGCTGGCACACTTTGCCTATGCACTGACGCACATTTTCCAGATCACACGCTGGAACCGGACACTGCGGCTGGTGAACTAAGAAGGGATTTTGTAATTGGGTAATTTAGTAATTGGGTAATTAAAGTCGTGATTTTACAGATGGGTTTCAAATTGCCAAATTACTCAATTACTAAATTAGTTTAGAGGGGCTCATTGGCTAAGAAAGACGATAAGACGATTGAGGTAGAAGAGAAGCCACGCGAGACCACGGTGGAGTTTTTGTCATCGCTGGCTGCCGTGCTGGTGACGGGATTGTTCATCATCACGTTCGTGGTGCAGGCGTTTGAGATTCCATCAAGCTCGATGGAGAACACCTTGCTGATCGGCGACCACGTATTCGTGAACCGCGAGCAGTTTGCCCCAAAAACTTCCTGGATGGGGCCGATGCTGCCTTATCGCAATGTGCAACGCGGGGATATTGTCGTATTCCTCGCGCCGTGCGAACCGGGACTCTACGTGGTCAAGCGCATCATCGGCGTACCGGGCGACCGCATTCACCTGCGCAATGGAGTCGTGTATCGAAACGGCGAAGAGCTAAATGAATCTTACGTAATTCACTCGCAAGATGCGGTGGCATTTCCAAATCCGTATCGCGACAATTTTCCTGCTGTGCCGCCATCGGAGAGCTACAACGTTTATCCGTGCTGGGAGCCGGAGTTGCCGATGCACATTCAGGGCGACGATCTGGTTGTGCCTCCCGGACATTTCTTTGGAATGGGCGACAACCGCGACGTGAGCCTCGACAGCCGCTATTGGGGATTCATTCCGCAGGAAAACGTGATTGGCCGCCCCATGTTCATTTACTGGTCGTTTGAAACTCCGGCGGACCAGTACCGCAAAACCGATATGGGCGACCGCATCGGTTTTTTGGCGCACGTCGTGTTGCATTTCTTTGACGAGACACGCTGGCGGCGGACATTGCGAGTGGTGCGGTGAAAGTTTTTTCTTTCAAACTGCGGCTTGTAGCCGCGGCAGTCATCGTTCTGCTGTTTCTGTTTCTTGCGCATCCCGGCGTATCGCGCCTAAAAGCACGCATTACGAATTCCATCAGCCGCGCGGTCGATCGTCCAGTGGAGATCGGCTCCGTCCAGCTTCGATTCCTGCCGCAACCCGGCTTTGATCTGGAAAACCTCGTCATTTATGAAGACCCGTCTTTCGGAGCGGAGCCGATGCTGCGATCGAGTGAGGTCACGGCCGTGGTACGCATAACATCGCTGATGCGAGGACGTTTGGATGTTTCCCGTCTGGAGCTGACCGAGCCAAGTTTGAATCTGGTGCGCAGAAAAGAAGATGGCCGCTGGAATTGGGAATCTCTTCTGGAGCGCGCCGCCCGTACTCCACTCGCACCCACCGCAAAAGCAAAATCGGAGCCGCGGCCAAGCTTTCCTTATATCGAGGCCAGTTCAGGCCGCATCAACTTTAAGACTGGTGCGGAGAAAAAACCATATGCGCTCCTCAACGCCGACTTCGCGCTGTGGCAGGAATCGGAAAATACTTGGGGCGTGCGCCTGAAGGCGGAACCGCTCCGTACAGACATGAGCTTGAGCGATACCGGATTGCTGCGAGTGAATGGAACCTGGCAGCGCGCCGCAACATTGCACGAAACGCCATTGCAGTTCAGCGCGGAGTGGGATCGCGCGCAATTGGGACAACTAACCAAGTTGGTTTCGGGGGTCGACAAAGGCTGGCGAGGAGACATCCGGTTCGAAACGATATTGCGCGGAACTCCGAATGCACTGCAAATAAGCGCCGACACGTCGATCCAGGGCTTCCATCGCTACGACATATCGAATGTCGAAGGATTGCAGTTAGTGGCACACTGTGATGGTAAATACAGCTCCGATAAAGGCATGTTGCATGAAGTTTTCTGCAGTGGCCCTGTAGGTAATGGCTTGGTTACGCTGCATGGCGACGTAGGGCGTCCGGGACTGCACTTGGCCGACCTGGCGTTGAACGTGGAAAACCTCCCAGTCAATTCTGTGGTGCAACTGGCTCGGCGCGCTAAAAAAGATTTGCCAGCCGATCTTGTATCTGCGGGAAATGTGCAAGGCAATTTCGTGTTTAAGGAAGATGGCACGTTGCCGCAAGCAGCGGAGTTTCAGGGACACGGAGAAATTACAAACCTTCGATTGGAATCGCCGAGCACAAAGGTAGAGTTTGCTCCCGGCAGGGTTCCGTTTGCGCTGACTTCCGAAAGCGGCGTGGTTCATCTTTCTTCGCGAAAAAAATCTGGCGAGCAGCCGGATGCTCTTGCCTTAATGATTCCAAAAGAATTGCATATTGAATATGGTCCATTTCCAGTAGCGCTCGGCCGGCCAACAGCAGCACAGGCTCGTGGTTGGGTGGGGCGGTCGGGATATGGCGTTGCGGTTCGTGGAGAAGGAGAAGTGTCACGAACCTTGCGCGTCGCGAGCCTCTTCGGATTGCCCACGATAAAGGCAAACGTGGAGGGCTTGGCGCTGATGGATTTGCAGATCGCTGGATCGTGGATGGAGAATGCCGGCACAAATCCTTCTAATTTCTCGTTGCCGAAGGTGACGGGTACGGTGCAACTGCATGATGTCCACGCAACCGTGCGGGGAGTGAATAAACCGATCGAAATTTCCTCAGGCGAATTAAAGCTCTTACCCGGCGAAGCCCGTGTGGAAAAATTAACTGCGCGTGCGGCAGATGCGCAATGGACCGGCTCTGTGGCGTTGCCACGTGGATGTGGAACGCCTGGCGCGTGCGTCGTACGCTTCAATTTGAATACCGATGAGATCGGGATGGGCGGTCTTTATCAATATTTCGGGCCCCTTACCGACGAGCGCCGCTGGTATGAGGTGTTGACCCCGGCTCAGCCGGGAACATCGTCGTTTCTCGAAAACTTGCGGGCATCGGGGAACATAAGCGCTGGACGGCTGCTGATTCACAATCTGACGATGAACCACGTTTCTGCTGCGCTCGATCTTGACCACGAGAAGTTGAAGATTTCGAATCTGCGCTTCGATTTTCTTGGCGGGAAGCATCGCGGCGACTGGCAGGCGGATTTCACTGGAGCGCCTCCGGCTTATTCCGGTTCAGGAACTCTTGGCAATGTTTCGTTGGACCAGACGGGCAATGCGATGCATGATGCCTGGGCTTCTGGGAAAGCTAACGGGACTTATCAGATCACGGCTCACGGTAATGGTTCTGCAGCTTTCTGGCAATCTGCCGCAGGCGAACTTCACTTCGAGTTGAAAGACGGAACTCTTCCCCGGATTTCGCTGGCGAGCGATGGCACACCGTTGCAGATCGTGCATTGGAAAGACGTTGCCCACTTGCACAATGAAAAAATAGAGCTTGAAAAGGGAGAGATTGTCTCTTTTGCGGAAACATACGAGATCAGTGGGGCTGCGACATTAGGACAGATACTCGATTTCAAACTAATCAGCCTCGCGCCCGAGAAGTCGGCGGGCACAGGTGCGCTGGTTTATAGCATCACGGGCACGATGGCTGATCCACGAGTGGCGTTGGCGCCTGCTCCGGAGACGCAGGCACGGTTGAAACCTTAGCCTTCCCGACAGAATTCTCTTTAGTTAAGGTTGGTATCCTTGTCCGCGCAGAACTTTGCCAGGTAAACTTCCCGTCATTTTCCCTTGATCGATTACAGGCACGCCGTTTACCAGCACATAGTCCATGCCTTCAGAAAGCTGATTCGGATTATCAAAAGTGGCTAGGTCGCGCACGGTTACCGGATCGAAGATAACAACATCGGCCCACATACCGGCTTTGAGAACTCCGCGATCGGTGAAGCGCATGCGTTGCGCAGGTAAGGCGGACATTTTGCGAATCGCATCTTCCAGCGTCAAGGCTTTATCTTCACGAACATATTTCCGCAGGATTCGAGGAAACGTACCGTAGGCCCGGGGATGCGGATGTTCCTGGCCGAGAATTCCTTCGGGCGAAGTTCCAGAAGAATCGTTGTCGATGGAAACCCATGGCTGTTGCAGTGCGAGCGTGACATCGGGCTGCGACATACCGAAGACAGCGACGCCGGTACTGGGGTCTTCAATCAGGAAATCGAAGAGCGCATCCATCGGGTCTTTATTCCAGAGCTTTGCGATTTCGGATAGGCGCTTGCCTTCAAAAGGAAGCATCTTGGGATTCTCCACCACTCCAATCATGATGGCGTCGGGTCCGGGAATCTCCTGCCATTCGTTGTCCCAATCTTTTGAGCGTGTGAGCATGTCTTTGCGGATGCGCTCGCGGGTTGGCGGATCTTTGAGGCGCTGTACTAACTTCTCGGTTCCGCCATCGTGCGCCCACGGCGGAATGAATGCGGAAAAATCATTGAACCACGCCGTATATGCGTAAGTGTTAGCCGTGACGTCTGCGCCGGATGCGCGTGCTGCATTGATTTTGGCTACGACTTCGGGCATGCGTCCCCAATTGTTTTTTCCGGCGACTTTGATATGCCAGATTTCCACGGGAACATGCCCTTCGCGGCCGATGCGCAGGGCTTCGTCGATAGCTTCGAGAATAGAATCGCTTTCGTCGCGCATGTGAGTGGCGTAGATGCCGCCGAACTTTCCGCCTTCGGAAGCGAGCGCGATGAGTTCGTCGGTTTTCGCATACGGCGCGGGAGCATATTCGAGCGAAGTGGAAACGCCGACCGCACCCTCTTTCATGGCGTCACGCACCAGGGCTCTCATCTGTTCGAGTTGCTCAGGCGTAGGTTGTTTGTCGTCGTCACCCAGCACCATACGGCGGACTTGCGTGGCACCGACGTAGCTGGCGAGGTTGATGCCAATACCTTGCTTTTCCAGGCGCGAGAAATACTGGCCGAAAGTTCGCCAGTCGGGAGTGATTTTGTAATGCTCGTAGCTGATGCGGTCGGATTGAATGATGGCATCATTGAGCGGCGCGATAGAGCTGCCTTCACCGGTAATTTCCGTAGTGATGCCCTGATAAATTTTAGATGGCAAACGAGGATCGACCAGGATGGTGAATTCGGATTGACCCAGCATGTCGATGAAGCCGGGAGCGACGACTTTGCCGGCGGCGTCAATCGTGCGTTTGCGCGGCGCGGCGGTCAGGTTGCCGATGGCGGCTACTTTTCCGTCACGGATGCCGATATCACCGGAATACCAGGGTGAGCCGGTGCCGTCGATGATGTGACCGTTGATGATTACCAAGTCAAAGGGGCCGGATATCAATTGTGCCATTAACACCGAAACGGTGATAAGGAAGAACGCGACAACCAGCATGGGATAGAGCACGCGATTTCTCATTTATTTCCTTCTCGCCTTTCGACAGGTCTACTCACGACCTTTGCATTTGCGGACGAAGCCGGACGATTGCACCGACAACGATCCAGATCCCCAGCGCCAGCCATTCGTATAGGGTGAAATGGCCGGGGATTGCGGGGACAACTTTCATCAGCAACATCGCGATCGCCACAAGTAATCCAAAACCAGCAACCAGGTATTCGCCTGTGGAGCGCTTCGACTGCTCGGGGAGCTTTCCCCTACGCCTCATAGAAAGATAAGCGGCGCAGGTTGCGGTCCAGCCGATTGCGCTGGCCACGGCGCCAACTTCGGTGATCGGGACCAGGATCGCGTCCCCCAGCAGCATACACGCGGCCGTGACAACTCCGATGCAGAGAACTGCGACCGATGGAGTTTGGTGTTGCGGATGGATGCGTCCGGCGCGAACGTCAATCAATTCACGGCGTCCCATGGCAAACAACATGCGGCTGGCAGCTACAAAGTTTCCGTTGAAACATTTAATCAGTGATAAAAGCGCCGCAGCCAGGATGACGTTGACGATCCAGCGCGAACCTGTCGCGCGCTGGAAAGCAACGGCGGTCATAAACTTTTCGCCCGTCAACTCGTGCCATGGCGCAACAAACGCAACAGCGGCGATGACGGCTGTGTAGAAGAAGATGCCGATTAGAATTGCCATCCAGATCGCGGTGAGAAATCTTGCCGAGTGGAATTCGGCGGTGGATTCTTCGGCGGCTTTGCTCACCGATTCGAATCCGGTCATAAAATATGGAACGATCTGAAGCACCAGCAAGAATGAAAACAGAGGCGCGTGGGTAAAGAGCGGAGGAAAATTATGCGGCGATCCTTTGCTTACTCCCAGCACGATGAATGTGACAAAAAGCGCAAGCGTAGTAAAGGCGGTCCAGTTCTGGAAGCTCGCGCTGAGGCGGATACCGCGATAGTTCAATGTGGTTAGCAGAGCGGTGAGGGTGAGACCGATAATTAAATGCGGAAGATAAACCGGGCGTCCAGCGATGCGGTAGAGTTCCAGCGAATCGAGCGAAGGAACAATGTAGCCAGCGATGCGGCCAACGGCAACGGCTTCCCAAGGACAGACAATGAAGTAGGCGAGCATCATCATCCAGCCAGTGGAGTAGCTGATAGACGAAGAAAACGCAGCGGCGGTGTAGGCAATCTCGCCAGCGGCATTGGGCATGGCTGCGACCAGCCTGCCGTAGACCCAGCCAATGGGAAATAACAGCGCGCCGCCTACGGCAAAGCCGAGCAAGGCTCCGAGAGCGCCACCGCGCAGCAGCCAGTCATCCATGACCACCAGCCAGCCGACGCCCACCATTGTGCCCCAGGCGAGGGTGAAGTAGTCGGTGAGGCGGAGTTTGCGGGCAAGCTGGGACATGCGGAGGGCGAATTATAAAGCATTGGCGGACGCGGCATCCGCATCGAAATCCCGCGCGGCGCGTGGTAGTATCGTCATTACCTCACGTGATGCGCAACTGTAAATTTAAGCGCTTGATTCTGTTTTGCCTCGTCACTAAACATAAGAACGAATGACATCTTCCAACCAATTGCGTAAGCGCGTGCTCAGCGGCATGCGCTCGACAGGAAAACTACACCTCGGCAACTACGTGGGCGCGCTCGACAACTGGGTGCGTATGCAGGATGAGTATCAATGCTTCTTCGAAGTGGCCGACTGGCACGCGCTTACCACGGATTATGCCGACACTTCACGCGTAAAGCAGAATTCTCTGGACGTGGCGCTCGACTGGCTGGCCGCGGGGCTTGATCCGGCAAAGAGTGTGATTTTTATTCAGTCGCATGTGCCGGCTCACGCGGAGTTACACCTGCTGTTTTCGATGATCACGCCGCTGGGCTGGCTGGAGCGGGTTCCTACATATAAGGAGCAGCGGGAAAATATCCAGGATAAAGATTTGGGAACATATGGATTCTTGGGTTATCCCGTGCTGCAAGCGGCGGATATTTTGGTTTACAAGGCTGATGTGGTTCCTGTCGGCGAGGACCAGGTAGCGCATGTGGAACTCACGCGCGAGATTGCGCGAAGATTCAACGGATTCTACGGAGATGTACTTCCTGAGCCGAAATCACTGCTCACGCCCGCGCCTAAGTTGCCGGGGACGGATGGACGCAAGATGTCGAAGTCGTATGGAAACACGATTATGCTAACCGACCCGGAGCCCGTGGTACGGCAGAAATTAAAAACGATGGTGACCGATCCGGCCCGGGTACGGCGCTCTGATCCGGGAAATCCGGATGTGTGTCCGGTGGGCGATCTGCATAAGATTTTCAGCAGTAAAGAAACGATGGCTAAGGTAAACGAGGGCTGCCGCTCTGCTGGCATCGGCTGCATCGAGTGTAAGGGATGGGCAGCAGATGCGCTGGTGCAGTTGCTGAATCCGATGCAGGAGCGGCGCAGGAAATTTGAGGAGAATCCGCGGCTGGCTTGGGATATTCTTGAGCATGGCACGCAGCGGGCGCGCAAGGCTGCGGCTGAAACCATGGACGATGTACGCGCGGCGATGGGCATGTCGCTCGCGTATGAGTTGCCGGGTAAGTAATGATGCGAAATAGAGCCGAAGCCAGAATCGAAAATGAAGCCGGCAATGCAGCGGAGCCACTTTTGCCCGCGCTCGTCGAAAAACCATCAGTCGGTGCAAAGCCTGCGAAACCAGATTCGCAAGCTTCGAAGCAAGCTTCAAAAAAAGAAGAGAGCGATTCTCCATTTGCGGTTTCCGTTACCGACGTTTATGAAGGCCCGCTCGACCTGCTGCTCGATCTGATTCGCAAACAGGACATCGACATCTACGACATTCCGATTGCACGCATCACGGAGCAGTATTTGGTTTATGTAGAAAAAATGCGCGAGCTGGATGTGAACGTGGCGGCGGATTTTATTTACATGGCCGCCGTGCTGATTCACATCAAGTCGAAGATGTTGTTGCCGCGCGATCCGTCGGCCAAGGCGGAAGAGTTGGAAGATCCGCGCACGGAGCTGGTCAACCGGCTGCTTGAGCATGAAAAATTCAAGTCGGCGGCGCAGATGCTTTTGCAGAAGCAGCAGATTGAAGATGCGGTGCTGACCAATCCGGCACTGAAGGAATTTATCGACGCCGAAGGCACCGAGCCGGAGATGGCTGCGGACGTGATCGACCTAGTGAAAACCTTCCAGCAAATTTTGGATCGCATGCGCACGCGGCCGGTGATCAATGTGAATGAGGAAACGGTCACGGTCGGGCAGATGATCGATTATCTGCGGCGGCGGCTGGAACTGGAATCGAAGCCGATCCGGCTGAAGCAGCTTTTAATGCGTGTGCCTTCGCGGCAGGCGCTGGTATGCATGTTTTTGGCGCTGCTGGAAATGGTGCGGCTACAGGCGATTCAGGTGCGGCAGGATCAACTATTCGGCGAAATTGCGGTGCGCAAGCATACGGGATTCGATGCGGTCATGGCGGAACAGGCAGCTGTGAGGGACGATTGGAGATAACCTCTTCCCGTGGTGAATGGATAGGTTCAGATAAGAACGAGAATCCTTCGCCTCGCCTGAAAAACGGCTCCGCTCAGGATCGACAACGGGATATTGATCACTGATTATGAGTTTAAAAGCTCAACTCGAAGCCATTATTTATGCGGCGGAGACGCCGATCACGACCGAGCAGATTGCCTCGCTGGTCAAGAATTCGGTGATGGCCGACGGCGCTGCGGATGACGCGGAAGTGAAGTCCCGCGTACGTGCAACACTGGAAGAACTGGTTGCCGATTACGGTGGGCCTGGCCATGGCATCGAGGTTCGCCAGGTGGCGGGCGGGTATCGCATGTCGACCAAGCCGGAGCAGCACGAAGTGGTGCGCAGCTTCGCCAAAAGTTTGAAGCCGCCGATTCGGCTATCGCTTCCGGCTTTGGAGACACTCGCAGTCATCGCTTACAAGCAGCCGGTTACGGTACCGGAGATTAGTGAGATTCGCGGCGTGGATTCCGGCGGCGTGATTGCCACATTGTTTGACCGTAAGCTGATCACGACAGCGGGGCGCAAGCAGGTGATTGGCCGGCCGATTCTTTACAAAACGACCAAAGAATTTCTGATGCGCTTTGGGTTGAAGGATGTGAACGAACTGCCCAGCATGGAAGAATTTGAAAAGCTGGTGGCGGAGTCGTTCCAGTCGGAGTTGGTTCCGGCAGAAGAAACTGGAGAGACTACTGTAATTAGTTCAAACGAGGCGGCGGATCAGGCGGAGGCGGATACAACCGGCGCGGATTTGAAATCCAGCGCTTAGGGGTTGCCGCGGGGGGAACTTCAGCAGCTAAAGCCGTTCACGAATTTTTGTTTTGCGGCGCGACTTGAAGCGGCGCCCCATCGAATCACATCACAAAAATATGCCCTCTGAGCGCCTGCAAAAAATTATTGCCGCTGCCGGGATTGCTTCCCGGCGCAAAGCTGAAGAGTTAATCTCTTCCGGTAACGTCAAGGTCAACGGCACGGTCGTGACTGCACTCGGCAGCAAGGCGGATGCGGATGTCGATCACATTCGCGTGAACGGGAAGCTGCTGCAGGGCGCGCAACACCACGTGTATCTGGTGCTGAACAAACCTAAGGGTTATGTCACGACCGTCAGTGATCCCGAAAATCGGCCTACGGTGATGCAGTTGATTCACGGCGTGAAAAAGCGTGTCTATCCGGTGGGGCGACTCGATTACGCCAGCGAGGGATTGCTGCTTTTGACCAACGACGGCACCCTGGCGAACAAGTTGATGAAGGCGTCGTCGCAGGTTCCCAAGACTTATGTCGTGAAGGTTGCAGGCACGCCGAGCAGCGAAGGGCTGGAGAAATTGCGTGGCGGCGTTTCGATTGCGACCACCAATAAGCGGCGTGTACGCACTGCGCCTGCCGAAATTCGGCTGGTGAAGGAAGCGAACAATCCGTGGTATGAGGTCACACTGATCGAAGGCCGCAACCGCGAGATTAGGCGTATGTTCGAAAAGGTCGGGCATCATGTGGAAAAAATCAAGCGCGTGCGCTACGGCCCGCTTACGCTCGATGTTCCACCGAGAAAATTCCGCGAACTGACTTTGCAGGAAGTTGACCGCCTGCGCACCGCCTGCAATAAACCCATGGCGCGGACGAAGCCTTCCATGGCATGATGCGGCAAGCATGAGCCGCTTTTTCGATTTGGTCTCCAAGCCTGCGCGCGATATGGGAGCGGCCAACGCTCCCGGCACATCGACGGCGGCGCAGGTAAAACGCTCCCCGCTTATCAAGCTCGATTCCAACGAAAGCCCTTTTGGTCCTTCGGTTCACGCGCTCGATGCCATGCGCAGCGCGATGAATTCCGCCAATCTTTATCCGGACGATGATTGCAGTCCGTTGCGCGCGAAGCTGGCGGCGCATCACGGATTGCCTGCGGAGCAGGTGTTGGTGACGGCAGGTTCCACTGGTTTGTTGAGCCTGCTCTGCCAGACTTTGCTGGCGCCGGGATTGAATGCGGTAACCAGCGAGCGGTCGTTCATCGTGTATTCGATGGCGGTGCAGGCAGCGGGCGGACGATTGATCGAAGTGCCGATGCGCGAGAACAACAACGAAGACAGCTTCGATCTGGACGCAGTTCTTGGCGCAATCGATGCCAACACGCGCATTGTGTTTCTGGCGAACCCGAATAATCCTACTGGCACCATGTTTGAAGCTGCGGTTGTGGAGCAGTTTCTCACCCAGCTTCCCGCACACGTGGTTTTGGTTCTCGATGAGGCGTACTACGAATTTGCGCTGCACTTCGCCTCGCTGCGGCGGGTCAATTATTCCAACTCGCTCGATTATGTGCATCGCGGAGCGAGCGTGGTAGTGCTGCGAACTTTTTCCAAGGCGCACGGGCTGGCCGGACTGCGCGTGGGCTATGGACTCGGCCCGGCGGAGTTGCTGGGCTATTGCGCGCGCATGAGAAATACATTTTCTGTGTCGTCCGTGGCGCAGGCTGCGGCTATCGCGGCTTTGGACGATCAAGAGCACATTCAGCGCGTAGTGGAGAACAATACGATTCAGTCGCGCGATCTGGCACAGGGATTGGCTGCGCTGGGATTTCGCGTGGTTCCGACCTGGGCGAATTTTGTGTTCTGCGATTTAGGAGAAGATGCGGCCGATTTCGCCGGACGATTGCAGGAAGAAGGCGTGGCCGTCCGTCCGCTAGGATCGTGGGGCGCGCCGAATTGCATTCGTGTGACGATTGGGAGAGCAGAGCAGAATCAGGCTTTCTTAAAGGCAGCGCAGCGGGCTAGATCGAACAATCCTCCTGCGGGACCTGGGGCTTCTCCAACGGTCAGGTCGGTGATGTAAACGCCTGATTTCGAAAATTTAGCGGATGTGGAAGTCGATCTCCATTGGATCATAACTGGAACCGGTATTCCGCCGTTAGTACCAGGTTCAAAGGTCGACGCTCGCAAGTACTTAGAACAACGGTCCCTTCAATTTTCAGCTTTCGACCTCTTTGGAATACTCTGGCAGCCGGGTATGGAGTGCGCGAGGCGATGTCGCACACGGAGGAGGATTCTCGCGGCTACAGACCTTCATGAAGCCCGGCGCCGAAGAGTTGTCCTGGAGAACACTCTGACGGTCATCCATAGGACAAGAGTAACGGTACGTCTCACGAAAACACCTGACCAAGACATGTTTGGAGTGACAAGAATATTCTCACAACCTCGGTCGGCCCACGTGATGGTTCTATCCTCCTCCAAGCGCCGCTCGCGCCGCCCCATATAGTCCTGCATCGCTGCCCAGCAAAGCGAGCGTGATAATAGTTTTTCGTTCGTTGCTACTTTCGGTCTTTGCTGCGGAGCTTTCTTGTTTCCCCAAAGAAGCGCTCTTCAAAGGATCATCTGGCGCGGTTGCCGCATAGACGATCGAGCGCTTCCGCAGTTCTTCAAACATGGTGGGCGCGAAAGCATCCCACGCGCTGGCAACGCCGCCGCCGATAACGTACATATCGAGATTCAGCACATTGACTATATCCGCGAGCAGAATACCGAGGTAGCGGCCAAAAGTATGAAAGATGCGGATAGCCTCCTCGTCGCCCTGGAGCGCGAGATTGTAGATCGCCTTCACGCCGGATTCGGCGCCGGATGACGCAGCCTGAGCCAGCGACGGCGCTTCACCGCTGTCCATGGCTTCGCGAGCCATACGCATGATCGCGGTGGCGGAAGCGTATTTCTCGGAGCATCCGCGATTGCCGCAGGCGCAGAGAACGCCGTCTGGTTCGATGGTGACGTGGCCGAATTCACCCGCCATGCTGTTCATGCCATGCCAGATTTTTCCATTAAGCACGATGCCGCCGCCGATTCCGGTGCCGAGCGTGAATATGGCCATGTTTGGAACGCCGCGTGCCGCGCCTATCCATTGCTCGCCGAAGGCTGCCAAGCGCGCATCGTTTTCGAGAACGACATGCGTATTATTTTCCAAAACGCCGGACGCGCGCAGGCGGCGCTCGATTTCGGCGCGCGCCGGATAATTTTCGAAGCCGGGAAGATTGACCGCCTTGCGCATGATTCCGGCTGCGACATCGACGAGACCGGGCACGCCGATACCCGCGCCGAGAAAATTTCCTGTGACTTTGTATTTTTTCGTGAGACGCTGGATCGCGTCACACATTTCACCGATAACATGGCCGGGGCCAAGAGCAAGTTTTGTGTCGAGCGCGATTTTTTCGAGAAGCTCGCCTTCGCGGCTGACGGCGGCAATGCGCAGGTTGGTACCGCCGAGATCGACCCCGATAGAGAAATCAGGCATAAGGAAAGAGGGTATCAAAATCGGGAGGCCCACATGAGGAAGGATTTGCTAAGGCAGGGATCCTTCGACTACGGCTGTGCTCCGCTCCGCTTCGCTTGCCCAGCCTTCGCTCAGGATGACATACGACATTCGCTTTATTATTTCTGGCACTTCGGGCAGTAGTGACTGCTGCGTCCAGCGATCACGATGCGCTTGATGGGCGTTTTGCACACCAGGCAGGGCTCGCCTTCGCGGCCGTAAACGCGGTGTTGCAGTTGAAAAAAGCCTTCTTCGCCGTCGGCATCTACGTAGTCGGAAATCGACGATCCACCGAGGGCGATCGCTTCGCGCAGAACTTCTTTCACGGATTCTAAAAGCCTGGCGAACTGATCGCGTTTGATGGTGGAAGCGCTGCGCCGCGGGCGGATTCCAGCACGGAATAAGGATTCATCCGCATAAATATTTCCCACGCCACGCAATAACTTCTGATTAAGCAGGGCGCTCTTGATGGGAGTTTTGCGGCCACTGAATAAAGGAAGGAATCGTTCGAAATCAGCTTCCAGCGGTTCGATGCCCGCTGCATCAAAGTCCCCGGCAACGGCAACACTCAACCGGCCGAAGCGGCGCGGATCGACAAAGCGCAGTTCCCTGCCTGAGGCCAGCTTGAGAATCGCATGAGTATGCTTAAGAATTTCAGCGTCGGCTTCGGATACTTGCAAGCGCCCGGTCATACCGAGGTGGACGATCCATTGAGTTTTGTTTTCGGTAACTTTTTCCTTCGCGCGTAACTTCGCCTTTTTCGCCGAGCGGGCGGGTGCTGCGCCGTTTTGCTCAAGATCGAAAACGATGTGCTTGCCCATGCGACGGACCGCCGCAATGCGACGGTGTTCGAGCGCATTTGCGATTTCAGGCGCGGGAGATTTCAACAACTCCGGCTTTTCTCCAAGCCATACGGATTCGATCACGTCGCCAGTTACGCGCTTGGCCAAGCCGCGAGCGATAGTTTCCACTTCGGGGAGTTCGGGCATGATTGTTCTGGGTACAAGGATAGAGATGCAGTAGGATCAATTGCGATGCACGCCGAGAGGAACACCGCGCGAAATGTAACGACGCGTTGGGTAAGCCGGGTAAGAATGAGCTCAGGCGATCGCTAATCTTTTAGCGGCACCACGGCTTGGCCATCGCGGCAGAAAGTGGCGACTTTTTGCAGATCACCATTGGCCTGGGGCACAGTCATCACGGGGCCGTAGCAGTAGACCGCGTGTCCGGTGGCGGCGAAGTACCAGCTTCCTCCTTTGGAGTGCTGGGCCACATGGCTGGTGGGCTGGCGCAACGGCTGCGGAGGCTTTGCAACCGTCATACTAAACAACAAGGCTAGGGTCAGGGCCTTCATGTTGAACTCTTTCGAAAAGCTTTCTGAAACCTCGTTCTACTGCTTCTTGTGCACAAAACCGTGTTGCGTAAACCTGGGCATTAAAGCGTAATCAAAACGCGGCGTTGATCTCCCATATCCGAAGCGGGTACAGGAGGCATCTGAATATGCTGCTTTGAGGCCTTTGCTGTCGGACTTTGGTGTGGCGCCTGGGTCGACGGAGTCTGCGCTTTTCCGTTTGCTGAAGGATTCTGCGTTCCCGCGGCATGGGCGTGCGCCCGGTCGTGAGCTGCCTTGTCGGAGTGCTCCTTGCCTTTCATCGCCCAAAATTCGGTGCTGTCCCGTTGCAAAACCTGAATCAGATTGTGCTGCGCCTGGATGGCTTTGCCTTGCTCGACGATGAGCATGGCCATCAAACCGTAAGAAATCAGGAAAACTATGGTGAGCCCAGGCATGAGGCTGCTCTTTTTTTTCGGAGCCGCAATCGGCATCATCGCTGTGTTCTGGAACAGAGTCGTCAAGCACCCCTCACTTTTGCCCCACAATAGCGGGCATCCTGAAGAATGCAACTGGCACACCAATGGTTGGGATGCTGGGAAGGTATTGAATTTACGCAAGTTAACGAATAGTTCGGAGATAGGAGACAGAATTATAAGTGCAACTCGATGCACATTATGAGCGGGCAGCTTTCAAGCTGTGGCCCGCTGGGCATGGTTTCTCGCGCCAATTGCCAAGGATGATTGCCTATTTTCCGCCGAGCAGCAGCTTGGCAATGGTCGCCAACTGCATGTTAGATGTACCCTCGTAGATCTTGCCGATCTTTGCGTCGCGCCAGTATTTTTCCACGGGATAATCCTTCGTAAAACCATAGCCGCCGTAGATTTCGATGGCGAGAGAAGTGACGCGCTCGGCTACCTGCGAGGCATAGAGCTTGGTCATGGCCGCTTCTTTCACGAAGTTCACACCGGCATCTTTCATGCGGGCGGCGTTGTAGACCATCAGGCGTGCGGCTTCGATTTCCGTGGCCATCTGCGCAATCTGAAACTGGATGCCCTGGAATTCAGCCAGAGCCTTGCCGAATTGCTTACGCTCCTGCGCATACTTGGCGGCATACTCCCATGCGCCTCGGGCTACGCCAATCATCTGCGCGCCGATGCCGATGCGGCCCTCGTTCAGTGTCTCGATCGCGATCTTGTAGCCTTTGCCGGGTTCGCCAATGACATTTTCTTTAGGGACTTTGCAATCTTCGAGTATCAATTCGCAGGTGGAAGAGGCGCGAATGCCGAGCTTGTCTTCTTTCTTTCCGACAGTAAACCCGTGGAAATTTTTCTCGATGAGAAATGCGGTGATGCCTTTGTATCCGGCGGCGGGATCGAGCGTGGCAAAAAGAACGAAGAGTCCAGCTTCTTTGCCGTTGGTGATCCAGAGCTTGCGGCCGTTGAGGACGTAGTCGCTGCCTTTGAGTTCGGCGCGGGTTTGCAGCGCGAAAGCGTCGGAGCCGGAACCGGCTTCGCTTAGGGCATAGGCGCCGACCGTGCCCGAAGCCATCTTTGGCAGATAGCGTTTCTTCTGCTCAGCATTGCCCCAGCGCAGCAGCGCGTTATTAACCAGCGTATTTTGCACATCGACGACTACTCCGGCCGAGGCATCGACACGCGACAACTCTTCCACAGCGAGAATCGCTTCGAAGAACTTGGCGCCGCTGCCGCCGTATTGTTCGGGAATCTCGATGCCCATCAGGCCGAGCTGGAAGAATTCGTGGATGAGATCTTTTTCAAAGACACCCTTCTCGTCCATTTCTTTGACGAGCGGACGGATTTTGTCATCGGCGAACTGGCGGATGTTGTCGCGGAAGAGAATTTCGTCGTCGGTGAGGGTGGTTAGCGGCGTGGGAACAGGAGCTTGAAGCGCGGTTTCAGGCATAAGGCACCTTCGCGGAAAATGCAAACTCTTGATTTTAGCATCGCAGATCAGTGGGTTGGAGCTTTTTGCTTGACGCTTTACTACCCGATAATCGTTGCGCACCGCCTGTCTTCGTTATAAACTAGCGCGTTCTTTCAACACTACTTCCTCGTCTCCCCACTGGCTAACAGATATTCCTGGAGGTCACCTTAATGAATGCAGATTCCCGCAGACTCTACCGATTACTCAGCGTAGCCTTAGCCATTCTGGTTTTAACCGTTTCCTCGGCAGCGCAAACAAACTTCAAAGTGATCCACACCTTCAAAGGAACCGGCGACGGATATGGCCCGTGGGGCCAATTGCTGCACGACAGCCAGGGGAATCTTTACGGCACGACGATCAACGGCGGCGCTTACAACTATGGCTCGGTATTCGAACTTACGCCGCCGGCAGGCATTGGACCTTGGACTGAATCCATCCTTTACAGTTTTAACGGCAGCTCAGCTGACTTGCAGGGGCCTCAATCGGGATTGGTGATGGATACGGCTGGGAATCTGTATGGCACCACATTCTGGGGCGGCGTGAAGAACCAGGGGACAGTTTTTGAGTTGTCACCTCCGGCGATATCGGGAGGCATATGGTCCGAAGCTACGCTGTTTCAGTTCGAGGGGCGGAGGGGGAATGGCGCCGGCGGACTAGTGATGAGCCCTTCTGGAGTACTTTACGGTACTACGCTTTGGGGTGAGAACGTTTACGAATTGAAGCCGGTTCCGGGAGCCACTGCGCAATTCAAGAATCTGTTCATCTTCAATGACGGCACCAACGGTTTTGAGCCCGAGTATGAAGGCGGCGCGCTGGTTGCAGACAAGAACGGAAATCTATATGGGACGACCGTGTTTGGCGGAGCGAATGGGGAAGGTGAAGTATTCGAGCTTTCGCCTCCGGCGACGAAGGGCGCACCCTGGACAGAAACCGTTCTTTACAGCTTTGGTGCATACAGTACAGACGCTGCAGTTTGCGATGGCGGTGTTGTCTTCGACAAAGTGGGCAATCTCTATGGTGCAACCCATAGCGGCGGGACTTACGGCTACGGAGCGGTTTTCGAGCTTTCGCCGCCCGCATCGACCGGGCTGCCATGGACCGAGACTCTGCTTTATAGCTTCAACCAGGCTGCGGGGGATGGAGTGAACCCCTATGCCGGAGTTGTGGTCGATGCTTCCGGCAATATTTATGGAGTTACCTACCTCGCAGGCGCTTTTGGCGGCGGTACGGTTTTTGAGATTTCTCCGTCTGGAGGCGGCGTTTGGACCGAAACTGTGCTTCATAGCTTCAACGGAAAAACAGACGGAGAGAATCCCTACGGCGGTCTGATGATCAGCAACGGAAATCATTTGTTCGGGGTTACATCTACGGGCGGGGTCAAAGGCGCTGGGACGGTATTTGAGGTTATCCCTTAGGCTCGATTGTCTGCGCCTTTATCAATCTCATATGAGTTAGGAGGAATTCCTACTTCTTGCACGAGTGGACCAATTTCAGCGTGTCCGCCTGCAGAATTCGCTGAATCTGATTGCGTGCGTGAACGGACCACGGCCCCGTGGTGTCAAGCCTGACATACGCTTGCCAGTGTTTCAGCGCCTTGCGCGGCTCGCGGATTTTTTCGTAGGCGAGGGCAAGGTTGTAGTGCGCATCGGCGTAGGTGGGAGCAAGTTGCACCGCCATCTTGTAGGTCTGAATGCCTTCCTGCACGCGCCCGGTTTCGTCGAGCACGTTGCCCAGATCGAAATAAGCCAGCGCGTAGCGCGGATCAGCCTGCAAGGCGGCGCGGTAGTGCTTTTCCGCCAGCATAAAATCCTGGCGATTGTAGTAAAGCGTTCCCAGGTTGATGTGCGCGGCGGCATGCGCGGGCTGAAACTCAAGCACCTTTTGATAGGCAGCAAGCGCTTCGGTCTGCGTGGCCGGATTTTCTTCCAGCGTAATGCCACGGGCAAACCAAACGGCTGCTTCATCCTCGCGCGGAGCAGCTTCCGACGAAGGTATGGGCGTGCTGGTCACGACTTTTTCGCGCGTGGCAAAGTCCATTACAAACTGGCCTGCAATCGGCTCCAGCAGCTTGCCTTCATGCCGGAAAGCCACCCGGCGCTTATTCGTTGAAGAAGCGCCTGCTTCGAGCAAAGGATTTTCCATGCCTGCAGCCTGTTTCTGCATGGCTTCAAGCGATTCGCGAATCACAGCCGGCCGCACGCGCATGGCGCACAGGTCGCGGACTTTTTTGACTTTCAGCAGATCGGAGAATGAATAGGACGCACAAGCCGTAATCAGCCCGGCGCGCTCCCAGTTCGCCAACTGGCGCGGCGTGAGATGAAGAATTCGAAGTAAATCAGCTCGACTGTACATGGGTGTTCACAGCGGCTCGCGCTCGTGTTTTGATTATTTCTGTAGTTCTGCGTACGGCGCGGGAACCCATCGCCGCCATTATCCCCAACTCGTGGCTGAAAAGGCAACAGTAAAGGCTTGTGGAAATCTGTGGAGAACCTGGATGATTTACATGCAGCGGGAATGGTGCAATGCTGCAAGGTCCCATGCTGCAACTCAAAATTTGTCATACAGAGCGGAAGGATGAGAATTGCGAAGCGATTCTCATCACGGAGTCGAAGCATCCCTACCTTCGTCCAACCGTATGCACGCCAACGATCGGTAAGTAGTAGGGATGCTTCGACTACTACGGAAAGGACTTACGTCCTTTCCGTCTCCGCTCAGCACGACATTGGATCAGCTATACAGTGACAGCCGCTTGATATTCCTCGTACGTTCCTTTGAAGTCCGTGATCTTGTGGTCGCTCTCGAAGTGCCAGATGCGGGTCGCGACTTCGTCGATCAGGTCGTGATCGTGGGTCACAAGCAGCACCGTTCCCTGATAGCGCTGCAGGGAAATATTTAGGGCATTGATGGCTTCGAGATCGAGGTGGTTCGTGGGTTCGTCGAGTATCAGGACGTTTGGCTTTTGCAGCATCAGCTTGCAGAAGAGCAGCCGGGCAGCTTCGCCGCCGGAGAGAACACTGGTGGACTTCGTCGCCTCTTCACGTTGAAAAAGCATTTGCCCAAGCAGGCCGCGAATTTCTTCACCCACGGCCGCTGGATTCCACTGATGCAGCCAGTCGAGCACGGTCATGCCGCCTTCAATCAGGCTGCGATGGTCCTGCGCGAAATATCCAATGGACGCTTCGTGCCCCCAGATCACTTTGCCGGAGTCGACAAAAGCACCATCGTATCCGCTGGTTTTGCGCAGTTCGGCTTCCGGCGTTGTAGGAGAATTCGCCAGCAGCGCGTTCACCAGCGTGGTCTTCCCTGCTCCGTTGCGGCCCATCAAAGCGATGCGTTCGCCGCGGGTAATGCTGGCGGTGAAATCCCGGATCACCCGCTTGTCGCCGTAGGCTTTGCCAAGATGCTCAATTTCAAGAATATGCTTGCCGGAGGGCCGCTTTTGTTCGAACTTGATAAAAGGGCGCTGGATATTTGACTTCGCCAGTTCGGTGACTTGCAAGCGCTCGACTTCTTTACGCCGCGACTGCACCTGGCTCGATCGCGTGCCGGCAGCGAAGCGGGCAATGAATTCATTCAACTGCGAAATCTTCTTCTCGCGTTGAGCATTTTGTGATTCGATCTGCGAGCGCACCTGCGTCTTCGCCAGCACCATATCGTCGTACGAGCCGGTGTAGGTAATGATGGTCTCGTAGTCGATGTCGGCGATGTGGGTGCAAATGCTGTTCAGAAAATGCCGATCATGCGAGATGGCGATGACGACGCCGTCGTATTCGTTTAGAAATCCCTGTAGCCAGTGAATCGAATCCAAGTCGAGGTTGTTCGTAGGTTCGTCGAGCAGCAGGGCCTGCGGATGTCCGAACAATGCCTGGGCCAAGAGCACGCGAACTTTCTGACCGCCCTGTAGTTCACCCATTTTTTTGCCGTGAAGTTCTTCGGGAATGTCGAGGCCATCCAGCAGAATAGCGGCGTCACTCTCGGCGGTATAGCCGTCTTCCTCGCCGACAACGCCTTCGAGTTCGCCGAGCTTCATGCCGTCTTCGTCGGTCATTTCAGGCTTCTCGTAGATCGCATCGCGCTCCTGCATGGCCGCCCACAGGCGCTTGTTGCCCATGATGACGGTGTCGGTCACGGTGAAAGCGTCGAAGGCAAACTGGTCCTGGCTCAACACGCCAACCTTCCGCGGGCGCACGACCGTACCCTTTTGCGGATCAAGTTCGCCGCTGAGCAGCTTCATGAACGTAGACTTGCCCGCTCCGTTGGGGCCGGTGAGGCCGTAGCGTTTGCCTGGCGTAAACGCCGTGGAAACTTCATCGAACAGAATTTTCGCGCCGTAGCGCATGGATACATTGCTGACTGAAAGCATGGTGTCGAGTTTCTCTTCTTCTGGGCTTCTACCGGGAAGCTTCTACAGGACCTGCGAGGGAATTTCCGCCAAAACGGTACGCAGCTGGTAGTTTATAGAATATCATGCGGGCATGTTCGTGCCACCCTCGTCAGGTACTCGCGGCCCACGGATCGATAAGCGTCGCTGAGACATCATCGAAGTGAGCAATATTGCGTGTCGCAAATGTGGCATGCCGGGCAAGAACAATTCCGGCAATCATCGTGTCGCGCAACTCACGAGGGCGACCTTTGAGCTTTCTCGAAGCCATCAAGCTACTTGCTTTTTGTGCGGCTTCAGTGTCAAAAGGAGCGATACGGTGGTCAATTCCATCCAGCAACCTCTCGAATCCTTGGGTATAGATATCGCGTCGTCTCCCAGTTGGCATAACTTGCAAGCCGAAGCGTATTTCAAAGACTGTAATTGACGTGGTCCAAATCGAAGTCTGAGGTTGGCGATCAAGCCAAGCGATTACTCTTGCCTCCGGCTTAGGGCTCATCAGTTCAGAAAGAACATTACTATCGAGGATGATCATTCGTTGAATGTGGGAGGTTCAAGATCATCACCCCGGAATTCTTCGATCACGAAATCCCGTCCGCTTTTTGGAAAGAGCGCCGCTAGTTCTGTTCCGAGGCCGCCGGTAGCGCTTTCTTCTTTATGCACTGCGGCACGGAGAATGTCGCGCACTTCTTCTTCCATGCTGCGGCCATTACGGCGCGCGAGGCGCTGTAGACGCGCTTTTACCCCATTCTCTATATTACGAACCAGCAATTGAGCCATGTCCGCCTCCAATTGATATCATGATATCATAGTGATATCACGCTATCATAAATTGTGAGCGCGGTCAGTGTCCCCCGCCCAACTCCCTAACAATATCGCCAACGAACTTCTTAGCATCCCCAAACAGCATCAGGTTGTTGTCGAGATAGTAGAGCGGATTGTCGATGCCGGCGAAACCGGGGCTCATGCTGCGTTTGATCACCATGACGGTGTGGGCTTTATCGACATCGAGAATCGGCATGCCGAAGATGGGGCTGGATTGGTCGGTGCGGGCGGCGGGATTGGTCACGTCGTTGGCGCCGATGACCAGGGCTACGTCGGTTTGCGGAAAGTCGCCGTTGATTTCTTCCATTTCGATGAGGCGGTCGTAGGGAATGTCGGCTTCGGCGAGCAGCACGTTCATGTGGCCGGGCATGCGTCCGGCGACGGGATGGATGGCGAAGCGGACATCCACTCCCTTCTTGGTAAGCGCGTCGTAGAGTTCGCGTACTTTGTGCTGCGCCTGCGCCACGGCCATGCCATAGCCGGGAACGATTACAACTTTATTCGCGGCGCTCAGGATGGCGGCGGCTTCTTCTGCCGTGGCGCTGCGCGCGGTTTTGGCCTCGGCCCCGCCGGCGGCCGAGGCTTGCACCTGGCCAAACGCCCCGAACAATACATTGGTGAACGACCGGTTCATCGCCTTCGACATGATGACCGAAAGAATCAGTCCCGAAGAACCGTCGAGTGCACCAGCGATGATGAGCAGTTTACTATCCAGCACGAAGCCCATGGCCGCGGCAGAAAGGCCTGCGTAGCCGTTTAACAGCGAGATGACCGTGGGCATATCCGCGCCACCGATGGGAATGATCAGGAGAATTCCGAACATCAGCGAGATGCCGACGATCAGCGGAAAAAATTGTTTCGCCTCGGGATGCACAACCAGATAAATAGCGCTGCCGACCGCGACGGCAAGCAAAAGAAAGTTGACGAGGTTTTGTCCTTTATAGGTGATCGGCCGCTGCGGCAGGATTTCCTGAAGTTTTCCCGCTGCCATCAGGCTGCCGGTAAAGGTCAGGCCGCCGAGGATCACTTCCATCGACAGCACTGACATCATGAACTTCGGAACGTTCGGCGTGCGCAGATAAAATTCCGCGGTGCCAACCAGCGTTACGCAAAGCGCGCCGAAAGCATGACTCAACGCAGTTCGTTGGGGGACGGCGGTCATCTGCACCATGCCGAGCGGAATACCGATGCCGCTGCCGAGCACAAGACCGATGACAATCCATTTGTAGTCGACGATACCGTGGTGCAGTAGCGTGCCCGCGATGGCCAGCACCATGCCGATTTCGCCGGCCCAGATGCCGTGGCGCGCGGTAGCGGGCGAACTCATCCACTTCAGTGAGAGGATGAAAAGAGCGCTGGCGATGAGGTAGATGATTTCGATTGCATACTGGCTTCCGGCAAAAGGGTTCATCTATTTTTTCACCGGGCTGGTCTTGAACATCTTCAACATGCGGTCGGTGATAAAGAATCCGCCCACCACATTGCTGGTAGCGGCGACGATGGCTATCACACCGAGGACCGTTGCGAACTCGCTCTTGCGTTCGCCGACGAGAACGATCGCCCCGACGACGGCGATGGCGTCGAGTGCGTTCGTCAGCGACATCAGTGGAGTATGTAGCAGTGGCGAGACGTGGCGGATAACTTCAAAGCCGATAAAGCAGGCCAGCATGAAGATGAAGAGCGCGTCGATCAGGTTGGAATTCATAGGCGTTTCAATTTCTGCTATTTGCCATTTTCTTGTTTTGTCATCCTGAGTGGAGTCGCTGCTCCGCGAAGCGGAAGCACGACGGAGTCGAAGGATCTCTACCTTTGGCACATCGTACGCTCATAGCGATCCTTCGACTGCGCAAGAGTCGCTTCGCGCGCTCTCGCTCCGCTCAGGATGACATTGAAAAGATCTTATTCGGCATGGCTGAAGCCATGCCCTGATACAAATCACTTTTACTGCATCGCTAGTGCCGGCATTTTGAAAAACTCGCGCACCCGGGCGTTCACGATTTCTCCGCCCTGGGTCACCATGGTCTCGCGGATAATTTCATCCTGCGAACTCAGTTGTAGTTTGCCTTCTTTCACAATGTACGCAAGAAATGTCGCCAGGTTTCGCGAGTACATCTGGCTCGCATGGTATGGCACGCTGCTGGCCAAATTGATGGCGCCGATAATGGTTACGCCATCCGTGATTACGGTTTCTCCGGTGCGAGTGAGTTCGCAGTTGCCGCCGCGCTCGGAGGCTAGATCGACAATCACTGAGCCGGGGGCCATTCCTTTCACCATTTCAGCGGTAATCAGTACCGGCGATTTCTTGCCGGGAATTACAGCCGCGGTGATGACCACGTCACTCTCGGCAACTACCCGGGTCAGGAGTTCGCGCTGTCGAGCATAAAAGGATTCATCCTGCGCGGTGCCATAGCCGCGGGCGTCCTGCGCATTCTGCGCTTCAATGGGCAACTCGATGAAGCGTCCACCCAGGCTTTGCACCTGCTCTTTGGAAGCGGCACGCATGTCGTAGGCGGAAGCGACCGCGCCCAGTCTGCGTGCCGTAGAGATGGCCTGCAGTCCCGCAACTCCCGCCCCGATTACGAAGACGCGCGACGGTGTAATCGTTCCCGCAGCCGTCGTCATCATGGGGAAGATTTTGATGGAAGTTTCCGCGGCCAACAACACCGCTTTATAGCCGCAGATGGTTCCCATGGAAGAGAGTGCGTCCATGCTTTGCGCGCGCGTGGTACGCGGCACGAGTTCCACCGAAAACGCCGTCACTCCCGCCCAAGCGATCTGCTGGGTAACTTCCGCCGAGCCGAATGGGCGCAGAAATCCGATCAGCAACTGATTGCGGCGCAGGAGCGGGAGATCGGCCTTGCCGGTTACATCGTTCGAGCCGTAGCAGAGCACTTGTACGAGAATATCGGCAGCGGCAAAGACGGCGGCACGATCGGCAAGAATTTTTCCACCTTTCTCTACGTAGGCGGAATCGGGATAGCCGGCTCCCTCGCCTGCACCGGACTCAACAACTACTTCGAGTCCCGCTTTTGCGAGCATTGGAATAACCGCGGGAACGAGCGCCACTCTACGCTCTCCGGGATAACTTTCCTTGGGAACTCCAACAATCACGCGTTAGTCCTTTTCTGTAAAGACAACCGTTGCCGACCGGCCTTTTAATTTTCCATCCAGCGGACTAAAAACAGTATCAGAAAAGAACGAACGGAGAAAAGCTGCCATGAATTGACGCGTTCCTTAATATGCAGTGAACGCTGTATTCTCGTATTCCGCAAAGGTTGCGGTAATAGATTGTTAGTACTGTGCAAAACTTCTCAGAACAATCGAAGAAACACTGGCCGTGGAAATGGATCGGCATAATAGCCTGCATCCTTTTGGTTGGGGCGGCAGTGGTTATTAAATTGGTGGTCGCACGCGCCCAGCCCATTCTGCGAGATCGCGTGATTGAAACGCTTTCCACCCGATTCAAAAGCAAAGTTGAGCTGGCAAGCTTGAACGTTTCTGTTGGCCGGGGGCTTGAGGTTTCCGGCACAGGTTTAAAAATTTTTGGCGTGACTGATCCGAATCCCTACGAACCTGGTGTGCAGCCGCTCATCAGTTTGCAGGAGTTCCACTTCCACACAGGAGTTCGAAATCTTTTCCGTCCTTCCGTACATGTCGAGACTGTCTATGTGAAGGGCATGGAGCTGAACATTCCTCCCAAAGAACAGCGGGCTGAGGTGAAGAACATGGGCTCGCGAACGGGGAAGATGACGGTATTCGTCGATAAGTTCGTCTGCGAAGATACAAATCTACTGATCAACACTTCGAAGCCCGGCAAACCGCCGCTGGAGTTTGCCATTCACGACCTTAGGATGAAAGATATCGGACCCGGCCAGCCGATGCACTTTGACGCCACCCTGGTGAACCCGAAGCCGGTGGGTGATATTCAATCGACCGGATTGTTCGGGCCGTGGAACGAATATGATCCACGCGACACGCCGGTGCAGGGCGATTACTCATTCAGCAACGCCGATCTCGGAACGCTCAAGGGCATTGGCGGAATACTTTCCTCCACCGGCAAATACGAAGGAATGCTGAGTAGCATTGTGGTTGACGGAAAGACCGACACGCCAGATTTTCGTATTAATATCAGCGGACATCCCGTACCCCTGCACACCGAGTTTCATGCGGTGGTGGATGGGACCAGCGGAGATACATACCTGCAGCCGGTAAAGGCCACGCTGCTTCATTCTTCTTTTACCGCAAAAGGCTCGATCATTCGCGTCGCAAATCCACATGGGCACGACATTGAGCTCGATGTCGTTCTCGATCGTGCGGAAATTCAAGACCTTCTAAAGCTCGGGGTGAAGACCGATCCGCCGGTCATGACGGGGCCGGTAGAAATGACAACGAAACTCAGCTTGCCTCCCGGCGACAAGGATGTAACCGACCGGCTGAAATTAGCGGGAAATTTTCATGTGCTTCGCGCCCACTTCACCAATGAAAAAGTGCAATCGCGGCTGGATTCCCTGAGCCTTCGCACCCAAGGCAAGCCCAAAGAGGCGAAGGAACCAGCGACGGAAGATGTGCCTGTAGACTTGCGCGGAGTATTTACGCTGAAAGATGGAACGCTGTCCTTCTCGCTTCTCCATTTCTTAATCCCCGGCACGCATGTCGATATGGCCGGCGATTACAGTTTGGATGGACGAACTTTCGACTTCCATGGCCAAGCCAGGCTGGACGCAAAGTTATCGCAAATGACGACGGGTTGGAAATCGATTCTGTTACGGCCGGTGGACCGATTCTTCAGCAAAGACGGGGCTGGAACTGAAGTCCCGGTGAAGGTCACAGGGACGGAATCGGAGCCGCACTTTGGTCTGGATTTCCACCACAAAGACGAACATCAGACCGCCGAGAAAAATTCGGACTCCACCGCTAAACAGTAAGCGGAAAACTCTCGACGCCCATCCCTTCTTACATCTGTTCCCAAAACAAAATTGCTAAGCCTAACGCCTAAGGTAAGCACTGACAGCAAATTACAGCTACAACCCCATAGCTATCGATGCGTGCAGCTTTTATCTTTTAGACATTGGTTGAGTCGCCTGCGCCAGGCCGCCACGTCTAGGGAGGATTTACCTGTGAGCACCTGCATCGCGGCTATGCCTTTAATTCCTGAAGCGTCCAAAGCAAAACTGAAGGTGGACTCCGAACTGATTTCCCGCGCTAAAGAGGGAGATCAGCAAGCGTGCGCCACCATTTTTGATCTGCATAAGCGAAGAGTGTATTCAACCTGCCTGTTGATGACGAAAAATGTCTGCGATGCCGAAGACCTAATGCAAGACGCGTTCATACAAATATTCCGCGGCCTCAACAGTTTCCGTGGAGATTCAGCTTTCTCGACCTGGATTTACCGGGTTGTCGTGAATACAGTTCTGATGACTCGCCGTAAACGGCGGCTGCGCGAGGTTTCGTTCGATGAACCCGCGTGTTTGGATTACGCTCCGGTTCCGAGAGAGTTCGGCAGCGACGACAATGAATTGATTGGAACGGTCGACCGTGTTGCCCTTGCCCAAGCGGCGGAAGAGCTACCGGAAGGCTGCCGCAAGATTTTCCTTATGCACGAAGTCGAAGGCTACGATCATCATGAGATTGCCGAGCAGTTACGTTGTTCGATTGGAAACTCGAAGTCTCAACTGCACAAGGCGAGATTGAAGCTGCGCAAACTGCTGGCAAGGAGCCGAAAGCGCATCCGCAGAAAGCGCACGATGGATAGACCTGAGCAAAAAGTAAGCCGAAGTTTAGGATTACGCCCGCTGGTTCCTGTAACTTCTTAAGGATCATCCATCATTTCATTTCTCATTTCGCGAAATGAGAAATGAAATGATGTGGAAATCGGGATCAGCTCACATGAGAGCCTACTGGCTCGTATTGTTTCTGTTTGATAGGCAAGGTGACGGAAACCAATGTTCCTGTGCGGTTCGACTCGATCTCTAACTGTCCATTCAGTTCCCGCACTCGTTCTCGCATACCGCTTAGTCCCACGCCAAAATTTGTTCTCTTATTGCGGAACGCCCTCAGCAACTCCTGCGGAATGCCGCTTCCATAATCCTGCACGCGTAAAACCACCTCTGAAGGAGTTGCTATCAGAGCCACTTCGGCTTTCGAACTTTTCGAGTGCCGATGAATATTCGTCAGGCTTTCCTGCAAGACTCGGAAAAGACCAAGCTCCAGAGATCTGGGAAGGCGGCCCAGATTGTCGGGGATCTCGACTTTGACCTCCACGCCGCTGCGCTCGGAAAAACCCTGCAAATACCATTTCGCGGCGGAGGAGAAACCCACTTCATCCAAAAGTGGAGGATGCAGCAGATGCGAAATCGTCCGCGTTTCCGCAATCGACTGATCCAGAAGCTGAATGGCATTGAGTAGAAGTTCGTCGGTGGGATTTGTGCGCGCCACCATTTCGAGATTCATCTTGATGCCGGCCAAATACTGGCCTAGGCTGTCGTGCAGTTCACGGGAAAATTTGCGGCGCTCTTCATCCTGCATCTGCAGCAGACGGGCGGTCAGATGGCGCAACGACTCTTCGCTCTCCCGAGCCGCGTGTTCTGCCAGTTCGCGAGCTGCCAGTTCGCTATTCAAAAGCCGGTAGTGGATGGAAAACAAGACGAGGGCCAGAGCAAACGCAACGGCCAGCGTGATGATGCTTATAGAGAAAAAGCGATTCGAGTCCACGGTCCTCAATCGTAATAGCTGCTCTTCCTCATCGCGCATCTGCTGCATGATGCTTGCTCGTTCGAAGGCGAGCGCCAAATCTTTTTTTCCAATCTCGCTTTGCGTAACCGAGACGTTGGGGGATGACTGCCTGAGCGCCATCTCCTGCCGGAAAAGATCCATCCGCTCCGCTGTTGTGTTTCTAAGCTCAGCCATCAACTGACGTTCCCGGGGATTGTCCGCGATAAGATTCGCAAGCGCATCGAGCTTCTGTTGAATTTCAGGAAGAGTGGCCTCGAATGCGGCGGACAGACTGTCGCTTGGCGTCGCCAAATAGCTGTTGCGCGTGCGTCCCGCTTTGAAAATAGCAGAGTCGGTTTCACCCAGGGCGGCTTGAACCTGATAGGTATGATCAACCCATCTCTCGCTTGTGCGGAAGCGATCAATTGCGAAGTATGCTGCAACCGCGCTGAGAAGCAGAACCATAACAGCCGAGGCGAATGCCGCTTGAGCATTCTTACGTGGTGACATAAACTTGGGTTCGTTAGTTGGAAAACCGCACTGAAGATTGGCTTTTATTTCGCTCTATTGTCAAATTCTAAGCGGCAAAAGAACGATAAATCTCACTTTGATGTTATCGCGGAACCGGCCTTTCGCGCTATCGTCATTTGAATCAAGCTGAGTACAGCAAACACCTGATTGCCCGAACATAATAGCTGCCTATATTAGCGCTAGCTCACAATCTGTTAGGGGAAAAGACCACAGGGGCATTGAAACTCCGGATCCTAATCGCTGACGATCACGAAGTGGTCCGCCGGGGCTTGCGTGCCCTGCTGCAGACACGGGAGGGATGGGAGGTTTGCGGCGAAGCGTCCGACGGACGCGAAGCGGTCGAGAAGGCGAAACAGCTCAAGCCGGATTTCGTGATTTTGGATATCGGAATGCCCAATCTCAACGGGTTGGCTGCCACCCGGCAGCTCATGCAGTACGATCCCAGTTGCAAAATCATCGTCCTCACAATTACTGATTCGGATCATGTGATACGGGAGGCCCTGGAGGCCGGCGCCCGGGGATTTGTATTGAAATCTGATGCGGTGCGCGATCTAGTCTCCGCGATTGAGGCCTTGCAGCGCGGACAGATGTTCTTCACTTCGCAAGTGAACGAAATGGTGCTCGCCGGTTTTTTGGAGAAGGGTTCGGCAGCTCCCCGTGGAGCGCCGCCCAGGTTTCCGACACTCACGCCTCGCGAGCGTGAGGTTATTCAACTTCTGGCCGAAGGGAAGAGCTCCAAAGAGGTGGCGTCGCTGCTAAACCTCAGTACGAAAACTGCGGAGACCCATCGCAGCAATATTATGCGGAAGCTTGGATTCCACTCCATCCGAGATTTAGTTTTGTATGCGGTGAAAAATAATATTATTCAGGTCAATATGCCGGCATCGCCTTCCGAAGAATAGAAATTACATGTCAGCGGACTGGGATAACGCAGAAAAGCCGTCCGGCGTTTGTTTTCGCGGACGGCTTTTCTTGACGGGGGAGATTCCTTGCGTTAGCTTGCTTTTTTCTCGGATCGAAGTTCCCGATCCTCCTCAGTTTCGTTGCTTTCTTCGCGGTCGCGATTCTCTTCGGCAGTGGATTTGACGGCATCTTTCGCCTTACCCCAGGCGTTTTGCACTTTGCCTTCCGCTTGCTTTGCGGCTCCGTGCACCTGTTTTTCGGTGTCGCCGGTCCACTCTCCGACCTGTCGTTCCACGCGACCCGCTACATCCTTCACTTTGCCTTCCACACGATCCTTATCCATATGATTGCTCCTCTCTTATCCCCGAAGGGCGGTTATTGGTTGACGAGCAGAATCGGTGCGCAGTCCGCTAAACCGGGTTGCGGCCTTGGATGACACGCACCAAAATAGCAATGATCGCCAGCACCAGCAAAATGTGGATGAAGCCTCCTAGTGTGTAGGAGCTGACCATCCCAAGCAACCACAAAACCAGAAGTATCACCGCAATTGTCCAGAGCATCGTTAACCCCTTTCGTACATGCGCTCAACTTCCACAACTTCCTGGCGCACTTAGAGTATCGATGGCGGGTTCCGGCTGACATAGGGTAGTTCGTGTAAGTCAGCTTCCTTAACTACCCAAAAAGATCGGTGATCTTATGCAGATCGGTAGGAGTTTCAGTTAGGCGGCTTTTTCGTTCTCGATGTTGGCCGCCTGATCAAGAACCGCTGCCTGGCTCTCGCTTACCTGTATTGCAGCGAAGTTTCGCAGCATACCGCGGGCTGCAATCTCGTAATGCTTGATTTTCTGTGCAGAGACCGTACCACATGCGCCTGGGACCGATTTTTCCACCACGCTCTTGATTGTCTCATTACATTCTGCAACGAGCGCGGAAAGGGCTTTACACTTCTTTACGTTTATAGTTTTTGACGGCCAATTTAGTGGATCGAAATAGAGTTTTCCTAAGCTATCCTGATTCCCCGAAAACAATTTCACAGATACTCCCATGAGTTCAGTAATTGAGGTTGCTAATGTGCTTAGAATGCCCGAAGATAGTTACCTGCCGCAAGCAGTTACGTGTATTTCATAAGCAATTAGTAATACAGGGTTATACCTAGACTAATAGATCTGCACTATGCCATTTCGGACGGCATAGAGGGTAAGGTCGGCAATCGAATGCAAATCGAGCTTTCTCATTAGATTGGTTCGGTGAGTTTCTGCCGTTTTAACACTTAGGCTTAATGTATTGGCAATTTCTTTGGTAGTTTTCCCTTCGGCGACCAGTTGAATCACTTCGCGCTCTCGAGGCGTAAGCAGGTGCTGTTCGGATACTCTCTGCTCCTCGTGAGGGCGAAGGTATCCATCGAGCATCATCTGCGCAATTTTCGGAGTAAAAAAGGTTCGCCGGTTCTGCAGTGCCTCCACGGCAGCCACAAGATCGCGACCGGCGTCGGATTTGAGCACAAAGCCGCGAGCCCCGGTAGCCAGAACTTCGCGCACGACTTGTTCCGCGTCGTGGACGGTCAAAATTAGAATGCCTGCATCTGGCAATATCGCGGCCAATTGGCGCGCTGCATCCAAGCCATTAAGATTGGGCATTCCAATATCGAGCAACAAAACATCCGGCTTTTGTTGAATTGCCAGTTCGACGGCTTCGCGGCCATCTTTGGCTTCGCCACAAACTTCCCATCCGGGGTGGCCTTCCAGAAGCGAACGAATGCCCTTTCTAGCTACTTCATGATCGTCGGCAATCAGGATTCGAAGCACGCACGTCCTCCACTTCCCAACCGCAGCGGCACCCGCTCGACATAAATGGTGCGTTAGATAGGTGCAACTATAGGGATAACTGTTGCCGATAAATCGCGCCCTTCACTTATTAAGCCAGCAAAAAACTTGCCACTTTACAGCACTATTGATTTTCAATCACTTGAAAGTAAGCGAAATGCTTTTGGGAGTGTAATTGTTTCCGGTTAATTACATGTTCTTTTGACCGAGCGATTGATCGCAGAATAGTGCCTAATCCGATATCAGGTATTTACTGTAGACGAGAATCGTCACCTCATCTCTCCGCAAGGTCCAAAACTGGCATCTTAGGTTCCGGAGGAACATCTTACATGCGCTCAGCCGCTACCTGGGGCGTTGCCGCACTACTAAGTTTTCTGCCAGTCATCGCCCTGGCTCAAAGCTCTCAACCTACAAACAGTCCTGCTCTACCCACCGCACCTGCTGCCGCACAAGGAAACCCGCATGCCTCTCAACCGGTTCCGCAGGGTAGCGAAAATGCGCCTCCGGCGCAGGATCAGCAGCCAACTGCCGAGCCCAGTAGCGGCGATCAGGGCGGAATGTTTGTATTTAAGAAGCAAGTTGAAGAGGTTGTCCTCCACGCGACGGTGGTCGACGAGCAGCATCGTTTAGTAACCGGGCTCGATCGAAACGCTTTTTCTATTTACGAGAATGGAGCGCCTCAGGCTATTACCTCATTCCGCCGTGAAGATGTGCCGGTGGAGATCGGCATTGTGGTCGATAACTCGGGCTCCATGCGGGAAAAGCGGGACCAAATTAATCAGGCTGTCTTGAATCTAATTCGCGCCAGCAACAATGAAGATCAGATTTTCGTGGTTAACTTCAGCCAGAACCCTTATCTCGATCAGGATTTCACCTCGGATGTGAACTTACTGCAAGCGGCGCTGCATCAGGTATCGTCTAAAGGAAGCACCGCGCTCTACGACGCGATTGTTGCATCCGCGGTTCACCTCGAGAACAATTCACGGCTCAAGAAGAAAGTGTTGCTGGTGATTACCGACGGCCAGGACAACATGAGCCAGGCGACTTTGCAGGAAGCTTCGCGAAAATTGCAACAGGCGAATGGTCCGACGCTCTATGCCATTGGCTTGCTTGGCAGCGGATTACGCGAAGAAGGGCGCCAAGCGCTGCAAAGTCTGGCGGCAAGCACGGGAGGGGTAGCTTACTTCCCCGATTCACTGGATCAGGTCGACAATATAACCAGAACCGTAGCCCACGATATCCGCAGCCAATACATCATTGCCTACCGGCCGCACAATCAAAATGTGAAACCGGAATATCAATCGCTCCGGGTGGAAGCGCAGGCACAGGGATATGGAAAACTGACAGTTCGCGCGCGGAGCGGATATTATTCGCAGGACCCGGCTCACTAGCCGAGTCCTCGGTTTTATGCATTAAGCGACGGTGGGTTCCGCGGCTGCGGGAATTTGCACCGGCATCTGGATCTGGATGATGTTGTTCTTAATCGCATACACGACCAAATCGCGAATCGAATGCAGGCTGAGTTTTCGCATGATATTGCTGCGATGAGTTTCCACCGTCTTGGTGCTCAGGTTCAAAAGCGTTGCAACTTCCTTGGAACTCTTGCCTTCCGCCAGAAGTTGAGTGATTTCCCGTTCTCTCACCGTTAAAGTAGGCAGGCTGGGCGGCTCGTTTCGCGAGATGGTGTGGCCCTTGTCCAGAAATCCCGCCAGCACCAAATCATTGACGCGCGGCGTAAAGAACATGCGCTTGCTCTGCAAAGCTTCCACAGCTGAAACCAGATCGCGAGCCGCATCCGACTTCAGCACGAAACCACGGGCACCTGCATCGAGGGCTTCGCGGATCACCTGATCGGAATCGGTAATCGTCAAAACGATCACTTTAAAATGCGCGTCGTGCTGCATTAACTGGCGGGTTGCATCCAGGCCATTCAAGCTCGGCATGCCTATATCGACTATCACTACATCCGGCTTCAAGCGCTTGGCCATCTCGACCGCTTCGCGGCCATCGGAGGCTTCCCCGCAAATTTCCCATCCTTCGTGTTTCTGAAGAAGAGCGCACAAACCGCGGCGCACAATTTCATGATCATCGGCTAACAGGATTCGCAGTTTCATGGCAGATTGTCCTCCATATTTTCTGAGAGAGAGATACAGCAAAGCAGCGATTAACTCGACGATTGCGGAGTTCGAGCTAATGCCGTAAACACCTTGTGCTGGCTTACCGATTCAACAGCTTCCAGCAGATCCCGTGCTGCGTTCGATTTCACCACATAACCCCGCGCGCCAGCGTCCAAAGCTTCCCGCATCATCTGCGGAGAGTCATGCTGGGTCACAAACAAAACCTCGGGCCCACTATCTTTTCGCTTCTGCTGGATTAGGCGGCAGGCTTCAAGGCCGTTCATGCGAGGCATGGTAACGTCGAGCACGACCACATCAGGTCGTAAATGATCTACTTTCTCGACAGCCTCAACCCCATCCGAAGCTTCACCCACGACTTCCCAGTCACCCCGACCCTGCAATAGGGTCCTCAAGCCTTGCCTTACGATAGGATGATCATCCACCAATAAGATACGGACAGCCATGGCGTTTCCAGCTCTCTGATGCAGCACTTTACAACCTGATTTCAACCAAAAATATGGCTCGCGCCCTGATTCAACTTTCTTGCCGGTTCACTTTGCAAAAACACTGTCCTAGGGAAGGTGTGCACAAATCCTTTTTGAAGTTAGCACGCGCGTCATTCCGCCCGAATACAGGGAATCCTGTATTACCCGTACTATTCTATGCCTACCTGTCTTATCTGTAGCAAAAGATTAGTTACCCCGAAATGCTGGCAGGGAAGTAGGTTCGCGCCTGCAATAAAGTGTCCACCGCCTCAACAATCGAGCCTACATCTGATTTCGCGCATACGCCACGAATTCCCGCACGCCTGGCCTCTTCCGCCAATTGGTCCGAGAGATGGATGGTAACCATTAGAATCGGAATTTCAGGAAAAATCCCCCAGATTTGCCGGGCAACATCCAATCCATTCAGGTCTGGCATCTGGAAGTCGAGCAAAATCACATCGGGCGGACTCTTCTTTACACGCTGCAGGGCTTCTGCGCCAGTTCGTGCCTCGTCGGAGACCTGCCACGCGCTGTTCTGCTCCAGAAGAGACCGAAGATAGTGACGAACCGCCGGGTTGTCGTCCACAACTAAAATACGAACCACGGAGGGAACCCTTTCCGACAAAACCGATGTGCTTTCCATTTGAGGCCGCCTACTAAACTTTCTTCCCCGCTAATACGATAAGTACGAAAAATGCTTTCCGCAATACAACGAATTCTGTACGGTTTGAAGTCGATATGGTTACCAAATCCCCTTGTCGCTCCCGCTGATCTTCATCTCCAGCGCCGCGGCTGCCGCCAGGCCCGGTAGAAGGCTTAACCGGAGCGTGTTTTGCAGCTCCCCTTTCAGCAACAATGTCTTCCATTCCGAGGCATACAAGCCGGCAGCCTGGGGAAAAATTGGAATCCGCAGAAACTTTTTTCTAAAGTGAACAAGTTCGTTACCGAATTTTGCCGCGTCCGTTACCAGCGGCGACAGCGGAATGCCGTGGCCGCGATAGGTCTGCACATATCCCGATACGGTGACCAGATAGGTTGCGAGACCATCCCACAGTCCCGCAGACTGCGCCAGGGCTTTGAGAGCGACAAAATCCACCGCGCCTGAATCGACAAGAGCCGCTGTGTCGACCACATCGCAGAGCCGTAGATAGAAGTGCCGGTACATGCGCTGCAACGTGCTGATGATCAGGCGATCTTCGGGCGCGGGAACGCGGAATGTCTTTCCCATGAACTGCGCCGTACGAGATTGCCGAACCAGAGAATTCGTAATCGCTACCTGCTCTCCGGTTTGGCCGAGACGCGAAACGTGGACTTCCACCAACTCAGGCAGACCCGGAACGATGAAATTCCATTTATTCGCCAGACGGTCGCCCCAGCTCCGTTCGTCGGGCCGCGCCTGGAAGTGCTTGACCATGACCTCTACAATGTGCGCGCCTTCGCCATTGGAATAAAGATCGAGATCGTTCCCCAGGTCCGGCCAGTGATCGAGCGACTTGATGACAATCACGTCCCCGGCCTCTTTCAATGCTTCGCAAATCGGCTGAAGAAATGACAGCGCATTTTGTATGCGCCCTTGCTCTTTCACAATAGCCTGTTCCGCCCATTCGGTCCGCTCATGGTTCGCAGCCAGCAAAATTTCTTTGAGGGGAACAAATGCCCGCGCAATTACATGATGGGAGTTGGCAAGGCTCCAAAGGTCTTCGAAATCCTGCGCGTGGAAGGTGGAAACGATTCGTGCGATATCTTCACTTCGCCCGAAAGTTCCCGAATTATTTTCAGACTCAACGCCCAGCAAAAGCTGCGAGAGAAGCCTGAGGCACTTCGAAGATTGTTTTGAACCATCCATAATTTTGTCCGCTTGTGATGCCGGATTCTCGTCCGCCGCCGTACTTCGATGAGAAAAACCCGTTAGCTGTTGCTGTTTCCGCTATTCCTTAAGAGTTAGGGTCGCGCGGCCGCCGCAGTTGTATTGCCGCCGCATTCCGTGGCTGTTCTGCGCTCGATCGCAGTTCCTTCCTCGTAGTCATTCCAGGTTTCGATCAACAAAAATGGCAGCGGTTTGGCGCTGTCGTAATAACGCTGGTAGAGATTCAGCGTCTGGTCGAGAGTTTTGCCGCAGGCGCTTTGCATGTGCCGATTCAGTCCCCACTTTGCGGCAGAATCATCAAAACCGGGCCACGCACCGCCTACGGCAATTTTGTCGGGATGCTTATTCGCCATCGTTTTATAGAAATTCTCCAGATACTGTTCGCCCCAATTGCTGCCATCCGGTGCCCACCCACCCGCACCCGGCTGCACCCACGCGTAGGAGCCGGCAAAATCTTCGGCGAACTGGGCGGGCGGCTGGTCTTTGTAGATCAACAATGGCGGATTTTCCCAATCGCTGCAGTGTTGGCGCACGCGATTCCAATCGACGTGCCCACTCTTGGGGAAAATAAAAATGACCGGACGTCCTTCATAGCTCAGGTAGGCGTCGCGATATTTGGCGGTTGGCCCGATGTACTGCTTGTAAGCTTTGTCGAGAGAGGCGATCTCGGCGTCGGTGGCCTCCGCATCTTCGTCCTCGGCTTCGTTGTACAAGAGCGCGACTTGAAAATGCGCGTCGTTGGCTGCTTGCTGCAAGAGCGCAAAATTATGATCGGAATAGACATTGCTCTCGCCATACCAATCGACCACAAAGGCCGAGATTCCCCGGTGGCGGGCTTCTTCAATTTGTTTGCGAAGGACGGCGGGATCCTGGCTGGAATAGCCCACGTCCATGTGGGTGTGATCGCCAAACCACGGCATGTAGACGGCTAGAAGCTTAGGAAAAGTACCGGGAGCCTGGGCATTTTGCAGTAGGGTGTGATGCGGCGTTGTGCACGCGCTTGCCATCACAAACAAAGCCATGGTCAGACTTAACAACGATCGCGGCAAAGGACCACTCCATTCTCCGAGCCTTTTCTTCACTTCCGGCAAAAGAGTTTGGATGCAGTGGGAGACGGCGCGGTTGGCGGGTGGGGATGAATAGAGAAGAGCCAGTTGCGTGTAAGTACTTGCCTGTAGCGGCTTTGCATGCGAAATGTCTAAAGCTCAAGGCTTAGAATCGCGGAACCGCTTGCAGCTGACGCACGACCCAACGATCGGCGCCGGGCGTCATCAGCACTACATAATGCATAGTGACGTGTTGATCCTGGATGATTTTGTTGCCGTCCAGAATCTGCAATTCATATTGCGCCGTATCGTGTAACTCGATAACGTCTCCTTCGGGAGCGTAGAACACCGCTTCAAGCTGATGGCTTTGATCAGCATATCGGCGGCTCAGACTTGATTCACGCTGGCTCGCGATCGTTTGCCGCAGCCATTGTTTAGCATCGCCCTGAAATGGACCTTCGAGTGGATCGAGAGTATTGAATTGGAGAGCTTGCGCCATGCTTGCCCAGGCAAAGCGATAGTCACGAAGGATGCCGCGCTCGGTTAGCGGTTCCACGGTACGCGGACCGGCTTTATTGGTGTTCAGATGGACTTGGACATTTGCATCTGCCGCATAGGAAATGGGAAGTGCGACTAAACCCAAAATTAAACCAGCCAAGAGGAAACTGGAACGCATGGAGCTTCCAGCTCGTCTCTCTCGTCTCTGATCCCGTCTCTTCATGGCCGGGCCTCAATCCGGATTTCATTGCCCATCACAATGCCCGAGGCTGCCGATATCGTGGTCGCTCCCTCGGCTTCCATTTGCGCCCGCGCCACTCCCTGCTTGATGGGAGCATCCACGGTGCCTCTGCCATGCGGCCCAACTGAAGTGAAGGTGACAATCGTGCCGTCGGGGAGAACATTGCCCGCGCAATCGTGAACCGGCTCGGTTTGGACGGTAATGCCAGTTCGAGTCCGCTCGCCCATAATACGCAGATTGCACGCCTCAGAGGCGACCTGCTGCACCGCCCGCCGGGTGGATAAATCGTCCAACGTTGCCGTTAGCTGCACCAGCCCGGCAGATTTACCGGAAGCCGTGCGAAACCATGCCACTCCATTTTCAGCGCGAACGGCGCGCGACCATAGGGAAGAATCTTTCGCGGTTATTTGAAAATTGACCGTCGCCGGGGCAAGAACCAGATTGTGATACGGGTCGAAGGGAAAAGCCACACCGCTTACTGCATCGCCCTGGGCCACGGGAACCCGCGAGGGATGCGCCAGAAACGTAAGGCTGGTTGGCTTCGCCGCACTCACAAAAAAGACGGCGCTGTGGCAGCTGTCGGAACACAGGATCGCCGTATATGCCCCTGCCGTGCGCGTGTCTTGAGAACCCAACTTGATCTCTTCTCCGAGTGTTACATCGTTCTTGCGCGCGACGCCAGGACCGAGCAGATAAAAAGTTCCCTTTCCGCTTCCACTGGTTGAAATAGCCGTCTCTTCTCCGGCAGTGGCCGAGTCAGGAGCGTGGAAATCCTGCCCCATACATGCTTCCACGCACGAAGCTGCAACCGTGGCAACAAGGCAGATTCGAAGTAGGCAGCGCATCTTCATTTTTGATCTTATGACTTACCCAAGCTGTACTGATTTACCACCACATGAAAACCATGCACCGAGGCCGAAAGTGATTTGGGAATTTCCACCGCGAACGGCTCTGACGACTGCGGCAGCAGAGCCTGATCGACATACCCATCGGATACCCAGACAACTTTGCCGTTATTGTCGTAGAAGCTTGCAATCACATGCGGAATGTTCACGGTCTGTCCGCTCTGGTTCAGCAGATCGCCGTGCAGAACGCTCTTTCCCTGCGAATCGGATTCAATTCTCTGATTCATGACGCCGATTACGGGATCGGCGGAAGCCGGAACCAAGGTCGCCTTCACATCCATGCGCACATTTTTAACATCCTTTAGACGCAGGCCCGGAAAATCGATGCGATAGGGTGAAACTTGCTTGGGCAGCAGGATGTGCGCGATTTTGTCGAAGCTGCTCTCTTCGTCAATAGGATTACCAGCACCATCCACCAGGGTAGAGTTAACCGTTACAAACGCAGGCACGGTGTCTTCGTTCGTCACCTCGCCCATCACGGTTGCGCCTTCGGCGGAATCAACAGCATTCATCGAAATAATGCGGACGTGCGGCGCATCTACATTCTTCGATCCCCACTGATCTTCGGCGCCACCTGTGACCAGATCCCAGCGCAGATAGGTCACTGGAACTACTTGCGCCGGCACGCTCGGTACTTCAACCTTCGGCCAGAGCGCTTTCCACGCGCCCCCTTCCCGAATCAAATGAAAATCGCGGACATCTTCAATGGGACCAATCGGAGTCGAGAAATGCAGGCGCACGCGCATTTGTGCTTCGTCATTAGTGGCGTGGAGCGGCCGCGATTCGAAGCTCTCCAGGCTGGAAAACGAGCGCAGGCTGCCGTTCGATCCCAGCCAGTCTTGAATAAAGCTCTGCTTGTCGACGGGACTTGACGATGCAATATTGGCAAGCGCGCGATCCCAATTGCGCCGCTGCACATCGATCAGAAAATTATCCAGTGCCTGCTCCGGAGTGCTGGCGCTGGAATACAACGCCGACCCCTTGGCCACACCGAGATTACTGCCGGCCTGGCCCGTAACATACAGACCGAGGACCATCAGGAACGCCGTTGCAACAACCAAAATGACTGGGACTGCATATTTCATTTTCGAATTCCTCAGGCCACGATATGGTGCGGTCGACTCTCGGAACGAACGGGAATACCTGCGGGAAGCGGCACACGCCGGGTCCGCGGCATAAACAACTCCAGGAAAATCGCAAGAAAACTCACCCCGATCGGGAAAATCCCCCACATCAATCCCTGCCACGGCGCTGGGATCGCGTCTGAATCGATGCGGTGCGCCGGAGGCACGTCATCCTTCGACCATGCCGTGATCTCGCCATTGTCGAAGGACTCGATCTTTCGCCAGCCCACGAAGGTGAGCAGCGGTTCGTAGTAAGAGTCGTGCACAAAAATGTATTTCACGCCATAGCGGTTCGCGTGCTCCAGCATGGCGCGCAAAGCGCCCATGCCAGCGGTCCCGTAGAACTTAGCATTAGTGAGTTGCGCGGAGCCGTAATGCGTCATCTCGGGCAACAAGCGCGCCGAGTTGTAGTCCCCGTCCACGCTGCTGGTGTCGGTGTAAGTGGAAACTTTCGCCAGTTCGCTGCCAAAACCCAAAGTGATATAGCGGTAGGAATCGTGACCGTCGCGATTCAGGAAAGCGATCACCGGCTCAACATTCGCCGTCGCGGCTGAACGATAAGGATTCGCGTTAAGCCAGTAAAGCGCGGCTCCAATCGTCGCCACCGAAGCCAGCGCCAGGCCGACAGCCGCTTTGGATTGAAAGCGGTCCAGGAGTTCGATCGCAAGAACCCCGACAAGGGGCATAGCGATGAGCGTGGCCCAGAAGGTGAAGCGCTCAAAGGTTAGAACGTCGAAAGCGCGGCCCAGCAGCCATTTCGGCAGCGGCGTCGTGCCGCCCAAACCGAAGATGAACGTAAGCCAGAAGCCGTAGAGTAAAGGACGCCACCGGCGCGACGATGCACCGCGAATCACAATGAAAGGCAGCGCGAGAATCAACGCTCCATACGGGATCACGAAATAGTTGATCGCCGTGATGGAGTTCAACAGGAAATTGGACCGGCTGTCGTGCGGAATTGGAATCTGGTGAATGGGATGTTGAATTAAGGCCAGCCAATAGGGCAACAAAACGATCGCTACTCCGCCCCCCACGAGAGCTCCAAATACCAAAGCTCTAGTGAAGACACCTCCTACCGACGCGGCGACACGCTCATCTTTGGCATCCAGAAAAGCGGTCCAAAGAACAGGGCCGGCAAAAAAGACCACGCCAAAAATCAACGTAACGTGGTGAGCGGCGGCGGCGGATAAACTCACTGCAATTCCCTTGATCAGAGAGCCGGGCGAAGCTTCGGTCATCCATTCGTAGAAATAAGGCAAGGCATTTAAATACAGGGCGGCGGAAGCTACCGTCGCCAACTGCCCCGCCTGATACACCAGAAAAGAAAGCGCACCCAAAAAAATGCTGCCTAACGCAGCGTAGCTGGCTGCGCGATCATCCACCCATATCTTTGCAAATCGAAAAATTCCCACCGGCAGCAGCAGCACGGCGATCAACTGCACCAGCATGTATCCCATCTTCAATCCGGTGATGGTTGAAACCAGCGCAATCCACTGGTGAGTCAATGGCGGATAGGTGGTTTGCGAGAAGCCGGCGAACCACTTCTCATTCCACGGATTGAACCAGTGATGCGCGTAGTGCGACGCAAAGAAGATGTGGAAGTTTGTGTCAAACGATCCCGCGGGCAATTGCATGAGCAGCAGCGGGCCGTGGACAGCCAACGCCACCAAAACGATGGCCAGAAGGGGAATGGGACGAGAGTAGCTCGAATAAGTTTGGGCAGTGCTCACAATCGCGCGCTCCTAAGGTCCGCAGCAAACGGCTTGGATTCGGAAATCACGCAGAAGGTTTACGGGGTTCTGCTGATTTCGTCTCAGGTATTCCACTCAGGTTTTAGCCCTGCAAAAGCAGCCTTCCCATAAGTAGTGGCATCTGAGTGGAGCCGCAGAACTCTGTTATGCGGGAGGTACCGCAAAGATTTGCATATAGCGTGGTGATACTGTGAAAAGCCGACTTCCGCTCACGAGCTTTTACATTATTTTTCTAATCAGTTCAGCTCTGGCCCAAACATACGACGTTAATGGCCGGAGCAGTTCCACGCCTAGCGGCCAGAATTCGGGTGCCTCCACGCCCGATTCCCCGCAAGATAATTCCAACCAAAATGGATTTGGCTGGGGATCAAGCATTGAAGTGGCCCGCCAGGCGCGTGCCGCCCAGGATGCCCTAAAAAGAAATGACTACACGGCTGCCGTCGCTTACGCCGAGCGTGCGGCCAAAGCTGCGCCGCAGAATGCCGAACTGTGGTTCCTGCTCGGCTACGTTGACCGGCTGGGCGATCATTATCAGGCATCGGTCGATGCCTACAATCGCGGGCTGAAGCTCAAACCCGGCTCAGCCGGAGGCATGGCCGGTCTGGCACAGACCTACGCCAAGATGGGCCGCGTGGATGAAGCGGAAAAGTTGCTGAAGCGCGTGACCGACGCGAATCCGAAAGATGTGACCAGCCTGCAGCTTGCTGGAGAACTATTAATCAATACCGATCCGGGACAGGCGCTCGAATTTCTGAAAAAAGCAGACATGCTGCAGGATGCGCCGCATACCGACCTGCTCATCGCTCACGCATACGAACGCCTCGGCCAACCCGAGCAGTTCACGCGATATCTGAATCGCGCGAAAAATCGTGCCCCGAAAGATCCGGAAGTGCTGCGCGCAGTGGCTGGCGAATACCGCGACCAGGGACAATACGATCAGGCGATTACAACTTTGCAGGCAATTCCGAATAAGACGCCGGACGTTTTGGCTGAATTGGCATACACCTATCAACTGGATGGGAAGCAACAGGAAGCCGCAGATTTGTATACCCGTCTTGCCAAAGCCGCGAAGGGAAACTTAAGTCTTGATCTCAGCGCCGCGCAGGCATGGGTTTCGATGGGCCAGCCGGATGCGGCTCACGATTTTCTCGAAGACGCCAAGCGCATTGACGGAAATAATTACCGCCTGCACGCGATTCTGGGCGCAGTGGCCGAAGCGGATGATCGTTTTGCGGATGCAAGCACGGAATACAATCTTGCGCTTACCAATTTGCCGCCGAACGTTCCTGAAGGACCGCTTTATCCCATTGAACTTCGGCTGAATCTTTACGAGCTCGATCTCCGGCAGGATGACCAGGCAGGGGCAAAACAGCACCTGGATGCCGCATTCGCAGCCATCGGGCAGGTGAATGTGCCGGAGTCGTCGCGGCCTGAGATGTTGCGCCTGCGTGCGGCAATTGAAGCTGGCATGGGGAATTTCGATGCGGCCAATAAAGATCTGCAAGATGCGCTCTCACTGGCGCCGGGCAATGTGAATTCGCTTTTGAATTACGCTAGCTTGCAATGGAAGATCGGCCAGAAAGACGCCGCGCAGAGCACCTTTGAAAAAGTCCTGGCAATCGATGGCAAGAATCGAACCGCGCTGGCGTCGCTCGGTTATCTGGCCCGTGATAAAGGCGATTCCAAGCTCGCCGAAAGTTATTTCAAGCGCGCGGTTGCGGCCCATCCGAAAGATTACGAACCGTATCTCGCTCTCGGCGATTTATACACCGCGGAAGGAGATTTCCATGCCGCGGAAACGAACTACGAAACCGCTTACCAGCGAACGCCTGGCAATGCTTTGATTATTGCCGGCGGGGCCAATGCTGCGCTGGAAGCGCATAATCCCGATTTAGCAAAGCACTGGCTCGATCGCGCCAAGGGCAAAACAGATGAGAGTCCGCAGGTAAGCCGCGAATGGGAGCGTTATCTCACTCTAAAAGGCGATTATGCCGCCGCGGCCAAGCGTGGCTACGCAGTTTTAGAAAAACTTCCGCACGACCGTGAAGGCGTCGTCTATCTCGCCTACGACCTTTATTACCTGGGCAAATACGACGAGGCGATGGAACTCATCACCAGGTACGAACCGATCCTGCCAAAAGATAAGGACCTGCCTCTGGTCGCGGGTAACATCCATGCCCACAAAGGCGAATTAAAAGAAGCGATCAACGATTACACGCAATCGCTGGAGCGCGATCCGCAAATGGCAACGGGATACGTCAACCGCGGCTTCGTTTTGAACGATATGCGCGGAGCATCGAAGGCCATAAAGGATTTTCAGACCGCTCTGCAAATCCAGCCGGATTACGGCGAGGCGCATCTCGGATTGGCTTACGCCGATTTGCAATTGCATCGTCCCAAGCAGGCGCTCGCTCAACTGGATATCGCGCAGAAAATATTGGGCACGTCGCACGCCTTGCATCTGGCACGCGCCGAAGGATTTCGGCAGGAGCAGGACTTCACTCACGCCGAAGCGGAATACAAGATTGCTTTGCAGGAAACGCCAAACGATCTGAGCACGGAATTGGCCTATGCCGATACTCTGTTCCGCCTGCGCCGTTACCAGCAGTCGTTAAATGCGCTCGATACTGCACAAAGTTTGTCGTCTACAGACCCGAGAGTGTACGCACTGCGCGCACAGGTCCATGCAAAAGCTGGCTCGCGCGCGGACACGATGAAAGATATTCAACTGGCCGAACAGTATGGCAGCGATCAGGTGGATATTTTGATGGCGACGGGTTCGGCCTTGCTGACTCTGGGAGACCGCGATGCCGCTATGCAGAGATTCGCACGGGCACTGGACGCTCCCAATGGCGACCGCCTCGGCGTGCGTTTATCTGTCGCGCAGGTATTTCAACGGCAGGGGCACTATGACGATGCGCGCCGTGAGCTTGCCATCGGCTTCGCCGAAGCGCGCGTCGACTCCTCGCCGGTCGCTCCGGAAGATATTCTGGAAGCGGCCAACATTTTTCTGGCGATGCACGATTTCGATCTCGCCGAAACTTATTTCGACAAAGCCAAACTCGCGGGAGCCAATCCCCGGCAGGTGGAGATCGGCCTGGCGAATACTTATATTGCCGAGGGGGAAACGCATAAGGCGGAAACCGCGCTGGCGAGCCTCGGTCCGGTCACGGATTTTACCGACGATTACGATTACATGATCGCCGCGGGAAATTTATACCGCCAGCGGCAGGATACCGTGCATGCACTTTCTTCCTTTGCGCAAGCCAGCACGGTCGCAGGCGTGGAAGATGTAGCCACGGCTCAAACCACGCAGGATGAACTTGCCATCGAAGAAGGCCGCCAGATCAATCAGACTGTGAGCTTCCTGCCGGAAGCGATCTTCGCGCCGGCTTTGGAAGACATCAATGTTTATACGCTGGATGCAGAAATTCTCAAGGTGACGAATCCGGCATTGCTGCCGCCGCCGCGGCATTCTTTTCAGGATCTGGCCGAATCGCACTACCGGCTTCATATCGGCGGATTGCCGGTGATTTCCGGATTTGTGGGCGAGAGTCTCACCACAGGCCGGTTCTTATTCCCCAGTGTCAACGTGGTTCAGGATCGCAACACTTACGACACTTATTTCAATGGCGGAATGATTCCCGTTCTTCATTTCGGCGCGAACAGCATCGCTCTCAATGCCGGACTGCAATACACGATTCGCCGTGACTCTATCTCGCCCGTGTACATGAGCCAGAATCTTTTCCGGCAGTACCTGTATGTCTCGACCAACGCGTTCTATAACTGGGTTTCGATCAACGGCAGCGCGATTCGCGAAGCCGGACCGTTTACCGAGCAGAACCTGAACTCGCGGGATGCTTCCGCAACTTTAGAACTCACGGTTGGACGGCCCTGGGGCCACACTTCTCTTTTAACCGGATACACGGTGCGCGATCTTCTGTTCCACCCGTTGGTGCAGGAGTATTTCAACACTTCGAGTTATGTGGGCTTGCAGCAGAAATTTGGCACCCGTTTGACTGCGGCAATTCTGGCGGAGGATCTGCGTGCGTGGAGAGTACAGGGCGCGGATTATGCCATTGCGCAGGCCTTCCTACCCGGTGGGCGGTTCGAGTTCCGCGCCAGCCCGCGCTGGGACGTTCAGGGATCGTTCTTGCTTTCACGCGGCGAAGGTTTTCATCAGTATGACAATGCGCAAAGCGAATTCGTAGTTTCCTACACCCGCTCTCCTCGCGGATCTTTCAAAGACAGCGCCGGAGGTATAACCTCGTATCCATTCCGCTTCGCTGTGGGAGTACAACAGCAGACTTTCTATAATTTCGACGGAACATCGAAGACAACGCTCCTCCCCGTGGTGCATTTCACTTTGTTCTAGATATTGGCGTGGCCGTTCCAAAACGCTATGGCAGAAACTGTAAAACCCGGGATCGAAGGTTCCGTTGCTGAGAATGTTTCGAAGTCGCCGCCTCGAAAAGCTCTGAAGTCTCAACTTCTCGGCGGCACGCTCACCCTGCTTGCCGGTTCGGGCCTCGTAGGCCTCACCAACCTCATTTACAACGTAGTAACTGCGCGGCTTCTCGGGCCCACTGGGTTCGCCAATGCCACGGCGGTTTACACCATATTAATGTTGCTCTCGTGCATCACGCTGGCCTTTCAGGTGGTGTGCGCGAAATATATCGCAAAGAGCGCGTCGCCCGAAGAGCGCTCGCAGGTGTTCGCGAGCCTTCATCAACACTCATGGATTGCCGGAATTGGTATAGGACTGCTCCTCTTCCTTTTTAAAGGGCCGCTTTCGACTTATCTAAACCTCCCCGATCGCACCCTTATCTTGCTGTTGGCCGTGGGCACAGCTTTCTACATCCCTCTGGGAGTACGCCGCGGATATATACAAGGCATCCATGCCTTCGGTCCTCTCGCCATCAATTTCATGCTGGAAGGGGTTGTTCGGCTGGGCGGTGCATTTGTGCTGATTGAAGCCGGATGGGGGGTTCGCGGCGCCGTATTGGCCAGCGCTCTCGCCGTGATTGTTGCGTATCTGTTCGCGATGCCAGGCCCGGGGTTTGGTTCGCTGCGCTTTCACGGCGCGAAAATTTCATTTCGCGAGGGATTGCAGGCCATTGTTTTTTTCTCCGGCCAAACCGTCATCAACAACTTCGACATCGTTCTGGTAAAGCATTTCTTTCCTCCCGTCGAAGCCGGAGTCTATGCCGCCGTCGCACTGGTCGGAAGGCTGGTAAATATGTGCGCCTGGTCGGTGGTGAACACCATGTTCCCGGTTTCCGCGGGTGCGGGAGGCGACGAACATGAGGCGAGCCCGGTCCTGTTCACTTCCCTATCCATGGTCTTTCTGATCCTCTCCACTCTGATTATCGGCCTGTGGATGGTGCCGAGCTTTCTTTGGAGAACCCTGTTTGGCGCTCAATTTGAAGTCGGCAGCTATGGCGCGCTGGCTCCCTTGCTCATCCTCTATGCCATCACGGCCGGAATTTATTCGCTGAGTTCGGTCATCATCACCTACGAAATGTCGCGCAAGATCGCGAATACAAGCTGGTTGCAACTGGCCTTCAGCGGAGTCATGGCTCTCGGCATCTATTTCCTGCACGACTCTCTGCGCCAGGTCATTCTTATCCAATTAGTGTTGATGGTGATTCTGCTTTTCGTTCTGATGGTGCCCTTGCTGCGCCACCAATTCACGCCTAAAGCGCTTGGTACCTACAACAGCCTTCGGCTGCTTCGCTTGTTGAAAGAAGAAGAGGTGATGGCTGAGTTCCTGAGGAGCGAATTTCATCATCGCGAATTCGATGACTACCGGAGCGAGTTTGAATATCTGGTCAAGAATCCGAATCTGGAGAGTTCGCGCGAAAACGCGGTTCGACAGGCCTTGCTATTCCTGCGCCGGGGAGCGATGTGGCGCGAACTTCCCGAGGATACGAAATGGTATGAAGTGGATTTGTCCGTCGAAGATCTGGACCGCATCCGCTTTTTTCCACGAGCCCAGTGGCGCCGCGTAGCCGACGGGAGCTTCTATCTAAAAGACGTTGTCGAGCGCATGAGACCCAAGCTGGAAGAACCGGCTGACGATCAATTTTTTTCTAAATTACGCTTATTGACCTCGTCGCTCGAGACAAACCTTGTTAATCCTGCTGTGCTGCTGATCGGAATTGACGGCACCGCCCCGTTAACCATTCTGGATGGCAACCACCGTATGGCTGCTGCCATGCTTAGCCATCACACTCCCGAACTCCATCGCTTCCGCTTTATTTGTGGATTCTCGCCGGAGATGATTCGTTGCTGCTGGTACTACACCAACGTCAACACACTGCTGCGCTATCTGAAGAATCTCGTCCGCTATTTTTCCTATGACCCCGAGACCGATATCGGTCGTTTCCAGGAGCGGGGTTCTAACTAAAATTATTGTGGCGGTTGATTGCTTGGCGGAGGGGTAGCCGGCTCCTGCACAACCGTATTGTCGCGGCGCATTAACAGAACGGGTTCGCGCTGTTCGCGGCGGACTGCACGATCTTCCGCAACTTTGGCTTCTACCTTGTTATCGTTTTCTGAGGCGACATGCGACAAGCTCTGGCCCTCGGCCGAGCTTCGAGTGGCTAATCCCACAGGAGAGTTTGCGCCCACAAGAGCCTGCGCTTTGTCGTAGAAAAATTGCGCAGTCTCGCGGTCACCATCAATTTCAGCCACGTAGCCGATATTGTTCGCGGCAAATGCATTGTTGGGATCGAGCGCGTAGGCTTTGCGGAAATCCTGTTCTGCCGCAGCGAACTCGTTGCGATTGATCGCCGATACTCCGCGCGTATTCAACTCAGCCAGCTTGACCTCTGTGGTCATCTGCGTTTCCAGCCGGTTGCGCAGGTTTCGAGCATTCTGCGCCGCCATCTCGCTTACTTTTTTTCCTCTCCAGGAACGGTTTAGTGTGACCACGGCGGACGCGTCGGAATTTGTAGCGGCGGCAGAATCGTAGTATTTGAGCGCAACGTCGGATTCGCCTTCCATTTCTTTGGCCACACCCATGTTGTTGAGCGTGAAAATATTCGCGGGATCGCTCTTTAATGCCTGCTGTAGAAGAAGATCCGCCTCCGGTCCACGTCCTTGCGACAATAACCGAACTGCTTCCACATTCTGGTAATTCACTTGCAACGGGGTGTCGGAAACCGCCAATGCTTCTTTCAACGTGCGGCCTTCCACTCGCGGAGAACTTGCCTTGGCCACCGCCGCATCCGTAGCTTGTTCGCTGGCCAGAGAATAAAAGGTTAGCGCCCGATCGATTTGCCCCTTCATCTCCGAAATGTAGCCAAGATTATTCAGCGTAAAAGGGTCTTCGGGATCGAGGAGATATGCCTTATAGATATATCCCTCAGCCTTTTCGTAGTTGTGCTTGCGAACCGCTTCTACGCCTTCCTGATTCAGCCGCTGTACCGGCGTCAGATGACTGCGTTTGGGCAGAGTGATCTTCAAATCGCCCGCGTGAGCCTGCAATCCCCAACTCACCGTGGCGCTGAATAGTGCGGCAGCAAACCATTGTTTCCAGGACATTCCTTAAAGCCTCTGTCTTAAGCGATTTGGCACACAATCCTTGGGACACAATAAAGCCCATGTGAGATGCCGATGGAAGCATAGAGTTTGCTGATCCAAGCCGGATTTTTCCTTGTGAAATGACTACCTTACAGCCCGACCTGGCATCCAATGGCGGCGTCGAAATATAGCCTGACGGGGAGATCGAAGATCGATGGATCGATTATTTTCCATAATTGCGGGGGGCATTTTAACCGGCTCTATTCTCGGGTCTGTTCTTGGATCTGCGGCCTTTGGGCAGGCGCTGGCTTCCCAATCTGTGGTGGCGCCGTCCTCTGTGTCTCCTACCTCTACCGCTCCGGCCACTTCGGAGAACACCGACGAGGCGCTCGACCCCGCGAGTTTGCTCCCCGATTTGCCAGCGCTGCCGCGCAGCAAGGCCAGTCTGATCGGCGGCACCATCCAGAAAGTGGATCGCGTGCGCGATCAGCTCACATTGCAGATTTTCGGCGGGGGGAAAATGAAAATCTTTTTCGACCCGCGATCCAATATCGTGCAGGGATCGGATCAGGCTTCCCCGGCAGACTTGCGCCCGGGAGATCGCGTTTACGTGGACACAATTCTGGACGGCAGCACAGTTTTCGCTCGCGACATTCGATTGGCCACATCTGCGCTTAGCGGCGGCAAAAGCCAGGGAGTGGTTGTCAGTTACCACGCCGATAAATCGGAGTTGGTGGTTCGTGATTTGCTTTCGCCCAATCCGATTAAGCTGCGTATCAGTTCGGGGACGCAAATCATGCAGGATGGCCACATCACAGCCGCCAGCCAACTGGTTCCCGGAACGCTGGTAAATGTGGATTTTGTTTCGCAGAAGGATGTTCGCGATGCGCGGCAGGTTTCAATTCTCGCCATCCCCGGCACCAGCTTCACATTCGGCGGTGTTGTCACGTCTTTGGATTTGCGCGTTGGCCTGCTCGTTCTGAATTCTTCAAGCGACCATAAGACATACGAAATCTACCTCGATCCAGCTTCCATCACCGTGGATGACCGGCTCCGTTTGGGCGCGGATGTGACCGCTATCACTAATTTCGATGGATCAAAGTACGTCGCTCAGAGCTTGACGATCAACTCGCGCTAACTCTAATTCCGCCGGGCAAGATCGAACCCATCAAATCGATCACATCTGCGAGGGCGTGCACTGCCCCGGAGGTTGAACCGCAGCTGGAGGGGTTGGCGGCGTATCCCAGGGAGTATTCGCGAAATCGAAGAAGTCCAGCAGATCGGGCTGCGCCGCATCGCGGTTCGTGAGGTGTGCGCTGGAATTGATAAAGCGGTTCTCCACAAACTTGATCACAGCCGTATGATCCATCGGAATGTGCGAGACGTAATGCTGTCGCGCGAACGGCGAAATCACCAGATTCGGCAGGCGAAAACCTAATTGCGCCGCGAAACCTTGCTGTGCAGGAGCATCTCCGGGGCTTGCCCCGGGATCGGTCGAGGCAAGGTCGCAATGAAGAGTTGCGATTCCTCCCGGTGCCAAGCATGGCTCATAGCTGTCGGCATTCACTGCGATTGAGCTGATATCCGTAATCGTTCCCAAGGAAGAGTCGGTATTGTCATTCGAATGTCCGGGAACAGGTGGAACGTGATCGAAAGGGCCGCCCGGTTCGTCATAGCTCAAGAAAAATACCGAGCTTGCCCACGATGGGCTCTGCATGAGTGAGTTGATAATCTTCGCAACCTGTTGCTGCCCTTCCAGTATCGACTGCCCCGAGCCGGGATGTTCATCGCTTTGCCCGTAGGCGGTCTCGATGAATGCGTAACTCGGCAGCGTGTTGTTTGCGAGGTCCGTAAAATATTGTTCAAGAGGCGCAATGTGCGAAGTGTCAATGCAAAATGAGTTGGTCGAGTCCTCAACCGCCTGCTGCGATCCCACGGTTGGCGCAGTGCAGGCGCTATGCTGCGGATTTTCATAGAGGTATTGGCTCGAATAGGAAAAATCGGAAAATGTGGTGGTCGGGTACGCGTCGGTTTTCCCGTCGACGCCGCAATCGCCGTCTTCGTCAGTGCAGCCGCCGGAGGTAACCGAGTAATAGATTTTCCAGGAAACTCCGGCCTGGTCCAATTCCTCAAAGATGGTTTCAATGCCCAGTTGATTCGTAATCCCGTCATCCACAAAAGGATCGTTCACGAGGCCCTGCGTGGTTCCTCCCGTCATGGTTGCAATACGATTGGGAGTGCTCTTGCTGGAAACTGGTGAAAACCAACGGTCGGAAATGGCAAATTGCGAAGCCATATAGTAGTAGTAATTGAGCGTGTCCTGATCGTAGTAGCCCATCGCTCTCTGGCCGACCAGATCCGTGAATGCACCATCCCCCGCTCCAGATTTGGCGAATCCCTCGGCCGTGTGCACGAAGCCGTCCATCTGGATCGGCCGGTCCACGCTGAAATCGTAACGATTCACATCGCCATAACTCTCCAGCCACGCCGAGCTCATATCGTCGACGCAGGTGCTTTTGAACTTGAACAAGCTAAACACCTGGCCTTCGTCATCTTCATTGGTGAAGTTGCTGAGCTTGTCGTCAATGCCGTCAACGGTATAAGTGTTGCCGTCTTCGCTGACCGTCCAACCGTTCGCCTGCCGGTAGGGATTAAGCATGCCGAAGTAAGTGTCAAAGCTGCGATTTTCTTGCAGCATGAAAACGACATGGTCGACCGATTGGAGCGATCCCGGTTGGTTGACCAAACCCTGGCAACCGAGAAAAAACATCGAGAGAATTGTTAAACAGACGACCGGAAACACACGGCGTAGGTCATGCATTGCGAATCCTCTTGCAAGCGGAGATTGAAAGGCTTCTCTAAGATGAACTTGGGGAGATGAAAGTTGGCCGATCGTTTCTAAAATTTACTGGCTAGATGATTGATAACAATGGATTTGTGAAATGCAGTTTACAGTCAGCGTGACGTTCGTCACGAGCACTCGGGTCACATCCCACAGACATCCACAAGCTGATGGAGCCATTCTGGCGGTGGCTTGAAAGGCGATGAGCGAACCCTCCAGGCCTCAAATTTCAAACGCAAAAAATTCCTAAAAGGTATTTATGAAAATCACGGGAAGGCTGTGTTTGTTCGGCGTGCTTTGTTCGATTACTGTTCACGCTCAGACTTTCAATATGAGCATGGATAAAAACCTGCCTGCGTGGAACCCTTGCGTGCTTCCGGATTGCCAGCCGGGCGGAATCGGCATTCCTACCAACATTGTTATCGCGGAAACTGGAACGGCATGGCCTCCCAACTCTCTCAAGCTTGCTGTTACCGGTCCGGAGTATACGAATTTTTTAGCGTGGGACAAGGTAGGCGCAACCTCCGCGACCTACTTCAATAGCGATTTCTGGGTGGATTTGCCGGGTGAAATCAAAGCCGGCGGTTATCAGGCTCTCGAGTACGACATTTTTCAATTTTTAAATCCGTACGAATTTATGTGGGGAAGCGAGTGCGTGATGGGCGGGCAGTGGCAGATATGGGATCACCTGCACGGAGAATGGCTTAATACTACGAGGCCCTGCCAGATGAATGCTCCCGGCTGGTACCACGTGCAATGGTGGGTGCATCGGGTGGATGGTGACACTTCGTGCGATGGTTACCCGTGCATGTATTACGACATGCTGGGAGTGAACGGAGTCTACACGCAATTTGAAACCACCGAGCCTGCGGGACCAATCCCTGCCGGCTGGTCGAACGACAGCGGGCTGAATTTTCAACTGGACATCAGCGGCCTGAAGAAGTCAGCGACCATCAGCGAATACATTCAGAACGTGAATTTGACCGAGATGGGCAACTGAAATGTGAAGCATCAACGGTGAAGGTCCATGATTCGTGTTTCTAGTTACCACCGTCATACAGCGAAGCATTGACCGATGGGACGTATCCCAAGGTTATCTGTTGCATTTTCAACTCTTCTATTAAGCTCACCCCAGTTTCCCAGAAAGCTGAAAGATCCCAGTCAGGAAAATTAAAGGCAGGCGAGCCTTCCCTGTGCTGGTTCAGATCCGAAGCAAGATCCTCGGCTCTACTCCGCCCCTGAGGACACATGCGCCGCATAAGCTTTGCAGTTGTACTCGCGCTGCTATTCGCTTCCGCCTTATCTTCAGCCAGCACCAGCACCATTTACGTGGTGCCCACGACCACGCTCGCGGCGCAAACCTCGAACAATACGAGCGCGGCCAATACTTTCACGACTCAATCGAACGGCAACAAGGGCGCGGGAAACATAAGCAAAGTCGATATCCATACGCTGCTCTATCCCGGCGCAACCACCAGGATTTATGCCCACATGGTCATGTGGTTTGGCCAGTCGAACCACATGAATATCGGCTACAGTTCCACCAACCCCGCTCAAGCTCAGGCGCAGGTGGATGACATGGTAAGCCGCGGTATCGATGGCGTGATTATCGATTGGTACGGTCCCGGAAATTCCATCGATCAGGCCACGCAGTTAATCATGGCCGCAGCCGAAACCCATCCCGGATTCACTTTTGCCATCATGATCGACCAGGGTGCCATTCAATGGTATTCGTGCCCCGGCTGCTCGCCTCAGCAAGCGTTGATCGATGACTTGCAGTACATCGAGAAGACATATTTCACGTCGCCGGCTTACATGACCTTGCAGGGTCAACCTGTGGTGACGAATTTCAATGTCAGCCTCTCATATCCGTCAGTGAATTGGAGCGCTGCCATTGGCGCGTTGGGCAATCGCCCTGCGTTGCTTTTCCAGAACAACTCCGGCTTCAGCACTTCGCCTGGCGACGGCAGTTACTCCTGGGTCATGCCCACTGCCGCAAATTATGGATTGGACTATCTCAGTAGCTTTTATAGCGCCGGCGAGTCATTCGCCAGCGAGCAAACCGTAGGCGCAACTTACAAGGGATTCAACGATACGCTGGCCTCGTGGGGATCGAACCGGATCATGGGCCAGCAGTGTGGGCAAACGTGGCTGCAAACTTTTTCGGAAATTAATGGGATTTACACTTCAGGCAAGCCGCTGCCCGATCTGCAACTGGTGACGTGGAATGACTACGAGGAAGCGACGGAGATTGAATCCGGGATTGACAACTGTTTTTCCCTGCAAGGATCGGTTACATCGAATTCCCTGCAATGGGCCATCAACGGAAACGAGAACACGGTCGATCACTACACCGTCTACATCAGCAACGATGGCCAGAACCTGATGCCATTGACCAACCTTGCCACTGGAATACACTCGCTGAATCTTTGCGGGTTTTCGATTCCGGAGGGAAATTACCAACTTTTTGTACAGGCGGTTGGAAAGCCTACTCTGGCCAACCAAATCACAGCCCCGAGTAGTTATGCGCCGACTTGCGCAGTCGCTGTCACACCAACTCCAAGAATGCCGCTGACGCCGCTAAGCTCAAGCAGCCCCGGCGTGGCTCTCAGTGCAACGCCGAACTCGGTTACGATTCCGGCGGGGCTATCGGGAACTCTCACGGTCACTGCAAAACCGCAATCCAGCAGCTTTAACAATCCCATCACCCTCAGTTGCAGCGGGGTTCCCAGCACTTTGAATTGTTCGTTCTCGCCCGCCGTTATTACTCCGGGAGCCAACGGCGCTACTTCCACCCTTACCATTTCCAGCGTGTCCGTTACTGCGGCCGATTTGCCCCAGCGCGGAAAACATTTCCCCATCTCCGCTGGATTGCTTATGCCCCTTGGGCTTCTCGGATTCAGCTTTTTCGGTAAAGCGACGCGCAAACGCGGAGTCCAGGCCCTTGCCATCTGCGCTGTTCTGGGGCTTGGAATGATTGGAGCTTCCTGTGGCGGGAAACCCACTACTACGAATAGCGCCTTCGTTCCGTCCGTCAACCCGGCCAGTTACTCCGTTACCATTAACGGGACTTCGGGTTCCAGCAATCTTTCCACCACCGTCGACGTCATTGTTCAGTAGCTTGTTTTTCGCCGGGCGCGACAAATGAAGTCCCGAGCGATGCACCCAGCCGAGCGAGTTCCTCGTCATAAGGCGCAGCAGCAGCCCCTTGGACGGAACCCAGTTCGGCAGTTTGCGGACCCGCGTAATTTGCCGTAAGGCCAAACTTCTCTGTTCCAGCTCGAAGTGGCGCAAATATTTCAGGACTATATTCGGCATGGTCATGCGAAGAGCGGCTAAGAAATTCTGGTCCGCCATTTCACGCTGCTTCGCCGGATCGCTGAGAAAGCGAATGAGACAATCGGCAAGGTCTTTGGCATCTCCCGGTTTGTAGAATTCAATCGCCATTCCTTCCCCATCGGACATCTCCCGGAAGTCTTCCAAATTGGCGCACACAATAGGCACCCCATAAGCGCACGCTAAATGAGCGACGCCGCTGCAGCCTGTCGACGAAGAATACGGCATGACCGCGACCGAAGAACTTTGAAAAAGATCGGGCAAGCGCTCTTCATGCACGTAGCCGGTGAATTCAATTTGATCGCCTTCGTATAGCTGCTTCATCGACTCCACATAGCCGGCGGCCTGTGGATGGTTTCCTCCGCCAATCACCAGCTTGGCATTAGGCAGCGCTTCCGCCACATATTTGAAAGCTTCGATCATCAACTCCAGCCGCTTGTAAGTTCCCCACTTGCCAAAAGCCAGAATGCGATGCTCCGGATTGCCACGGCGGGAAAAATCCGGATATTCGGGTTCTCTGGAAAGAATGCCGTGCGAGCGCAGATGTACATTGTCGCGGCCATATTTCTCGTGCAGAATCTTGCGGTATCCAGGCATCAGCACCGAGACAGAGTTCGACATGAGAAGCATCTTTGTGGCAAGTGCGCCGGCCAGGCGGTAGCTGCGCGCATGGCGGACGCCGGCATCTTTCAGGTTCACCGTATCCATCAGATGGTGCAGGGTCACATGCGTGTAGCAGCCGGTAAGGCGCGAAAGCACCGGCGTGAGAAGGCCGGCAAATGCGGCGAAAGGGTTGCGCCCGAATGTGCTGAATAGAAGATTGAACCAGACTACGTCCGGCTTCAACCGGCGAATCGCGCGCAGGATGCGAATCGTGCTGGCAGGATCGTCGAAGGACCAGCAACGCTCGACCGCAAAGTCCTCAAGCTCGGGGCCGGCGTCTGAAATCGTATCGGCAAGAACGGTAAGTCGGATGAAAGGATTGCGGCGCAATTGATTTGCGATGTGAAGTCCGTACTCGCTCAATCCCCCCTGACTGGGCGGGAAGGTCGTAACCAGACAAATTCTCATTGATTTTCGGGCCTCACGGATCGACGCTTCCTCGATTCCGTAAGGATCAAGGCGCGTCGATTAAAGTTCGATGAATAGGCCGCCCGAGATGTTGGCTCTCTAAACGCCGGGCGATGCGGGAATTTTGATGGGCTCCATCAGATCATGTTGCGCAAAGATTTGCAGCATTTTCTGCCGGATAGCGGCTTGCATCGTTTCCACTGGAGCCGGAGATATGACTGTCAATTCACCCGAGAATTGCGCAAGAGAAAGATAGGCTTCACGGTTACGGCGAACAAATTCCAGAGGGTATTCAGGTTTGCGCGCGTATGCCGCAAGCGGGTCGGCATCGACCACGAAAGCCGCGTCTGGCTTGGGCGTAAATTCTAAAATAAACCGTGAAAAGACCTTAGTTGACCAGTGATTGAGAGAAAGGTTCGCCAGCTCGTCGTAAATGTAGCGATCGTAAATGACAACATCCGCATTGCTGTTTTTAGCGCGGCGAACGCTAAAACAAAGCTGGATGGCATCGGCCAGGTAGAGAAAGAAGCGGATCCCAGTGAGAGGCAGCGAACTTACGTTTTTGTCCCGGCGTTGCAAAGGCTTGTCGGGACTTCCAACTCCGCGATCACCCTTAAACGCTTTGTAGCTCATAAACTCGCGAAAACGAGTGAAGGCTACAACATCGTCCCAAAAAGTGAGCAGTTTTACGTTAAGCTTTGATTCCGCTAGCCAGGTTGTCAGCTGCGAAATTTGCGAGCTCTTTCCTGCGCCATCGATTCCAGAAAAGCTCACAATCTTCACAAATATTTACTCCGCTCACAAGCAAATACACCCTGACTGGCAGACAGAAATCTAATGCGCTCCCGGCGGCCGGCTTGAAGTGCCCGCACTCAATGCAACAATCGCTCCTACCGCGGCGCCGGCGGCAATGATGGCCCCTACTTTAATCACAAGTGTGCGAGTACGCCTTTGTTTCTGAGGCGCAACCGCAACCCCGGCGGGCTGAGAAGCAGCGATGCCGCTGGCATGCAGTGGCTCCGCCGCAGCAGTACCGACGGGTTTTTGTGTGGGCTGCGTCTCATTCGGCGGCTGTGACGCGGCAGGCGCTGATGCCTGAGGAGTCGCAGTTTGCGCTTGCTGCGGAGGCTGCAATTCGGCAAGCGTGGCGCCCGGACTATCTGGAAGTTGAGCACCAGAATCGAGCGGCTGTTGTTGTGCGCTAGCCACCGCTTGCGTCCCAGATTCAGGATGATTGCTCGTTTGTTGTGCTGCTCCGCCCACAACAAACATAGGCACGGCCAGGAGCGCAAACATGCCCCATGCCGCTGGCACAGCCAATCTTCTACTCGCTTTCATAAGCTCCCCCAAGGCCTGACGAATGGATTAGCCGGCGGCCTTAAGATCCGTAAGCCCGTGTGCCGCGGCGTACCACGGCTGGCTCTGCGTATTTGGAACCGATGGAAAGATCTGGAAACTTCGCACTGCCTGCTCGGAGTTATCGAACACTTCAAAAAGACGGTCGACTCTCATCAATTCCATCATTACCGCCGAAGCCGGCGGGACAGCGGCCAGTTTCATATCGCCGTCGCGCTTCATCGCCTCTTGCAGGCAATGCAATAACATCTCCACTCCCGCGCTATCCATGGACTGGACCTGCGAACAATCCAGGACGACGCACGGCCGGTCAATCTCCAGCAGCGGCTGCATCTCATCCAGAAAAGAGCGTACTTCCAGATGGGTCAATTTTTCAGGTAACTCCATTACGATTACAGGACCTGGGGTGTACATTGCAGTCGCTCCTGAGAGAAATTTATTCCTAAACAGCCATACTATGGCCGTTTGGTTTTGATACCCGCAAAGCCGCGCCACCTACCATGGTTCGCTTGCGTTGGTTTGTAACTGATACGTTTACGCCGGGGTTGGAGTGCATGACGTTGGGATCGGAAATTTCGATCATCACGTCACGTTCCAGATTCCACAACTTATTTCCGCTTGCCACCCCTTCCCGTAAATCGAGGCAAATCCCCACGTTTGTATTCGGCAAAATCGAGCTATCTTCAATCACTGTTCCGCAGTCGATGCAGCAGTTCCGCTCGATGGCGCTGCAACGCGTAATCAGGGCGTCTGCTCGCACCATGGATTCACGGCCAATGTAAGCCGGAGCAACAATGCGCGCGCGGCGATGAATTTCCGCGCCGTCGTCGACCCAAACCCCGGGCCTGATCTGTTTACCGGAAGGACCCGTCTGGCAATGGCTGCGAAGAATATCCGAAGTCAAACGCCGCATATCGCGAACATGGCGCAAGCGGCTCGCATAATCGCGAATGAAATAATTTGATGCGCCTTTGGTGTTCGTATGAGCGCGATCAAGCAAGCCAGATGGATCCATGTCTTGCGCCTTCGCACAATCGACCACCCACAACGGCAACGATCCTTCTTTATCAAACGCATTCGTTACTGCCTGTCGGGACTCGCGATGAAAACAGAACAAATCGAGAAGATCGGTTTCGGTATAAGTATTTGCGGCAATCACAAAGGATCGATCAATTCCCTCTCGCGAATAATCTGCGAAGCGCCGGCTCATCGCGGAGGATAAATCGCTTACCCCCTCCACTGTTGAACCTCCAAAGCCCGCGCGGAAATTAGGCATGTCCAGGAATGCTTTGGAATCCACCAGCACCGAGATATCGTGAATGTCGATGGCGGTAAACCGTTCAATAGTGCGCTCCACCAGCGAACGCCCAACTATGTCGACACACTCGAGCGGTTCGTTAAGGAAAGCGCTGCCGCTAAACGCTGCCGCATTGGCTGGGGCGAGGCGCTGCTCAGCGTGCTCTTCCCCGCTGAGGATCAACTCCTCATTCCCGACAACGATAACGGCTCCCAGCCTCACATTTCCCCTTTACGTGATGCCCAAAAACTTCCAAGTGGACGACAATTCACAAAAGCTATCGTTACTGCTTCACAGTGGCTTTCAACTGCCGGGCATATTGCACTCGCGGAAACAAAAGATCGCGCATCTTCCGCTTGGCTTTATGGAGCTGTGATTTGGAATTTCCGATCGAGCAGCGCAACTGGCGCGCTATCTCGTGGTGCTGAAATCCCTGCACTTCGTGCAGGTCGAAAATCTGCTTGCATCCTTCAGGAAGCTCTTCGATGGCCCGCCGCAATGCAATGCGGTCTACCGCCCCGGAAAGAGCCGGGTCGGCCTTGCCCACATCACGCTTCAAAGAAGGCGAATCCGCCGAAACCGGTTCATCCAGAGAGAGTAACGGAGGAGCTTTGCGCCGCCGCAGTTTCATGAGAACCGTATTCACCGCGATTCGATACAGCCAGGTGGAGAAGGCGGAATCGCCGCGGAACGAATTGATATTGCGAAATACCTGCAGGAACGCTTCCTGTGTCAGGTCCTCCGCATCGGCCACATCTTTAGTCATCTGCAGGCAGACGGAATACACGCGTTTCTTATGCAACTGGAACAATGTTGCAAAAGCCTCCTGGTCGCCCCGCTGTGCGCGTTGAACCAGGCTGCGTTCGGAATCATCTCGTTTGGTTTCGAGCCGGGCTGGGATGAGATCGGTTGCTGTCGCGGAAATTACGCATGTGGCCACTTTAGTCTCCTTGCGATCGAACTGCGCCGGTTGTTGCTGCTTGCCAAAATGCAGTCAATACTCAGCGTCGAGTTGGAGAGTAACTGAGGTACCCTCCTCATCCCATCAGTGCCCCCCTGTAATTGAATGCCAGATTTGCTGTACCGCGATGCGGAACTTATTTCTTGAGTTGGCAGAAACTTTTCTCCATAGCACGGGTTGAGATGCCAAACTTGGGCACTAAAACAAATTTGGCAGGAAGCTTTGTAAAGCTTCCTGCCGCTGATCTCTGTAGTTTGTAGTTTTAGTAAAGACGGAAACCCACTTCCACGCTGATTTGCACATTTACCGGCCTGCCGTCTTTCATGGCGGGCTGGAAGTGCCACTGCTTGACGGCTTCAATGGCTTTGGCATCGAGTCCGTTGCCAAGTCCGCGCACTACACGGATATCTCGCGGATTGCCCTGATCGTCAACGATCAGCCAAAGCACGCAAGTTCCCTGGGTTTTGGCTTGACGAGCCTGCTCAGTGTATTCGGGGTCGGGCGTTGACACTGGTTGAGGCGCGGAAATTCCACCACCGACTTTAAATACCCCTCCGCCAATACCTCCGCCGCTGCCCGCGCCTACGCCAGCGCCATGCCCTACGCCAACACCACCGCCCGATCCAGAACCAATGCCGCCGCCGGATCCCGTGCCGTTCGAGGGGGGAGCTGATGGCATCGCCGCGGCAGCTTGCACACCCAGGTTTGGCATATGATTTTCAGCGACGCGAACCTGCGGAGGAACAACCACTGTTGGTTCCGCTGTCAACTTCGGATGCTCGTTATGAAGAATGATTTGAGGTGGCGTGATTTGCTGCATCGCAAATTTCGGAAGTCTTCCCTTCGGCGCAGGCAACGGATCGTGATCTCCGCCACCACCGCCGCCGCTAACAATTTTTTTGGCCACCGGAAGTGCATAGGAATCGGGGGAGGGTGCGATTAGCGTCACTGTCTCATGCTGCTCAACCCGAGCAACCACTTTGTGGCCGAAAAACGAACCGCCGAGAATCAGCGCAAGCAAAACAACGTGCACGGCCACCGAACCCGCCAAGCCATTCGACCGGTAATTGTTGTATTGCCCCCATATCGCATCGGGGCCGGCCACTTTCAGATCGCGCGCTTTTGGTGCCGTTCTTACTGGCATGGTGGTTACGCGTTCACGCGCGAATTGATGATCATGGCCGCGGTAATAAGCATTGAGCCCGTCGAACGATCCAACTGGCGATAGAGCGTGAGCGGCTTGGCGTGGAACTGGTTGGTTCGACATTTAACGCTCCTCAAATTCCTGTCGCTTTTTCGTGATCTGGAATTTACGACCATCGTATAGATGCGAAGAATTCCAGTGTGGTTTGTATCCGAGAGATGTGCGACACCACGTCATTGGGATAAGCAATCTCTTGCAGTTGTTTCTTAATTCGTAATTTCTAAACTTCGCGACAAAAATTCGTTTCAGTTCAATAAATATTTACAAACAACATCCCGGCCGCCGCTATATGCGGCTCCCGCGGCGGGAGACATGGGTGATAAGGGAAATTACGAAAAGAACGAGGAACACGAAGAACAACAGCTTCGCTATTCCGGCAGCGGCTATCGCGACACCGGTAAAACCAAGAACCCCCGCGATCACCGCGATGACCAGAAATACTAGAGTCCAATAAAGCATTTGGGTGCCTCCTCCGCGATCGTTGAAACTTAAATCTTTCGACTCTACGACGGTATATGGGTGGGCAAATGTGTCCCATCCCCTAGGTTCTGTATTTCGATACTGACAACCATGTATTCAGAATTCTTGTTGCAAAGGGGAGGAGCAAGTACCGCCTCTCTTTAAGAGAACCGATACTTGCTCGATGGGGCGTTTCTGTCGAGTAGGGACCTAAAATAATTATTGGAAGAAAATTCCGCCATACTGCGATTCGTGTATTTTGATAGAGAAAAACACTGCAATTAACCGGTTTTTAGCCCGCAAGAATTGCGCTGAAACATATTTACAAAAAGCAAAGGGAGAGCCGGTGGATTTCGCACTCTCCCTTTAATGAGACTATTTACTCCAAAGCGCGTACGCTACGGCAGCATCGATCTGCTTCACAATCTTCCAGCGAGCAGCAGAACCAGCAAAACTACGACTACCAGGCCCAAGCCACCGCTCGGATAGTAGCCCCAGCCCCGGCTGTACGGCCATGCAGGAAGCGCTCCAAGCAGCAGTAGGACTAACACAACCAGCAATATCGTCGACATCGTATCCTCCGATCACGGTTTTTTGCGTTGAACGAATGACCCGGCTCTTACTCACTGCGAAACAAGAGCCGGGATGTATTTGCAAATCACAAGCACACCCAAATGCGTGCTACTGATTCGAGGCCTGCGAATTATCCGCAGGAGTTTCCAGCTGGGCATGATCCTTGGCCTGCATTGAATATTTTCTTACAGCCGCCAGGAATTCCGCACTCGCTTCGCGGGAATGAACCTTGCCGGCGAGAATGTCGGCGAAAGGAACGAATTTCCCATAGAGCAACCGGGTTTCATCTTTGTCTTGCGTGATGGCCGATCCATTCAGATCGATACCGGCAAAGATTCCGCGCGCGCGCGAATACGTCAATACTTCTGCTTTCATTTTCCAATCGGTGTCTGCTCCGGTATCGCGCCCAACCGGGCCCGCTGCTGCGGAAGCATCAGCGCCCAGCTTGAACTTGCTAGACAGCAAATGCTGCATCCCATCGTCGTTGGTGACAACCATCACCAGATCAATCGCCTGTCCGCCAAGCTGCAATCCCCAGCTTCCGCCGGTGATCGTGATAGGAGCAGGAGCGCTCCAGGCTCCGCTTTCGGTGCGGCACGTTGCAACACCTTTACCGTGGCTGCCGCCGAAACCGACTGCGATTTTCACCATCGAGGGGATTACCGCAATGCATTTCGCGTCGCGCATCACTTTGTCGGGAATTGCCTTGTCGGGCACGCCCATGATTTCGTTCAAAACTTTGGCTGAGGCATCCAGCCGTTTGTCGATATCTGATGCGTCCTTGTCATCCGCGGCCCATGCCACGCTGGCGAGCATCAGCAAACCTGTACCGAGCACCAGGAGATATCTCGGCATTGCATAACCTTTTGTTTTCATAAACAGACCTCTTCCGTGCTCGAAGCGAGCAACTGTTTTGTAAATCCTTACGAACGTTACGGTAACGTCCTATCCGAGTGCCCGCCATCCGGTCTTAGCTGTAAAGGCGATAGAAGAATCGGGCGGTCGGGCCTGCATGGAGTCTTGAGTTGTAATGCGAAAAACAGGGAAAGATACTGCGATAGCTGTATACGATTGGGATGAGGTAGGGCGAAAAGGATTTCGTTCAAAAAAGTTGCCGCAAACGAATGTTGAGGAAGAAACCGAAATTCAGTTAACGCGATGCGTATCGGCCAAGAGCTTCGCTCGCCTCTCGCGCCGCGGAGTTATAAGGAATCTCAAGCTCAACCAGAGTTCCAGGATGGATATTCGTTAAGCGCAACTCTCCGCCCAGTTCTTTCGCGCGCTGCTTCATGCCGCCAATGCCCACGCCAACGCTATCGGACCGAAGTTCGGCAATCTTGTTGGTTATGCCCTTGCCGTCGTCCCGCACCGTCACTTTAATCATTCCATCTGTCTGCGCCAGGGCGACGGCTACGCTGTGCGCTTCCGAATGCCGAAATACGTTGGTCAATGCCTCCTGCACGATGCGAAATACGGCGGTTTCCACTTCGCTGGCGAGCCTTGGGAAATCTCGCGGCTGAACGGTGAGTGTAGTTTCGATTCCGCTGCGTTTTGCCAGCCCATCGGTATACCAGGCCAGCGCCGAAAGCAAGCCAACCTCATCGAGCAAGGGCGGATGCAAAAGGTGCGACATGGTGCGCACTTGTTGTATGGCACGTTCGACAATGCTGCTGGCCTGGGCCCAACTGTCATCCGTCGGTTGCACCGTTTTTTGCAGCAGCATTTTATCCAAAACCATTTTTGCGACCGCCAACTCCTGTCCCAGGCCGTCGTGCAGATCGCGCGCAATGCGGCGCCTCTCCTCATCCTGCAACGACATGAGCCGCACCGAAAGCCGCCGTAGTTCGTCGGTTCTGTTATCGACGATTTTTTCCAGCTCGGCAGCGCTATCTCGAATCGATTGTTCGAGGACCTTGCTGTCGTGAATGTCGGAGCAACTGCCGTACCATTTGAGAATCTTTCCGCTTTCGTCTCGAATGGGAAGAGCACGCGCCCGAAACCAGCGGTACGCGCCATTGACAGCCCGAAGGCGGTATTCCGCTTCGTACATCGCGCCCGATTCCACACAGAGCAGCCAGTGCTTCATGGCCGGATCTTTATCGCCCTCATGCACATAATCGAGCCAGCCAAAGCCATTCGCGGAACCCGGGGCAGCGCCGGTGTAATCATAAAAACGGTCGCTGATGTAATCTCTCGACCCATCCGGCTGCCGGCTGAAGATAATATCCGGGGCGGTATGAACGATGGCGTCAAGCTCCTGGTTTTTTTCTATGAGCTCCACGTTCAACCGCAGCAACAACTCCGCTTTATTCGCCAACTCGTCGGTGCGCTCCAACACACGCTTCTCCAAATCCCGGTTCAGGGTTTCGAGCTGGCGAGTTTTGCGGTGAAGATCGGCGAACACACGCACTTTTGCGCGCAGCAACTGAGGAATCACGGGTACCGAAATATAATCTACGGCGCCATGTTCGTATCCTTTGAGCTGATCGAGATCGGTGAGATGAACGGCGGATACGAAGATGATCGCGGTTTGTTGAAAACGGGGATGCTGGCGGATCATCGCAGCCAACTGGAAGCCGTCCAGCTCCGGCATACTCACATCCATCAGCACGACCGCGATTTCGGTTTTTAACAGGACTTCAAGCGCTTCTTTGGCGGAGTTCGCTTTGATCAGATTTTCGCCGAGATCACCAAGCATCACCTCATAGCTCAGCAACTTGCCGGGCTGATCGTCCACCATGAGGATGTTGACTTGATCCTTAGTAACCATTCAATCTCTTCGACCCTTATCCAACGGCGTTGGTTGTATCTACCGGTGAAGCCACATACGCAACGACGAGAGCAGTTGCTCCGTGTTGACCGGTTTGGCCAGGTACTCGGAAGCTCCCGCTTCAAGGCACTTCTCGCGGTCTCCTTTCATCGCCTTTGCAGTCAGAGCGATGATCGGCAAACGCCGGAATAAAGCGTTCTGCCGGATTACCTGCATGGTCTCGTAACCATCCATCTCCGGCATCATGATGTCCATCAAAACGATCGCGATATCTGGCGTCGATTCCAGTTTAGCGATTGCTTCCCTGCCGGTTCCCGCAGTCAGAACACTCATGCCTCGGCGCTCAATCACGCTGCTGAGCGCGAAAATGTTGCGCACATCGTCATCGACAACCAACACTTTCTTCCCGACCAGCGCGTCGTCGGAACGGTGTAAACGGTCGAGCAGCCGTTGCTTTTCAACGGGTAGATCTGAAACTACACGATGCAGGAAAAGCGCAGTTTCATCCAGCAGGCGCTCGGGTGATTCTACGCCCTTCACGACCACGCTGCGCGCCAACGAATGCAGGCGAGAATCTTCCTCCGGCGACAGCTCCTTACCTGTAAAGACCACAACTGGCAAATCGGACAATGCAGGTATATCGCTGAAGCGTTCCAACACATCGAAGCCCGATATATCCGGCAGGCGAAGATCCAGAACAACGCAATCGAACGACTGCTCGTTCACGATCTGGATCGCTTCCGCTCCAGTGGAAACCACGGTGACGTCGATATCGTCGTAACCCAGCAGCTCTTTGATACTGAGTTGCTCGCCGGGATTATCTTCCACCACCAGCAACCGCTTGCGGCGGGGAGTGGCATACTCTTTGATACGCGACAATGCCGATTCCAAACCCTCCGGTGTGGTTGGTTTCGTAACAAACGCAAAAGCGCCGCGGGCCAATCCATGGTGCCGGTCTTCATCGAGTGTCAGCATCTGCACCGGGATGTGCCGGGTGGTCGGATCTTGCTTTAGGTGATTCAGAACGGTCCAGCCCAGCATGTCAGGCAGGAAGACATCCAAAGACACTGCGGTTGGATGATATTCATGCGCCAACGCCAGCGCCTCCGCCCCACGCGTCGCCACAAGGACTTTGAATCCCTTGTCGCGCGACAGGTCGCACAAGACGCGCGCGTAATGCGTGTCGTCTTCTACGATGAGCAGGATGGCATCATCCGGCTGGAGGTTATTGCGGTCATCTTCGATCTTCTCAGCGGGAAGTTCGGAAATGCTCGCGACCACCAACTGAACCGGAGGAACTACCGAAGAACCCCGCCCTTCGGTCGTTGCATGACCCGCTGAGGCCGGCCCCACATAGGTTTGTGGCAGGTACAAAGTGAACGTGCTGCCGCGGGTCGGGGCGCTGCGCAGCTGAATTTCTCCCCCCAGCAAACTGGCGAGTTCGCGGCTGATAGCCAAACCCAGACCAGTTCCGCCGTACTTGCGGCTGGTGCCGGCATCGGCCTGCTGGAAAGCCTCAAAGATAATGCGTTGCTTTTCGTACGGAATTCCGATGCCCGTATCCGACACTTCAAATGCGACCACGGATGCGGCTTTTCCGAGAATCGGATGATCCTCGCTCCAGCCGCTCCTGGCAACCGATACAGATAGCCGCACGCCTCCGACTTCGGTGAATTTGAAAGCATTCGACAGCAGGTTCTTTAAGACTTGCTGCAGGCGCTTTGAATCGGTCATTACGCTGCGCGCGAGATGCGGATCGGTCTGCACTTCGAAGCCAAGCCGCCGGTTTTCTGCCTCGTGCTTGAACGGACGGCTGACCGCATCCAGCATGCTGGCGAAGAAGACTTCTTCGGCCTCTACCGACACCGTTCCGGATTCAATCTTCGAGAGATCGAGAATATCCGTAATCAGGTTCAACAAGTCCGTGCCAGCGCCATGAATGGTGCGGGCAAATTCCACCTGTTTCGGGGTAAGGTTCGCATCCGGGTTGTCGCTGAGTTGCTGCCCCAGCACCAGAATACTGTTAAGCGGCGTACGCAATTCGTGCGACATGTTCGCCAGGAACTCCGATTTATATTTCGAGGTAAGAGCCAGTTCCTTGGCTTTGTCTTCCAGAGCGCGGCGGGCCTGCTCAATTTCCTGATTTTTGCGTTCGACTTCGACATTCTGTTCCGCCAGCTGCTGGGCTTTCTGCGCCAGTTGCTCGTTGGTTTGTTGCAATTCTTTTTGCTGGACTTGAAGTTCAGTCGCCAACTGCTGCGACTGTTTCAACAAGCCTTCCGTCTGCATCGTGGCTTCAATACTGTTGAGCACGATTCCGATGCTGGCCGTGAGTTGTTCGAGGAATGCCAGTTGCGAGGTTGTGAAGGCGCTTAGGGAAGCCAGCTCGATTACGGCCTTGACCCGGTCTTCGAAGAGCACGGGGAGCACGATCACGTTTCGCGGCACAGCCTCAAACAAACCCGAACGGATGGCAATTGTGTTTGGCGGCAGATCGGAGATCAGCATGCGCCTCTTCTCTGATGCGCATTGACCTACGAGTCCTTCGCCTAATTTCAACCGCCGCAAGTGGCCGTCTTCGCCGTCGCCGGCAAAGGCGGAGAGCAAAACCATTTCTATTTGTTCTTCGCCGCCCATCTGGTAAATCACGCCTTGTTGCGCATTCACCAGAGGAGCCAACTCGGAAAGAAGCATCCGTCCCACGGTTGCGAGATCGCGTTGCCCTTGCAACATGCCGGTAAACCGCGCCAGGTTGGTCTTCAACCAGTCCTGCTCGGTATTGCGATCGGTGGTCAGGCGGAGGTTGTCGATCATCGTGTTGATGTTGTCTTTCAACTCCGCCACTTCACCGCTGGCTTCCACTTGAATGGAGCGGGTCAAGTCGCCTTTGGTTACGGCCGTCGCGACTTCGGCGATAGCGCGCACTTGGTTGGTAAGGTTGTCGGCCAGCAGGTTCACGTTGCCGGTGAGATCTTTCCACGTACCAGCAGCTCCGGGGACGTTCGCCTGTCCGCCGAGTCGGCCTTCCACGCCCACTTCGCGCGCCACGGTCGTCACCTGATCGGCGAACGTGGCCAGCGTATCTGTCATGTTGTTAATGGTTTCGGCCAACGCGGCAACTTCGCCCTTCGCATTCACCGTCAGCTTCTGCGCCAATTCACCGCTGGCCACTGCCGTGACCACTTTCACGATGCCGCGCACTTGTTCGGTAAGGTTGGCGGCCATCACGTTCACGTTGTCGGTAAGATCCTTCCACGTACCGGCCACGCCGGGGACCTGCGCCTGTCCGCCAAGTTTTCCTTCCGTACCCACTTCGCGCGCCACGCGCGTCACTTCAGCCGCGAAGGCGTTGAGCTGATCCACCATGGTGTTGATGGTGTTCTTGAGCTCTAGAATTTCGCCTTTTACGTCGACCGTGATTTTGCGCGACAAATCGCCGCGGGCCACGGCCGTTGTAACTTCGGCGATGTTTCGCACCTGGCCAGTGAGGTTTCCTGCCATGGCGTTCACCGAATCGGTTAAATCTTTCCACGTGCCGGCCACGCCGGAGACGTTTGCCTGCCCACCAAGCCGGCCTTCGGAGCCGACTTCGCGGGCCACGCGCGTCACTTCGGCGGCGAACGAGCGCAACTGCTCGACCATCGTGTTCAGCGTTTCTTTCAGCTGCAAAATTTCGCCGCGCACGTCTACCGTAATCTTCTTCGATAAATCCCCGTTCGCAATGGCCGTAGCAACTTCAGCGATATTACGTACCTGGCCGGTGAGGTTCGAGGCCATGAAGTTCACATTATCGGTAAGATCCTTCCACGTTCCGGCAACTCCCGGTACTTGCGCCTGTCCGCCGAGCTTTCCGTCGGTACCCACTTCGCGGGCCACGCGGGTTACTTCGCCGGCGAACGCGTTGAGCTGGTCCACCATTGTGTTGATGGTGTTTTTAAGTTCGAGAATTTCGCCTTTCACGTCGACCGTGATCTTGCGCGACAAGTCGCCGCGAGCCACCGCCGTGGTGACTTCGGCAATGTTTCGCACCTGGCCGGTGAGGTTTCCGGCCATGGAGTTCACGGAGTCGGTTAAATCTTTCCACGTACCGGCGACGCCGGGCACGTTGGCCTGACCACCCAAACGCCCTTCAGTACCCACTTCGCGGGCCACACGCGTTACTTCGCCGGCGAATGCGTTGAGCTGATCCACCATCGTGTTGATGGTTTCTTTCAGCAGCAGAATCTCGCCGCTGACGTTGACCGTGATTTTCTTCGAAAGATCGCCGTTCGCGATGGCCGTGGCAACTTCCGCGATGTTGCGCACCTGACCGGTCAAGTTGCTGGCCATGGAGTTGACGGAATCCGTGAGATCTTTCCACGTGCCGCCGACACCGGGTACCTGCGCCTGTCCGCCGAGTTTGCCGTCGGTTCCTACTTCGCGGGCCACGCGGGTCACTTCCGATGCGAACGATCGCAGCTGATCCACCATCGTGTTCAGCGTGTCTTTGAGTTCGAGAATTTCGCCTTTCACGTCGACCGTGATCTTGCGTGACAAGTCACCGCGAGCCACAGCGGTTGCAACCTCGGCGATATTGCGCACCTGGCCGGTAAGATTCGAGGCCATGAAGTTCACGTTGTCAGTGAGATCTTTCCATGTTCCAGCAACGCCGGGCACCTGTGCCTGACCGCCGAGTTTTCCTTCCGTTCCCACTTCGCGGGCCACGCGCGTTACTTCGCCGGCGAACGCATTGAGCTGATCCACCATGGTGTTGATGGTGTTTTTGAGTTCGAGAATTTCGCCCTTCACGTCAACCGTGATTTTGCGGGACAAGTCGCCACGGGCCACAGCCGTTGTAACCTCAGCAATGTTACGAACCTGGCCGGTAAGGTTTCCGCCCATCGAATTGACGGAGTCCGTCAAATCTTTCCATGTGCCGGCCACACCGGGTACGTTGGCTTGGCCACCAAGCCGCCCTTCCGTACCCACTTCGCGCGCCACGCGGGTTACTTCGCCGGCAAAGCGGTTGAGCTGATCCACCATGGTGTTCAGCGTTTCTTTAAGCTGCAGGATTTCGCCGCGCACATCGACCGTGATCTTGCGAGACAAATCGCCGTTCGCGATAGCGGTTGCGACTTCCGCGATGTTACGCACCTGGCCGGTAAGGTTCGAGGCCATGAAATTGACGTTGTCGGTCAAATCTTTCCACGTACCGCCGACACCGGGCACCTGCGCTTGTCCGCCCAGCTTGCCTTCGGTACCCACTTCGCGGGCCACACGCGTCACTTCACCGGCGAATGCATTGAGCTGGTCCACCATCGTGTTGATGGTGTCTTTAAGTTCGAGAATTTCGCCTTTCACATCGACCGTAATTTTGCGCGACAAGTCGCCGCGGGCCACGGCGGTTGTCACTTCTGCGATGTTTCGCACCTGCGCCGTCAAGTTGCCGGCCATCGCGTTGACCGAATCCGTAAGATCTTTCCAGGTTCCGGCCACGCCCACTACCACGGCCTGCCCGCCGAGCTTTCCATCCGTGCCCACTTCACGAGCCACGCGCGTCACTTCCGACGCGAACGAGCGCAGCTGATCGACCATCGTGTTAATGGCTTCTTTTAACTGAAGAATTTCCCCGCGTACATCGACGGTGATTTTGCGTGATAAGTCGCCGCTGGCCACAGCGGTAGCAACCTCGGCAATGTTTCGCACCTGGCCGGTCAGGTTGCTGGCCATCGAGTTCACTGAATCCGTAAGATCCTTCCACGTTCCGGCGACGCCCGGCACCTGCGCCTGTCCACCGAGTTTGCCGTCGGTGCCTACTTCGCGGGCCACGCGCGTAACTTCAGCGGTGAAAACGCCCAGCTGCTGAATCATCGTGTTGACGATGCTGGCGGAACGCAGGAACTCGCCTTCCAAAGGGCGGCCATCCACGTCGAGACGCACAGTTTGCGTAAGATTTCCTTGAGCAACCGCAGCAATCGCGCGCGTAACCTCGGCGGTAGGACGGAGCAAATCCTCAACCAGCGTGTTGATCGAAACTTCCATCTCACCCCATGCGCCTCGCGATTCGTGAAAGCGGGTGCGCTCACGCGTTCTTCCCTCTTTGCCGACGACTTGCCCAACACGCTTCAACTCCTGCGCCATTTGTTGGTTAGCCGCAACAATGGAATTGAATGTATCGGCAATTTTGCCCGGCAATCCCGTCCACGAACCCGGCAGGCGAACCGAGAAATCGCCTTCCCGCATGGTTTGCAGGCCGGCCAGAATTACACCAAGATCACCGAGTGGAGGCTCGGCGACGGCAGAGTTACCGTTTCGTTTGTGAGTTGGTTCTTCTACGATTATGTCGCCGGCAGCGGCCGGGGCCGCTTCGCGGCTAGTTCTTTTCATAATGGCTCCAAAACAACGCGACGATTCGAAATTTCGCGCCAGCCTTTGTGGTTAAATTGACATTCGTGTCATCTTTAGCTTGAGCTCAATCAGGGCTCTCGTTCGGGCGGAAAACGGGATTCCGGACGCACAGAGCATAGATGTTTGAAGGCAGTCGGGAGAAACTACCAGCCTAAACAGCGTTGATATCATGCGTAAGGGTAATCTGACTCTAGGGTCTTTCCTGTAGGCTGTAAATCAATGGTTTTCCTCGTTACTAACGTGATCCTCTGATTCGCCGACCACTTGATCAAAACCATCCATCCGGAAGACAAATTTCGTGCCCTTTCTATAGTATTCACACTCTTGTTTTTTCTCTAACATCTACAGCAACTTCCGTATATCTCGCATTATTAACTATCTTTAGGATTTAACAGTTGCATAATGCCCGCCACAAATGAAGTCTAGGAACCGCAACGTTTTTGCTAAAGTCGGCGTAGGTCGTCCGTCACTTTGTCCGCGCGGAGTAATTGGAGGGGATAGATAGCCAATGCGCCTGCTCAGTGTCCGGCTGATTCTTTCCCTTATCGTTGGTATCACGATCGTCTCCGTGGCCTTTTCCTATTACGAAGTTTTGCGCGAGAAGCGCAGCCTGCGCAGCGATCTTGAACGGCGAGCCGAGGTGCTTGGAGAAACGTTCGCCGGCAACGTGGAAAAGTCCTGGGAGAGCGGGTCGGGGTCAGTAAGAGGAATCCAACGGCTCGTCCAGCGATTTGGGAAAAGCGAACACCTGCTGGGAGTTGCGGTTTACGACCGCAACGGCAAAGTGGAGGCGGTGACTTCTGATTTTCCCCAGAATAATCTAACGACGCCCCCCGCTGAGGTTACTCGGGCCATCGCGGAGGACAAGGAAGAAAGCTCCTATAGCAAGCTGGGCGATGAACATATCCATATTTTTGCCGTCCCACTGCATCGGCAAGACGAGGTCGCCGGCGGCCTCGTTGTAATCCACGACGTCAATTACGTCCACGCACAAGGCCTGCACACGTGGCGCGAGGCATTTCTTAGAATTCTCATTCAAGTTTTTCTGATTGTCTTCATCACTGTTCTGATTGTTCGCTGGAGCATCGCGGGACCGATCGCCCGGGCCGCGCAATGGATGCGGGCACTTCGCACCGGAAGAATTTCCTCCCGCCAGCAGATGCCGGATCTAAATCTTTTCAAGCCACTCGCATGGGAAGTAGTCACGCTGGCCGAGAGCCTCAGTCAGGCCCGCACTGCAGCAGAGAACGAAGCCCGGCTGCGCGAAGCCGGCGAATCCATGTGGACCGCGGACCGTCTCGCAGTACAGATTCAATCCCGGCTCGATGGCGGACGATTGATTGCAGTCTCTAATCGTGAACCTTACATTCACCAGCGCAATGGTAAGGAAATCGAAGTTACAGTCCCGGCTAGCGGCCTTGTCACCGCTCTGGAACCAGTGCTCAACGCCTGCAACGGAACGTGGATCGCCCATGGCAGCGGCAATGCCGACCTCGAGGTCGTAGATTCGCACGACCGGTTGCAAGTCCCGCCGCAGGATCCTCATTACACATTGCGCCGGATATGGTTAAGCAAAGAAGAAGAGGAAGGATATTATTACGGCTTTTCCAATGAGGGCTTATGGCCGCTCTGTCACATTGCCCATGAGCGTCCTTTATTTCGCGCCGCCGATTGGCAACACTACCAAGAGGTGAACCGCAAATTTGCTGATGCGGTTTTAGAAGAGATCGCGGACACACGTAAACCTGTGGTGCTGGTGCAGGATTATCACTTTGCTCTGCTTCCCCGCCTTATCAAGCAGGAAAGGCCGGATGCGCGCGTGGCCATCTTCTGGCATATTCCGTGGCCGAATGTCGAAGCTTTTGGCATCTGCCCCTGGCAACGCCAGTTGGTCGATGGACTATTAGGAGCGGACCTCGTCGGATTCCATGTTCAGTCGCACTGCAATAACTTCCTGCAAACGGTAGACCGTGTGGTGGAATCGCGCGTGGATTGGGAGCACTTTTCTGTCACCCGTCAAAGCCACCGGACGCTGGTGCGCCCTTTCCCAATCAGCGTCGATCTGACGGACGCCGAACCCAGCGGCAGCGAAACGTATGGAACCAACTATCTCGAACGCACCTCTTTACTGCGCAGCCTGGGCGTGGAAGCCGCTTTTATCGGGGTTGGAGTCGACCGCGTCGATTACACCAAAGGCATTCACGAGCGTTTTCGCGCTATTGAACGTTTTCTTGAGAAGTATCCCAAATATCAGGGCCAGTTCACCTTTATTCAGATCGGCGCGCCCAGCCGCACGCATATCAAGCGTTATCACGACCTGTTGGCCGAATTGGAAGCCGAGGCGGAGCGCATCAACTGGCGTTTCCAATCGGGCAAGTGGAAACCGATTCTATTTCTCAAGCGGCAACACAGCCACAAAGAGATTGAGCCGTTTTATCGTGCCGCCGATCTTTGCTTGGTGACTTCTTTGCACGATGGCATGAATCTTGTCGCGAAGGAATATCTTGCGACCCGCCGCGATGAGCGGGGCGTTCTTATCCTCAGCCAGTTCACCGGCGCCGCTCGCGAACTGCGCGACGCTCTGCTGGTGAATCCCTACGACACCGACCAAACCGCCGAAGCCATCCGTGCCGCTCTCGAAATGGAGCCCGAAGAAAAGCAAATACGCGTGCATCGCATGCGCCGGATTATAAGAGAGAACAACATCTACCGCTGGGCTGGAAATCTGGTGACGGAACTCTGTGAACTTCGCCTCGACAATGGGGACCGTGCTCCCGAAAAAACTCGCGGGCGCGTAACCGCGGCATAAACTCCCGGAGAAATGATTTTAGGTAAACGATGGCGACAGAGACTGAACTCCAGGTCGAATCTTTTCTAAAAGCAGTAGCGCGGGCGCCGCAGTCTCTACTCATGCTCGATTACGATGGAACCCTGGCCCCATTCCATAAAAATCGCATGGAAGCTCTTCCATATCCGGGCATCGTTCCGCTCCTTCGAGAACTCATGTCAACCGGCAAGATGAGAGTGGTCATAGTCTCAGGCCGCGAAGGAACTGAGATCATTCCGCTGTTGGGCATTCAGCCGCATCCCGAGATATGGGGGTTACACGGATTGCAGCGCCTAAGAACAGATGGCAGCGAAGAACTATCCAGACTCGACGAGACCACGATAGAAAATTTATCTGCCGCAAAGGGTTGGGCAATTTCGCAAAACTTGCGCCAGTTCCTCGAACTCAAATTTGGAAGCATTGTGGTTCACTGGCGCGATTTGGATGAATCTCTAGCGCAGTCCATTCGACAGCGGGTCATGCCGGCATGGACTGAAATTGCCAAGCGCGGCCTGGATTTGATGGAATTTGACGGCGGCCTTGAAATTCGCGCGCAGAAGACGAACAAAGGCGAAGCAGCGCGCACAATTCTGAGCGAATTAAATAAAAATGTTCCCGCCGCTTATCTGGGCGACGACGTCACCGATGAAACCGCGTTTCCTGTGCTGGAGGGTCGTGGACTAAGTGTTCTTGTTCGTCCCGCGTGGCGTCCAACCGCTGCAAAAGCCTGGCTTCGTCCGCCTGATGATGTTCTCAATTTTTTGACCTGCTGCCTGGAAGTTTGCCGACAACGTACGCGGACTCCGGTCTCAGCCTGAACCATCTAGGCTTCGCTGGATTCAGTAACTGCCTGTGCAGCACTTAACGGATCGGCTATTCGTCGAACTTCTCCTATTGCCTCAGACAGGCTCGTAGTCACAAAACCCGTGCAACCCAGCCCCAGCCGCTGACGCGCCATGTTGCTTTCGAAACTCCATAAGCCCATTACGATGTGCAAACCGGAGATGCCTCCTAATTTCTTGCAAAGAACTCGCGCTTCGCTGGCGGAGATCGAAGAGATGGAAGATACGACAACCATCCTGTAATCCCCATGCGAAATCGAAGCTGCAATCTCTTCCGGTGAACCGGGCTTCAACTCTCCGGCACGGCAATTAGACCGCCGCAGCAACTGCCCGAGCATCATCGCTACCAGCTCATCGGCGCCGCTGGTAGCGGGAACACACGCTGCATTTCCTAAAAATTCCTGCGGCCGCGATTCCCCGTCTTCAGCATCGGTGGTTTGCGGTTCTCCGTATACATCGCCGAAGTACTCGATCATCTCCTTCATGCTTTCGAACACAAATGTTTTGGCACTATCTCCCAGAACGCTGGCGCGCCGGTCATGTTCCGCCAACTTCAGAGCCGGAAGAATGACCAGTTCGTATAAATTCTCCAGCGAATTTTCTTTGAGATAATTCTCGGCAACCGCCCGCGCCTCTTCCATATCCGTGGCAAGAAGCCGCTGATAGATGCATTGCTCCGGAAGCAGCACAGGTTCATCGCCCAGTACGACTTCGAGAAAGTTCAATTGCGGAACGTGGCGGCCGAGCACGATCAGGCAAACTGTCAGAGGAGTCGAAAGAATAAGTCCGACGGGACCCCATAGCGTGGCCCAAAAAACAGCCGCTACCAGAATCGCTAGAGATGAAATTCCGGTATGAGCGCCGTAGAGCAGCGGCTCGACAACATTCGACACAAGCAGCTCAAGAATTACAAAAAATGCAAATGCCAAACCAGCGTGGTGCCAGCCGGGGAAAACTGCCAGAGCCATGGCGATAGGCCCGATCGCAGCGATCAGTGAACCGATGTAAGGCACGAAGCGCATCACGCCCGCAAACACTCCCCATAGCAGGGCATGAGGCACTCCTACAAAATAAAGTGCAATACCGAACAAGAGTCCATATCCCGCGTTCACCAGACACTGCAACAGCAAATACCGGCTGAGCCGGCGGCCGGCATCGTCCAGCGCCTGGGTCATCACATTCAATTTGCCGCGCCCCGCCAGGCGGATTGCCCGGTTGCGCAGATCTTCCCGCTTGATGAGCATGAAGAGCGTGAAAATGATGACGATCGCCGCCGTTTCCAGCGGTCCGGCGAGCGGCCCCAACAGACTGCGAAGATCCTCGACGAAACCTGTAGGAGGTTGCGCCACTTGCACAGAAATGGGATGAGCGGAACGCGTGGCCTGTTCGCGATTCTTTGCCAGGTTGGCGGAGATTTCTCCAGGAACAGCCGTCAACTCTTTATTTAATTCCTGAACCGTGGCCGTGGCTTTGCTTAAATTGCCGTTTTTTTGCGAATGCAGGGCCTGGATTTTTAGATCGAGATTCTCTTTGTAGTCCGGCAACTCGACCATGATCTGGACTAATTGACTGGCAACACCCCAGGTCACAGCTCCCATGAATGCGAAAGAAAGCACCAGAACAGTGAGGACCGCAGGCAAACGTCCAAAGTGAATCTTTTCGAGCAAAGTTACAACAGGAGTGAGCAGAAAGCTTAAGACCAGCGCCAACGCCACCGGGATAAACACTTGCCGTCCCGCATACAGAGCGGCGATGGCCAGCACAAAGGCAATGAACACTACCGCTTTCGAAGAAGCGGAAACATCCTGCGGAGACGAAGAAGCCAAGAGTGTCACTCCGTTCAAGCGTACTGATTCACCAGCCGGACTGAACGAACTTACTTATGATGCTTCGACTTCGTGCGCGAATCGTTCGCAGAAAAAAAATCCAAATCAAAATGATTTTACGTGGTACCTTCGTGTATCAAAAATCACGTTTTTCTCTTTGATGGAATACAGTCTTTCTGGTATGGTCTAGGAAGTTTTTACAAGAATGGTTCGGGCAGCGAATCCGGCTCTCAATTCCCGGATTTTAAGACGGAAGGTTAAGTCTTAAATTAGACTGCTGGAACTTTTAAATGCCGCCACTTCTTCAACCCTTTTACGCGCCCGCTCGCGCGACAGGGAGTTGTTTCCGTAAGCGATTTCAGAATACCGGAAGATAAATAACTTAATTGGAGAAGTTTAGCATGCTCAAGCATGTACTGCTGACCGTGTGCCTGTTGGCTGTCTGCTCTCCGGCAATGTTTGCTGGTGTCACAGTCAATACCCCCACTAATAACCAGACCTTTTCCGGACCGGTGTCCTTTGTGGCCTCTGCCACCACATCATGCTCCAAGGGAGTCGGCTCCATGGGAATTTACACGGCCCCTGGCGTTCTAGCTTACGTGGTAAACGGCGCTTCCCTGAACACGAGCTTAACGTTAAGTGCAGCCACCTACCATACAGTTGTCGAAGAATGGGATAACTGTGGCGGCGCGGCCACGACTCCAGTCACGATTACAGTCACCAGTGGCTCGGGCGTGCACGTAACTGCACCATCGAATAACGCCACGGTAGGCTCTCCCGTGAACTACACGGCAACGGCGACGACAACTTGCTCGGAGGGCGTAGCTTCCATGGGAATCTACACGGCCCCGGGACAACTGGCTTACGTGGTGAACGGTGCCAGCATGAACTACAACCTGACCCTGAATCCCGGGACTTACAACACAGTTGTCCAGGAGTGGGACAAATGCGGCGGCGCTTCCACCGCACCGGTGACCATCACTGTAACCGGAGGCTCGGAAAAATCATTTACCGAACTCCAGCACTCTGGCGGATGGTCTGGATACGGACAGGGCCCGCCCAATTTTGTCGATTGCTCGCCTTCCCCCTGCGATGGCATTACCTACTGGATGGCGCAGAACATCAAATCGCCTTCGCTGAGTGGAGAATCTACCGAATTCGATCTCGGCGGGTCGGCTGATTATTCTGACGCGCTCTGGAACAACCACTTGATAGGCGATCTGTCGTCCCAGGGAATGCCAGACACCAATCACACATTGGTTCCCACCCTCCACAATTTCACTTACGACGTCTACTTCTACTCCACTCAATTGTCGGATTCGCAAGCCGAGGAATTCGACATTAACCAGTTTTTCAATGGCATGGGCTTCATTTGGGGGCACGAATGCCGCATAGCTGGAGGGAACGAATGGGACGTTTGGGATAATCAAAGCGCCAATTGGGTTCCGACAGGAATTCCCTGCTATCCCAATAACAACGCCTGGAACCACGTCACCATTCAGGTTGAGCGGACTTCGAGTAATCAATTGCTGTATCAATCCATCACGCTCAATGGAGTCACGAGCACCGTTAACCGGTATTACAACCCGGGTTCCGCGCCCGGCTGGTGGGGAGTTACCATCAACTACCAGCAGGACGGCAACTACAAGCAAACGCCGTATAACATTTATCTTGACCAGCTGACCTTCAGCTACGAATAAAGCTGCGACTGGAGGGCATCCGAAGAGGCCCTCCTTAGCTTCTCCGCTCACCACTTTCCCAAGCCAAACCACTATGCGGACCCAGAATTCCGGGTCCGCATACTTTTTCAAGCTCACATCATGGCCAGTAACGTCGGTAACTTGGAGCGTTCCCTCTTCCATCGGAAAATAGGAATTGGATTGCTGATCTTCAGCCTGCGCCGCTCACGCAGGAAATACAACGATTTACCGTTCCCCTTGTAAATACAACTAAGAACCATTTTGCCTGTTGACTACTACTAATGATGGTCGACGGATATTAACGAGAGCGTAAGTGCGATGTCACTTATGGATGAGCGCAGAAACGAGCGTTTCGGGCGATACGAAATCCTGGCGGAGCAGGGGCGCGGAGCCATGGGTATCGTATACAAGGCCCGTGACCCCAAAATTAACCGCGTAGTCGCGGTAAAAACTATTACCCTGGCCGGGCAGCCGCAGGAAGAAGAGCAGGAATATCGCGAACGTTTTTTTCGCGAAGCCGAGGCGGCCGGACGCCTTTCGCATCCCGGAATCGTAACCATCTTTGATGTGGGCGAAGAGCCTGATACGCGCGCTCCCTACATCGTGATGGAGTTCGTCAATGGCCAATCGCTCGATAAGCTGCTCTCCGGCGAATATCGCAAATTACCGCTGGAAACTGCCCTTCGCCTGGCGCACGAATTAGCCGAGGCACTCGATTGCGCGCATGGCCAGGGCGTAGTCCATCGCGATCTGAAGCCCGCGAACATTTTGGTGACGGACGAAGGCCATGCCAAAATTGCCGATTTCGGCATCGCAAAACTTAACCTCGCCAATCAAACGCTGGCGGGACGCGCTTTAGGTACGCCAGCTTACATGTCGCCCGAACAGTTGAATGGCGAATCGGTGGATGGGCGATCGGATTTATTCTCTCTGGGAGTGGTGCTGTACACCATTCTCACCGGCTATAGGCCATTTCAAGGCAACAGCGCCCTCACCGTTTCATTCAAAATCGTCAACCGCGATCCCGTACCCGCTACCATCCTCGAAACCCAACTTCCGCAGGGCGTCGATTACATCATCAATCGCGCCATGGCGAAAGATCCTGCACAGCGTTATCAGCGCGGCATGGAGATGGCGCTCGATATACAGGATTTGATCGAAGGGCGGGAATTGTGGAGCAAGGCAAAGAAACATGATTCGTCCACGCCCGCTGTGATGCCGCTTGGGGGCGAAGGCCCAGCCGGAGCCGCAGCCCTGCCGCGGCCAGTGGTACGGCCTAAATCTCAAGGCCAGGGGCAGGCGGTAGCCGAGAGAGTTTTGGATAATATGCGGAAGAACTTCCTCGTCTCAGCGTTGTTGCTCGTGGGAGTTCTTCTTTTTGCGGTTCGCGTCGGGCGTTTTGTGCGGCCACAGGCACCGCCGGTGCACCATATCGTTGGAATTGGAACCGCCGAACCGATGCCAATGGCGCAGAATATTTCAAATGCCAAAGTGCCCCTCGTATCCCCTACTCCGCCGGCCAATGAGAACACGGCGACTGCTATACCACCTGAAGCATCACCTGTAGCAGCGCTTACTACGCCTAAGATTCCACACCGAACTCACGCCATAGCTGCAAAAGCGGATCAGGCAACTCTCGCTGCTTCTTCCCCCGCAGCCGCTTCAACCGCAACCTTGGACATTGAAGTGGAACACCATTTCGCGGAAGCGCATCTCTCCATCTGGATCGATGGTCACCTAAGTTATTCTCATTTGCTTGACGGTGTGGATAAAAAGCATCTTGTTGTTTTCCATCACATTCAAGGCCACGAATTCCATGCCATGCAAGTTCCTACTGGTAATCACCACCTGCGCGTGGAAGTCACCTCCGAGGCAAACTCAACCGATAAGTCAGGTGAAATATCGGGAGCATTCGCCATTGGAAACGAAAAGATGCTGCATATCCGCTTTGACAAGCACGGCGAGATGGACCTCAGCCTGGATAACTAAGAATTCAAAACCCTGAACCCAAACAAAAATGCGAGGAGCATATAAGCTCCTCGTCATGCTAACGTAGTTAAGCCGCCCTGCGAACTTTGCGTTTTCCTCTTTGCGGCTGCTCTTCTTCGTCAGATCCTGCTTTCTCCACATCCTCATCCTCCGAGTCTCCACCGTTGGCCTGAGTATTAATCTCCTGTGCCAACTCAGTGAGCTTCTCGTCGGTTTCCTTTTCTTCTTCCAGTGTTTCCCGCAGTAGCGAAGCCTGTTCAGACTCGCCCAGCAACTCCGCGAAAGCGATTACCGTGCCATAGCCGGCGATTTCATAATGTTCCACGCGTTGCGCAGCCGAGATAAGCGCGGAGTCCATGACGGCATCTTCGAAATCTCCCTCCATGGTTTCCGCACCTTCTTTCACCAGGCCTTCCATGCCGAGGCATTTCTTTCCTGTAGCTTTTTCATCGAGCATGTCGAATATCTTTTGCAGGCGCTCGATATGTCCTTTGGTTTGTTCCAGATGCTCTGCAAAACCTTGCTGCAATTCCTCCGAGGATGCTGCTTTCGCCATCTTCGGCAACGCTTTTGTCAGCTGGGTTTCGGCACTGTACAAATCTTTGAGTTCTTGTACGTAGAGCTGCTTGAGAGAATTTTCAGTCATTAATTTTCCCCTGATCACAAAATTTTCTTCCGGCTTACCCGTGCTTTGTTGTGTTGGTTGCAGGATGTGGTAAACCGGATGGTCGAGATCGTGATGGGTGGAAAACTTCTTTTTTAAATCCACTCGCAGAAGGGCGCCGCATTCCCCACGCAATCTTAAAGAACACTACGGCAAACTTGCCCGCTTCTTCAGCATCGAACTGTCCTTTGGCAGAAGCGTCTGCTCAGGTTGCCTTGAACAAATAAAGCTGAGGATTAAGAAATTATGCAACCTCTGCCATGGAGCAAGCCCGATGAAACATAATTTTCAGTTTCAATCTCTTCTTGCCCAGATTTTGCCGGACGCGGGAATCATTCACTAAATGGCCAGCCAAACTCAACCCATCATATGGCCGGGACGTCCCTATCCACTGGGCGCTACGTGGGATGGCGAGGGCGTTAATTTCGCTCTGTATTCGGAACACGCCGAAAAAGTGGAGCTGTGCCTGTTCGATCTCCTCGGCAAACGCGAAACCCTTCGCATTCCGATCGCCGAACAAACCGACATGGTTTGGCATGCTTACCTTCCCGAAGTCCGTCCCGGACAACTTTATGGATATCGCGTCTACGGCCCCTACGCGCCCGAGAAGGGACTTCGGTTCAATCCGCACAAGCTTCTTCTCGATCCTTACGGCAAACAAGTTCAGGGAGCAATTCATTGGAGCGACTCTCACTTCGGCTATCGCGTGGGACACAAGCAGGAGGATCTTTCCTTTGACCGGCGCGACGATGCATCTGGAATGCCGAAAAATCGGGTAATCGATTCGGCATTCACCTGGGGAACAGATGCGCCGCCGGCCATCCCCTGGCACAGGACTCTAATTTATGAACTCCACGTAAAAGGCTTTACCATGTGCCACCCCGACGTGCCGCCTCACCTGCGTGGAACCTATGCAGGGCTGGCAACAGCGCCGGTTATCGAATACCTTACGCGCCTGGGTGTGACTTCGATTGAACTGATGCCGGTGCACTGCTTCGTCGACGACCGGCAGTTGGTGGAACGCGGCTTGCGGAATTATTGGGGGTATAACTCGATCGGCTTTTTCGCGCTTGAACCTCGCTACCTTGCGACCAACTCGATCAACGAATTCAAAACCATGGTCAAGACCCTGCATTCCGCCGGGCTGGAAGTAATTCTGGATGTAGTTTACAACCACACGGCGGAGGGCAACCATCTCGGCCCCACGCTTTCGCTCAAGGGCATCGATAATCCCACCTACTACCGGCTCATGGCCGACAATCCGCGCTATTACAAGGACTACACCGGCACGGGAAACACCTTGAACATGCAGCATCCTCGGGTGCTTCAGTTGATTATGGACAGCCTGCGCTATTGGGTGCTGGAAATGCACGTTGACGGTTTCCGCTTCGACCTGGCGGCAACTTTGGCGCGCGAACTTCATGAAGTAAATCGTCTGGGCGCTTTTCTCGACATCATTCACCAGGATCCGGTCCTCTCGCAGGTAAAACTGATTGCTGAGCCGTGGGATTTGGGTGAAGGTGGATATCAGGTCGGTAATTTTCCAGTCGGCTGGGCGGAGTGGAACGATCGCTATCGCGATACGGTACGTTCTTTTTGGAAGGGTGACGCCGGGGTGGTGGGAGATCTGGCTTACCGCATCACCGGATCGAGCGATCTCTACGCGCACAGCGGGCGCAGGCCTTATGCCAGCGTGAACTTTATTACAGCTCACGACGGTTTCACCTTGCAGGATTTAGTGAGCTACAACAATAAGCACAATGAAGCCAATGGAGAAGACAACCGCGACGGCAACAACAATAACCGCAGCTGGAATTGCGGCGTGGAAGGTCCCACGGACGACCCGAACATCAAAGCTCTGCGCGCCAAGCAGAAGCGAAATTTACTGGCTACGCTGCTGCTTTCGCAGGGCGTACCGATGCTGTATGCGGGAGACGCCATCGGGCACACGCAGAACGGAAATAACAACGCTTATTGCCAGGATAACGAAATCAGCTGGCTGAAATGGGATTTGCAGCCCGAAGATCGCGATCTGCTGGCCTTCGTGCAGCGCATGATCAATCTTCGCAAGCGGCATCCCGTGTTTCGCCGGCGGCGTTTCTTTCAGGGACGCCCCATTAAAGGCGCCACCGTAAAAGACGTTCTATGGCTCAACTGCGGCGGCCATGAAATGACCGAAGAAGAGTGGCGGAACGCTTCGGCTCATTGCCTCGGAATGTTTCTTTCCGGTCAGGGACTGGACGAAACCGATGAACGCGGCCGAAAAGTCGGCGACACTGATTTTCTCGTGCTGCTCAATCCTCATCATGACGATGTAGAGTTCATTCTTCCTTCATTCCGTCCGGATTCCCGCTGGATCGCGTGGATGGATACGTCGCGCGAAGGCGGCTTACGCCCAGCCGAAACGCATGATTCCGGCACGGCTTATCTTTTGCAGGCGCGCTCCATGGCCGTGTTGATGGAGCGCCACACTAACGGCAAAAAGGAAGACTCGAATGAAGCGCCGTCATAATATGCCATTCGGCGCGGAGTGCCGCGACGATGGCAGCGTGCGCTTTTGCCTCTGGGCTCCGTCCGCGAACAAGGTGGAACTCTGCGTGCAGTCCAATGCACCAAAGACCTTGCCCCTGAACCGGCTTGATGAAGGCTGGTTTGAGCTGGTGACCGATGCGGCGGCGCCCGGAAGTCAATATAAGTTCCGCATCGACAACGAGCAGGAAGTCCCCGACCCCGCCTCCCGTTTTCAGCCGCACGATGTTCATGGCCCAAGTGAAGTTGTGGACCCAACCGCTTTTGATTGGAAAGACCAATCCTGGCGTGGACGGCCTTGGGAAGATGCGGTTATTTACGAACTGCACGTCGGCGCATTTACGCAAGCTGGGAAATTTTGCAGCGTGGAGCAGCAACTCGATCATCTCGTCGATCTGGGGATCACGGCTATCGAGTTAATGCCGCTTTCCGATTTCCCCGGCAGCCGTAATTGGGGCTACGACGGTGTGCTTCCCTTTGCGCCCGAAAGTTCGTACGGCCGTCCCGAACATTTAAAGCGGTTGATTCAAAGCGCTCACCAGCGCGGACTGATGGTTTTTCTGGACGTTGTTTATAACCACTTCGGTCCGGAGGGAAATTATCTGGGCGTTTATGCGCCGCAATTTTTTACCGACCGCCATCGCACTCCGTGGGGCAGTGCCATCAATTTCGATGGTGTCGAGAGCCGAGCCGTGCGGGATTTCTTTATCAACAACGCTCTTTACTGGCTCGCCGAATATCATTTCGATGGCTTGCGGTTGGATGCGGCCGACTCGATTGTCGACGATTCCCCGGCTCACATCCTCACCGAGCTGGCGGAGACAGTTCGAACTAGGCTTGGATCGGATCGACAAATTCATCTCGTATTGGAAAACGACCGCAATCAGGCAAGCCATCTTCGACGTACTGACGACTGCCAGATCAAGCAATACTCGGCGCAATGGGATGACGACATTCACCACGCCGCACATGTCCTGGTCACCGGCGAAAAAGATGGCTACTACTCGGATTATACTGATCATCCTCTCGATCACCTGGGCCGCTGCCTGATTAGCGGTTTCGCCTATCAGGGCGAGGTTTCTCTTTATCGCAACAGCCAAACCCGCGGGGAACCGACGGGAGAATTGCCTCCTACGGCATTTGTTTCGTTTTTGCAAAATCACGATCAGGTCGGAAATCGCGCCTTCGGGGAACGAATCGCCACAATCGCCGACTCGCAAGCCGTTCGAGCGGCAATGGCAATTTTTTTACTTGCTCCCTTGCCGCCGCTGCTTTTTATGGGAGAAGAGTTCGGATCGCAAACTCCATTTCTTTTCTTCTGCGATTTCGAGAAAGATTTAGCGGCTGCGGTTACGGCTGGCCGCAGAAATGAGTTCGCGCGCTTTACCCGCTTCAGCGATCCGGAGGCTCGCAAGGGAATCCCCGATCCCAATGCGGTCACAACCTTTGAGCATTCGAAGATTGACTTGGAAGATATGACGAAACCACAACATCAGGAATGGCTGCGGTTTTATCGAAAGCTCCTTAACATTCGAAGCCGTCAGATCGTTCCGCATTTATCGAAAGCGTGCGCAATCAAGACGGCTTACGAAGTGATCCGCGACAGCGGCCTCAGTGCTCACTGGAAATTTCCAGACGGTTTCACGCTATGGCTAGTGGCTAATCTCGGAACAAATCCCCTGTCAGATTTAATTTTCCCCGCAGGAGAGATCGTCTACAACACGGAAAAAGCTGAGACTGACGAACTGCATAAGGGTAATCTGCCCGCGTGGTCTGTCGTGTGGTTTCTGAACTCATGAAGCTGACCTCCCAGATTCCCCGCGCGACTTACCGGCTGCAATTAAACCGGGAATTTACCTTCGTTCAAGCTACGGAGATTGTTCCTTATCTTTCCGCGCTGGGCATCAGTCATTGTTACATCTCTCCTTGCCTGAAAGCCCGGCCCGGCAGCATGCACGGCTACGACATCGTCGACCACAATTCTCTCAACCCTGAAATCGGCAGCCCCGAGGAGTTCGACAACTTTGTAAACACCCTGCATGAACACGATATGGGATTGATTCTCGACATCGTTCCCAACCATATGGCAATCATGGGGGCCGATAATGCGTGGTGGCTCGACGTTCTGGAAAATGGAGAATCCTCCGCCTACGCCGGCTTTTTCGATATCGATTGGCATCCACTGAAAGAAGAGCTCGATGGAAAAGTGCTCGTGCCCGTCTTGCACGATCATTACGGCGCTGTGCTCGAAAGCGGCGAGTTGAAGCTTTCGTTTCAGCAGGAGCGTGGCCAATTCGATATTTTTTATCGCGATCATCGTTTTCCCATCGACCCGCGCGAGTTTCCGGGCATTCTGCAATTGGCCGTGGGCTCGCAAACGGCGAAACCGGAAGATCAGAATTCAGACTGGCTGGAGCTTCAAAGTCTGCTCACCGCCTTCAGCCATTTACCTGCAAGAAATGAATTGGAAAGCGAACGGATCGCAGAGCGGAACCGCGACAAAGAAATTCATAAGCACCGGTTGGCTGAGTTATGTATACGATCGCCAGAAATTTCCGCCGCGATCATGAAAGCTGTGGACTCGATCAACGGTACGCCGGCTGATCCTGCAAGCTTCGAGCGGCTTCACGAACTCATCAAGGCGCAAACTTTCAGGCTGGCGAATTGGAGAGTCGCCTCCGACGACATTAACTACCGGCGCTTTTTCGATACCAACGATCTCGCCGGCATTTGCATGGAAAACGAAGCCGTATTTACTGCAACTCACCGGCTGATTTTTAATTTCATTGCCGAAGGCAAAGTAGATGGCCTGCGCCTCGATCATCCCGATGGCCTGTACGATCCCGCTCAGTATTTTGAGCGGCTGAAACAAGGCATGATTGCGGCGAGAGCGAATTCCGCAAACACAATAGATGACACAAAGGCTGACACAAATCATGAAGCGCATTACGTTGTCGCGGAAAAAATACTGAGTGGCACAGAACGCCTGCCCTCAGAATGGCCGGTTTGCGGCACAACCGGCTACGATTTCGCGAATCTGGTAAACGGTTTGTTCGTCGACCAGAATGCGGCCGCCCGTTTTGAGCGAACCTACCGCAATTTTATTGGCGATGAGATCAACTTTGACGACCTGGCTTACCGCTGCCGCAAACTTATTATTCGCGTTGCTCTGGCAAGTGAGCTGAATGTGCTCGCGAACCACATCAGCCGCATCGCGCTTTCTAAGCGCCGCACCTGCGATTTTACCCTTAATAACTTGCGTGACGCACTGACAGAAGTGGTCGCAAACTTCCCCGTCTATCGCACTTACGTCACGTCCGCTGGAATCTCGCAACGCGATCTCAATTACATCCGAAACGCAATCGCTCTGGCGAAGTGGAGAAGCCCGGCAGCCGACATCAGCGTATTCGATTTCATCTCAGAAGTGCTCACGACCCGCATCGCCGAAGCGCAAGATACGTCGTATCGAAATAAAATCACCGCCTTCGCCATGAAATTCCAGCAGTTTACCAGTCCGGTGATGGCCAAGGGTTTGGAAGATACCGCTTTTTACCGCTACAACCGGCTCGTCTCACTCAACGATGTTGGCAGCGACCTCCATAAATTCGGCGTTTCGGTGGATGAGTTTCACGCCGCCAACCAGGAGCGCCTGCGCGACTGGCCTCACACTATGTTGGCGACCAGCACTCATGATTCCAAGCGCTCCGAAGATGTGCGCGCTCGCATCAACGTTCTTTCCGAGATGCCAGCATTGTGGAGGCTGCGGTCGCGCGAATGGAGACGGCTCAACCGTAACCATCGAAGCATTGTCAATGACAGGACAGCGCCTTCGCCAAATGATGAATACAGGCTCTATCAAACCTTGATTGGAGCATGGCCGCTGCAAGGACTCAAAGATGACGACGCGTGGAAATCTTTCCGGGAAAGAATTGAAAGCTACATGCTGAAGGCCATCCGCGAGGCCAAGCGGAATACCAGTTGGATCAATCGCAACGCCGAATATGAAACGGCAGTTTCGTCCTTTGTGAAAACCTTGCTCACCCCCAGCCCCTCAAATCGATTTCTGGATAATTTTTTGCCCTTCCAGCAGCGCATCGCCCACGTTGGGCTGTGGAACAGCCTCGGGCAGACGCTTCTGAAGCTGACCTGTCCGGGCGTGCCCGATATTTATCAGGGAAATGATTTGTGGGACTTCAGCCTGGTTGACCCCGATAACCGCCGTCCCGTGAATTACGCCCACCGGCTACAGCTATTTGAGAGCCTCGGCAGCCCGGGTGGTGATCCAGATAATCTGAATAGTGCGCTGACCGGGGAATTATTGACGAATCCTGAAGACGGGAGGCTCAAGCTGTACGTGATCTGGAAGGCTCTTTGTCTGCGTAAACAATATCCCGAGCTTTTTCAGTTCGGTAAGTATGTCCCGGCGGCCGTGGAAGGCAGCCAAGCCGACCATGTTGTCGCCTATATGCGCGAGTGGGAAGACAAACGAGTTCTCGTGATCGTTCCCCGGCTTGTGGAAAAGCTGATTGGGGAAAATGAAACTTTCCCCATCAGGCCGGAAGTTTGGGCGGATACTCATGTTTTACTGCCCTTTTGCGGCCTGTCTCACAAATTTCGAAATCTGTTCACCGGAGAAACACTGCCGACTCATCAGAACCAATCCTCTTTTGCTAAAGCCGACGTTTCTATAGCGTTAGAAAGTTTCCCCATGGGGCTTTTCACGCAGATTTAATATTTCAGCCCTCCTCGAACCTTAGAAACGCCTACGGTATTTCCCCGATAGACCACGAAAAACGACGGAGCTAAATTGTGTGTATACCTGAGTATTTTGCGGTCCTCCGTATGAGGATACGGTTTATGACTGAATTGAACGCTTCTCTTCACCAGCAAATAAATTGGCGCGATCTATACGTCGCTGCCTTGTTTGAAACCGATCAAACGCGAATCTCCGCTCGAATCGCTACGGCCGAGCAAGCCATTGTAACCAGGGCGCGAGAGCTTTTTGCCACCGGCAATGACACCATTGAAGAGGATCAGGCCCTGGACGATGCGCTTTACGCTTTGCGGGCACTTCAAAATTGCCTGCACCTACGAGCGGCTGCCTAACTTTCTGATCACCGCTGCTAGACGGTCTTAACCCGCACCGCATCCAATCCCGTTGTGTCGATTGGCCTTCAATTTGGCTGGCTGCTGATTCTGTCGATACCGGTGGCCTGTATCGCCTGGACCATAACCCACGAAGAGGTCTTCCGCGAACCGCGCGACTATTGCCACGATCAATCGAAGACGGCACGCACTCTGCCCCGCAGAAAATTTTTTTATTTATTCACCTGTGAATACTGCTTCAGCCATTACATCGCCGCGCTCTTTCTAATTCTGACGCGCTTCCGGTTGCTGTATGAAGACTGGCGCGGCTATCTCATCGCCCTATTTGCCCTGGTATGGGTAGCCAACCAGTACATGAGCATCTACAACCACCTTCGCTTGGACATTAAGCACGAACAGGTCAAGATTCGCGCTGAAGAAGTCAAAACTCCCATTCGCGAGCGGAAAGCCGCATGATCTTGCACATCCTTTATTACTTCGTCTCCGGCTGCACAGACTTCAGATAAGCCACCAGCGCCTCCGCGATGTACCAGCGAGCCTCAAGTTTTTCACCGCTCTGATTCAATGTCGGTGTTCCACGATGCCGTTTGAGCGAACACTGGGCTGGAGGCGCAGGCAATCAGCACAATCACCGCAAGGTTATTCGCATTCATATATCGCGTAATTTTTGATGGGTGCATTATTATTGGTTGATGCGGTTCAGTGGGAGGTTGGCAGGGCGTACCAACTCCACTCGTTCTTACAAACCTTTGGAGTCGGTTTCGGCATCTTCTATGAGCCCTCCCAGTGAATACGGGCGCGACTGTTAAACTTCAGGTGCTAGCAGGGTTCGTGCGTCTGGCAAACCGAAGTGCCTAGAAGACAGCAGGAACCAAAACATGGCGGAACCGCAAAAATTCTGGGCGGGATGGCAGGAGCGCATCTCAGCGCTCCGCAATGTTCCGGCTGTTCTGAAAATCGTATGGGATTCCGGCCCCGGGGTTGTGGTATTTGGCCTCGTTTCGCGAGTATTTGCCTCCCTCATGCCCGTCGGCCTCTTGTGGATCACGCGGCTGATCATCGATGGCATTAACAATGCAGCCCGCACTCATCAGCCGGTGCAGCGTGGGTTTTGGTGGCTGGTAATCGCGGAATTTTCACTGGCTGTCTTAAATAGCATTCTTCTTCGCACCATCGACTACTCCGATTCTCTCCTGGGCGACAAATACACGCGATACGTAAGCATCCGCGTGATGAATCATGCGGCATCCTTAGACCTGATTGCCTACGAAGATCCGGTCTTCTATGACCGTCTGGAGCGGGCTCGCGTCCAGGCCACCGACCGGTTAGTGATGATCCAGCAGATCGGACGGCTGGTGCAGTTGTCCGTGACCACGATTACTCTCTCCGTCTCGATCATGATCTTCTCGCCCTGGCTCATGCTGTTGCTGGTGGCTGGCGTGCTTCCTGCATTTCTTGGTGAAAGCCATTTTGCGTTCCTGGGATACGCCAAGAATTTCCGGCAAACGCCCGCGCGCCGCCGACTGGACTATCTGAGAATCCTGGGCGGAAGCAAAGAAGCCGCGAAAGAGCTGAAGCTTTTTGGATTGAGAAATTTTCTCTCCGATCGTTTTACGCGCCTCTCCGACAAAATCTACGACGAAAATGTCGCGTTATCGCGGAGCAAACTAATCGCCGGATCGCTGCTCTCTACCATCGGCACCATGGGTTACTATTCGGCGTACGTTTTCGTGATCTGGCGAACGCTGTCGGGCGCGTTGACCATTGGCATGTTGATCTTTCTGGCTGGGGCCATTCAGCAGGCCAGCAGTAGCATCGAGCAGATTTTCTCCACCTTTGCCGGAATCGGCGATCAGGCCTTGTTCCTCACCGACCTGCTGGCCTTCTTCGAGATGAAACCAACCATCCGGAGCAAGCCGAACGCCCTGCCTGCGCCCCGGCCGATTACCCGTGGAGTGGAATTCAGGAACGTCTGCTTTTCCTATCCCGGCAATTCGCGTCTGATTCTCGATCACATCAATTTTCAATTGCACACCAGTGAACGTCTCGCATTGATCGGCGAAAACGGGCAAGGCAAGACCACAATCGTAAAACTCATTACCCGGCTCTATGACCCCACCGAGGGGCAAATCCTTCTGGATGGCATCGATCTTCGTGACTATAACCTTGAAGACCTGCATCGCGAGATTGGAGTTATCTTCCAGGACTTCATGCGTTATGAAATGACGGCGCGGGAAAATATTGCCATTGGCAGAATCGAAGAAATCGATAATTTGAAGCTTCTGCAAGATGCCGCGCAGAAAAGCCTGGCGGACCAGACAATCGGGCGGCTTCCCGAAGGTTACGAGCAAATGTTAGGCCGTCGTTTCGAGCAGGGTGTCGATCTATCCGGCGGCGAGTGGCAGAAAGTCGCTCTGGCGCGCGCTTATTTGCGGGACGCGCAATTGCTGATTCTCGACGAGCCTACTGCGGCGCTTGACGCGCGCAGCGAGTTCGAAGTGTTTCACCGTTTCACCGAACTTACCGAAGGCAAGATGGCGCTTTTTATTTCGCATCGCTTCTCAACCGTGCGCTCGGCCGACCGCATCCTAGTTCTGGAAAATGGCAGGATTGCCGAGGAAGGAACTCACGATCAACTGGCGAGTATGGGAGGCCGTTACGCGGAGATGTTCGAGATGCAAGCGTCGAGCTATCGTTAGGGAATAACAAGGAATGACACCACAAACCGGTCAAATAGAACTCGGCAGCGTTGAACCACAAGTCTTGCACACGTCCGCGCCCAGCATGGAACCTGAATCTCATCTTTTAAGCGCACGAGCGGCACACCTGGCCCGCAATCTTGCCTGGATTCCCGGGCAGCAAGAATCGCATCAGCTTCGCAATCGTTGCGAAAAACTCAGCCGGACATCCCAACCATTACTGGCGTTGCGGGAATCTCGTGCTCAAAAAGATTCCTCGGATGATTTTCGGTATCTGCAAGACAACATGTTTCTGTTTGCCGGCGAATTGCAGCAAATTTGTGAGACTTTTCAACTCCCTCACGCGCTTCCTCTGGTGCGCTTGTCCAATGGCGCGGTCATTCCCCGAATCGCCGCCATAGCTGAGGATTACTTGGCCGGTAACGGCTATCAATTCAGCGAGACGAGTTTCACCTTTTATATACGGGGCTTTCAGGAAATCACCGTCCTGAAAATGGACGAACTGTGGATGTTGATTCCGGCCTTAAAGCTTGCGCTGCTCGCGCAAATATCCGATTGCGGCCTGCGCCTGCTTAATAATACGGCGGCAGATTACGATATTCGCACTCTGATCCGCAGCCTTCAGGATATAAAGCAAACGCAATGGAAAGTCATAATCGAGCCTCTGATTCTTTTCGATGGCGTCTTGCGCCAGGACCCAGCCGGAGCCTACGCTCGCATGGATTACGACTCCCGCGAGCTTTATCGCAAAAGGTTGGTCAGCATCGCCGAGCGCTGCGATTGTTCCGAAATAAAAGTAGCTGAGGAAATTATCGCGTTGGCCTGCGAAGCCCATGCACGGCCGGACGAGGATCCGCGTGTAACTCTGCGGAACTCCCACGTCGGATCGTATCTATTGGCTGAAGGTAGTTCGGCGCTTAAAGAACGAGTCGGGTTCCACCCCACCTTCGCCCAGCGCTTTCGTACTTTTTTACTCGAACATCCGGATGAGCTTTACCTGCCAGGCATCGCCGCTCTAACCTTCGCGATTGTTTCCGGCGTTGTGCTTCTCTTAACGCCTCCAACCACCCCTTTATGGATGGTTTTGCTAGCCATTCTCGCCGTGTTGTTGCCGGGCTCTCAGAGCGCCGTCCAGATTATGAATTATCTGGCCACGCTTCTGCTGCCCGCGCAAACCCTGCCCAAGCTGGACTTTTCCGACGGCATTCCGGCGGATTGCGTGAGCCTGGTGGCAATTCCCACGATTCTTTTAAATGAGAAGCAAGTGCGTAAGCTCGTCGATGATCTTGAAGTGCGTTATCTGGGCAATCAAGATCCTCACCTGCACTTTGCATTGCTCACCGACCTTCCCGATTCTCCCGCACAGCCACGGGAAGAGAGCTCTTTGCTCGATCTTGCCTCGGACCTGATCGGCAAACTTAACGAGAAATATGCCGAGGAGAAGATGGGCTCGTTCTTCTTATTTCACCGCCATCGCGTGTACAACCCGCGCGAAAGATTGTGGATGGGGTGGGAACGCAAACGCGGCAAGCTGATGGACTTGAACAATCTGTTGCGCGGTGGCATGGATAGTTTCCCGCGCAAAGTCGGCGATCTGTCGGTTCTACCGAGCGTGCGCTTCGTGATTACTCTGGATTCCGATACCGAACTGCCCCGCGGATCGGCGAACCGCATGGCCGGAACACTGGCGCATCCTTTGAATCAGGCAATCATCGATCCGGGGAAAGGCATCGTTGTCGCGGGCTACGGCATTTTGCAGCCGCGGGTCGGAGTGAGTGTGCAGAGTTCGGCGCAATCAAGGCTGGCCAGCATTTATTCGGGGCAGACCGGATTTGATATCTACACGCACGCGACTTCTGATGTTTACCAGGATCTTTACGGTGAAGGGATTTTCGTAGGAAAAGGTATCTATGAGGTCGAAACCTTGCGTCGCGTTCTCGACCGCCGCTTCCCGCGCAACGCATTATTGAGTCACGATCTTGTCGAAGGCGCTTACGCGAGAGCGGGGTTGGCCAGCGACATTGAAATCATCGAGGACTATCCTTCTCACTACAGCGCGCATAATCGCCGCAAACATCGTTGGATGCGAGGCGACTGGCAAATTGCCGGATGGCTGCTTCCGCTCGTGCCTGAGGAGTCCGGCCAGCGCGTGCCCAATCCGCTTTCGGTGGTTTCGCGATGGAAGATTCTCGATAACCTGCGGCGCAGTTTGGTGGAGCCGGCAACTTTCGTCTTGTTTTTATTGGGATGGTTGTGCCTGCCGGGAAGTTCGCTGGCGTGGACTCTAGCGGCCATCGCCATTCTGTTTCTTCCCGCGCTCTGTCAACTCGCCTTCGATTTCGTACATGCTGTGATCGCGGAAAAACGAGCCGTCTTCGTCGATGGCATCAATACATTTTTGAATGCCTTCATCGCGAACTGGTTGATGATCACATTCCTCGCGCATCAGGCTTTGTTGTCGCTGGATGCGGTGGTGCGAACCATGGTCCGCCGCCTGATTACGCGGCAGCGACTTTTGCAGTGGGAAACCGCGGCGGAAGCCGAACTCGCCGGAGACAAACGGACGACCTTGGATATTTACTTGAACTGGACTCCCATCCTCGCTCTGGGATTATTTATCCTGCTGGCTTTCGTTCGGCATACCAGCCTTCTGGCCGCGATGCCTATCCTTGTTCTATGGGCAGGCAGCAAGCCGGTTTCGCAGTGGCTGAACCGGCCGCCGCACGCCCGGCGTAAAGAAGCTTCGGAGCGCGACCGCTGGTTGCTTCGCACGGTAGCACTCAGGACCTGGCGGTATTTCGCAGAGTTCAGCACGGAAGAAAATCATTGGCTTATTCCCGATAACGTGCAGGAAGAGATGACCAAGGTGGCGCCTCGCATTTCCACCACGAACCTCGGTCTGCTTCTCAACTCGCGGCAAGCGGCATGCAAACTGGGCTATCTCACGCTGCCGGAATTTTCTCAGCAGACGCGCCGTACATTGACAACCGTTTTGGGATTGCCCCGCCATCGCGGCCATCTGCTGAACTGGTACGACACGCAAACATTAAAACCGCTCATGCCTGCGATTATTTCGAGCGTGGACAACGGGAACCTCGTAGCCTCAATATGGACCTTGGAGCAAGGATGCCTGGATCTACTTAAGCAACCTCTGTTCCCGCGCGTATTAGCCGATGGCTTGCTCGATCATCTTTTTCTGCTGTCCAGCATCGGCACAATTCCACGCCGGAAGTGCGCTTCCATTGAGAAAGCGCTGAGTGGACCGGATTGGCTCAACTATCTTCTCGATCTACCGGATGCAGTACTGAAAGATATTTACGCGGCTCTCGACCAGCCGAAAGATGCCGACACCGGCTGGTTTCACCAACAGGTGGAAGAACGCATCCGGCAAATCAGCAAAACGGCCCAGCTTTACGCGCCCTGGTTGCTTCCCGAATACGCCGCTTTAAGAACTGATGCAGCGGTCTATCCGCAAAGCCAGCCCAGTGCCGGTCTCACGCTCGAGCAGATGCCGGTATTTATTGATGGACTTTTCGTCAGACTGACGGCAGCTATCGATTCGACCGCTCCCGGAGAAACCAGCAAACTATATCTCGAACTGCTGCAATCGTTGCCGGGGGTGCGCTCCCGCGTGGTACAGCTCATCGACGATCTCAAAAAAATTGCTGATCAATGCTCCATGCTGTCAGATGAGATGGATTTCAGTATCCTTTTGAACCGCGGTAGAGAGCTGCTTTCCGTTGCCTTTGAAGTAGAAAAAGGACAGAATCATCCCGCGTGCTACGACCTTCTCGCCAGTGAGGCGCGCATTGCCTATTTCGTCGCCATCGGCAAAGACGATATAACGCAGGAGAGTTGGTTCCAGCTTGGCCGTCCTCCGTTGCCGGATGGAACTGCCGGCCTGCTTTCATGGACCGGCACAATGTTCGAATACCTCATGCCGGCTCTATGGATGCGCTTGTATCCCAACACGCTGCTGCAACATGCGGCGGAAGCTGCGGTAAGCATTCAACGCGCCTATGCGGCTGATAAAGATGTTCCCTGGGGCATTTCGGAATCCGCGTCGAGTAAACGAGATGATTCCGGAAACTATCACTATTTCGCCTTTGGCGTTCCGGATCTTGCGATTTTCAAGCCGGAGCAGGATGGCCCGGTCATTTCGCCTTATTCAACATTTTTGGCTCTGCAAGTTGATTCCGTTGCCGCATTGCGCAACTTGCGCTACATGCAACGGAAACAATGGGTCGGAACCTACGGATACTACGAGTCGCTGGACTTCAGTCCGAACACCAACGGGCACTCTCGCGGTCCTGAAACCGTGCGCTGCTGGATGGCCCATCATCAAGGCATGAGCTTGCTCGCAATTACGAATTTCCTGCATGATGAAGTCATGCAGAATTGGTTCCACAGTCATCCGCGCGTGCAGGCCACGGAGTTGTTATTGCAGGAAAAGCCACTTGGCCGCGGAGGATCCCCGCGAGCTCGCAAAGCCGCATAAAACGATCGCAAACGCAGCTTCGCCCCAAATAGAGCAACTCAACTTATGAATGCTATGCGACATTCGATCATTTTCTGTTTCGCTCTTGTTCTGGTTTGTGGCTCAGCCAAACCCAAACTTGCGGCACAAACAACTTCGCGACCCAACACGATTATGGTTGATGTCAAAGCGCCGTCGCACCCCTTCCCTCATTTTTGGGAAAACATGTTTGGATCGGGAAGAGCGATTTTAAGCCTGCGCGACAGCTATCGCTCCGATTTGCGCGCGGTGAAACAGATTACGGATTTCAACTACATTCGCTTTCACGGTATTTTCAACGATGAAGTTGGCATTTACAGCGAAGATGCACAGGGGCAGCCCGTCTACAACTTTTCTTACGTAGACCAAATTTACGACGGTTTGCTCGCCAACGGAGTGCGGCCCTTCGTTGAGATCAGCTTCATGCCCAGGCAGCTTGCCGCCCACGATACGCAGCAAGCTTTCTGGTACCACCCCAACGTTTCGCCGCCAAAGGATTGGAGCCGCTGGGATGCACTGCTTACGGCATTCGCGCAGCATCTCATCGACCGTTACGGCCTGAACGAAGTTTCGCAATGGTACTTCGAAGTTTGGAATGAGCCGAACCTCGATTTCTGGGCGGGTGAACCCAGACAAGCAAGCTATTGGGAGCTCTACGACCATAGCGCAAAGGCGATCAAAACGGTAAATCCGCGCCTGCGTGTGGGAGGGCCTGCAACCGCACAAGCCGCATGGGTCGATGCCTTCATCCGCCACTGCACCGAGAAACACATCCCCGTGGATTTCGCCTCAACGCATGTATATGCCAACGACACCGCGCCCGATGTTTTCGGTACCCAGGAAAATATTCCGCGCGACCGCATGGTCTGCCGCGCCGTGGAGAAAGTGCATGGGCAGATCAAATCCTCGACCATGCCAAATCTTCCGCTGATCTGGAGCGAATTCAATGCTAGCTACAAGAACGAAACCGATGTCACCGATGCGGTTTACATGGGCCCTTGGATGGCTGACACGATTCGCCAGTGCGACGGCCTGGTAGATCAGATGTCCTACTGGAGCTTCTCGGATGTTTTCGAAGAGCAGGGAGTGGTGAAAACTCCGTTCTATGGCGGCTATGGCTTGATCGCGGCAGATGACATTCCCAAACCGGCTTTCAATGTCTTCAAAGTACTGCACAAGCTTGGGGACGAGCGAATTCAGCTTGATTCCGATTCTGCCATCTTAACCCGCCGAAAAGACGGCTCGTTCGTGCTGGCGGTATGGAATTATGCTCCGCCCGGGCAGTCAGGCCCGACAAAAACCATAACTCTGCAATTCCAAGGCACAGAAGCGCACCACGCGCTTATCTCAAGGGTTGACCCAGCCCACGGAGATGTTCATCACGCTTACGCAAACATGAACAGCCCGACTTATCCCACGCAGAAACAGATTCAGGAATTGCAACATGCCGCAGAATTGCCCTCGCCGGAAACCGGGCATATGGAGCATGGCGAACTGACAATCACTTTGCCGAGCTATGGATTGGCGGTGATTGAAGTGAAGTAAATTCGCCGAAGCTTGCGCCTGTGAAAACTATCTTGATCTATGGCTGGTACTTCTTGAATCCAGCCCGGTCCATGCCGCGCTGCGCTTCCTGATTTTTCATAAACGTATTCCAGACAAAGCCGGTGCGCACGTTCTCCGCCATCAGCATGGTGATCCCGGTATCGATTCCAATCGCGTCAGTGTCGTACCAATTTTTGAGCGGGTTAAATGCATTTACAAATCCGTACTGTGACCATGCGCGTGGGTAATGGTCTTTTATATTCCGCAAAACGCGCATCACTGGCTGCGTCATAAAGGGCAAGGATCCGGCTGCCGCGCTCGGCACCACGGTCCCATCGATCGGACCCATCATCGGCGGTCCTCCCCAAATCACGTAGCCCTTCTGCGAATCCGAAGCCGAAATCCCCCACAAATCGTCGCTGTAATCGGGAAATTGTTTGCCCAACTCCAGACAAAAATGCCGGTGCGCATCCGTCGCCAAAATCGAGTTCTCAAAATAATCGGCATATTGGTCGCGCTTGCCGCGGAAATCGAACCACGCCTGCGAATACTGATGAACAAACAATGGCGCGAACGAGCCGATATATCGAATGCCATCATATTCGAACTTGGTGCGCTTCCAGGCGTTCCAGGCTTCCGTCGGTAAGGGATGCGGCAATGATCCCAGCCCCAGCAAATAAATCATCATCATTTCGCTGTAATAGTCCCAGCGATAAGGCAGGAAGCCGAACTCCGGCGTCCAGCCATGCGGCAGCAGCGACGTGTCTTCCGAAAGCCAGCTCCAGTCGACGCGATTAAAAATCTGGTAAGCCAGCAGGCTGATTTCCGAATGCTCTTCGAAGTGGCGCCGGCAGGTGAGAAGTCCGCAGAGAAGAATCGAGGTATCCACCGACGAAACTTCGGAATCCCATACGCGCTCGCCGGTGTTTATATCGGCAAAGTGATAGAAGAAGCCACGATGGGTCGGCATCTTTTTCCACAAAAATCGCAGGGTTGCCAGCACGCGGTCGCGGGCATCGGCCACCGAAATGAACCCGCGTTCTTCGCCGATGCAAAGAGCAGTTAATCCGAATCCAGTCGCCGCGATGCTGGCGACGATTGAATTTTCATTCTTTGTGACATTGCATCTATCGCGTACCAATCCAGTCTCCGGGCTGGCCTGATCCCAGAAAAATTGGAAATTCCGCTTCTCCAGGTCCACGAGAAATGCTTCATCGTCGGCAGATAAAACTGTGGATGCAGGTTGCGCGGCATTCGCTTGCGCCTCACGCGCCAATAGAAGAGAAGAGCTTGCAGGGGCAAGCAGGCCTGCCAGGCCCGCTCCTCCCATTCCGCGGAGGAGATCACGGCGCGATAGGCCCAAGTTACTGAGGCTGTTTTCTTTCTTACGCATCAGCTAGATGTTAGATGCTATTCCCTCGGATCGAGGATTGCGAAGTTGGGACAAAATCTACTTGCGCGTCAACAGTCTGGCCAGCAAACCTTGCTATCCTAAAACTGCGTCCTACGGTGTTCACTAAACAGGACCATGAATCCAGAGAAAAACAGTTCGGCTTGGATAATTTTGGTAGTCGCTATCTTGGCGGCAATAGCGGCCTTTGCCCTTTTGCATCGGCGCCAACCCGTCACCCTGCGCGGCGCTGTCTTGCGGCAGGATTCCGACCCTAACAAGCAATTGCCGCTCGCAGACGTTCAGGTTACCGCGATTAACGCCCTCGGCAGCGCCACATCCAAGTCCGATGCAGCAGGATTTTTCACATTGACGTTACCCAAGGGATTGCGCAGGCGCCAGGCGGTCCTTCTAACCTTCCACCGTGACGACTATCAGCCTTTGAAGGTCGACGATTTTATCGGTGATAAACTTTACATTGCCCACATGGAACCAATCCATCGGGAAACAGTCGCCGACTCACGTTCGGACTCTCCAGTATCCAACATCAGAATTCGATACACCGTAAAAGCTACGACCGAGGCAAACATCGGCAGCGCAGTAAGAACGTTCGAGGTCATCAATACCGGCAACGTCCCCTGTAACAAGCGGCCTCCCTGCGCACCCGACGGCAAATGGAAAGCTACGCCCGGTTCTTTATCTCTCGACGCCGGAGAAGGCAACGAATTCAGAAACGCCCGAATTTCCTGCATTGCCGGGCCGTGCCCTTTCACCAAAATCCAACAGGAAAATTTTACGCCGGACCGGCGGCACTTCAACGTGTCCGTACTCGATTGGTCAGACTCGACAAATTTTTTAGTGGAAGCCGAAGTCGTGCATCCCATGACCAGCGACATGGTTCGCGAAACCTATCCTGTAATTTTTGGCCGCGCCTTGAACTTCAGCTTGCCTCCGGCCGCCGAAGGCCCCAGCATTGAAGCGGAAGTCGACGGGCAAGCCATCGTCTTTCCTCTCGGACCCGATCTTTTTCTGCGCTGGGCCGAGTGCCACATGGTGCTCGATAAGGACCAGTCAAGAAACTATCGTTGCGAACTCAAACCGGGTTACCAGTTTCGATGATGTCTTTGCATTTGACCGCAATGCCCTTCGTCAAACGGCTGAAGTCGCTGGAAGATCAATGCCGCAGCCAGCCCGCCAGCGACCTGTGCAACCAGGAACAAGGGGACATCGGCGAGCCGAATCCCAGAAAATGTGTTCGACAATGACCGTGCGATTGTGACTGCGGGATTTGCGAACGATTCGATGCAGTGAACCAATATGCAGCGGTGATGTAACAGCCGACAGCGACCGGAATTATGGAAGGAGATCTAAGTCGAGAACATCCCCAGATGACTATGAGCAGTCCGAAAGTCGCAATGAATTCGCTGAATACGAGCGCTGGCCCCGAACGAGCGTGCTCGGATAGCGATACGGCGGGAAGCCCGAACATTATGTGTGCAACGGTCGCCCCGAGTATACCGCCGATGATCTGAACAGCAGTGTAAGCCCTGGCGTCAGCCCAAGGCAGTCCGCCCCAGATTGCATCCGCCAATGTGACAACCGGATTGAAGTGTGCTCCCGAGATTGGGCCGAATGTGCAGATCAAAGCAACGAGTGCGGCTCCCGTTGCAATCGTATTGGCAAGAAGTGCGATGGCGACGTTTCCGCCACAGAGCTTCTCGCCCATGACGCCGGAGCCGACGATCGCTGCAACGAGGAACGCTGTGCCGATGAACTCCGCTGTCAGTCGGGAACGCAAGTTGAATTTCATCGATGGCCAATGTCAGCGAGTCTCTTCTTCAGAGTGAGATGGTCGATGGATGCCAGAGGCAAATCGAGGAATAGGGTGATACGACGGTCGAGAAGAAAGAAGGCGTCCCGAAATGCCTGCTGAATCTCCTCCTTGGTGCCGTTGACCGCTGCCGGGTCAGGAATTCCCCAATGTGCGGTCGCCGGATGTCCCGGCCATATTGGACAGGCTTCCTTGGCCGTGCTGTCGCAGACCGTGAAGACGAAGTCTATTTTCGGAGCGCCCGGTCTCGCAAACTCGTCCCAAGACTTACTCCAGTATCCCTCTGTCGGGATACTGGCTGCTTCGAGTTCTCTCAACGCTTCTGGTCGCACTGTCCCTGTCGGATGACTCCCGGCACTGTAAGCCGTGAACCTCGGTCGTCCCTTCGCGTTCATGATGCCTTCCGCCATAATCGAACGGGCAGAGTTTCCAGTGCAGAGGAATAGGACGTTGTAGTGTGCTGTCATGTCAGTCAACAGCATGTCGGAGCGCAGCAGGACTTCGGCTGAGGCTTGACGGCACGGACGAAAGCGCTCATGAACTTCCCGTCAACCTGCGGTGCCATGGCATCGACATCAATATTCTGGCCGGCGAGGAATTCACGAGCATCTTCAATTCTATAGATCCTCGTCGGTTCAAGGTCAATCTGTCCGAAGCCGGCCGTCGCCAACTTCTTTCTGTACTCGTTTTCTTCCATAGCACCAGCAATACAGCCGACCCACAGAAGGACACTCTTCCGAATCTCGGGGAGCATTTCGCCACGGATGACGACATCGGAGACGGCAAAACGGCCTCCCGGTTTCAGCACTCTGAACGCTTCGCGCAGAACGGCGTCCTTGTCAGCGGACAAATTGATAACGCAATTCGAAATGACGACATCAACCGATTCGTCGGGGAGTGGAATGCGTTCAATCTCGCCTTTCAGGAACTCGACGTTCTCAATTCTCGCCTTCTGCTTGTTCTCGTTGGCGAGAGCCAGCATCTCGTCCGTCATGTCCAGTCCGTATGCCCTACCCGTCGGCCCTACTCGTCTCGCTGACAACAGGACATCGATTCCGCCGCCGGAGCCAAGGTCTAATACGACTTCGCCAGGATTTAATTTTGCGAGGGCGGTCGGATTTCCGCATCCAAGCGATGCCAGCAATGCCTCTTCAGGAATCTGCCCCGCTTGGGATGCTTCGTAGAGGTTCGATGTTATCGGGTCACAGCATTCGCTTGCTGCACTCGCCCCGCAGCAAGAACTTCCGCCCGTTGTGACTCGCAATGCCGCTTGTCCATACTTCTCTTTCACGACTTCCTTAATATCCTGATTCATAACTCCTCACTTGCAGCATTGAATGATCGATTCCGGCTTGAGTGCTTTGTTCCTCGTGCAGCATTCGGCATACAAGAACTGAAGAACTTCCTGAAGTGCATCAGTATTCGCTGTGTAACGCAGAAACGTACTTTCCCGTGAGACGCTGACAAGGTCTTCGGACTTTAACTTGTCGAGATGGTGCGACAAGGTCGAGTTCGGGATGTCCAACTCTTCCTGAATCTCTCCTACAACAAGACCGTCTGGGTGAGCGGCGAGAAGTAATTGCATGATTCGCAGACGTGCCTCGGTGCCCATCGCTGAAAACATATCTGCGTACTTCACTACCTTGTCAGAGATTCGCCGCACGGTTGGCATATTTCGATAATTGCAGACATTAGGAATAGTTGTCAAGTTATTTCACGCGGGCCGGTCCCCTGCAATTGAAACGTGTGCCGATGCTACCGATTGTCACGCCTTATGCGACGCTATAATGCGCGTTTAGCTCGCTTCCCTATCGACTGCACCACTACCTTCGCATTGACTGCAAAGCAGCAGTGACCTAACATCGCCATCAATGGCGGATTCGGAACTGATTGGCCAGGTCATCTCGCACTACCGCATCGTGGGGCGGCTCGGCGGCGGTGGCATGGGTGTAGTTTATGAAGGCGAAGATCTCACGCTCGGCCGGCACGTGGCCCTGAAATTTCTCTCCGATAGCCTTGCTCATAGCCCGGTAGCGCTGGAGCGGTTCCGGCGCGAGGCGCGTTCCGCGTCCTCGCTCAATCACCCCAACATTTGCACCATCCACGAGATCGGCGAACACGACGGCCGCGCCTTCATTGTGATGGAGCTGCTGGATGGCGTGGCCCTGCGGCATCGCATCGCCGGGCAGCCGCTGCTAATGGATGAATTACTGTCGATCGGCATCGAAATCGCCGATGCTCTCGACGCCGCCCACGCCATCGGTATTGTTCATCGCGATATTAAGCCGGGAAATATTTTCATCACCAAGCGTGGCCACGCAAAAATCCTCGATTTCGGCCTGGCGAAGGTTACGCAACAACTGGACTCCTCCGATTCTCTACCCACGCAAAGCGAGACTCACGCCGATCTCACCGGCGCCGGCAATGCGGTGGGAACAGTCGCCTATATGTCTCCGGAGCAGGCGCTTGGCCGTGCGCTCGATGCTCGAACCGATCTATTCAGCTTCGGCATTGTGCTCTATGAAATGGCCACCGGACGCGCAGCTTTTTCCGGAACCACATCGGCGGCGATTTTCGACGGCATCCTTCACGGTGCGCCTGTCGCCCCGGTTCATTTGAATCCGCAGGCGCCGGTGGAACTTGGCCGCATCATCAACAAAGCTCTCGAAAAAGATCGTGATCTTCGCTACCAATCCGCTAGCGAATTGCGCGGAGATCTGAAGCGGCTGAAGCGCGAAACCGATTCCAAAGGAATTACAACTTTTTCCAAAGATATAGCCGATCTAAGCGAAAGGCTTTCGCAAACCGCATCAGCGAGTAAGGCAAAGCAACAGTTACCAACAGACCCTAATGCACTGCCAAAAGACCGCATCCGGTCAAAGCCCGCGATAGTTGGAGCGGCGCTCATGGCGACCATTTTGCTGCTCGCCCTCGCTGGCGCATGGTATTGGCATTCGCGCCAACAGCAACACGTAAGCGCAAAAGATACCGTGGTGCTTGCCGATTTTTCCAACTCCACCGGCGACCCCGTCTTCGACGATACGCTCAAGCAAGCGCTGAGCATGACGCTTTCGCAATCGCCATTCTTAAACATTCTTTCTGACGATCAAATCGCCGCGACTTTGAAGCAGATGACGCGCCCCGCGGACACCCCTCTGCTTCCCGCAATCGCTCGTGAAGTTTGTCAGCGCGCCGGCAGCAAAGCTTTTATCGCCGGAGCGATTGCCAGCCTGGGCAGCGACTACGTGCTCAGCCTCAAGGCCGTAAATTGTCAAAGCGGCGACATTCTGGCGCAGCAGCAGGTCACCGCTCCCGCCAAGGAAAAAGTTCTCAACGCTCTCGGCAATGCTGCCACAAATTTGAGGCGCGATCTGGGAGAATCCCTGGCGACGGTGCAAAAATTCGATGTCCCGCTACAGCAGGCAACCACATCTTCGCTAGAGGCTCTAAAGGAATACAGCCTGCAATATAAGGCGATGCGCGAAAAAGGTTCGGCAGCGGCATTGCCGCATGGCCTGCGCGCCATCGAACTCGATCCCAAATTTGCTCTGGCCTATTGGGCGGTGGGCGGCAATTATGGCGATCTTTCCGAGTATGGCCGGGCGCGCGATTACTTCGCCAAAGCCTTCGAATTCCGCGACCACGTAAGCGAGCGCGAAAAGCTCTTAATCGCCGGCTACTACTATCTTTCCGTCACCGGCGAACTCGAGAAGGCCGAACAAACCTATCAGGAGTGGGTGGAGAGTTATCCCGGCGATTACATCGCCTACGGAAGCCTTGCCGAAGCGGAGTCGCAGCAGGGACAGCATGACAAAGCTCTCGAAGCCAATCGCGAATTTCTGCGCCTCGCGCCCGATAACGTGATCGGCTACATCAACCTGGCCAACGCATTTCTCGCCTTGCAGCGCACCGCCGAAGCCCGGCAGACCTTGATGCAAGCCGAGGCGAAAAAACTCGATGAGTTGAATATCCACGTCAATTTCTACGCGGTGGATTTTCTCCAAAGCGACTCAGCAGCCATGACCAAGGAATTGTTATGGATGGAGAGCCGTCCGGAATATCGCGGTCAGGGACTTGCACTGGAATCGGACACCGCAGCTTACACCGGTCAGTTGCGCAAGGCTACGGAGTTAACCACGCAGGGCACGGCGGCAGCCACGCAAGCCGCCAATCGCGAGAGCGCCGCTTTGTGGCAGGCCAGTGCGGCGTTGCGCAACGCCGCCTTCGGCAATACCGCCGACGCGCAGAAGGGAGCCGCGGCAGCGTTGAAGCTTGCGCCCGAAAGTCCGGCAGCTCTGATCGAGGCAACACTAACTTTTGCACTAAGCGGCGATAACGCGCGCGCGCAAGCATTGTCCAAAGATCTTTCGGCAAGATTTCCATTGGATACGCAGATGCAATCGCTATGGCTGCCCATCATCAACGCGCAAATCGCTCTCAACCAAAAGAATGCCGCCACGGCCGTCAGCCTCCTGGAGCGGGCCAAGCCGCTGGATATGGCGATGATTCCCTTCACCGCCAACACCTCCTGCCTCTACGCACCCTACGTGCGCGGCCAGGCCTACCTTGCCGCCGGCCTGGGCGAGGCCGCTGCCACAGAATTCCAAAAAATTCGGGATCACAACGGCCTGGTCTGGAACTGCTGGACAGGAGCGCTGGCGCATTTAGGAGTAGCGCGAGCTTATGCCCTGGAGTGGAAGAGTACGCAAGGCGACGACGCAGCGGCCGCTCGAACCCGTGCGCGCGCAGCCTACAACGATTTCTTCACGCTGTGGAAGGACGCCGATCCTGAGATACCGGTGTTGAAGCAAGCCAAAGCGGAATACGCGAAGTTACAGTGAGCAGGTTTGACCGCGGCTACTTAGCCCACAAACCAGAAAAAATAGGCAGCCCTCGAGACTGGAAGATGGAGCCGACGAGCGGACTCGAACCGCTGACTTGCCGATTACGTCGCTATACTACACAGCCGATGCTACTACTAGACATTCGGCGTTCCGCGAGAGTTGTAATTAGAGTTTCAAGGCGCGCTCGCGGAATACGCCTGATCCCAGAAGCGAAGATACTCCTATGTCCGCGACCAACAATAGAATGAAAGAAATAGTCTGGGCCGCTGAAGCAGCTAGTCCGCAACGTTTTCAGCTGTCCGTTGGCTGGTTCAGGTCAGGGTTCAGTTTGTGAAAACGCACACCGGTGTGAGCTAGCTCTCCTTCGCCGTGATTTCATACTTGAAGTTATCCGGATCGAACGGATCCACTCGTCCCTCTGCCGTTTCCGCCTGCGGGTACATGAAATACACGAGCGGTTGTTTGGCGGAACCGGGCAGCGCTACGTCATGAGCGTAGTTGTACGCCATCCAATTCATCTCCCATGAGCCGAACAGGCGCTGGCGCGCCTTCGACACCATCTCATCACTCAGTGGACGATTCCCAGGAGGCTCTTCCAGAACTACCTTGCGTACGTCTGCCGGATCCACCGGAACCCATCCGTGTTCGCGAAGATATACCTCCGTGCGGCAGTGCTGACTCTTGCTGGCTTTGTCCGTCGCCAATCCAAGGCTTTTGTAGCCCAAGTCCGATTTGGCAATCCGCAAACCATAAACATGCCGCGCCGGCAGTCCCACGGAGCGTGCGAGACCAACATAGAGGGCATTCAAGTCTGCACATTTTCCACCCATATCGCCCGACTCCAGCATGAACCGAATGTCGCCACGCCCGCAGCCGCGCACCTTCGGATCGCGGAAGGTGTTGTCCACCACCCAGTCGTAAATAGCGCGGGCCTTCTCCATCTCGGTGGTCGCGCCGGCGGTCGCCTTGAGCGCGGTTTCTTTCACAATGCCGTCAGTAGGAACATAACGGGTGGGCTGAAGAAAATAGTCGAGCTCTTCTTTTGAAACGTGTGGTGCTTTGCCCGGCGGGGAGAGGTCGACTTTGTAGTTCTTCAGCGAAACATTGCTGGTCAGCGTGAGCACGGGTTTCGCGTTAGCTGGGTAGGCTGCGGATACGACACCGAGAGCATTTGGCTTGTCCTTGCTGAACTTAGCCGTTCCGCCCTCGGCATTGAACTTGTTGGTATGCGTCCTCTGAAATGGCGTATCACGAATCAGTGCCGCCGGCAGCCAGATGTGAGTCACTCCACTTGGTTTCAGAACTTCCACCCGCGTTGTGACCTCGAAGGTTCGCCACCCGTCGCCTGGCTGTAATGTGTCGGCAAAGGCTGGCATTATTTTTGTGACTGCCAAACCAGCGCAGATTGTGCCGGTCGATTCGAGAAAAGTTCGCCGATTCATAAGCTCCTCTCTTTTGCAGTGCGAGAACGAAAAGCTTACATCAGCCGTGCTACCTCGATCTCTAGTCTTTTTCGAGTATTGCTACGGCAGACTTGCCGGCACGAGGCCGAGTATGAAACTCGTCCGTTGTGCCGCTATGCCGGCTGCACCGGAATTCTCAACAAGCCCTGGGCCTGTGAAGCGCCGGTAGGTGCTTGTCTGACCCGCAGCTGCTATCTGCACGAACTCCACAGACTGTGGAGCATCCGGAATACGTGCGCCGAACCAATGCGGGTCGTCCCGCTGCGTCCAAGTGACGAGCGCCAGCACTGCACCCGCCGGAGCGGCTTGATGTGCCAGCACGGCTCGCATAGCTGGCTCGTTGCGATAGAGCGTTGCCGTCGTGCGGGTCGTGGGGTCGACGTACATCGTAATGGCATTCCAGCTTAACGGCTGATAGGGCAGGTTCGCGGGAAGCGCGGCCGCGTTATTCAAAACTTCTTCCCGTTCGACCTTTGCAGTTGAGATGGGCAGCGTGTAGACGTAGTCGTTGCCCTGCAGCGGCCGGTGGCAACCCGTGCATTCATTCACGAAGTCCGCGTCCTTGCCATAGGGCGTCAGCTCCATGCCGCGCCAGCGACCCCAGCCCCAGCCCTCATTATCTTTGTAACGCTGTGCATTTTTCACCATCAGCTCTACTTGCACGAACTTGCCAGGGTGCACCAAGCCATCAGGGCCAACCTGCTGCTGCCAGGCAATCTTTGCTAAACGTACACCGTCTGGCCACGGCGAGGTATTGCCGGTTTGCGCCGCCTTTACGGCGACATCATTGCCGAGAATGAAGCGGAAGGTATTGTTGTCGCCGCGATCGGTGGTGCTGATCGGCTTCCAGCTTTCGAAGGCGGGGTCGAACGGGAATCCATTGAACTCCGGCTTCACCGTCTCCAGGGAGACCCGCGCTGGAATTTCAGCGGAAACGGTTGACGGCCCCGCGTCAGCCTTCCCGTTAGGTTGCTGCGCTTCGGCAACTGGACTCGGCGCAGGCGTCCACGGAGCCAGATACTGCTTCAATGTTGATAGCTCTTCGGGTGTCACCTTTGCTTCTGGATGCAGCTTAAGGAAGCCAGGCAGCGGCATCGCGCCTAGCTGGATCATATTTATTGCCTCGTAGAGCGTCGCCTTCTGTACTGCGGGTGGCTTCGAGCCCAGTGTCGAAAAGTCGAGGTGCTCGCGCGCCGTCAGGATGTCGTGCCGCACCAGCCAGTATGCGGGTACAATCTGGTCGAACCACCCGAGCCGGCGTTGGTCCGAATGGCAGCTATAGCAGTCTTTTTCGAGGATGCGCTTAACCTCAGGTGGCGACTGCAACTCGGCGGTCGCCGGCTTCACCGGAATGCTGGGTCGCACCACCTGCAGCACCGCGAACACAACCGCTCCCGCTACGATCACTCTGCCAATCGTCCTCATTGAACTCTCCATCGTCCCTCTACTGTTTGGTGAGACGCCGGATCCGCGCCACCGAATGGAAGCGACACTCACTCTCGCATTTATATTCCCGGCTTAAGAAACTGTGAGCCATCATGAACACCATAACAACTTAGAGTAGTCTGCTGCCGTTGTAGTGAAATTGTGGCAATAATATACTTGGCAAAATGAGGAATCGGGCCAAGGCTTGGTTTCATGCCGTGGCAGGGATAGCGGCCACTTAGGATTTTTTAGGCCGCTTCACTTCTGGCTTTTGCTTCTCGCGTTCTTCTCGCTTTAGCAGTTCTTCTTTCGACACGCCGAGTACCTTATGCACGGCGTTATCGAATCGCTCAAACTCAGTCTTGCCCGGTACATCAGGCGGCGGTAGCGGTTTCATGGTTGCCCTTTTAGACGGCTCCCGTCATAGCGATTTGCGACACGAAATTTGCATAACAATTAACAACAGCGAGACCCGCACTCCCAAAAACTCTTGAACCATCGATTTGTTGTTTGATGGGAGAAGAACATCCGGCGAGATCGTGCATCAGTTGATCGAAGAGGTAATAAACCGAGAAACACAGACGCAAGAGAAAGCCCTGCTCATCAACGTCTAACTCGATCCCAAAGAGCTTATCGAAGTCAGAAACAACACCATCCTTCATCAGGTCATACAGCGGCCAGTAGTGCGCCTTATACAAGAAGTGATTCCTTGGGGGCGTAATCTTCTCGAAATCCAAGTCGAGCAACTCTTGCCGCAGGGCTGTGTCCCAACACTTGGCTTCAGTCATATTCAAAACCCGCTGGAATGCTTCCCAGAGGTGACGTTGTTCCAGCAGCCCTGCAAGTCGTACTATCACAAACTCTTGGAAGTCTGGGGCTGTCTTTGTCGGACCACGCTTCTTTTTCGTCGGTTCAGGAAATACGTCAATCGCTAGTTGGTTGCCATTGATCTTCGGCACGGTGACACCCAATAACGCCATTAGTCCTTTTGCGCCTAAAAAAGCGGAGTGGTAGGCGTTGAACATGCTCCAACTGTGCATCCCTTCTACCCCAACGCGCTGTGAAGCGAGACTCGTATGCGCACACTTATGAAACAGGAATACGGCTTCCCAGAGTGTGTTTGATCTTAGGCCAGCCACGTCCGAGAACCTGCCGTTGTGTTGTGGCAGTGTGACCGCCTGTAATGGTGCGAGATCCTCTAGGCCGGGATCTGGTGGCGATCCCACATCTGGAAATATTGGGACGTTGCCCTGCCATGATGCACGAATATATTCCCAGTCTCTCTTACTGAAGTTTTGCCACTTTGAGCGCCAAGACATTTCGGTTCAGACTCTCAGCGATCCACCGTTCGTCGCATTGAAGGCCAGTAATAACGCCGTCTTCAGATCTTCGCCTGCATTGATTTCAGCCGAATTTCCCGTTCCATACTGCAGCCACCCGGAAAAATCGAAATCTTCAATGTGCTTGAACACCGCAACCACGTCGGAAACGGTGAAGCCTTTTTGATTCTTTATTGCGAGATTGAAGAAAGTAGGGAAGGCATTCCACAGGGCTCCGAATCCAACAGTCTTGAAGAAAATGCTGTCCTTTTTGTCAAATTCTTTTGAAAAGACTTGGCGCAGCCCCTTGAAATAGTTCGAGACTACCGCGCTTTGCTCACGCTCGGTGTAGACGAACAGCATTCCCTTTTCCGTCACAAGCGGAGAGATTTTTCGCACGAAATTGACTAGAGACGTTTGTCCGGGCTTTGGGCTGACAGTGACGACGATCTTCTCGAAGAAAGGTGAATCTTCGTCCCGACGCAAGTCCGTTCCAATATCCGTCGCGCGCTCCCTCGCCGCATCCGCTGGTTTCTTGAATGGCAAAGTCTTGAGCAAATCCAGATAGAGCGATGTTGGAACGTTTTTGCCCTCACGATTGATTGTTACGAATTGCTCGACCTGTCGTTTCTCTTCCATGTTCAAGAACGCCACAACCGGAAGCTCTACGTCTAGGCCCTCTCGCGCTGCCGTCTCTGCGCCCGCTAGCCTGTGCTGCCCGTCGATTACCCACCCAACATCGGTGCCCTTTGGGATGGTCAGCTCATTTTTCTTGCCATCGAAGGTTGCATTGTCGAGAGCGACAATGATGGCTCCAGGAATCGCGCGTTTCGCTTTGATGTAATTAGCAATCGACCGTATGCGCGATACCGATAACGCACGCTGATAGCCTTCGTCCTTATCTTCGATTCGCCGATTGATTGAGAGCGCCTTGTATAAAATCGACGCCTCTGCTTTGAAGAGGTAGAGTGAGTTCGTGCTTTGCGTGACTTTTAAGGCCGAGACGATAATCGGCTTATCTACTTTCCCGGCATGTTTCTCCGCAACTTTGCTCTTTGTCTTGCTCACGATAATGTCTCCACAAAATGTGCTGGGCGACGAGCTACAGCCTCATGTCCGCTCGGCACATGAATGGGCTGATTCACTGGCCTATATTGCACAGTTCCCGCGCAAGCCATCGACAGGCGGTCACACGCAAGGGCTACGTACTTCTCTTCTGTTTCTGCACCTAAGAAGCGTCTGCCGTTTATGACTGCCGCTACACCCGTCGAAGCAGAACCCATATATGGATCAAAAACCAGCCCATCCTTCGGGCACAATCCCCGGACGAGTCGCTCCGCCAGTCCCACGGGGAATTGGCATGGATGACCTGTTTTCTCGATGTGGTTCGCTTTAACGTTGGGAATTTCCCACACGTCGCTCGGATTCTTGCCTTTCGGATTCCCGCTAAACTCCCCCCGATGTGCGCCCTTGTAATGCCGCTTGCCGGGATACTTCTGGGGCACGCGGACTGCATCCAGATCGAAGTAATAATTGTTACCCTTCGTGAACCATAGAACTGTTTCGTGCCGACCGCTAAATCGCCTCTGGCTGTGAAGGCCGTGCCCAAACGTCCACATGATTCGATTTCGGAGGTTGATTCCCGGCAGGGCACGCAAAATGTCAAACACCAGATAGTCTAGCGGTTCGCAGCGTCCGTCCTCTACGTGATAACCCACCTGCCAGCAGATGCTTCCGCCGTCGCGGGTGACCCGGACAATCTGCGGCAGTATCAATTTGTGTGCTGCGATGAAATCGCTGATGGAGTTTGAGGTTTCGTATTCTTTACCCATGCAGTAGGGCGGCGAGGTGATCGTAAGAGAAATTGAGCCGTCCGGCACGGAGCGGAGAAGGTCCATACAATCCCCGCTGAACACCACTGTGGGTTCCTGATCCTGCCACGCACGCAGCGCGACATCGACCGATTTCTGAGCAACGACATTCATCTACCGGAAGCATACATGAAGTGGGATCTAAAGATCTACTGGAATCGTCCGACTTAACTCGACGGGGTTTTCTGCCACGCTTCAATCTTCTAGTACGCTTGCGCCAATCAAAATGGCACCGTGTCCGCTTCCGATTTTCCCGTTAGCTCTTTGTAGGTGATCCGCTTCCCAACGATCTGGCGCACTGCCGCATCGAACTGATCTGCATCGTTCAGCGGATTGTCTTTGGTGCCGCGATTGTTGTAACGAAACATTGCTTCATCAAGATAGCGATGTAAGTGGAACGGTTCCACCGCAACGTAGGTCCCGCTAAGTGTTATTGCCGAAATTGTCCATCTCCTGCGAGGGTTGACGAAAAGTCGGTCGAAACGATGGACAGGCTCGAAACGGAACTCGCCTGCAAACCCGTGCAGAGTGTGCATGGGAATCACACGCAACAGGTCGCTGTTCAATTGGCATTGACGATTCTCATCTAAGTTGGGGCATTGGGAACAAAACAGAGGAGTTAAATGGAGCCGACGAGCGGACTTGAACCGCTGACCTGCCGATTACGAATCGGCTGCTCTACCAACTGAGCTACGTCGGCCTTCGAGTGAACCGTTCCAGTTTATCAAATTACCAGGCAAAAGCAGACGCAACCGTGAGGATCACGCACCCAATATCAGAAACATTAAACTCAACCGCACGCGCATTTCGCTTACGCAGCCCGTCCCGCCGCCAACTCCTCATATTCTCGCTGCGACTGAGTCGGCAGCAGAACCCAAAGGGTATAAACTCCAACTGCCGTTCCGAAGGGAATATTGAAGAGCGCGACGAATCCGAGAACCAGCGCGATGATTCGCGCCCACGATTCGCGTTGCAGCAAGCCCCATCCCGCAATAAATCCGCAGGCGGCTTTAGCCAGAATGAAGATCGCAACCACGCTCAGGAGCGGACGCAGAAATCCCGTGGGCGCTTCCTGCGGCGCACCCATTTCATGCAAATGCGCCAACAGCGTATTCGCGATCACATAGAGGATCACGCCGCCGATCGTATTGAAAGCCGAAATCGCGAGCCAGAGAATGCCCAGCAAATGCACGTGGCCTTGCACTCGTCCGGGGCGCGGCTGCATAACCGACACCGGGCCCACAATTTGCTTGCCACAACGATTGCAGAAGCCCTGGCCCGGCTGAACCGAAGCGCCACACCCATCGCAGAACATGGTTTTATTTTCTCCTGGCTCGTCAGCGGCAATTTCGCGGCAAATGTTCGCCGCACCATATTCGCCGCATCAGAAGATACGCACGCCGCAGCCAGTAGTTCCGGATTCTTGTGATTTCTTTCGGCTCTTAAGTTTAAGGGTGGGATATTTCCGCCAGCGTAAAAGCCAAACGAAAAGGCCACCCGGCAACAGGGTGACCTCTTCTTTTCAAGGGAGAATAGTTCCAACGGAGCTTTAAATTCCGTCAAAACTTTCTGGAACGAATCTTATGAGCCGAAAAAAGGGGTGTCAAGCAATTTTTGGGAAATAAACGCCTTTGTTTTCAATGATTTGAATAACAAAGTAATAGGCTCGTAGAACGTTTCAAATTGAGACGAAAATCGCCTTCTCCAGCGCTAAACCGCTATTTCTGAGGCACTTAAGACCGTTTGAAGCCTTTTGGGCCGATAGACCTTCCATCCGCCGACGCTCGCGCCGTGGGTTCTGAGAGATCGAGAGAAATGAACTCGTCTTGGTCGGCGCGCCCGAAAACGCGGCCTGGGAAATAGCGGCGTAGCAGAATGCGTCCCCCGCCAAAGGCCAGCCCGGCAGCCAGCGAGATTGCGCCCACAATCATGCACAGCAAAATAATATTGACCAGCAAGTTAGCGATATTGTCTTTCTTATCGAAGTAGGTGTTCTCGTTCCACGTAACGCTGGCTTCATAGTTGACCGCACCGAGAAGAGTTTGCGCATCGCTGGCGGAAAGCGAACCAGCGGCGATGGCGACGATCGGCCCCGTGCGCTTGTCAAAAAATGGACCGATCTTTTCCACCGCCTCCACTCCGGGCTGCGGTTGCGCGGCATGGTTAGCGGCATCGATACGCCGTAAATGCTCCGCCGCCAACGCGGGCGTCGGATATTCGATCAACATCAGCGTGGCTGCGCCGCTGGGAGTGGAGTACTGTCCCAGCACAACCTCGGGGCTCACGCTGAAATCCACCAGACTTGCCGGTAATGGCGAGGCCATTGCGGTCAAGCCGAGCGCTCCCTCCGCATATTTCTCGGTGTTGGCCGCATAGCCGTGATGCGGCATGAAGGCGAGAATCGGCGGCAGGTTGCCGGCATTTCCACTTGGACGCGGCAGTGCACCGGCCAATTCACGCAGCCCAGCCGCCGACATGGCCGACATTTGACTGAATACCGCATCCACCAAAATATGTCCGCGATAAAACAAAACCCGGCGATCCGCCGATGCTCCCTGGTCGCCGATTTCCTCCCGCGTCATTTCCGGCTGCAAATAGAGCGTGTAAGCGCCAAAAGCGCCGCTGGCATCGGCAAATCGCGCCGCCCGAATCTTCAGCGTGCGGCCATCGTCGCTTTTATAGGTCGCCGACTCAAAGTCGGTAAAACCGTACTCTTTGAGCAGGGCCGCATTCGTGGGGTCCGCCGCGGCTGGATCCTTGCTCGCTTGCGCCGCTCCCTGGATCTCCCATCCCGCAAACTGCTTCGGCAGGATGGGGGGAGCAGCCGAATTCGAACTCTGGCCGGACGCAAAGGCCGCGCTCAAGAAAACAGCGCTTGCGAAAATAAAGATAATGAGAATGTCTGCGAATTTGGAAATGCGCATGGATACACCGCTGGAGCAATCAAATGCCCTTATTTATTAGACCACAGCGGTTGAGAAAAAGTTTCCGGGTAGGTTTTTGGGTAGTGGTGGGTTTGGCTTTTTATACGACTCTGTCATCCTGAGCGTAGCCGTTTTTTAGGCGTGACGAAGGATCCCCCGCTTAATCGGGCCTAATGCGTAAGCCAAACTGCACCGCTATCGGTTTTTGGGCAGGAGGCAAGGCCAGATTAGGGGGTTGCGATTTCAAACGGCGCGCGCTACTGTCCCGCCGTTTTGTCCATCTTGCTGGCAACTTTGACTCCGCTCAACCCGTTCACATACTTCGCAATGCCGCGGTAGAGCGATTCGGCGATGCGCTCGCGGTATTCGCTGGTTTCCAGGCGGTGCTCGTCCGCCGGATTGCTGACAAAGGAAACTTCGGCCAAAATCGACGGCATGTTTGCGCCGATCAGAACAATAAATGGAGCCTTCTTCACCCCGCGATCGCGAATGGCAGGGCTTTTTGCGGCCAGCCCGCTGTGCAGCGAGGCTTGCACATCGCCGGCGAATTCGCGCGACTCTTCGATCTTTTCCTTCAGCGCGATCTTCTTCACCAGATCCTGCAATTCGTAAATGGATTTCTCCGATACCGCATTCTCGCGCGCCGCCACTTCCAGCGCCTCCGGCGAAGAGGTGAAATTTAGGTAATAGGTCTCCACTCCGCGCGCATCGGGATCGTGGCTGGAGTTGGCGTGGATCGAGACAAACAAATCCGCCCGCGCCTGGTTGGCAATTGCCGTTCGAGTTTCCAGCGGAATAAACGTATCGTCTTTGCGGGTATAAACCACTTCAGCGCCCAGGCGTGTTTCCAGAAGTTTGCCCAGGCGGCGTCCCACTTCAAGCACCAAATCTTTTTCTTCCAGCCCGTTCGGGCCGATTGTGCCCGTATCGTGGCCGCCATGGCCAGGATCAATCACGATCTTGCCGATTTTTAATCCCAGCGCGCGAATTAGAGATCGATCGCCGCTGGCAGTCGGCCGGGCTTCACGAATATTCAGATCATACGAATTTTCTGACTTATTGGAAGCAAGCGCCCGCGCTGAACTTTTGTGATGCGAAGCAGAATTGCCGTTCGCGCTGGAATTCGATGGAGCAGAATTCGACGTACCGGAATCAGATGTAGGTTGTGAATCATCCACATCGGCTTTAGCCACTTTATCGACGACAATGCCGTCATGCGAAGCTATCTTCTTGCTGTGTTTGGCTGCGCCAACCTCCACAGCCTCAGTCTCCGCAACGCTGGCTTCATCGTCGTCATCGGCATCTACAATTTTTTTCACGATGGCGCTCTGCGATTTCTTCCCCGCAATAGAATCGGATGGCGCTGTATCCGCCAAAGCAGCAGACTGAGTCTTTTCTGAAGTCGTTTCGGGCTGAACAGCATCCGGCTTGGGCAACGGACCGCCATCCGTATCCGCAGCCGTTTCACCTTTACCCCGTTTCGTGTGCGCATTCTTGCCATGAATATCGATGATCAACCGGTATGGATTTGGCAGCAGAAAGGCATCGTATTCCGAAAGATTGTCGACCTCGAGAACCACACGTGTGCGTCCCGGGGCAAACTGCGCTACCCGGACCTTTTTCAGAAAGCCATCGTCGACATCGAAGCTCTTTCCCACCAGCGTCGAGGCCAGCTTCGTATCCTTAAGGTCGAAAAAAATGCGGGCTGGGCTCGCGATGCGCTGCGAGGAAAACTTCACATCACTTTCCAGGTCGATCGCAACTCGCGTGTAATCGGGAGTAGACCAATGTCGAATGCCGGTCACGCGCGGCAGACGATTGGAAGCCGGTTCATCTTTTTCGGAAGCCGCCTGCGGTGCATGATCATTCCCGGCATCGCTGGCTTCATTATTGCTGGCTTCAGTATTTTCGTTATGCTCCGGCTGCTTCTTCTTTGCGGTTTTTTGCGAATCGGGAGCTGGCCGTGGCTGGTCCAGTTCAGCAATCGCCTGGCGAGCCCCATCGGATAAACGATTGTGCGGATAGCGCCGCAGAAACTCCTGGAAAGCCGCCCGTGCCGCTTCCCGATCATTGAGATCGTCCTTATAAATTTCGCCGATCGTGAACAGCCCGTCGAAGCGGTATTTGCTGCCGGGATATTCCTTCCGCAAAAACTTATATTGCTCAACCGCCTTGTTCAGGATTTTGTCGTCTTCGAAGCGCCGCCCCATCTCCACTAAGGTTTCGGCTACGGCAACCACGCTGGGATCGGCTTTGCTGGAGGCCGGCGCCCCCAAATAAACCATCCGGTAGGCATTTACCACGCGTTGGTAGTCTTTGCGGCTTCTCTCGGCTAAGGGACGTCCATTCAGCGCCTCGCGCATCCGCTCTGCCGTGGCAAAGCGCTCCCGCGCCCAGGAATCGGAGTGATGTGTCCGCGCCTGCGCAGCCGGCAATGCGAACGAGGCGAAGGCTAGGGCTAGCAGTGCTCCCCGCACACCACGCTCCCGCAATGAGCTCTTCAAAATAATCAGCCCGTACCTTTATTCGCCTTAGGTAAATCCGTTGGCTAAACCAACTTTAGGTGCCTGAGAGATAGAGAACGATAACTAAAGAGATGCGGCAAGCTTATTCGGTGTTGCTGATGTACAACACGCCCCTCGCATCCCGTTGAACCCGAACGGGATCGCGCGATGGCCCATTTGCGCCGGAAGCGCTGCCGTAATAAAGATTCGTAATCCGCCGCACGTAATTTTGCGTTTCCGCATAGTGCGGAACTCCCGAACTTCTGGCCACAGCTCCCGCTCCTGCGTTGTAGGCGGCCAGGGTCAATTTCACGTCGCCGCCATAACTTTCCAGCAGTTGCTTTAATTGGCGAACGCCCGCATCTACGTTCTGCTCCGGGTCAAAGGGATTTTTCACTTTTAACTGGCGCGCTGTCGAGGGCATCAACTGCATCAGCCCCATCGCACCCTTGCGCGAAACCGCATTCGGATTGAAATTCGATTCCACCTTCACCACGGCGCGCACCAGATTTGGATCCACGTTGTGCCGCGCCGCAGCCTGCTCAATCGCGCTGTCGATATCATCCGACGTAGCCACAGCGGCAGAGTTGGCGACAGAGTTCGCTGTAGAGTTCGCAGCCATGATCCTGGCATTCGCCGATTGGTTCGACTCCCGTCGAATATATTGGCTGACTTCAGCTGCTGCCGACCGTGCCGCTTTCATTGAAGCTGCGTTAGGCGACGGCACCGGCTTCCAGCGATTCTCCTTGGAACTCCAATACATGAGCGTGCGGCTGGGAGCCACAGGGGCTTCCGCGTGCTTCGCTGGCCCAGCCGTAACCGAATCATTCACATAGACTGTTCGTCCATGGTCATCGGAGGCAGTGATCTTTTGGGAAGAATCTTCCCCGTCCGCAGCGTGTAGTTGAGGAATGAGGCAAAGCGAGGTCGCGGATAATGTGCTGGCCATCAAGACGATTTGCAGGCGCTTTCGCATTTTCCGGATTCACACTCCTTCATTCCTGGCGAAGGCATACCTCACCCTCGCATATTGCTACCCGGAACCTGACCGAGAATCCTTCAACCAGAGTAGTTCAATTATAGGCGGGCCGGAGGGACCAAACAATGAATCCGAAGGGAGTAGAACCACCGAAGTAATCGCGGTAAATTGCTAAAAATAAAGCAATTATAGAGTTGGTGTTTCTCAGGAAACCTTAACCGGCCTTTTCGAGAGCCAGGCCGAGAGCATCCAGCGATAAAGAGCGCAACAGGTTCCGGCGCATACCCCGTTCCACGTCGGCCAACCGGTCTGAGGCCATGGCGATCCAGTCGAAATCGGCAGTTTCAGCCATCTTTGCGAGCCGGCTCTGAATGTCGATATTGCGGACCAGTTCCGGCGTCTCCGCCTTCAAAAACATAAGGTCGCGAAGCAAAGAATAGAGAGTGCGGAGAAGCTGCTCCGTCTTCTCCCGGCCCTCGGCGCCGGGACGATAAGATTCAGTTATCTTGAACAGTGCAGTATGCTCCCCTCCCAGCAAGGCAGAGTTCAGGATTGCCAGCGCATCGCCGCGAGCAGCAATATACGCATCCACATCGAAGCTGCGTGCTCGCCCCAGCGCGCCCTCGCTCAATCTTGCCACTAAAGCTCGCTGTGGCGGCTTCCATTCCGGACGATGCTTCGCCAGATAGCGCTCCACTTCATTCACCGGCAAAGCAGCCAGCGGAAATACCATCGATCGTGATCGAATCGTGGGAAGCAGCTCTCCGGGATTTTCCGAGAGCAGAAAAATCGTGGCAAATTCCGGAGGCTCCTCCAGAACTTTCAGTAGCGAATTCGCCGCTTCCTTCATGAATGCGGAGTCGGTAAAGATATAGACACGCTCCCGTGCATCGGACGGCCGATAGTTAATCGTCTCGATCACCCTGCGCACCTGGTCCACTTTAATCATCATCTGCGGCGGGTCGGGAGGGATCACCAGCACATCGGGATGTGTTTGCACGAACAGCCGCGTTTCTTTCTTATCGGTTTCGCGCATGCCTTCGCGGGTTTCAACCGCTTCAGCGCAGCGCGCCTCGAGGTCAGAAGATTGGGCGATGCGCCGGCAATTCTCGCATTGTCCGCAGAAATCTGGCAGCCCATCCGTCTCCGACGGCGCAAGGCAATTCAAAGCCTGCGCCAGCATCAGAGCCAGCGTGTACTTGCCCGAGCCGCGTGCGCCGGAAAGAACCACGGCGTGCGGAAAGCGGTTGCGCGCCAGCATATCGCGCAGCCGATGAACGGTTTCAGTGTTGCCGTGAAAATCAGCAAAGGACATAAGAAACTACAAATGAGGGTGCCCCACCCTTGCATTTTTTGCAAGGGTGGGCATCACGGAGGCATGAGCCAAAGGCTGTTACGCGCGAATCATTGAAATACTCAGTTTCTCCCCAACTTTAGTTTCCGTTGCAGCACATCCATAATCCGCCGGTGAGTCTGCGCGGGCGTTCCGCTTGCATCTACCGCCACCACGCGCTGCGGTTCCCGCGCGGCAATCGCGAGATAGCCATCATGCACGCGGCCGAAAAAAGCCCGGCTCTGCTGCTCAAACCGGTTTTCATCCAGATGCTTGTCCGGATTTTTCTTCGCGCTATCGGCACTGTGCCGGTTTCGCTGCCGCGCCCTCGCCACGCTCGTCGCCGGGTCTGAGCTCAGCAGGATCGTCAAATCTGGCTGCAAGTCTTCGCAAAGAATGCGGTGCAGCCGCAATACTGCTTCGCTTCCCAGCTTGCGCCCGCCTCCCTGGTACGCCTCCGTGGAATCGGTGAAGCGGTCGCAGAGCACGATCTGCCCTTGATTAACCGCCGGCAAAATCACCTCCGCAATGTGCTGCGCGCGCGAACCGAACATCAAAGCCATCTCCGCCAACGGTGAAAGCCCCTCCGTTCTCGAATCCAACAGCACACGGCGAATTTTCTCTCCCGTAGGAGTTCCGCCCGGTTCACGCGTTTCCACCACCTTATGTCCGTCCGCGCGCAGCGCCGCCGCCAGCTTGCGCATTTGCGTGCTCTTGCCGGTTCCGTCGAGCCCTTCAAAAGTGATGAACTTCCCCCGCCGCGACATCGTCGAATCATACCAGCGTCATTGCATTCCGTGAGCGCTATGGGATTTCTACAGGTAATGGTGCGGTTTAGTTTTTATACGAGTGTGTCATCCTGAGCGTAGCCGTTTTTCAGGCGTAGCGAAGGATCTCCCGCTTAACCGGCCTAACGCGTAAGCCAAACTGCACCACTGCCTTCCCGCAATCAAGTTTGACTTCCCCCTGCCGCTCCGGTACCGTATGAACAGGTGTCTGTGTCGTTTGGAGGTTCCGATGCTTGAAGGTTTGTTTCAACCAACGCATCTGATTATCATTTTCGCGATCGCTCTGCTGGTCTTCGGCCCCAAGAAGCTGCCGGAACTTGGCAAAGGTTTGGGCGAAGGAATTCGTGCCTTAAAAGAGGGCATGAAAGACACGCCTGCTGCTCCGGCCGAGAGCAAGAGCCCCGAATCCAAAGAAACCAAGGCGTAAGCGAGTTTCCTTTTCGCATGCAGTAGTCTCCTTTGATTTCATAGCCTCTTTGTCGACATTTTCCTGTCCTGTTTATCCTTGTGCTCCGGGTGTGTATCGAATTTTAGCTGTCCAATAAAAACTCTGAAAGCTGGAGGCAGTTGTGTTGCGTAAATTCAAATTTTCCGCTCTCGTTATATTTCTCTGCTTAACCTCTGCCCTATTTGCCGATCAAATTACCTTGAAAAATGGCGACCACTTGACCGGGACCATCGTGAAGTCCGATGGCAAGACCTTGGTTCTGCACACCGATTATGCCGGAGATCTCACGGTCGACTTCAAAGCGATTACGCAGGTGATCAGCGATAAGGATCTGCACGTAACCACCTCCGACAAAAAGACTATTGTCGGACCGGTGACCACCACCGATGGAAAACTTGAAGTCGCTACCAAGAGCGGCGGCACCGTCGAGGTTCCCGAATCGAATGTTGCGGTAATCCGCAACGACGCCGAAGAAATGGCCTATGAGAAGTCACTGCACCCCGGCTTGCTGCGCGGATGGAATGGTGGCGCGAATGTAGGATTTTCGCTGGCCCGCGGCAATAGCCAGACCACGAATCTTGCCATTGGGATTAACGCGGTTCATGCCACTTTGAACGATAAGATCACGATTTACCTGACATCGCTCGACACCAACAACCAGTTGGCCACGCCGAGTACCGTAGCCGATCTCGTGACCAGCGGAATCCGTTACGACCGCAACTTCCAGCCAAAAGTATTCGGCTTCGTCGGCGCCGATTTCATGAGCAACGCTTTGCAGGATCTCGATCTGCGCAGCGTGTATGGCGCCGGTCTGGGTTATCACGCGATTAAATCCGACAACACCACCCTCGACATTTTGGCTGGCGTGAACTACACCCACGAAACTTATTCCGATGGCCCAATAAACACTCCGCTCACTGTCCCTCCCACATTCGCCTCCTACGGCGTAACTAACCGGTTTGCCGCGCTCACTCTGGGCGAAGAATTGATGCACAAGGCCGGCAAGAGCACCGTGATCACCGAGAAGTTCTATATCTACCCGGACCTCTCAAGCGGATATGCCGGCCAATATCGCGGCGAATTCGACTTCGGCACTGTGACGAAGATCAGCAAGTGGCTGGGCTGGCAGAACCAGGGCAGCGACATTTATGTATCGAATCCCCCGACGGGCACAAAAGATAATGATGTGATTTTTACGACCGGGCTGAACTTTTCGTTCACTCACTGATTTCCACCTGGTAAGTGCATCGATAGATATGGCATAACCGCAGGTCAACCTGACGTGCGGTCATGCCATATGAATTCGGCCATTTACACAACATCCTCTGAAAATAGTTCTCTGGGCGTGGTCAAGTTTTACCTTCGCCGCAGGCATCCATCACAAGATAGCCGGGAACTCAATGGTCCAACCGGCGTCCGCCCATTACTCTAATGCTGGCCCTGAGGGTGCTTGGCGCACCAGAACGGCTAAGACCTGCAAACAATTTGCACTTCTTATAGTTCAGATACCGTTCATATACCGCCAAAAGCGGCTCCATTAAAGCTTTCCCGAGGCACCCCTTGCGTGTAGTCCGGATATTTCGTACTTGGGCCACCATCAGCCACTCGTAAGTGCTGCAAGATGCTGCAGTCGTTCGATTTGGAACCTGGAATGCTGCCCTCGATTTGCAAATCCTCATTTTAGAAATGATGGAGCCTTACTGAACCGAGTACTACAGCAGTGTTGCAGTGAAAGCATGGAACGAAAGAAAGCTAAGGAGCGGTTTACCTAATGAAGAAAGTCGCGCTAGTCGCCAGCCTGGCCGTAGCATTGGCCGCATTCGCATATCCCCCAAAGTCTGCTGCGCAAACGCTTGGCACAGTCACGGATTCCACCCCGGAACCCTGCGGCGAACGTAATTTCGCTTCCGGAATGAGCTGCCACGGAGCGACCCTGACCGGGTGCCCGGGCGATGATGATTTGCAGTTTGTTTACGGCGTTAAAAATCCCAGCGGCGAACCCAAGGGAACCATCGTGATGCTGTCGGGCGGTTCCGGAGGACTGGCCGCCAATTCCACTTCCGAAATAGCCTACGTCAACAGCTACGTGAGCGCGGGTTATCAGGTCGTGCAGATCGCCTGGGGACCAAATATACGCGGAGAACGAGGCACCGGCGTTCCTTGGGAAGACACCAACGTCAACTCCAACAACAACGCGTACAGCATCCGCAACGCCGCTTGCCGGCCCGCGAGCTTCCTGAACTGGGTGCGCAATGGCGGACTGATATGGACTCGCGGCGGTATGTGCGTGCAAGGCACCAGCGCCGGCTCGGCTGCCATTTCTTACGCGCTGGCATGGTACAACGCCGGTGCGGCGACCGCGGAAAACGGGCAGGGATATCTCGACAAAGCCGTGCTGGAGAATGGCCCGCCGTTCAGCGATATCGAGCGCGGCTGCGAGATTTCTTCAAACGGCGCCAACGGCCAGTCAACTTTGATTTGCCAACCCGGCCAGAATCAGGCCGGGTGCGAAGGCTGGACCGCTCATCAGACGCCGCCGGGCTATTCTCTGGAGTATGTTCCCGTCGACGCCAACCTTGTCGAGGAGTGGACCGGCGGAACCACGGTGACCGGTCCGGCATGCGGAAACAACTCGCAGGAAACCACCTACAACCAGCACTGGCTGCAACAAAGTGCCGTGGATTTCACCAGCCCGCAACAGCCCAGTTTCAATTATCCCCACACCGCAATGTCGGGGTGGCTGTGCGAAAACTTCAAGCCCGGTATTGTCCGAACCAATGTGGAGACGCAGGGAGAGCTTTTTTATCTGCAATTCACCAACGCGCAGCAGGCCGGCAATTCTCTGACCGTCAATGCCATCAGCGGCTGCCCAGGGGCCGAGGGTGTGGATGCCGGAGTTCCTCCCTCGTACACGCATGTGAAAACCGGGCAGGAAGCCATTATCAACGACATGACCGATCCGCTAAACGGCTGCATAGCCCGGCACTGATTCACTGATTGATGCCTATGGCGGGGCGCGCCCGCGCCCCGCTCTTCACTATTTCTTCTTGCTAACCTTCACTTGAATCCACGGTCTACTACCGGGTACAGTACGGTGTCTCGTTTCTCAGGTTAGCGTTCCTTTACAAACAGGAGTTGCTCGATGCGTCATGCCGTAGTGCTAATCGCCATCTGTTGTTGCTTTGCATCTTTCTTCGCGCCCCCTACCTCTCTTGCGCAAACCGCGGACGAACTCATTGCTAAAAATATCGAGGCCAGGGGCGGGATGGAAAAAATCAAGGCCATCAAAACTCTGCGCATGTCGGCCAAGTTTGAGGGCGGAGGTGGCTTCGTTGCTGTAGTGGGGAGGGAAAACGAGCGGCCGAATCTAATCCGGCAGACGTTCGCCTTGCAGGGAATGACGGCGGTGCAGGCTTTTGATGGCTCGACCGGTTGGCAGATTCAACCATTTGGCGGGAAAAAAGACCCACAACTGATGGGCGAGGACGACCTGCGCGACCTGATGCTGGAAGACGATTTCGAAGGTCCGTTGGTGGATTACAAGGAAAAAGGCAGCACCGTGGAATACCTGGGGCACGACGTGGTGGATGGCGACGATGCGCTGCGGTTGAAGATCACGCTGAAGAACGGCGACGTGATTTATGACTACCTCGATCCCGATACGTTTATCGAGATTCGCAAAGAGATCCAGCAATTCATTCGCGGAGCGGTGCGGGAGCGCATAGTGGGGCTGGGCTCGTACAAGCCGGTGGCGGGGGTGATGTTTCCGTTCTCGATTTCGAGCGGGCCGAAGAACAATCCCGAGGCGCAGACGACCACGGTGCAGAAGATGGAAGTGAATGTGGCGATCGATCCGGCGGACTTTGCGTTGCCTCCGTCGTTGAAGACCGAGGAAAAGAAATCGGGGATGGTCGGGATTCATTGATTGGTCCTGGACGCAGCCGTTCTTCAGGTGGAACGAAGAGCCTGCCCTAAAACGAATATTTCGGTAAAAAACTTGTCGCGTGAAGAAGGACTCTTAGATGAAATTATCCGCTCGCAATCGCTGGGTAATAACTTTGCTGTTTGCCGGAACCTCGCTCTGCTCATCGTTGCAGGCTAAAGCGCAGACCTCCTATCGTTTCGACGCCGCGACGGTCTCCGGATTGCCGGCACGCAACATCGGTTCGGCGGCCATGAGCGGGCGTATTGCCGCGCTGGATGCGGTGGAGGAGAACGGCCGCATTACAGTATTTGTCGGCGCGGCGAGCGGCGGAGTGTGGAAGTCAGTCAATGGCGGCACGACGTACAAGCCTGTGTTCGACCGCGAAGACGTGCAGTCGATTGGTGCGGTGGCGATTGATCCCTCGAACTCGAAAATTGTTTGGGTGGGCACGGGCGAAGCGTGGCTGCGAAACAGCGTATCGATTGGCGACGGCGTATACAAGTCGACCGACGGTGGCGAGAACTGGACCAACGTTGGCCTGAAAGATAGCGAACATATCGCCAAAATTTTGGTAAATCCCAGCGACAGCAATGATGTTTTAGCTTGCGCCACAGGACATTTGTGGGATGACAACGACGAGCGTGGTGTCTACCACACGACCGACGGCGGCAAAACCTGGAAAAAAGTTTTAGCGGGAACGAATGGGGCAAGTGGCTGCGCCATGATCGCGCGCAGCAAACAAGAGCCGAAAACCATCTATGCCGCTATGTGGGACTTTCGGCGGCAAGGTTGGACTTTCCGCTCAGGTGGGCCGGGCAGCGGGTTGTTCAAGTCAACAGACGCTGGAGCGACATGGAACGAAATCAGTGAAAAGAACGCCAGTGGATTGCCCCCAAAACCGTACGGGCGCATTGCCGTGCAGGTGGCCGAGTCGAAGCCGAATGTGGTGTACGCCAATATTGAAGCGGAAAAAGGAAGAGGCTTATATCGCTCCGACGATGCTGGAGCAACCTGGACAAAGCTCGATGCCGGCAACTTCATGGTGTGGCGTCCATTTTATTTCGGCAATCTGATTGTCGATCCTAAAGATGAAAACAAAATCTTTAAACCCGATCTAATTCTTCTGTTGAGCAACGACGGCGGAAAAACCTTCAATGTGGTCTCCAGCGCGGCGCATGGCGACTTCCACGATGTATGGATCGATCCTAAAAATACCAGCATCGTGATTGCCGGCGACGATGGCGGATTGTGGCGCAGCGAAGACGGCGGCAACCGCTGGAAACACCAGATGAATCTGCCGGTGTCGCAGTTCTATCACGTGAGCGTCGATAACTCGGATCCATATCACGTCTATGGCGGCTTGCAGGATAACAGTTCCTGGGTGGGCGATTCCTCATATCCCGGTGGCGTAACGAATTCGCGCTGGGAAAATATGTATGGCGGTGACGGCTTCTGGATGTTCGAGGATACCTCCGATCCGGATTATCTTTACGCCGAAGCCCAGGGCGGTGAGATCGGCCGCGTGAACCGGCACACGTTCGAGACCCGCGACATTCATCCCTGGCCGAATTACAACGAGGGAAAACTGCGCTTCAACTGGAACACGCCGATTCATATGAGTCCGAACGAAAAAGGGACGATCTACATCGGCGCGCAGTTTCTGTTCCGCTCACGCGATCATGGTCAGTCGTGGGATCGCATTTCTCCCGACCTGACGACGAACGATCCCGAAAAGCAAAAGCAGGAAGAATCCGGTGGTGTGACGATCGACAACTCTTCCGCTGAGATGCACACCACGATCTATTCGATCTCGGAGTCGCCGAAAAATGGACAGATCATCTGGGTCGGCACAGACGATGGCAATGTGCAAATCACCCGCGATGGGGCAAAGACCTGGACGAACGTGGTGAGCAATGTTGCCGGACTGGGGAAAAATTCATGGGTTTCGACAATTGAGGCCAGCCGCTTCGATGAAGGCGCCGCATACGTCACATTTGATCGGCACACATTCGGAGACATGAAGCCGTACGTGTACAAAACTACGGATTACGGAAAGACATGGACCGCACTTCCAGCGCAGGAAAATGGCGTGCGCGGCTTCGCGCACGTAATTAAGGAAGACACCGTAAGCCCTAACGTGCTTTTTTTAGGCACGGAATTCGGTTTGTGGATTTCAGTGGATGGTGGACAGAAGTGGGCACAGTATCAGGGATCGAACTTCCCAGCCGTTCCAGTAGATGACATCGCCCTCCAGGCGCGGGAATCGGACTTAGTGCTGGCGACGCATGGACGCGGCATCTGGATCGTCGACGATATCTCGCCGCTGCGCACGTTGACTCCCGAAGTGATGTCGAAGGATGCGGCGATGCTGGCAGCGCGGCCGGTAATTCAATATTTCGACGTGTCCGGAGGCTGGCCCGAGGGTGACGAATCGTTCCACGGCCGCAATCGCCCCTTGGACGCGCAGATCACCTATTACCAAAAGGGCCGGCACATCTTCGGAGATTTGAAGATTGAAATTTTTGATCAGGATGGGAAGCTGGTAGATACAGTCGCCGGCAGCAAGCATCGCGGATTGAACCGTGCCTCGTGGAGTATGCACGTAAAGGCGCCCGCGGTCGCTCCCGCCGCCTCGGCTTTATTTGAAGCCGCGCAAGGTCCACGCGTATTGCCCGGCACGTATACCGTAAAACTCACCAAGGGTGACCAGACTTACACCGAACAACTCAACGTGGCGATCGATCCTCGCGCCAAATATTCGCTCGACGAACGCAAAGCGGAATTCGATCTTTCGATGAAAGTTTACAAGGAACTCGAGCATATGACTTACGGAGTTGAGGCGATCGAAGGTGTACGTAACGCGGCCAACGCTCGATTATTGAAAGTTTCGGAGAAAGATCCGCTGGCCAAACCGCTGAAGCAGTTAGCCGCGGATTGCGATACTTTGCGCTCGAAGATTGTCGCTACCAAAGAAGGTGGAATGGTTACGGGTGAAGAGCGCATCCGCGAACACCTGGGACAACTGTACGGAGCCGTGACTGGGTACGATGGCAAGCCTACGGATTATCAAGTGGCCCGAACCGAATCGCTGGGTCACGAACTACAGGATGTGATCGACGATTTTCAGAAAACGGCGCAGAAGGAACTGCCCGCGATTAATGCCGGACTCAAGAAAAAGAAGCTGGAGACGATCAGCGTGCTGGCGGAAACGGATTGGAAGAAAAAGAAAGACGAGTCCTCTGCGGCTGCCGGGACAGGAATGCGGGTTCGAGAAGAAGAACAGGAAGAACAGAGGCGGGAGAGGGATTGAGATCCCTGATTCCTCGCTAAACCAACTTCAATTCAATCTTTTTAGTGGCTGCATCCATTTTTGCGATGCGGAATTTGAGAATCTGCCCGGCCCGCACCGGCTCGGGTTTCGCAGGCCCCGCGTCCTTGCCGCCCTTCCAGCGCGCTTGCAGCATCGAACCCAGCGAAGATAAGTCAGCCTTCGCATCACGCGACATTGATTCCGCAGCCGCTTTTTCAGATTGCGTCTTCGAAACATCCATCGTGCACCGGGCCTGTATTCCCTCGCCCAGTTCCACCTGGGCATGGCCGTTGGAAACTTCCATCATGCGGCCTGTGACCACATCTCCTTCTTTATGTTCAGCAATGTATTCATCCAACCCGCTGGGGACCAGTTGTTTCATGCCCAGCCGCAACTGGCGCTTTTCTGTATCGATCGCCAGCACCTGCGCCTTCACAACCTGTCCAATCCTAACTACTTCCTGCGGATGGTTGATGCGCTTCTCCGCGCTCATGTCGCCGATGTGAATCATTCCCTCAACCCCTTCAGCGAGCTGCACGAAGGCTCCAAATTTCTGGATGCTCACAACCGGTCCCTCGACCACGGAGCCCGTAGGATGCCTCTGCGCGGCATCGGCCCAGGGATCGCCCAGCGCCTGCTTCAACCCCAATGACATGCGCCGTTCAGCAAGATTCACACCCAAAATCAAGGCATCGACACTCTCGCCGGGTTTCACAATCGTGCTGGCGCTCTTCAACTTTTTTCCCCACGACATCTCCGAGACATGGATCAAACCTTCGATCCCCGGCTCAAGTTCCACGAACGCTCCGAACTCCATCACGCGCGTCACCGTTCCGCGCACGCGCTCGCCCGCTTTGTACTTTTCAGCGGCCGCATCCCAGGGATGCGTTTGCAACTGTTTCATCCCCACGGAAATGCGGCGCTTCTCCCCCTCGGTCGATATCTTCAACATCTTCACTTCGACCTGTTGCCCTACGGAAAGCACATCCGCCGGCTTGTTCACGCGGCTCCATGAGATGTCGCTCACGTGCAACAAAGCATCAATACCGCCCAGATCAACGAAGGCGCCGTAATCCATCAGGCTGCGAACCGTTCCGCTCATCGTGTCGCCTTCTTTCATCTCCGAGTAGCGGCGCTCTTGGGCTGAGCGCTCTTGCTCCTCGACGACAACGCGGCGGTCCACCACAACATCCTCGTCGGCGACATCAAGCTTGATGATGCGACAGAGAATCTCCTGCTCAACCAGTTTCACCATTTCGGCGGCATCGCGTATTCCGCTTCGCGAGGTCGGCATAAACGCGCGCACCCCAACATCCACGCTGAGTCCGCCTTTGATCACGCCGGTTACCGTGCCCACGATCGTAGCCTTCTCGGCAAATGCCTTCTCCAACGCCGACCAGTCTTTGGGCCGCTCCACCTTCGTGCGCGTGAGCTGGTAATACCCCTCCGGATCGCGGCCTTTTACCGAAACCAGCAGCTTGTCGCCGGGCTTCACGGTTTCGCCCGCACTCTGGAACGCCACCAGCGGCATGATCCCTTCACTCTTGAAACCGATATCCAGGTAAACCGAATCGGCGGAAACCGCGATCACCGTACCTTCCAGCTGTTTGCTGCCACCTTCACCTTTGCGCGCATGGCTCTTCTCATACTGCAAGAGCAGGTCGCTGAACGACTCGCTGGTTTCGGTTGAGGGCTGGGATTCGGGAATACGATGGTCTGAAATGGTTGGATTGGACATGAAAGGGATACGGCCTTATCGGGTACGAACCTCCACTAGGATAACATCTGTAGAGATTCCAGCGCGTACCGAGGATGAGCCCAGATAGGTATTCATTGCTAAGATCGGCGAGAAACATTGGTCGGCGGTGATCGCCCGGCGAGGAGAAAACTTGCGGCTGATTTCCGTGAGGCGGTCGCGGGATAAGGAGAAAGCGATTTATGAAAGCCAGGACTTTTGATTGAAAATTTGATGCCGGCGAGACATCGTGGATCATCTCGACCTGAGCAAGACCCGGCGAGTGGGCAACGATGCGAAGCGTGTGAATGTGGGCTTTCCGGTTTGGATGGTGAAGTCCCTGGACCGGGAAGCGCGGCGGTTGGGTAACGCGACAATCGCTCATCAAACTGTGGCTGGCGGACAAACTAGCTCAAGCGGTTCCCGCTGGAAAACACTAACGAACGGGATTCAATCTTGCGGACAGTCCGCTACAGCCTGCGCGAACAAAAAGCCCCATTTCTCGCGCAAAAAACGCGCGAGAAATGGGGCACCCAGCATAACCCCCTGAGAACAGAAGTTACATCCCCGGGGCATCATCACTAGCGGGACCGGCATGCAGCACGCGGAACGTGCTCCCACCGCTGGACCATACCAGCACCAGCGCATCCTGCCCCTTAGGCACTGCGGACAAAGCTTTCCGCACATCGTCCGCGTTCTGCACCGGATGACGATTCACTTCCACGATTACGTCACCGCGTTGCAGGCCGGCATTGTCAGCGGCGCTGCCGGGTTGCACTTGCTCAACCACCGCTCCATGAACGTCGCCGGACGCCTGTAGTTGCTCGCGCAATTCAGAAGTCATATCGGTAAGTCCAAGACCCCATCGCGGTTTGTCGTGGCCATTGCTGCCGACTTCCTTGCCGTCATGGTCGCGGCTGCCCATTTCTTCAAGAGTGATCGGCACGCTGACGTTCTTCCCATCACGTAGAACATCCAGCTTGATGCTCGTTCCAGGCTGCTTCTGCCCAACCTGAATCTGCAGCTCGCTGGCATCGGCCACTTTCTGTCCGTCGAGCTCAGTGATGACATCGCCAACTTTTAAGCCAGCTTTCGCCGCGGGCGAACCATCTTCCACCTGCGTGACCACCGCGCCTTCATTGTTTTCGACGTGGAAGAACTTCGCGTTCTCCGGCGTCACGTCGCTGATGCCGATGCCCATGTAGCCGTGGCGAACTTTTCCGTCACGAATAAGAGCTTCGACCGTGGGGCGAACGATTTGAGTTGGAATCGCGAAGCCCATACCTGAAAAACTGTCGGACGACGAAACGAGGAACGTGTTGATGCCGATCACTTCGCCGCGCGCGTCCACCAGCGGGCCGCCGGAGTTGCCGGGATTGATGGCCGCGTCGGTCTGGATGAAGCTGCCGGGAGAACGACGGTTCTGCGAGAAGGGATTGGGACGATTCAATCCGCTGACGATGCCGCGCGTTACCGTGAAGCGGAAGCCGAACGGATTGCCGAAGGCGAGAACGGTCTGTCCAGGGCGCAATTCTGTCGAATTACCCCAGGGCGCGTTCGGCAGATTGTTCCCATCAATTTTGATCACAGCCAGATCGGTAAGCGGATCGGTACCGATCAGCTTCGCGTGCATGATGCGGCGATCCTTCAACGTGACATTGATATCGACCGCGCCATCGACGACGTGATTATTCGTCACAATGTATCCGTCGGGCGAGATCAGCACGCCGCTGCCGATGCCATGCTCGATCTGCGACTGCGGGCGCATCGGATGGTTAAAGAATGGAGCGAAGCCAGGCGGTAAGTCCTGCTGGAATTGCTGCATCTGGTCGTCAGTAATTTGCGGCTTGGAGCGGGAGGTGACGGCTACGTTGACGACCGCCGGAGTGACGCGCGCGGCCAGCGTTTCCATCGCCTGATCAAGCGAGAGCAATGCGCCGATGCTGTTGTCGTCGAGCGGCGTCGCGGTGGGAGACGCGGCTGCGCCCTTCGCGTACGCCGGTTTGACGATTTCGTAGGTGCCTAGTGAAAGCGTCAGAGCGATTGCCAATGCGGGCGCAATCAGGCGGCGGGTCAAAAGGTTTTTGCTAAGCCAGGTTTTCATTTCGTGTTTCTCCTTGTTGAAAGTGAATGGTTAAGGTCGAACAACTAATTATTTAGTTACTTGAAATACACAAATTCTCGGCATGAACTCCCGCTTAAGTAGATTTCGGTGTGATTCCCTTCTGATCTGCCCGATCAGTCTCCCGCCCGGCTGGCCCCTCGGACGGATGATAAACAGTGAGCCGCCATACAGAGACGGTCCACACCCGGCCAGCCTCGTCGACTCGCTCGGTCTGCATGATGACTAAAACGGCATTCGGCAGGTTAGCGCGGTCGCCGGAGATCTTCGCATTTGCATTTAACAATCGAGGTGAATCGGTCCGATCCGGGGCCAATTGCACAGGCGCGGCGGAAGATGTGAGAACATTCTTTTTCTCGTGAGTTACGCTATGCAGGGTTGCATGGCGGACGACAGCATGGCCCGTCCGCACATTGGAGCTAAAAGGATTGCTGATAAATTTAGTCGGAACAACTTTGGCTCCTAAACTCGACGGAGATTCCACCGCAGCCATTCTCGAAACGGAAGCCGAATCGCCGCCCTCGAACGCGATAAGCCTGGGCGCATGCGGCAGTGAGATCAAACAAACGGCGGAGAATGTAGCCACTACCCCCAGCGCCGGCTTCCAGATTTTGGTCGCGGCCGCGCGCTGTGTATTTTCACGCGTATCAAGAATACGAGCGACCCGCGCCGCAGTAAGTTTCATGCGTCCGGCCATGGCTTGAGCCAAACCCAAACTGCGGCGCAGGAAACTTTTTTCGGCCACCGAAACCAGGCACTGGGCATATCCCCGGCGGTCAGACGTTGCCGCCAGTACGAAGTCATCGCAAGCCATCTCTCTTTCACGCGCCAGCCCGCGGGCAATCCACCACACTGCCGGATGAAAAAATAGCAGTGCGCTCACAATTTTCTGCGAGAGGTTCGTCCAGTCATCCCAGCGGCGTAAATGCGCCAGCTCGTGCAGCAGGACGGCATTGAGCTCTGCCGGAGCAAGCTCTTCCATTGCCCAGGCAGGAAGAACCACAACCGGTTTCACGAAACCAAGTGCAGTGGGCATACGCACCAGTGCAGAGGTGCAGATATTAATGCTCCGGCCGGAGCCGTGCTCAGCCAACGTGCTCTGAAGTACAGGAGGGAGCGAATCGCAATCCAATTTCGTGCAACTCTTGCGCAATTTCCGCAACTGCCAAAAACCAAAACCGATTTTTGCCAATCCAACGCTGGCAATTAGCAGCCATAGAACAAAAAGATCAACCGCCCAAGAACCCGGCAACCGAACGGCGGAATGCACCACGCCGGTACCGGCATTCGATCGAGCGCCTTCCACCATCGGCAACAACGCAACTGCGGCTAACGCCGCAAACCACATGGCGAAGCGCGTGCTCGAATTTTGCCGCCGCATGGCACGCAGCACTAGCCAGCCAAGCAACGCGATAACGAGCCCTTCGGCTACGCTGTTCAGCATTCTCCCGGCCAACATCTCAGCCAGAGCTTGCCAATGGCTTGCGATCGGCATCGTCACTTGCCCCCTTCCAGCATCTTGCGCAGCCGCTCCACTTCAGCCGCGTCAATACTGTCATCTTCCAGGATATTGAGCACCAGCAATTCGTGAGAGTCCCCGAAAAAGCGGCTTACCAGATGCCGGATCTCGGAGCGCGTAGCCTCTTTGCGCTCAACAGTAGGCGAGTAAACATGCGCCCGGCCATCCTTAACGTGCTTCACGTAACCTTTCTTTTCGAGGATGCGAATGGTCGTAAGCACGGAGTTGTAAGCCAGCGGCGTTTTTTCGGGAAGATACTCGACCACCTGCTGAACCGTAGCCGGCGCTTTTTGCCACAAAACTTCCATCAACCGGAGTTCGGCTTCCGTTAATGTCGCAGACTTTCTCGGGGGCAAAGGCCACTCCTCCTCACCACTTATTGCGTTAGACGTTCTGTTTGGGAAAGGGTCAACTAGTAAATTAGTTGCAATTGGAGTTGGTCAGGTTGTATTACGCCCAGAGGTGGGTAAAGAAATGAGGAAAAAATCAGCGATCTAGTTGAAAGCACTAATTTTATGCCTTCTTGGTGCCGCCAAAAATGGTAGACACCAGTTCAAAGACTCCCGGAATCGCTTCATCCAGTTCAAAGGTAAATCGCGCCAGGTCCACTCCCTCGAGTTCCTTGTGCTCCTTCAAAAGAATGCCCCATGCCGGGTCACCCATGATGTCGACCCTGTGGCGCTCGTAGTAGCCGTATCCCATGCCGCGGACGCGGCAAAGCATGTCGCTCAGATGAACCAGCGCCACCAACGGTTGAGCCGCCTCACTCTCTTCCGGCGCATGGTGGTGGGCGATCACTTGCACCATATCGTCCGCAATATGCCAGTTTTCCGCCAGTGCCCGGCCGGTTTCGCAATGGGTAAAACCCATGGAAGCACGCTCCGCCTCATCCAGGGGAATTTGCTCTCGTGCGGCCAAGGCTGCGGCTACGCCAAATTCCTTGGGAAATGCCATGCAGTTTACAAGAAAGCCAATGTCGTGCAGCAGTCCCGCCATATAAGCTTTTTCGCCATCCGAGGAGGTCAGTTTATTGCTGAATTTCTGGCAGATCATGGCACAACCCAGCGAGTGCCTCCAAAACACAATCGGATCAAGCACCCAGTCGCCTGTGGGAAAAGCATTGCCCAGGCAACAAGTAAGAAGAATCGTTTGCACGCGCCGCAACCCTAAAGTAATGATCGCTCCTTTAATCGACTCCGGAGCCTTGGCCAACCCGAAGAGCGGCGAACTAGCCGCCCGCAGGCATTGCGCCGCGATCGTGTTGTCATAGGAGACGAGCTTCACCACTTCATCCAGCTTCACCCGTTCCGGGGCTAGGTTCAGCAATTCCAGCAACGGAAGAAAAATCGTGGGAATGGCGGGCGTGGTTTCGATCGCCTTGACGCGCTCACGGATAGTTTCGGTAACAGATGTGATCATAGCTTGCCGCTTTTAAGGGATGGTTTCCAATATCCAATCGTCCCGGGAAAATGTACGAGGCGAAAGCTCTCGTTCAGCTTCAACAGCGATTCCGAGGTTCCCAGAAAAAAATAGCCGCCGAAATTGAGGTTGCTGTAATAGTGGTTGATCACTTTTGCCTTCGACGGCCCGTCGAAATAGATCAAAACGTTGCAGCAGAAAATAAGGTCCATGCCCTTCATGAAGAGCATCCGCGAATCGTCCTGCAAATTCAGGCGGCTGAAATTGATAAGGTTTTTTACCTCCGGGCGTACTTCCAGCTTCTTTTCACCGAGAACGGAAAAATATTTGCGCTTGTAATACTCGGAAGTGGATCGCAGCGCGTAGTCGCCGTAAATACCTTTCTTGGCGGTTTCCACAGACCGGTCATTCAGATCGGTGGCCAGTATTTCTATCTTCCAGCCCTTGAGCAGATGGTCGGTTTCTTCCAGCATATTCATCGCCAGAGTGTAGGGTTCTTCTCCGGTGGAACATCCCGCGCTCCAGATGCGCAACCGCTTTACGATCTGTTTGCTTTTGTCCGCGATCAACTCCGGCAAAATAACTTTTCGCAAGGCATCGAGTTGCGCCTGGCTTCGGAACAGACAGGTTTCGCCAATGGTCACTTCGTTAAGCAGTTGCCGCATTTCCGCTTCGCGGTTGGGGCCTGCGGTAAGAAGTTGCCAATATTCGTTGGGAGTATTCACCCCAAGTTGTTTCATCCGCCGTCCGCAAGCGTCCGCCATCAGGTAGAGCTTTTCTTCCAACTGAAAAATTCCGCACACCTTGTAAACAAGGTCGCGAATCTGACGAAAAATGGGATCCATCGTTGCGGCAATTTTGGCAGGAGCAGCGCTGGTTATTCCGCTCATTTGGCTCCAGTCTCCAGAATAAGTGAATGCGTTTCCGCCGGAAGCGGGCGCGGCATACGGCTCTGCAATACGCGCCGCGTAATTTCCTGGCCCAATTGGTTCAAGGGATAAACCGCGTCAGCCTGTCCGGCGGCATGAACCAGTCCCGGCATTCCCCACACCACGGACGACGCTTCGTCCTGCACAATCACTTCACCGCTTCGCTCACGTATGTGGCGTGCGCCCACCACGCCGTCCGATCCCATTCCAGTCATCACTACGCCGAGCACGTTCGGCCCATAAGCCTCGGCCACGGAACGAAACAGCACATCCACGGCGGGCCGGCAGGAATTCTCCAGAGGGCCCTGATTGAGTTCCAACCGTGCGCCCACCCCTGCCCGTTTCACGGTCATGTGAAAATTCCCCGGCGCGATCCATGCATGGCCCGGAGCCAGCATCGTTCCCACGGCCCCCTCCTGTACCGGAATTTCCGAATGAGCGCTCAATCGTTCCGCCAGCAGGCGGGTAAAGATCGGCGGCATGTGCTGCACCAGCACAATGGGAACGGGAAAATCCTTGGGAATGTGCGGCAACACATCAGCCAGCGCGTTCGGACCTCCTGTCGAGGTTCCGATAGTGACGATTTCAATCCGATGGTGAATCGATTTCGCCACTGGACGAAGCGTTAGTGGAAGTGCGGGGGTAACCTTCTTGCCTCGATCCGGGCACAATGCTTTGATCTTGGGGATGAGTTCCGATCGAATCGCTGCAATAGCTTCCATCGCGCTGCTGGCGTTTTGCGGTTTGGTCGCGTAATCGGAAGCGCCCAGGGATAAAGCGTCCAGTGTTGCCCCCGCTCCGCGCTCGGTAAGAGTACTGAACATCACAACCGGTAATTTGGGATGGAGCTTGCGCAGCTCGGCGAGAGTCTCCAGGCCGTTCAGGACCGGCATTTCGACGTCCAAGGTAACCAGATCGGGATGCAGTTGCTCAATTTTCGCCAATCCGATTCTTCCATTGCTGGCCGTACCGACGACTTCGAGCTGCGGATCGTTGGACAGAATTTCGCATAGGACCCTGCGGATCACCACCGAATCATCCACTACGAGGATGCGAATTGCAGCCATATCTACCCCTGTCCCCGCCAACATTGTCAGCACGCATTAACCCGCGTTCGCTGCCATGCGTTTGAGCGCATTCATTCCGTTGTTTGCAACATCGACCGCATTGAGCTTGAACTGCCCGATCAGGCGGCGAAGTTCCACCGACGTTTCCACGAGTTGCTGCGCCGCCCTCTGCGTATCGGCGGCTCCGCGCGAAGTACTTTCAGCCGCTTCCGCCACGCCTGCAATATTGCTGGTGATCTCCCCGCTGCCATGCGCCGCTTCGCTTACGTTGCGTGCCATCTCATTCGTCGTGGCATTCTGTTCTTCCACCGCGCTAGCAATCGAGTTCGAAATTCGATTTACCTGGTTGATCACCTCGCTGATGGATGCGATCGCGCCTACCGCTGCCTTGGTATCGATCTGTATGGCTTCGATCCTGTGGCTGATGTCTTCGGTAGCTTTCGCCGTTTTCTTCGCTAACTCCTTCACTTCGTTGGCTACTACAGCGAATCCCTTGCCCGCTTCTCCCGCGCGCGCGGCTTCGATTGTGGCATTCAAAGCCAGCAGGTTGGTTTGCTGCGCGATCGAAGTGATGACTTTAATGACTTGCCCAATCTCGTCCGACGAATCGCCCAGCTTGGAAACCGTGGCGTTGGCGGATTCGACGATCTTTACCGCGGAAGTTGCAACCTGTGCGGCATCGCTCGCGTTCCTGGCAATCTCCCGGATGCTGATGCCCATCTGTTCGGCGCCGGTCGCGACGGTCTGCAGGCCCTCACTAACCTGAATGGCTGCGGTCGAAACTACTTTTGCTTGTGCGGAAGTTTCCTCCGAGTTCGCTGTAATCTGCTGGCTGGTGTTGGAAAGCTGTTCGCTGGCGGCGGAAACGTGGCGGGAACTCTCCGTAATGGCCAAAATCATGCTCTTCAAGCTGGCGCTCATCTGGTTGATCGCGTTTGTCAGGCCGCCCAATTCATCCCGGCTGTGGGATATCAAGTCGTCCTTCGTCAAATCTCCTGCGGCAATGGCCTCTGCCTGCGCCAGCACGCAACGCGTGGCCTCGGAAATACTGCGGCTCAGAAAAGTTGCGACGAAAATGCCGATGGCAAGCGCCGCCAATGCGCTCCCGGCTAAAGCCGAGCTGAGCGAGCGATTATCCGCGCTCAGTTCCTCCTCGTTCTCGTCCACTAACTTGTCAAATGAATCCGCCAGACTTCCGAGCGATTTCTTCATGGCACGATTGATCGGGGTCGCTTGATCGGCCGATTCATTGCCCGCTTTCGCGAGAGCATCGGGTTCACCACTGGCAGCATGAGTTATGGCAGCCTCTTGCACTGCGCGAAGCTGGGGGATTTGTTTCTTGATGTCGGCCAGGCGGTCGCGATCCTCCGGATTCGCCCATCCAGCAGCCAACTTGTCCATTTGGGCTATGTCTTGTTCCACATCGACCCAGGTACTATCGAACAACTTCTTCGCCTCCGCCAGCCTTGCCGGCTGCGTTCCCGCGAGAATGGCCTGGCGCCCTTTGACCTGGGTCTGATTCAGATCGCGCTGCAACCGGATAGCGATTTTGAGCGATGGGATACGCACCTCAAAGGCACCCTCTTGATTACGCCTGATGTCAGCGGATTTTAAGTAAGTAATCGTGGCGCTGAAGACCATCAGCGTCAGGATCGCTCCGAATCCCAGTCCAAGTTTGCTCCGGAGCGTCATCTTCATTATTTTCCTTGCCTCTTGGCTATGCGCTGCTTGAAATATCCGCCGGGTTCGCGTTTTTCACATGCTCCAACACCCGCGCTTCCACCGAACTCAGGACTGCGTGAGCCAATAACTGTAGGCTTCCGCCTCGCGTTCATTTTTGAATTGCTATTTCGGCCGAAGTTTCCACTCACTGCTATTCCCGTTTTTGCCTGTCTCCCCGCTCCCTTGGCAAGTACTTCTCCACCGCCTGCTCCGCACGCAACATTAGCCAGCAAACAACAGAAATTAAAGAAACCTGAAAACCTCCCTTCGAGAAGCTGTTTGAGTTATCGTCAATTCCGTTAACTGCTTTAGGTATGCTTGGATATCGAGGGTTTTGCAGCGGCCGGTCAGAGGTTGGCACCTCGAAATGCTTTCCGATCTGGGAATATCCTAAATCTGATCTTGAACTACCGAAGCATCTTGCAATGTCCTAGAACCACAAGCTCCAGAGCCAATCCACGCTGGCGTGAGTGATGGTTGAGGCTGGAACGCGCCGATGCTCACGCCAGGCGCGGCCGTAGAAAATTCCCGCAATCGTCGCCAGCAAAACATAGCGCCAGTTGAAATGCGCCGAGCGCTTATTAAAGTGCGAGAGCCCAAACAAAATGGACGCAATCACCAGCGCCGCTTTGCGTCCGGCACGGCGCTCCAGCAGGTTTTGCACCCAGGCGCGGAAGAAAAGTTCTTCCGGAACCGCGGTAAAGAAAAAGATGGCGATCCAGCGCAGCAGTACACTGCCGATTCCTGGCAGGTTTCGATGCGGATGAATGAAACCCAGCGCCAGTCCCAACGCCAGCACAGGCGGTGTGAAATAGAGCAATTCGCGCAGGCCGGTTTTCCAGTCGCTCCAGCGCAAATGGAAGTCGAACCCCGTGCCGCTTAACTGGCGTATCGCGAGAAAACCATATAAACCAACATCCACTAAAAACAATTCGTTCAATGCCCGAAGGCCACTCAGCCACGCCGCATCGAACCAGCGCAAGTCAACCGCAAGGCCAACCAAAATCAGGATGAACCAGTCGCGCCAGTCGCCGCGCTGCTCCGGGTCAACCGCGACAGCACGCAGCAATAGCCAAGCAACCGCAACCGGCAATGCGGCATAGAGCGCGAACCATTCCCAGCGGAAGCTGTGAGCGGAAAGCGAAACCATGAGGTAGGGCGCAACGAATAGCCCCGGTGCAACCACACGGATTGTCACAGGCCAACCATTTACCGCACGTGCCACCCGCTCCCCGGCAAAACCGAATACAGCCGCCGGAATCAGTTCAACGGCGAGCGCAGCAATCGCTAACGGGGTCACATTCTGCATGAGTTATTTCCATCTTAAACGTGCTTGTTTCATCGTTGTCTCCCCGCTAGAATCGCTTGGCATCCATCAGGAGGACAAATGGCCGCCGCTCCGCTTCCACCTCAATCCACTTCGGTGCCTGCTCCCGAACCCGCGCCGCTCTCGCAAGGCGCGCGCATCGTCAACACTTTCATCGCACCCTCGAAAACTTTCACCGACTTGCGCCGCAATGCCAGTTGGTGGGCGCCGTGGCTGCTGATCTCCATCGTATCTTTAGCCTTCATCTACACGATGGACCATCAAATTGGTTTCGATCAAATCAGCAAGAATGAAATCGCGCACTCCTCGCGCGCCGATCAATTCGACAAATTGCCTGCCGATCAGCAGGCCAAGCAGATCAGTTTTTCCAGCAGCTTGATTCGCTATTTGTCCTACGGAATTCCGGTCATGGTTTTGCTTTACTTTGCAATCACGACCGTCATTCTGTGGGCTACGTTCAAATTCGGCGCCGGCGCAAATGTCAGTTTCAAGACAGCCTACGCCATCGTGTTTTATGCCGCATTGCCGGGCACCATCGGTTCGATTTTAGGCATCATCTCGATGTTTGCCGGAGTAAATCCGGAGGGCTTCAACATCAACAACCCGGTGGCCACCAATCCGGCATATTTTATGGACCCGGGGGGCAACAAATTTGTTTATGGGATGGCATCAACTCTGGACGTGATCATTATCTGGACCATCGTCTTGTTGGGCATCGGATTTTCCTGCAACAGCAAAGTGAAGCGCTCCACCGCAATTATTGTGGTGGCGTGCTGGTATGTATTCTGGAAGCTCGGCGCGGCTGCGCTGGCCGCGCGTTAGCCGGTATGCAATGACTAACAGCTTTCATTTCAACTATAGAATGATAATGAATTCAGATGGTCCAAGGAGACGGTATGAAGAGTATTTCTCTAGTTCTGTTTTTAGCGTTAATGGCATCGAGTGCAGTATTAGCGCAGACTGCACCGGCCCCAGCGCAAGCCGCGGCGCCAGTCAAAGATCCCGTAGCCACTTCTCTGCGTATGTTGTTGCCGCGCTCGCGCAATAACATTCTGGGCGCAATTACCGCCATGCCCGCCGACAAGTTCAACTACAAACCAACCACGGACCAGATGACTTTCTCGCATCTCGTCGTACACATCATCAACTCAAATAATTCCACCTGCGCCAAGGTGGCTGACGTTCCCGCGCCCAAGATCGACGAAATAAAAGAAACCGATTCCAAGGACAAGCTGCTGGCGGCCGCTACCGCCTCGTTCGATTTTTGCAACGAAGCTCTCGGCAAAATGGACGACTCAAAGCTCGGCGATAGCATTGAATTTTTCGGCGGACATCAGTTCCCGCGCGCCATGGGCGCTCTCGGGCTGGCCAGCGGATGGGCCGATCACTACGCAGCAGCGGCGCAGTATTTGCGCTTGAATGGAATTTTGCCGCCCAGCGCGCAGCCGAAAAAATAACCGAGCATTCAGCACTTGGCATTCAGCCAAGCGAGTTCGCAGTTAGCATCGGAATTGGGTCGATCCAGAGTTTAGGAAGCTGCTTCGGACCTGCTGGGGCTGACAGCTGAGTGCTGAAAGCTACTTAATCTGCACCAGTTCCGCAGCAGAGGATGCCATCGGAATCGACGGGGCGGGTCGCTGCGGACCTCGCCACGAATCAAAAACCGAAACCTGATGCACGCATGAAACCGTGCAATTCGGCGCGCAGCCTTTTTCGGTCAGGTATTCGCGGCGTATATCATCGCGTGTGTAGTTCGCGAGCGGCACTCCGGGATATCCCCGCTGCTGCGAGCAGTAGTGCACCAACCCATCTTCGCAAATGTAGAGATAGCGCGCCCCCGCGCGGCAGCGCCAGTCATTGGGCAGGCCTTGCGCAATGTTGTCCTGGAAGGCATTGATGCGGGTAAAGCTCCGCTTCTCCCACGACTTCATTTCGTCATAAATGCGCCGTTCTTCCTCACCCAGCGGTTGCAGTTGGCCGCTGCCATCGTGAATGATGCCGATGGTCGAAGTGAATCCCAGTTCAAGCGCGCGCCTGCCAATGGTCAGTGCATCCTGCGGATGATGAATCCCGCTGCCCACCACGGAATTGATGTTCACGTGAAAATCGGCATACTCAGCCAGCAATTGCAGCTTCTTATCCAGAACTTTCAAACTCTTCTTCGAAACTTCGTCCGGATTCACGTTGTCGATGGAAATCTGCAGCCACTCGAGACCCGCTCGATTAAGGCGTTGTATGCGTTCGGCAACCAGCAGGTAACCGTTGGTGATTAATCCCGCAATCATTCCGTTGGCGCGAATGCGGCGAATCACATCATCGAGTTCGGGATGCAGCAGCGGCTCGCCGCCGGAGATCGTAACGATAGACGTGCCCAGCGTGCCCAGCTTGTCGATGCGGCGGAACATTTCTTCCGTCGCTACCGGCTTTGAAAAATCGTCGAATTCGTTGCAGTAAGTGCAGGCAAGATTGCAGCGGCGGACTGGAATAATATGCGCCAGCAGCGGATGTTCCGTCGAAGCAAGGGCGCGCGCGGCCATGGCCGCTCCGCGCAGATTGCGGTGCAAAGCTTTGGCTAGCCGACGCACAGATGTGACAGTCGATGGCATGTAGATCGTTACTATCCATTACATCATAGAGCGCTCAGAAATGCCCACGCAGTCAACAGTGTTTGGCAGCATTCGGCAGCGAATGGAGGTTTAAGAGCCTCAACAATATTTCTCGTACTGCTCGATGATGAAATGATCGGTCATGCCCGCAATATAATCACAGACCACACGCGGCAGGCTCTCTTCCACAGCTTTCTCCTGATATTGCCTCGGCAAGGTCGACGAATTATTCATCCAGAAGGCAAACAAGTCCGTCACAATGCGCTCCGCATCGTCTTTCTCTTCCGCCAGAGACGGGCTGTAGTATAGATTTTCATGGAGAAAATCTTTGATCTGCCTGCGCTCACCTTCAACCTCGGCACTGAATGCGGCAATCCGTTCTTTATGAGACCGAACATCCGCCAGAGTTTTGACTCCCGCATGTTTCATGCGTGCCTGAGTGTTCGAGATAAGGTCATCCGCCATGCGGTTCAATATCCGTTTGAGAGTTTCGTTGAACTGCATTTTCTCCGGTGCTTCCGGATATATCCGCTCAACTCCACCAAAAAAACGCTCAAAGACCGGCACACTGGAGCGAATCTGCTCAAGCGTCAGCAAATGTGCTTCATATCCATCGTCGAGATCGGCCGTGTTGTAGCCGATTTCATCGGTCAAGTCGATCAGTTGAGCTTCAAGCGGAGGCCGCTGTTCCAGAAGATATTCCGCCAGTTCCGGATGCGTTGCCGCGTCGTAATCGCGCGAGTGCTTGATGATGCCTTCGCGAACCTCAAACATAAGATTCAGCCCGCGAAACGCCGCATAGCGCTGCTCGAAATCCTCCACAATGCGCAGCGCGTGCAAATTATGGTCGAATGAAAGTCCCTGCTGGCGCATGGCGGCATCCAGCGCTTTTTCCCCCGCGTGACCAAACGGAGGATGCCCGAGATCGTGCACCAGAGCCAGCGCCTCCGCCAAATCGACATTCAGGGCAAGCGCTCCCGCCACCGTACGCGTGATCTGCGACACCTCGATGGTATGCGTCAGCCGGTTGCGAAAGTGATCGGAGTAGCGGCGCGTGAAAACCTGCGTCTTATCGACCAACCGCCGAAACGCGCGCGCATGAATGATGCGGTCGCGGTCCCGCTGATAATCATTGCGGTAAGGATGAGGCGCTTCAGGAAAACGGCGTCCGCGGGAATCTTCCACCTGCACCGCGTAGCCAGCCAACATGGAAACAGTCTAGCACCGTGACCATGTCATTGCGGCGCGGGTGGAGTATTATCCGGCGGCTTCGGCGGCGGATTGGACGATTTGTCATCCTTGAAAATTCCCGCCAGTTTGCCAAAAAAACCTTTTTTCTTTTGCCCGTTCTGCGAATCCTCATTCTGTGGATTTTGTCCATTCGCGGGATTCGGCGGCGGCAACACCTTGGGACCTCCTCCAAAGAAGCGCGAAAACAATCCCGCCACTCCGCTCTGCTGGTCGCAGGTTTCACGCGGCTCGGTTCCGGCCACAAAGGCTGCAGTGTAATCGTCCGGGCAAGTTGGCGTTGCCAGCCGGTTGGTGGCCTTGTCCAGTTGCACATCCACCACGCCGGTCGGCTGCGAGAAGGCTTTCATGTCGGAGTACTGCGGCAGAACCGAGGCCTTCTTCATGAACTCTGTCCATATAGGCGCGGCAGTCATCGCTCCGCTCAACCGCAAATCGCTGTAATCGTCGTATCCCACCCAGACGATGCACAACAAATTCGACGTATATCCCGCGAACCATCCATCGTGCGAACTGCCCGTCTTTCCTGCCGCAGGCTGCGAAAAACCACGCAAGCGCACCGCCGTATATCCCAATCCGTTATTAATCACGCTCTCCATCATGCTGGTCATGATGTAGGCGATGCGCGGATCGAGCACTTGCCGCTGGTCGGTCTTATAGTTCGCCATCACATCGCCCTTGGCATTGCGCACCGAGTTCACCAGAACCGGTGAAAGCCGCTCGCCGTTATTGGCGAAGGACGTATAAGCTCCGGCCATATCCAGAGGCGTGGCCTCATACGAGCCAAGCGCCATCGCCGGCGTCGCCTTCACCGAAGCGATTCCCGCCGTCTTCGCCAGGTCCGCAACCTTGTCGTAACCCACTTCTTCCGCAACCTTTACTGTCGCATTGTTCAATGACATCGCCAGCGCATAACGCAGCGTGACGTCGCCGTGATACTCCTCTTTGTAATTGCGCGGCTCGTAAATCTGATCTCCATAGGCAAAACTGGTGGGTGCATCGGTCACCGTTGAGGCCGGAGTAATTACGGTCGGAGAGCCATCGAGCGCCGTATTCATCGCCGCCGCATAAACAAACGGCTTAAAAATTGATCCCGTCGGACGTTTCGAAAGCACATGGTTCAGCTGGCTGAAGCCATAGTCGCGTCCGCCCACCAGGGCCAGTACAGCTCCCGTATGCGGATCAATCGCCACCAATGCCACCTGAGCCTGTGGGCCGGGTAATATCTGGGTTTCTACCTTCTTTCCAACTTTCACCCGCTTAGTCCGCATTTTCGTGACTTGCTCATCCACCAGCTTGATCCCGGTTTCCACGGCCTGCGCCGCCGCCTTCTGCAAATCCGGATCGAGCGTGGTGTAAATGCGGTAAGACTCATCGTTCAAATCGTGCTCGCTGAATTTATTGATCAGCGTGTCGCGCACCATGTCGACAAAATAAGGCGCATCGCTCGCCTCCACGTTCGGCGGAGCAAGTTTCAACGGCGAGGCCTTCGCCTTTTCCGCCTGCTCGCGGGTGATGGCATGCGTGTCGACCATTGAATCCAGCACCAGATTGCGCCGCTCCAAAGCCCGCTCGGGATGCCGGTAGGGCGACAAACGGCTGGGACCCTGAATAATTCCCGCCAGCAACGCGGCTTCCGGCAGCGTGATGTCCTTCAGATCTTTATTGAAGTACGCCCGCGAGGCCTCGGCGAAGCCGCTGATGGCAAACGATCCACGCTGGCCCAGATTCACCCAGTTGCCGTAGAACTCGAAAATCTGTTGCTTGCTGAATTTCTGCTCGAGCTCCTCGGCAATCAGCATCTCGGTCAGTTTGCGCCGCACCGTCTTTTCCGGCGTCAGGAAGAAGCCGCGCGAAAGCTGCATGGTAATGGTCGATCCGCCCTGCTCATGCCGTTGCCGCGTAATGTCGATCCAACCCGCCTCGAACATGCGGATAAAGTTCACGCCGCTGTGTTCGAAAAAACGCCGGTCTTCGATCGCCAGCACCGCATCCACCATCACCTTGGGAATTTCGTTGTACTTCACCAGTTCGCGCTTGGAGCGCTGCCCGGAATCGAACAGTGCGGTGATAAGCTGCGGCTCCAATTCATAGGCGGAAAGCTCGTTTCCTTTGCTGGTTATCCGCTCCACTTCTCCGTTATGAATCGTGATGTGCGCCTCTTCGGGGCTGTGGTAAGACTCCGGCCCCGGCGTAATTTCGATGCCGCCGCTTACCAGCTCAAAGCTGCCCAGCTGCGACTGGCCTTCTCTATCGGAATACCCGGCTCGCCGCAGCGTAGCGGCTATTTCCTTGGCATCGGCCTTGTCGCCATCGTGGATGGTCCGCGGGATGGCATAGATTTTTGCGGAATTTGTAAACACAGGTGTGCGAAAGCGCGCCGCGATAATGCGGTCGTATTTAAGGTAGAAGTAGCAAAAAAATCCAGCCAGACCGATGGCCCCAACCAAAAAAATGATTAGCCCAGCCCGGACCACAGGGTCGCGCGGCAGCCCGCCTCGAGCCTTGCCGCCTTTGCCTCCGCTTTTCGGAATTTTAATTTTTATGGCCACTGTTCCACTCGAACGCCCAATCTCTTAATCAGACGGTTAGATGCTCAAAAGGGTTTGAACAAACTTCTCCCGGCATATCCGCGTAACCGATTAAGAAATAGAACTGCACCGGATGCTTTATTGTATCGTTGCAACGGAAAATAAAAAGGACCCACGAATTATGCGGGTCCTAAACTGCCAACAAGCGGCAAAATCCTCTTCCAGCTCTGCTAACAGAGCCGCCAGTTCCTACGGATCGGTTACAACCCAATAGCCCGGACTCGCCAGAGTGAGTGAAGAAACCGGCTGCGTGAGGTTGCCGCTCGAGTCGACATTTAATGGAGCAATCTGCGTTTCGATAGTTGTGCCGTTGGTGGCGCTGCTGTAAACGAACAATAGCGCGCCGCTTTGGTCGAATTGGCCCCAATGGCCTGTGCCTACATTGGTGAAAGGCGAACCAGAAAGCGTGGTGAGAACCCCGGTGGTGCTATCTAACGCAAAACCTTCAACTGGATTGTATCCCGTATCCGTATCGTTGACGCTAAATGAATACACCAATTCTGATGTGCCCGTCGGTTGAACTGCAATGTTGAATGGAGAATACGTCGTCACGACTGGCGATCCTACTTCGGAAATTGCTCCCGCATTCGTTCCGCTCTGCGTAATGCTGAAAACATATAGATGAGTGTCATCCGGAATGCCCAGGAAAGCCCAGCTGCCGGTAGTTCCAACTAGATAGTTGCCGCTGGGATCGCCCTGAACCTGCCACATGGGAAAAATGAACGGGCTCCCCGGGACAGCAGTGAGCACGCCGATACTCGTGCCGCTGCCAATCGAATATGCCAATATTTCTCCGCCTTGATGCGCGCTCGAGTACTCGGTAACGTACAGATACTTGCCGAGTCCATCGGTCGCGAGATTACCTGGTTCAACCGGAGTCGTTACAGGCGACCCTACGGCGCTCAGCGAACCATCGGTGCCAATTTGATAGGCAAGAATCTGATTTGCTCCGGTTTCGGCAATAAATAGCAGCGTCCCCGCCGGATTCGTTGCGATACTGTACTCGTTATAGCCGACAGTAGGCAGATCGAATGTCAGTGTTTGCGGAAAATTACTCAGTGCAGTAAGTGCGCCCGTGCTGGAGTTTAGAGACCATCCATAGATCTGGTTCTCTAACCCGAACATCGCATACACGAATTGTTCTTGAGCGACCACCATTCCAACGCCGGGATCGTTCGTGGGAATTGCAGGAGCGTTAAAACCGGAAATAGCAGCGAATGTTCCCGCTCCGCTGCTCAAAACGAAACCATCCACTGTGCCGCCCTGGTCGACTGCATAGGCGAAAGCTGTAGGGCTGGAACCACCGCCGCCTCCTCCGCCACCGCCCCCACTCGTAGGCCCCGATCCTGACGGTGGCGTACACGTGGACGCGCCGAACTCCACATTGCAAAAGTAATGGCCGCCGCAACCGGCCTGGCACATTACCGCGGCTACTGCCAGCAAACTGAGTAGCAATCGATTTCGCATCATCATGAACTGCCTCCGCCTGAGCTTCGCTGGCATTAATGATTCGCTAGCTAGCGCCGGACAACTCTTTGGCTAAAAAGCATCGCCATCTTCATCTCATTGACGTTTTTATCCGCGAGATGAATAGAAACTTATCCACTCGCGATACTAAGCGGAGGGTAACGTGGTGACAACGTTACGAATGTCACTGGCCCACAGGAGAGGAACTTACTAATTGCTGTGTTTGTAATCGCGCTCTCATAATTCGCGATGTGCCCTAGAGCCAACTAATGCTTCCTTTATCGCCATCGATGATTTCTCCCTCATAAAACATTTCGGTGATGAATGAATGAAGCGATTTCTAAGTATCAGCCAAAACGCTTGCGGAGCACGGCTTTCCATCAACATTATCCATTAATGTTTCGGCGCAACTAACAATTCCAGCCCACCTAACCACGCGAACTTTTAGATCCCAATCGACGTAATAAGACAGTTCGCGTGACCAATGGACGTGACCAATCGATTGCATAGTAACCACACATTTCTCTTGCTCCTTTATTAGAAGTATTAGAAGCTGACAACGTTCTAACTGAAATTTTGCGGAGGCTTTTCACGTGAAGCACACAAACATTCTGGCCACAGTGGTTGTAGCAGCTCTATCGCTCATCACCAGCGGCTGCGGCACGTCGGATTACGTGCAGTCGATTACGCTTTCGGCTACCAGTGATTCCGCCGGTGGCGGCTTGTACAACATCGCCGGGTGGGGCGGGACACTTCAACTGTATGTGGTGGCCAATTACCATAGCGGCAAGAGCATCCCGGTTACTGATTCAGTTACCTATGCGGTTACGCCGCAGGGCACCAACGATGTAGGGGCTGAGTTGCAAGCTCCACCAAATACAGTAACGCTTAACACCACGGGCATGATGACCGCCGTGAATCCTACGGAGTGCACCTGGATCGATCTTGACCCCAGCGGCTCGACCGCGAGTTGGGCTCTCTCCGGCTCCTATCAGGTCATTGCCACTTACAAGGGCATGGCATCGCAGCCGGTTTTTGTAGGCATCGCTTCGGCGGCCGGCAGCACCGATACCACCAACCCTGGCTCTTGCGGCCCAACATCCTAGTCTTACAACTTGCGTCTGTTCCCCCACAGATCGCATCTCTCCCGGTGTAACCTCCATCTACCGGCACGGTTCGGGTACCAAACCGAACCCTGGCTCTAGCAAATTGTTATCTCCGATTCTCCTCGCAAAGCTCTAACTCAAAAGCCTGAACCTGCACCACAATCAGACCGAGCCTACCCACGTGCCTTTTCTAATCAAATTGAAGTGCCTGATCACTGCTCTGATTTTGCAAAGCGGAATGAATCCGGCCAGATGGAAGCAGAAAGACTGAGTTTAGAAGTGGTCTCCGCCCGGAATCGGTTGTTGGTTCGGAGCGCGAGTCAAATTACAATGCGAGACCAACCCAAAAACATCCCGCTCTGTAAATTAAAAAGATCCGGACGTGGTACAGCGTCGTTTGGGAAAGGCTTGCGCCGCGAAGGGGAATTCGAAAAGGGGAGTTTCTATTTATATCTTAGAACCCTTTGGTTCCGCTATTCGGAGTAAAGTGCATATCGAAGGAATACCCCGGCAGACTAACGGTGACCGAATAGTCCACTGCGACGTAAAGAGAGGGTGCGCCGGGAGTATTGACACGCTGCACGGTCACTTGCTTCGGCTCAATTGGCAGATCGTGCTCTTTGACCTTGCGCATCACTTCGGTGCGAACATCGTCATCGGTCTTTTGGAAGGCGGAGTTGTCCATCATGGCGATCGACTTAAGATCGTCCTGGAAGTTATAGTTGTTCATGATCGGCGGAGCAACCTGGAATATGCCCACAAACACAGCCGCGATCGCTAGAAAACCAATACAAATTTTGATGATTCCCATAGTTTGAATGTGCGCCGCGAAACCCGGCGCAAACATCAAGCCTGGTGGGTTCGCAGCACTCCCTGAAAATATTCCACTACCGCCGTGATCGTAACATCGCGCACTTCCCGGGTCGAACGTAAAACGACTTCCACAGTACCTTCGGTAACCTTCTTCCCCACCGTGATTCTAAAGGGGATTCCCACCAAGTCGGCGTCTTTGAATTTGACCCCCGGCCGCTCATCGCGGTCATCGAGAATCACATCGAAGCCGGCAGCTTCCAGCCGCTTTGCGATATCCAACGCGGCGTTGAGCAGGCTCTCCTCTTTCACATTCGTGGGTGTGACCACAATTTCAAATGGCGCAATCGATCGCGGCAGCCAGAAACCGTTCTCATCGTTCGACTGCTCAACCGCAGCCGTCAGAATGCGCTCAATGCCGATGCCGTAGGAGCCCATGATCGGCATCACTTCCTTGCCGTTTTTATCGAGCACCCGCGCGCCCATTGACTCCGAATACCGGTAGCCGAGCTTGAAGATGTGTCCAATTTCAACTGCGGTGTCGATGCGCAAAGCCTTCCCACAACTTGGGCAAGCCTCACCAGCCGTGACAGCACGCAAATCCGCGTAATCAGTGGGATGAAAATCCTTTCCCGGCGTGAGGTTTTTCAGGTGGTAGTCTTCTTTGTTCGCGCCCGCAATGAGATTTGCACGGCCTTCAAGAGCTTTATCGACTAGCAGCACTGGACCGAGATCGTTCTTCAGATCCTTCGACCATTCAATTCCAACCGGCCCCAAATATCCCGCCGGAGATTTGAACAAAGCTTTGATCTCAGCTTCGTCCATAGGCCGCGTGGCACCCGCAACAATCCCATTGAGCTTAGCTTCGTTGAGTTGATGATCGCCGCGCATCAGTACCACAATGGCGCGCGATCTCGCCTTGCCGGTTTTCTCGTCTTTCTCATCCATCATGAAAGCCAGCGTTTTGATCTTGTTCTTCGGCGACACCCCAAGAAACTTCGCAACCTCCTCAATCGTTTTTTGCCCGGGCGTGTGAACTTCCAATGGCTTGCCATCGCCTTCAGGCGCAAGATCTCCCCACGCCTCCAGCTTCGACGCCGCCTTCTCCATGTTCGCCGCGTAGTTGCAGCCATCGCAGCTCACAATCTGATCTTCTCCGGCAGGCGTCCGCACCATGAACTCGTGCGATTCCTTCCCGCCCATCGCTCCCGAATCCGCTTCCACCACCATGTACTTCAATCCGCAGCGGTCAAAAATGCGGCAATACGTTTCGTAATGCTTCTTGTAGGAAACATCCAGGCCGGCGGCATCGATGTCGAACGAGTAGGCGTCCTTCATCATGAACTGCCGCACCCGCAACAATCCGGACCTCGGCCGCGGCTCGTCGCGAAACTTGAGCGCGATCTGATACCAGATTTGCGGCAACTGCTTGTAGCTGCGCAACTCTTTGCGCGCAATATCGGTCATGACCTCTTCTTCAGTCATACCCAGCGCCATATCGGCGCCTTTGCGGTCTTTCAAGCGAAACAAGTTCTCGCCCATCAAAGCCCAGCGCCCGCTAGCCTCCCAAATTTCCCGCGGATGCAGCGCCGGCAGAAAGAATTCCTGCCCGATCTTGTCCATCTCCTCGCGGACGATGCCCATGATTTTGTTAAACGACCTGTTGCCTAAATAAAGGTAGGAATAGATTCCCGCCGCCAGTTGCCGAATATAGCCCGCCCGCACCAAAAACTTGTGGCTGGCAACTTCGGCATCCGCAGGAGCTTCGCGAAGAGTAGGAATAAAGAGTTGGGACCAACGATGCATAGAGAACGATTCCTGTCGAGATGGAATTTGTTATTGTAACAGCGAGTTCTTGAGCGGCTTAGGCCACCCTACTAAACGATTTCGACGCATCTGGGTGAATGCGAGTGATCTTGCTTTTGTCCACCTACGTTGGCTGAACTTTGGTGGACTATTCGTCGTCATCGACTATATGGATACTTAAACTTGGATTCCCGCCCACTAGTCACGAGACCTAGGTAATTTGCTTTGCGGCCGGCTTTGCCCGATAAATCCGTAACAACCCCTTCGTATTGACCTTGAATCCTAAACGTAGGTAATCGAGCTCAACGCAGGACGAAGATGCTCACTAATTCCCCGAGTTTTAAACAGGTTATCCACAGAATAAGAGCGAACCAGCATATACAATGACAGACCTTAAGAGACGGCTCGATAATATGAGTGCTCTACCGACAACCATACCTATGCCTGTGGACCGACACATTGGTGTTGCCTCAGAGCGCGAAGTCGCAGACCGAAGCATCCCTATTGAACTTGGAATCGCGTCCGCGTCGATACGAAGATTTGGCCGTGCTAGAAAGACAAAACGTCATAAGAGGTCTATGAATCTGCGTCAGGATCGGGCGCGCACAGCGCTGACGAACGACGCGTTTATCGGTGGAATGAAAGAACTGGCCGAATTCTACTGATGGAGATTGGTCGTTGCGGCGCAAGACTACCCGCTCAGAATTGCGTCGTTATTTCCGACAGTGGTTGGATACCGCCTTCCAGAACAAGCTCATTAATCGATACAAAAGAGAAGACATGCTCAGGGCGATGGAGGCCCACCTTCCTGCCATTGTGGCTGGCTTAAACGCTGGGGGGAAAGCGAAGCTTGACTTGGGGAAATCTAGCGCTCTTAAGTTTTTCCTGCGAGAAGGCCGAGACCCAACCTGCGGAAGATTTAATTTGTTTGAGATCCAGCGGACGGGAATGCGTTCGCGTCACAAACTTCGTTGTTTTGTCGGCCACCGTTTCCTGAAATCGGTTTCCGATTCTCTTCGCATGAATCTTCGATATGTATTGGAGCCATCCAGTATTGAGTTGGTTTGGTCGGGGATGGATATGCTAGCCGTTGGTTTTTTCGACGAGATCATCGCTAATATTCGAAAATGCGACTTCTGCATTTTCGACAATCGGCTAGCCAGCGAAAAACCAAATGTCTATATTGAGGTGGGCATCGCTTCCGCTTTGGGAAAACCGTTTATTCTGGCGAATTACCACGGGAATCGTCTAGGTATTCCTTCCGACCTTACCCATATTTTGAACATTCCGTATCGTGGCTACCAAGACCTGTGTAGAACCCTGTATTTTAATTTGCCAGTCTTCCTCCGTAATACCCGCCTGCGTCAAGGTCACGGCTCTCCGAGCAGGCGCAACCTCAACCAACCCCGTCCAGTGAAACAGTAAAAAATCACTTGACTGTCAACTGCTTCAGAATCTCTTTCCCCAGCTTCTGCGCCTCGCCGAAAAACTTCTGATACTCCACAAACATCCGGTTCAGCTCCAGCGACTTGTCCACCGAGAGATGCTTGCGTAGCATCATGTCGCGTACATGCACAGGGTTAGGCAGGGTTGCGTCTTCCGTCAGTTCTTCCAGCGCCGTATTGGGATCGTAGTGATACATAGGATTTTTGTAATTGGGTAATTTTGTAATTTCGTAATTTAAAGGCCAAGACTTATTGACTGCGGATATTAAATTACCAAATTACCCGATTACCAAATTACTCAATTACTTCACATCATCTCCGTTCCCCATAAATCATGCAAATGCACAATTCCCTCCAGCTTCCCGCTGTCGTCGACCACCATCAGCGAGGTAATTTTCTTTTCTTCCATCAGAGCCAAAGCGCTCGCCGCAAATTCACTCGCCGCAATCGTCTTCGGGCTGCGCGTCATCGCTTCGCCAGCGGTTAAGTCCATCACATCTTTCCCGCGCTTCTCCAGCAAACGCCGCAAATCCCCATCGCTGACGATGCCCACCAGTTTCTTGCCTTCCACTACCGCCGTTATTCCCAGCTTCTTCCGCGACATTTCATAGATCACATCCGGCATCTTCGTTTCCGGAGCAACACAAGGAAGCGCCTCGCCCGAGTGCATCAGCGACTCCACCCGCGCCAACCGCTTCCCCAATTTCCCTCCAGGATGCAAATTGGCAAAATCTTCTTCCTTGAACCCGCGCTTCTCGCTCAACGTCACCGCGAGCGCATCACCCAGTGCCAGCATTGTCGTAGTGGAAGCCGTTGGCGCAAGCCCAAGCGCACAAGCCTCCTCCGCAATCGAACAATCAAGCGCCACATCTGCCGCAGCCGCAAGTGTCGATACATGTGCTGCAGATACTCGTGTGGAAGCGGGCCCCTCCGCCGTGTCTGCGGGTGCCCCAGTCATCGCAATCAGCGGCACCTGCAATCGCTTGATCGTAGCCAGCAAAGCCAGAATCTCCTCGGTTTCTCCGGAAGCTGAAAGCGCCAGCACCACATCTCCGCGCACCACCATCCCCAAATCGCCATGCAGCGCATCCACCGGATGCAGATACAACGCCGGCGTTCCCGTTGAACTTAGCGTCGCCGCAATCTTGCGGGCGATCAAACCGCTCTTTCCCATTCCCGTTACAACCACGCGGCCGGCGCAGCCAAACATCAAATCGACCGCACGCGCAAACGCCGCCGACATCGGTCCGGCAATGCGGTCCGCCAAAGCGCGCAAAGCCTCGGCTTCAATGCGCACCACGTTCTCGCCAATATTTTTCATTCGCTAAAAAATTGCACGGGACACTGACTGCAAACCTGTCGACTAGAAATGATCCTCAACAATCACTGCCGGCAGCTGCGTCACCGGTTTCTGCCCCAACACCGCAAGCCCCTTGGCCTGGATCATCCGGTCCCATGGTCCCGCCTGCCAATTGTCGCGCACCTTTTCGGCATGCATCCACGGTGGCAGCGTAAGCATCAGATTTCGTCCCGTGGAAAACACATAGGGTTCGTACATCGATCGCAGCCGATCCAGCTTTGTGTGCGCAGCTTCACCCATATTCAGCCTCAGTCCCGCAGCGGCCAAAGTATTGCGCAGAGCGGTGAACGTCTCTTCCGTCAACCGCTCCGGCGTCCGCGGATCGTAGCGCGCATTCACCACCTGCGCCAAATCCACGGCGGCGTGCCGCGCCATTGCGAACGTAAGCTTCGCCTGCCCGGGATGAACCCCTTCAATTCCAGTCAACACCAGCGAGGTCACATCCAGCATCGTGGTAAGCGCTGCCAGCCACGACTGGTTGCTGTGCTGCGAACGGAAAAAGCTCAGCACCGGGTAAGAAATGTGCGCCTCGAGCAACTCCGCCGCCCAGCGCTCCCAATCGCGCAGCACGCCATCGAGAACCAACTGGTCAAGGCCCGGATCTTCCGATTTCCCCGCCAGCCGTAGCAGTAATTCAGACGCGGTTGGAGGCGATCCCGCCCGCGCATCGAGCATTGAGATTTGAATCTCCCGCCGCGAAAACGACGAATAAACAACTGGGATGTATCCGATCACCACGCCAAGAAAAGCAAACCCCATTCCCGACTCCAGAACCGACAAGGCTCGCGCCGTCCCTGTCGTCGGCAGAATGTCGCCATACCCCAGCGTAAAAAAAGTTTCCCCGCTGTGGTAAACCAGCCGGCCAAAAGTGATGGGCTCTTTGCCCAGTTGTTCGTGTTCGCCCGCGCCATATTGCAGCAGGGCAAAACCGAAGATCAGGCTGGCCGCCCAAAACGCCAGCAGCATGATCAGCGACAACGGGCCGAAATATCCCAGAAAGCTCTGTTGCCGGGAAAGGCTCTTCATCTGTCCGGCAAGCTTTCTCCATGGAATCCACGTGCGCCGGTAAAACCACGCCGTCAGCTTGAAATGCCGCGTCACCCGCCGGGGCAGCACCACCGTCTCGAAGGCGTCAAGAAACACCACCCACAGGATCGCGAGCCCAAAAACAATTGCGACGACGCTGCCGTGATGAGGATTCATGCTGGGATATTACTCGCTTTGATTCGGAAGGAAGGGTAACAGATTCCGCGGCCAGCTTGTGCCAAACCGCAACTTACTGCTGAGGTTTTGCCTGTGCCGGCGGAGTCTGCGTAGTGTTGGGCGCAGTCGAATTTGGCGCCGCTGTGCTCGCCGGTTTCTTCGCCACCGGCTTTTTCTTTACCGCGGGCTTTTTCGGCGGTTCGTTGTCATCCACCACGGTTTTCTTCGGCGGCGCCGCTGGAATCGCCGCCTGCGCCGTCTTCAAGTCGGCCCGCAGCCGGACAATCTCCTGTTCCTTCGAAGCCGCCAGATTATTCATGCGCTCCGCCAACTGCTTCCGCGTCCCTTCGAAAGTGCTCAGATCGTTCGAGAGCGACTGAAAATCGTCCTTCGGCCCGAACGCTCCCGCCGACTCCACCACCCCGCCGAGCACATCATAAAGTGCGTCAAGATTCCGGTAGAGATTGAATGTGGACGGCATGTCCTCCGGCGAATTGCGTAACTGCCCGATCAGCGCCGGCAATGCATTCTGCAAATTCCGCTGGATGGAATCGACATCGGACAGCGACTGCTTTTTTGCCGAACTATCGGTCTTCCATCTTTCAATTCGCAACTTAGTCAAATCCGCTTGCGTGCTTTTGGAGACCGCCTCCATCTGCGCCAGCAGTCCATTCAGTTGTGTAACGGAAGCATAAGAAACGGGAGCGCCCTGCGCAGACGCGATCGTCCCCTGTACAGAATATTGAGGAGTCGCATGAGTAGCGGGAGCGGGTGCCGCAGCGGATTGTCCGAGGGCGGTCGCGCTCCACAGCAGCGAACCCAGCCCGAAGCAAACACCGATATGTTTAGGTTTCATGGATCGCGAGTCGGTGGCGCAATGCGTGCAACAGGATATCTATAAGCCGAGAATACTACAAGCGGCAGTCCCGGCATCACCCGATGTTACTTTCTAAGAAAGCCGCAAACTCCTACAATCAACTCATGGAGCGCAAAATCTTCTGGATGGTCTTCATGATCCTGGGCGTGCTGGCGGATTTTCTCCTGCCCATCTGGTGGGGACTGGCCGCCACCGTTCCCATCGCCTTCATCGCCTGGTGGGTCGCCTACCGCAGCGATTGGTTTTGATTTTCAGCAGACCCAGCCACGGCTCTCGGAGTGGTCGCCGTCGTGGTGGTAGTAGTGACTGTACCCTGCGTCATCGTAAAGGTTCCGGTCGCGGCGCTGCATCCATTGCTGCCTTGCACCGCCCAGGTTCCGGTGATAATGCCCCCGGTCAGCGTTGCGTTGGTCGTGCTCGATAATGTTCCCGTCACCGACGTACTGGTAAGAACGAGCGTATTGTTGTCCGAACCGATGGTGAACGAAAAATTGCCGCTGGTTAGCTGCAGTGCGGAGTTGTAATTCAGATTCGTCAAACTGCCCGTCGGTATTTCCCCGATCACCGGAAAGCAACCCCCATCGATGCTCGTCAGAAATTGGAATTTCTGCACGGTAAGATCCCCGTTGCCTCCCACCGTGAACTGCGTGATAAAGCTGTATCCGGAAGACGTGCCATCCCCTCCCAGCATTTGCGACTGCCACACGCCGCCCGTGGCGTTCTGCGCCGGCGTATCCGTGCCGCACCCGCTCAGCATCAACGCCAGCACAAGCGAAAGCAGAGTTGCTCCTACCTTCATGAAACTCCTTGAGTCTTTAACTTTGGGTCTTTACGAATCGAAGTAAGAATTCTATCGCAAAACTACAAAGATGCGCCCAAACACGTCCAGGGATGTAAGGCTGCGGGTGGTTTGAAATTGTCATCCTGAACGAGCGTCTTTGCGCAGCGAAGGGTATGGGCGAGCCGTGCGGTCCGGTGCGTCGCGTCCTTTGCGACGCAATAACCGCGCGTTTGGCTCGCTTCCCTTTAAACCGCTTCCCCTTACGCCATTCGCCACTTGCGCTAAATCCGCACCCTGAGCCAGAATGGTTGTCCCACATGGTTTTCCCACGGAGATAAGAACCCAATGTATTTGCAGCCGGTTGTAAGATGCAAGAATTCCGATTGCCCCACACCCAGTGCCACGCGTATCCGCCTTCCCTATCCCAATCCGCCCGCCAGCAGCGCGAATCCGCCGGCATGGCCAAGCGATGGATGGCAGCTAAGACTTATCTGTAGTGACTGCGACCACTGGTACATTTACAAAAAAGAAGATGTCCAGTGGGCTCCCTACACGCGTCCTCTGGAAGAGGAAACCCGCGTCGAGTTCCGGCGCGCTGAACTGGAGTGCGGCGAACCCGGCTGCAAGTCGCGCACCCAATGGCACGTCCTCGATAAGAGCCAAATGTCGGATACTGAAATGATCGAGTTCGTTCTGCGCGCCGATCCTGTAGTTGTCTGCGAGAACGACCACCCATTTTCGATCTCGGGAATCGCTTCCAGTTCCGTAAGCAAAGTCTCTTCGCTGTAGCTTTAAGCTTTTGACAATCTCAAATCGTTGGGTGGAAAGATGCAAATCATGAGCTTTCCCCGGCATTGGCTGTTGTCTGCAAACTTATTGTGTCTCGCCGCGCTCGCCCATGCGCCGCTCTCCGCCCAATCCCAGCCTTCGATCCTCGGCTTCACGCCATCATCAGCCGCGCGCGAAGCCGGAATCGAAAGCAAGTTCAAATCTATCCCCTCGCCCGAAGAAGAGCAGCGCCAGCATCGCATCTTCACCGCCGAACCGCACGTAGCCGGCTCCGCGCGTAATAACGAATTGGCCCGCTACATCGCCGACCAGTGGCGAACCGAAGGCCTCGAAGATGTAGTCATTCGCCGCTATGACGTCTACGGCTCTAATCCCAAATTCACTTCCCTCGAAATGATTGCACCCACGCACTATCGCGCTCTCCTGCGCGAAATGCCTATCCCCGGCGATGCCGGCTCCAAAAACAAAAGCATCAGCTCAGCCTGGAGCGGTATGTCCGCCTCCGGCGAAGTTACCGCCCCACTCGTCTATGCCCACAGCGGAAATCCCGAAGACTACGATCTTCTCCGCAAACAAGGCATCGACGTAAAGGGCAAAGTGGTTTTGGTTCGTTACTCCAACCCCTACAGCTATCGCGGATTCAAAGCTCTCACCGCCCAGCGCGAAGGCGCAGCTGCCATCCTCATCTACAGCGACCCCGCCGAAGACGGATACAAAAAAGGTAAAGTCGATCCCGCCGGCCCTTGGGGCCCCGAATATCACATTCAGCGTGGAGCTATCACCTACGACTTCATGGTTCCCGGCGACCCGCTCACGCCCGGCTGGGCTTCCATCCCCGGCGCAAAGCGCATTCCCGTCGAAGAAGCCGTGTCGATTCCGAAAATTATGGCCCTGCCGCTCTCCTGGCATGATGCCAAACCCCTACTTGCAGCCATGGACGGCCCAATTGCCCCTGACGACTGGCAAGGCGCTCTGCCGCTCAAATACCGCCTCGGCGGCAATCGCGTTCGCGTCCACGTAAAAATCGAAATGGATAATTCCACGCAGCCCTACTACGTGGTCGAAGGCCGCATCCGTGGTGCAGAGTTACCCGACGATTGGATCGTCCTCGGCAATCACCGCGACGCCTGGGTCTTCGGCGCAGTCGATCCCTCCAGTGGCACCGCATCGCTGATGGAATTGACTCGCGCCCTGGGCGCAATGAAAAAACAAGGCATGCGCCCACGCCGGACTCTGGTTTTTTGCAGTTGGGACGGCGAGGAAGTTGGCCTCACCGGTTCCACCGAGTGGGGAGAGCAGTTCGCCGACGAACTGCGCAGCAAAGCCGTAGCCTATATCAACGTTGATGAAGCCACTTCCGGCCCCGACTTTCACGGCCAGGCCGTGGCCTCGCTCGCGCCCATGCTGGTAGAAGCCACGCATACGCTGCACGATCCCTCCGGCAAATCGTTGTACGAAGCCTGGAAGGAATCGACCGCGCGTGAGCGCCGCGAAGCCAAGGAATCGGAACAAGTCACCGACCTCAATCTCGCCGATACCCGCATCGGCAGCGGCTCCGATCACACCGTCTTTTTAAACTTCATCGGCATGCCCGTATTCAACCTGGGATTCGTAGGCCCCTACGGCGTCTACCACTCCGCCTACGACGATTTTTTCTGGATGAACCACTTCGGCGACCCCGGCTACCGCTATCACGTTCTGATGTCTCAATTGTGGGGAGTGCTAGCCCTGCGTCTGGCCAACGCCGACCTCTTACCTTTCGACTTCGCCAGCTACGCCAACAACATCCGCCAATTCGTAAACACCCTGGACAAAAATAATACTGTCATCCTGAGCGGAGCGGTTGTTCCGCGAAGCGGAGCAGCCGCGCAGTCGAAGGATCCCTGCCCCACCTGCGAGCCGTCAGGGAGCACCGCAACTACCCTCGACCTGGGCGCTATAAGAAGCGCCATCACGGACTTCGAATCAGCCGGCCAGCACCTCAACGGCTCCATCGCACGCGCCCTTACATCCGGAGCCATCGACCCCAAACAAGCCGCCGCCATCAATGAGGGCACCATGCAAGTCGAACGCAACTGGCTCAACCCCGACGGCATTCCCGGAAGGCCGTGGTTCAAGCACATTCTCTACGGCGCAAGATTCACTTACGCTCACCTGGAGCTTCCCGGTTTAACCGAAGCGGTAGAAAAACAAGATTGGCCCACAGCCAATCAACAAGCAGAAATCCTGCGCCAGGCGCTGGAAAAGAACACTGCCCTGATCAACGAACTAACCGCCAAATTGGCAAGACCCTGACACTGCCTACAACCATGAATGCACCAATATGGTGTGTAATGATGCACAATGCCAACCGCAAAACGAACACGCGCAAAACAAGTCCGCCGTAGCATAACCTTACCCCCAAAAATCGCGAAACAAGTCGAGACTATCGCCAGGCAGCGTTCCCTCAGCGACAACCGCGTCCTGGTGGAACTCATCGAGCAAGGCATCGAAGCCGCCAAGCAAAAAGAGAGAGAGTTCTTTCAACTGGCCGAACGCTTCCGCGCAGCCAGCAATCCTGAACAGGTCAAGCAGTTGGATGATGAGTTGGGTCGCTTCGTCTTTGGCGAATAATTTCCGGTGAACCCTGCCTCAGATTGAATCTTTGTCCCGGCTTCCGGCGGCCATTCGTGACCATCTCGTCGAGCGCATGCACGACCGCAATATCAGCTTGGAAGATCTTAACCAACTGCGAATCTGGATTGACTTGACACCAAACGTACCTGAAGACCATGGTGTAAGGACTTCGGCTCGTTCAAGCTTTGCGGCGAGGGCAAGCTTCCGACGACATTCCTATTGCCAGGCCAACTGGCCAGAGGGCAAACCCTGTGACATCTAACCTTGCCATCCAAAGCCCCCACAGCCGACCATAAAAGCCGAGGCCATCTAGCCGTGGGGATGCCAGTGGTGTCAAGCAAAAACCATCATCTAAGTCCTTCGAGGCCTATATTTTGCCCGCAAACAATTGATTCCAGGGGATCATTTCGCGCTTTCTCGCCAACGTCATGATCCCAATACCCCAGGGTAGGGAAGGGTATCCCGAGTTGCGGTAAGAATTGGGGAAAATGTCAGTCGAACTCGATCATTTCCTGCTCCACCGGATTTCCCCACACCGGCGCAAACGATTGCCGGTGCAACGGTGTGGGCCCAAACTCGCGCAGTGCAGCGAGATGCTGCGGCGTGCTGTAGCCTTTATGTGAAGCCAAACCGTACTCTGGAAAAACCGCATCCCACTCGCACATCATGCGGTCGCGCTCCACTTTCGCCAGAATCGAAGCCGCCGCAATCGAAGCCGAGAGCGCATCGCCGTGAATAATGGCTTTCTGCGGGAGTTCGCAATCCAGCTTCACTGCATCGATGAGCAAATGGTCGGCCGCCGGTTGCAAACGCAGCACCGCTTCGCGCATGGCCAGCCGCGATGCCTGATAAATATTGATCTGATCGATGCGTGCCGCATCCACCGCCGCCACCGCCCACGCCACGGCATGTTCGCGGATGCGCGGCGCCAGCTCTTCACGGCGCTCCGGCAGCAACAACTTCGAATCGCGCAGGCCGCGTATCCGGTAGCTCCGCTCAAGAATCACAGCCGCCGCCACTACCGGCCCGAACAACGACCCGCGCCCAACCTCATCCACTCCTGCCACCATGGCCGCGCCCGCCGCCCACGCATTTTTTTCATAACGCAGCGTGCAGCGCAGCTTTTTAAGCAGGCGCAGTTTCACTGCCGATGGAGAAAGTGAAAATTCAGGCGCAATCTTCGTGGGGCTTGCCATGGGAGAAAGAATTTTCCACCATCTTCACGTGCCAGCCGGATTTCCGCAAGAGACGAAACGCACACAGTTGTGAATTAAACGTTGAAAACCAGTCACTTCCACCCACGAACCACGCCTCTTCCCATCTGGTAATGCCTGTCAGTAACCATTACTTCGATTACGCCCGTACATTGTCCGGAGGTACATGTACTGCTATCGTCGCAACAGATCGCACATTTTACCGAGGAGCTGTTGTGAACGAAGTTGGAATTCCCCCCCAAGAAGAAATCGCCTCCGTCGAAAAGCTGATCCATCTGGCGCTGCCGGTTCGCCTCACGCATATGGCGAAGGGCGAGCGCAGCGGTGTCGAGATGGCTTGCACCTACGACATTCACCCCAAAGGCGCGCGCCTGCTCAGTTTCCGCGATGTAAGAATTGGAGATCTGATCACCGTCGAGCGCGGTCGCAATAAGTCCGTTTGCCAGGTCATTTGGACCGGCGACCCCAATTCCGCTCTGCGCGGCCAGTTCACCGTGGAATGCGTCGAGGGTAACCGGAGTCCGTGGGAAGAAGAGCTGCGGCAAATGCAGGAACAATATTTGCCCATCGCGCCCGATGAGGCCAAGAAAAAAACCGCGATGAACAACTTTCGTAAAGGCGATCAGAACCGCCGCCGCAGCCCGCGATTTCAAATCCAAGGCGGCGCCGATCTTTCGGATGTAAGTGGCAAAGGCCGATTCGAAGGGCGATTGGAACAGATATCGGAATTCGGCTGCCTGATCAGTGCCAATGACCTGCTAGTGCCTGGCTCCGATATTAGGTTGGCCCTCAATATTTACGATGTGAGCGTGGCGCTGAAGGGCAATGTGCGATACACCGCCGAAAACCGCGCCATGGGCGTGCAGTTTCAGGCGATTCGCCAGGGCGACCGGCCGCTGCTTGATTACGTGCTGAACCGGGTGAAAAAACGGCGCAAGGAAGATTTCAGCGACCTCGAAGTCGTCACCTCGCCTCTGGTCGCTGCCGCCGGCTAGGCGACGCTTCGATCTGAGCCGCTTAAGTGCGCACGAATAATATCTTCGTGCTTACTCCGCGTCGCGCAACCGGGCCGCTTTGCCCTTCAACCCACGCAGGTAATAAAGCTTGGCCCGGCGCACTTTTGAAGAGCGCACGATGTCGACTTTATCGATCACCTTGGAATGTACAGGAAAAATGCGCTCCACGCCCTGGCCAAAGCTGATCTTGCGGACGGTAAAGCTGGCCTGCGGCCCGTTGTCGCGCTTGATCACGACGCCTTCAAACGCCTGCACGCGTTCTTTGTCGCCTTCTTTAATCTTCACATGAACGCGGACAGTATCACCGGAGTTGAACTTGGGAACGTCCGTGCGTTGAGTTTTCGCCAGCAGTTTTTCAATAATAAGATTCGACATGATTTTTTAGCCCTCTGAATTCAGAAATTGTGTTTCTCGTCCCGGTCTCGCCCGATGCCCGCGAGATATTTTTTATCTTCCTCGCTCAACACGGCACCCTCCAGCAAGTCAGGACGGTTGTGCAAAGTTTTTTTCAGCGCCTGCTGCCTGCGCCACTTACGAATTTCTTCATGGTTGCCGGTCATCAACGCTTCCGGCACCGTAATCCCACGAAATTCCGCCGGCCGCGTGTAATGCGGATAATCCAACAACCCATTCGACCCGCAAGTCGAATCCGCGCCGTTCGATCCTTTCGCCTTCGAATCGACCGTAAACGATTCCTGCTGCGTCGACGCTTCGTTTCCAACCGCTCCCGGCAACAATCGAGTCACAGCTTCCAAAATCACCGCAGCAGCCATCTCTCCGCCGCTCAGAACATAATCGCCAATGGAAAGTTCCCGGTCAGCGAGAAACTCGGTCACGCGCTCGTCTACGCCTTCATACCGCCCACAAATCAAAACGATGCGGTCAAGCAACGCCAACTCGCTGGCAACTTTCTGCGTAAAACGCTGCCCCTGCGCCGAAAGCAAAACCACCGACTGCTTCGCACCGCCTGCGGCGCGTTCCTCATGCGTCGCGAGATTCATTGCATCCAGACACTCAAACAGCGGTTCCGGCTTGAGCACCATGCCTTCCCCGCCGCCAAACGGACGGTCGTCTACCGTACGGTGGCGATCACGCGCAAACTCCCGCAGATCGTGAATCTCAATCTTCGCCAGCCCCATTTCCTGGGCCCGGCGGGTAATGCCGTAATCCAGCGGTCCACGAAAGAAGTCCGGAAAAATCGTTACGATATCGGCCTTCATCGCGCAACCCCAAAACTTTTATAACCTAAATTTTTGTCATTCCGAACACGCGCAAAGCGCGGGTGAGGAACCTGCTGTTTAGCCGTTCAACGCTTTTTGCGTCCAGCCCGCATCTGCTCCCGTTTCTCTTCCGCCGTGACGGGAGCATTTAACTCGAGCAAGCCCTCGGGCAAATTCATCCGAACCTGCTTCTGCTCCAAATCCACGCTGTCGAGATAAGCCTCAGCGAACGGAATCTCAAGCAATCGCTTCGCCGCGTCTCGAACCATCAAAAGCGGCGCTTCGCCGGCGCCAAACTGCACGTCTTCGATTCGTCCAATTTCGCGGCCGCCATCTAGCACGGCGCAGCCCTTCAAATCGCTGACGTAGGTCCAGCCCGCTTCCGACTTCAATCGCTGGGTGCGCGGAACCTGCAACTCGCATCCGATCAGCGTTTCCGCCTCGGAAATCGAATCCACTCCCGCGAACTTCAGAACCAAAAGTCCCTTATGCGGCCAGAGCTCTTCCACTTCCAGTTCGCGTCTGCGCTCCTCAGCTCCGGCGGGCAGCGCAAGCAACTTCATGCCGGCCGTAAATCGCTCGGGAACGTTGCTGTAAATCTCGCTCGCAACTTCGCCGTAGCGCCCTTGCGTTTTCACCACGCGGGCCAGCGTAATGAATTCACTTGTCTCAGGATCGCGAATGTTCCATTTCCCTGACCGGTGCTCGGTTTGTAAGGGGAATTATGCGACGCCGCTAATCGATCACTTCCAGCGTGTACCGCTTCCGCGCACGCACGCCAGCGGCACTAACCAGCGCACGCAAGGCTCGCACATTGCGTCCCTGCCGGCCGATGATCTTGCCAACATCGCCTTCGGCCACTTCCAGTTCGATCACGTCGTCATCCAGATGATCGACGTAAACTTCGCCGGGAGCATCGACCATCCATTTCGCAATCTGTTCCACCAACATGCGAACGTCTGCGGTAGTTTCAGTCATCGGATTGGTTATGCCACGGAAGCTGCTGGAGCAGCCGCGGGCTTGGAATAAATCTTGCCCACGCGCTCCGACATCTGCGCGCCTTTGGAGACCCAATAGTCGACACGGTCGCGCTTGAGTTCAATGCTGGCGGGGTTGGTGCGAGGATTGTACGTTCCCACCACTTCCACCGGACGGCCATTGCGTGCGCGCGCCTTCTCAATCACTACGATACGGTAATGCGGTTGTTTGCGCGCACCAAAGCGCGCCAGTCGAATCATTAGCACAGAGAAATATCCTTGTTCCGGAAGCGTCCGGCGAGATCAAGAGAAACACTTATTATGCCGGAGGTTAGGAGGAATGGCAAGGGTGTAACGGTAAAGGTAGCGGTGCAGTTTGGCTTTTATACGACTCTGTCATCCTGAGCATAGCCGTTTTTCAGGCGCAGAGAAGAGCCTCCCTGAGCCGCATGGCGAAGGAATCTCCCGCTTTACCGGCCTATTGCGTGAGCCAAACTGCACCACTACCTGAGGCCCGCGTTCAGAACCTCCTCTCAGCCTTCCTTACCAGACTAGGGAACGCTGTGGACTTGGCAAGATTCGAACTCCACTTAGAATCCCTCAAAAAATTCCCTTTGATATTCAATAAAGTCTATGGTATTAGTAGACATGTAACGCGCCGTTAACAATCCCAGGGGCAGGCAGCTCCCGCCTGCGAAGCGCTTTAACCCCAAAGCGCTTGTGTGGGAGCCAGGAGTGGCACACGTTCCTCCCCACTCTTTGTTCAAGTTAAAAACATAGCGAAATCTCAGTACGCCGCGGAGTCTTGTTCGTGGCGTCAATGAAGCTTGGAGAAAACATGGGAAAACTATTGATTATTCGGCATGGACATACCAGCCTCAATCTTCCCGGCAGGGACGAGCGGTTACGGGGATGGCTCGATATTCCCCTCGATCAGGAAGGATTGGAAGAAGCCGCCACCACGGCGGAGTTGGTTCGGCGCGACTATTGCGTGGACGCCATCTATTGCTCAGACCTGCGCCGCGCGCGGCAAACAGCCGAAGTGCTCCGTCGCACCGCGAAAGCCCCGGTTACATATACCAGCGACCTGCGACCGTGGAATCTGGGAGTCTTTTGCGGCCAACGCGTACGCGAAATACTTCCCTATTTAAATTTGCTGAACCAGCATCCGGATCTCGCCGCCCCCAGCGGTGAGTCGTATTACCAATTTTATGGCCGCTATGCGCATCGCCTGAATGAATTGCTTGTCCGGGCGGAGCAATCGACCAATTGCGTGGTTGCCGTGACCCACGTAAGAAATCTCCTGGCCGTACCTACTGTCATCCTCGGAGGCAATAAAGATAAAGTGCCGGTGAAAGGTGGCCCGCAAACCGGCGCGCTGATAGTCGTAGAAAAAATCAATGGAAGCTGGAACCTGCGTCCCAGCGCGCCTCGACTAGCTCTGGCTGAACCGGAAGTGGTGGCTGCCATGCCGATTCAAGTCGAGGCCATGGCATGACAGCCTCAACAGCGCTCGCCAACGGTGCGCAGATCGCCGCACCCTCGGCTTCGCGAGCAAAAGAGATGTATTACCGCTTCCGCTACTTCATCAGCGGCTACCCACGGCTGTACATGCCATTAGTGCGGTATCAGCATCGCTATAAATTGGATCGCGTGGTCGCATCCGATACTGACCTGGTCATTGAAGCCTTCGGCCGCACCGGCACTACCTTCGCCAACTACGCATTCCTCGCTGCGCAAACCCGGCGCGTACGCACGGTACATCACACACATGCGGCAGCGCAGGTGATTGCAGCGGTAAAAATGAAAATCCCCACGCTGGTCATCGTGCGCGATCCGTTGGAAGTTTCCCTATCACACATGGTGCGGCATCAGGTATCAGCACGCGCCGCTCTTATAGCATGGATCCATTTTCACCAGCGTATCTTCACCGTTCGCGAAAATCTCGTCCTGTGCAGCTTCGAACAGATGACGACTAACTTCACTCCCGTGATCGAGCACATCAACCATAAATTCGACACCGGATTCGCGGTGTGGCAGCACACCAAAGAAAACGAAGCCGCAATATTTGCCTTCATCGCCTCTCGCAATCGAGGACGTTTCAGCAAGAATGCGAACACGGAGCGCATGCGCTCCCTCGCCCTGCCAACAGCCGAACGCGAGGCACAGAAACAGCAGTTAAGAGTTCAACTTGACGTAGCTTCCCTGGCGCCAGTCCGGCAAGAGGCGCAACGGTTGTATGAGAGGCTGCTACAAGAATGCTGAAAACAAGAAATTGATGAGCATTCGACCACCCCGCATCTTTCCCACCCTGTTAGACTCAAATGTTTTGGAGGCAACATTTGCAGGCAGTCTATATCCTCTCCGCAGTCCGCACACCCATCGGTAAGTTCGGCGGATCGTTAGCCTCGCTGACCGCAGCCGACATGGGCGTAGTAGCCGCCAAAGTCGCGATGGAACGCGCCGGAATTCAGCTCGATCAAATTGAAGAAACCATCTTCGGCAACGCGCGGCAGGCCGGCGGCGGACCCAATCCAGCACGCCAGATTTCCATCCGCAGCGGAATCCCGCAGGAAGTTCCCGCATTCACCGTCAACAAAGCTTGCGCCTCCGGATTGAAGTCCATCGCCCTCGCTTATCAATCAATTCTCCTCGGCGACGCCAGCTGCATTCTGGCTGGTGGAACCGAATCCATGTCGCGCCTTCCTTACTATCTCGAAGCGCGCTGGGGATATCGGTTGGGCAATCAGGAACTGGTCGACGGCATGTACCGCGACGGATTTTTTTGTCCCATGGCGAAAATGCTCATGGGCGAAACTGCGGAGGTGCTGGCCGAACACTACAAGATTTCGCGCGACGAGCAGGATGAATATGCTCTGCTGTCGCAAACTCGTGCCGCCCGCGCCATTGCCGCCGGCCGCTTCAACGATGAAATCGTGCCCGTTACTATCGAAGGCAGAAAAGGTTCCACCGTCTTCAGCCGCGACGAACATCCATTCGCGGATGCGAGCATGGAAAAGCTGGGCAAGCTGCCGCCTGTATTTTCAGAAACCGGAACCATCAGCGCCGGCAACTCCTCGGGGATCACCGATGGCGCCGCTGCCGTGGTTGTGGCGAGCGAGCATTTCGTGAAGACGAACAATCTCAAACCACTGGCTCGCATTTCCGCCGTAACTTCAGCCGGAGTCGACCCGCGCACCATGGGGATCGGTCCCGTCCCGGCATTGCAAAAATTGGACGAAAAACACAACCTCAAACTGCGCGATTTCGGCCTGATCGAATTAAACGAAGCCTTCGCCGCGCAAGTTCTCGCCTGCGACCGCGAACTGAACTTCAATCGCGACAAGCTCAACGTCAACGGCGGAGCCATTGCCATCGGACATCCGATCGGCTGCACTGGAACCCGGATCGTAGTCACACTGCTGCACGAAATGCAAAAACGCAATACCCGGCGAGGCGTAGCCACGCTCTGCGTCAGCGGCGGCATGGGCATGGCATTAGCGCTGGAGAATGCAACGTAGCCTGCCGGGAATCTTTTCTGTTAGCCCCATCCACCTGCAAACCTGCAAGAAACGTCTGCCGATTCTGCTATGCTTCCCTCGCCTTCATCGCAGCGAGAGCAACCGCTGATATTTCGCCATCGAAAATTTCAAGGAGACTCGCATGGTGTCGAAAAAATGCCATCGCTGTGCCGCTCACATTTTGTGCCTTCTGATTTTCCTGTTCACCGCCAGCTTCCTGTTAGCCCAGGCCGACTTCTCCGCCGACATCGTCGATTTGCAAAAGCCGGGCGCGCCATCGTCAGCCAGGGTTTATTTCACCAAAGATAAAATGCGGGCCGAGCCGCAAAGCGCCAGTGCGCGCGGCGCGGGCGCATTCATCGTAAACTTCACCACGCAAACTTCCATGGTTCTAATGGCTCAACAGCACATGTACATGGAGATGCCGGCGCAATCGCAAAACCAGCGCCTCGGCTACTCCTTCTTCGAAGTCGGCGACGTGGAAAATGCCTGTGGAGCGTGGCAAAACAATGCACGCAACCAGGGCAGCGCCTGCCACAAAGTGGGCGATGAATCGGTCAACGGACGCACCGCTGTGAAGTATGAAACCACCGGCGCGAACGGCGACACCAGCTATTTTTGGCTCGACCCAAAACTCCGCTTTCCCGTGAAATGGCAGGGCAAGAACAACAGCGGTGAGTTGCGCAACATTCAGGAAGGCGCGCAACCCGCCAGCCTGTTTGAAGTCCCCGCCGGCTTCACCAAAATGCAAATGCCGATGGGGATGCCGCAGCCTCGCTAATCGAAAAGCGATCTATCTTTTGGCGGCATCTCGAAGCCCCGCGTTTTCATCAGCGGGGCGAGAGATCTCCCTAAGCACAAACGTTTGGTTATATCTGACTGCGGGAAGTATCTTATATTTAGATACCACCTGACTGTGCCCAGCGTTGACTCCCGCAAAAAGTGCTAGCTATACTCTTCCCCAGGAGTCGGAATGCCCCTTTCCGCTGTAATCGTCGACGACGAGCAACTGGCCCGCGACGAGCTAGCTTATCTCTTGAAGAGCGCCGGCGAGGTCAATGTCGTAGCCCAGGGCAAGAATGGCCTCGAAGCGGTCAACCTGGTCAAGGAACACAATCCCGATCTCCTCTTCCTCGACGTTCAAATGCCCGGTCTCGACGGCTTCGGCGTGATCAAGAAGCTGCTCGATAAAAAAATATCGTTACCCAAAATCGTATTCGCGACAGCTTTCGATCAGTATGCGGTCAAGGCATTCGAGGTCAATGCGATCGATTACTTGCTGAAACCTTTCGACAAAAAACGTGTGGCGCAATCCGTCCAAAAAGCCCGCACCCAGCAGGGGACCGAAGAATCGCCGGCGGAAAAAATCGACAACCTGGTGCGAATGCTCCAGGAACCGAAGCAGCAAAGCTCAAAGATTCTCCTTAAGGCGATCGGGCGGATGTTCCTCGTGGACCAAAAGGATATCTGCTATGCTTCGATTGAAGATGGCGTAATTACGGTAGTGACAGCGGGTGCTTCGAGCATGGAAGGCCATTCCAATTGCCGCACTCTGGAAGAACTGCTCGACAGCCTGGACCCAGGCTTATTCTGGCGGGCTCACCGTTCTTACCTGGTTAACATCAATCGCATTCGCGAGGTCGTGCCCTGGTTCAAAAGCTCCTACCAACTTCGTATGGACGATAAGAAGCAAAGCGAGATCCCGGTAAGCCGCGCGCAAACCAAGCGCCTGCGCGAGCTATTCGGCCTCTAAGCTGATGGAAATTGCGTCGCCGGTTTTATTTTCCGCTGCGTCAACCTCAGTTGCGTCCGCGAACTCCGATGTCGAAATTGCAGTCTGCAATCCTGCGGTACGCTCCACCCTCTCAACTGAGGCAAAGAGATCCTTAATCAACGTGCCAGTATACAAATCTTTCTTTCCTCAACGCGGCGCTATTGGACCAGACTCAATAACTGAATCGAGATCAGATTCGAACCTGTATAACCACTTCAAACAGCCAGCGACTCCAAGCCTGTACGGTCGCGAATCACCAGCGTCGTTCCTTCCAGCCGAATCAGTCTCTTCTTCTTAAGATTGCTCAGCAATCGTGTCACCGTCTCCCGCGAGGAACCAATCCTTTGGGCCATCTCTTCATGGGTCATTACCCCGCGCACGCGCGGTTCTTCGGCCTCCTCATCTCCCGCCGGCACGCACGACAACAACAGTCTCGCCAGCTTCCCCGACGAGGAGCGTGCCAGCACCAGATCGTGTATGTCGCGATATGCTCCTTGAAATTCGCGGCTCAGCGATAACCCGACATGCACTCCCATCTCACTCTCGCGTTGCAACAAGGTCATCAAATCCTGGCGGCCAATGAAATTCAGCTGGCACGGTGTTGATGTTTCCGCCGTCATCTCGTAACTCGTACCGGAAATCGCCGCACTCAATCCCAGAACTTCTCCCGCCTCAGCCTGCTTCAAAATCAAAACCTTGCCGTCTTTTGACGTGGTCGAGAGTTTCACCTTACCCGAGCAGACCACGTATATCCCGCGCGGGCTCTGTCCCTCGACGAACAATATGGCACCGGAAGGCATCACGCTGTGATAACTGGAACCGTCCATCGAGCGCAGCACGGTTGGCGAAAAGCGGCAAAAAAATCCTTCGCGGCTCACCTTGCAGCCCATGCAACTCTCGATTACGTCAAGGCCGTACGGAGTCCTCATGCCAGTCTCCTTGGCTGAATTGGTTTCGTAGCCCAGTTCTTCCGGAAGCGGCGCTCGTATTTGTTGCATGCGCTCCAGCAGCGCACGGGCATGAGCGCGCGTGTCTTGATGTGCACTGCGCCCGGCGGAGATAACTTCCCATCCCGCGCTGGGATCGGAACGCTGCTCCCACTCCACCTGGCAGGCAAACAAATAAAGCGGATCGATCTCTTCGGCAGCTGGAGTCAGCCGTAACTCGAGCCTTGGCTCGCAAGCGGAATTCGCAGCGCAGCCATCGGAAGCTGAGGTTGCTAATTCCGTGGGCCCCAGAGGTCCGCGCCACCCCTCCCCCAGCGAAGTGTAGTTGCTTTTTTCCGCAACGTTGGCGTTGTCCGGAACCAGGCGAACAAGATTGTTCGGCAAATGATTTCTGGCAACTAACACGGCACGCCCCCATTGCGAGTCCGCTATCGACAAGACTACGATTCCGGCTCTCCCACCCTCGGGCAGACCGGTTCTGAGATTGTTTTAATTTTCCCGAGGCTAAACACAACAGCACGTCTAATTCCAGAATGATGAGATAAGATCTCTTGTAACTCATAGAAAAACCAGAAAACCAACCCATGACTTATGTACGCTAGCGAACTGCCTGCCGACGGATCGGCAGTCTGAGCAACATTCGGCACACCAACACTGACCTCAATTAAGGCGACGTTGGGTCAAGATAATCCTTCCGGCTTATTCCCAACCGCTCCATCTTCGATTGCAGGGTAGTTCGCTTTAATCCCAGGCGCTGGGCTGCACCGTTCGGGCCGGAAATCACCCCCTCAGTCTCCCGCAGTATCCGGATGATGTGCTCCCGCTCCGCGTTTTCGAGCGAAGGTTCCTGCGCAATCCCACTCTCGGACTGAAGTTCACCCAGCGGCGCCCGCAACGCCGTGCCCTCCGTCAGAACCACCGATCTCTCGATAAAGTTTTCCATTTCCCGTACGTTTCCCGGCCAATCCCAATGGATCAACGCATCCATGGTTTCGCTGGGGATGGTTTCGATCTCCCGGCCCATTTTTGCGCCGAACTTCCTCACAAAATAACGGACCAAAAGAGGAATGTCCTCGCGCCTCTCCCGTAGTGGCGGAAGACGCAATGGAAACACATTCAGGCGGTAAAACAAATCGCTGCGAAATTCTTTCTCGGCCACACTCTTCGCCAGATTCCGGTTGGTCGCCGTAATCAATCGCAGATCGATTTTTATGGTCCGGTTTCCGCCCAGCCTTTCGAACTCGTGATCCTGCAAAACCCGCAACAGCTTGGGCTGGAGATCGGTCGCTATCTCGCCAATCTCGTCTAAAAAAAGCGTCCCCTTGTCGGCCAGCTCCAGCCGCCCGGTCTTTTGATTGACCGCACCCGTGAATGCGCCTTTCTCGTGACCAAACAGTTCGCTCTCCAGCAAACCCGTAGGAATGGCTGCGCAGTTCAAAGTGACAAAAGGTTTATCTTTGCGCCGGCCGAGAGCGTGGATGGCATGCGCAATCAGCCCTTTCCCGGTTCCAGTTTCTCCCAGCAGCAAAACCGTGGCATCGCTCTCGGCCACGATCGCAACCTGGTCCAGAACCTGTTTCAAAGCACGGCTTTCCCCGACAATCCCCTCGAAACGAAGATGCGCGGGTATTTCGCCCTCGAGATATCGCTTCTCCCGGCCCAGGCGGCTTTTCAGTTGCTCGACTTCCAGCGCGCTGCGCGCATTTTCCAGTGCCACCGCCAGTTGGGCCGCAACCTGATCCACCAGCACCAGATCGTCTGACTTGAATGCATCTGCGCGCGTGCTGCCCAGCACCAGCACTCCTACCGGTCCTTTTGGCCGCTTCAGTGGGACGCAACATAACGATTGCAGCCCCTCCGCCAAAAAATGCTCTGCAATGCTTGAGTGAAAACCTCGCAGTTCGTCCCTTGTAAAGATCAAAGACGTGCCGGATTGCAAGGCCAGGCTATCTGGATCTTTCGGCGTTCCGATTTCGATTCCTGTACCTTCACCCTTCCGCAATGGAAAATCGACTGCCTGCCGCATCAATTGGCCGCTCTTCTCGTCGCGGAGAGAAAGGCCTGCATATTCCTGGCGCAGAACCCGGCGCAGATAAGCCGAGACTTGCGGAAACGACTTCCGCACATCCTGTCCCTTCGCTAGTAATCCTCCGACTTCCGCCATCACCAAACCACGCTTCTTCTCGTCCTTCAAATTTTCGGCAAGGCTCCGGTACGACTCTTCCAGCTTCTTCTGCGCCGTAATCTCCACCATCACAACGCCAATCTTCATCACCACACCCGCTTCATCTTTGAGCGGAACGAAATGCCCTACCCAATGGCTTGCCTCACTTTTCGCTGGCGGCACCGCACTAATCTCCCGATTTAGGACGGGTTGCCCCGTAGCGACTACTTGTTCGAGCAGGGATTCCATGAGTCCGGCGAAATTGCCGAACACATCACGAATACTTTTCCCCAAATGTTCCTGCGCAGACAATCCATTTATCTGGGCCAGGACTTGATTCACGACGAGGAAATGAAAGGCGGGATCAAGAATGCAAAGCGCAACATTTGAGGCGTTGGAATGAACTGCTAATAGCTGTTCCCATTCCCGGAGAGAACCGGGGACACCGAACGAACCGAGATTGCTCGTCTTTGTCGGCCCGTCGCGTGTCATTGCTTCACTCCCGCTCTTCTATTTGTTTTTAAAATTGTCGAAGCGGAATCACAGGGGAAAAACTTGGAGGTATTTACAGGAAGAACGATCAGTTGCGAAAAGCCGTCCTGCACCCGTTCGCCCGGACCGAGAGCCCGGCAACAAGTGTCTTTCAGGTCAAATAGTGCGCAATGCAGCGCCCTAAATTCGTTCGACCCGTACAAAGGGGACATCTAATTCTCCCGCGGCTCTTGCCCCCTCAAACAAAAACCGCTGTACGCGCCCGCAATTTCCTCGGGTATTAAAGCACACCTGATGCGGAACAATCCTCTAATCTTTTGGATTGTTCGCTTTTTGTAACGAAAACGTTTTAGGCGGGATTTTATCGGCCGCGATCATCATTTCCCCTCCGAAAAGGGCGATTGACCGGAACTATAATAGCGGGATGGCGCGTGGCTGGGAAAGTAAATCGATTGAAGCGCAGCAGGAAGAAGCCTCCAGCAAGCCATCCCCTGACAAACCAAGGCTTACAAGGAAAGAAGCCGACCGCTTCCGCGAAAAAGAAAGCCTGCGGCTCTCACTTCGTAGAATCACCGAGCAGATAGACCGCAGCCAAAACTCCCGCCATCGCCAGATGCTGCAACAAGCCAAAATCGATTTGGAACGGCAAATCGAAACTCTGGAAAACCAAAGCAGTCAGTGACTCATTCGCTTGCGGTCATCCCGGTCCCGCGTTTTCACCACGGGACGAGATATCCCTTAGCACGCAACCGTTGGGTCAAACCGGTCAAACTGCACTATCACCCCTGCACGGTAGTAATAAGCTTCCTCATTTTTACTGACGTATAATAGCTGCTTCCATGAAAGCCTACGTTTACGTCTCTCTCAAGAAGAGTGTCCTCGACCCCCAGGGCAAGACCATCCACGGTGCGCTCACAAAGATGGGATACAAAGGCATGGAAGAAGTTCGCCAGGGCAAATACTTCGAACTCACCCTCAACGGCGGCCTAAGCCGTGCAGAGGCGCAGGCCGAAGTTGAACGCATCGCCCGCGAAGTGCTTACCAACCCCGTCATTGAAGAGTACCGCTACTCCCTCGAAGACTGAATTCCTGGAGTTTTTGCATGTGTGGCATTGTCGGTTATGTCGGTAAGAAGCAGGTCGTTCCAGTCATCATCGAGGGCCTGAGGAAGCTCGAATATCGCGGTTACGACTCCGCTGGAATCGCTGTCGCCGGCAACGGCGACCAGCTTCAGCTTCGCCGCGCCGAAGGCAAGCTGCGCAACCTGGAAGAGGCCATACGCCTCAAGCCTCTCGACGGCACCTACGGCATCGGCCACACCCGCTGGGCCACTCATGGACGCCCTACAGAAGAGAACGCCCATCCCCATCGCGACTGCACCGGGAAAATCGTAGTCGTACACAATGGCATCGTCGAGAATTATCTAAGCCTGAAAAAGAAGCTCATCGAAGAAGGTCACACCTTCTCCACCGAAACCGATACAGAAGTCATCGCGCACCTGATCGAAAAGCATCTTTTCAAAACCGGCAACGGACACCGCCCCACCCTCGAAGAAGCTGTCCGCCGGACCGTAAAAGAACTCAGCGGAGTCTTCGCTCTCGGCGTCATCTCGGTCGACGAACCAAACAAAATTGTCGCCGCCCGCAATGGTCCTCCGCTCGTCGTAGGCCTGGGCAACGACGAATATTTCGTCGCCTCCGACGTTCCCGCCATCCTCTATCACACGCGCGATATTTTCTTTCTGGCCGATGGCGACCTCGCCGTGGTTACGCGCGATGGCATACAGCTCACCGATTTCGACGGCAAGCCCATCAAGCGCCAGGTGCAGCACGTTACCTGGGATCCGATCATGGCGGAAAAGGGCGGCTTCAAGCACTTCATGCTCAAAGAAATTTATGAGCAGCCGCGCGCCGTCCGCGACACAACGTTAGGACGTGTTTCTCTTGATACCGGCCACATCTTTCTCGACGAAATGCAAATCGCCGAGGAAGAATTCCGCCGCGCCAAAAAAATTAACATCGTCGCCTGCGGCACCAGTTGGCATGCAGCGTTGGCCGGCAAATTCATGGTCGAAAGACTGGCTCGTGTTCCCGTGGAAGTCGATTACGGAAGCGAGTGGCGCTACCGCGATCCCATCGTCGGCCCGGATACGATCACCTTGGTCATCTCGCAATCTGGCGAAACCGCCGACACCATCGCCGCCCAGCGCGAAGCCAAAATGAAAGGCTCGCATACCGTCGCCATCTGCAATGTGGTCGGTTCCATGATTACCCGCGAAGCTGCCGGCACCATATACACTCACGCCGGCCCCGAGATCGGCGTAGCCTCCACAAAAGCTTTCACCTGCCAGCTCACCGCTCTTTATTTATTCGCTTTGTACCTGGCCCAAGTGCGCGGCACCATGACCGCCGAGCAGACCCGCGCCGCGGCTGAAGCGCTGACGCTGATCCCCGGCAAGCTGGAAAACATCCTCACCCACGACGCGGCTTGCGAAGATCTGGCCAAACGCTTCCAGCGCGTCCAGGATTTTCTTTTCCTCGGCCGCGGCATTCACTATCCCATCGCCCTCGAAGGCGCGCTCAAGTTGAAAGAGATCTCCTACATCCATGCCGAAGGCTATCCAGCCGGAGAAATGAAGCACGGCCCCAACGCTCTGATTGACGAAAACCTTCCGGTAGTCATCATCGCCACGCGCAACGTGGACGATCCCGACTCCATGCTGCGCTATGAAAAGACGATGTCCAATCTGAAAGAAGTGAAGGCCCGCTCGGGAGTGGTCATCGCGCTTGCGACCGAAGGTGATGAGGAAATGAAAGAATCCGCGGATCACGTAATCCACGTCCCGGCCGCACCCGAAGAACTTTCCCCCATCCTGGAAATCGTTCCCTTGCAGTTGCTGGCCTATCACATAGCCGTACGCCGCGGCTGCGACGTAGATCAGCCAAGAAACCTGGCGAAGTCGGTCACGGTCGAATAAGTTTGGCGTAAGTGCACGAGGCTTGCAGCGCACACGCGATCATGAAGTGATGATGTACTCTGCGAACTCTATTCACTTCGCCACCGATTTAGGGTCTTGCTGCACCGACGCCCACTTCGCATGTTCCTGCGAAACCAGCGACTCAATCCGCTCCGCCAGCAGGGCATGCGGATCAGTGGCGCCTGCGTAAGGGGAAGCTTTCCCCAGGTAAACGTATTTCTCGTGCTTCAAAGATTCGCACGTGGAACGGTACGCAATCCAATTCTGCTGATACTGATTGAGCTGGAGCATTCCTTCCAAAACTGTAATCACAACCCCGAGCCCGCCCGTAACCCATATGAGGCGTGGATAACCAAACGCCGACAGGAACGGGATCGTTGCAGCGGCTAAAATCTCCACGATCTTTATCCGCTTAAACGCTTGTTGATTGCTTATGCTCTTCCGGTCATACCAACCAATCTGATCTTCCAGCCGCTCCATAATCGGATCGGTTTGTGGAGTATTCACCGCTTGAGTATTCATGGCCTGCCGATTCTACCCCTCTACTTGCGAATCGAGCACTAAGAATTTCACACTGCTATCGCCGGGTTCGCAATGGTCAACCTATTGTCCAGCTAATAATCGAGTTACACTGCTACCTGCTGTTGGCTCTCGAGAGGTCCGCCAATGACGCTCCTAACCAAGTTCAATCTTATCCTGCTGGCGTTATTCGTAATCGGCGGGCTCATTCTCTCTCGCAGGTCACATACACCTTCCTCATCGACAACGCCCGCCGGGAGGTCCTCCAGGAAGCACAATTGACGATGGCTAGCGCCATGTCCGTAAGAGACTATATCTCCACCGATCTGAAGGCCTTGCTCGAGCAAAAACCCGCAACACAAAATAAGATTTGTGCGATGCTTTTTTCGATTGCCTTGCGGAAGTCCCGTCCAGCCTCGATTCCGGCGACATCCATGAAGACCATGCCTTCGCCGAAATGTTGCACGAGATCGTCGAACAGGCGGCCCGCTTCTCCCTGCGAGTCGCTCCTTCGATAGCTGATGAAGATGGCGCCCAAGCCGTATCTCCCGAAGAAACGGAGAAATTAGCTGCTTGCGACCGGATTGCCGGCAGCCGCAGCGATCGGGGTAAGTTTACTCCTTCGCAAATACCGGGGATAGATACACTGCGACTTAGCGGTAGTTTGGGAAGGATTGCGCAGAGAACTCGCTCACGCCTTTGCTGGTTCAATGTCGGTATGGCAAAAATCGTCGCCTTTTGAATAACAAAGCCTCGCCGGTTGTCTGGCTGATGTCTACGATCACTTCGGCAACCCTTTCTCGTCATACAACAAATCGCCGTGGTCGATAGACTTATATGGTTCCTTCCATAGCGGAGCGCATTCCCAGGCGATTTTCATAAGCCGCTCTGCGTTGCCCTTTACATTTTTTTCGCGAACCCGCTCGAACCGTCCTTGAACGGCCTGTTCGACCGCCGCAGTCATGCTCTCCCCGGTTAACCGCGTCAACTCTCGGATCAAATGGAAAGTCTTCTCATTATTGATATTTAAACTCATTTCTTCCTTTACTATGAATCGGAAATCAGCTCACTCGCCGCAACTTCGTAACCCTTCCCGACTCCACCCACTCCACCACGAAAATGTTCCCCTCATGATCGAAACAGGCTCCATGCGGGCAAACAAACCTTCCCGGCACAAACGTCCCCGGCGCCTGATTCCGAACCGTAACCCAGTCGGCATTTGTATACGCTCCATCGCCCAGGCTGGCCACAACGCTATTCTTCCGGCCCAAAATAATCACCTTGCTCAACAGATCCGGAACAACAATTTCGCCATTTCGCTCGTGCAGATTACACGGCATCTTCGACGTGCCCAAAATAAAGTCAACATGTTTTCCATCCAGCGTAAACCGTTGCAGACGGCTGTTACCGCGGTCGGTCACCACCAGCAACGGCGTATCTTGGCGCGTGTCGATCCAAAGCCCGTGCGGGCAATCCACCTGATCGTCGCCCTTTCCCAGCCCACCAAACGTGCGAATGAACTCAGCCTTGGAATTGTATTGATTGATAAAGCTCGAGCCGTATCCATCTCCAACATAAATGTCGCCATTCGCAGCGATCGCTACGTTAGTCGGCCGGTACGCAACCGTGGAAAATTTATCGTTCGGTTTGTAAGCCTCCGACTCCACCGGATAACCCAGCGTGAACACCTCTTCGCCCTTTAAAGTCCGCTTGCTGACAATGCCATGTTCATAGTCGCAAAGATAAAGAAACTCCTCGCTGCCCTCTTTGCGAATCGTCAACCCATGCGCCCCGCCCTTAAACTGACGTCCCCACGAGCGCACGAACTTCCCGCTCTGATCAAACACAACCATCGTGTCCAGATTTTCGCTGGTCGCGTTCACCGTGTGATGAATGTAAATATTCCCCTGCGAATCCTCGCAGACGCCGTGCGTATTGCCGTATTTGATTGTTCGCGGCAATTCGCCCCAGTCATGAATCGCCTCATACCGATGATCGCCTTCGCCAAGAACAGGAGCCTTGCTGCCTGACTTGTCGCCCATACCAAGCAGCAAAGGAGAAGCCGCAGCAGCCGAAGCCGTAACCAAAAAATTCCGCCGAGTAATTTTCATGGATATTGTTCCTGTAATTAAAGAGGCGCGCAATGCAGAGGGTGCCCCGTCCTTATCCCTGCGTTCTTTGCAGGGCTAAGGCGGGGATTTTGACTTCCTATCGATCAAACAAACAACAGTTCTTCTTCACTGCCCACCGCCAGACTGATTCCCGCTCCCACTCTTCTGCTCCACCAGCTTCGGATCGGCAAACTGCAACCAGAACCCCATCATCTCCTCGTCGCTAGGCTCGCCCCAGCGAATCGCCTTCGAAGGATCGGGATTCTGCTCGTTATCCATCGAGTTGTCGAAATAAGCGGTGGTAATCAGCTTCGTGCCCTTCGGCATCAGAAACTGCTTTTTCAAAAAGTAAGTCTCCTGCCAACGGAAGTCATAATGAGGCACGTTCATCAGCACCTCATGATGCCCATCCGGATAAATCGCCTCCGTCCTCATGCTCTTTCCACGAAAGTGCATGTGACCGGTATAGGCAAGCACGGTCACATCTTTCGGCAACGTAAAACAAGAAGTGACACGGTGATTGTTGTCCCCGGGAGGGATTCGAAACAGATTGTTCCAGATTTCGTATTGCGCGATCTCATGCTTCACCGGCTCGCGCGCGAATACCAGCCCAATGCTCGTCCGGTCTTTCACATCACTGCCGGTATGGTTGCTGTAGTGAATCTGAAACTGCAAATAAGATCCCGCCGGCACTCTCAATGCATAGCCCGGCGGTCGAGTCTCCGCCAAATGTCCGGGCAGATAAATTCCCGGCACGATGTTTATATATCCCGACGGCTTACCCGGAAAGCCACCACCATCAGGCGATGCGCAGCCATCGTCGACCACCGGCGCGTCGGTCCTGACATGCAAAACCTTCCCGGTGCGGAAATGGTATTGATCCACGCCCGCGTCGGACTTGCCGTTCTCCGCTTGTTTCTCCGCCACCTCGTCGGCCGCAATCACCGAAACCGTGGCATGATGCACCACCTTCCGGTCCCCAGGCATAACCTCCGCCGCCTGCACCCATTTATCTTCCGTGAAATTGGTGGGGACGTAGATGTACTCATAATCGTCCATACTTCCACCGGAGACGTTAAATTCGGGAATCGTCAGCACGAGATCGGGCTTGATGTGCCAACCCTGCGTCAGCACAGGCGCAGCCGGCAGGTCTTTCGCCTCGCCTTCTTTGGCGCCAGTTCTCACCCAGGCATCGATGGTTGCGATATCCGCCTCGCTAAGCCGCGGATCGTTAAGAAAATCGCCCACGCTGGGATCGGCATGCCAGGGCGGCATCTTGCGTTGCACCACAGCTTCGCGGATCGGCCGCGCCCACATATGGGCATCCTTATATGTCATCAGAGACATCGGAGCCATATCGTTCGGCCGGTGGCACACCACGCAATTTTTGAAAAAGATCGGAGCGACGTCGCGGTTGTAGGTGACTTCCTTCGCGGTCGGTGTCTCCTGCCCGCCCGCTAAGAACAAACCGCAAGACGCAACCGCAACCACCCCCAACACGATTCTTAGTGGAACCATACACCCCCCGTGGTTACGCGACATTCTAAAACCCGCGACATACAAGCACAAGGATTCATATCGCGGCATTTCTCAACACGACCCTCCTCAAGCGCAACAGACTAAGCCCAAGCGCGGCAATAGCACCGCCCCACACTGCAAATGTCATATTCACCACCCACCCCGGTGCCGCGCCCACTCGCCGCAACAAGAACGGAAAAAAATTCCAAGTCGTGATGTGTACATAATCCCAGGGATCTTCTTTCATCGCATCATCGACCAATCCCCATGCATCCATCTTTCCCAGAGCGAACGCCGCAATATTCTTAAAGCGCAACGCAATCACAAATGTAGGATGCCCCAGCGTCTCCATCTGGTAAATCTCCAACGGCAGCCAGAAAGCAAGCGATGCAACCTGAACCACCAGGCTGACAACAATCAGCGCAATCCCCCCTCGCCACACCCACCGAACGACGACAGCATTCATGAACTTCGGATTGGACAATACCGGGAAGGGCACGGCTTCAGCCGTGCCGATAGCAGCATCAATCGATAAGGGCTTTAGCCCCTGAGGTATGCTCTCCTCGGCGGATTTTTCCCGCATCCGCAACAACAAAGGCACCGCCAACAAAGCCACCATCTCCACCGCGGTCGAAACGTACCGGTCCCCCCAGGCAAAATCCCCCGTCCAGTACGTGTAGCATGCGTAGAAACTGATGTATCCGACCAGCAGCAACAGTGATGCCGCACCGTACGCTCGCACTTCGGCCGACAAATATTTCCACGAGACAACAAGAACCACAATCGCGAGAATGATCAGCGGATCGAACAAGAGAATCGATTTTTCCGGTTTGAAAAAAGCGCCGAAAAAACCTTCATGAAATGGCGTGCTCCAGGGGAAATTCGCAGGCAGCGTTGGATCTTCCGATCGCAGTTGGCTGGCGAATAAAGGCAGGTAAGTTCGTGTGAAGGAACCGAAGCGATAGTAGCTGTACCATCTTTCGATCAGCAGAAAGCCCACATAAACCGGAAGCGTAACTTTGCAGTAAGCCGCAAATCTTCTCCAAATCTCACTAGCGCTCTCGCCTTGAAACAAAAAAACAAGCAAAAGAAAAATACCCGCCGCAATCAGATCGAGCACGGTGGTCAACCGCGTGAGCAAATTCAGCCCCAGCGCGGCGCATCCCCAGAATAAAGCCCGACGGTTCCCCGTCCGCAGCCATTCATATTGAAAGGAAAATCCCACCAGGGTAAGCAGCATGATGTAGTTGTTCTCCATCATGTTTTGTGTGTAATGCAGATGAGTCGTGCAAAACAGCAGCGCCAGCAAACCCAGCACAGTCTCGCGCATGCTGAATCGCAATTGCCGCAGCAAACGAAACCCAGCCAGCACCGTGAGCACATTCACCAGAATGCTGGTGCTATAAGCCACCACAATGGCACGTACCGCCGGATCGTCTTCGTATTCGGAAAAAATCTTCCAGTGCGAGATCCACGTGCCCACAAGATCAGCCGGAAGCATGAGCAGCGATTGCCCAATGCCGTACCAGCTATAAAGCCGACCTCCCCGCCCACGCAGGCCAAACTCAGGAAAGTCGTTGGCAGCAACTTGCGGTTCACCCGTCCACAACCAGTGCGTGGTCTTCAGGCGATACATCGTATCCGCCGATCCCAACTCGCCAGACTGCACCACAAATGCAAGTAATCCAGCCACCAGACACAACAACACCAGCGGATCATCCAGCCAACGCACACGCAAGCTCATTATTTGGATGGTAATACACTCGTAAAGTCACACGCCGCGCTGCAACGCGTTAGACTGTATCGGGAAACTTTTATGTCCTCCTGTGCATCTTGTGGCACCGAAGTACCGGCAAGCGGACGCTTTTGCTCAGCCTGCGGCGCGCCCGCCGGCAGTGCCTCCGCCAGAAATATCGATATCAACGAACTGGCCACGCTCGATTTCGCTACCGCCGCTTCGTCCTTGTCTCCATCGCCATCTCCCTCATCATCCACCTCGCGCCTCACCGGTTCCGCGGAATATGTAAGCGAAGGCCGCTTTCTTCCCGGACGCCTGCTGGCCAGCCGCTACCGCATCATCGCTCTCCTCGGCAAAGGCGGCATGGGTGAGGTCTACCGCGCCGACGATCTCACGCTCGGTCAGCCCGTCGCTCTAAAATTTCTGCCCGATGAAGCGGCTCGCGACCAGGGCCTGCTCGAACGCTTCAAAAACGAAGTCAGAATCGCGCGCCGCGTCTCCCATCCCAATGTTTGCCGCGTCTACGATGTCGGCGAAGTCGACGCCCACACGTTTTTCACTATGGAATACGTGGACGGCGAAGACCTCGCTTCCCTGCTCCGCCGCATCGGCCGCCTGCCCGAAGACAAAGCTCTCGACATCGCCCGCCAACTTTGCGCTGGACTCGCCGCCGCCCACACCAAAGGCGTTCTTCACCGCGATCTGAAGCCCGCAAACATCATGCTCGACGGCCGCGGTCAGGTCGTCGTCACCGACTTCGGCCTGGCCGGAGTCGCCGACCAAATTCAGGGAGCCGATGTGCGCAGCGGAACTCCCGCCTACATGGCCCCCGAACAGCTGGCCGGAAAAGAAGTCAGCACGCGCAGCGATATTTATTCGCTGGGCCTCGTGCTCTACGAAGTTTTCACCGGCAAGCGCGCATTTGAACCGGCAACCAATCCACACCACGCCGGAGACAAAATCAGCCGTCCTTCATCCGTGGTCAAAGATCTCAATCCAGTCATCGAGCGCGTCATTCTTCGCTGCCTCGAAGAAGATCCCGCAGCCCGTCCCGCAACTGTTTTAAGCGTAGCTGCAGCTTTACCCGGCGGCGATCCGCTGGCCGCGGCGCTCGCAGCGGGCGAAACCCCTTCCCCGCAAATGGTCGCCGCATCCGGAGAGACTGCCGGGTTGCGCCCCCGCATCGCCCTCGTTTGTTTTCTCTCAGTTCTTGTAGCTCTGGGCGTGGCGGTTTTTCTCGACATCCACTACAACGGCCTCGAAAAGATGCACCTCGAGTTGACCCCGGAAGTGCTCGCGCAAAAAGCCCGCGAAACCGTCGCCAAACTCGGCTATCCGGAGCGTCCCGCCGATAGCGTCTTCGATCTGCACTATGACACTGATTTCCAAGACCACGTCGAGAAGAACGACAAGCCACACCCCAACTGGGATGCCGTGCTCGCCTCGCGGCCTTCCGTGCTCAACTTCTGGTATCGCCAAAGTCCCGATGACATGGTGGCCGACGGCTTTCGTGATCAACTGCTGAATCCCGGAATCGTTTCTCAAACCGATCCCCCACCTACACTATCCGGGATGATCAATCTACAGCTCGATCCGCAAGGGCACCTTATTTACTTTCAGGCAATCCCTCCGCAGAAGGAATCACCCGAAGAAATAAGCAAAACGCCCGCAACTTTCGACTGGAATATCTTGTTCAGCGCTGCCGGACTCGATCCCGCACAATTTCATTCCACACAACCAGCCTGGAACTCGCTGGCCGCCTCCGACACGCGCGCAGCCTGGACCGGCACATGGCCGGGAACCGCGCGCCCGTTGCGGGTGGAAGCCGCCGCATGGCAGAGCAAGCCGGTATTCTTCTCACTGATCGGTGACTGGGTCAAGCCCGATCGCATGAAAGATCCCGCGGATTCGCTCGGAAAGAAAATCAAAACCGTCATTACCATTCTCTTGGTTCTGAGCTTCCTGGGCGGAGCGGTTTATATGGCGCGGCGCAATTACCGCCAGGGACGCGGTGACCGCGAAGGCGCCTTCCGCCTGGCATTAGTCATGTTCGTATTGCAGATGTTGTTGTGGCTCTGCCGCTGCCACTTTGTGCCCAGTTTAAGCACGATGGGTTTGTTCATCCTCGCCATCAGCACGGCATCCTTCTTCTCAGGCGTTACGTGGATGTTGTATCTTGCCCTCGAACCCTGGATTCGCCGCCGCTGGCCGCACGCCATCATTTCCTGGAACCGGCTGCTATCAGGTCAGTTTCGCGATCCGCTTGTCGGCCGCGACATTCTCTTCGGAGTCATGCTGGGCGTGGTATGGATTCTTATTTTTCAGATTCGCTATATCCCCATCATGCACATGGGCGCGTCCCCCTCTCTCCCATCGCACGACTATTTAACGGGTGGCCGCGTGGCGCTGGCGGCATGGCTGACGCAGGCCCCTACGTCGATCATCGCGACCTTGCAGTTCTTCTTCCTGCTGCTGGGCCTGAAAGTCATTCTGCGTAAAGACTGGCTCGCGGCAATTGCATTCGTCGCAGTCTTCGCGTTGCCGCAGGGACTTACCTCAGATTACATGGCTGTGGATTTGCCGGCCTGGATTCTGATCTACGCCGTCGCCGTACTGATCGTATTCCGCTTCGGTCTCGTGCCGTTGGCCTGCGCGATTTTCACCGTCAACATGCTGGCCAACGTCCCGTTCGCCGCCGACCTCTCGACGTGGTATATGCCGGTCTCACTGATGGCGCTGCTCAGCGTGATCGCGCTGGCAGGCTGGGGCTTCTACCATTCCCTCGGCGGTGAGCCGCTATGGCGCTTGCAAATCGAAGACGAGCAGTAATTATTTTCCGCCCTGCAACTGCTGCAAATCCGCCAACACTTCATCGCTGTGACCCTGCGGGCTGACCTTCAGATACACCTTCCGGATCACTCCCGTCGGATCGATCAGGAACGTGTTGCGCGCGGCAATCGTCATCCCGTTGTATTCCATCACCGAGCCATATTCTTGCACCACCTTATGGTCGGGATCGGCCAGCAGCTTGAAGTTCAAGCCTTCTTTGGTGCAGAAGCTCTTGTGCGAATCCACATTATCCACGCTAACGCCGACGATCGCAGCGTTCTTCTGCGTGTATTTATCGATGTCGCGCTGAAAATTGTGAGCTTCGATGGTGCAGCCGGAGGTGAAATCCTTCGGATAAAAATAAAGCACTACCCACTTGCCCTTGAACTGATCCAAAGAAACCTGCGCGCCTTCCTGGCTGGGCAAACTGAAAGATGGCGCTGGCGCGCCAGTAGCTGGCGGCATAGCCTGATCGGCGGCAAAAGCGGAAAATGAAGCAAGAAGCAAAGTTACAACAAGCATCGAAAAGATTTTCATGGATGTTCCTTTCATCTAAGAATTAAGGATAAATGATCTGCCTTAAGCCTGCTCGCCTTAAAGCTTCCCAGCAGAGTAAAAGTAGACGATAACGAACCAACCAACCCCAATTGTCAAAAGACTGTTAATTTCGCCACAAATGGGGACAGCATTCAACCTGCACGCCACGCACTGTCATCCTGAGCGGAGTTGTCGCGCGCGAAGCGAGCGACAACGCAGTCGAAGGACCCTAGCAACTAAACCGACTCATACCACCTCAGGGAGTTCTCCCCGGAAGTTGAACGAATCGCTCGTCAGTAGCGTAGCCTTTGTGTGGTGTGGCGCTTCAGCCGCCACTCAAAACAGCTCAATTCTCACCCCACGGCCGGAAGCGGCAGCAAGGCGGGCATCCCGTGTAATCAACGTGGCTCCGAGTTCTCCGGTGAGCGCAACATACGCCGCGTCGTATGCCGAAAAATTATGCCGGAGCCGCCAAACTTGGGGCAGCAAAACAAAGTGGGGATAGCGTGTCACTCGAAGACTCAGCAAATCCTGGAGCGCCTGATCGGCCCGCTGTGCTGAAACCGCAACTTCCTGCACCAGACGTCGCAGAACCTGTGCAACCTCCAGATCCAGAAGGTGCGGCGCATGAAGAGATTCTCCCCGCGAGTAGATTCGATTCTCGATTTGTCGCCCAGCAGCGGTTTGCAGAAGCCATTCAAGCGCCACGGACGCATCCAGAACGATCACCGTGCCTCGCGCTCTTCCCGTACCAGGCGGGCCGTGTCGATGGAAAGCGTAACTGCCTTGCGCGTTCGCAGTCGCTCGCGCAATTCCGCCAGAGTCGGACGCTCCGCAATCTCCTTAATCTCTGAAAGCAGGTAATCCGACAGGGACATTCCGGCCATGGCGGCACGGGCCTTCAAACTGCGATGCAGAGCATCAGGCACGTTGCGAAGTTGAATCATCTTTGACATGTGTATAGCATACTTTCATGTGAAACACATGTCAAAGATACACAGTTCTTTCCTACGCGAATCCCTTGACGCTCTGTCATCCCGAGCCGAGTCGAAGAATCCCTGTCAGCTCGAGCCGCCCATGCCGTCTCAAGGAATTCTCCCGTGGATTAGAGCGGCACTTCAGCGCCGTAATGCGGGAAACGAAGGCCACCAACAATCGAATCTAATGTTACTAATATTAGTTAGTAACTTATATAATCATGACATAATGTACTTACTAACATGCGTAGTCTTATCTTGACACCACTTATTACAAAATATAGCATCGCCTTGATCGACGAGTTATGTCGATTGCGAAGGAGACTAGCATGAAAAAAATAAACAAGAAACTGGCGATCAAGAAGGTAACCCTGAAGAACTTGGATGAAACGGCACTGCAGGGAATCGCAGGTGGGGCCACCCTTAAAACTCTCTGTGGCCCGGCGAGCCTCTGCACAGCCGGCAAGGGTATAGCATGCTGCTAATATCCGCTTAGCGTTGCGCGCGGCAATCGCAATTGCAACGCTTTTTATTTAGTGCAGGCCAGGGCGAAAAGCCGAGGCCTGCACCCTTCAAAACGTGCGGCTGAGCTTAGAAGCTGATTTTCAAGATCGCGCCGTTATTGCCTACGAACCATCCCGCCTGCGGACTCGCAAAAGCCACCGCCCAAAATCCACTTACTTTGGGCAGTTGATACCAGGTGCTTCCCTCATCAGGAGTCCACGCCGCCTGGCCGCCAGTAAAATTCGGCTCGGTTTCGCTGGTAACGACAACCGCACGGGCAAATGGGCCGCTACCACTGGAGAGGCCGTTCACATAGGCAAGCGCAAAAATTGCTCCCTTCACCGGCGGTTGGCTGGTAAGCGTCCAGGTTTGACCGCCATCGCTTGACGTAGCCACATCGGCGTGATCGTTCACATCGAGGTCGCCGCCGCCCACAATGCCATTCGAGGCATCGCGGAAAGCTACCGAAAATCCACCTGCGGAAGCCGAACTCACCAGCGGAGTGTCATAGGCGTTCCAGGTATCGCCTCCGTCGGTGGTAGCCAAGATTCTCGCGATGGTCGAGCCGCCAGTAGTAATCCAGGCATTGTTTTCTCCCTGGGTCGTGATGCAGGTTCCACTGGAAGAAAACGAAGCCTCGCCCGGTAATGCCGGCGGCATATCGGTGATCGGCACCCAATCCATTCCATTGTCGGTGCGGATATCGGGGAATATTCCGTGCACCGAATCGCTATGGGCGATGCCGCGGTTCGGGCCCCAAAACGCCATGCAATCGTAAAATGCATTCGTCGTCCTATTGGTGAATTCGATCGTCCAAGTCGCTCCGCCATCGATCGTTTTATAAATATTGAAATTGTCGGTATCGTTGCCAATCGACATTAAATAAGCAACCTTATCGCTGACGCCCTGCACATCACGGAATTGCAGGCTTTCGGCTCCCGGCACCACTCCGGCCGTCCAGGTGTTTCCGCCGTCGGTAGTCACCGTGTAAGCGCCGCCAGTCCCCGCCGCCCACACTACACGGGAGTTCACTGGGCTCACAGCAATCAGAAGTTGCGTAGTACCGCTATTTTGCTGAGTAAGCGTAGGCGATTGAACTTTTTGAACTTCTTGGGCAAAACCCATAGCTGCAAAAGCGGCAACCAGAAAAATAATCAGGGAACGTTTCAACATGAGGAATTCTCTCCAGACGGGATTCGTGGCAGCACGGAGTATAGGAACGCCGCAAAGCCCTGTCAATCGGGGAATCCCGCGAACCTTCAATGTTGTCATCCTGAGGGGAGTTACCGCCGGCGAAGTGAGCGACACCCCAGTCAAAGGCCCTCAGAACTTAAACCACTCATGTCGTCTCAGGGAGTTTTCTCGGCAAATTAACCAACCCGCTCTAGGTGGCGCTGCCTTTAGGTAGCGCAGCGCTTCAGCGCTGCGATTAAGGCAGCGGGATTAGGAAAAGAAACACGCGAGTTCTAGTCCACGCTGATATAGAATCCGTCCCGCAGACAAAGTCAAAAAGCTACAACAAAATTGCGGAGGACAGAGTGAAAAAATCACTATTGGCCGTTGGGGTTGTAGTTGCATTAACGCTGGCGTGGTCTATCGGGAGGGCGCAGGGGCAGCAAGATAGGTAATCTTTGCTTCCGCCGAGCAGGCAAAATACGGAACTACGAACCGGGGTGTTTCCATGGCTGCCATCTGGGGAGACTCCAATACCGGCGCACACAGCACTTTCACCAAGTTCGCGCCGGGCTACGACGCCGGCATGCACACTCACACCAATGATATTTCGATCGTCGTAGTAAAGGGCGCCTATTTATACAAAGACGAAGCCGGCGAGAAGCGCGTAGCGGCAGGCGATTTCCTGCGCGTTCCCGGAGGACACAAGCACTGGAGCGGCGGAGACAAGAAAGAAGGCGCTGTGTTCTACGAAGAATCCTCCGGCAAATTCGATTTCGTGCCGGCAAAGTAAGGCGCTTGGTGCATCCTTGATGGCAACGACTGCTTCGCATTCGCGAAGCAGTCACCGCACTCAGCATGACATTGATGTGGAATATATAACTACACGCTAGAGGGATGGGTCTGTGGAATCCCATGTTTCGCAAAAAACGCGAAACATGGGGCACCCCTTTTGTGTGTAGACGCCGGCGATTTAATTATTTCCCTGATGCAGGGCGGCCTGAGTGAGAAACGGAGTGCTTCGCTCCATTCTGAATTTGCCGGTGACAGAAGGATCGCCGGTTGCCATGTCGTAGCCGGTGTAAGCGCCACTCACGGTGCCGTTCGCGACAGAACCATCGAAATCAGTGTCCGACTGGGAGCAGCGAAGATGGATGGAGAGTTTTTCCTCCAGACGAACACCGTCGATGGAGCAGGTTTCTTTGCTTTCTGCGGTGTAAGTGCCGGAAAGGTTGCCGTTGTCATCACTGATTGAGACCTTGGCCGGTGAACCGTTTTTGTTCCAGGTGATTGTCCATTTGCCAGTGAGATCGGTGGTGGGCGTCGCCGCATAAGCTCCGGCGGAGACAAGCGCGAACAGTGATATTGCCAGAAATTTCTTCATTGCTTCCTCTCTTTTTCAACCGAAGTTGACCCAGTGCGCTGCAGTTAGTAACTGCCACGGTTGTTAGCGATGCCACAGGCAAACCCCAGACGAAGCGTTGGCTTCGTTACTCTCCTTACATTGGCAATGGCTTGGGGGGGTGAGCCGGTTATCAGCCTTAATTTCGATTGATGGCTGCGCTATACAACTTATTATCAGGAGTTAATGCTAGGACTGGTAGTTACCGAAGTTGTTGGACTGCTTAGTTCTTTTGGATTTGGAGCTACTTTTTACTTTTCGCCTTCGCCTCTACTTCGTGATCCATACTTCGTGATCCATAAAATATCAACGTATGTCCTCTGTCATCCTGAGCGGAGTTGTCGGCAGGAGCCCCGGGTTTGCCGATGAGCTCCCGAGAGAGCTGGGGACCGTGGAATCCTACCCTTGCTACTCAGAGTTTTCTGAGTTCGGGCCTGTATCGGCGGTAAGGAAGAGCCACCCGCCTAGCCATGCGCTCTCTGTCATCCTGAGCGGAGTTGCTGTTCGCGAAGCGAGCGACAACGGAGTCGAAGGATCCCTATCAGCGGAACCGACGAGTGCCATTTCACGGAATTCTGTCAAAACAGTTGAGAGTGCTGGGGGAAATCCCATCGAGGCTGGAGCATTGCAAGCGGATAGGGATCCTTCGACTGCAAGGCTGCTTCGCGCTCAAGATGACTGTTGGAGTTAATTCACTGGGCTTTCAGTTTCGTCCGGTAAGCGTCGAGCTGATCTTCTGGAATCCCCTCTCCGCGGTCGAGTTGAGCGATGCCGCGACGAATCTTGGCATTGATCTCTTCACCGTTCTCTAAGAGCCAGCGGTCTTGTTCTTCCTGCGTATCCAACAAGCGGAATAGCACTTCCTCGACGCTGCTGGAGCCGGTGGCTTGGAGTTGCTTTCGGATTGCGACCCTGCAGAAGCCTTGCCGCCCGACGACTATATCCGGCAAGCCCTAGGACTTACCAAATACGACCTTCGCGACGAGCTAAAACTGAACAACGATCAGGCTTTCAATCGCCAAATGAGGGAGGTCCGTTACATTCTCTGTTGGCAGATGTTTGAGGGCGAGACGCTTGATATGTGGGCGAGATATGGGGGCGGCGTCGCGATTTTCTCGCGCTTTGAACTCCTCAGATCCACGCTCAGTCCAATGCTAGACGAAATCATGGTCGGCTTGGTTCGATACGAGATCAAGGACCAACGCGGTACAACGTTATTCATTTTCTCTTCATGAAGAGAAAACACTTTGAGCGGGAGCGCGAGATTCGCATAGTCCTTGACTTGTGGCGACCCAGTCGGCGGTGCCAATAGACATATCGGACTCAACGGGTTTCCGCATCGCTAGCCGCTGGATTTAGAAAACCCCTTGCACGCATGGGTTCATGAGTGCAAACGCCGTCAAATCGATCTCAGGACCCTCGTGACTGAAATCCGGCTATCGCCGTGGGCCACGAACGATGAACTTGAAGAGATTAACTTGTGGGTGAAAGCCAAAACCCCGGATTGTCCGGTAACTCGGTCGGGTCTGACTAGCCCCTTGACGCCGACGCTCGACGAGCTGAAACGACAAGGGCTTACTCCGTAGCTAGGTGACTATCTGAACTGCTTGCAACTTCTTATCTCGCCTACTCATCTAAACCTTGACAACATTCCACTCAGGTCTTAGCATGGGCCTGTTGGCAATCATAAGTACACTGATTACAAAGCACTTATTTAATTCAAGGAGTCGCTAAACGGCTCCAAAGTGAGTTAGAGGAGAAGAAAACATGGCCAAGATTATTGGAATTGACCTTGGGACCACCAATTCTTGCGTGGCGGTGATGGAGGGCGGCGAGCCCAAAGTGATTGCTAATGAAGAAGGAGGGCGCACTACGCCTTCCGTGGTGGGCTTTACCAAGACTGGGGAAAGACTGGTTGGGCAGGTGGCGAAGCGGCAAGCCATCACCAATCCGGAAAATACGGTTTTCTCGATCAAGCGGTTTATGGGACGCCGCTTTGACGAGGTGCAGGAAGAAATCAAGATGGTCCCTTATAAGGTCGTGAAGTCGGGCGACCACGTGGCCGTGCTGGCGCAGGGCAAGGAGTACACCCCTCCCCAGGTTTCGGCGCTGATTTTGCAGAAGCTGAAGAAAGCGGCGGAAGACTATCTCGGCGAGAAAGTGACCGAGGCAGTCATTACCGTGCCCGCGTATTTTAACGACGCGCAGCGCCAGGCCACCAAAGATGCCGGCCAGATTGCCGGCCTCGAAGTAAAGCGCATTATCAATGAGCCCACGGCGGCAGCGTTGGCCTACGGTCTCGACAAAGGCAAGGACGAAACCATCGCCGTGTACGACTTCGGCGGCGGCACCTTCGATATTTCGATTCTCGAAGTCGGCGAGGGCGTGATTGAAGTCAAGGCCACCAATGGCGACACGCACCTGGGCGGCGACAATCTCGACCAGCGCATTGTCGATTGGCTGATCGACGAATTCAAGAAAGATGAAGGCCTCGACCTGCGGGGCAAGGGCAACGAGATGGCGTTGCAGCGTCTGCGCGACGCAGCCGAGCGGGCGAAGATCGAGCTTTCCACCACCATGGAAACCGAAATCAATCTGCCGTTCATCACGGCGGATGCAAGCGGTCCGAAGCACCTTGTAAAAAAGCTGACGCGCGCCAAGCTCGAGTCGATGGTGGAAGACATCATTCAGCGCTCGGCCGGTCCGTGCAAGCAGTGCATGAAAGATGCCGGAGTGGATGCCTCGAAGATTAACGAAGTGGTACTGGTCGGCGGGCAGACTCGTATGCCGCGCATTCAGGCGCTGGTGAAGGACCTGTTCGGTCGCGAAGGCCACAAGGGAGTGAATCCCGATGAAGTGGTAGCGATTGGCGCAGCCATTCAGGGCGGCGTGCTCGGCGGCGAAGTAAAAGATCTCTTGCTGCTCGACGTGACGCCGTTGTCGCTCTCGATTGAGACCCTGGGCGGAGTTTCCACTCCGATGATTCCGCGCAACACCACGATTCCGACCAAGAAAACGGAAACGTTCTCGACCGCGGCCGACAATCAGACCTCGGTTGAAGTACATGTGCTGCAAGGCGAGCGTCCCATGGCGGCGCAGAACCGGACTCTGGGCAAGTTCCACTTGACCGGAATTCCCACGGCTCCGCGCGGCGTGCCGCAGATCGAAGTGACATTCGACATCGACGCCAACGGCATCCTGAACGTGACCGCAAAAGATACGGCCACGCAGAAGGACCAGAAGATTACGATCACGTCGTCCTCTGGATTGTCGAAGGAAGAAGTCGAGCGCATGGCCAAGGAAGCCGATGCGCATTCCGCCGAGGACAAGGCGCAGCGTGAAGCGATCGAAGCCAAGAACCAGCTCGATAGCATGCTGTACAACGTCGAGAAGATGCTGCGCGAGAACGGAGACAAGATCTCCGGCTCGGAGCGCGGAGACGTTGAAAACGCCGTGGCCGATGCCAAGAAAGCGCTCGAGTCGAATGACAAGGCGCAGATGGAAAAGGCTCGCGAGAACCTGACCAAAGCTTCGCACAAGCTGGCCGAAGAAATGTACAAGGCAGCCCAGGCGAAGACTCCGGAAGGCGGCGCACCGGGCGCTCCAACGGATGGAGCGGGAGCGAACAGCAACGGCAGCGGTCAAGCCAAGAAAGACGAAGGCGTGATCGACGCCGAATACGTAGACGTGGAAGACAAGAAGTAAGCACTGTCATCCTGAGCGGAGCAGATGCTTCGTGAAACGAAGCATCTGCGAAGTCGAAGGATCCCTATCAGCTTCGATGATGCAAGTCATCGAGGCGAGATAAGGATCCTTCGACCGCGTTCAAGTTATATAGAACAAGAAAGAACACCATGGATTTCCAAATCAACGGCAACACCTATTTCGTGAACCTCGCTGAAAGCGAGGGCTGGCAGGTTTTGGTCTCCACGCCGACCGGAGCACGGTCGATCCCTGTCTACGATGACGCGATCGACTCCGACGAACTGACCATCGTCGTGGAAGACGAAAGAAAAAGACGAATTTTGAATTAAGTATCATCTGCAGATCGGTTTCTAACTGCCCCACATGGCAACCACTCCCAAAAAAGATTATTACGAAATCCTAGGCGTGAAGAAGTCCGCCTCCGCGGACGATATCCGCAAAGCATTCCGCAAGCTCGCCCGCAAGTACCATCCCGACGTCAATCCCGGAGACAAAACCGCCGAGGAGAAATTCAAAACGCTCTCCGAAGCCAACGACGTTCTCAGCGATCCCAAGAAGCGCAAGATTTACGATCAGGTTGGTTTTTATTCCGACAATATCGATCCCGCAACGGCCGAGGCCTACGCGCGCGGTGGAGGCACCGGCTCAGGCGGTTTCCCCGGTGGCGGCGCTGCTCCATCCAGCGGCCAGGGCGTTCCCTTCGATTTCAGCGGATTCGATTTCTCCGACCTCATGGACAACTCCGCACGCGGCCAGCGAAAAACCGGCGGCAGTGGCGGCTTTCGCGACATCTTCTCCGGAATTTTCGGCGGCGGCCGCGGAGCCGGACCCGCAGAAGCTGGTCCTGAAGCGGGCAGTGATCTCGAATACCAGGTAAACGTGCCGTTCTGGACGGCGATTCGCGGCGGCGTGATGCGTCTCAACGTCACCCGCCAGGATGTCTGCCCAACCTGCCATGGGCAGGGCTACATCGAAGCTCCGGGAAAATGCTCCGAGTGCAATGGCACCGGACAAGTGACGCAAACCGGCGGCCGCATGAAGTTCAACGTGCAATGCCCCAACTGCGAAGGCACGGGCAAAAATATCTCAACCTGCCCAACCTGCCACGGCGAAGGCACAGTCAGCCGCACCGAGCCGCTTGAAGTTCGCATCAAGGCGGGCACGCGCGACGGCCAGCGCATTCGTTTGGCCGGCAAAGGCAATGCCGGAGGGCACGGCGGCGCGGCCGGCGATCTTTACGTGATCATCCGCATCGATGCTCATCCTGTCTTTCATCGCGATGGCGACAACATTTATCTGACGGTCCCCGTAACCGCCACGGAAGCGGCCCTCGGAGCCAAAGTAGAAGTGCCCACCATCGACGGACGTGCGGAATTGAAAATTCCGCCCGGCACGCAGTCCGGCCAGAAACTGCGCCTGCGCGAAAAAGGTGTCCCCTCGGCCACCAAAGAAGGCGCGCGCGGCGACGAAATTGTCGAGATCACCGTAACCGTGCCTATGCCTCGCGACGAGCGCACCAAAGAACTCCTGCGCGAGCTGGCCAAGCTGAATCCCGAAGACCCGCGCGCCGAGTTGTGGACGAAAGTTTGATGCTGTTGCGAAGAACTCCCGCAGCCAGTCACGATCTGCAAATCTGAAGCTTCCCCCGCATTGCCTCCCCCCTCTCCGCTGTGTTAGCTTCAACCTTCGGAAGGGGAAATGCCTTGCAGGCAAGAGTTCCCGCCGGGCTGGATCGCAAAGAAAGCGAACTTTACCGCAAGCTCGATCCAGAGCGGCTCCCTCGACACATCGCGATTATCATGGACGGCAACGGGCGCTGGGCGAAACGGCGTCACATGCCGCGCGTGGCCGGACATCGCGCCGGAGTCACCGCTGTGCGCTCCACGGTAGAGACCGCAGCCCGCATCGGCATTCACGCGCTCACGCTCTATGCTTTCTCCGAAGAAAACTGGAAGAAGCGCCCCAAGAGCGAAGTCGATTTCCTGATGCGCCTGCTCAGCCGCTATCTGAAAGCCGAAGTCCCCACGCTGAACAAAAATAATGTTCGCCTCGAATACATTGGACGCCAGCACGAACTCCCCGAAGATGTGCAAGAGCGCATGGAGTGGGCGCGGCAGAGTACCGCACCGAACACCGGCACGATTCTCACGCTGGCGCTCAACTACAGCGCGCGCAGCGAGCTGGTAGACGCCTTCCGCTCCATACTCAGCGCCGCTTCGCAAAACGGCGGCTTCGATCATTTGCGCATCGACGAAGACACGGTCGCGGAACATCTCTACACGCGCAATCTGCCCGACCCCGATTTAGTAGTCCGCACCTCAGGCGAAATGCGGTTGAGTAATTTTCTGCTCTGGCAACTCGCCTATGCCGAGATTTATGTCACTCCAACTTTGTGGCCCGACTTTCGCGGCGCACATCTGCTGGAAGGCATTGCCGAATATCAAAAGCGCGAGCGCCGCTACGGCGGATTGAACCACAACGACTCCACTCACGGCGCTTCGCACAGCGAATCGGCCAAACTTCTCAAATAATCCCAGCATGCTGAAGCGCATCGCGACCGCAGTCGTCCTGATTCCGATTGTGATGTTGCTGGTACTCCGCGCGCCCGTGCCCGTAGTTGCCGTGGTTTCGGCCATCGTGGCGTTGATCACCATGCAGGAATTCCTGAAGCTGACCGAATCCTATGGTGTGCGGCCGCAGCGTTTGCCAACATACATCTTTGCAGGATTATTTTTTTTATTGCTCGCAATGAGCGCATCCGGCGAAACTCCGCAGCTCTCGGCCGTCCAATTCGTTCTGGTCGCAGCCTTTGCCTGCGCCATTTCTCCATTCCTGTTTCTCACTATCGCCATGCGGCGCGAGCAGATGAGCAGCGCATACCCCGCCGCCGCGGCATCCGCCTTCGCCTTCGCCTACATCGCTCTCCCCATGGGCATGTTGGTGCAATTGCGCCAACAGTGGGCCGGCGCGTTCTGGATTCTCTATCTTCTCTTGGTAGTCTGGGCGGGAGACATCTTCGCCTACTTCGTCGGCCGCTCGCTGGGACGTCACCTGATGGCCCCGCGCATCAGCCCGAAAAAAACCTGGGAAGGCGCAACCGCTTCGCTCGCCGCAAGCCTGCTGGTCGGAATTCTCCTCTTCAATCATGCGTTGCAAATCAGTTCATTTTTTCTGCGTTTGGGATTAATCGAGCGCCGCGACGGCCTCTTCGGACTCGAGAAACCGGAGATGTGGCCTATCATTTTGTTAACCATCGCACTCAACATCGCCGCGCAACTCGGCGACCTGGTGGAATCGCTGATCAAGCGCGGCGCCAACGTAAAAGATTCCGGCACAATTCTTCCCGGCCACGGCGGCATGCTGGATCGCATCGATGCTCTGCTTTTTGCTGCGCCGGTGCTGTGGGTTTATGAGGCATGGCGGGTGATGCAATAAGCATTCCGGCGTAAGCACGGCGGAGGTTATCTTCAGCTCCTTTCGGGACAAATCCAGATCAAAAAAAAATCCAGATCAAACCCGCTAATTCCTTGTAATGAGCGAGTTGCAAACCTGACAGCTGCGCCGGTGTTCGCAAAATATTGTGCCAAAAGAATTTATTCTCAAAATATTAGAAACACGGCTATTTAACGCGGTTAAATCATGCACGATCGCGGTGAACGTGGCCATTGGTTCAGCATGAAGCAGGATCGGCAGCGGGCGCAAGGTAGGATGTCACAGCGCGGTTGTGGAGGAGGGCCCCAAGCAATAGGGATTCCTCCTGTCTCGCTCCGCTCGCGCGTCGGAATGACAGAGCTTCATTGTTCGCAGCGCATCCGCTGCGATCCGTCGGAATGACAGAGCTTTGGTTGCGACACTCGCGTAAAATAGAAAGCTGCAATCCTACTCTCACGAATGAAACGCATCGCCATCCTGGGCTCGACCGGCTCGATAGGCCGCAGCACGCTAAGCGTCGCCGAGTCCTACCCCGAGCGCTTTCAAATCGTCACGCTCGCTGCGGGCGAAAACGTAGACGCAGCCTACGAACAAGCGCTCCGCTGGAAGCCACGGTTAATCTCCCTGGCAAAAGAAAAAGACGCGCAAACTCTGCGCTCGCGCCTCAAGCTAGCCGGACTCGCGGGAATTGAAGTAGTCTTCGGCGCAGCAGGCACAGTAAAAGTCGCCACCCATCCCGAAGTCGATTTCGTAGTCAGCGCCATCGTAGGCGTAGCCGGACTCGAAGCCACCTATGAAGCCGCCAGAGCTGGCAAAACGCTGGGTCTAGCTAATAAAGAATGTTTAGTCGCCGCCGGTGAACTGATCACCGCCGAAGCCCGCAAGCAAAACAAGCCGCTTCTCCCCATCGACAGCGAGCACAACGCCGTCCACCAATGCTTGCGCGGCGGGCGCATGGAAGAAGTCGAGCGCATCTGGCTCACCGCCTCCGGCGGCCCGTTTCTGAATACGCCGCGCTCGCAATTCAGCTCCATCACGGTCGAGCAAGCTCTCAATCATCCCACCTGGCGCATGGGCAAGCGCATCACCATCGACTCCGCCACGCTGATGAACAAAGGCTTCGAGGTCATCGAAGCGTGCAGACTCTTTCACATGCCGCCTTCGAAAGTGGAAGTCATTGTCCATCCCCAGTCCACAATTCATTCCATGGTCGAGTTTATCGATGGCAGCATACTTGCTCAGTTCTCGGTGACCGATATGCGCCTGCCGATTCTTTACGCTCTTACTTATCCCGAGCGTATTCAATCGGATATGCGTTTCCCGGTCAGGAACTTGCGTCATCTGGACTTTTGCCCTCCAGACATGAGTAAATTTCCTTGTCTCCGTTTGGCGTACGAAGCGGCCGAAGCGGGTGGAGCAAAAACGGTGGCGCTGAACGCCGCCGATGAAGTTGCCGTCGCCGCGTTTCTCGAAGGCGGCATCGCATTCGATGAAATTCCCCGGATCATCGAAGAGACGATTTCAGCATCTAATTCCGGGCAACTGGGTTCGATCCAGGAAGTGCTTCAAGCCGACGCCGAAGCCCGCCGATATGCGCAGGAGCGGGTAGCCAGAACCAGCGAACGGCCGCGGGCAACTTCTTTCATCTAACGGCAAGGTTTGCGAATCTAACGAAGTGCGGAGTACGTATCTCATATATGCCTGATTTTCTTATTTCCCTGATCGCCGTCGTCGTCATCCTCGGATTCATGATCCTGATCCACGAGTTCGGCCACTATGCCGTGGCCAAATGGCTGGGCGTTCGCGTGGAAGTCTTTTCCATCGGCTTTGGCAAGCGCCTGCTGGGTTTCCGCAAGGGTGAAACCGACTATCGCATCAGCGCCATTCCGCTCGGCGGCTACGTAAAAATGAGCGGCGAAAATCCCATGGATGAGCGCACCGGCGACCCTGCGGAATTTCTCTCGCACTCGCGCTGGCACCGCTTCCTGATCGCCATCGCCGGGCCCACCATGAACATCATGCTGGCCATCTTTCTTCTCGTCGGCGTCTTCATGGTGCATTACGAATATCCCGCAATTTACGACGAGCCCACGGTCATCGGCTGGATCATGCAAAACACTCCCGCCGCCAAAGCTGGCTTTCAGCCCGGCGACCGCATCGTGCGCATCGACGGTCTTGAAAATCCAACCTGGGAACAAGTCGATATTCGCGAAGCCCTGAATCCGAACCAGCCGCTGGATGTCACCATCGACCGCAATAATCAGCTTCTCACCAAGACCGTCTCGCCTGAGCCTTACGGCGTCGATCAAATCGGATTCGCCGGCTGGGCCGCCAAAGAACCCTGCGTCTGCGTTACCGATTTAACTCCCGGCATGCCGGCCGAAAAAGCCGGTCTCCGCGAAAACGATCAAATTCTCGCCGTCGACGGCAAACCCGTGCCTGCCTTGGCCGCCATGGTGGAAATGCTCGAGATCAGCAAAGACAAACCAATCGATCTGACGGTTCGCCGCGGAAGCGAAACCAAAGACTTCACCGTGCAACCGGTTCTCATCGAAAAGAAATACCGCATCGGCATCGGCAGCATGCCCATGAAAGTCACCAGCCTTTCATTTCCCGCAGCTTTGCATCTTTCACTGCAGGAAAATAAAAAAGCCTCGCTGCTGATTCTTGAGCTGGTGCAGAAAATGCTTCAAGGAAAGATTTCCGTGCGCTCCATCGAAGGCCCCATCCGCATCGGCCAGGCCGCGGGCGAAGCCGCAAAGCGCAAAGGCTGGACGCCGCTTCTGCTCCTGACCTCCGCCATCAGCCTGAATCTTGGCGTCTTCAATCTGTTGCCGATCCCTATCCTCGACGGCGGCGTAATCTTCTTCCTCCTGATCGAGAGCTTAATGGGCCATGACATCAGCCTACGTATCAAAGAACGCGTCTACCAGGCCGCCTTCGTTTTCCTGGTCCTCTTCGCAGTAATGGTGATCTACAACGATCTGCTGAAAACCATCCCCGGTCTAGCCGACCGTTTTCAGTAGCGGGAGAGATATCGTGCCGGAGTGAGATGTCGTGCGGATGCCGTGGAAGAGCGGCGCTTTAGCGCCGCGTAAAGCGTACCAAAAATAAAAGGGCCTTTTAGGCCCAGATTTTTGACGCGGGTGCCGCGGCTTTCAGCCGCGCCCCATATTCTTACCGCACACCCTCCACCAAAAACAGGTCCGACATTTCTCGCAGGAAAGAGTAAGCGTAGGTCTTGCCGTCCGCGGTCATGCGGACATTCAAAACCGAAGTCACACCAGCAGAATCGCCCGGCGCAAGTGTTGTCAACAGCTCCCTTTTTCCGGTGACCAGATCGAGACGATAGACCTGCGCCGATGTCTTCTCGTCGTGATAAACATAGGCAGAACGGCCGTCAGTGGACCACGTGATCCAAATATCTTCGGGCAACCAGCCGGAAATCGTTCGCGGCTCCCCTCCTGCTAGCGGAAAGATCAGACCCTGCCCGTTCACATCTCGAGCAAACATCAGCTTGCCATCCGGCGAAACAATGTGGGACTCGTGGTGGTTCCTCTTCACAGAAATCAACGGAGTAACACCACGTGCCGTACCACCTGCCACATCCTGGATGTACATTCGCCATCCCTTACCATCGTCGCCAGCAAAATAGATAGCCTTCCCATCGGGCATCCACCCCGTGGAAATGGCTTCCTGATCTGCGCCCGGGGTCAATCTCTGCGGTTCCCCCACTCCCGTCGGCAACAAAGCAAAACGAGCCGCACCTACCGTCGAAGAGTCAAATGCCAATACTTTCGTCCCGTCTGGGGAGAGCACCGGTTCGCCCCATTGCCCGAGCTTGATGGCGGAAGATCCGTCTGTTTTTCGCAGAAAGGCCAGGCCCGAGGCGCCCGCCGCCGATCCCCAATCGTCGAATGAAACCTGCGTGCCGTCAGACGATAGATCTCTCAAGGTTGCGTAGTCTAGCCAGGAAAGATCTCGTTCTTTGGTATCGCCGGGACCCCGAAACTGCAGCCCGCTTCTCCACGATTCTTTCGCCAAAAGAATTCGCCCGTCCGGCGATATGTCGTGAAGCCGAAGAATGCCGGGCAGCCGGAGAGCGATCCGCTCCTTGCCATTGAGACCAAGAGCATGAATCGCATCCGCCCAACCTTCAGTTGTAGTTGCGGCAACCCACACCTCTTTGCCCGACGGAGGCCAAGCCAGGCCCTCCACGCTGACATAAACCTCTGAGTGGATCAGTTCCTTTCCGCTTCGGTCCACCGCGATGGCCCACCCCGCATCGCCGTCAGCAGCCTCAAATTCCGCGAACGCCGCGGATTTAGCGTCCGGCGCGATCCGGAGATATCCGAGGGGATGGTAACTCTCGTACAGCACTTTTCCGCGAGGGAATTCCACGCGGTATTTCCCTCCCGCCTGGCGGATCACCGCCATTTCGGTTCCGTCAGCGGTCCAGTCGGCGGCAAGCACATCCTCTTCAACTTCCCGCGGCGATCCGCCGGACACCGGCAACAGCCCCAGAGTTCCCTGGCAAATTCCGATGTATCGATCTTTGCATCCGATTGAAATCGCAAACTCCGAAGAAGAAACCGCAAACAACGTGGAGTTGCTCAAATTCAATGGCCGGGATTCCGGACTGTCCGGCAAGGTCGAATACAATTGGACTGGCTGCCCACTCCAGCTGGCGCTGTAATAAATCGAGCGGCCATCATGCGCAAAGCGCGCGGCGTAGACCAGTCCCCGATCGAATGTCAATTGATGATAAGAAAGCGGAGCCACAGCGCCAGCACGCCGGCCGAGTATCCAGCCTCCCCCGGCCACGAGTAGAAGCAGGAGCAGACCCGCAGCGAGTTGCATTACCCGCGCACGCGGCTGGCGTTTCCCTGTCGTTGCCGCAACTGTGGTGACCCCGGTCACAACGCTCGACGAAGAGATTCCCGAAAGTCCTTCGAGATTAAAAGCCAGGTCGCGCGCCGATTGAAACCGCTGCAATGGCTTCTTCTCAAGGCAGCGGCGGACAATGCGCTCCAACGCCGGTGAAATCGGCTTTCCCGTCAAGCTTAGTTCCGCGGGTTCCTCCTTCAGGATCGCGGTCATGGTCTCAGCCGAAGTATCCCGCCGGAAAGCGCGCTGGCCGGTAAGCATCTCGTACAGAATCGTTCCCAGCGCAAAAATATCGGAGTGCGCATTCGCCGGCTCGCCTCTCACCTGCTCCGGAGACATGTATCCTACCGTGCCGAGAACCACTCCCGCGGAGGTGGGCACAGCTTCCATCGTGAGGCCTTCGTCCGCAGCCGCTTCCGCTCGCGCCAGCTTCGCCAAACCGAAATCGAGAATCTTCACCCGCCCATCGCGCGTGACGAAAATATTTTCCGGCTTCAGGTCGCGATGAATAATGCCTTTGTCATGCGCCGCCGCCAGCCCTTGTGCGATTTCCGTGCCGTACCCGACGGCACGCCGTAGCGGCAGCGCGCCGCCGCTCAATTCCTGCCGCAGCGATTGGCCTTCCAGACACTCCGAAACCAGATAAGGGACGCCGTCCTGTGTGCCGATGTCATGAATGGAAAGAATATTAGGATGGTTCAGCGCCGCGACCGCGCGCGCTTCGGTCTCGAATCGCCGCAACCGTTCCGCATCCCGCGCCATGGATTCGGGCAGAACCTTGATGGCGACGTCCCGTCCAAGCCGTGTATCGCGCGCCCGATAAACCTCTCCCATGCCACCGGCGCCAAGAGAGGAGACGATTTCATACGGCCCGATTTTTGTGCCGGAAGTAAGGGCCATGGGGTCGCGCAATTATATAGCGTGCTCTGTTTTGCACCCATCTGTCATGCTGAGCGGAGGGGAAGAATCGCGAAGCGATGCTTCCGCGCAGTCGAAGCATCCCTGCCCGATCCACGACCGCCGGCGGTCTGAGCGCAAGAACCACGATCGACGTCATAAACCCTGTGCCCGTGGTAAACCCAGCATTCCAATCCCAGTGACAACCTCAAAAGCCTATTTCCAGTGATAAAATGGCATTTGCTATGTCCATCATTCCCCGCAGAAAAACCGTAACCGCCATAGTCGGCGACGTCCGCGTCGGCTCCGATGCACCTATTGTGGTGCAGTCGATGACCAACACCGACACTGCGGATATTCTCGGCACAGTGCAGCAGTGTGCCGCGCTCGCCCGCGCCGGCTCTGAGTTGGTCCGCGTGACCGTCAACAACGAGGAAGCGGCTGCTGCGGTCCCCCGCATCGTAGATCTGCTCGACCGGCAGGGTATTCGCGTGCCCATCATTGGCGACTTCCATTACAACGGACACGTTCTTCTCACCAAATATCCCGAGTGCGCCCGCGATCTGGCCAAATACCGCATCAATCCCGGCAACGCCAGCATTGGCAAGACCGGCGATTCCAACTTCCGCACCATGATTGAAGTCGCCGTGAAGTATCAGAAGCCGGTGCGCATCGGCGTGAACTGGGGCTCACTCGATTCCGTCCTGCTCACCAAAATGATGGACGATAACTCCGCGCTGGCCGAGCCAAAAGACGCACGCGATGTGACGATGGAAGCGATGGTGGTAAGCGCATTGAACTCCGCCGCGCTGGCGGAAAAATACGGCCTGCGCTCCGATCAAATTATTCTCAGCGCGAAAGTCAGCGGCGTGCAGGATTTGATCGATGTCTACCGCGCCCTAGCCGCGCGTTGCAACTATCCGCTGCACCTCGGCCTCACCGAAGCCGGCATGGGCGCAAAAGGCGTGGTCGCCTCCAGCGCTGCCATGGGCGTAGTTTTGCAAGAAGGCATCGGCGATACGATTCGAGTCTCACTCACGCCCGCGCCGGGTGGCGATCGTACCGAAGAAGTCCGCGTAGCGCAGCAAATCCTGCAGTCGATGGGCATCCGGAGCTTCACCCCGCAAGTCACCGCCTGCCCCGGCTGCGGCCGCACCACCAGCACCTTCTTCCAGGAAATGGCCGAGCAGATTCAGACCTACCTGCGCGAGCAAATGCCCACCTGGAAAGGCCGTTACGTGGGCGTAGAAGAAATGAAGTTGGCTGTGATGGGCTGTGTGGTCAATGGCCCCGGAGAATCCAAACACGCCAGCATCGGCATCTCGCTGCCCGGAACCTTCGAAGAGCCCAAGGCTCCCGTCTATGTGGATGGACGTCTGTTCACCACGCTGAAAGGCGACCGCATCGTAGCCGAATTCATTCAAATCCTCGACGAATACGTAGACTCCCACTACGCCACCCGCGAGGCGTCGGTGGAAGAAGTTCCAGCCAAGGTCTAGACCAAACCTAATTAAGAAAGCTATCCTTGATTTGAAGGGCCGATTTAAAGGGGCCGCAGCTTCAGACGCGCCGTGTGAAGACCTCCCCCTTGGTCATTCCGACGCGCGAGCGTAGCGAGGCAGGAGGAATCTGATTTTCCGGGGGATGCCAAAACCAAACGCGATACCGTGCGCAACACTGTGGAGAGTGGTGCTAAGCGCCGCGTATAGCATCCTCAAAATAAAAGCTGGGCTTCAACCTACTGCCCCATAAACAGAAAAATCGGATTCTGAAATGCCGGCTCTCCACTGGCCAGCGCCGGACCATCGCTATAAGGACCAACCAGATTCGTCACCAGCGTGTCCGGCGGAATACTCGTCCCCGGATTGTTCGCATTGCTATCCGTAGTATTGATCACCGCCACCGTTCCCGCATCGCACATGCTCACATACACGCGTGAACTGTCCTCAGAAGCCATGGTGAACACGCGAAACCGCGTGCTGGTAGGCGTATACAGCGTCGTGGGAGCGCAAGTTGCGACTGGCGATAAAGCATATTGATTCGTCGCAAACGGTGGCCAGGTCAACAGCGTCAAAGTCGGAGCGTTTGGATACTTGATCGTCAGGCTGTTGGCATCAAACACCGTCAACCCGGGAACAATGCAATTCCCTGACACATTTGAATCGGGACACTTTCCCGACGAATAGTTCTGATAGCTGGCCACATAAAACCGACTGCCGTCCAATAGCGCCGTCGCGGAAATCGGCATGCACCCCAATGGACACGCTACCGATCCCGCCGTAAAAGAAAAACTAGTCATCAACACGGGAGTATCATTCGGCGCTCCAGTACTATCCACTCCACCCGTATCGGCAAACACATAAACCTGCGCCGTCGCCGGGTTCGTAACATAAAGCCGGTTCAAATCCGGATCGTAAAAAACGTAATTCGCCCCCACTCCAACTGGAAGGCTGCTGCTCACCGTATCGGTGGCCGTGTCAATCGTCACCAGTTGCCCATCGCCCTGCGTCACCACATACACCTTCTGGCTGTCACCGCGCACCACAAGCCACACCGGATCGATCCCGGTAAATCCTGTAATCGTATTCGGAGACAAATCCACGGTATTCAAACTGCTGATCGTATTGTTTCCCTGGTTCGCCACATACAGCTTGAAACCGTTCGGCGTCGACGCCTCCACCATGGCAATCGGATTGGCAGGCGGATCTCCCGTGGCATATGTCGTCGGTTCCACCGTCGCCGTATTCGTAACCACATTCGTCGTCGTATTGAGCTTCGCCACCGTACTGGAGTTAAAATTCGCCACGTAAACCGAGGCAGTCTCGCTGCTAGCCAGAAAAACCGGCTGCGCCGGTATCGACGCCGTTGCGGCAAGCGTGCATGGGGTGGTCGTATTGATTGCACAAGCCGCGAGCCCGGTCACAGAATCGGTGTAAGTAACGTTCGTCGCGTTGATCGAAGTAATCGCAAACGTCCCGTTGTATCCGCCAATACTCTCACCCGTAATCGCCACCGACGTTCCCACCGGGACCAACGCCGATGAGTTCGCGAGCAGTGGGCTGGCCAGTGCCACGGTCACCACATTCCCAGCTTCGCTTAATCCGGTAATAGCTGAACTCTGGTTCGTAAGGGTGGGCAGGGAGGCCGTGCTCACCGGGCCTAAGCCAACAGCGAGCGATGTTTGAAATACCGGGCTGAACGAAGCAATCGCATCCACTCCTCCCGAAAAAATACTGGCCGCGGTCGCAACAAAAACTTTGGAATCGTTCGGCAGAATTATGCCGTGAGTCGGATTGAAACCGGCATTCGGCGCGGTCCCAGTCGATGTCGCGGTTTCTCCAACAATCGAATCCCCGGAGACGTCAATCTGCAAAGCTCCGCCGGGATAATAAGGCGTGTTGACGGTAATGCCGAACACCGAATGAAAGTTGCTGGGTTTCGGATTCGGTTCCACCGGGCATCCCGGCACTCCGCCCGTGGTGCAAGGAATCACCACCGGACGGTAAACCTGGCCGCAAGCCGACCACAACACCATGGAAATCACCATGGCCGCCAAACAGCCCACACGTCGAACACTCATCGGCACCCCGAAGAAATAGCTCTCAATTCGTATGATGAAGACAGAAGCGACTATTGTAACGATAGCTCGCCGCAAGCGCTAGCGATCCGCCGCAGTTCTTCCTACGGATGCTTCGTCAGCACAGAGAGGATGCCTGATCTCCCACCTCAGGAAGAGATTGAGATCAGAACAGATTCGTACAGAGTAGATTCGTATCAGGGCACGCATTCAGGCGTGCCGCAAATCGCGCACCACACCGCGCCTTCAAGCGCTGCTTACCGCCCCTTCCGCGACTTCCCTCCAGCCGCGGCCGCCGGCGCTTCCGTCTTCTCCGTAGCCGCCGGCTTCTTCTTCCCTTCCATCTGCGCCAAACTCTGCTTTAACGCGGCCATCAAATCCACCACCGGAGCCAGTTTCTTCGGCTTCTCCACCGCCGCCACTTCTCCGCCCTCCAGCTTGGTTTCGATCAGCTGCTTCAAATTTTCCTGAAACGTATCTTTATATTTCTCCGGATCCCACTCATCCGCCAGCGCCTCAATCAACTGGTGCGCGACCTTCACTTCTGCTTCTTTCAACTCCACATCGGGCGCGCCAAAGCCTTCCACTTTTTTCACTTCTTCCGCGTAATACATCGTGTGCAGCATCATGCCGCCTTCATGCGGACGCAAAAATACCGTGTACTCGCGGTTGTGCATGGTGATCTTCGCGATCGCCACATACTCGCTCTCCTCCAGAGCCTTGGTCAGCAGCGCATACGGACGCCGCCCCGCCTCCTCCGGCATCATGTAATACGACGACTCAAAGTACACCGGATCGACGTCGCTCGCCTTCACGAACTCCAGAATCTCCATCGTCTTCGCCGTCTGTGGCTCGATCTTCTTAATCTCTTCCGGCTCAATGATGATGTACTCATCCTTGCGAAACTCGTATCCCTTCACCATGTCGGCGCGATCGACAACGACGCCCTCCGCCTGGCAAATATACTGCTGCTTCAATCGCGATTTATCCGTGCGGTGCAGCATGTTGAAAGAAATTCCCGAACTGCGCGCCCCCGAAAACAAGCGCACCGGCATAGAGATCAAACCGAAAGTTAAATGTCCCGACCAAACTGACGATGGCATAGTTCCCCCTCGCTGTAACCGCCACACAACCCTGTCATTCCGAACCGGGTAACAAGCCCGGTGAGAAACCTGTTTTTTTCTTTCATGCAGGGCAAGGCCTCAGACGATCCGCCTAAACCGCCCAGAATTGGGAGTTTAGCCCAAGAACGAAAGTTGGATGCACAAATCTTAATGCAGAGAGAACCGAAGTGCGAAGCCGCAGGGAATGGGGTGGAGAACTCGCCTACCCAAGGAGTTGTAGTTAACCAAGGGTATTCCAACCGCTATCATCCTGAGCGAAGTTGCCGTTTGCGAAGCGGACGCCAAATCAGCCATCCCGTAAGCGAAATTTGAAACGAATCCCGCGCTCCCAGCACTATTTTGATGGAACAATCCAGGCCGAGGAGAGCGCAATGATCACGATAACCGGAACAGTCGGGAGCAACGGTAAATACCTCGTCACCGGAATGCCGGTGGATACAAAGACGCATACTGTATTAAAGATCGCCTTCGAGAACTTAACGGGCGGCACCAATCTGGGACTGTTCGCGGGCACTGATGCCGACTTCGCAGCTGGTAGCGGGGGCCTGCAACTGTCGGACTCCGGCGGTCCCGGTTTTCAATTCCTGAGCATCATCGACACGCACAAGCTGTCGGGCAAAGTCATTTACGTCCTGCGCGAAGTGGGCACCGCGAATTCGCAGTTCAGCCTTACCGTGGAATAAGCGCGTTGAACATGCCGCGCTCCGTACGTCCTTGCGTCAAGAACGTGAGCGAAGCGCCGTGTTTTACTTCTCCGCCGCTTTTTTGAACCCCGTCCCCCACATTCCTCATCTCTTCTCCAAAATCCCCGACTCGGAGAAACATATATGTCTGACCTGCGCTATCCCATCGGCAAGTTCCACTTCGCCGGACCGCTATCGGAAGACGAGAAACAGAAATGCCTCTCCGATATCGAACAAGCCCCCGCCAATCTTCGCGCCGCCGTAAAAGGCCTCTCAGCCCAGCAACTCGACACTCCCTACCGCCCCGAAGGCTGGACCGTTCGCCAGGTCGCCCATCACGTTCCCGACAGCCATCTCAACGCCTACATCCGCTACAAGCTCGCTCTAACCGAAGACGAGCCCACCATCAAGCCCTACGCCGAAGACCGCTGGGCCCAACTGTCAGACACACAAACCACGCCGGTAGAAGTCTCGTTAACCCTGCTAGATTCCCTCCACACCCGCTGGACCCAGCTTCTGCGATCCCTGAAGCCGGAAGACTGGAAGCGCACCTTCCGCCATCCCCAAATGGGCCAGGTCACCCTGGAAAAAAACCTGGCCCTCTACGCCTGGCACAGCCGCCATCACGTCGCCCACATCACAGCATTGCGCGAAAGAAACAACTGGTAGAAGTCGCAACCCTCGCCCCCTGTCATCTTGAGCGGCGTTATCGTTCGCGTAGCGAACGATAACGCCAGTCGAAAGATCCCTTTTACTTGTCACCACCTCCAACGACCAAGAGACGAGTTTTACCCCGAAAGCTGAAAGCGCCCTCCATTGCCGTCTACGCTCTCCTGAGATAGAATCCTCCTGCCTTTCCCCAGGGCTTCCGACGAACCGCGTAATTCAGCACGCCCGTAGCTTTCACGAAGCTCGCCCAAGAAGGAGACTCGCCATGCGCTCCAAGAATTCTCTTCATACACTTCTTCACTCGACGACAAAACTGGTCGTTCTGCTCGTTCTTGTATTCACGATGAGCGCCCTTGTGGCTGCGCAAAAGGAAGCCACCATCTACAACTTCCAGGCGCGTTACGACGGCGCCGAACCTGTGGGTCTGATTGCCGACAGTGCCGGTAACCTCTACGGCACCACCTACCAGGGCGGAGGCAGCCACAACTGCGGCGGCAATGGCACAGCTCCCATCGGCTGCGGCACTGTATTCGAGTTAATCGCTCCCACACATAGCGGCGGCCACTGGACTGAAACCCTTCTCTACGTTCTTCGCGGCGGGACAACGGACGGCGTCGGTCCGTCGTCTCCTCTGGTCTTTGATCAGGCCGGCAATCTTTATGGCAGCACGCTTAATGGCGGGGCATCGGGGCTCGGGACGATCTTCCAATTAACCCCGCCCGCGCAGCCAGGTCACGCATGGACCGAGACTGTGCTATACAGCTTTGGCAGCTCCGAAGGCGGCGGCCCTCGCGGGCTGGCAATCGATACCGAAGGCAACCTCTACGGCGAGGCTAACGGAGCGGACACCGACGGCCAGATCTTTGAATTGTCCCCACCGTCAGCTCCCGGCGGATCGTGGACCTACAGCAGTCTCATTTCATTCACCGGCGCCAACGGTGCCGATCCCAATGGCGGACTCATTCTCGACGCTCACGGAAATCTCTACGGCGCAACTTTCGCCGGTGGTACCGGAACCGGCCCTGGCTGTCCCGGAGGAAACAATTGTGGGTTGGTCTTCGAGTTGGCTAAGCCCGCCACTGAAGGCGGTACTTGGACGGAAAGAGTTCTCTATAACTTCACGGGCACGAATGGCGATGGTGCTTCTCCATTTGGCGGTGTGATCTTCCACGGCGGCAACCACCTCTATGGCACCACGGCTTACGGCGGCAACGACATCGGCGACGGTACCGTTTTCGAGCTTTCTCCCGGCCCCGACGGTTGGACCGCAACTACGCTGTACCAGTTCAATCGCAATACCGGAGGCTTTCGTCCCGATGCCGGCGTTGTATTCGATCACCAGGGTAATCTCTACAGCACGACTACCTTTTCCGCGGATAACGGAGGGGAGGTTTTCAAGCTGGCCGCCCCAGCCTCAGCGGGAGACCCTTGGGCGTTCGCGCTTCTCTACGACTTCAACTGCACCACTGGTGGAGGCTGCTCTCCGCTCTCGACTCCGGTAAATAGGGGCAATCAGCTATTCGGAGCCGCCTATAGTGGTGGCACCGCAGGCGCAGGCTTCATATACGGCATCATTCCCTAAACCAAATCCCTAACGCCCACGTCATCTTGAGCGGAGTTGTCGTTCGCGAAGCGAACGACAACGCAGTCGAAAAGCCTGCCCTGAGCGAAGCCGAAGGGATCCCTTTTACCTCCGACACTCCCAACGGCCAAGAGAGGAGTTTCTACCCCGAAACTAAAACAGGAAAGGCAAAACACCTCTGGGTGCTTTTCCCTACGATCCAGGCTTCACCTACTGCCGTATTGTCGCCCTCCACATTCCCCGACAAATTCATAAGCCCCACAATGGCTCAACTTGCTGCGCGTATCCACCCAAATCTCCCCGCCAATCTTGCGCCAGCGTTGGCAAAAAGAATAATCCTCGCTCAAATAAACTCCGGTCTCCGCCTCGATCATGCAATCAAACAGCGCAAATAGATTGGAACTCCGCACCGCATCCCGCCGCGCGCCTGACATGGGCAAACCGTGCAGGCACCGGAAATGAGTATCGGGATAAGCCGCAATCATCCGCTCCACTGCGCTGCGCCGGATCAGTTGAAACCCTCCGCCCGCATAAATCGCCGTGGCAAAATCGCCCTCCCGCTTGCGCTCCGGCTCAGGCGAAAAAGTTCCCACATAGGTCATCGCGGCCTGCCGCACACTTTCGCCATTTTCCACGCAGCGCCGCGGCAACTCATCCCAGTCAATCGTCTTCAACGGATAAAGCGCTCCGGTAAAATCCTTGTCGAAACGCAACAGCCGCTCGACCTGCTCCGGCTCAAAGCTGATATCCGCATCCACAAATAGCAGATGCGTGGCCCTCGGCTCATCCAAAAACATCGCGACCAAAGTGCTGCGCGCCCGGGAGATCAAAGCGTCGTAACCCACCATCGAAAGCGACACGTCGAACCCTGCACTTCTCCCCCGGCTCATGAGCCGTATCACCGACAACATGTAATTCTGCGTGACCACTCCACCAAAGCACGGCGTCGCCACCAGAATCCACGGCCTCGACATGCCGCTCCTAATTGAACAAAATGTGCCGTCCGCTCATTCCCCAGCATCCGCATAACCAAATCTCGAATTTAAGCTCTGCCAATGGACTCCCAAATTGCTCCATCGGGCATGCGTATTCCACTATTGGATTCATCAACTTGCCGTTGACGCTAAATTCGTTGCGCCCTGGCAAGCCCTCTGATAGCCTTTTAAAGACTCCCCATTGAGTTCCCTTTGCCGTTGCGACCGCGCGCGGTAAGCGCGAGTCTCGCAGAAGTAGTTGCGCCAGAAAAGTTCGACGCAGTTTTCTAAGGAGAAAAAATCTTGGCAGCAAAAAATCGTATTTTATTTACATCCGAATCCGTTACCGAAGGCCATCCTGATAAGATCGCCGACCAAATTTCCGATGCCATCCTCGATGCCTGCTTGGCCGAAGACACCACCAGCCGCGTCGCCTGCGAAACCCTCACCGCAACCGGCCTGGTAGTCATCGCCGGAGAAATCACGACAAAAGCCTACGTCGATTTTCAGCAAGTCGTCCGCGGCACCGTGCAGACCATCGGATACGACAACGCTCTTCACGGCTTCGACTGCAACACCTGCGCCGTCATCTCCAGCATCAACAAACAATCCGGCGACATAGCCATGGGCGTGGACACGGGCGGCGCCGGCGACCAGGGAATGATGTTTGGGTATGCCGTCAATGAGAATGAGGAGTTGATGCCGACCCCCATTTCTCTGGCGCACAAGCTGACCATGCGGCTTTCGCAGGTGCGGAAGAATGGCGTGCTGCCATTTCTGCGTCCGGATGGAAAGTCGCAGGTTACAGTTGAATACGATGCGAATGGAAAAGTGAAGCGCGTGGATGCAGTTGTGATTTCCACGCAGCATGCGGAGACCGTAGGCAACGAAGAGTTGCGCGCGGGAATTTTAAAGCATGTGATTCAAGCCATCATTCCGGCACAGTTGCTGGATGAGGACACGAAGTATCACATCAATCCCACGGGACGGTTTGTGATTGGCGGACCGATGGGAGACACCGGACTGACGGGCCGGAAAATTATCGTCGATACTTACGGCGGCATGGGGCGGCATGGCGGTGGGGCATTCAGCGGAAAAGATCCGACGAAGGTCGATCGCTCGGCGGCTTACATGGCGCGGCACATTGCGAAAAATATTGTGGCGGCGAAGCTGGCGGATCGATGTGAAGTGCAGTTGGCTTACGCGATCGGCGTGGCTGAACCCGTGAGCGTGCGAGTGGATACGTTTGGGACGGAGAAAGTGGATCCCACGATTATTCCGGATTTGATTCGGGCGCACTTCAAGTTGACGCCACGGGGGATTATTGAATCTCTCGATTTGCGCCGGCCGATTTATAAGAAGACGGCGGCGTATGGACACTTCGGGCGCAATGATCCCGACTTTACCTGGGAAGCGACCGACAAGGCTGCTAAGTTGGCCAGCGATGCTGGCGTGCGGGAGCCGGTTGGGGCGCGGAAGTAATTGCATCGTGGTTCTTGACGGCACGACTTAAGTCGTGCCGTTTTTTTTGGGGGGACGCTTCCCGGCGCTGTCGCTGCGCAGAATAAGCCAAAGCTGAGGCAGCCTAAGCAGAGATGGTCTAGCCGCTGTAGAAATCGTTACCGCAGGCCTCCATGGTACCCGCCCCTTGGCAAGCTCAGGGCAGGCTCTTGCACAGAACGCAAGAGCGGGGCACCCACCTATGTTTGTTGTGCCAGCGATTTAAAGGCTGGACCATCCGCCAGTTTAGAAATCGTGGGTTGACGCTCGGACCAAGCTGACGGATAATGAATCGCTTTCGAAAGGACCACTCCATGCACTCTTCCCAGCCCCGCAAAGTCAGCAATCTCTCCGATTCGACCACCCGGCAACTCAACACCTATGCTCTTGCCGCAAGTGCGGCGGGAATTGGCATGTTGGCGCTATCGCAGCCAGCACAGGCCCAGATCGTTTACACGCCGGCGCATCACGTGATCAATGCCAACCAAAATTATTTGCTTGACCTCAATCATGATGGAACTCCCGATTTTGAGTTTAAGAATTTTTACAATACGTTCAGTGGGAATGTTGCCGGGTACCTGCAGATTGTGCCAGGCAGAAATGCAAACGAGGTCTGGGCGGCAGCACGTGGTGCAACGCGTTGCTTTGAACCTTTATGTGCAGCCGGACTACGAAAGGGCGATAGCATAGGGCCAACAGGAGCGTTCAAGCCGGACTTCCCACTCGGTGAACGCATGGTGGCAAGTGACATTGTCAGCACTAACTCGGGTTCCTGGCTAAACGTGACCCGCTATCTCGGCCTGAAGTTCATCATCGCAGGCCAGACTCACTATGGCTGGGCACGACTCACGGTAACCGCTCAGCATTGGACAGTTACAGCAACTCTCACCGGCTATGCCTACGAATCCACACCCGGCAAAGCCATCATCGCAGGCGCGACCACGGGACCAGTGGATGGCGACTCCTCTGCATCTGCAATCTCGCCCAGTTCCGCACCCGCGACTCTAGGCGCATTGGCGCTTGGAGCGCCTGGGTTGTCGAGCTGGAGACGCGAGGAGCCTGTGGTTGCGGCACCCGTAAGCAACTGAGTCTTACGAAACGAATCGCGGGTGATCACGGTAAACGGACCATCCTGATCTGGGTGAGCGGCTTCCCATTCAAATGGGGTGTATGCAATCACACTTAAAAGGACACAGGCCGCAAGCGCTATTGCGACCAGGATTATCTCCACTTCCTCACAGGGACACGTCTGGTTCGTGCCCCCACCCTTCGAACACCCCGAAGGGTGGGGGTAGCCTTATTCGCGGTGTGGACCGAAGTATACGAAGGGTAATTGGCAGTGGACCCATCTTGGGTTTGGCGAGGAAGGAAATTGGGGGGAACTTATGTCGGAGAAGCTAGAATTGGCTAAGGCTGGCAAGTGAGGTCCCTTCGCCGCAGCAGATTTCTCCTGCTTCGCTTCGCTCAAGCGTCGGAATGACATGGGGGAATGTAGTGGATGGGAAGTCAACCGGCACAAACTCCCCTAACCAAAGTTCAACTTGGGCTATGGCCCGAAAGTCTTATTCCTTAAGGGTATTTTGGATGTTCGCTCTCTGGTCTGAATCGTGTATTCTGGCAGAGCACTCTTAATCCAACTACTCTCGTTAAACAAACCAAATTCTTAGCATGAAGGCGCCACAGGAGGCGTATGTCAACAGCAGCACAGATTAATTACGACGTGAAAAGTTTGGAACTGGCGGAACTGGGCAAAAAGCGCATTGAGTGGGCGAACCAGTCGATGAAGGTTCTCCAGATTATCCGTAAGGAATTTATTAAGAACCAGCCGCTGAAGGGCATCCGCATTTCGGCCTGCCTGCATGTAACGGCGGAGACGGCGAACCTGGCGATTTGCCTGCGCGACGGTGGCGCGGATGTGGTGCTTTGTGCCTCAAATCCTCTCTCGACACAGGATGATGTTTCGGCCAGCCTGGTGCGCGATCAGGGCATTCCGGTTTTCGCCATTAAGGGCGAGGACAACGATACTTATTACCAGCACATTATAGCGGCGATCGATCACAAGCCGCACATCACGATGGATGATGGCGCCGATCTGGTGACCATTCTGCACACCAAGCGCACCGATGCGCTGGAAGGCGTGATCGGCGGGACGGAAGAGACGACTACGGGCGTGATCCGGTTGCGCGCGATGGCGAAGGAAGGCGTGCTGAAGTTCCCCATTGTGGCGGTGAACGACGCTGACACCAAACATCTTTTCGATAACCGCTACGGGACAGGGCAGTCGACGATTGACGGCATTATCCGGGCGACCAACTTTCTGCTGGCCGGGTCGAAGTTCGTAGTGGCCGGATACGGCTGGTGCGGACGCGGACTGGCGAGCCGGGCGCGCGGCGCGGGAGCGGAAGTGATTGTGACCGAAGTGGATCCGACGAAGGCGCTCGAGGCCGTGATGGACGGCTTCCGCGTGATGTCGATGCCGGAGGCGGCGAAGATTGGCGACGTGTTCTGCACCGTGACCGGCAACAAGAACGTGCTGGTGAAAGAGCACTTCGATCTGATGAAAGATGGCGCGATCATTTCGAACTCCGGCCACTTCAACGTGGAAATCGACATTCCGGCGCTGGAGAAGATGGCATCGTCGAAGCGGACGACGCGCACTTACGTGGACGAGTATTCGATGAAAGACGGGCGCAAGATCAATCTGCTGGGCGAAGGACGGCTGATTAATCTGGCATCGGCGGAAGGGCACCCCGCGTCGGTGATGGATATGAGCTTTGCCGACCAGGCGCTTTCGGTGGAGTACATGGTGAAGAATTACAAGACGCTCGAGAAGACGGTCTACAAAGTTCCCGACGAACTCGACAAGCGCGTGGCGAAGCTGAAGCTGGAGTCGATGGGGATTAAGATCGACCGGCTTTCGCCTGAGCAGGAAGAGTATTTGGCTGGGTGGAGCGAGGGAACGTAGAGGCAGCATTTAGCATCAGCAATCAGCATTCAGTTAAACGGGGCGGCGGTTGCTGCTCCGTTTTGTTTTTGGTTATGCGCGGGATTCAATCATGCGGTCGATTCGTACTTCCATTTCCTGCTCTTCTACAAATTGGCAGCGGTTCGCCTGTTCCAGACCATTTTTCCGCACGGAGGCACGAGAGTATTCGTCTCTTGTAGAAGGCGCAAGGCGGCTTCCTTTACCACGCGTTCGGTGTCAGTGCCGGTGTGGCGGGCGATTTCCGAAGCTGGGCTTCCTGTTCCGGAGTGAAATGACTTCCCCGGGTGAAGTCTAGCGGAGTGTCGGGCTCATGTGAACTCATGCTCTTCGCGATCTCGGGCGATTGCGGGAAGAATACCCTGAGACATCCGAGAATGCCGATGAGGGTATAGGGATCCTTCGACTGCGCATGCGGATCGCTTCGCGAATCCGCTTGCTTCGCTCAGGATGACAATACGGATAACGATTCCGACCACCCACTTCTTGCAAAAGAACGCGAGAAATGGGGCACCCGGCTCAGGATGACAATTCAAACTAGTAACTCCAATCTTGGAGTAAATCGCTTTGGGCTGAACATGGCGTTTTTCGGGGCTTTTGAACGGATTTTGTGATATAGTTCCGTTCCAGTGGTTCTCCCCTCCGGTTCTGCATCCTGATGGTTTTTCGCCTTAAGCAATATCTGTCTTTGCTTTTTTTACGTGTACCGTCTCCCCGGGAAAGGTTCTGTTTACTCATGAAAAAATTGCGGCTTATTTCTGCTTTGGTTCTTGCGGTTTTTATCGTTGTTTTCCAGGCTTCGGCGTTGGCACAAACGGCTACGGAAACTATTCTCTATAGTTTTGCGGATAGCGGCAGCGCTCCATTTAGCCCTTACTCGGGATTGGTTTTTGATCCGGCGGGAAATCTTTATGGCACTGCTTACTCGGGCGATGCTGAAAATGCGGGTGGGGTGTTCATGCTCTCTCCGGTGGCGGGCGGAGGGTGGGAGCAGACTACGATTTATTCCTTTACCGGCGGGGCGGACGGCGGAAAACCTTACTATGCGGGAGTGATTCTGGATTCTGCCGGGAACTTGTATGGCACCACCTACTCGGGTGGCAGCATGAGAAAGTGCACCGGGGGCTGCGGAACCGTGTTTGAGCTCTCGCCGTTGTCCGGTGGAGGCTGGCAGGAGACGGTTTTGTATGCGTTCAATGGGGGAGCGGATGGAGAGAATCCGCGGGCGGGGTTGGTTTTTGATGCGGAGGGAAATCTTTACGGAACCACGTTGCAGGGCGGAAATCTTACGGCGTGCACTTTGGGATGCGGCACCGCGTTCAAGTTGACGCCGAGTGAGACCGGCCAGTGGAAAAAAACGATTCTCCGCACGTTCAATGGAACGACGGATGGCGCGAATCCACATGCAGGGCTGGTTTTCGACTCCGCGGGAAATTTATATGGAACGAACTATTGGGGCGGCACGACTCCGGCTTGCCCGGCAGGCGATTGCGGGACGGTGTTTGAGCTGACCCCGACCGTGAAAGGACCGTGGCAAGAACGAGTGCTGCACGCGTTTACGAATGCGGTGGATGGGGGGAATCCGGGGTCGAACGTGACGTTCGATGCGGCGGGAAATATTTATGGAACCACCAGCGAGGGCGGGCATACTTCCGATTGCGGGGGATTAGGTTGCGGAACGATTTACAAACTGGAACCGACCAAGACTGGACCGTGGACGGGGAGCGTGATTCGGGCTTTCTCGGGGCCGGATGGGGCGAATCTGGTGGCGGGGGTGATTTTTGACGCCGCGGGCAATATGTATGGCGCGTCGCCTTCGGGCACCGGAAGCCATGTGGATGGACTGGTTTTCAAATTCACCCCGCATACGACTGGTCCGTGGAGCCAGACTGTGTTGCACGGCTTTTCGGGGGTGAAGGGTGATGGGAAAAATCCACAAGGTGGAGTGATTTTTGACTCGGCGGGAAATTTGTATAGCACGACGGCGAATGGCGGGACCGGCGGGGGTGGGACGGTGTTTGAGATCACGCCGTAGGGTGGTTGGGCTGCGCGCAGATTAATCGAGGAACGAGCTAAAACGCGCGTTATTGCGCCGCAAAGAATGTGCCCCTTCCGGCAGGGCTCAGGCAGGCAGCATCGCGCAGCTCGCCTAGATCCCCTCGGTCAGGATGACAATACTGCCCGACAGTAACTTCTGTGGCATACCTCCCCGGCTTTCGCCTATCATTAGTGGTGCATTTTGAAAGGCTGTAGCTTTTGCGGGCTGCCGTTCACGGCCTGTTGGAGTCTTTGTGGGTGCGTTTGGAGAAAAACTTCGGCAACGGCGCGAGCAGCGGGGGATATCGCTGGACGCCATCTCCACGACCACCAAGATCAGCACGCGCATGCTGCGCGCGATTGAGGATGAGCACTTCGAGCAGCTTCCGGGCGGCGTTTTCAATAAGGGATTTGTGCGGGCTTACGCGCGCTCGGTGGGGATCAACGAAGAAGAGGCAGTAAGCGATTATCTTGCGGCTTTACGAGAGAGCCAGGTAAACGCGCAAGCCATCCTTCCGAACTTTCGGGCTGAAAAACCTATTGCGGACAGCGTGAAACCCAGCGCGCCGAAATCTTCCGCGGAAACCGGAAGGAGTGCTCGTCCGGAGCCGGTGGTCATGCCGCAGACGGTTGAGCGACGGCAAGAACGCAGGCAGACTGACCGGCGGAAAAAGGATGAGGTACATTTCGTTGGCGGGCATGAGGAAGCGGCCGAGATTGCGTCGCCGCCACTCTCTTTTTTAAATCTTTCTGACGAGCCTGCGCAGGTGGAGGATAGCGCGGATTCAGCTTTTTCCGCGGATCATGTTTCTTCCCAAGATCATGCTTCTTTTACAAATATTGCGCAGCGTTTTCCCTGGGAAAGAGTTGCCGCGGTTTTTGTGGCGATTACGCTGGTGTTTGCTATTTGGAGTCTTTACCGGCACGCGCACTCTGGAGACAAGGCTACACTCCCAGCGACGCAAGTTTCTCTTCCTATTTCTGCGCCCGCAACGACGATCACCGATGCGCCCCGCACACCACCGAAGCCCGCGCCCGCCGTGGTTGCCGATACTAAGCCGATGCCATCCGGTGCGGCGACTGGTTCGGATGTGAAATCTTCGGCGGCCAGCGTACCTGCGCATGTGGCAAAGCCGAAACCGCCCGTAACGTTTACGCTGCAAATTCGGGCTTCGCAGACATCGTCGGTTTCGATTATGGCCGATGGACAGACGGTGGCGAAAGAGACTCTGATCGCTCCGGCCAATACTTCGGTGCGGGCGGCGCATGAGATTGTGGTGCGCACCGGCAATGCCGGCGGGATTCGCTTTTTGCTGAATGGCAAAGATATCTCCGCCAGCGGGAATGAGGGCGAGGCGCGAGTTTATACTTTCGACGCTACGGGGTTGAGGGATTCTGCGCCGGCGGGGAATCCTTCGGACTGAAAACACTAGTTTCCGGCACTCAGTCCTTCGGCTTTTTGGTGCTTCCTCTGAAGCGCGGTACCCCGGGAGAAATGAAGTTCCACTGCTCGGGGCATCCAGGCATAAATCCCCACTTCTCGCGAAGTACGCGAGAAATAGGCACCCGGGCAGAGTGTTTTCTCAATTTACAGCACGAATTAAGGCGTGCGGCATCGACGAAAGCGCAAAAATCACTGTCCCGCGTGAGAAGAGGAATGCTGTAATCGAGACAGGTCTGGGCAATCAGCGCGTCCCCAAGTCGCGCTTTGCGGCGCTTCGACAATACTTTTGCCCGCAATGCACCGGCTCTCTGCCAAAATCCCGGTTCGATCTCAATCAGCGGAACCTCTGCCAGAGTTTCTACAACTGCGGAAGGAAGCCCGGGATCACTCAATAGCTCTGTGAGTACAACTGGAATCATCAAAACCTGGCGGTCGGCCAGCGCTTGGTCGAGCGACTGAGCATCCTCGCCTTCGTCGCCTTCCAGATAGGCAATCCATGTACTGGTATCGGCCGCGATCATTGTAAGAAGATTATGGTTTAAAAGCTGGAAATAGTCAGCGATCAGATTTCAATTCCGCCAGAGTGCGGGCGAAGCGTACCTTGCCGCGCATTTGCCGCAGGCTCTTGTACGCTTGCGACGCCGCCAGCAATTGCAGCCCGGTCCGAACGGTCTGGGTGATGCCGGTCCCGCTGGCCTGCTGCGCTTTATCAAGAAGCGCGCCAGGGATCTCAACCGTGATTTTGCGAGCTGTCCCCACAAGGGCGATTATACCATATTCGATACCAGCATTAAGTATGGTGTTATCGTGGGAATAAAAATTGGACTTTCTCTCCATCAATTCGAATGCAACGGAAAACCCGCCCACGCGGAGCCTGGACGGAAGCACCCTCGAGAGTTTGCTTAGGCCGGGCCAACCTGCCGTTACGGGCTAACCGTGAACGGAACCGGTTTGGAGGAAGCGACGTTACAGGTATTTGTATCCGTCGCCGAGGTTGTACCCTCCGTAACGGTATTATTCGCGCCGGAAGGGTTGTAGACGTAAACAAACACTGTCTCCGGCTGGGCGATGTCCGTCGCAGGAATCGTAACGGTGAGCTGCTTACTACTGACGAACGACATCGTTTGGGACGCGCCATTCCATGTCACGACCGAGTTGCTGTTGAAATTACTGCCGTTGATGGTCAGAACAAAACCAACTCCTCCCGCAGTGGCGCTGCTCGGCGAGATTGAAGTTAGCGACGGCGTCGACGGACAGGAACAGGAGATGACAGGGAGCAAAAAAATCGCTAACGCGCACAAAAGAGACGATCTTTTTATCGTTGTTGTCATCACCATGGGGCACCTATCCGCAATAAGCAGAGCGGCAGCGCCGCGATTCGAGAAGATCAAAAAAAATACCGCCGTACGATGTGGAATTCTCTACGGCGATACCGTTATCGTTGCGGCTAGGCTAGTGATATTTCCGATCGAGGCTGTGACTTGTACGGTTCCACCTGTCGTAATGCCGGACACAATTGTGACCTCGCCAGCAGATACCGTCGCTAAGCTTGTGTTGCTGGAGGTCCAAGTGGCAACGTCTGTAACATCCGTGGTGCCGTTACATGTCGTCGCCATCGCATCTATGGGGAGGGTAGGTAAATTAGTAGTTACGCTACCGCTCGTCGGGTTAAGAACAATCGACTGTATACAGCCGACCGTAACCGTCAACGTTTGCGTACCTGTTATCGAAGGATTCTGGTTGGCAGCTGCCGTGACCGTCGCCGACCCGACACTCACTGATGTCACTAAACCGGTGGAAGAAATTGTCGCAATCGTCGTGGGAGTGATACTCCAGGAGACAGAAGGGCTGCTGTCAGTGCTGCCATCACTATTGGTACCGAAGACGGTCATTTGCACTGTGTTTGACGTGTTTCCGGTTTCAATGACTGGCGAGGCCGGCCCCACAGCGAGCGAAGATATCGTTGGGTTTACAAAAAATCCCGTGCATGCGACACCGAGACCTGCAAGCAGCAGCACCGCAAAAGACGCCGCGAGGCGGAGTTTGTGTTTGGTGGTTAACATAGTTGTTGATACTCCCTCAAGCGCGCCTACTCACTCGAACCAGCTTCAATCACTTCCTAGGGTACAATCTCAACATAATTGCAGATGTAAAAAATTGTAGCAGAGAAGATTCCCAGCCAAGCGTTTTACGGTACTTTCGTGCAGATATAGAACCAGCCCGGCTAATGCCGCGCCTGGGATAAGAACGCGGAAGATTCGAATGGCTTGCAAGAAAAATGGCCAGCGCCGCAACCGGAGCTGGCCATTGGATTTGCTCCGCAAGTCAGTTCATTTGCCCTTATGCTCTTCCTTGGGAGCGCTCTCTTGCTTGGCTGGCGCTGCCGGCTTGGGCGCAGGAGCGGGTTTGGCGCTGGCCTTTGGGGCACTCTGTTTTGGAGCACTCTCGTGCTTGGGCGCAGCGGCGGGTTTTGGAGCTGGTTGCTTGGCCGGCTTTGGTTCAGACGCCTTTGCCGGTTTCGGTTCGGACGTTTTTGCAGGCTTTGGGGTTGCGGCCTTTTCTGGTTTCGGTTCTTTTGCTGGCTTCGGTGCAGGAGCCGGTTTTGCGCTCGCCTTTGGCGTACTCTCTTTCGGAGCACTTTCGTGCTTGGGCGCTGAAGCTGGTTTCGGCGCGCTGTGGCTCGCCTTGGGAGCGGGCTTTGGCGCACTTTCCTTCGGCGCACTCGCTTTGGGGGTACTTTCCGTCCGTGGTTTGCTGGCCGGGTGCGCACTTTCGCTATGAGCTGTGCTCTCCTTCGGCTCGCTGGTATGCGGCGTCGCCTTGGGTGCAGGTTTGGACGCATGCTCCGTATTCGGCCGAGCTTCATTCGATCGAGCTTCGTTGGAACGGGTTGGAGCTGGGTGAGCTATGTTGTTATGCGGCGCGGTTGAGTGCGCAGTATTGGCGTGCGCCGCTGGATGTCCCTCTGCCTTCGCGCCATTCGCCGGAGGACGGTTTTCTGCAGGGCGGGTTTCCTCGTGATTCGCACCCGGAGCAGCCCGCGCTTCCTTGGGTGACATTTTGGGAGCGTGATAAGTTCCTCCCGCTGCCCGGGCGGCTACAACGCCACGACCGCTAAACTCGCCGGGGCGAGCTGTTGCAGCTACTGCCGGACGACCGTGATTTGTCGATGCGAACAAGGCCCGGTTCTGGCTGGCAGCGTGTTCCTGCTGCATTTGCGCTGCAACCGGAGGCCTATGCGTTTCATGCATGTACGCTTCCTGCTGCGGAGTGGGGCGGACTTGAACGCCTCCCTGGCCGCCATTAAAGGCAACGTGGGAGGTGTTATTCACGATGACTGTTCTGTTCACGTAAACATTGGTGATATTGACGGTGTTCACGTGCATCACGGCTGTGTTGTAGAAAAACGATCCGCCGCGCCACTCGCCGCCGCCAAAGCCGGCGCCGAAATAGCCAAAACCATAATTGATGCCGCCATAGAAGCCCACTGTCGGCCCCCAGTAGCCGCCATTCCAGGCGTAAACGCCGTCATTCCATCCCCAGTAGCCGGGAGTCCACAACAGGCCGGCCTCAGGTGGTTCAACCCACGTACCGGGAACCCAGTAATAGCCACCATCGTCGTCCCACGACCAGTAGCCGGGAGTCCACAGATAACCGGGGGTGGGACAGATGGGTTGTTCATAAACCGGCAGCGCGGGTGGGCCGATTTGCACGGAAATGCCAACACCGATTTGCGCGGACGATGGAACAGAAAGGGCTGCGGGAATTACCAGCAGCAGAAGTCCAAAGGCGAACAGCCGAACGGCGGACTGAAGTTTCATCTTTCTTCCTCTGGCCGGTGGGCTTGCCGGAAGGGCAGCGCCACAGTTGGCCTACATTGGTAAAGACTCTGGTGCAACAGCAGGTGCGCACTCAGAAGTTTGGCCCAAAAAATATTTCTTTACATATAAACGTCCGACATTGGAGTACGCAGGAGGGCAAGGAGTTGTTTGGAATTGTAAAGTTTGATGAATTTTCAGGGGGATTCCTGTTGGTGAAAACCTGCAAGCAAAGGCAGTGATCGTTCATCACATGGATGGACGAAACGGTCGGTGGGAAAGTATGAAGGGTTAATGCGTTCTTTTGGAGCGCGCGATGCGTTCGTCGATCAGCTTGCGTGCGGCAAACCCTTCGGATGTGCCGTGCCAATGAGTAATCGACTTTTCGCCCATCTTCCAGCACAGCAGCACGATCTCGCCTTCGACTTCGCAGGGAAAATCCAGCAGGCCTATATCAAGATCCTTGACCTGCACCCCAATCGAATCGATTTCAGCCAGCGCGTCTTTGGCGCGTTGCTCGGCTTTGCCACGCTCAGCCTTGCGTTGGGCCACCGAGACGATATCCACATGCGTGCCCCCGTTGAGAAAGATGCGATGGCCGAGCGCCTGCATCTCGCCTTCAATCTCCTCCATCAGTTGTTTGCCGCCGATGGAAGTGCGCAGCAGGGATTCCAACACCGGCAATAATGTGAGGGCTTCGTCGAGGGTAAAAGTGCGGTCTGACATAGGCGGTACACCATTTTAACGCATTTTGTGTTCGACCGTTGCCTTTGAAATTTTTACGGCAGCGGGCGGACGAAGGCGTCCGCCCCACCACGCGCGATAGCATGCTCTATTTCGCGAGAGGCCGGATCATTTCGATATCGAGTGTGATGGTGATTTCGTCGCCGACCACGCCCGGAGCGCCGTTCACGCCAAAATCCTTGCGATTGACTTTCGTCGTCGCCGACGCGCCCATGCGCAGATTTCCCCACGGGTCTTTCATCGCCTCCGAAGGCCCATCGACATCGAGCACTGCCTCCTTCGTGACACCGTGAATGGTTATATCGCCGGTAACTTTTAGCTTGCCTGCGCCTTCCGCTTCTACCTTCTTCGATTGAAAAGTGATCGTAGGATATTTCTGCACGTCGAGAAAATTCGGGCTGCGCAGGTCGTTATCGCGCATATCCACGCGAGTATCCACGGACGCGGATTGGATGGTGGCTTGAATCGAAGTCCTGGCGGGATGGGCGGGATCGTATTGCACCGTTCCGCTGACTTTGGTGAATGCGCCTCGAACAGTAGAGACGCCGAGATGCCGCACAGAAAACTGCGCCGAGGAGTGAGGCGGGTCGAGTTGCCATGTGTCTTGAGCGGCAGCGCAGAGGGTGAGCAGTAGGGTTGCAACTAGAGTGGAGAGTGCGCGTGACATGAGTTCTGAATTCTCCTGAAAGGGATCCTTGGGTGTGGTTATAAGTTAACGTTATAAGTTTAGCAAGATGTAACTTCAATGTTCATTGCAGTGAAGCATTTTGCGAGGGTGACCTATCCTTCCAACTATAGTTGACTAAGATTCATTCCCGATGCAGAATGCTGGAGTCTTCCCTACCCTGTAGTTCTCGTTGCCGAAACCGGGACTCTTAATCTACCTGAAGGAGTTACGTATGTCACAGCTCTATACCTACTCGGATCCCACACTTTCAATCTGGCAGTCAGCCGCGGCGGAGGTCCACCAGCGTCATGTGTCGGCGCAAACCAAGATCGCAGCGGCGGTGGGCAGTCAGGCGACTGCCGCTACTACGACCGCTCTTGAGGATTTAATGTCGCCGGTTCATACGATCGGAGAGCCGCTGCATTCCGGAAAGAGCGTTCCGCAAGAGATTTTGGCAGCGGTGGAGAAGCCGATACTCGAGATTGCGGCCGCCGCCGAGAAAGTAATCTCAGTGACAGCCGACTGCGCTAAAGTTGCCGCGCAATTTCTTTGGGCGGAAATGACCGGCAACCAAGAGCAATCGGATAAGTTCGCGGGTGAGCTGAAAGATTCCGAGTGCGATCCGCTTTGGGCGGAATGCCTGACGACTTATCTGGGGTACAAGCTATCCGGGCAGAGCCTGCCTTATCGCCCGAACCTGAATCCTGTATTTCCATTGAATACAAACGCGACCATTGCGATCATCGGCGATTGGGGCACGGGCGATGAAGTCGCCATCAACTTGTTGAATGAGATCAAGAAGATCGGGCCGCAGGTTCTGCTTCACCTCGGCGACATTTATTACGCCGGGACTCACAACGAAGAGCAGGCTAACTTTCTGGATATCTGCCGCAAGATCCTGGGCAACATTCCCATCTTCAGCATGTGCGGCAATCACGACATGTATTCCGGCGGGCAGGGCTATTACTGGCTGGTCGATCAGCTGAATCAGCAAGGCAGCTATTTCTGTCTGGAAAACGAGGACTGGCAATTCCTTGCCATGGATACCGGGCACAACGATCACAATCCGTTGACCGTTGCGACGAATATGACGAGCCTTGTAACCATGGGCGCTTGGGCTGAAGAAAACTGGCTGCTCGACAAGATCAATTTGGCTGGAAACCGCCAGACAGTTTTGCTTTCCCACCATCAGCTCTTTTCGCCTTTCGGATCGGTCGGCTCGATGGATGGCCAACCTTACGCCTACAATCCGAATCTTCGCGCCACATTCCAGGCGGTGATGGCGAAGATTGCATGGTGGTTCTGGGGGCACGAGCACACGCTGGCGGTCTACGATTCCTATATGAACCTGCAGCGCGGACGCTGCCTTGGCGCATCGGCCGTGCCGGTTTTTACCAATCAGCAGTCATACAGCGCTGCTAGCGGCCTTCAAACTTACGGCGACGGCCCCATGCCCACCTGGAACAAAAACGCCCAACTCGGCAACAACGGGGAGTCGTATAACAACTGCTTCGCCATTATGACGCTCAACGGCGCGTCGGCGAATGTCGACTACTATCAGGTTCCGATTGATGGCGCAGCGGTGAAGTTCGACGTGGTAGACAACAACAGCTAAGGCTTGGTTCGTCCCTGTGAAGGATCGGGAGAAGTGGCCGTGTTCACGTCTATGTGCAATTGCAGGTCGGCGGGAATCCCAAGCGGATAGCAGTTGCCGTCGCGGCTGTAGTTTGAGCAATGCGCGGCCACATCGTTGCGTCGCGGCGACTGTGCGAATTGCCAGACTTCGGCGAAGCTGACGCCGCTCTGGGCGGGGCTTGGTGGCGTTTTCGGAAAAGCGCAGCCGGGTGCGGGTGGGCATGCGTCATTGATCGCCCAATAGACGATCTGTCTTGTGCCAGCGCTTTGGCGAATGTCTTCAGCGGTAACAATATTTCCATCATCGGCGGAGGGAATACCCGAGCAGTAAACCCCGGCGCGAAATCCGGCTGCCGTAATAGTGTCGACCCAGGCATATATATAAGCTTTCTGCTCGGGCAGCATGCGTCCGCCTTGCTCCTGGTCGAGGAAGATGATCGTCCGCGAGGGAAAGCCTTCACGGTGTGCAGCAGCGGAGGCGACTTGTGCGTCGGAGTTGCCGAGCTTGGTTGCATGGGCGACGGATTTCAGTTCGGCGTAGAGGCGTCCGTTGAAGAGGACGAGAAAACCAAAACGTGCCGATTCGACCGCGCCGCGATGGCCGGTCCAGGTATTTGTTTTTTCACCGGGCGGATTATTAAGCCAGTAGCCGGTGTAGGAGAAAGTTTGGTGCAGGGCTTTCAGGTTAGCGTCGCCGGGGTAGGTGTTGCGGTCGAAGCCCAGGTAGGAGGTTTGCGCAGATGACGAAAGAGATAAAGCGAGAGCGAAAACAAGGAACGGCAATTTCACGCTTTGATCTTAAACGAGAAGCCTCAGCGGCTGAAGCCGAGCCTTCTAGAGTGGCGTAACCGGCACGAGTGGAACTCGTGCCCTTCCCGGTCTGCCGCTTCGCGTCGGCGTTGGTTGCTTCCAGCAAAAGACGTAGCGTTTTGGCATCAATTTTTATATGCCAACAGGATTCGCAGCGGCGGATAAGTCGTCAAGAAATTTGGCATCCTGCGTTCCACGCGCAGACCGGCTTTACGCAGGGCCTCCGCATATTCGCGCGTGTGTTTGAAGTCGGAAATAATTGCGACTCCTCCTGGCCTGAGAACGCGCGCGATTTCGTTGCACGCCTTGAGCCGGGTTGGTTTGTCATAAATATTGTGCAGGCACAGATTCGACAAAATTACGTCGAAGCTGTTATCAGGAAAACTCATCTTCTGCGCGCCCTCGCTTACGAGAGAACATTTTTCGGTCACTCCCTCGACCGCCAGGTTCTGCTCAGTCCGATCGAGTGCGTTGCCGCTCAGATCTTCTTTGTTCCAAATATCGATCCCGGTTGCGTGTCCCGTCGTCAGCCTGCGGGCAGCGCCAACCAGCAACAGGCCGCGGCCCGTTCCCACATCCAATACCTGTTCATCGCCACGCCAGTTGTGGAGCTTCAACATCCGGTCGCGATGCCCGAACTTGCCAAACTTGGCATAGATCAGCATGAGCAATCCGCCGCCTCCGCATCCAATGGCAAGGCCCCAGCCAGACGAGTGAAGGTTCACCTCCGCCGATCCAATATGGATAAGGCGCGGCGTGAAAAGTGCGAGCAAAACGCCACCGACGCCGGCAAGGAGCAGATTGCGAATAGGTCCGGGAGCATCGATTCCATAATCCGGCTTGGCAGGCACTCGACTCTTAGGCCTCCTCTGGGTTTTGTCTATTATTGCTATCCACCAATGTGCACCATCGTCCTGGATGCCGGGACGAAATCTGGTTCGCCGATGTGATGCCGTTCTTCTTTTTTCTGGATTACAACGCGAATGAAATCTTCCAGCTCTTCATCGCTGGCGCCGCGCTGCATCTGGGCGTGCAGGTCGTGGTCCCACACCGAGAACAGGCAGGTGCGGATTTTGCCATCGCTGGTGATGCGGATGCGGCTGCAGTGGCCGCAGAAAGGGTGCGAGACCGGGGCGATGATGCCGATTTCGCCGACGCCGTCGTCGAAGCGGTAGCGGCGAGCGGTTTCCGATCGCGCATGCGGAATTTCGACGAGTGGGCGATACTCGGTCATGCGCGCCAGAATTTCGTCGAGCGTGACCACGGTGTTCGGAGTCCAACTGCGATCTTCTTCGAGCGGCATGAATTCGATGAATCGCACGGTAACGCCTTCCTCACGCGCGAACATGCCGAAAGGAATGATCTGATCTTCGTTGAAGCCGCGCATCAGCACGCAGTTCACTTTCAACGGCCACAGCCCGGCGCGGCGCGCTGCGCGGATACCGGCGAGAACATGATCGTATCCTCCGGGCACGCGGGTGATGCGGGTGAAGCGGTCGGGATCGACGGCGTCCATCGAGACCGTGACGCGTGTGAGGCCCGCGGCTTTGAGCGGCTGCGCGAGGTCGGCCAGCAGATGGCCATTGGTGGTGAGCGCGATATCGAGCGGCTCGTGATGAACCGTGGAGCGGCGGACGCCCTCGTCCGCCGACCGCGTAACATCTCCCCGGACGAATGCGTCCGGGGCTCCATATTGCGGAGTGCGAAGTTTTGAAAGCTCGCGAACGAACTCGACGACGCCCTTGCGCAGCAGTGGCTCGCCGCCGGTCAGGCGAATCTTCGTAATCCCCATCCTCACCAGCATACGCGTCATGCGCAGATAGTCTTCGAACGGCAAGTCGCCATAAAGCGCGCCTTCATTTCCGGTGCGGCAGTAGACACATTTGTAATTGCAGCGATCCGTAATGGAAATACGCAGATCGGTTATGGGGCGGCCGAATTTGTCGGTTAGGAGCATTCAGCACTCAGCAGTTAGCACTCAGCCCGGCAACACTCTCATATGCGAGCCTAAACATCATTGTAGTGGCTGAATGCCGAGTACTGAATGCTGAGTGCTAATTTCCAGGCTACTTCAGCTCCCTCTCAATGGCCGCCTCGGCCAGCGGCGCCATCACCTTGAATCCGGCAGCGTTAGGGTGCAGCCCGTCGTCGGCGAGATCTTTTTTCATGAGCCCCTTATCGTCGACCATGGCGCTGAAGTAGTCGAGGTAATAACAGTTCTTCGTCCCACTCGTCGAAGAGGAACAATAGCTTTGCAGCCAGTGATTGAGTTCGAGAATTTTCTCCGGCGAGCGCTGCGCAAAGAAATCTTTGGACTTCTCCGTGTAGTTGTGAATCGGGAGCACCGACGCGTAGATCACTTTGACATCGTGTGCGCGCGAGAGTTCAGCCAACGAAGCATAGTCCGCCTCAACATCCTCGAGGCGCATGGGACCAGTGTTTCCGGCAATATCATTGGTACCCGCGAGAATGAGTACCGCTTTCGGATGAAGATCGATCACATCCTGGCGAAAGCGAATCAGCATCTGCGGCGTGGTCTGGCCGCCGATGCCGCGGTTGAGGTAGGGCTTTCCCGGGAAATATTCGTCGAGGTGCCAGATATCGGTGATGGAGTCTCCGAAAAAGACGACGCGGTTCTCCCCGGGCGAGGGCGGCTTGAGCGCAGCATTGGCCTCGCGGTAGCGGCCAAGTTGGCCGAAGTCGTCAAAGAAGACGGCGATGCGGCGGGCGCGGTATTGATCAAGCCCGGCGAAGCCGGTGGAAGGGATTGGCGGTTGCGACGGTGGCGCGGCGGGCGTAGACTGCTGCGCGAAGGTGGAAGCGGTAAGGAAAAGGACCCGCGCGAGTATCCCCAAGCCACGTGACGACTTCATGCAATTGCCTCCCAAGTTCGAAATGAGGTCCATCATAGCAAGGCGATCATGCAAGGCGATTATTGTTGGCTCGTGAGCGCTCGCACAATGGCCTTCTCCACCAGCGGAGCCATAATTTTGTAACCCGCAGCATTTGGGTGCAACCCGTCATCCGACAAATCGCGCTTCATCATGCCGCGGTCATCGACCAGCGCCGAAAAATAATCGAGATACAGGAAGCCGTTCTTCGCGCAATAATCCTTGAGCCAGCGGTTCAGCGCCAGAATTCTCTCCGCCGGACGCAGAGCGAAAGATTCCTTCGCATCTTCGGTGTAGTCGTAGACGGGAAGGAGCGACGAAAAAACCACGCGAATGTTGTGCGCTCTCGCCAACTCGGCCATGGAAGCGTAGTTTGCCTCGATATCTTCGCTGCGAGTGCGGCCGGTAACTCCGGCAACATCGTTAGTTCCAGCCAGTACGACGAGTACCTTGGGATGCAGATCGATAACGTCCTGACGAAAGCGCACCAGCATTTGCGGCGTGGTCTGCCCATCGATGCCGCGATTGATATAAGGCTTGCCCGGAAAATAATCGGCCAGCTTCCAGTAGTCGGTGATTGAGTCGCCGATGAAAATCACTCGATTTTCGCCTGGAGTGGATGCGGCGAGCGTGGCGTCGGCTTCGCGGTAGCGTTTTAGTTCGCCGAAATCGTCGGTGTAGATGGCTAGGCGTGAGGCGCGGTATTGATCGAGGCCGTGGTAGCCGGTGGAGGGGATTAAGGATATTTGCGCGGGAGTTGCGATCGTTTGTTGAGTGAACAATGGACCACTCAGAAATACGATTAACCATAAATGTATAGGCCAAGGGAACGCGGACCGACTTTGTCCAGTTGTCATTTATTTTGCACTGTAGCTCCGGCGACCCAAATCTGACTGGCCTCTACTTTCAATACCGTCGTGAGAAATCGACCTAAGCCGTCGAGGTCAGGATAGATCGTAATCTCGTCGATTCCACACGTCAGTAATTCTTGCTTGATTCGTTTGATTGTACTTTTTGGAATGAGAATCTTCACAAAGCTTAGAGTTTTTTTCGTCAGCGAGTTGGTCGAGACCGTCGATTTGGCTACCGTGAATCGTAAAGCATGATCTCTGCGTACTAATTCGCGGGGCAATGTGACTAGCATAGACGGCGACAGGTAATCTAGGCAGCTTCGCTTTGCGCTTAAATCGTTTGGGTAACCATCGCAGATATCTTTTTGCGTCCTCTTCGGCCATGCCTATCCGCGCGCCAGGCGGTATAACCTCTGAGTGTCCAGCAACGCGTTTATTCAGCCACCACGGTTCGAGTAGCCAGACTGCGGCGTCCTGGCTTTCATCACTGTCTCTGACAGCAAAGTACAGGCCAATAAGCCCACCTTCAGTCCAGTCCAATAGCCGAGTGGGTGCACCCGAATGCTGCATTAGGAAATACCACTCCCAAGGATCTTGAGGGCGGATATTCGTGAGGTTAGGAGCTCTCATAACAAATTCTTGCTGCAACTCGGCATCAAGATTTCTGTCGCCGGATTTTATTGGCCATGGCTGTGGGAAATGTCGGTAGAAGGTCGGCTTCAGAGGCCAGTTTGAACACCGATGCCCGCGGAACCACGGACCCCAAGTTGGCTCAGAAAACCACTCACCTCGATACCGCAATGCGATCTCGAGAAATTCCGATATGTTAGCGGCAATAACTTGCTTCAGAGGAGTAACTGCTCCTAACTAATTTCGTTTCGAAGCATCGTATCACTGGCACCGCGTTTACATTCCATCGTAATTTGGCCCGCCTCCGCCTTCCGGTGGCACCCAAGTGATGATCTGGTACGGGTCAGCGATGTCGCAGGTCTTGCAGTGCACGCAGTTCGAGGGGTTCAGGCTGATGCGCTTGCCGTTGGGCTGAGTCGCGTCGTCGACCATTTCGTAGACATTGGCCGGACAGAAATTCTGGCAGGGGCTGCCGAATTCCTTCACGCAGCGTGTGTTGCAGATGTTGGTGTCGTCGATGACCAGGTGCGAGGGCTGGTCTTCTTCGTGCTTCGTGCCGGAATGGTAAAGATCCGTGAGTTTGTCGAAAGTGAGCTTGCCGTCGCCTTTGGCGGGACCGAGCAGGTGAGCTTCCGCGCCTCCGTCGGCGGGCAAATCGGCGAGTTTGCGCATGTGCTCGTATCCGGCGGTGCCGGGATAACGGTTGCGCAGGCCGCGTCCGCCGGTAACGAACTGGAGAGCGGTGTGGAACATGCCGGCGTAAAGTCCGTTCTCGAAGCCTTGATGCATGTTGCGGACTTTCCAGAGTTCGTCCTTGATCCAGCTGGACTCGACTTTCTTTTGATACAAACTCAATGCGGCAGCCGATGAATCGTCTTTAATAAGCGCTTCAAAGGCAGTCTCGGCGGCAAGCATGCCGCTCTTGATGGCGAGATGAATTCCCTTGAGGCGCGCGGAGTTCAGGAAGCCGGCGGAGTCACCGAGGACCATCCAGCCGTCGCCCGCGACCGGTGGAATCGCCCACCAGCCGCCATAGGGCATCGACTTCGCGCCGTAGCGGATCATCTTTCCGCCTTCGAGTAACTTCGCGACGAAGGGATGTTGTTTGAAATCCTGCAACACGCGCTGCGGGTCGAGGCGCGGGTCGGGATAGTCGAGTCCCGTGACGAAACCGAGCGAAACGACGTTGTCTTTCGAACCGTAAATCCACGCGCCACCGTATTCTTTCGTCGTGAGCGGCCAGCCCATGGTGTAGATGACTTCCCCTTTGGCGATGCGTCCGGAAGGAACTTCCCAGAGCTCCTTTACGCCTACGCCGTACGTTTGTGGGTTGGCGTTGCGCGCGAGATCGAACTTATTAATGAGCTGCTTGGTCAACGACCCGCGCGGCCCCTCGGCGAGGATGACGACTTTCGCGTTGAGGTCGTATCCCGGCTCGAAGTTGGATTTCTGGTGGCCTTCTTTGTCCACGCCCTTGTCGTCGGTGCGAACGCCGGCGACGCGGTCGCCATCGAATAGAAGCTCAGATCCCGCGAATCCGGTGAAGATGGTAATGCCTGTCTCTTCCACCTTTCCGCCCAGCCACTTGACGAAGCGATTGAGCGAGATCACATAATTCCCGTGGTCTCGCAGCGGAGGCGGCGTGATAGGAAGCTTGAATTTGCTTTTCTCGGTGAGGAAGTAAACCGCTTCTCTGGTGACCTCAGCGTCGAGCGGAGCTTCTTTTTCGAATCCCGGGAGCAGTTCGCGCATGGAGCGCGGATCGAGCAGTGCGCCGGAGAGGCAGTGCTGGCCGATCTCGCGGGCCTTTTCGAGAACGTAGATATTCTCTTTGCTGAGCTGGGAATCGGGGTGCGTAGAGTTATGCTGATCGATGAGTTGCGACAGGCGCAGCGCGCATGCCATACCTGCCGGGCCGCCGCCCACGATGACGACGTCGGCAGGCATTTGCGGACGCTCGATGCCTTCGATGGGCTTGCGGAAGATCAATGTCATAGGTCAAAACCTAGCGTCTATCGGTTGGCTAGGGTCGAGATTTCACCCAATCCGAGTAATTTTTGATCAGCAGTAACCAAGGTTAACTTCAGCACTTTGGCCGTGGCTGCCAAGAAGCGATCCGCCGGATCGGCGTGCGGTAGAGGCATCGCCAACCCTATGCGCACAATTTCTTGAGTTAGAGGCGCTTCGCGCATCTGCTCGACCGCGCGCTCAACCCAGGTAAAAGGATTCTCAACACGAATCCGGCCCTTCTGCATGAGCGTCAGAGCTTCCCAGACGCTAACGGGAGACAACCAGAGCTCATTGTTCGAATTCGAGAGCTCTGCCGTGGCTTGAGGGTTCAGGCGCTTTGGCTCAAGCTTGCTCCATATCCAGATATGAGTATCGAGCAGCAGGTTCAATCGCGATAGGCCTCAATCTCGTCCAGGTCAATGATAGGCGAGACGATATCGCCGACGATTTCAGCGGTGCCGATCATGTCGCCTAAAAACTTGCGCTTGCGATCAGGGCCGGCGGGAATTACCTCCGCCACAGGACGGCCGTGACGTGTGATGCGTAGCGGCTGACGCGTCTGGTGGACTTGTTCAATCAAACCGAGGCACTTAGCCTTGAATTCGGAAATGGGAACATCATTCATGACCACTATTTTATCTATAGTCAACAAAATGGTCAATATGGATTTCTAGCTTCCCGCCTTTGCTTTCTTCACTTCCTCGATCAGCGGCGGAACGATGTCGAACAAATTTCCTACGACCGCATAGTCGGCGATCTCAAAGATCGGCGCTTCGGAATCCTTATTGATGGCGATAATCGCGCGCGATCCCTTCATGCCCACGATATGCTGAATCGCACCGCTAATGCCGAGTGCGAGATAAAGCTTGGGTGCAACCGTTTGCCCGGACGATCCAATCTGACGATCCATGGGTAGCCAGCCGGAATCGCAGATTGGGCGGGAAGCAGCTAGATCTCCGCCGAGCGCGTCCGCGAGTTGTTTGGCGATCTCGATATTTTTCTGCTCTTTAATTCCGCGGCCCACCGAGACGATGATTTCGGCTTGCGTGAGATCGACCGCTTGTTTTGCTTCTTTAAATACTTCTTGCGGCTTATTCCGGATTACACCGTCTGCGATTTCCACATTGACAGTTTCGACTGGAGCCGAGGTCGCGCCTGGTTCGGCTTTATCTCCGCGGAACGCTCCGTTCTGGAATGTGGCGAACCACGGTGCGTCGCCGGTGAAGCTGACGTCGGCTGCGAATTTTCCCTGAAACATCTGGCGGGTGAAGAGAAGTTTGCCGTTCTCGTGTTTGAAGCCAACGCAGTCGCTGATTACGGCGCGTCCCATGGCTGTGGCAAGCTTGGGGACGAAGTCGCGCACCTGATAAGTGTGCGGCATGAGCACCAGCTTCGGCTGCTTCGCGGAGATGAGTTGCTTGAGCGCGGCGGCGAAGGCGTCGGGGGTGTAGGGTTCGAGCTTTGGTGATTCGACGGCGTAGACCTTAGCGAGTTTCTTGGTAGCCACTTCGGAGGCGATGCTGGCGGTGCCTGAGCCGACTATCGCGGCTTCGAGCGGCCAGCCAGTAGCAGCGGCGATCGCTTGCCCTGCGGTAATGGTTTCCCAAGATACGCGGTTGAGTTTGCCTTCGCGTTGTTCAACGACTACGAGGATCGTTTCGGGCATTCGACTCCTTCGACTCTATTACTTAGGCCGTCCCAACGGGACTTCGTTCCAATCACCCTGGCCCACCCAGGACTTACGCTCTTCGACTGCACCCAGGGCAGGCTCTGGGCTAAATTATGCCGCCCCGTCCGGGGCTGGACGGACGAGGCGTCCGTCGCTCCACGACCTACAGCACACGCAATTCGTTGCGCAGTTTGTCGACTAACTTCTTCGCAATCTCCGATGGAGAGCCTTCGATGTGCTCGGTCTTTTTCGTTTTCTGCGGAACATACAAACGTTCGATCTTCTGCAAATTTTCTCCGATTGCGGATTGCACCTCTGCCAGCGCCACCTTGCGGAGCGGTTTGTTCTTTGCGTTCTTAATGCCGATCAGCGTGGCGTAACGCAGTTTGTTGATGCCCGATTGAATTGTCAGGACGGCTGGTAGCGGCATGTCGACGAACTGAAAATATCCGGCTTCGAGTTCGCGCTTCACGCGGATGCCGCTGTCCGTTTTCTCGATTTGCATGATGATGGTGGCGTGCGGCCAGCCCAGCAATTCAGCAAGAATGACGCCGGTTTGCGCGTAGCCGTAGTCATCGGATTGCAGGCCGGTAAAGATCAGATCGAACTTTTCTTCTTTAATTGCCGCAGCGAACGCTTTCGCTGTATTGAATGCATCGAGTCCGACAAAGGCATTGTCTTCCAGATGAATGGCGCGGTCTGCACCCTTGGCTAACGCTTCGCGCAAAACTTGCTGGGCGCGGGCTGGGCCAGAGGTGATGACCACAACTTCGCCAGTGTGCTTTTCTTTCTGGCGCAATGCTTCTTCCAGCGCAAAGGCATCGGGCTCGTTCACTTCATACGAGACGTCTTCGCGGATCCACGCGCCGGTTTCGTTGAGCTTTAGCGGTGCGTCTTTTTGCGGCACCTGCTTCATGCAGACCAGAATCTTCAAAGGATGACTCCATGCCCGGATCGCTTTGGAGAGCGACGGGCAAACTTGTCAGTATAAATGAGCAGTTGGCAATTAGCACTTGGCATTTGGCCAGTTTGAGCGAGAAGGAGCTTACGAGCGGGACTGTTTGAGGCCAACTGCTAACTGCCAAGTGCTAACTGCAATTGCCGATTACTCCGTGAAAACCACTGACTGTACTCCGGAAATTTCGAACCGCTTGCGGCAGCGCATATTTTTGCAGGCCATGAGGTCGTCTTTGCGCAGCATGTAGGAGCGCGCCTTGGCAAAACGGGCGCGGTCGCGGTCGTCGGCGCGTCCGGCAAGCTGACGCTTTTTGGTGCGGACCACCCAGGTCACCTCATATTCGGCCGCCTGGTGGCAATGGGGACAGTTGAGGGTGGCTTGTTTCTTTTCCAGCTTCTCGTCAAAAAAGTCGCGTTCTTCCATGGGATTGTAAGCAGCTCGCTTTAGTGATTGGCAACGACCTTTCGATTCGCCACCAGTCCATGCAACTTCCTTGCTTCATTATGGCAGTTTTGCGGCAGACAAAGCTATGGCAAGATGTGTGTTATGGCACGGAAGAAAAAGGTAAAGCGGTTTCGAGCAGTACAGGCCGTCAAAGAATTGGCGCGGGAGCGCGTGGGCGCTCCGCCGGCTGAGAAGATCGTAATTGAGAAAAAGAAAAAGCCGGAAAAATATAAGCCAACGCTGGATACTCTCTTGAGAGATCAATAGACCAAAGCTGCGGCCACGATTCCAGCGCTTAATTAAATGTCGCCGTAACCGTAACGTTGCTGGTCAAATTCTGGAGGATGCATGTTTCTCCGGAATCGATATCGCATCCTGCCCAGCTGCCAAATGTGCCATTCGGCACTGCCGTCAAAGTGACATCTGTTCCCGTTGGAAAGCTTCCGGTGCAGGAGCCGCCAGGGGTTGCAGCGCAGCCCAAACCGGCGGGCGAACTGGAAATTGTGCCAGTACCCGTGCCCGCGAAATTTATGGTGATAGTCGGCCCCGTTCCGGTAAAACAAGTTACAGTCGCGAGCATATTGCCCGAGACTACGGCGCCAGACGATGACACGCCAGAACCGTCAGCATTAGTTTGTACGGTGGCGGTGATGAGAGAGCCTCCGCAAGCAGTTCCGGTTGCAGTTATCAGCCCTCCGGGGGTGATCGTTATTACCTGAATGTCATTCGAAGCCCAGGTTACTTGACTCGTAATATCTTTGGTCACTGGCGGGTGAATGTAAGTTCCAAGGGCGGTTAACTGCGCTTGCGCCCCTTTGTCCTGAATAACGGGAATATTCGCCTCGCCGAAAGTCTCCGACCCTGGTTGAATCTGGATCGACGTTAATTCCTGCGGATCTCCGCAGCTGGAAGTGAAGAGCAACGAACACGCAACTACGATTAAGGCAGCGATACCGAACCACTTCCGGCTCATGAAGACTCCTGAAATCGAACTTTTGAGCGAAACGGGGGAATGGGCCAATTTAGTCAAAAATGGGCTAAAAAGCAATCGTTATGGCGGCGCTGAAGAAACGACGGTTACTCCTTCACCGCTCCAGCCACGATTTCGGCAAACTTGCGGATGTCTTCTTCTGTCGTATCGAACGAGCACATCCAGCGAACGATAGACTCTTCCTCCATCCACATATAGAAAAAATATTGCTGCTTAATTTTTTCGATGGCATGGCGCGGGATCTGGGCGAAAACGCCGTTCGCTTCCACCTTCCAAACAACCTTGACCTGCGGAATGCGGCTGACTTCCTTTTCCAACACGCGCGCCATGCGGTTGGCATGTTCGGCGTTGCGCCGCCATAAATCGCCGGTGAGTAAGGCCTCGAACTGGACGGCGATGAATCGCATCTTCGAAGCCAACTGCATGGACTGCTTGCGCAAATAAAGAAAGCTCTGGCTCAAGCCCGGCTGAAAGAAAACCACCGCTTCCCCACCCATGATTCCATTCTTGGTACCGCCGAAGGAGAGCACATCGACCCCTAAATCACGCGTGGCCTGGCGCAAGGTTAGGCCAAGCGAGGCAGTGGCATTGGAAATACGGGCCCCGTCCATGTGCAGGAACATGCTGCGAGCGTGGGCAAACTGGGCAAGCGCATGAATCTCCTCCGGTCGGTAGACTGTGCCCATTTCGGTGGATTGTGTAATCGAAATCACGCGCGGCTGCGAGTGATGCTCATCGCCAATGCCGTGATAGGCGTGGCGAACCGCATCCACGGTAATTTTGCCGTTTTCATGCGGCAACGGAATCAGTTTGCAGCCTGTGTGCTTTTCCGGCGCGCCGCATTCGTCGGTATAAATGTGGGCATAATCGCTGCACAGCACAGACTGGAAAGATTGCGTGAGAGCTTGCAGGCTCAGGACATTCGCGCCCGTTCCATTGAACGTGAAGAAAACCGCAATGTCCTCTCCAAAATGTTCTTCGAATTTTTTGATCGCGGAATGAGTGTAAAGATCGGCGCCGTAAGCGACCACGTGTCCCTGATTCGCGCGGGCTATCGCGGCGAGTATTTCAGGATGCACGCCAGCGTTATTATCGCTGGCGAAGCTACGCGCAGGCTGAACCGGCTTTCTTCCCATAAGGCAACAATAGCAGAGTGATTCGGGCGCAAATAAGCATTTCCATTCGAATCGGCGCTCGTCCGGTTTTCCAACTTACATCATGCTTTCGCAGCGATCGCCTTGACTTGCCGCGCCGCTTCTTTTTCCGCCTTCCGCTTCGCTCTGCGGCGCAGCTTGGCCATCCATTCGCGCGAATACATGGTGCCGCGGCACTTGGGAGAGCCGCAGTGGCAGGGCGCGGGATCTTCATCGTCGTAAAGGCTGTAGTCCCAAAGCAGTTCTTCTCCGGCGGCGATATTCCGGATGGCAAAGATCCAAACCCGATTTTTAATTTCGTCAACTTCGCAGTTTGGCTCGCAGGAATGGTTCAAAAACGCGCCGATTCCTTCGCCGTCGATCACGGTCTTGCCATCTTCCAGTCCGTAGAGATAGGTGCGAGGCGCGCCTTCGTAAAGACGATCCGCCTCCTCCGGCGTTAGCCGTGGGCCGTAATACTCCACTACGCGGGCACCTTTGCGAATGGGAGCGTTGGTAAACACGCCGGCGGCATGAATGCGCGAAGGACGAATGACCAGAGCCATATCACTAATTTCGCACGGCTGTGAGGTTTGAAGGAAGAGGAAGAAGAGGAGAAAAAATAAAAAAGAACTTCAGCATTCCGAATTTGATGGATCAGCATTTCCGATTTATATTTCGCTGGCACCTGAAAACGCCTGCCAGACGGCTGCTTTCGCCTGTTGTAGGTACGATTGCTCTGGTATCCAGCCAGATCGCATGATAGACTTTCGCGGCCTTTCATCAGAGGTTCAACCAATCGCCTTAAAGGGGACATGGCTCATGAATAAGACTCGAAAGATTATCGGTATCGCAGCGATTTTGCTGTTCTGTGGAACGGTTTTCAGCGCAATGGCGCAAACTTCGGCAAAGAGGGCCGGCGCGCCTACCGCGACGGCACCGCAAGCTTACTGTACAAGCACGGGCGGTGAACTTGAGACGCGCGTTCCCGTCTATGGCACCAACGGATCGATCCAGAGTTGGCTGCGGCTGGCCGGCAGCGAGGATTTCTGCCAGTACACTTCGTCCGTCGATGGCTCGCGCATTCATGTGTCGCTAAACACGCTTTACGCCAACAAACCTATGCTTGCAACCCTGGCCTACTATGCGGAAACCCCGTGGAACGGGCAAGGCGAGGGTAATCCGGCGTCGTTGTACTGCACGCAACTTGGCGGATCAGACCTGTTCGGCGGCGTCAATGCAGCTGGCGGCGGCTGGGTTGAAATGGGCACCATCGATGAAGTTCTGGAAGCCTGCATCTTCCCCGATAATTCAACGATCGATTCGTGGGGATTGTTTTATCACTCCGACGGAATCATTCGCGGTACGGACCTGTCGACCGTTTTGCGTTATGCAAATCCGTACGGGCAGTCTAAAAAAAGCAAATAGGTTCGAAGCATCGTGATTATTTCGAGCAAAAACAGCGCCGCTGCTAGTTCATAGCAGCGGCGTCAGTTTTTGGAAAGTAAATTTCGGCTACGGGTCGTAGACCGAACTGCCGTATCCCTGCTTGCGGGCCGACTCCTGCGTGTCATCTAACCGGCGCTTCTGATCTTCCAACTGAAGCTGCATCCGCTCCACGCGCTCCTGTTTTTCCCGTTGGCGCTCGTTCCATCCCACGCAATTGGCGGCGCAATTTGCCGGAGCGAAACGGATCGACTCATTCAGATCGTCAATTTCCCTTTGTAGCGAAGCCACCTGATTTTTCTCAGTTAAAATCTGCGACTTCCAATGCTCGGCCGATTGCTTGCCCTCGCTGGATGGCGACGGCATCGCCGCGCTGGCGTCTTCACTCTTGTTTCTTGCCGCCAATGCGGCGCGTACCGGGCGCTCGGGAATTTGTTCGTTGGTGATGACTTTCGGAGTCTTCCCCTCTTGTGCGTCGACGGCTTTCTGTTGCCGCTGTTGCCGGGCCAAGTCACCGAGCGACGGTGAATCCTGGCTGGCTGCGGACCCCATGAATAAGGAAGCCCCTGCCGCTAGAAATAGGAAGAGCTTTAATCTGGCCATAGCATACTCTTTGCAACTCGTCGAGAAGTCAACGGCGCTAGGAGAATGCTATTTGCAAATGCCTGTCGAACCAGCATTACCAATGGCCGTGTACGAGCGAGTAGAGGCATACGGCGAAAGATTCGCCACGGCCGATTCTTATTTTGGATCCGCCTTTGGATCCGTCATCGAACCGGGGGCTGCATCCCGGCTCGCCTGCCAGCCCATCAGGGCCAGATTCTCCGCTTTCCAGCGCATGGCAGCGTAGATGCGATTGCGCCCGCTGGGGTGGTCGAAGAAGATGTACTCCTCCATCGGCCCCGGATTCATCTTGCGGTATTCGCCGAGATGAATTGCCGCCTGGGCGAAGCCATCCGGCTGCCGGCTGGCGTTCAAACCGTACATATCGGCCTCGCCTTCTTCAGTGCGGGTATGCGTATTCAGAATGGGAGTTGTGACAAAACCGAAGACCGAGACGAGTAAGACCACCAAAGGCAGCACCGCCGTATCTCCGATACCGCGAATCTTCCATTTTTCCCCCCAGCGTTGCAGCGACCAATTGAGCGACCATTGCAACAGAGCGAAGGCGATCACGATGACTACGCCAAAGAAAAGAATATCTTTGTAAATGTGGTGCAGAACGTAGTGGCCCATTTCGTGGCCCATGACGGCCTGAATTTCTTCCAGAGAGCCGCGGCGCAGCAGGTTGTCGTTGAGCGTGATGCGCATGGTGCCAGCAAATCCGCTTACGTTGGCGCTCATGCGCGTGCTTTGCCGGGATGCATCGATCTCAAACACATCGTGCGCAGGGATTCCGTTGGCGCGGGCCATGCTCAAGATCGGTTGCGTGACCTTCGGATCGTCCAAGCGCGTGACCTTGTTGAAGATAGGAACGATGTAAACCGGTGCGACGAGAACAACCAGGATCAGAAAACACAGGGTGACAACTGCGCCCCAAATCCACCACGTGCGCTGTAATCGGCGAACGATTCCGAAGAGCACAACAGCCAGGATCACACCCAGTACAAGGTTTACCAGCAATCCTTTGAACTGATCGCCCAGCCACGGGCCAAAGGTTTGGGTTGCCAAACCATACTTGTGTTCGCGTAAATAATCTTCATACACGCCAAGCGGAAAGCCCAATATCGTGGTGAGGATCATATATTGGACCCAGTAAACGATGGTGTGTACCGGCTTGAAACGCGTAACCCGCTCGGCGAAATTGCGCATCGCCGCCGACCAGCCCAGGTTCAACACCAGGAGAAGGAGAACCGTTCCGTAAAGAAAATCCCAGAGGATCATCCAGTAGCCGCCTTCAAAATAAGCGTCGGAGCGGGCTCTCGCGTCGGCGGGAATCTGGGCAAGATATGCGTTGGTTGCGGCTTCAGCATCGAAGTTCGCGGAAGGCTGGGCTTCCGGCGGCACCTGAATGACCGACGGCATCGCGGTGAGCGGCTGCGCACCGGGCGCCGGCTGGGTCAGGGCAACGCTGCATGTGAGTAAGAAAAGTACGAACAACCGCCCGCAACAGTGCTTTACGCGCAAAAGCATTCGTTGCCTCGCGATCTGAATTTCGGATACTGCCGCAGGGTGAGCGTTCTCTAAAATCTTCCGGCTTCATTCCGGAAGCACAGAGGTTGGAATCTGTTGCGCCTTGCTGCGAAGCTCCTCGAACAGAATTGTGCTCAAGTAACGTTCCCCGAAGGAGGGTAGCACGACTACGATCAGCTTACCGGTATTCTCGGGGCGCTTCGCCACTTGCAGCGCCGCCGTCACCGCCGCACCCGAGGAGATTCCCACTAAAATTCCCTCCTCCAGCGGCAGGCGCCGGGCCATGCGAATCGCTTCGTCGCTGCTGACCTGAATTACCTCGTCGATATAATCCGTTCGCAAAATTCGCGGGATAAAACCGCCGCCGATGCCTTGAATCTTATGCAACCCCGGCTTTCCGCCCGAGAGCACAGGACTTTCCGTCGGCTCAACCGCAATGGCCATGAACGACGGCTTCTTCGGCTTGATGTATTCGCAGACGCCAGTAATCGTTCCGCCGGTGCCAACGCCGGAGACGAGAAAATCGACTTTTCCGTCGGTATCATTCCAAATTTCCGGACCCGTGGTTTCGAAATGAATCTTAGGATTGGCCGGATTGTCGAACTGTTGCAGCATGTAGCTGTTGGGAGTTTTCGCTACCAATTCTTCCGCTTTGAGTATCGCGCCTTTCATGCCACGTGGACCGGGCGTGAGCACGAGTTCCGCGCCAAAAGCCAGCAGCAACACGCGCCGCTCCAGGCTCATTGTCTCCGGCATCGTGAGAATTAATTTGTAGCCCTTCACCGCCGCCACGAATGCCAGACCGATTCCGGTGTTGCCGCTGGTGGGTTCGATCAGCGTGGTTTTTCCCGGCTGAATCTTCCCGCCGCGCTCCGCGTCGGCAATCATGCTGGCGCCAATGCGGTCTTTCACGCTATCGACGGGATTCTGGCTTTCGAGTTTGGCGACGACCTCGGCCACGCAGCCTTCCGTGACTTTATTCAGCCGCACCAGCGGCGTGTTGCCGATCAGATCAATAATGTTCTTTGCGATTTTCATGGCGGATCGCTCGGGAAGCTATTTAACGTGAGTTTCCTGATAATGTACTTCCTTCCAATCTCCACCACGCTTCATCCAAAGTTCGCTAATATAGACCCGCGAGAAGCGAACTACCGATTTGGGAGGAAACTGGATCGTGCTTTCGTAGATGACCAGTGCCGCGTCCGGATTCACCGGAATTAGCTTAAATCCCCATAGTGTATAGTTCGCGACATTACTGTCCATAAGTTCGATCTGAGCCTGCATTTTCGCCCGTTCGCCTTGGCCATCTACTTCGACTCCCTCATAGTCATCTGCCAGCAGATCGCCGTAGGCTTTTTTGTCCTTGTTTTTTATCGCATCCCATTCCGTTTTAATCTTCGCTTCGAACATCTCCAGCAAACGCGCATCGGCGGGGTCATTGCCGGCTACTATGCTTTTTTCAGTCTTGGCCGCAGCCGGATCCTGCGCCGCCACCAGCGAAGTTAATCCCAAGATATGAACGAAAAAAATGAGAAAAAAACAATGCCTCACAATTCCTCCATCGCAAGCCTACGCTGCATAAGCTTGCCCTAGAAGTTATCACCTGTTGTGAGTCGAGACCAACTGTAAGAAGGAGAACCGCAGAATCGCACAAGCGGGTCAGGCAAGCAGATGTGTTGCCGCGGATCGCCACAATCCTACGAACTTATCTCTATATATACTTCAGAAACGTCAGTAGGGAGCCGTAACCACCGCATCTTCCGGATAGCCGACCATGCCAAACTCTGGCACATCCAGACCTTCTTCCTCGACATCTGGCGCTACCCGCATGCTTTTCACTCTATTCACGCACCAGAAAACGGCAAACGTGGCACCGAACGCCCATACCGCATATAACGTCGCTCCCATGAGCTGGCACAAGAACTGCCGTGTGTCGCCATGCAGCAATCCGGTTACGCCCTGGCCGGAATGGCCCAAATATGAAGTTGCTCCCACGCCGTTCCAGCCCGCGCCATAAGCGCCGTCGGCGAAAATCCCAACGCTGACGGCTCCGAGCCAGCCACAGTAGCCGTGCACGGAAATTGCGCCGCATGGGTCGTCGATCTTGAGAACCCGGTCGTTGAAAATAACTCCGAAGCAAACCACGCACCCGGCGATAATTCCGATTACCGTTGCCGCCGTAGGAGACACGAAAGCGCATGGCGCGGTAATCGCGACCAATCCTGCGAGCATTCCGTTGCAAGCCATGGTGATGTCCGGCTTGCCGAACATGAAATACCACAGCAGCATCGCAGCCGCAGATCCCGCAACTGCAGCCAGATTCGTATTCACCGCAACGACGGAGATGCGCAGGTCGGTAGCACCGAGCGTCGACCCAGGATTAAATCCCATCCAGCCGAAAAGCAGGATGAATGTTCCAGTTACGACATAAACGATGTTATGAGCGGGAAAGACGCGTATCTTGCCGCCGGGACCATACTTGCCCAGACGCGGACCCAGAATGATAGCAAGTGCCATGGCGCAGAAGCCGCCGACAGCGTGAACCACCGTCGATCCCGCAAAGTCGACATAGCCATGACCCAGATTCAGCGTAGAACCGACTTGCGACAACCAGCCTCCGCCCCACGTCCAACAACCGGCGATCGGATAAAGAATCGCCCCGATAAAAAGTTCGCAAATCAGAAAAGCCCAGAAGGTAATGCGTTCACAGATAGCGCCAACGATGATGTAGCCCGCGGTTTCCATGAACACAACTTCGAACAGAGTGAGGCAATTGCTCGAACTGTCGTAAGCCGGACCAGTCAGGAAAAATCCTTTGCCGCCGATAAAGCCCCATTGCCCACTGCCGACCAGAAAGTGGTTAAGCCCTGGGATACCTCCCAAATTTGTCGGATTGGCATTGATGGCAACGGCTCCGAACTGAAAAGCGTATCCAACGGCGTAGTAGGCAAGAAAGGCGAATACATAGGCCGCGAAGTTCAGCATCATTAAATGGGCGGCATTCTTTTTGCGGACCAGCCCGCAGGTAAGCAGCGCAAAGCCGGCCTGCATGAAGAGAACGAGGTAGCCGGTGTTCAGTGTCCACGCGAAATTCGTCGCGACGCGAACGTGGCCAACGCTATCGGCCAGTTTTACCGCGAGCGGCTCTTTTGCCGACTGCGCCTGATAGTCGTCGAACGCTTTCTTGTTTGCCGCATAGTCGGGGGCGGTTTTATCCGTCGGCTCTGCCACAACAAAGGGATTACCGGCAGCATCCACCGCGGCATTCTTATCCCCTGTCGCTATGCCAGAGGGATCCGGCTTGGGCTCGTCAGCGAAGCACGGCTTGGCTAATCCCGTGAACAATCCGGTGGCCAGAATCGTCGCGGCGCAGGCCGACACCAGCGACAGGCGCAAGGAGTGCCTGCCGGTACGCTTTGTCATGTCTTGTCGCTCCTGTTTCTAAAGGTGGGCAACTCTGTGACGACCGTGCTTGTACTTAAACCGCGACAGCATAAGCCGATGCGCCCGCGAGTGCAAATCTTTTTAGTTCAAATCCCGCAGTTCAACTCGCGCAGTTCAAATTCTTAATTCATTCCTGGAGGAAGGACTGACGGGAAAGTGAGCCGCCCCGACGAACGCTATCGCGCTCCATGCAGTCCTCTCCCTAATCCGCAGACGATATAAGCAGGGAGCAGCTGAGTCCAATTCAAATTTCTTATGGGGCCAATCAGCAGAGCTAATTCACGAGCCAGGAGCCTTCCTGTGTGAGCTCTACAGAATTCTTTCGTGGGCGTAGCCCGAGGCCTGCAAAGTAGCCAGCAATTCAGCGATGTGCGACGGCCCCCTGGTTTCCATCGTGATGTCGATAGCTGTATCACCCAGGTTGACGCCGTGATAGGCGCGGTCATAAGCCGTTTCAACGATATTGGCGCGAAGCTCGGCCAGGATTCCGGTAAGCCGATGCAAGGCTCCGGGATAATCCGGCAAGTGAACCCGCAGACGAACAAGCCTGCCGTCTTTCACCAGGCCGCGCTCAATGATGCGCGCAAGCAGCGTAACGTCGATGTTGCCGCCGCAGACGAGTACGGCGATTTTTTTGCCTTGTAGCGGCAGCTTGTGATTCAGCAAAGCGGCAATGGAAGCCGCGCCCGCGCCCTCCGCCAGGGTCTTCTCACGTTCGAGAAGAAGCAGAATCGCATTGGCGATTTCTTCCTCTTCCACGGTCACTATGTCGTCCACGTATTTTTGCACCAGCGGGAAGGTACGTTCACCGGCCCGGCGCACCGCGATGCCATCGGCGATAGTCACAGCCGGCTTGAGACTGACCGGGCCGCCTTTTTCAATTGCGACTTTCATCGATGGCAGTTTGGCGGGCTGCACTCCAAAGACGCGAATCGAGGGATTTTTTTCTTTTACCGCGCACGCGATGCCGCCAATCAATCCGCCTCCGCCAATGGGCGCAATCACAACTTCGATATCCGGTTGCTGTTCGAGAATTTCGAGTCCCAGCGTGCCCTGTCCTGCGATTACGGCATTATCGTCGAAGGCGTGGATGAGCGTGAGATGGTCTTCGCGGCTTTTCTCGACGGCCTTCTCATAAGCTTCGTCGTAGTTTGTGCCATGCAAAACCACTTCGGCTCCGTAGGCGCGCGTCGCTGAGACCTTCGTCAGCGGCGTGGGCAGTGGCATGTAGATGACCGATCGAATGCCCTGCCGCCCCGCGTGATAGGCCACGCCCTGCGCATGATTTCCGGCGGATGCCGCGATCACTCCCTGTGCCCGCTCCTCGGCGGTCAGCGTGAGGAGTTTGTTCAGAGCGCCGCGTTCTTTGAACGCTCCGGTACGCTGCTGGTTATCGAGCTTGAGAAAAATCGTGTTGCCGGTGAGGGCTGAAAACGGCTCCGACTGGCGGCAGGAGGAAACACGGATGGAGTCGCGAATACGGCCCATCGCGGTTTGAACGTCCTGAATTCCGATCATGGGCTGGTGAGGATATTTTGTGATTGTAGCTTTAATTCTGCGGCGGAAGATGCGGCAGATGTCATGAAGCAACCTGTTGGATTGTAGAAGCTACGTTGGCGGAATGCACCCCGGCGCTTTTGAGGTAAGCATCGACGGCCGCTGCGGCCTTGCGCCCCTCGGCAATGGCCCATACGACAAGCGATTGGCCGCGCCGCATGTCGCCGGCCGCGAAAACGCCGGGGATCGACGACATGTAATTCTCGTCCGTCGCGACGTTCCCGCGCTGATCCAAAACTACGCCGAGTTGCTCAATCATTCCGTTGCGGATCGGACCGAGGAATCCCATGGCGATGAGCACGAGGTCGACGTCCACTGTGAATTCGGTGCCCGGGATCGCCTCGAATTTCGGTGCGGGACCAACGCGTACCGCGTGCAATTGCCTGACGTATCCCGCCTCGCCGGTAAATTTTGAAGTGGCAATGCTCCAGTCGCGAATGCCGCCTTCTTCATGCGCCGCCTCGGTGCGCAGTTGCATGGGCCACAGCGGCCAAGGAGTTTGCGGCGACCGCTCGTCCGGCGGCTTGGGCATGATCTCGAACTGGTGCACGGACAGCGGCTTTTGGCGATGACTCGTGCCTAAACAATCCGCACCCGTATCGCCGCCTCCAATGATGACCACCCGTTTGCCGGTAGCGAGAATTTCGGCTTGCGGACCGAGCGAGTCGCCGAGGCAGCGTTTATTTTGTTGCGGCAGGTACTCCATTGCAAAATGGATCCCCTTCAACTCGCGGCCTGGAATTTTGAGATCGCGCGGATGCTCGGCTCCGCCAGCCAGCACAATCGCATCGAAGTCGCGCCGCAGATCTTCTACCGCGATATTTTTTCCTACTTCTGCGTTTGTAACAAACCGCACGCCCTCCGTCGACATCTGTTCCAAGCGGCGATCAATGATGTGCTTCTCAAGCTTGAATTCAGGAATTCCATACCGCAGCAATCCGCCGATGCGGTCCGCCTTTTCGAACACCGTCACGGCGTGGCCGGCGCGGCATAACTGCTGCGCTGCTGCGAGCCCGGCCGGCCCCGAGCCTACGATCGCGACTTTTTTCCCACTACGAATCTTCGGCGGTTCGGGACGAATCCAGCCTTCCAGAAATCCGCGCTCGACGATGTTTTTCTCGTTTTGCTTGATCGTCACCGGCGGTTGATTGATGCCCAGTACACAAGAAGTTTCGCAAGGCGCAGGGCAAATGCGGCCCGTGAACTCGGGAAAATTGTTGGTCGCGTGCAGTTGTCGCACCGCTTCTTTCCAGCGTCCGCGATACACCAGATCGTTCCAGTCCGGAATCAAATTGTTGACCGGGCAACCTGTTTGGCAGAAAGGCACGCCGCAATCCATGCAGCGTGCGCCCTGCTTACGAACAATCTCTTCGGGAAGGTCAAGATAGATTTCGAACCAGTCATTCACGCGCTGCGTTACGGGGCGGCGCGGGGCGAGTTCGCGCGAATATTCCAGGAAGCCGGTGGTTTTACCCATGTTGGAGCCGCCCATTCTGCGCTTGCATATGGCTGTGAGTGAGAGAAACGATCGGCTGGATCGGAAGACTGGGAACATAAGGCGCAGAGTTGCGGCTCACACCGCGCACTCGTTTGAATTCGTGCGGGAAAACTTTAATAAAGTGCGAAACGGTATCTGCCCAGTGGTCGAGGATCCACTTCGCGCGACGGCTGCCGGTCAGTGCAAGATGGCGTGTGACGAGATCTTTCACAATCTGCAAATCCTGCGCTTCGACCAATGGCTCGAGATCCACCGAACCGAGATTGCAGCGCTCTTCGGTAAAATTGCGCTGCTCATCTAATACGTAAGCCACGCCGCCGCTCATGCCAGCGGCAAAATTTCTTCCACATGATCCGAGCACGAGCACGGTTCCTTTCGTCATGTACTCGCAGCCGTGGTCGCCAACACCTTCCACCACGGCGGTTGCGCCGGAGTTGCGCACGGCGAAACGTTCTCCGGCGACTCCGTTGAAGAATGCTTCTCCGCTAGTGGCGCCGTAGAGCGCAACATTTCCGATCAGGATATTTTCTTCGGCGGCGAATCCGGAAGCGCGCGGCGGGTAGACGATCAAGCGCCCGCCCGACAATCCTTTGCCGACGTAGTCGTTGGCTTCGCCTTCCAGCGTGAGCGTTACACCGTTGGCCAGAAATGCGCCGAGGCTTTGCCCCGCTGATCCCGTTAATTGAACACGAATCGTGTCATCCGGTAAGCCCACGGAGCCATACTTGCGCGCGATTTCCCCGCTGAGCATCGTGCCCACGGTACGGTGCACATTACGCACCGGCAAATTTATTTCAAGGGGAACAAGCGTGTCGATGGCGGCGCGAGCAGCCGCGAGGATTTTATGGTCAAGCGCCTCTTCCAGACCGTGATCCTGCGCTTGCAGGCAACGCCGCGCCACACGCGACGGAAGCGGAGGGCTGTAAAGAATAGCCGAGAAATCAAGGCCGCGTGCCTTCCAGTGGTCGACCGCCGGCTCGAAGTCGAGCATGTCGACACGTCCCACCATTTCATCGAACTTGCGGAAGCCTAGTTCCGCCATATACTGGCGCACTTGCTCGGCCAGGAAGAAAAAGAAATTGACGACATGCTCGGGCTGCCCTTGAAACTGCTTGCGCAACAAGGGGTCCTGCGTAGCAATTCCCACCGAGCAGGTATTGAGATGGCACTTGCGCATCATCACGCAGCCCATGGCAATGAGTGGCGTCGTGGCGAAACCAAACTCTTCGGCTCCGAGTAATGCCGCTATCGTAACGTCGCGTCCGGTTTGCAATTTGCCGTCGGTTTGCACACGAATACGGCTGCGCAGATCGTTCAGCAGCAATACTTGTTGTGTCTCGGCTAAACCCAGTTCCCACGGAACGCCCGCGTGTTTGATGGAACTGAGCGGCGAAGCTCCAGTGCCACCGGTGTCGCCGCTGATGAGAACCACGTCGGCATGAGCCTTCGCAACGCCCGCAGCCACCGTGCCCACTCCCGACTCCGCTACCAGCTTCACCGCGATGCGGGCTTGCGGATTAATATTTTTCAAGTCATAGATCAGCTGCGCGAGATCTTCGATCGAATAAATGTCGTGATGCGGGGGAGGCGAGATCAGCCCCACTCCGGGGATCGAGTGCCTGATACGCGCGATGACTTCATCAACTTTATGTCCGGGAAGCTGGCCACCTTCGCCGGGCTTCGCGCCCTGCGCCATCTTGATCTGCAATTCGTCAGCGTTTACCAGATAATTGGCCGTCACGCCAAAGCGTGCCGAGGCCACCTGCTTTACCGCGCTGCGCCGCAAGTCTCCGTCCGTATCAGGCTTGAATCGCTCTTCATCTTCCCCGCCTTCGCCGGTATTCGATTTGCCGCCAATGCGGTTCATGGCGATGGCAAGCGTCTCATGCGCCTCTTTGCTGATCGAACCGAATGACATTGCGCCCGTGGCAAAGCGCTTCACAATTTCTTTTGCCAGCTCGACTTCTTCCAGCAGGACGGGCTTGTCGCTTTTCTTCAACTTCATCAGTCCGCGAAGCGTACACAAGCTGGCGCTCTGCTTGTCGATCAGGTCGGTATATTCCTGGAAAGTTTGGAAGCTCTCCTCCCGCACCGCTTGCTGCAATTTTCCGATGGTCAGCGGATTCAACAAGTGATACTCGCCGTTGGTGCGCTGGTGGTAAACGCCACCCACGGCCAACTCGGTATCGAACTCGGTAAGCGGCCGCCGGGAATGCTCGTGCTTGAGCTGCGCTTCGCGGGCGAGCACATCGAGCCCTACTCCTTCCAGGCGCGATGTCGTACCCGCGAAGTACGACTCCACCAATTCTTTATTCAATCCGATTGCTTCGAAAACCTGCGCGCCCTGGTAGCTTTGCAGAGTTGAGATACCCATCTTCGAGAAGGTTTTCAACAAACCCTTCTTCACAGACTTCATAAAATTCTTGACCGCTTGCTCCGGCGTGATGCCATCCGCCAACTCGCCGCGCCAGGCAAGGTTTTCCACGGTCTCCAGCGCCAGGTAAGGATTGATCGCGCTCGCTCCGTATCCGCTGAGCAGGGCAAAGTGCATCACCTCGCGGGGCTCGCCGGATTCAATAATCAGTGCAACTTGGGTCCGAGTTTCTTCTCTGACGAGCAAATTGTGTACCGCCGCCAGCGCGAGCAGGGTTGGAATGGGCGCGTAATCTTTGTCGACGCCGCGGTCGGAAAGTATCAGCAGGCTGTATCCGGCTTTCACCGACAACGAAGCTCTCTGGCAAAGCTCATCCAGCGCACGCTTCAAGCCGGCTTCGCCTTCGCTTGCCCGGAAGAGCGCCGGCAGCGTGGTCGCCAGCAAATCGCGGTGCGAGACGCGGCGCAGTTTTTCGAATTCACGATTAGTCAGCAGCGGATGCTCCAGCTTCAGCATCTGGCAATTTTCCGGAGCCTCTTCGAGAATGTTGCGCTCGCTGCCGATGTAGCTGATCAGCGACATCACCATCTCTTCGCGAATCGGATCAATCGGAGGGTTCGTGACCTGCGCGAACAATTGCTTGAAATAATTGAATAACGACTGTGGACGATCCGACAGGCAGGCTAACGGCGTATCCGTCCCCATCGAGCCGATTGGTTCTTCCCCAGCGGAAGCCATCGGCCCGAGAATCATTTTCAAATCTTCGTCGCTATAGCCAAAGGCGCGCTGGCGGCGCAGAAGCGTTTCAGGATCGGGCGGATGTGTACGCGAAGGCTCGGGTAAATGGCTCATGGTGATTTGATTTTCTTTGAGCCATTCTGCATAAGGTTGCTGCGCAGCCAGACGGCCTTTGATCTCGCGGTCGGCAACGATGCGTCCTTCTACCGTATCAACCAAAAACATTTTTCCCGGCTGCAGGCGGCCTTTCATCTTCACCTGCTCCGGAGCAATATCGAGCACGCCAGCTTCCGACGCCATCACGACAACATCATCGTGAGTAACGACATATCTTCCCGGCCGCAGGCCATTGCGATCGAGCGTAGCGCCAATGACGCGACCGTCGGTGAATGCAATCGCCGCCGGACCATCCCAAGGTTCCATCAGGCAGGCGTGATACTCGTAGAAAGCGCGCTTCTCCGGCCTCATATGCGGATTGCCCGCCCATGCTTCCGGAATAAGCATGGCCATGGCATGCGGCAAACTTCGCCCGGACTGCAAAAGAAGTTCGAGCACGTTATCGAAATTGGCGGAGTCGCTGCCGTCGGCTTCGATGATGGGAAACAGTTTTTTCAGATCGTCGCCAAACAACGGGGACGCGAGCAGCGACTGGCGGGCGTGCATCCAGTTCACGTTTCCGCGCAGCGTGTTGATCTCTCCGTTGTGCGCGATGTAGCGATAGGGATGTGCCCGCTGCCAGCTCGGAAAAGTATTGGTGGAAAAACGCTGATGCACCAGACAGACAGCGCTGGTCACATCGGGATCGGAAAGCTCGCGGTAGAAATTCGTGAGCTGCGTCGCAAGCACTAGGCCTTTGTAGACCACCGTTCGGCAGGAAAGTGAAGGGATGTAAAACGTTCCCGCATCCTCGTTGCCTGAATCACGGATTTCATTTTCCGTCCGCTTGCGTACGACGTACAACTTGCGCTCGAACGCATCTTCATCGAGATTCGGCGAGCGTCCAACAAAAATCTGCTGAATATAGGGCTGCGAAGCTCGCGCCACGCGGCCAATCGCCGAGGCATAGACCGGCATATCGCGCCAGCCCAGCACCGACAAACCTTCTTCGCGCACGATGCGCTCAAGAATCCCTTCGCACTGCAGCCGCGGATGCTTCTCCACCGGCAGGAACGTCATCCCGACGCCGTACGAACCGGCTAGCGGCAATTCGAACCCAAGATTTGCGCACTCGCGCGCATAGAACTTGTGCGGAATTTGAATCAGAACCCCAGCGCCGTCGCCGGTTTCAGCGTCGCAACCGCAGGCACCGCGATGTGCCAGATTCAGTAGAACCTGCACCCCTTTATTAATGATGTCGTGACTTTTTTCCCCGCGAACGCTGGCTACGAATCCGATCCCACAGGCATCATGCTCCTGCGCAGGGTCGTACAGATCTTGCGCCGACGGCACGCCATTGACAACTCTTGCGCGGGACATCGCGGTCTCCCGGGAGTAATTTGACTACTACGAAATTGGCGATTCCTGAGATCAAATTGAAGGCTGCGGGCGCAGCCCACACCTAGGTTCCAAGCCTATCTCGTCCATTCTGTGATAAGCCCTGGACGTTCACAAGTACAACGCAGAATTTCGATGCAGAGAATATGAATTTCAAAACGATCGATTCGTCCAAATATTTCATTTATGCTCGCAAGCTTCGCCGCGCACATATAATCGACGACCAATGTTCCTCATCAAGGAAAACAATTGATCGACCGCTATTTCAAACTTGCCGCGAATCAAACCTCAATCAAGCAGGAGATGCTGGGCGGGCTCACCACTTTTGTCACGATGGCTTACATCATCGTGGTGAATCCGCAAATTCTCGCGCAAGCGGGAATGCCGCCGGAAGGCGTGGTCTTCGCTACCTGCGCCTCCGCCGCCGTGGCGACGCTGGTGATGGGACTCTATGCCAACTTCCCCATTGCACTGGCGCCGGGAATGTCTCTGAACGCTTACTTCACTTATTCGGTTTGCATTGGCATGCACGTTCCATGGCGAACGGCACTCGCGGTCGTGTTTTGCTCCGGCGTGCTTTTTTTATTGCTCACGGTCACCCGCGTACGCGAGCAAATTGTTAACGGGATGCCTGACTGCTTGAAGCATTCGACTGCTGCTGGGATTGGCATGTTCATTGCGTTCGTGGGATTAAGAAATGCAAAGCTTGTTGTGGCCAATTCGGCGACATTTGTCGGTCTTGGAAGCTTCGCCGACAAAGAAGTGCAAACCGCCTGCTTCGGCCTGGTTCTGACCTTGATCTTGATGTCGCGCAAGCTGCATGGCGCAATTCTCATCGGCATCTTCGGCACCGCGCTACTCGGAATTTTTCGCGGGATCACGAACTGGCCGGCGGCAATTTTCTCCATGCCTCATCCTTCGTCCACTTTTTTGCAGCTGGATTTTCGTGGCGCTACGCATTTGGGTTTGCTCGAAATCCTCTTCGCATTCCTGTTTGTCGATCTATTCGATAATGTCGGCACTCTGGTCGGGGTATGCGAACAGGGTGGCTTCATAAAAGATGGTAAGATTCCGCGCGTTGGGCGTGTGCTGGTTGCCGATGCGGTGGGAACCGTGGTCGGCTCGTTGACGGGAACTTCCACCGTGACGAGCTATATCGAGAGTGCTGCGGGAGTTGCCGCTGGAGCGCGCACAGGTTTGAGCAATGTTGCCGTTGCCGTGCTTTTCGCGCTGGCCGTTTTCTGTTCGCCGTTAGCGACGGCCATTCCAGCTTATGCAACCGCGCCTACGCTTATTCTGGTGGGCGTTCTGATGACGCAGTCCATCGCGCAAATCGCGTGGCATGACTTTAGTGAAGCCGTTCCCGCATTTATCACGATTCTGGCTACGCCTCTTACGTTCAGCATCGCCACCGGACTTAGCCTTGGGCTGATTTCCTATACGGTTGTGAAGGTCGCAGCCGGCAAGGTTCGCGAAGTGAACATGCTGGTTTGGATTCTGACGCTTCTGTTTATTCTGCGATATGTCTATCTCGCAACGGCATAACGCAAGCCAGGAGTCTAGGTTTCACCGTCGGACAAAATCTCTACGGTTTTTGAGAATCCTGCATCCAACATCGGTGACTTCCACCGGAATCAAACGCGCCGTTGGCAAGGCGTATCAGGACGCAATCCGCAACCAGACGCTGCAAGCTGCGGCAGCGCTCTCCTACTATTCGATCTTAGGCATATTCCCCGCGTTGATTTTCCTGTCAGCGGTAATGGCTTACATCCCGCTCCCCAATTTTTTCAACGACGCGTTGATTGCCATGGGTCGAGTAGTGCCCGCAGGCACGATGCAGGTGGTGTATTCGGTCCTCGATGACATTCTCAGCAAAAACTCGCGCGCGTGGCTCTCCCTCGGAACGCTAGGCACGCTCTGGGTAGTGTCTTCCGCCTTCGAAGAGATGATTGAATCGTTGGACGACGCCTATGACGTGGAGGACAATCGACCTTTTTGGAAGATGCGGCTGCTCGCGCTTGCATTGGCGGCCATCACGGGATTCTTTCTCATATGCGCCATCGCGACCATGGTACTTGGCCCGAAGGCAGGCAATTGGATCGCTACACGGTGGTCTTTCACCGGAGCCTTCGCTTCGGCGTGGCCCTTGATTCACTGGATCATCGCCGTTGTCTTTACGGTGCTTGCCGTCGAAACAATTTACTGCCTCGCACCCAACGTGAAGCAACGATTCCTATCGACCTTGCCCGGAGCCGTTTTTTCTGTTGCGTGTTGGATCGGCTTGTCTTATCTCCTCGGCATTTACTTCCGCTACTTCGGAAACTACAACCGAACCTATGGAACTTTGGGCGGAGTGATGGCACTTATGACCTGGCTCTATTGGGGATATTTCATTCTGCTAGCCGGTGGGGAGTTGAACGCAGAACTGGCCAAAGAAAATAATTCAGGAACGCTTGCGAGTGGCATTTCCTCCAAACCGACGCGCCGCAATGGGCGGGCTGCCTGAGGCTCGATAGCAGCCATCAAAATTTGGTGTGGTACTTGCCATCCACCGAAATTCCTCCGACTTCGTCGCGTGTCAGGCTGACCGACCAACGTTGATTGATTTGATAGTCTCCCTGCACAATTTCAGTTCCCGGCTGCGAAAGATCGGTGGAAAACGTGAATAGAAAGTTTTTGGTCACGCGCTGCTGAATCGCCACTCGCGCTGAAGGGTTCTGATTGTTCCCGCCCAGAAGTGGATCGACCTGTAAGCTGGAAATTCCGGCGAGGTGTTGAATGCCACCCGTTACCTGGCCCGCAACCTGCGAAGCGAGAATCGAATCGGTGCTCGTTCCGGCAGCGCTCGCTTCTTCGGTGGTTTGTCCATTTGCAATCAGGTTAATAATGTCGGCTGTGGCAAGCGGCGGATCGGAAGTGTAGGAAGTGGTCAGCTTGTCGAACGGCCCGCGAACGTTGAGAGTCAAATTGTATTGCTCTACGGTTGCCGTGGCAGACACATTCACCACAGGTTCAGTTTCGTTGGGATTATCGAAGGTGATAATTCCACGCTGAAGCTGATAGCGAACGTTTCTGTAGAAAAGCTCGCCGGAAGTAAGATCGGTTCTGCCGACAATTATAGGATTCGCAGCCGTTCCCACCACCTGCAAATTCACCTGGCCTTCGAGGGTGACCTGCGAACTGACCGCGCTGAGATTGCTCTTCGATTGCACCCCGATCGCGAGCTTCACATTATCGGCCAGGCCCGGTTCGGAGGGCACCGAGCCGCCGCTGAACTGATCGCTGAATTTCGCGAGGTCGAAATCAGGAGTAAATGAAAGACTGTCAATCAGCACACGGCCGTTTAATGTGGATGCATCTTTTGTTCCGCTCAAAACCAGATTGCCATCCAACAGCGCTCGTACGCCGTCAGGATAACGAAGCCGAACCGACTTGCTCTGTAGAGAAACATTGAACTGCAGATTCGGGCGGTAGGAAATTGAGCCGCCAATGGAAACCTGCCCACCACCAACCACGCCGTTGAGGCTGGATAGTTGAAGACTGTTGTTGCCGATGTCGAGAGTTCCGTTGAGCTTTTCCACTCCGAGCGGCGCAGTGGGAGTGGACAAAGCTACGTTGTGCAAATGAACCTGCCCTTGCACCGCCGGATTCGCCGCGCTTCCCGATGCACGCACGTCGAGCGCAACCGAACCGGAGCCTTGCAGATCGGGATCGAAGATTCGGAGAATTTTTATATCGACCGATCCCTGCGCGGCGAGAGTAGGCGTGGCTGTTCCAGCAATCGGAAAAGTGCCTTGGACACGCAACGTTGTATCGGTCCCACGAATCTCGGCGGGTTGCAGAGTCAGCACCGAGTTCGCGTAATCCGCGTGGAGGGGCGCAGCCGCGGCAATCTCCAGCGATTGATAGCTAGCCTTCAATGTTGGAATGGTGAGATGAGCTTCCATCCGCGATTTATCTTTCAGCGGACCTTTTAATGTTGCATGCAACTCGGTCGTACCCTGGAAGCCCTGCGGCACTTGCGCCTCAAACAACGCCAGCATCGGCTCCAGCGAAATTCCGTTTGTATCTATCGAGGCCTCTACATAATAGTCGTCGCGCAAGCTGACATTCGCATGCGAATGAATGGAGGCCTGAGCGATTTGCGAATCGAGCGCCAGCTCGGCTTTTTGATTTGCGACTTGAACCTGCGCTTTCAATTCCGACACCGATTTATCGCGAAGTTGAAGATGAGGCACTTCCAGGGTTGCATTCAATTGCGGATTATCCAGCGTTCCCTCGCCATTTGCAGAGATCGCCAAAGTGCCAGAGATTCCGATATTTTTCGCCTGCACAGTCCGTAATTTTTGCAGAACCACAGCAGGAGCATTCAGACTCACCGTGTATACCTTCGTTTGCGGCGTATAGGAAACCATTCCGCTTGCCGAGCCTGCAGGCAAACTCACGTTCAACGACGAACTCATCGAATTTTTGTCGGCGCGGAATGTTGCCGCGAGTTGTTGCGCAGGCTCGTCGCAAACAACGGCATGTTCAATTTTTGCCGAGCCGCTTCCACTCGGGTTTAACTGCGTGCCGTGGACAGAAATCTCCGCCGACAAATCTCCAGATAAAGGATAGCGAACGTCAGCCAACCGCTGTAACTCTGCCAGCGACATACGTTGCAAGGACAAATTGACCGCAAGGGGATTTGAAGGCAGATACGACCAGTCCCGTAACGCGACCGTGGCGTTCAAAGATGCTCTGCCTTGATGCGCGCTCTCCAGCACCACATCGCGCAACGAAACTTGGGAGGGATTGGCCTGAAAGTTAAATTTTGCACTCTTCCAGCGGCTGCCTTGCGCTTGCAGATTTTCTCCATCGAACTGGCCGCTCAGTTGAGGCCTGCGCATGGAACCTTGCATAACCGCTTTTAGGGAAGCCGAGCCTGTGATCTGGATGGATGCGGACTTGCCGCCGCTGATTGCATTGATCAAACTTCCAAGCTCGTGCAAGTCGCCGGCATTGGCTTGAACCTGCAAATTCGAATGATCGCTTACCTCACCCTGTGCAGAGATTACCGCCGAAGGTATCCGCAGTGTTGTGTTGCGTAGCACGAGAATATTTTTCTGGCCGTCGTAAGTCGCGTGAATCGCTCCATTCAGTGGAATCGCCTGAGCGGTTGTTTGAGGCGTGCGGTTGGAGGTGCTGGTGATATTAACATCCGCACTGCCATGAATATTTCTCGCGCTACCCACCCATGAAGCGTCCACCGCGCCATCGAGCCTGCCCGATAAGCTGAGTTGTTTTATATTTGCTGCGCGCAAGGTCTGCTGTAGAGCCTGCATCGAAATCCCTTTCAACTTCGCCCGCACGCGGCCGGAGGCGGCAGCGTCGAGATGCTGAAGTTCTACATCTGCGGAGATCGCTCCGCCTAAGGTCTCGAAAGCGACATCGCTGGCCAGCAATGCTCCATCGGCTAGTTGATATTGGCCTTGCAGTCGGCGAAGATAAACGCGCCCAACGGGCGATGAAGCAGTTAATTCGTTACCTGACACCTTGCCCTCAAGAGAAACGCTGTGCAGTACAGTGTGGTTGGCGTTTGCCTGATAGTGAATCGTTCCGGCGAGCGCTATGTCTCCAGCAGTAGAAGAGGGCGTCACGAATGCGGCGAAGTCTTGGGTGTGAATGCGAAGGTCATAATGACCTGCGACTGCAGGATTGCTGTAATTATCCAACTCGGCTTGTGCGGAAAGTGTCGAGGACCCCAATTTCAGCGATAGTGCGTCCAACACAAAGCGAGTGGGCGTTGCGTCGAACACTGCATTCAAACTATGCGGAATGGTTGGATCGTTCGCATAACGTAGCTGGCCGTTATCGTAGGAAAGCGAGCCGTGATAACGTGACTCGAACGGAATAAAATGTATCTCCGTTCGCAGATCGTACAAATCCGCGGCGACAGGAATCGTTTTGTCGTTATAGGTGACTGCACCATCGCTTAGAAGAACATGCCCCGCGGCCAGATCGAAAACGCTGGCATTGCTGCTTTTCTGCGTATTGGGAGATTGCGGTAGATTGCTTTTCCCGTCTCGATTGATCTGCACATGCGCTACCGGATGTTCGATCAATAGTTCAGTCAGGGTAATCTTGCGGCGCAGGATGGATTGAATTTTCAATCTCACCGTGAGCTTGTCCACCTGCAACAGCGGAGGCTGTCCCGCACTCTCATTGCCGTGAATTGTAATGTTGTATAAATGCGCGGTGAGGGTCGATAGCTGAAAGTCGAGGCTGCCAATTTCCGCTCGCGCTCCGGTGGATTCATTCACATCCTGGGCAATAGTGCGGACGGCTAGACGTTGAAAATTTTCGCTATAAAGATAGAAATATCCGCCCACGCCAAACGCGATACCCAAAACAACTGCTATCGCCAAAGTCCAGCCAATAATTCTTCGCACTCGCATAATGAAAATTCCTAAAACGCTTGCCCCAACGTAATGTAATACTGCGTTGGATTGATGCCGGGCACGGGATTCAGATTATGTCCCAGATCGATTCGTATGGGGCCAATCGGCGTCGCATACCTTAAACCGATTCCGATAGTGTTGGTGTAGTTGTTCACAAAATTGGGAAAGTTGATTGCGCTGTAAACGTTGCCGCCATCATAAAAAACAACCCCGCCAAGATTTTTCATAATGCGAAGCGGAAAGCGGACTTCGGAATTCAGAATGAACAACTGCGTTCCGCCCACCGGGACGGTGACATTCACACAGCCGGATTGATTTTTGAGAACGTTGCAAAACGGAACCAGACGCTGTGGACCGGCTTCGTCGATCGGGAACCCACGCAGCGACGTCCCGCCGCCCGAAAAATAAAGCTGGCTGGTGGGAACAAAACTTCCATCGAATGCCTTGGCGAGTCCGAGCCGGATGCTGTTGGCGAACACGATCGAGTGAAACGGCTTGTAGTACGCGTATTGCCCGAATAGTTTGGCGAACGACGCGCTCGAACCCAGCGACCCCGGCGTAATCGCCAAGTTTAGTGTTTCGAATATGCCGCGATGCGCGTCCAGCGGCTTATCGCGAGAGTCGCGAATCAGCGTGCTGGAGAGCGTGGAAAGATGAATATTTTGATCCTGCGGCAATACAAGCGCAGGAACTAATAGATGTGAGAGCACAGTCTTATTGAAATCGTAGCGAAGCTGTAACCGGGTATTGGTTTTGCGGCTGATCACTTTTTCCACCTGGAATGAGAGATCGCCGAGGCTGGCGGCAAACAAGGGATTCTCAGTTGTGCGCTCCAGCGAGAAACCGGTGAGCGAACTCCATCCTGAGCCGAAGAAATGCGGCTGCAAATAGCTCGTCAGAAAACGCTGATCCAGGCGCGACAGAAGTATTGAGCCGCTCGCGGTCTCACCCAGTCCGCGCATGTTCCGCCGCGTAAATTCGATCGATCCTAATGGGCTGGCGAATGTGGATTGGCTAGGCGCGATCTGATTGTTGCCCAAACCGATGGTAGGAAGCCCCGGCACGGCCACCGTTCCCGTGGGAATATTTCCGCCGCGATGCGACACCTCAAATCCAAAGCCGTAAGTAATCTCGTTGCGATGGGCTTCATGTACTTTTACTAATTCATCTTCATCGGTCTGGTCCGTGATTGGCTTTCTCGGCCCCACGCTGGACCAATCGAAAATATTCAGATCATAGAGGCCGGTTTCCGCCGCCAGCATCTGGCCTCTCTTCATGGGAGCTTCTTCCGGCAGCTTCGCCGTTTTCTGGATCAGAGAAAGCCGGGTGTGCTTTTGCCCCATGTACAACACTTTGCTCACATGCACTAACTGGTGCTCCGTGATGGCGTATGTAATCTCCACGCGATGCGGATCGCCGGAGATGCGCGTCACGGCCGTTTTGACCTCCGCGTTAAGATAGCCGCGATTCAAGTAGGTTGCGGAGATGCGGTTGCGATCGTCCGACAATTGCCTCGTGGAAAACGGCGCTCCAGCCTTCAGTTGAAAGCCTTTGGGAGCGGTCAGTTGAGCTTCCGGAACATTGTCATTGCCAGTGATCTGAATCTTATCGACCAACGTCTGCGGGCCTTCCTGAATTTCAAACGCGACGTCGATCTTGGGCTGATGCTCTGTGACTTGTGAAGTTATTTTTACTTCCTCATATCCGTGGTCGCGATAGTACGCCTGCAAATTATCTACACTCTGTTTCAGCAATTTCTGGCTGAGGTTGCCATGTGTCCATATATGGGAGCGTTTCACGCTCACTAGCGGCAGCAAATCTTTTTCGGGGATTTGATAATTTCCGTGGAACGATATGCGGTCGACCTTGTGCTTCGCTCCCTGATCGATTTTGTATTCGAGCACAATCTGGTTCGGCTGCTCCTGAAAGTTCGGCGTTACCTGGACATCGAAAAATCCTTTATTCTGGAAGTAGTTCGTCAGATTTTGCTGGCCCTCCTGCACCAGATCCTGATCGATCGCTCCTTCCGAATAAATGGGAATGAGTTTTCTCATCTCCCGTCCCGATAGAAAAGGAATTTTGGTAAGCCTTGCGCCAGTCATCTTAACCACGACCACTGGCCCAATCTCAACCTCGAAGGCGACATCCACGCGATTCGTATCCGTATGGTATTGCGGAGGCGTTTCGTGGACTTTGCTCACGAGATAATGCTGGTGCGCCAGAGTTTTCTTGATAAGCGTAGTTGCAGCTTTGATTCGCTCCGGGGTATAAGCCCTTCCCGGTTTTAGCAGAGCACCTGTAAAGCGGGCGCGAAGCGAACGCAGTTTGTGAAGAACCCAGGCTTGTTCGCGGTCATCGGTCCCACGCACCTGCACGTTTCCGATGCGCGCCTGCTTCCCCATCTGCGCGAAGAATGAAATGTTCACCAGTTGATTGGCATCGTCGATTTGTATTTTGCATTCCACCTGCGCCTGGAAATATCCGTTATGGTGAAAGAAATCCAACAAAGCTTTTTGCGCAACCGGAAGACGGGCCTGATCATACGGATCTTCCTCTTGTAGATTGACAACCTGCAATAATCTCGAGTACGTAAAAGACTTAGCCACGCCCTCGAAATCGACGTTGCCCATGTAATACGCCGGTTCGAGAATGAAATTCAGGCGCAATCCGGAAATCTCCGGAATCACGTTGATCTCAACTTTTTCAAATTTCCCCTCGCGCTGGAGCGCGTCTATGCTCGCCTGCACATCCGCCTGCGCGTAGGGTTGACCCGCTTTCTGGGTGATTTGCGAGCGTAGCGGTTCGACATCCCTGTGCGGATTTGCGATCAGATCGATAGCAGTAACATTTTGGCCGTTGTAAAGAGTTTCCGGCCCAGTCGAGGAGATCTGGGCCGCACCGGCGAGCGAGAAAAATAAAATAAAAAATATTGCTGACCAACGCATAAGGAGCCGGTTAAAGCAAAGTTTAGCAGGCAATACCGCATAGGCTTGAGGAATGCTATTCTGCAAGCAAGCTTATGGGATGCGAATGAATCCAGATGAGTTGGTAATATCGTGTGGCGGCACAAAATCCATAGAGAGCGAAGCTCCCCGTTAAACTCTAATCATGTTCGCGCGCAAAATTCGAGTACTATACATCGACCCCGCACAGCAGAAAAAAGCGTGCCCGCTTAAATGGCTCGACAATTTCTGCATGCACAACGTTATCAATACCGGCATGTTCGACAACACATTGCCACTCGCCGACGGGCAGATGGAGATAGGCTCGAACGTTCCTTTGGACAAGCTCGCGGTTGCGATGGAAGACTGGTTCCACCGCCAAAGTTATCTGGCGAGGGACTCGAAGTTATCACTAAAAGAGGTGGGAAAGCAGACAGAGACTAAAGTATCCGTTTGAGGAATCACCGTATCAGGAACCCGGGAAAACTGTATGGGCACAACTTCGGTGGGTGGGTAACCGTCCAAGCTTACGCAATCGCGAGATTGTAATCTGTTGTTGAAAGCTTTCGGAGGTGCGGATCTTATGAGCTACGAATCCCAGCTCTTGCCGTCGTCCAGTGATGGAGAAACGCCGCGAAGGTTGACCGTCGAAACTCTTTGGGGAAATCTCCCCGAAGATCAATCAGAAAATTTACAAGGCATGAAGCTGTTGCGCTCCTGGCTTGTCTACGACTCCGAGAACCAGGACTCTAAGAACCAGAACGCACTTGTTTCCGGCCACCGCAATAAAGCCAGAGCCCTTGGGCTGAGCCTGGCAATCGGCTTCAGCGCCAGCATCTGGATGGGGATTGGATGGATGATCGCATCGTCGTGGAAATAGACTTAAGTTTACTTATCGTAATGCAGCAGCGACATTACGTTGTAATTTTTGAGCTTATCCCGCCCCTTTAGGAAATCTAGCTCCACAACAAACCCAAGGCCAGCAATTTCCGCGCCTAACATCGTTGCCAGCTTTGCAGTAGCCTCGGCCGTTCCGCCCGTCGCCAGCAGATCGTCGACAATCAGAACTCGCTGACCTTTTTGAATAGCATCCTTGTGCATCTCCAGCGAGTTGGTGCCGTATTCGAGCGCGTAATCGAACTTCACAGTTTCGGCGGGCAGTTTGCCGACTTTACGTACTGGAACAAAACCGGCATTCAAGCGATACGCCAGCGCTGGCGCGAAGATGAAGCCGCGGGCCTCCATGCCGAGAACAAGATCAATCTTCAGCGCCACGTAATTTTCGGAGAGACGATCGACGAGCGTGGCAAAGCCGACTTTATCCTTCAATAAGGTTGTAATGTCGTAAAAAAGAATTCCCTTTTTCGGGAAGTCAGGAACTTCGCGGATTAGTTTTTTGAGTTGAACTTCATTCAGGCTTGAGTTGGAGGACAATCTACCATGCTCCTTCAATGCGAAATGAACTGACTCCGGCGGTAGGACGCGCTTCGGCCTCTTCCACGCCATCTACACGCGCCGCCCGTGGACCCTCGCGCAGCCGCGATCGCAGACCGGAAAGCTGATCGCGAGTGCCCTGCGCCAGTATTTCCACGCTGCCATCGGAGTTATTTCTCACCCAGCCCGCGATGCCGAGAATATGCGCCTCACGCTCCACAAACCAGCGGAAGCCGACCCCCTGCACACGGCCCCGCACTATAAAACGGCGAGCCTCAATCGGCTTTTCAGTGGAAGTCATCGTCAACGACTTGTCATCCTGAGCGGATGGCAACGGAATGCTACGCCCGCGACAGATACACGCCTTCTGCCGTATCCACCTTGATCTTCTCTCCTTCGTTGATGAACGGCGGCACCTGCACTACCAGACCGGTTTCTGTTTTCGCGGCTTTCGTAACGCTGGATGCGGTGGCGCTTTTTAATCCAGGTTCCGTCTCGGTTACGGTGAGTATTACCGTCTGCGGCAGCTCGATGCCCACGGCCTTGCCATCAAAGAACTCCACCTTGATCTCGAGATTGGCAATCAGATAATCCACGGCATCGCCAAGAACATCCCTCGTGAGGTGCGTCTGCTCGTAATTCGCCGTATCCATGAAGTAGTAATTGTCTCCGTCGGCGTAGAGGAACTGCATATCAACCTCATCCACATTGACCTTCTCGATGGGATCGGGCGAGCGGAAGCGGTGCTCGAACATGGCGCCGGTACGCAGATTGCGCAGCTTGGCCTGAATGAAAGCGCGCAGGTTGCCGGGCGTTCGGTGCTCGACGCTGAAAACAGAGTGCAGATCATTGTTGTGCTTAATGATCATGCCGGGGCGCAGTTGCGTGGCAGGGATCGACATCGTTCGAAACCATCTCCTTCAAAATAAATGCGGTTTGCTGAGCTGGCGGAAGGCGGGCAGGCCACATTTTCCGCCGCACACGAGGACCGAATGTTTGATTCTACACTCTGTTTAAAAGAAAGAAAACCTTATCGGGTCCGGTTTTCATCTCAAAGCAGCGGGCTTGCTCCGGCTGCGGAGCAAGGTTTTTATCGCGGACTAAAATTCTTACCGTGACTGGCCGCGATCCGGCTGATTTTCATCCGGCGGCTTTAGAAATTAAGAAAGAGGTCAAAATTATGCGTTATGGACGTTATGAATCTTCGGACTCGAACAGCATCGGACCCGCGGTAACCTTTCTCCTTATCGGCATTGGAGCCGGTGCTTTAGCGGCCCTCGTGCTAGCCCCGAAAACCGGCAAGCAGTTCCGTCGCGACTTGAAGCGCGGCTACGAAGACGCTCGCGACACACTACAGGACTGGAAGGAAGAAACCCGGGATCGAGTAAAGGATGTGAAGGAGCGCGTGCGTGACGCAGCCGAGCGCGGCGCAGACATTGCCGAAGAAATGCGTGGGAAAGTAGAGCCGCTGCGGCGCGCGATCAACCGTCTGTAGATCGACCGCCAGAATTATTAGAAGATTGCACTGAAGATATTTTTGATGTGCCGGAAAAATCTGCGCGGTGCAGAAGCGGGCTGAGTGCGTGCGGCGACGGTTGGATTCGCCCCGACTTCAACCTGCGCAGGCTTCGCCGGTGCATCTGGAACTGGGACAGCAGTTGCCGGCACGGCTGCGGTGTTATCCGCCGGAGTTGGCGGCGGGCTTCCATTTTTCTTCTTGCCCTGAAAAACCATGGGCGCGTCCACCTGTACATGAACGTCGCCCGGTTGCGAAGCCGGCAACGGTCGCGTCTCCGGGCCGTTCGAAAGCGTTTGACCTCCCGAAGACGTATTCCCGCTATTCCCCGCAGTTTTTGTAGAAGCATCGCTATTCGCAGCCTTGCCTGCAGCCGACAATCCCGAATTCGGCGCCGCGTCTGCTCGCATCACAGGAACTGGCGGTGGACAACCACATTCCAGCGGAACATTGCTGTCCGATTTATCGATCTGCCCGGAGCGGAATACGACCTGTTCGTTGGGTGTCACCTGATAAACGCGATCTCCAATCAACTCGGAAACAATGGCTGAAGAAGCATTGCCTCTCAGTCCGCGCACGCAGGTATTGCCGTGCGAATCTGCGCTGACGGCAAAGTCAAACTCTCCCGGCCCGGCAAACAGGATGCGGAAATCAGGAGTTAGCACGGTATCGGCTGAAGAATCGAGCACGTAGTGCGTCTCCAGTGCGCCCTGGCTGATGCCCAGCATCAAGCCCTTCGTATCCTTCGAAGGCGTTACCGAAACCGAAGTTCCCGGACAGAGGCGAACCTCGCCTCCACGCGATAATTGCAGAACCATGGTTTCGCTGCCGGCTGTAAGCGACGATCCTGCGGCGATTTGCCTTCCGGTGAGAATGGAGCTACCGCCGCCACTCGTTACCGGTACCACCGCTGCCGTACCGGCAAGGGCCGGTGATAGCGTAGTGGGTCCCTGTATAGCTTTTCTCTTGTTTGCGGCGGCGTTCAAATCCTCAGCCGGCTTCAATCGCACCATCAATCGATTGCCCGCTTCATCCCAGGTATAGCTATAGGGAGCAAGCAGGTCGAGAACGATCCGCACGGTGGGAGGATCGTTCTGATATTGCTCGGTGCGGATGGCCGCGATTTTTTCCTGCTGTACATCCACCCGTTTCTGCTGTGGGCCTACGCGGGCGTGCAAAAGATCGATGACGATCCGTGGCGGTGACGCCAGATACTGAATCAACGGCACCGAGGGTAGCGTGGAAAGAATTTCGACCGCCGGAACGCCCCGCTCGTGGACGATGTTTACGCTGCTAACAATTGAGATTTCCGGCTGGACGGGAATTTTTTGCTTCGGCGCCGTCTGTTTCGCGGCGGGTGCAGCGTTCGCCGCGGGTGCAGGGTTCTGCGCCAGCGCGTTCGCCGACGGCAGCACCGCCAGCAGCAAACAGCCGATGAATTGAGCCCGAGATCGCAGCAAGAACTCCCAACCCTTCTGAAAGGAAACATATCACTTAGCGGCGAGTGGGGAGAAGTGACGACCGTACTACCGAGTCCGGCAAGCTCGTCGGCAATGCAGCCGCGAGTCTATACCTCCGCTTCAGCTCTCGGGTAGAAACTCATATTCTTCAATGACCGCGGCCACGGCCATTTTGCCCTCGGGCGTTTCGCCATCCACCCGCACCACGCGCCCTTTGCAATGCACGCGAATGCTTTCGGTAAGCGTGATTTCAGGAGGAAGCGTTAGGGTAAAACCGAGGGGTGATCCCTGCTCAATGGGAGAATCCAGATACAGGCTGATGCCGCGCGCGCTCACGTCGCGGAGCTGAGCCGGTTCGCCGCCGTTGTTACTTCCAGCGCGGGCGACGGACACAGGAATACGGAGCGCGAAGCGTCGTGCAGCTCGCTTTTCTTGCTGCGCTTCTGCCATGCTTACTCCAAAACTTTCGAAGTGGCGTTCTAAAAACTATGCAGGAATCATGCGGTCAGGGAGTATCTTGCGTCAATACCACCCTTGGGGAGGAATATGGCCCGTTATGGTGAAAGGAATTCCAAGTTCCGACTTTATAGCTTGCAGTTTTCCTTTACACAGAGCCGCGATTCGACGGTGGTAACCTTAACGTAGGACGCTTCTTGTGATCTTCGTTCTCGACAACTACGATTCATTCACTTACAACCTGGTCCAATACTTCGGCGAACTGGGCGCGCAGGTGGAAGTTCGCCGCAACGATCAGCTCACGGTTGCCGAAGTCGAAGCTTTACAGCCGGAGCGCATCGTGATCTCGCCCGGCCCATGCACGCCGCAAGATGCTGGCATCAGCATCGAATTAATCCGGCACTTTGCCGGGAAAATCCCGATTCTCGGCGTATGCCTCGGACATCAGGCCATCGGGGCGGCCTTCGGGGGAAACGTTGTACGCGCTCCGCATCTCATGCATGGGAAAACCAGCGCTGTTACGCATGATGGCAAGAGTATCTTCCACGGCCTGCCCACGCCCATGACGGCAACACGCTACCACTCGCTGATTGTGGAAGAAAATAATTTGCCAGATGAGCTGGAAGTGAGTGCCTGGACCAAAGAAAAAGATGGAAGCCGAACGATTATGGGCCTGCGCCACAGAAAGTTTGCGGTCGAGGGAGTGCAGTTTCATCCCGAAAGTGTGCTGACCGATGCCGGAAAGAAGCTGATCAATAATTTTCTGCATGCGGCCGTCAGCCACTGACCAACTAATCACTGCCCACTGCCCCTAGCCATTTCCACTGCCCTCAGCAGCGCCTGTGCCTTATTCATGCTTTCCTGAAATTCGCTCGCCGGATCGGAATCCGCAACAATTCCAGCCCCCGCTTGCAAATAAGCGCGGTCACCCTGCATCAACATAGTTCGAATGCCGATGCAGGAATCCAAATTCCCGGCGAAATCGGCGTAGAGTACGGAACCCCCATAAATCCCTCTTCGCACCGGCTCGAGTTCTTCAATAATCTGCATGGCCCGAACCTTGGGTGCCCCGCTCAAAGTCCCGGCAGGAAAACACGCGGCAAAGGCGTCGATCGCTCCGAGATCTTTACGCAGCGTCCCTTCAAGGGCCGAAACCAGATGCATGACGTGCGAGTAGCGCTCCACATACATCAGGTCTTTCACTTTGACTGAACCATATTCGCTCACGCGCCCCAGGTCGTTGCGGCCCAGATCGACCAGCATCACATGTTCCGCGCGTTCCTTTTCGTCGTTCCGCATCTGTTCTTCCAAGCGCAGATCTTCCGCTTCGTCGCGCCCGCGCGGATGAGTGCCTGCAATCGGGCGATACTCCAGCTTTCTACCGGTCACGCGGACCAGCATCTCGGGCGAAGAGCCGAGAATTTGCGTCTTGCCCATGCGCAAAAAATAAAGATACGGCGAGGGATTTACCTGGCGCAGTGCGCGGTAAAGATCGAAGGGCCGCACTCCCGGAACAAAATCCAGCCGCTGCGAAAGTACCACCTGAAAAATATCGCCCGCGGCAATGTATTCCTTGCACCGCTCCACGCTGCGGAGAAATTTGGCCCGTGTCGTTCCCGAGTGGACCTTAAGCTTTCCCGGAACCGCCTTCGCCGATTTGCGCCACATCGCCGGGCGCAGTCCCGCAGCCAGCTTCTTCTCCAGTACCGCGATATCCCGCACTGCCCGCTCATAAGCCTTCTGCGGACTCTCCCGCGAAACATCCGCCACAGCCACAATATGAATCTGATGGCGTAAGTGATCGAATGCCAGCAACCGGTCGTAGAACATTAACTCAGCGTCCGGCAATGAGAGATCGTCCTTCGCCCGCTCGCCGATTTTTTCCAACTGCCGCACCACATCATAGGAAAAATATCCAACTGCCCCGGCCGTGAAGGGAGGCAGTCCCGGCATCGCGGCTGGCTGATGGTCGCCGAGCAACTGCTTCACGAACTCAAAAACGTTTCCCTCGTAGCGTTCGCGGTGCCGTCCGCGCTCAATCTCAATGGACGTACCCCGCGCCCGCAACTGCATGTAAGGTTGAGCGCCCAGAAATGTGTAGCGGCCGACCTGCTCACCGCGTTCGGCGGATTCCAGCAAAAAGGCGTAAGGCTCTTTTTCGGCAATGGCCAGAAAGGCGGAAACCGGCGTAAGCAGATCGGCGCTTACCGATTTCATCACCGGCACCAGCGTGGCAGACTGCGCTAAGCGCGAAAATTCCTTGAATTCGGGATTGATCATGCAAGATAAGGTTCGCCGACATTCGCGAAGCCTAGCGGTTCATTATAGGGGAGCCGCTGCTCTCAGTTTCTGTGCAGATCGGAAGCTTATCCCAAAGATTCGCGAATGCCGTTAGTTACTTACGGAACCACCGCAGGAATTGACGGTTGCACTTCTTAGTTGGAAGATAACAGACATAGATACTCAGCAAATGGGCCTCGTGCGGGCACAAGCCTATGCGGATTAAGTTCTGGGGCGTACGCGGTTCTACGCCGACTCCACAACCCGAGAACATGCGCTACGGAGGAAACACCTCCTGCGTGGAAGTGCGCTTCGGCGACAGCATCTATATTTTCGATTGCGGTACCGGATTCCGCGTCCTCGGCCAGCAATTGCAAAACGAATTCGGCGACCGGCCTTTTTCCGCACACGTATTTGTATCCCACTTCCACTGGGATCACATTCAGGGCATGCCGTTTTTCCGCCCCCTCTACGCCAACGCCGAAAATCGATTTCACTTTCAATGTTCCGCCCGCACGCGCAGCCTGAAACAAGTTCTGGCCGATCAGATGGCCGCGCCTTACTTTCCCGTGAAAATCGATGAGATGAAGGCACGCCGCGATTTTCACGACATCGAAAATGGCCGCATCGAGATTGCAGACGGCGTGCAAATGAAGACCGCCTGGCTCAACCATCCCCAGGGCTGCATGGGCTTCCGCCTTGAAACCAAAGACGGCGTTCTCGTCTATGCCACAGACAACGAACCGGGCGACGAGAAATTTGATAAGGCTGTCCGCAAACTTGCCGAAGGCGCCGACATTCTCATCTACGACGCACAGTATCTGCCGGAAGAATACGAAGCCCGCCGCCGCGGCTGGGGACACAGCCATTGGCGCGAAGCTGTAAATGTGGTCATGGAAAGTGGCGCGAAAGAATTGGTTTTATTCCATCATGATCCCGAGCACACGGATGCCGTTATCGATAAAGTTGTGCAGGAGGCGCGCAACTACTATCCAAAAGTTCGAGCCGCATCCGAAGGGATGGAGATCAAGCTGTAATACCTGCTGAGCGGGGATTTCAAAAGAGATACTTCATCCGGCGAACCGTATCCGCGCGCATAAGCCTGTTTCGATACTGCATATATTTTTACTTCGGTTGAATCCCATCGGCTACACACGGGTGGCTGGCAATAACAGCAAACCAGTTTGTACTCCTGCGCGTATTCCGAAGCTCGTAACAAGAGATACGAACCATTTCCAAAAGGACTAAACCCCATCAAATATCGGGTGCGGCATTGGGGACACTCCAGGCAATGGCGGAGACGGTAGGCCATGATTCCAATGTGAAGTTAGAACCATTTACTTTTAGCCATTGGACGTATCTGGACCTCGCTATGGAACGCTGCACGTTCGCGGACCTCGCTTAGAAAGGCCGTGAATTGTGGTCCGAAAACGTCCATACACTCCTGACAGAACGGTTATGATGAATTCGGCGCATGAACCTCGATTGGCAAACCTGCTCGCGAGCCCGGCTGTCGCGCGATCCGCGCTTTGATGGCAAATTCTTTATTGGCGTCAAGGGCAGCGGCGTCTATTGCCGGTCGATCTGTCCGGCTCCCACTGCAAAAGAAAAAAATGTTCGTTACTTTGCTTCCGCGGCGGCCGCCGCGGAAGCCGGATTCCGTCCCTGCCTTCGCTGCCGCCCCGAGTGCTCACCGGGAACACCGGCGTGGATGGGAACATCCAATACGGTCTCGCGGGCCTTGCGCCTGATCGGTGAAACGGGTATGGAGAATGGCGGCGTAGAACTACTGGCTGAGCGGCTGGGAGTCGGTTCACGCCATCTGCGGCGGCTTTTCATCAAGCATTTGGGGGCGACGCCGACGGCTGTGGCGCACACCCGGCGACTGCACTTCGCCAAAAAGCTGATCGACGAAACTACGCTGCCGATGACTCAGATTGCACTAGCCTCCGGCTTTGGTTGTGTAAGGCGGTTCAATGCCGGCATTCGCAATGTCTATCATCGGACTCCGACTCAAATACGCCGGCTGGCACGGAAAAAAGAACCTCAGCAGGAAAATCAATATCTGTTCCGCCTGCGCTTCCGCCCGCCTTATGACTGGAATGGGATGCTAACATTCCTCGCGGCTCGTGCGATTCCCGGCGTTGAAGTCGTGGAAGGCGGCAGCTACCGGCGTTCTATCGTTATTGATGGGAAACAGGGCTATTTCGAAATCTCGCTGGATAAGGACAACCTTGCTCTTGCCGCACGAGTGGAGTTCGGCGACCCACGGTCTCTCTTTTTCATCACCGAACGCATTCGAGCCATGTTCGATCTGAATGCCGATTGGGCTGGCATCGCGAGCAGTTTGAGGACGGACCGGATTCTGGCCGCACGAATTCAGGCAAATCCCGGACTGCGAGTGCCCGGCTGCTGGAACGGTTTCGAGCTTGGCGTGCGGGCGATACTCGGCCAGCAAGTCAGCGTGAAAGGAGCCTCCACTCTGGCGGGCCGATTGGCAAGAGCTTTTGGCAGGCCATTTTCCGCACCGGGAAGCATCACTCATATTTTTCCCTCGGAACACGCTCTCGCCGAAGCTAATCTCGCCAGCATCGGATTGCCAAAGGCGCGGGCGGAAACCATTCGTGCCTTTTCCCGTGCTGTACGCGATGGCAAAATCAGCTTTGAGTCCGTGGTCGATTCCGAGGTTTTCCTCACCAAGCTCTGCGAGATTCCCGGGATTGGAAGCTGGACGGCACAATACATTGCCATGCGGGCACTGGGCGAGCCCGACGCATTCCCTTCCAGCGATCTCGGACTCTTGCGGGCCATGGACTTAACTAATGCGCGTGAGCTTGAAAAACATGCAGAGGCCTGGCGTCCCTGGCGCGCCTACGCAGCAATTCACCTGTGGAACATGCCTCATGAAAACAAAAGGCCGGACACGCAAACCGGGCTTACTCCCCAAATCCGGGACCGCGCCATGGTTGCGGCGTCATAACGGATAGGCTCCATACGCCATTCCGGTTTTGAAATTGCCGGTTTCCTAAGTGCCTTATAAATCAACCCTATTGCCTAGTAGACCTTGCTTCGCCGTAGTCCAGACTCATATACTCTGAACGTTTGCCTGATTTCCCGGGAACCCGTTCCGGCGACGGCCAACATCTCGAATCGCAATCATTCCGGAGACCACCCTTATGAGCACGCTAATTACCGCCCCGCACGTCGATAAAGAAAGCAATCCATGGGAATCGCAGCGCGCGCGCTTTGACCTGGCTGCGCAGAAGCTCAATCTCGACGATGGCCTGTGGCGGGTTTTGCGCTATCCCAACCGCGAGCTCACGGTCTACATTCCGGTTCAGATGGATGACGGCCATCTCGAGGTGTTCACCGGATTTCGCGTGCAACATTCGATTGCGCGCGGCCCGGCTAAGGGAGGCATCCGTTATGCGCCCGACGTCACGCTTGATGAAGTGCGTGCACTCGCGAGTTGGATGACATGGAAGTGCGCAGTGGTGAACATTCCCTTTGGCGGAGCCAAAGGTGGCGTAATCTGCGATCCGCACAAGATGTCGATGGGCGAGATCGAGCGCATGACGCGGCGGTACACCTCTGAATTGATCGAATTCATCGGTCCCGAAAAAGACGTGCCCGCTCCCGATGTGAATACTAATGAACAGATCATGGCCTGGATGATGGACACCTACTCCATGCACATGCGGCAAACTGTCACGGCAGTGGTTACCGGAAAGCCCATTAATATCGGCGGCTCCCGCGGACGCCGCGAAGCGACGGGCCGAGGCGTGATGGTGGTCTGCGACGAGGCGATAAAAAAACTCGGCCTGTCGCGCGAGAGTAGCCGCGTCATCGTTCAGGGATTCGGCAATGTCGGCTCCAACGCCGCCCACCTTATGCATCAGGCGGGATACAAAGTCGTGGGCATCGCCGAAGTCGGCGGTGGTCTCTACAACAAGAATGGCATCGACCTCAATGCCCTGGTCGAATATCGCCAGAAGAATGGCACAGTACACGGCTTCCCCGAGGCGGAAAAATATGATCCCGCCGAGTTGCTCATTACCGACTGCGAAATCCTGATTCCGGCTGCAACCGAAAACGTGATCACCTCGCGCAACGTGGATCGAGTGAAATGCCGCATCCTTGCTGAAGGCGCAAACGGCCCGACCACCTCGGCCGCCGACGATGTACTTACCGATAAAGGCGTCTTCGTGATCCCCGACATTCTCGCCAACGCCGGCGGCGTAACCACTTCCTATTTCGAATGGGTGCAGGACCGCCAGGGCTATTTCTGGAAGGAATCCGTGGTCAACGAGCAGTTGGAGGAAATCATGATTTCCTCGTTCGGCGATGTGGTTCGTTACGCGGAAACGCATCGCGTCAATAATCGCATCGCGGCCTACATGCTGGCCATCGACCGCGTGGCTTATACCATTCGTCAGCGCGGAATTTACGCTTAGGGGGAACTATGCGAAAGCTTTGGTTGGTGGTCCTAACCAGCATCATCGCTACGATTCTGGCGGCGAACATGATAGCGCAGAATGCGGAGCCGGGAGGAACCGCTCCAGAAATAAACGCTCCCGAACCTGCTCTCGTGGCGCAGTCTACGATGGCGCCAGCTGCAAAACCTGCCGCCGACAAGCTCGACATCAACACCGCAACCGCCGATCAACTCAAAACCCTGTCCGGTATCGGCGATGCTTACTCACAAAAAATTATCGCTGGACGCCCTTATCGAACAAAACTTGACCTCGTTCACAAGAAAATCATCCCTCAAGCCACCTACGACAAAATTAAGGACCAAATCATCGCCAAACAACCGAAGCCGAGCGCTACTACCCCGACCACTCCGAAATAGTCGAGCCGGGTAAACAACGAAACGTCAGCGATAAATTCAAGCATATCGGCCCCGAAATAGGGGGATCCCCCAATGAAAATACTGGTGAAAAGATCCCCTTTTATTGTGCTTTTGTCCCTGGCGATGCTTTTCGGCGCGTCAGGTTCAGCGCAAGAACCCGGGAAAAGCCCGGTCCCGCTTCAGCGCACAATGGAAATTCCGGCTCCGAATCCTCAGGGAAGCAATCCGAAACCCGCCGATGCCGAAAGATATCTTCTGGCTGCGTTCGAAAAATATGAAGTGGTTGGAATGGGCGCAGCGCACGGCAATAAGGATCTCGACGATTTTATTCTCCACCTCATTCGCAATCCTGCATTTCCGGACAAGGTAAACGTGATCGCCGTGGAGTGTGGCAATTCGCTATATCAGCCCATCCTTGACAGATACATCGCGGGCGCCAATGTGCCGCTGCCTGAGGTGCGGCAGGTTTGGCGCAACACCACCCAACCCATGTGCGGCGTGTCAGGCTTTTACGAGGAGCTTTTTCCGCTGGTTCGCAGGATCAATTAAGCGCTTCCGCCGAAAAGAAAATCCGGGTACTGGCGGGTGACCCTCCCATTGATTGGGACAAAGTGAAGAGACCTCAGGACTTTGGCGCGGGCAATACTTAATGGGACGGGATGCTAACATCGCCTCTGTCATGGAAAAAGAAGTGCTCTCGAAACACCACAAGGCGCTCATGCTTTTTGGCACAGCACATCTTTTTCATGAGGAAAACACCGCGGTTGGACTTTACGAGAAAGATTATCCAGCGTGACCCTGGTGATCGCCGATCACACAGGGTTCGGGAACTGGACCTCGCTAGAAAAATACAATGATCAATTTGAAGCGCGAATGGCATCCTGGCCGGTTCCCTCGCTCGTACGAGAAGTAAAAGGGACGTGGCTGGCAGATTTATTGGATACGACATTCTCTACCGGAAACATCACCTTCGGGGTGGCTGATAATGGCAAACTTCCGGCTGGTCCCGTGAAAGCGAAAGGTACATTCTCAGAACTACCGGATCGGCGAATTTTAAGTTCTCGAAAATGGTGGATGCGTATCTTTATCTTGGTCCCCGGGATTTGTCGCTGAACGAATCAGCGCCGTCGGAGATCATGCTGGACAAGGATTACATGGCCGAACTCCAACGAAGCGGCGATCGTGGGAGAAGGGCCGATCACAGACCAGACCAATCCCAAGAATATTTCGGATCGTGATTCCAACCCGTTCTTTTACGATCCCGACGAACTCCGCAGACTCATGCAGTCTTTCGGCGCTGATTCGTCGCCATAAGGCAAAGAAAACTAATGATTCCCCTGGTACTCAGCGGATATTCGAGTCCGCAAGACCAGCTAAGAGACTATTCAGGAGCATCATCCTGCCCTAACGGCACATTCTCCCGATTGTTTTCCCGCACGCACTGGAGCATAATCGAGTTATCCTCCGGTATGCCTTCCGGAAATGTCTGCGAGCCGTTGTGAACCTGCCTAACTCCATTACGCTGATTCGCATCGCCAGCATTCCTCTGCTGATGTGGATTCTGTCTTCCAACCAGTTCAGCAGCGCACACGGCGTGAAAGAGTTAGTGGCTTCGATTCTATTCGTTGCCTCCTCCATGACCGATGGCATCGACGGCTATCTGGCGCGCAAGCGCGGCCAGATTACGACCATGGGAATCCTGCTCGATCCTCTGGCCGACAAGCTTCTGATCTCCGCCGCCTTCGTCACTCTCGTTCAGTTTAATCCGAGTCTGGTTCCTGCGTGGATCGCTGTCATTGTCATTGGCCGAGAGTTTCTTGTGAGCGGACTGCGTTCCATTGCCGCGTCAGAAGGCTTCACCATCGAGGCCAGCGATCTGGGCAAATTAAAAATGATCGTTCAGATCGTTTCCGTGGTCGCGGTCATTCTTGACCATCACTGGAAAGAATGGCCAGTGTACGGAAACTTTATCTTTCCGGTGCATTGGATCGCTTACGTCGCGATCTGGTTCGTAGTATGTGTGTCGCTTATTTCGGCCATCGATTACTTCGCTGCCTTCTGGTCAAAGATTGACCGTCAGGTTTCCAAGAGCCGCCGACGCGCTTTCGTGCTCAGCCGTCGACGCAAGCCTCAGCCGGCCCCGCGAGCCGACGCTGCCGATGTCGCCCCCTCCACCTAATTCGTTGCCTGCCGTCGTTTCCACAAAAGTTACGGCACAAGAGTTCTCCGGGGAAGAGCGCGCTCTGCTGTTGCGTCTCGCCCACGATTCCATTTACGCCGCATTCGAACCTCGAGAGTTTTCGCTCGAGCCTCCCACTCCACATCTTGCCGAGCTTCGCGGCGCTTTCACTTCGCTCTATCTGCATGGAGAATTGCGCGGCTGTGTCGGTTACGCTCTACCGGCGTTTTCTTTATACCGTGCTGTGGCAGAAACAGCTCGCTCCGCCGCTTTCAATGACAATCGATTTTCGCCTGTCACCAAACTCGAAGTTCCTCATGTTGAAATCGAACTGAGTATCCTCTCGGCTCCGCAACCAATCCGAGTCGAAGAGATCGAAGTTGGCCGCCACGGCCTCCTAGTTAGCCAGCATGGTCAGCGCGGCCTTCTGCTGCCTCAGGTCCCGCTTGAGTACAACTGGGACCGCATTACTTTTCTTGAACAAACCTGCCGCAAAGCGGGGCTTCCCTTGGATGCCTGGGAAAAGGGTGCCACCCTGCAAGCTTTCACGGCAGAAATTTTCGGCGAAAAAATCCGCTAATTCGATATACGTGATTACTCCCGTGACCTGAACTCGATCCCTCAAGTGTTCGCTCCACCCTGCCGATGAAGCGTTTGAGCCACACTTCTGCTCGGAGGTCGAATGTTCCCCTTGTACTTCGCCAAGCTCGCACTTCCTCGTCCAATTTCACTGCCCCTAACAATCTTCTTAATATCGTTTTCTTTGACCTCAACCGGCAACGCGCAATCTTCAGCCGAGCCAAGTTCTTCCCCGCCCACGTTCGCTGAACCGAAAGATCGCATCATGAGTTACGTGAATGATGAGGAACGCGTAACCTTAGCCGGTAATCGCCACCCCTTGGTCGTCTCGCAATATGACGCGGGTCCGGTTTCGCCTGAATATCGCATGGATCATATGCTGCTCACCCTGATGCCTGACGATGAGCAGCAGAATGCGCTAATCCAACTGCTCGATGCGCAGCAAGATCCAGAGTCACCTTACTACCATCGCTGGCTCACGCCCGAGCAATATGGCGAAAACTTCGGCGCTTCCGAAGCGGATGCCGCGCAGGTTACCGAGTGGTTGCAATCGCACGGGATGGAAGTAGAAGAAGTCGCAGCCGGACGCAGCTCTATTATTTTCAGCGGCACCGCGGCGCAGGTGGAGTCGGCATTCCGCACCCAAATTCACACCTACAAAATAGGGAATGAAGTTCACCATGCCAACTCCGGCAATCCGCAGATACCCTCTGCTTTCGCGGGAGTGGTAGGCGGGGTGGTTTCGCTCCACGACTTCCGCAGCCGGCCAATGAATAACGGGGCGCGCTTGCCAATACTCGAATTCACCAGCGGCGGCTCGTACTATTTGGCGCCGGCAGATTTCTCCACCATTTACGACCTCAACCCGCTTTATCAGCAGGCCGTCACTGGCAGCGGGCAATCGGTCGCAATCGTGGCGCGTTCGAACATCAATCTCTCTGACGTTGAACAGTTCCGGGCATATTTTGGTTTGCCTGCGAACAATCCACAAGTCATTATCAACGGGACCGATCCTGGAATCTTTAGCCAAGGCGAAGAGACAGAAGCCGATCTCGATGTGGAGTGGTCCGGCGCTATCGCCCGCAATGCCGCTATTAAATTTGTCGTTTCGAAATCGACGAATGCAAGCGATGGCAGCTATCTTTCCGCGCAATATATTGTCAGCCACAATCTCGCGCCGGTCATGAGCATGAGCTTCGGTTTGTGCGAGGCCGCGCTGGGCACTTCCGGGAATGCTTTCTTTAGCAGTTTGTGGCAACAGGCGGCCGCGCAAGGAATTACAGTTCTCGTCTCTTCGGGCGATAGCGGAGCGGCAGGCTGTGACCTGCCTTCCTTGTCGCCCGCCAGCCACGGGCGCGGGGTGAATGGCCTTTGCTCCACACCATTTAGCGTATGCGTAGGCGGAACCGAGTTCCAGGATACTTCGAACCCATCTCTCTATTGGTCGCCATCGAATACTGCCGGCGCCGAATCGTCCGCGCTCAGCTATATCCCGGAAGTGGCTTGGAACGAGAGCAGCTCGGGTGGCCTTTGGGCAAGCGAGGGTGGCACCAGCGCCATCTACAACAAGCCTTCCTGGCAAACCGGAATCGGAGTTCCCGCCGATGGCAAGCGCGACGTGCCCGATGTTTCTCTTACCGCCGCTGGGCATGACGGCTATCTCATCTACCAAAACGGCGGACTCTACGTGGTGGGCGGAACTTCGGCAGCCTCGCCGTCCTTTGCCGGCGTGATGGCGTTGCTCACGCAAAGCCTTGCCGCCCGCCAGGGCAATGCGAACACGGTATTTTACTCACTAGCTGCCCGGCAGATGGCTGGTGGAGCAGCCGTGTTTCACGACACCACAATCGGCAACAACAGCGTTCCCGGACAAACCGGCTTCAACGCCGCCACGGGATACGATCAGGTCACCGGGCTTGGTTCGATCGATGCCTCGGTTTTGGCCGCACATTGGAAAGACGCCTCCGCAACGCCCGCTTTTCGCGTAACGGCTTCTTCCAATGCTGTCTCGCTCACAACCGGATCGACCAATAACGTGATTTTCACTGTCGCTGTCAGCGGAGGGTTCAACTCCGCCGTGACTTTTTCCGTGAGCGGATTGCCCAGCGGAATCACAGCAACCTTCGAACCCAGCACTCTCGCTGCGCCCGGATCGGGCACCAGTTTGTTCCGGCTTAGCGCAAGTACTAAAGCCCAGGCTGGCGCATACACTGCCACAGTATCGGCGACCAGCGGTTTAACCAGGCAGCAGATACCGATTTCCATTACGTGCAGCAGTCACACAGCCACCACTCGCTAAATAAGGTTTTTGATTGGTGAGTCGGGCAGGAGTTGGAGAACTATGCGGGAACCGGTGCTTGCATGGCGGAAACTACGGCATCGAGATGCATCAACGTTTCTTGGATGGTCAGAGAGTACATCTCACGCCCCAAGCCTTCGCCGGCTTCGAGCGCGGATTGCAAATAGTGTCCGGCAATCTCCACAGCGAGCGGATCGGTAATGGCTTTGCCGGTGCGCTTTTTGTACTCAACCCACGCGGGATGCGGCAGCGCCACCCAAACGGTTTTTCCGTCGACCAGAAACTTAATGTCGACTGCATCCGCATGGCGGGTGGCGATGGCGACGATCAGGGCCTGATAAATGCAGTGAACCTGCTTCTTGGTCCAGCGATCGGTGGCGGTGAAATCGGAAAACATGGCTGGTAAAACTATATCGGACTGGTGGAAGCCCTAGCAACTTGCCGCCGAACTTTACGGCGGCGCAAATACCAACGTAGAACTATTCCCAGCGCGGCCAGAACACCCAACAGAACAAACCCGATCGCCAGCAAAATTCGGGTTTGACTGTACATCACGAACATGCCGCTCTGGTTATAGAAGCCGTTAAAACTGCCCACAATCCCGGGAAGCGCCAAAAGATCCTGCTTGGTCAATGGAAGCGGATGCTCCCGCGGATGGTACTGCGACCCCATCGGCAGTGTCCCGCCATCCGCGTCCAGTTCGATATGTCCGCCAAGAACGTAGCTCAGCGGACGGTCGCGAACAAATTCCGCAACTCGCTGTGCGCTTGCCAGGTCGGCAGCGGCATCGTCGATGATCAGACGCCCAGGCAGAAAGAAATCTCCCGAGAAAAACAACCCGGTTTCGCGGTCGTAGTACGAGACGTGCGAGGGATAATGGCCCGGTGTCGGCATCACATCGATCGTTCGATCACCAAGATTGATCTGAGCAAGGCCGTTAGGCCAATCGGGGAACCCAAAATATTTCTTCACATGATCCAGATCGGTGGGAACAATTTCGACATTCGCCAGATGCTGAAATTGCGAATCTCCCAGCCGGTGATCGAGATGACCGTGCGTATGCACGACGAGAAGCGGAACCTTGACTTCGCCAGCCGCTGGGAGCACACCCGTTACTGTTTGCGCGACCGGCATTTGTTTCGGATCGGCAACATCGCCGGTATCGATGAGCAAGGCCTCGGTCGAGCCAATCAGCAAATATAAGAAAGGTGCTTCAGCGGTGAAGCATAGATTCTCGCGCAGAATATACGTTCGCGCGTTATATCGATGCACCTGAATGGCTGGCTGCTGGCTTGTTTTGCAGTCTGGCGAACCTTCATTCCAGTGAACATCCATCGACCCGGGGACGAGCTGTGACCATGCGGATGAAGCTGCGAGCAGCCCCGCCGAGACCATCAGAATGCGAAGCGATTTTTCTGTGAAGACGCGTTCCATTTATACCTCCTTACTTGCACGGAGCATTGCATCCAACGTCGGCAACCAAAGCTCCACGGCGCGATCTACACGCTTGCGGTCGCCCGTGGCGCAGTAATCCAGTAGAAAACCGCGCAACCCGGCCAGAACCGTGGTAGCGAATGCTCGCGCGTGCGGCTTTTTGTAACCTTCGCCGCGGAGTTCATCGGCAATGAGATCTACCCAATCCGCGACCGTGGATCGCAGGAAATCTTTGTAAATTTGAGGATGGCGCAGTGCAATGCCATAGGCCTCGAAAAACAAACGGAAAAGTGGCAAAGAATTAGGCGCGCTCAATTGTTCCCAAACGGCGCGGTAGGCTTGTTCGAATGTATCCGCCTGAATTTGGCCAAAGTCAGATCGTTGACGCTTGCGCACCTCGGCCAGAACCTGTACCACCATTTTTTCTTTCGATCCGAAGTAATAAAGCAGAACCCGCGGACTTGAGCCAACCGCTTTGGCTAAAGGTCTAAGGGAAAGATCGGCAAGGCCGTGCCTGCTTAAGTATTGAAGGATGGCATTGCACAGTTCCTCCGGACGTTTTTCATTGGCGGTTCGGCTCATACAAACAATTCATACTTGAAACGAACGTTTCAAGTATGAGTCATAATTTAACACGTTCACGTTGCAGAAAACAATTTGGGAGTGCGGCTAATTTGTGCCGTGGATCGGAAGATCTGTGCAGGGAAAAGTCACGCTCGGATAGTACTGATTCCGACCTTCACCTTCCTACAGGAAACTCCCCAGAGCTATCGGCAAAAGTAGGTATAGCCATGCCTCTTCGGTTCATCCATTTTAAATAAAGGCACATTTGTCGAAAACTCGGATGCGCAAAGCTGTCGTCAAAATTGTGCGAAGATTTCTAGTGATCACTCACGCTCGTGAAACCTAATTTCTTTTTGGAGGCAAATTGGCAAGGCCCAGTCGGGAAATCATTGGACCAGATTCATCATGGGATCAGCGCATCGGTAGCGGATGCAGCGGCCTGGATACCATTCTTAACGGAGGCTTTCCCCGCGGCCGTATTTACTTAGTCGAAGGCGACCCCGGAGCTGGCAAGACCACACTAGCCTTGCAATTCATGTGCGAAGGTCTGGCCAAAGGCGAGAGCACTTTGTACATAACGCTTTCCGAGTCGCGCTCGGATCTTCTTCACGCCGCACGTTCCCACGGACTCTCGATCGACAATGTGGAAATCGTTGAGTTGCTGCCCAATGAAAATGACCTTCTTCCCGAGCAGCAATACACGGTGTTTCATCCGGCGGAAGTGGAACTTAGCGATCGTATGCAACGCATCGTCAAAGAGTTCCAGCGCGTGCGCCCCGAGCGGATGGTCATTGACGCGCTCAGCGAGCTGCGCATGCTGGCCAAAGATCCGCTCCGCTACCGCCGCCAGATTTTATCCATGAAAGATTTCATGGCAGAGCAGAAATGTACGGTATTCCTACTCGATGACCGAACCTCGCGTGACTCCGACCTGCAACTGCACAGCATCGTTCATGGTGTAGTCAGCATGAACAAAGTTCCGCGCGAATACGGAAAAACTCGCCGTCAAATCGAAATTGTAAAACTGCGGGGCACGCCTTACCGGGAAGGTTTTCACGATTATGCCATTGTCACCGGCGGCGTGATTGTATTTCCGCGGCTTGTAGCGGCCGATTCCCGTGCCGAGCAGCTTTCCGAGCCAGTTTCCAGCGGCATACCCGAGCTCGACTCCCTCACCGGCGGCGGACTAGACCGCGGAACCAGCACGTTGCTGGTTGGGCCCGCCGGCTGCGGTAAGACAAGCCTCGCAATGCAATGGGCCGCCACTGCCGCGAATCGTGGGGAATCTTGCAGCTTTTTTACCTTCGAAGAAGCGCCGGCTACGATGATGACGCGCGCCGCTGGTTTGGGGATTGATATTCGTCCTTATATCAAAAGTGGAACAATGTCCGTTCAGCGGGTCGATCCCGCGGAAATGTCGCCCGGCGAACTGGTCGCAGCCGTTCAGCATCAGGTTGAGAACCAAAATGTTCGCATGATTGTTCTGGACAGCTTGAATGGATATTTGCAGTCGATGCCTGGAGAGCAATTCCTGGCCGTTCATCTTCATGAACTTCTTGCCTATCTCGGAAACCGCGGAGTACTTACCATTATGGTATTAGCGCAAGCGGGCACGCCGGGAACACCTCTGCAAACCGCGGTCGACGTCAGCTATCTCGCCGACAATATCCTCCTCCTGCGCTATTTTGAGACAAACGGCGAGGTACGGCAGGCTATTTCCACTATTAAACGGCGCAGCGGCAGCCATGAACGCACCATCCGGCAACTAACCCTAGGGCCGGAACGAATTCATATTGGCCGCCCTTTGAATGATTTTCAGGGAGTGCTTACGGGCACCCCGACATTCCTTGGCGGAGCAAAAGAAAGTTAGCGTAAACAATGGTGACTTCGCTGCATAGCGACTATCGAGTATTGGTGCTTGCGCCCTTTGGAAAAGATGCGCTGTTGGTGCGTGAAGTGCTGGAGCGCTCGGGAATTCCGGTGGGAGTTGTGGGCAATGTAACCGCCATCGCCCGTTGCGTGGCTGGCGGGGCCGGAGCCGCAATCATGGCCGAGGAATCGCTGGATGAACAAGCGATTGAACTGCTAGGCCGCGCGGTCGCCGCACAGCCTGCGTGGTCAGACTTCCCTATCATTGTTCTAACCGGCGGCGGCGCCACCACGCCTTATACGGAAATGATGGTGCGTTCGCGCACGCCCATGGGCAATATCAATTTAATTGAGCGCCCGGTAAGGCCCGCCACGCTGATCAGCAGCGTCCGGACGGCAATTCGATCGCGCCTTCGCCAATATGAAATTCGCGATCATTTGGAAGAGCGGGAACAAGTGGAAGAAGAGCTGCGGCGGGCGCACAATGAACTGGAATCCGTGGTAGAAAAACGGACGCTCGCTCTGCGCAGGCTCTCAGCCCGTTTAATGCGAGTACAGGATGAAGAACGCAGACGCATTGCCCGCGAACTTCACGACGGATTGGGCCAGTGGCTGGCTGCCGCTCAAATTAATGTCGATATGGTGTTGCTGCGCGAAGGCGCCAAGTCTTCGTCGATGCTGCAGGAAACGCGCAAGCTCATCGACCACGCCGTCTCCAGCATTCGAACCATGTCTTATCTCCTACATCCTCCGCTTCTGGACGAAGCCGGATTCGAAGCGGCAGCACACTGGTTTATCGACGGCTTCTCCAAGCGCACGGCCATGGCCATTCAGGCCAATTTTTGCCGTCCTGATGAGCAGCACGACGACGTCGCAAAAACGCCTCGTATGCCGGAAGTTGTTGAGCTTGCGCTTTTCCGCGCGCTCCAGGAAGGTCTTACCAACGCACATCGCCACTCCGCCAGTGCAAGTGTTCACGTGACATTTCAGCGGCTGCCCGAGTGCGCCATTCTTGAAGTCCAGGATTTCGGCCGCGGCCTCCCGCAGGCAGTCATGGAGCGCTTTCACCGCACAGGAGCCGGCTCAGGTGTGGGGCTGGCTGGCATTCGCGAGAGGATGAAGGAACTCGGCGGCGATTTCACAATCTGCTCGACGAATGCAGGTGCCACATTGCGCGCGAGCGTGCCGCTGTCAGCGGCCCAAGGAAAAACCACTCCAGTTCCAAAAACACAGATCGATAGCTTCGTTACAAGTCTTCACCCAGTTACGTGAAGTAGAAGTTCGGCTACGCCTTTATCTCTTGCTCCAGTCAAAGGAGCGCGTCTTGCCATGGAGCAAAAGCTCGCATCGCAATCGATTGCCAGTCAGTGCGTATTTGCGGATCAGTCGTTCCGTCCGACCAATTGCTTACAGGAATCAGGAACACGGTCAGTCGGGCCTCAGGTTCGTCAGTTGCCAGGATCGGAGAGCCTGGAAGATTCGCGCCCCACGTTGATGCGTCCGTTTAGGAATAATAAACACTGCATGGGATGCGTCGCGAAGGCTGCTAAAACCACGGCGTTATTCTTCATGGCAACACTTCTGCGAGTTTTTCGCCTCCTGGTATCGGCCGGTCGAGTCGACAAAGCCGCCCGCGCCGTATTTATCGTGATGGCGAACCCAGTCAGATAGATCGCCCCTCGGACCATTCTCATTACGTCCCTTTGGGGTCATGTCAAGCAGCATGTAAGTAGTGAGGCGTTTTTCATCGCCACGCGCGTGGCATGAGTAAGTGTGGAAGATGTCGCCGTTTTCATCCTTGTAAAACACACTCAACCCCGACAATTCCTCGCTTACGAAATCCTGCATGTCGAAGTTGTAAAAAACTTTGGCAGCATCCTCTTTGTTGAACGACACGTTGTAGTCGTAGTTGAAATCGCCGCCGTTCGACGATACCCATTTAAAATGCCATCCCATGCGCTTCTTGAAAGCTTCAATCTCGGCAAATGGCGCGCGCGATATCGAGACGTACGAAACATCATGATTCTCGAGATGAACCAGCATGCCGTCGACATGATCGGCACCGAACGAGCAACCCACACAACCTTCTTTCCATCCCGGACCGAACATGAAATGGTTGACGATGAGCTGGCTGTTTCCGCCGAAAAGATCGGAAAGCGTTTCCTTCCCGTTCGGTCCATCGAAAACGTATTCCCTTTCTACCTTCATCCACGGCAATTCGCGGCGTTGCCGGTGGAGTTCGTCGGTAGCGCGCGTCAATTCTTTTTCTTTTGCGAGGTGTGCCCGGCGCGCGGCCAGCCATTCCGCACGCGACACCACTTTCGGATGGGCAATCGTACTGGTAGCCATATTCATTTCTCCTTGATTTGATATTTGCCCGCCGTCCTACGCGGCCTTTTCCGCAGCTTTCTCGCAGTTGACCATCCATGGAATGCCAAACCGATCGACCAGCATGCCAAACTTGACGGCCCAGAATGTTTCTGCAATTGGCATGGTCTCCGTTCCGCCTTCGGCCAGCGCGCGATAAATGCGTTCGGCTTCTGCGGGATCAGTGAATCCAAGATTTAAGGAAAAGCCGCCCTGCTTTTGATAATGCTGCGGAGGCGCATCCGAAGCCATCAGCACCTGTTCTCCAATCGCGATTCGCGCGTGAAGGATTTTGTTTTGCCACTCGGCCGGCGCACGCTCTGCAGCGGGGGTGTTTTCATGCGTCATCATAGCGAGAATTTTGGCGCCTAGAACCTTCTCATAAAATTTTAATGCTTCCTCGCAATTGCCGTCGAAGTAGAGGTAGGGATTCATTTGCATGGCATTCTCCTTTATCGTTAAAGAGAAAAAAATCGGTTGAGCTTTCACTAAACGCTCCGACGAGGATGCACTCAATGCGCATCCTCGGGCGCAGCCGTTCCGTCTGACCAATTGGCCACCGAAATAATGAACTCGGTGATCGGCTCCGGAGAGTATTGATGCACGTACACCGGGGAGCCAGGGAGACCTCCGCCCCAAAACATATCATCTGTTTTGGGAACCCAAAACATCAGATGAGGATCCGCGTTCCCATACTTGCGGCCAAAGTACTGTTGCTTCGACATCATGTAGCACACCTCACCAGCTTCCGGCAGCGGCAGCTCTTTCTTGTCGAATGCGGTCTTGATACTGTCGAACATCTCAGCTTTGGACAGCCCAGCAAATGCCAACTCCGTCATTTTGAAAGTGAGTGGCAGATGGGATCGCGCGGCCGGCGGGTTGAGGCAAAGCGGAAGCCGCTGATCTGGATTCAGAAACTCCGGGTCGTCGAAGGGAGCCATCCACGATCGTTCCACCAGGCACACGAAACCGTTCTTGCCTTTGACCGCGGTTTCGTAACCATGCTGTCCGAAGACCAGCACTTCGGCATCTTTTGAAATGGACTCCGGCGCCGCGCTACGTGCCAGGGCTATCTCTGCATTTCGATCCGTCATCAAGTACTGATCAAGCGGGGCCATGCTCGGATAGGCTGCTTTGGAGTCCGCTGCTTGCGCTTGCCATGCCACGCTCAGCAGGATAACCAGAGTGCAGCTTGCCGCTGTCGCTTGAATCGAACCTGCCAGCATTCTTGTCAGTTTCATCTTCGTGATTTCCGTTTATTCTAAGAATGACTGCCAACTACGCACTCATCCATGCCAGATTTTCTTCTCGAATGTTTTGATGCCGTCAAGGATCTGAGCTTTGGATCGAGCCACACCATCCTCTCCCGTTATTCACTTTGTTTCCGCCACTTGCTCCCGCGCCGCGTTGTACGTCCCGAACTTCTTCGCCACTACCTTCAGCGTGGGGTAGAACTGCACAAACGTGTGCTCGACGGCGGCGTGAGCGTCGTGGCACGACCAGCAGCCGTTGCCCTTGGGCATGGCCTCGGACGTTTTTCCGTCGGCATCGAAAGCGTAGTACGCCCACTTATCCGGATTCCGCTCCGGATCTTTCACCTCGACCGCGAGCCCCATCAGATCGGTCTGATAATGGCCCTTCTGGTTGATGGAACTTCGGCTTGCCGCATCCCGTTCGTCGATTACGAACATACTCTGCTCCGGCCACTTTCCCGAGTTCGCAAATTCGTTGTAAGCCCAGCGCTGCACGAAGACGTTGGTGAACATCTCGTGGCCACCGGGCGCGGGACTGTAGTTCATGCCATATCCAGCGGAGAGGAACATCCATTCGCGATAATCGGCAGGCCGGATAAGCTGGCCTTTCTCGTCATATTGCGGCTTGGGCGCTTTTTCGTAAGGCGCGGCGGCCAGCAGCGCAAGGCAAGTAATAACAACGAGGATAGAACACAACACGTTTTTCATAGATTACCGTGTGGTTTCCGATTTCCAAAATGGCAAACCGACTTCGCCGCATCTCTCCACCAAGCCCTCCCTCAGTGCTTATGGGAATCGCCCGTGGAGTTCTCCTGCGACGGCTTTTCCGCGGCTACGACCAGCAATGATTCCGGCTCCACTCCGCTCCCCGTCAGATAAGGCACCATTGTGGGCGATACCGAGTCATATCCCACGTCTTTCGCGGTCTTATAAGGCGCGTAGAACATCAAGTGCGGGGGCACGAAACCACTTTTCTTGGACTCGGAATCGTAGACATAGTTTTCGTTCGACATCATGTAAAGGAAACCCGGCCCGGGCACTTTGAAGCGGCCATCCTTATATCCCTTCGCGATGTCATCCTTGATCTCTGCCTCGGACTGGCCCTCTGCCCGTAGTTCTTCCCTATGCAGGTAAGCAACCATAATAGTTCGGGTGCCCTCTGCGTCGAAGCACGCCGGCGCTGACGAAGTTTGCGTTGTCCCTCTGAATGACCGCTCGATCAAACAACTGAAGCCGTTCGTGCCTTCGCGAACTTTCTCGTACCCTTTGGGCCCCAAAACATAAACTGTGGCCTTACTCGATACCTCGGTCGGGGCCGCGCTCAAGGCCAGTTGAATCTGCTGCTCACGCGGCGTGGCAGCGGTTACTAAGTGTACTTCCCGCGTGGGTTCCTGAGGCTTATCTGGAGCTGCCGCACTGCTGCATAGGACAGCGATTGAAAAGAGGCCCGCAAAAGCCGTTTTCCTCCATCTCGTAACTTTCATGTTCCTTCCTTTCTCGCAAATAAAAACGATCCACTGCGGACGCAAATCCGCCCCACGTTGGAACGTATATTTGATCAGGGTCCACGAGCTCAATTCACAACAGCTAGCTTTTGCATCCACAGTGAATCTCGGCTCAGGAGACACGCGGGAGACAGGTGGAGACCACAGTCTCCACCGGAATTCGACAAACCAATCAGCCTCTACGGCGTCGATAGAGAAGGTCAG
>DATHMV010000025.1:0-4022 GCA_035486715.1 Candidatus Aquilonibacter sp.
AGTCCCAAGCCAACCCCAACGACTCGGTCTCTTGCCGCTGCAAGCGATGTCTGTCTCGCGAACTCCTGTAAATTCATGAGGCAGAAGATAACAACGATCTGAAATCCGAAATATGACAATCGCGGGCTTGATGTCATGAACCAAGCGGCGAGTGCTATGACCAGTGTGAAGAAAATCGTGAATCCAGGAATCGAATCGATGTGCGGCAGAATGAATATCTCCGAGCCTATCCCGATAAGAAACCCGCCCACCACGAAGGCAGCGAAGCGCACGATCTGCCTTTGACGAGACGCTCCGACCGTTGAAACGGCCGTCAGCAGGCACGTGGCCATCGCGGGCGCGCCGATGCCCGGCCAGGCAATGGAGTTGTAAATGATGTAACAGCCACTAGCTGCCAAGCACCCTCTCAGTGCGAACTTAAGGTGTTCGGTATTAACGAATGCGTCCTGATGCATAAGTTTCGATCGCGACATGTCGCGTGAAGCCGGCAGGTGCACTTTCATTGACTCAGAGTCCGTAAACGCTTGAGGAATGAAGGAAACTATATTCTGGATTTCGGCCAATAACGGAACATGGGAGAAGGCATGGTCAGAATCAAAGTGAATGGAGCTTGAAAGTCGCCGGTTCATTAGATCAGTGCGAATGATCGCGATGATGGCTCCCAAAGTACGCAATTGCTTCTCATCGCTCTCAGTAGGCTCGAAGCTAAGTTCAGTCAGGGTCGCGGTAATGTCGACGAGCCTTCCAACCAGCGCAACAACACCACTCATTTGCACCCTGTATTGAGCCGAATAGTCAGAGCGCCGGAGGAGGCGCCGCAGGCTCGATGTTCCAAGCATCCCAAACCTGATGACCTTATTTTTGCTTGCGTTGTCTGGGGGACAGCCCTCGGCGTAGCAAGCTAACAAACTCTCTACCGCGGACAATCGTTCGGCGATGGGCAACACAATATCGTCGCCCGGATTTACACGGGCAAACGCCAGTTCTACTGCGACCGAAATCACGGCTCCTATCGATACCGCCAATGTGAGCCAAAGCGTATCTTCCACATTAGTTTCGGCAGATACATGGCGATCCCATATAGGAACGGCGACCGCGATCATAATGGCGAACGTCGAGGCTGCGCCGTAATTGATCATCGCACTGAGGGCATAAAAAGTCAGAAAGAACGAACCAATGACCCAGAGAAAATGCAGGATCGGAACGCTGATAACAAACCCAGCCGAAATCAAGACATAGGCTGCGCCAATTCCCACAGAGAGGAGTGCTGCTCCAGCTGATTGCAGCGTGGCCCTGGGGCTCTCGCGCAAAACGATAAATGTATAAATCGCGCCTTCGAACGCATAGGGAATACGAAAGGTCACGCAAATAATCATGACCAGAGTCGCAGCCAGCACCATCCGCGCTATTGTTCCTGCTCGCCCCGGATATGGAGCTAACTCCTCCTTGAGAAATTCCAGGAACCAAGTCAGAGCGTGGGGTGATTCGTATAGGCTTTGTGCAGTAGTGGCCATTTTCAATCTCCGCGAATCGTGACGATGGCTGACTCACCAATTCGAAACAAATCAGAAGGTGGGTTGGATACGCGCACACGAACGGGGTATCTTGAGGCCAAATGGACCCAGTTCAGAGTTCTCGGGACGTCCGGGAGACCGGGTTGTAAGGTACCAACAACGTCCGGGTCCGGTGTGACGCCGAAAGCTACGCTGTCAACTACGCCTGAAAAATGCAAGTCGGGCCTCGACAGCACGTAAACCTCAGCGTGCATTCCAGGTGTGATGCGCTTGAGCTGGCCTTCACGAAAGTTGCCGATTGCCCACCAGGTGCGCGCGTCAATCAGTGTGAACAATTGCTGGCCCACGTGGGCATAGGCGCCTTCAGAAATTGTGAGATTCGTTACACGAGCATCGAATGGTGCGTAAACGCGACAGTTGCCCAGGTTGTAACGAGCTTGCTTTACCGCCGCAGACTTTGCTCCACGCTGGTTGATGAGAGGCTCGAGCGTGGTGACGGCGTGCTGTGCTTGCTCGTGTTGCGCGAGAACAGAGTTTAACTCGGCCCGCGACAGTTGCAGCCGTGACTCTGCCTGCCTCAGGGCCTCTGCCTGCGCAACTTCCGAGGTCTTTGCTCTATCCACTTGATCTACTGTGACAAATTGTTTGGTCAGCAGCGGCTCTAGCCGATGCAGATTGTTGCTTGCATATGTCCACTCGGCTCGCACCCTGTTGATACCCTGTTCCGAATTCGCGACGTCAGCCTCAGCACTATGGATCTTTGCTTGCGAAACAGAAACCGCGCTGACCAATGCTGCTATCCTTCGCTGCTCGTCGACAATTTGACCTTCGAGCGCCTCCTGGTTGGAAATGGCTGTTTCAAGGGCATACTGGTACGGACGATCGTCGACCTCGTAGAGTAGTTCGCCCTTTTTCACGAACTGATTGTCACGCACGTTCAGGCGGATGACGGGTCCATCTACTTGGGGCGCAATCCCGATGAAGTTTGCAAAAACTGCCGCATCATCTGTGCGTGGATAGTGATTCGTGCGATAAAGGGCCACTGCGCCGAGCACCGCTGCCGCCAGTGCGAAGCCGATACTCAGTCGGCGGCTGAGCAGCCTTTGGGGTTTCGTATTCGTGTCAACGGCCATAGTTGCTCTTCTTGACTAGTGAAAGAAGACTAGCCACAGTGCGAATGTGAAAAAGGCGGTAAAGCTCGGATAGAAGATGACGGGTAAAGCAACATTCATGTTGAATCGCAAAAGCACAAATCGGCCGACAGCGGTAAACGAGATCGCCACCACTAAACAAATGAGCCAAGCGGGAAAGAATGAACCCAGGATGTCCACGGCGGGCGCTCGTCCACAACCTGTAAGCAGCAAGGGAGCGAAGGCGATTGGATAGCGCACAAATCTTTGGTTACCGTCTCCAGTCATGGTAGAGACCTCGCCTTGTTGGGCTGAATGGAATTTCCGGTTCGGAAAGCCAAGTTTGCAAGCGCGGTGAGCACCTGCGTGCGCGCCAGTACGTCGGCCGAGCGGGCTTGCGCAAGTGTCCGCTGGGCCGCGGTTACGTCTAACAAGCTGCGTACACCATAGTTGTACGATTCCAGCGCGGCACTGTAAGACTGATCGGCCGCTTGCAAGAGAGCGAGCGCTGCCTGCCGCTGCCGAAATGCCGTGTTCAGATTCGAATAAGCGGTCCAAACCTGATCGGCGATTTGGTTGCGGGCAACATTCGCTTGTGCTTCTGCCGCGTGAATGTTAGCCCGCGCTTGTGCCAGTCGGTTCCGTCTTGCGCCTCCGTCAAACACCGTCCATTGGAGATTCAAAGTCACTCCGCCGACCAAGTCTCCGGTGTGCGTCCACGGGTTTGGTTGTTGCAGCCCGTACACGGCTTGAGCGGCTGGCGTGGCGTTGACGCTCAGCGCGGGATAGTATGCGGCCCGCGCTTCCTGCACCTTTGCATTTGCGGACCTTATTGCAGCCACCTGTTGCATCAGGTCGGGACGTTGTTCGAGTGCCCGGTTGATCGCCAGATCGACCGTATCGCCAATCGACTCGGGAGTCGGGACCTGATCGAGCGGTTGGGCGTGAATTACAGCAGGCGCGGAAGTCCCCACCGCAGTCGCCAGATCTCCGCGCGCGATCTCCTCAGCTCCGAGTACAGCTTGCAGATCATAGTCTGCCTGCGCCGTCGCACTCCGAGCTTCCAATGCGTCGGGCAAAGTTGCGAGGCCGTGTGCCAAGCGATCTTCCGCGGCTTGTTGCACTGCTTGCGCGTTGGCAAGGCTCGCTCGCGCAGCGTCTTCCTGCCCTACAGAACTCAACAGTCGGTAATAAGCTTGCTCTACTTGGTAAATGATGCTGCGATGTGTGTCGTTGAATGCGAAATTGGCCGCGAGAAGCTCCGCCTTCGCCGCACTGATTCGACCGGATCGGGCGCCGAAGTCGAAGACGGTGTAGTTAAGATCGAGCCCGACCTGAAAGTCTTGGATCGTCTGCGGGAAGAATTCATTTCCAAACA
>DATHMV010000026.1:0-53686 GCA_035486715.1 Candidatus Aquilonibacter sp.
TTCGTCGCTGACCATATCTCAACTGAGCGTGAGCGGTGCGGGGTACAGCATCAGTGGGTTGGCAACGCCGAGCACTATCGCGGCGGGCGCCAGCGCGACCTTCAGCGCCGTATTTGCGCCAACCACAGCGGGAAGCTTGCCCGGATCGATTACGGTCTCCAGCAACGCGCCGGGCTCTCCGTCCACGATTGCTCTAACCGGAACGGGAGTGGCGGGAACTGTGACGCTATCCGCGAATCCGACAAGCCTAAGTTTCGGCAGTGTCAATGCAGGGGTCGCGAGTTCCAAGAGCGTAACACTCACCAATAACGGAACTGCGAACGTGACGATTTCGCAGGTGACGGTCAGCGCGAAAGACGTCGCTGCCAGCGGCGTCACGACCCCACTCACCCTGACGCCAGGGCAATCCCAGACGATGAACGTGATGTTTGATCCATCGGCCGCGGAAACGGTTTCCGGAAATATCACCGTGGCGGGCACGCAGGGAACGAACACAGTTATTTCCGTCAGCGGAACGGGTATCCAGGCGGGTATCACCCTGACGCCTTCGAGCGCGAACTTCGGAAGCGTGACTGTGGGCTCAACGAATTCCCAGACGATTCAGATCAGCAATCCGGGGAACGGCGTCCTTACAATCACGCAGGCGAATGTAAGCGGAAGCGGTTTCAGCACGACCGGTTTGCCCCTTCCTCTCTCGATTAATCCGGGCCTTACCAGCACATTTAACGCACAGTATCAGCCTGCGGCCGCGGGGTCGGCGAGCGGAAGCATCACGATCGTGAGCAATGCCGCAACATCACCGAACGTGGTTGCACTGACAGGAACCGGGGTGGCTGCCACGGAGATCCTGACGCTCAGCACGAACGCTGTTAGCTTTGGAAACGTGACCAACGGCACCTCTTCGACGCAAACAGTGACGGTTACCAACGCCGGAAATTCAAATGTGCAGATTTCTGCAATCACGGTGAGCGGGACTGGGTATACGCTCAGCGGTGCCAGCGCACCTGTTACACTGACGCCTTTGCAGAAACTGACCTTCAGCGTGATATTCAGCCCGACGGCTACCGGCAGTGTTAGCGGTAGCGTCACGGTCACCAGCAACGCCACCGGTTCACCTGCGGCGATTACTCTCTCCGGCAGCGGGGTAGTGGCCGTGACTCACAGTGTGAGCCTATCGTGGACTGCCAGCACGTCCACGGTCAACGGCTACAACGTGTACCGGAGCTTGACGAGCGGCACGGGCTATACCAAGTTGAACGGTAGCCTAGTCTCGGTGGTAGATTACACGGATTCGACAGTCTCGAATTCCACAACTTATTACTACGTGACGACCGCAGTGGATGGAAGCGGGAACGAAAGCAGCAACTCGAATGAGGCGGTTGCGGCCATCCCGTAACGGGAGCGCCGGGCTCGGCGGCTAGGAATGTTACCCTTCGAGATCCTGCGATTGCACTGGGTTTTTGCGAAGTTTTGCGTAACCCCAAACAAGAAATTGCGCGAGTAAGGCTCCGGTCGAGTCGATCAGGACATCGCGGAATCGGGCTTCTCGCATGGGCACAAAGGATTGGTGCCACTCGTCGAGCCCGGCGTAGCTCACCGCGATCAACAACGTGATTAGAGCCCAGGAAGGCCGCCAGCCGTGGCGTTCCCCTCGAACCCCGTGGAACACAGCAGTGCTGAATACGCCGAATTCCGTGATGTGGGCCAGTTTTCGAATTCCAGTATGCATCAAGTTAAGAGTGTGCAGGCTTGCAGCTGGAAAGAGCCATCGTAGTAATGGAATAAAAAATCTGGCAGTTTCCGCACCGCTGAAATAGTGAGTTGAAAAGGTGGAGATCAGCACAGCCACGCAGATGGCTGGAATCCAGTACTTGAGGCTATTTCCCATGTCGAATTATCGGCTGAGGGGACAGTTCCCTAGCGAACTTTTCCTTTCTGACGAAGATCCACGAGGTAGGCTTGCAATGCCTCTTGCCAGCTACGCAAGGCGATGCCGTAGGAAGCCAGGGCATCTGGAGATAAAACGGAATAGGCGGGGCGCGCGGCAAGGCGATCGGCCTGGTCGGATGAAATCGGGAAAATGGGGGTGCTCCGGCCCGCCTGATGCAGAGTTTCCTTTGCAAATTCGAACCAGGAACATGTTCCCGAGTTCGTGATGTTCAGAATGCCGTGCGCGTCGGAACGGACCAATTCACGGATGGCAGCGACGAGATCTTTCGTATAGGTTGGAGAGCCGATCTGGTCGGCGACAACTTTCAGTTCCGGAAGGGAATCGGCCGCCTGAAGAATTTTCTCCGGGAAACTTACCCTGGCCGCGCCAAAAAGCCATGAGGTTCGGATAATCAGCCAGCGCCCGGCTTCCTCCTGGACGGCCCTTTCACCGGCAGCCTTGGAGGCACCGTAGACGTTCAGGGGATGGGGGGCATCACCCGGTTCGTAGGGACGATTGGCTGCACCGTCAAAGACATAGTCGGTGCTAAGAAAACAGAGTTTTACGCCAAGCTCGCGCGCGATGAGGGAGACATTCTTGGTGCCATCTCGGTTCACTGCGAAGGCCAGATCCGGGTTCCGTTCGCTGCCATCCACGTCCGTGTAGCCCGCGGTGAGGACGATCCAGTCTGGATGTTCCCGGGCGACCAATCGGCGAACCTGCTGGATGTCGCGAATATCGGCATCGAGAGAAGTTGCCAGGATAACGTCGTCTCCCGTCCAGTCCTCGACGAGGTCTCTCCCTAACAAGCCATTGGCGCCGATCAGCAGAATTCGCATGAGTTCATCCGACGGTGGATGCCCCGTATTTGAAAATGCGGAAAAATCCGGACGGTTTTCCTGTGTGGAAGCGGGAATGCGAGGAATCAATCGCCAATTTCAATCTTCTCCCTTTGCTTAGAACAAGCATTGCAACAATCGCCCAAAACTTGGAAACAATTTAATTCACCGCGACCCGACTGCCAATTCAGGAACGAAAGGTTTCGGACCGGCGATGGTAGTGGCGCTCATAATAGTCGCGATATTCGCCGGAGCGCGCGTGATCGAGCCACTCGGAATTGGTCTGATACCATTCGATAGTTTTGCGAACACCTTCCTGGAAGTTGACCTGCGGGCGCCATCCAAGTTCGTTTTGGAATTTCGAACTATCGAGCGCATAGCGGCGATCATGGCCGGGACGGTCCTTCACATATTGAATCAAGGATTCTGGCTTGCCGAGTAGTTTAAGAATTGTGCGAACGATTTCTAGATTGGGTTGCGAGACGCCGGAGGAGACATTGTAGATGGAACCCGGCCTTGCGTTCTCGAGGGCGAGGGTGATGGCTCGGCAATAGTCTTCCACGAAAAGCCAGTCGCGCTCCTGCATGCCGTCCCCATAGACTGGAAGAGGCTTGTTCTCGTCGGCGTTTGCGATCATCAAGGGGATTAGCTTCTCGGGAAATTGGAACGGGCCAAAATTATTGGTGCAGCGCAGGATGACCGACGAAATTCCGAACGTGTTCGCGTAGGCGGCGACGAAATGCTCCGCGGACGCTTTGCTGGCCGCATAGGGGCTGCGCGGGTCGAGAGGAGTTTCCTCCTTGAATTTAACGCCGGCGGGGGCGCTGCCATAAACCTCGTCCGTGCTGATGTGGATGAAGCGCAGGCTGCGATACTCGCGCGCGGCCTCGAGCAGGCATTGGGTGCCGAGAATGTTGGTGTTTAGAAAGGGTGCAGCGTCTTCGATGCTGCGATCAACGTGGGTTTCGGCGGCGAAATGAACCACGGCATCGAAGCCGCGGCTGAAGAGCTCACCAACCGCGCTTCGATCGGTGATGTCTCCGCGAACGAACTGATACCGAGGATCTTGGGCAATATCGGCAAGACTTTCCGGATTTCCCGCATAGGTTAACTTGTCGAAATTCACGATTTCGACGCTGCGGCGAGCGCTTAGGAGAAAGCGCACGAAATTGGAACCAATGAACCCCGCGCCGCCTGTAACAAGAACTTTCACTTAAGTCGTTCCTTCCTCAAAATTCGATATGCAATCATCATCAGATAATGCGAGCCCTCTATTTGGAGTCTTCGGAGGGGCGTGGCGGTTTTCCGCGTCCAGGCACCTTGTTGGTACCTGTGTCCGCCGCAAGATTTGTGGCACGCAGGAGGGATTCGAACGTTCCCGCGTCCGTCCACCATCCGTCCAAAATGCTGTGCGTGAGGGTGCTTTCCTCAAGGTACAGGTTATTGACGTCAGTGATTTCCAGTTCGTTGCGCCAGCTGGGTTTTGTCTTGCCGATTTTCTCAAAGACCGTGGCATCGTAAAAATAGATTCCGGTGACGGCGTAATTCGACTTTGGTTTCCCGGGCTTTTCCTCAATCTTGAGTATTTTTCCGCCCGAAAGTTCAGGACAACCGAATCGCTCCGGGTCGGTCACTTCCTTCAGGATGATGTGGGCGCCGCGTTTCTGCTTTTCAAAGGAGTGCTTCGCAGAAATTATATTATTTTCGATAATGTTGTCGCCGAGCACGACGCAGATCTTTTCATTTTCCACGAAGGGCTTGGCCAGCCGCAATGCATCGGCGATGCCGCCTTCGCCCTCCTGGTAGGTGTAGTGAATGCGGTGCAAACCAAATTCCTTGCCGTTGGAGAGCAAACGCAGGAAGTCGCCCGAGTTCTGGCCGCCTGTGACCACGATAATCTCGCGAATACCCGCATCCACGAGAGTCTGGATGGGGTAAAAGATCATCGGGCGATCGTAGACCGGAAGCAGATGCTTATTGGTCACGCGTGTAAGCGGATAAAGCCGGGAACCCTTGCCGCCCGCAAGAACGACACCTTTCATCAACAATCATCTCCTCGCAACAATTCTCGCGGTTGAAAGTCTGTGCGGCTGGAGAGCTTGGACTTCCACGAGTGATACCGGAATTCACAGGACCGAACGGCAATCCCAGCTTATATGAAAAAAGGAGGAGCAGCACAAACCGAATGTGGCAGCTGGATATTCAAAGCCTGCGTTAATAATTTTAGCCGCCGGTGAGCTGGGCAAGAGCATGACGTGCCTGGTCAGCAAGAGGGGAAGAAGGATTCAGGCTGATGACCTTTTCCAGTTCGGTTTTGGCGCGAGCCTGATCGTTGAGCTTCTGGTAAGTGAGCCCAAGATGATAGCGATACGCGGGGTTGTTGGGAGTGGCCTTCACCGCGTCTTCGAAGAGCGGTGCCGCGAGGGAGTAGCCGCCGTTATTATAATAAGCCCATCCCAGCGTGTCGGCGGCGTTGGGAAGGTTGGGAAGACCCTTTCGCGCGGTCTGGGCCAGGGTCAGCGCCACGTTGGGGCTTCCCCCATGCTCGAGGAGTAGATAAGCGAGATTGTTGGAAGCGAGAGGATTCTCCGGCTCAAGTGCCAATACCTTCTGGTAGGTGGATTCTGCCTGTTGCCAGTTGCCAACGCGCTCGTAGAGGCCACCGAGCGCGATTTGCAGGCGAGTATCGCGCGGCGCGACTTCGATGGCTCGCTGGTAAAGCGCGATGGCTTTGTCGAGTGAGCCCTCCGCGCTTTGCAATTGCGCGAGCAAAACCATGGCAGCGACATTATTTTTGTCCAGCGAGAGCACTTGGTTCGCGGAATCTTTCGCTTGCTTCACTTGTTTTGCCTGAACTTGAAGTTCAGCAAGCAACATAAGCAGGCCCGGGCTGTTGGGGTTCCGTTTCAGTTGCTCTTGAACTAAAGCCATGGCGTCCGCCGGCTTGTTCTTTGCTTCGTCGACTTGAACGAGGCCGCGGATGGCTTCGAATGAATTGGGATCGCGGGCGAGCGCCTGGCGGAACATCGCCTCCGCCTCGGAAGTGCGTTTCTGCGCCATTCGCAAATCACCCATCTTCAAGTAATACAGCGGGCCTTGCGGGGCCAGTCTCTGCAGGTTCATCAGGTCCGCTTCAGCTCCCACGGCGTCGCCTTGATTCATCCGTGCTGTGGCGTGATAGAGATAACCGTCAGCAGCGTTTGGCGCATGCTTCTTGAGCTGGTTGCTCAAATCCTCGAGACTTTTCCAATCGCCTTTCATAGCGGCGTTTTTTGTCAGAGCCAGCCACGCTTCCACAAGACTTGGGCGCAGGCGCACCGCCTCTCGCCACTCGCTCTCTGCTTGCTGCGTGTTGCCTTTCTCGACGAACGCGAGCCCCAGTTGATAGTGGCCGAGAGCATTGTCTGGAGCACTCTTCAGGGCGGACTGTAGCGTCGTCAGGGCCTCATCGGGTTTGTGCTGGCGCAACAGGATTTGCCCTTTCAGGACGAGAGCCTCCGCGTCCTGGGGCGACTTTTTCAAAATGGCTTCTGTCCGGGCCGAGGCGTCATCCAGCCGGTTGTTGAGAATCAAGAGCTGGATATAAGTTCTCTGAACCGAAAGGTCATCCGGGTGTTTCGCACAGAGAGCCTCAAATTCGCTGATTGCCTTATCCAGTTGGCCGCGGGAAAGGTAGGAATCTCCCAGCATACGGTAAGCAACGGGATTGGTGCTCAGCTGATCTCTGGCATCGCTTAAGACCTGGTCTGCCTGCGCCGTTTGCCCCTCGGAAAAATACAGGCCGGCAAGAGTGGCCCGAGGAGCGGGATCCTGGGGAGCGGCGGCGATTGCGGCTTGCAACTGTTTTTCCGCCTCCGGAGATCGCTTCTCCTGGTGATAGAGGGCGCCCAACATCATGTAGGGAACGACGGCTTTTGGTTCCAGGCTCTGGGCTTTGAGGAGGTTGGATTCGGCATCTTTGAGATTTCCAGAACGAATCTGCAACCGGGCGAGATTCAGGTAGGTTGCGGCACGTTCGGGCGCCATTTTCACGGCGTCATTCGCTTCCTGGAGTGCTTCGGTGGAACTGCCGAGCGAAGAGTCTGCATCGGAGAGCAGCAGCTGCGCGTCAACATTGTCGGGATTCGCTTTGAGTATGAGTTGAGCCCGATCCTTGGCCTCCTGCTTTTTTCCAGCGGCAAGCTGCAGCCTGCCAAGTTCCAGTTGCGCTTCCCAGTTCTCGGGCTGGAGTTCAACAGTTCGCTGAAGTTCGCCGAATGCCGCCGACCAAGCCGACAATTTGAGTTGCGTTTGCGCAAGCTTGAAATGCGCTTCGGCGTAGCGAGGGTCGAGTTGGAGGGCGCGGCCGTAATAAATCAAAGCTTCCGGATATTTTCCCTGGTCAAAGCTGGCATTTCCCTTTGCCAGAAACTTTTTTGGATCACGATTGCAGCCGGCGCAGAAAATCAGCGCGAGCAAGAACAAAGCAGCCGAAGGTCGCCCAGGATGCCACATTACGCGGCGAGGAAAATCGAGGCGAAAGGCTCTGGAATTCATAATTGACAGGAAAAGCAATTTTGCACCCCTATCCCACTGGTAACAAGCGGCCTTCTGGAGCAGTGTTAAATTTAAGGGAATCTGCCGGATAAGCCACATGAAATCGGGTTGGCTGAAGTGTATCAGTTATGCGGGGATCCGAGCCAGGAATCGGGAGAGGACGGGAGGGGAACCAAAGGGATAATAGGGATATTTTTTTTCCACTTCTTGGGGAGTGGGCTGTATCGAGGGAAAATGGTTCGAATTGTGGTCTCTTTTGGAAACTGTAACTTATTGATATTGAATTAGTTGAAGGACGATGGCAAGATGGGGGAGAAGTTTGGACGATTTCTGCGTGGTTATCCTCGTGCATCTTCCTTAGGGATGAGATGGCTCCGTTTGAGCCATTGCCGGACTGAAGTTCAGGACGGCTCCAAAGCGAGGTAGTAGGGATAATGGTACGCAACGGAGAAATAGCGTTAGCGGACGTGAAGCGGGTCTTTCGCCGCTATTGGTGGATTCCCGCTTTTATGACCGTTACGCTCGGTGTAATAGGGCTCGCAGCCTCTCTCGTCCTCCCCAAGAAATATACCTCATCTACATTAGTCCTCGTCGAACAACCGACTGTGCCCAAAGATCTGATCAAGCCAGTGATAACGGATGACCTGAATGAGCGCATGGCCTCGATGAAGGCGCAGATTCTGAGTCGGTCGAGGCTGGAATCGATTATCAACAAATTTGGCCTGTACCCGCGAGAACGCCAGACGACCCACATGGAAGATTTGGTTGAGAAATTGAAGGCTGCGATCGATGTGGAACTGATTCAGCCGATGGCCGGGTCGACCAATCACGAACCTCCGGGATTCAATGTGAGCGTCACATTTGATAACCCGCAATTGGCGCAACAAATCTGCCAGGAAATTACCTCAATGTTCATGGAACAGAATGCGACGGGGCGCGTGGCTCAATCGAACAAGGTGTCGCAGTTCTTGACGGAGCAGTTGAATGAGGCGAAGGCTAAACTGGAAGAGCAGGACAAGGGGCTCGCAAAGTTCAAGGCAGAGCACCTGGTTTCGATGCCAGAGCAGGAGCAGACTAATCTGACCCTCCTGAGCGGAATGAACACGCAATTGGATGCCACCACCCAGGCCCTCACCCGGGCGCAGCAGGACAAGACCCTGAACGAGACGCTGCTTAGTCAGCAGGAAGCCAACTGGAAGTTGTCCCAGGCTGGACAGCAGAATCCCGAGACACAGGATCAGGAGTTGGCGGCTCTTGAGAGCCAACTAGCGGCTTTACAGGCGAAATATACTCCAGAACATCCCGATGTGATCAAGCTGAAGACGCAAATCGAAGATCTCAAGCGCAGGATGGGCGAAGCACCAGCGCCTAAAGCCGCTCCGTCCGCGGCTCAAATCTCTCTTCGAGAACCCCCTTCGATCCAACAATTGCGCACCAAGATCAAGCAGGACGAGTTTACGATCTCGGACATGACAAAGCGCCAAAGTCAGATTCAGGATCAGATCCGAGCGATTCAGGGTCGCTTGCAGGCCAGCCCTGTGGTGGAACAACAATTGAAAGAATTGACGCGGAGTTACCAGACAGCTTCGGATATTTACAACGAATTGCTAAAGAAGCGGGAAAATTCGGCAATGGCCACGGATCTGGAGCACGAGCAACAAGGAGAGAATTTCAGAGTACTAGATTCGCCCAGCCTTCCTTTAACGCCTTCGTTTCCAAAGAAAATTGTGTTCGTGGGCGGGAGTCTCGGCGCGGGACTTGCGTTGTCTCTCGGTATTCTTTATCTGCTGGCTGTCAGTGACAAAGCAATGTACTCGGAGCGTGATGTGGAGCTTTGCATGAAGCTGCCCGTTTTGACGACGGTTCCCAGTTTTGATGTGCGGGCGCAAGGGAACGGATAACGGTCGCACGGTTGCAGAAACACGACGAAGGCCAGCTTTTAAGTGCACGAATCTCAGTGAGATCGATTGAAAAGGGCAAACGATGAGCCGTATCCACGAAGCGTTGAAAAGAGCCGCAGAAGAGCGGACCGCGCAGACCGCGAATCGAACCACGGCTGACCTTGTGGATCTGTCGATACAGGAAGAAATAAATGGAAGCCTGCCCGTCATCGGAGATGCCCCTACGAAGGCTCGGGTGGCGGAGAAGGCGGATCCGGGACTTCTGCGCTTCGAGGAGTTCGCGAAACGCGGCCGGCAAGTGACCTGGAAGCCGGATACAGGCCCAAATGTGCATTCCGCGCACTCGAATAATTCGGTAGGCGGAGAGAAATTCCGGACCTTGCGCTCGCGACTTTACCAGATAGCTTCGGTACAGCCCCTGAAGCGAATTCTGGTCACCAGCAGCACTCCCGCCGAAGGGAAGACCTTTGTGGCTGCGAACCTGGCGCAATCCTTCATCCTCCAGAAGAATCGCAGGGTTCTGCTGATCGACTCCGATCTCAGGGCCTCACGGCTGCACTTCCATCTAGGAGCTTCGGAGAGACCAGGATTGTCGGATTATCTTCGCGGAGATGCCGACGAGTACCAAGTTACGCAAGTAGAGAAGGACGGAAACCTTTGCCTGATTCCAGGCGGAAGCGAAGTTTCGAATCCCAGCGAATTGCTACACAGCGACCGCATGAAACAATTGCTCGACCGGATGTCGCTCATCTTCGATTGGATTATTCTGGATTCTCCGCCAGCACTTGCGGTGCACGACGCCAGCATTCTTGCCGATATGTGCGACGGCGTTTTGTTCGTGGTGAGAGCTGGGTCGACGGATTTCGAACTGGCGACAAAGGCGTCCTCGGAATTTCGCGAGAAAAATCTGCTGGGCGTTGTGCTTAACCGCGTGGAAAAAAGCGATTCCTACGGAGGCTATTACTATGGGTATGGGTCTCAGCAGGAGGGCGATTCGAAAGAGAAGAGCTGATTGTGCGCTTGAATGTTTGTTAACGTCCGATTGCTCTGGAGCAATAGATTAATCCTGCCCCACAGCCGCAGGAAGTGGAGTTGTCTCACCTCTCCGGAGGGCCCAATAAACGGGCCAAAGCAGTGCTAAACCGATCAGGAAAAAAACAATTCCACCCTGATGGTGCAGGCGTCCGGTTAGAAAAGCGGGATTGACGTAGTTCGCCAATAAGGTAAGCGAGGCGATGCGAATCCCGTTTTTGACGAGCATCATGCAAAGCCCCGCAGCCACAAACGCCAGCTTTTTCCAGAACGGCCGAAACGAGAAGTGCGCAACGAGCAGAGCAAGGATTAAAAGCGCCAAACTGGAACGGATTCCGCTACATTCCTGCGCCACTTCAATGGACATTTTCGGCAAGCGAAAGAAAAAGCCATCGCGCAGCACGGGAGCCCCGCTTAGATTGAAGAAAAATTCGGCGATCGCTGCGGAGCCCGACTGCAGGCCGTAAATTATCCTGCTGAGAAACAGCTCCGGGATGGGAATCGAGAAAAACAGGAAGGCGAGTGCGAACCAGGAGGATTTGGCGGCGGCTGCGCCCAGTGCGAAGACAAAACCGGCAATCACCAGAAGGACGAGGGCAAGAGCGTAACCGCTCAAGCGGGTTTTTGGAGCACATGACTCGCAATGGAGCGAAAAAAAAGCCATCGGCAGTGAGGGTGCAAGAAAGAGCACCGAAGGCCAGATGTTCAAAGCGCCTTCTGCCTGGGACGGTTTTCGCTCCGTGTACAGAAGCCAGGCGGTAATAAAAGGAATCAAAACGATGTGGGAGGATGTATCGTCCCGGCTGACAAGCTGGAACATTTCATAAAGCGGCTTTACAAAGAGCAAAAGGGATAGCGACGTCCATACTCCGAAGATCAGCCAGCGATCAGAAAAGCGGGAGAGAGCAGCAGTCAAGGACGAGTCCTTCCAGGGATGCCAAGTGTTGGAATTTGTATCACGCTCGGGGTTGAAATTCCCACTTTTCCTCGTTACTGCAGTTTCTCAAAGGCCGCGAAAGCCGCCTCTCATAGTATTTCAAAGAGCCTGTCGAACGCACGAAAACACGCGGGACGTGATGCCGCATAAAGCAAGTGGAGAGGCCCGTGTCCGACCGCATGCATTATTTGGTTTGAAGCAGGCCGACCAGGCCTCAGGCCTGACCGCCGGAGCCCACGGTTGGTCCGAGAAAGACTGCTCTCCCCGCCGCTGGGTACAGAAAGGCCCGTGCGCTCCTCTGAGAGGCTATTAGGGAAGGGAATCGATAGAGCTGGTCTTGTTCCGCTGAAAGTGTTGAGAAATGCCTCTTTTGACTCCATTTAACCTGACCGGAGTCCACTTAAAACCATTAGTTTCAATTACGTAAGGCCTAGGATTCCTCTGCGAAAACCGGTCTGGGGAACCCGATTGCAACAATAGGGCATAGCTTTTCTCATTGCCGCCGAGTCTTGAGCCTGCCCAATCGGAGTCGTAAATATCGGCCCAAGCAAGTATTTTGTTTTCAATTAGATGGGAAATTGATTGAGCGAGAGTTGGAGTGCCTGACCCACTGACAACTGGCAGGGTAATTGCCCTTAGGTAAGTGACGGTTCGATGTGACCGTAACGGCGATAGCCTACCGAATAGACGAGGCTGGACAGGAAACGGACGGAACCTTGAATCCCCTACCGGAACATGCAGTGAGCGGCTCGAGTCCCAAGACTTCATGGTACGCCCTGCAGGTGCGCTCTCGCAAGGAAGGGTACGTAGCCTCGCAGATCATGGGGCAAGGATACGAATGCCTGCTGCCCACTTACAAGAGCATTCGAAAGTGGTCAGACCGGGTGAAAGAAGTCGAACAACCTCTCTTTCCTGGATATCTCTTCTGCCGCTTTGAATTTCAGAATCGCCGGCCCGTTATTACCACTCCGGGGGTGCTCCAGATCGTGGGGTATGGCCGAACTGCAATTTCGGTTTCAGACGAAGAGATTCAGTCGCTGCAACTGGCTGTGTCTTCTGGAATGCCCAAGCAGCCTTGGCCCTACTTGGAGGTCGGCCAGCGGGTTCGGGTGAATTACGGAACTCTGTCGGGGTTGGAGGGGATTCTAGTCAACGTGAAGGGTAATCACCGCGTAATTCTTTCGGTGACGCTCCTTCAGAGGTCAGTGGCAATGGAAGTGGAAACATCGTGGCTTTCCCTGGTTAAGGAAGAGACGCGAGAGAGCATGACGCAGCGGATCCTTCGCCCGATCCGCGTGCCCATGGGGATCTAAGTTCAGACGGATGAAAATCGGAGCAAGAAAAATGAGTCCAATGGAAGCGATAGCGCGACGAGAGAACGAACGGCCCAAGCTGGAAGTTCGCGCACATTTGTCAGTTCCGAATATGGGCAATACGCCGCCCCGTATGCTGCTCAACGAAGATGCGTTCGTGTCCATGCTGTACCTGGAGCGCCGCCGCGCGGAGCGCGCCCAGAACCGGTTCGTGCTCATCCTGGTGGATGTCCAAAAGATTGTGAGTGGAATTTCCGGCAAAGACCGCGTGGTGCAGATGCTGGCGAAATCCTTGTCCGAAGCCACCCGCGAGACGGACGTCATCGGATGGTATCTCGAAAACAGTCTGATGGGAGTGATCGGGACAGAACTGGGAAAAGCATCCAATGAAGTGGTCCAGAAGCGGTTTCTGGACAAGTTCAGAGCGATCTTCGAGTCGACACTGGGAATCGAAAAGAGCACTTCGATCACCGCGTCCTTTCATTTTTTCCCCGAAGAGTACGGGAGTGGAGCGAACGACCATTCGGCAAACATCAAGCTGTACCCGGAAATTCAGAAGAGAGAAGACGCAAGAAGGGTTCCGCTTGCGATCAAGCGCGTGATTGACGTAGCCGGCAGCACGGCGGCGCTGGTTTTCCTGTCCCCGGTCTTTGCGGCGGTGGCCCTGGCGATCAAATTCTCGTCAAAGGGTCCGGTGCTCTTCAAGCAGGAACGTCTCGGTCAGCATGGCAAGACCTTTACGGTATTGAAGTTTCGCTCGATGCGGACGGATTGCGACGCAAAGATTCACCAGCAATACGTTGAGCAATTCATAGCCGGGCAGGTGGATGGCAATTCTGAAGCCGCGACGAAGCCAGTGTTCAAGATTCAAAAAGATCCTCGTGTGACTCCGATCGGCCGTTTCATACGAAAGACCAGCCTGGACGAGTTGCCGCAATTCTGGAATGTGATGCGCGGAGATATGTCTCTGGTCGGTCCGCGCCCGCCACTGGCATACGAATTCCGGAAGTACGAAGTGTGGCACCGTCGGCGTGTCCTGGAAATCAAGCCGGGCATTACCGGGCTCTGGCAGGTGGAAGGGCGCAGCCGGACCCGTTTTGATGAGATGGTGCGGCTCGATTTGAAATATGCGAGGGCGTGGTCTGTATGGCTGGACCTGAAGATCCTGGCGCAGACGCCCGGAGCTGTGATTCAAGGCGAAGGTGCACATTAGACGGATGCAACAGGATGTTTGCCAGATCAACGAATTCGCCGGGACATACCGCCCCGTTCCGGCGGAATAAGTCAACCGCTCGAGTAGTTCCTCTGTGATCGCTCCACAAAGCGCCACTGCCCCCTGCGCGGCCTAGACGGAAGGGAATCTCAAGGAGTTCCAAGATGCGTATCGGTGTGATTGGTTACGGTTACTGGGGTCCGAACATCGTTCGGAACTTCCATTCCCAGGATAATTCCGAAGTGGTTCTGGTGGCAGACCGCAATCCAAATTGCGAAGCGCGGCTGAAAAAGACGTTTCCCGGGATCGGCTTTACGACCGACGAAAATCAAGTCCTGACATCGTCCGAGATCGACGTCGTCGCGGTTGTGACGCCGGTTTGGACCCACTTTGAACTGGCGAAAAAGGCTCTCGAAAACGGCAAGCACGTCTTTGTCGAAAAGCCTTTCACCTACAGCGTGGCGCAGGGCGAAGAGCTAGTGGAGCTGGCGGAGCGGAAAAACCTGAAGATCATGGTCGATCACACCTTCCTGTTCACGGGCGCGGTGAGAAAAATCAAAGAGCTGGTGGACAAGAAGGAACTCGGCGACCTCTATTACTACGATGCCCTGCGCGTGAATCTCGGCTTGTTTCAACACGACGTGAACGTGATCTGGGACCTGGCTCCTCACGACCTTTCGATCATGGATTACGTGATCGGGGAAAAGCCGGAAGCTGTGGTGGCTACCGGAGAGAGACACCTGAACGGCGTGGAAGACGTTGCGTTCATCACGGTGTACTTCCCGAAGCGCATTATTGCCCACGTCAACGTCAACTGGCTCTCTCCCGTGAAAGTGCGCACCACGCTTATCGGGGGCGAAAAGAAAATGCTGGTCTGGAACGATCTGGAAGCCGACGAAAAGCTCAGGATCTACGACAAGGGAGTCAGTATGTCCGCGAATCCGAGCAACCTGCACCAATTACTTGTCAGTTACCGCTCGGGAGACATGTGGGCGCCGCAGGTTGAGCAGGTGGAAGCGTTGCGCGCCGAGACCGCATATTTCATCAAATGCATTGAAGGGAATTCCAAACCATTCAATGACGGCGAAGCCGGCCTTCGCGTCGTGCGCATTCTGGAAGCCGCCGACCGATCCATCCGGAGCCGCGGGGAGGCTGTATCTCTGTGAGCGACTACGTTTGCATCGCACCCAGCGTGAAACTGGGGAAAGACGTCAAGCTGTCGAAATTCATCAATCTTTACGGATGCGAAGTTGGCGACGAGACGAAGATTGGTGCATTCGTGGAGATTCAAAAAAACTCCAGGGTCGGCCGCTGCTGCAAAATCTCCAGCCACACGTTTATTTGTGAAGGCGTGGAGATCGAGGACGGCGTGTTTATTGGGCATGGAGTAACGTTTATCAACGATGTCTACCCTAGAGCGACCGTTGCCGGCGGAGGACTTCAGACCGAGGCCGATTGGAAGGTGGAGAAGACCCGGATTTGCAAAGGGGCTTCGATCGGCTCGGGTTCGACGATTTTATGCAATGTCACTGTCGGTGAAAACGCAATCGTCGGCGCGGGAAGTGTTGTGACGAAAGACATTCCCGCGAATGCAATCGTGGCGGGAAATCCGGCAAGGTTCCTGAGATTTGTCAATGAGGAGAAAAAGTAAACACATGGCGAACCCAACGAAAATACCGTTTCTTGATCTTGTTACCCCCCACCAGGATCTGGAAGCAGAGCTCCTGGCGGTTGTTAAGAAGGCCTTCAGTAATGCGGGATTCATTGGAGGGCCCATGGTGGAGGAATTCGAGCGGGAGTTCGCGGCATTTTGCGGCGCCAACTATTGTGTCGGCGTGAATAGCGGCACCGACGCTTTGCGGTTTGCCTTCATGGCCGCTGGTGTGCAGCCCGGAGACATTATCGTCACCGTTCCGCACACGTTTATCGCCACTACGGAAGCCATATCGCAGGCGGGCGGGCAGATCGCGTTCGTGGATATTCACGAGCAGACATTCACTATGGACCCGGAGAAGCTGCGCGAATATCTGGAGACTCGCTGCGAAATCAACCCCAAAAGCGGCGAACTGCTCGAGAGCGCATCAAAACGACGCATTGCGGGAATCGTCCCAGTTCATCTCTACGGACAGACCGCGGACATGGACCCAATTTTGGAGCTGGCAGAAAAGTACAATCTTTTTGTAATCGAGGATGCTTGCCAGGCCCACGGGGCGCAATACTTTTCCAAGAAAGATAATACTTGGAAGCTTGCGGGATCTATGGGTAAAGCGGCTGCCTTCAGCTTCTACCCGGGCAAGAATCTTGGCGCATGCGGTGAGGCTGGCGCGCTAACAACGAATGACGAAGCCATGGCCCGGCGAGTGAGAATGATTCGCGACCATGGCCAAGCAAAAAAATATTATCACGACATCGAAGGATACAATGGCCGTCTTGATTCAATTCAAGCTGGCTGGCTATCCGTGAAGCTTCGGCACTTGGCGAAATGGAACGAATCGCGGCGGGCCCACGCGCATCGCTATCACGAATTGCTGGCGGAGGCGAAAGACGCGGTTGTGGTGCCTGTGGAAGCGCCGTGGACGAAGGGCGTTTATCACCTGTATGTTGTGCGTGTGCAGGATCGGGAAGCTTTCCAGGCCGCGCTTGCGGAGGCCGGGATCGGCACGGGAATCCACTACCCGATTCCATTGCACCTGCAGAAAGCCTACGAATCGCTGAATTTCAAGCAGGGTGATTTCCCCGTCACGGAACGCGTGGCTTCGGAAATCGTGTCCTTGCCGATGTACCCGCAAATGACAGGTGAGCAGCGGAGCAGAGTTGCTGCCAAAGTCCGTGAATTTGTGTCCGCAAAGTTGTCGGTGGTGCGATAAGACAATACCGGCAGGTGGAGGGAAGGTTTAGCCCCGGGAAAATCTCCCTCCCGCTCGGAGAGCGTTTTCCCCTCTTTTCTGATTTCGCGCTTTAGAAACTCAATGACCAGACTTGACAGGATCGCAACTCTTTATATTTCGTTGCCTTTGACTCACGTTGTCGGACCGAGTCTGGGTACGCGTTTGCCGATCCTGATGTATCACAGCGTATCGGGCAATCTGTTCGGGATATCGCATCCGTTCTACCACATACACACACTTCCGGCGGTGTTCTCGGAACAGATGCGCTGGTTACGGAGCGAAGGGTACAAGACAGTGGACTTGCAGGATGCCTGGGAGGCGCTGAATTCCGGAGCCGATCTTTCAAAGACTGTGGTGCTGACATTTGACGACGGCTACCGCGATTTCTACACCGAAGCCATGGACGTCCTGAAGCAGTGTGGATTTACAGCGACAATTTTTCTTGCCACCGACCGAATCCGCCAGACCTCGGCGCGTGTTGAAGGGGCGGACTATCTCACCTGGAGCGAAGTGCGGGAACTGCACCGGGAGGGAATCCGGTTCGGCTCCCATACGGTCACGCATGCGGACCTGCGTTCGCTGCAGCCGGAAGATCTGGAATTCGAACTCGGACAATCCAAAGAAGTCATCGAGCAAAATCTCGGGGTCGCAGTTGACAGCTTTTCCTACCCATTTTCGTTTCCGGAAGAAGATAAGAATCTGGTGCGCTTCGTCGAAGATTTGCTGGAGAACTTTGGCTTTGACTATGGAGTGTCTACGGTCCTGGGGAGAGTGAGCCGCAAAAGTAACAAGCTCTTTCTGCCCCGGCTGCCGGTAAACAATTGGGATGACGAAGACCTGCTGCGCGCAAAGCTGCAAGGTGGATACGACTGGCTCCATTGGCCGCAACTGTTAAAGCGATCTCTTTGGCACAACGCGACGTCAATGCAGCCCGACCCGAGGGCCCGAACGGCAAAACCTGCTGGACTACTTGCAGAGCCACGCAAGTAGCGTTGCAACTCAGCGTCGAAATCGCCTCCCTCCAGATGTCCGCAACTCAGATCTGGACCAAATGCGCGGTGGGTGAGGAAGTTCTGCGTTTTGTTCGGAACGCACCGAATTCACTATAGAGCGCATCTCACGGGCAAGTTCTAATCAAACCCCATTCAGCGGCTATAAGAGAATCAGAAAATGACACCTTCAATAACCAGCGCGGCAAATACAGTGCCTCGAGTGACGGTTGTGATGGCAGCGTGCAACGCCGCTCAATTCGTACGCAAGGCGGTCGCCAGTGTCCTTGCACAAACTTATCGCGATTTCGAGTTAATCGTTGTCGATGATTCTTCCTCCGACGACTCACTCTCTATTCTCCAGAGTTTTGATGACCCGCGGATTCTGATTATTAGACATCAAACCAACAGGGGCGCTGCATTGTCGCGCAACGACGCCCTAGCCGCCGGGCGCGGGGAGTTGATAGCCATCATGGATGCCGACGATGTATGTGTACCAACCAGACTGGAGCGGCAGGTGGCCTTTCTGGATGCGAATCCTCGGGTGGGTCTAGTCGGATGCGGGGTCTACGACAATATCGATGCTGAGGGCGCAGTGCTGCACACGTCATACCTGCCAGAGCACAACGAGGCAATTCAGCGAAATCTTATGGAACGGTGGTGTTTTTTTCATTCGTCCATCATGTTTAGGAGAACGCTTTACGAAACCGTGGGTGGATACGTTAGGGCGTTAGAACCTGCTGAAGATCACGACTTTGTACTGCGGATACTGGAGCACTGCGAGGCGCATAACCTATACGAGCGCCTCGTCAGCTACCGCTTGAATCCCAAAGGTCTATCAGTGATGAGTCGTGAATACATCGAACAAGTTCGCGCTGCTTCAATTCGCTTGGCGCAGCGACGCCGCGCAGGAAGGTCCGAGGACCGAGAAGGCGAGATATCACGGATCCGAGAGCTGAAACGAATGCGCAAACCTCAACATGGTCTCGTTAGTTTGATGCAGACAGTACGCGATTCCTTTTGCGCAGCCAATCGGTATTATGGATTCGGCTGTCTAGAACTCTGTGCGGGCCATCTCAAGACGGCCCGTCGCTGTTTCGTGCATTCCGTGCGAAGCAATGGGCTGTTTGTGAAATCTTGGATCGGTATCGGGCTTTCGCTTATGCCCTTTGTGGCTGACCGAGTGAAGGTTGTGTTCCGGTCTTCTATGCAGCACCACAATGGCGTTAAGCTGGCTGGCTCGCCAGTCGCTGGGACGCGGGCAGTTGTTGAACGGACGCTTATTTCATAGCGTCCTTCCTCCAGCAGAGGAACACATGAGACTCCTCGACTTTTATTACTTCGTCAAGCCGGCCATCCCGCACTACCTACGCCTGAAGCTCAGGAGCATCATCGCGTCTAAACGTCGCCGACATGCCTCAAAGGTTTGGCCGATCGATGAGTCGGCTGTACGCCGGCCCGACGGGTGGCCCGGGTGGCCGGGAGGAAAGTCATTTGCATTCGTATTGACGCACGATGTCGAAGGTCAGAAAGGAATGGAACGTTGCAGAGCTTTGGCTGAACTGGAGATGGAGTTAGGCTTCCGTTCCTCCTTCAATTTCGTTCCTGAAGGGGCATACCATACGCCCTCTTCGCTCCGATCCTTTCTCGTGGAACACGGGTTCGAGATTGGCGTCCATGATCTTCATCATGATGGCACGCTCTACCGGTCAAAGGCTGATTTCATCGCCGGAGCCTCCCGCATTAACGAGCACCTGAAGCGCTGGCAAGCGGTTGGATTTAGGTCCGCGTTTATGTTTCATAATCTCGAGTGGTTGAAGGAACTGAACGTCCTCTATGATGCGTCAACATTCGATACGGACCCATTTGAACCACAACCAGATAGCGCAAACACGATCTTTCCTTTTTGGGTCGGACGATCTGACGGAAGCGGCTACGTCGAACTGCCGTACTCGTTGCCTCAGGATTCGACCCTATTTCTGGTGCTCGGTGAAAAAACAAATGACATTTGGAAGCGAAAACTCGATTGGGTGGCGCAACATGGGGGTTTAGCTCTTATCAATGTGCATCCGGATTACATCGCGTTTGGAGATCGGATAGGTCGGACAGAGTTTCCGGTGACTTTGTACAAAGAGTTCTTGACTCATCTCTCTGCCCAATTCGGAGATGTTGCGTGGTACGCACTGCCGAGGGAGGTGGCTCAATTTGTCAGGGACTCGTTGTTCTCAACGGCAGGTCCTCCGAAGAGAATCGAGGCCCTCGTGAAGGAAGCACTGTGACCGTCTACACTATTGACCCAATTCGCGATACGCGATGGGCTGAATTTATCGATCGTCATGACTCCGCGTCTGTTTTTCACAGCCTGCCGTGGCTTGAAGCGATTCAACGGACGTACGGGTACACCCCCGTCGTTTACACCACTTCGCCACCATCTTCACCGCTGTCGAATGGCATCGTGGTGTGTCAGGTTCGCAGCTGGCTGACGGGCCGCCGCATGGTTTCTGTTCCATTTGCCGACCATTGCGAACCGCTACTGGATGGCCCCAGTGCTGCGGTAGCGATCACCGAAGAACTAAAGAAGGAGGTGGATGCCGGGAAATGGAAATACATTGAGCTCAGGCCAAGGATGGAAGTGCCCACCGTCGACGGTGCTGTCAAGTCGCCCGATTGTTACCTGCACATGCTCGACCTGCGACCGGCCCCTGACGAGCTCCTGCGGCGAACACATAAGACGGGCGTTCAACACTCGATCAAACGTGCGGAGCGTGAAGGACTAGCATATGAATGCGGAAACTCGGAATTTTTGCTGGATGCATTTTACCGTCTGTTGATTAAGACTCGCCGACGGCACCAACTGCCGCCGCAGCCCATCCAGTGGTTCAGGAGCTTGGCTGCCTGCATGGGTGAGCGGCTGCAGATTCGCGTGGCGTTTAAGGATGGAAAAGAAATTGCCAGCATTTTAACTCTGCGGCACAAGGACGTGGTCGTGTACAAATACGGATGTTCAGACAAGACGTTCAGTAATCTTGGAGGCACTCCGTTTCTCTTGTGGAAAACGATTATGGAGGCAAAAGCAGCAGGGGTGTCGTGCTTGGATTTCGGCCGTTCAGACGCAGATAACATCGGGCTGATTGTGTTCAAAGACCGCTGGGGAGCGAAGTCATCAAAGCTCACCTATCTGCGCTGGTCGCGAAAGCAGGTTTCCGATGCGGCCGGACGACGTCAGTCTGGTGTGATCAAGATGCTCTTCGCTTTGATGCCAGACGCAGTTTTGCAAGCAACGGGACGTATTCTCTATCGTCATGTGGGCTGATCCCCGGCCAGACCAACTACTAGTCGCGAAGATAGGCCGGAATTGGCACAACGCACTTACAGTTGAGATCGCAACACAACTATAACGGTGAACGAATGAATGTTTGCATGTTAGCATATGCGCATTATATTAATGACGCCCGAATTAAGAATTACGTGAGGACGCTGGAGGACCATGGACATCATGTCGATGTCATTGCCCTCCAATGCGATGGCGAGGCGGCGATTGAAGAGCGACGGTCCGGTACTATTTTTCGGATTATGGCCAAGTACCAGGGCAAGAGTTCGCTCAGGTACATCTGGTCCTATCTGAAATTCTTCTTGAAGTCTGCACTCCTGCTTGCGCGTCGCTCATTCCGCCACCGGTATGATGTCATTCATGTACACAACATGCCGAATGCGTTGGTGTTTGCTGGCATCTTTCCGAAGGCGCTCGGGGCCAAGTTGATGCTGGACGTGCACGATCTTATGACTGTCAACTACATGGCCAAGTTCAACGCCAAAGAAAACAGTCTACCTGTCTGCGCCTTGAGAATCGAACAGCGGCTGTCGTCCATGTTCGCCGATCGCGTGTTCTGCGCGGACCACAACCAGCAGGACTATCTTGCCGAGCATTGCGGAGTTCCTCGGGAGAAAAGTACCGTGCTGATGAATTTGCCAAATGTGGAGCTGTTCAGGCCCCTGACGAGAGGAAAAAAGGGCGAAGGGTTCCGCATCGTCTATCACGGCACGATCGCGTATCGCCTGGGGATCGACCTGATTATAAGAGCCATGGCCAGTGTTACCGAGCGCATTCCAGCAGAGCTATGGATATACGGTGCTGGTGACTACCTTCCCGAAGCGCTCGCGTTATCGTCGCAGTTGGGCCTCGAAGAAAAGGTTCATTTTAGTCGCACATTCTTTCCTGTGGAGCAAATACCGGAGATGGTTTGCGGCATGGATTTGGGTATCATTGGCAACCGGCGCAATCTCGCTTGCGATAAATATATGCTCCCCGTGAAGTTGCTGGAGTACGTTTACCTTGGTGTACCGGTTGTTGCGCCGCGCCTTGACGTGATCGCCCGCTACTTCGACGAAACAATGGTTCGCTTCTACGAACCCGAGAACGTAGAGCAAATGGCCGATGCAATTGTAGAATTGTTCCATAAGCGGGACATGCGTGAACGCCAGGCGCATGCGGCCTCCAAGTTTTATGAGAACAACAACCCACAGCTACAGGCCGATCTCTACCTGCATCTCGTGTCCAACTCAGAAATCCGCCTGTCCAGGCATACTGAGCATCACGCGTGACCCCGTCGAAACCAACTCCCTCACTTGCCGCCTCGCCTGTGGCGAGGTCGATTCCGGACGCCAGGCCCGATAAACCGTCCCTGTGGCTTTGGGTTCCTTACATTTGGCTGTTTTTTGCCAGCACCAGAACGTTGGGTAGTTGGCTCGCCCGAGGCGGGACTGGCGATGCAGATTTGTCCGGCAGCCCTATGGACCGTCTGCTGATGACACTGCTGATCGTGCTCGGATTATTTGCGCTAGGTTCACGGGCGGAACAGGCCAAGAGGATTCTTATCCACAACAAATGGATGGTTATTCTATTCGTTTATATAGGCTTAAGTATAATTTGGTCGAATTTCCCCGCCATTTCTTTTCGAAGAGGCATTCGGTCAATGGGCACTCTTGTGATGGTGCTCGTTGTGCTCACGGAGAGCAATCCTCTAGAGGCAGTGCGAGCTCTACTTCGACGTCTGTATCTGGTGCACATCCCCCTCTCGGTCATCACAATCAAGTATTTCAGGAATATCGGCGTTACTTATAACTGGAGTGGTGTCGAGGAGGAGTGGACTGGGCTTACCACGGACAAGAATAGTCTCGGACAGGTTGCGATGTGCAGTGGTGCATTTTGGCTTTGGCAGATTCTTCAAGACTGGCCCAAGAAAAAGTTAACGGTAAGTTTACTTCTCCTTGGAATGACACTTTGGATCTTGCGGGGATCGAAAAACATTCACAGCAGCACTGCAATCGTTGGATTTGTCATCTCCGCCGTCGTTCTCATTGGGTTGCAATACGTTAGAAAAAGAGCCGCAAGAGCCAAACGCATTATTTTGGCGGGCTCCCTGGCGCTCTCTGTCCTCGCGCCTTTGGGATACTTTGTATTTCAAGCGTTAGATACAACACCAGTTCAGATGGTGGTTCAGGCTACGGGCCGCAATATGACGCTTACGGATCGCACCTACATTTGGACTGACGTTCTCAACAATGCTGCGAAGAGCCCGATCCTTGGCGTTGGGATTGGGGCCTTCTGGGTCGGGAGAGTTGGGGCCGAAATGTATCCCCTCCCCAACTGGTCCCGCGTCACGCCATCGTGGCGTCCCACGGAAGGTCATAATGGCTTCGTCGATGTCTACGTTGAGCTCGGCGCGGTTGGGGTAGTGTTGCTGCTCATTGTCATCGGAGTTGGATTCGCCGGTGCTCTTACCCATCTAGAGAGCGACTTCCAATTTGGAAGCTTGCGTCTAACACTCTTGTTGAGCATTATTTTGAATAACATAACCGAGACCAGCTTTCTCAAAGGGACGCATGATCTGTGGTTCCTATTCCTTCTCGTGTGTGTCAATCTTCCGAGGCCAATTGGAAAGGCACCCTTGAGCAGAAGTGGCACAGTTTTGGGTCGTTCTATTAATCATCATGAACAGTCTTCCAAGGGCGATGTTTTGGTGTCATCTCCTACTTTCCGCAGACCGTATAGTGCTTTGGCACTTCCCAAAGTGTTGCCTTCCTTGGAAGGATATAGTTTGGTCTGATGACGACCCACACAAAGCACATTACGGTTTGCGTGTGTACTTATCGGCGCCCGGAGATGCTGAGAGGTTTGTTGGCGGATCTTCGGGAACAGGAGACCGACGGTTTATTTACTTATTCGATTCTTATTGTCGACAACGACCATCAAGAGTCAGCCAAAACTGTGGTTTCCGAGTTCGCAGCCGGACAGAAGATTAACGTCGATTATTGCGTCCAGCCGGAGCAGAACATCGCTCTAGCTCGAAACCTGGCGATTGAACGCGCGACAGGGGACTTTGTTGTTTTCATTGACGATGATGAATCTCCGATTCGACGGTGGTTGCTTACACTGTTCGAAGCCTGCGTTAAGCACAATGTGGACGGTGTTCTTGGGCCAGTGCATCCACGATATGCCGAAGCGCCACCCCAGTGGGTAATAGAGGGTAAATTTTATGACCGCCGAACTTATCCAACTGGGTTCGTGATCGACTGGCGAAAGGGTCGCACCGGCAACACATTCTTAAAGAGAGAAATCTTTGCCGGGATGACCGAGCCGTTCAGGCCGGAATTCCGGACTGGGGAAGACCAGGATTTCTTTCGCAGAATGATCGAGAGAGGGCATGTCTTCATCTGGTGCAACGAGGCTGTAGCTTATGAAACAGTCCCGGCAATACGCTGGAACCGCTATTTCTTGCTGAAGCGAGCACTTTTGAGGGGACACGCTTCGCTGGCCCATCCAACATTCGCCGTGCGTGACATCTTGACATCCGTCGTGGCTGCTCCCGCATATACCTTGGCACTTCCCTTCGCCTTGGTGCTGGGTCAGGGCAAGTTTATGAGTATCCTAGTCAGGTTATTCGACCACATCGGCAGACTACTTGGTTTTATAGGTATCAATCCCATAAAAGACCCGTACGTCACTACATAGAATGAACGGTGAGACAAGAATGAATTCCACGAAAAACGCTTCTTTGATTGTCAGCCCTGAGGATCGCATACTCGTGACCGGCGCGACAGGCTTTATTGGTTGCAGAGTTGTCAATGCTCTGTTGAACTTGGGCATCAACAATCTACGCTGCCTCACAAGGCCCTCCAGCAAAATGAACGGGCTCGATGAGGTGCTCCGCGCTCACCAAATCAGCGCAAAAGTCGAAATTATGACAGGCAACCTCCTTTCCCCCCAGGACTGCGCCGATGCAGCCGAAGGAGTGTCCGTAGTTTTTCATCTGGCCGCGGGCAGGGGTGAGAAATCGTTTCCCGACGCTTTCATGAACTCAGTCGTGAGTACGCGGAATTTACTTGACGCCTGCGTTAAGCAGGGAACTCTGCGGCGATTTGTCAACATGAGTTCCTTCGCGGTCTACAAGAATGAGGGGAATCCCCAATGGCGGTTACTGGATGAGTCTGCCCCCGTCGAGGAGCGTCCTGAATCACGCGGCAACGCTTACTGTTTCGCCAAAACAGAGCAGGACAATATCGTGATGGATTACGCTCAGCGTTTTAATATTCCTTATGTCCTCATACGTCCCGGGTGGGTTTATGGCCCTGGCAATCCGGGTATACACGGTCGGGTGGGAATAGGCACCTTTGGAATTTTTCTGCATCTTGGAGGCGGAAACACTATACCCCTCACATATGTCGACAACTGCGCGGAGGCCACGGTCCTGGCAGGTTTAACCAAGGGCACTGATGGGGAGGTTTTTAACATAGTTGATGACAACTTACCCTCGAGCCGGCAGTTTCTGCGCCTCTACAAACGGAATGTCAAGCAGTTCAAGTCCATCTATGTTCCGCACAGTGTCAGTTATGTTCTGTGCCGTATCTGGGAATGGTATTCGAAATGGTCAAAGGGACAATTGCCACCAGCCTATAATCGCAAAATGTGGCACGCGTCCTGGAAGAAGACCCACTATAGCAATGCCAAGCTGAAGTCCCGAGTCGGATGGCAGCCCTCGGTATCGACCAGCGAAGGACTTCGGCTTTATTTTGATAGCTGCCGTGCGGGAGCACCACGTGCTTAAAATCGCGATAGTAGGTTGTGGAAAGATTGCCGACGATCACGCAGAGCAAATCCAGCGGATCGAAGGCTGCGAAATTGTAGCTGTGTGCGACCGTGAACTCTTGATGGCGCGCCAGCTATATCAGCGGTTTCCGATCAAGCGATACTTCGACAATTTGAACGAACTGCTGGTCCAGGCAAAACCGGATGTAGCCCATATAACGACGCCGCCGCAAAGCCACTTCAGCATTGCTAAGACCTGTCTTGAGGCCGGATGTCATGTCTATGTCGAGAAGCCATTCACCGTTTATGAGCATGAGGCGCGGGAACTTCTGGCAATTGCGAACGCCGCTGGTTTGAAGGTAACCGCCGGTCACGACGATCAATTCAGACACTCGGCGCGGCTAATGCGGGAGCTCATCCAGGCTGGCTACCTCGGCGGAGCACCCGTCCATATGGAGAGTTACTTCTGTTATGAACTGGGACGGGGCGGGTTCGCTGGGGCATTGTTGAACGACAAGAACTACTGGGTGCGCAAGCTGCCGGGTGGGCTGCTACACAACATAATCAGCCACGGCGTTGCCCGCATTGCGGAGCATATTACGAGTGAAACCCCTGCGGTTATGGCTCAAGGTTTCATCAGTCCCTTCTTGCGGAGCACAGGTGAAACAGAGCTCATAGACGAGTTGAGAGTCATAATTTCAGAAGAGAAGGGGACTACAGCGTATTTCACATTCTCATCACAAATGCGCCCGGCCCTTCACCAGTTTCGGGTTTACGGGCTTCAAAATGGTCTTGTCCTTGATCAGGATCAGGAAACAATTGTCAAGCTGCGTGGTCAGAGGTACGTCAGCTACGTGGAGAAGTTTATTCCACCAGTAAGCTTGGCCAAGCAGGACATATCGAATGCGATTACCAACGTGAGGCGATTTTTGAAGAGGGACTTCCATATGAAATCGGGCATGAAATACCTGATCGAGTCCTTCTATCAGTCTATCGTTCGAGACACCCCGGTGCCCATTCCTTATCGAGAAATCATTTTGACCGCACATATAATGGATCGAATCTTTACGCAAGTCCGAGGGAAATCTGAGCCTGCACTTGCGCCTTGCTCCCTCGAATCCACCTTGCGATGAACCACGCAAGATTTCTAGCCCAGATTCGTGCGAGATCGATCATGTCTGGTCAGTTAACAGTCAGGAGCGCGTAGGATGAAAGTTTCGGTATTCGGCCTTGGCTACGTCGGGTCAGTTTCAGGGGCTTGTCTGGCCCAACTTGGTCACCAAGTCATTGGTGTTGATGCAAATCCGTCCAAAGTTACCATGATCAACGAGGGCTTGCCTCCTGTGATTGAGACGGGCCTCACGGAGCTCTTGGAAGAAGTCACCAAGAGTGGCAAATTCAGCGCAACCGAAGATTGGCAGGACGCCATTGCTCACAGCGAACTCGCTTTAGTCTGCGTTGGAACTCCGAGCAATCCAAATGGAAGCCTCTGTACGGACCTCGTGAAAAGGGTCAGCGAGCAGATAGGCACCGCGCTCGCGACCAAGGACGAGTATTTCGTAGTTGCCATCCGCAGTACGGTTCTGCCAGGGACCGTTGAAAGAATTGTGATCCCGTCGCTGGAATCACGGTCGGGGAAGACCGCTGGGCGCGATTTCGGTGTGTGTATGGTGCCTGAGTTCCTGCGTGAAGGAACATCTGTAAAGGATTTTTTCCACCCGCCCCGCACTGTTATCGGGGAACTGGATAGTCGCGCAGGCCAAACCGTCGCCTCATTGTTTGAAGGGATTGAGGCTCCCCTAATCCGTACCAGCATCCCTGTGGCGGAGAGTCTGAAATACGCCGACAATGCGTTTCACGCCCTTAAGGTGACGTTTGCGAACGAGATCGGGAGCATCTGCAAGGCAGCCGATTGCGACAGTCATGAGGTCATGAACATCTTCTGCATGGATAACAAGCTCAATCTGTCGCCGTACTACCTGAAGCCAGGTTTCGCGTTTGGCGGCTCATGTCTGCCGAAGGACTTGCGTGCCCTTACTTATCATGCCCGGAGCTTAGACGTTCCGACTCCGCTGCTCGACGCAATTCTCGTCAGTAACAAAAAACAAATAGAACGCGTGACCACTCTGCTGCAACGTTTCAAGGGGCGCTCTCTTGGCTTTCTTGGGCTGAGTTTTAAACACGGAACCGACGATCTGCGCGAAAGCCCGATTCTGGAAGTCATCGAAACGATGCTCGGAAGGGGATTCCGTGTCGCCATCTACGATGAATTCGTCTCGATTGCTCGCCTGGTTGGGGCGAATAAGGAGTATATCCAGAAAGAAATTCCGCATGTGTCCTCGTTGATGCGATCATCGGCTGAGGAACTCGTGCGCGAATCCGATGTGGTCGTGGTCAGCACGGCAAGCGGACGGTTTCGGGAGGTACTCGCAGAAAGTCATCGCCCGGATCAGGTAGTTGTTGACCTGATACGAATTGTCGAAAAGCCGCGGGCACTCAATGGGAATTACTATGGTATCTGCTGGTAGCGCGCAGGTGGAGAACACGGGGCCTTCTGATGCTTGTCACACGACGGCACGCAGGCGAATTCTGCTGATTTCGAACCGGGTGATGCACTACCGGGTGTCAGTTTACAATTATTTATGGCGACGATTCCGTGACCATGGGTGGGATTTTGTTGTCCTGACGAACGAATTGCAGCGGCAGAACAAGAATCAGCTTCTCTTTGAATTGGCAGAGCGTCCATTTGGTTTTTTCAAGTACCGCAAGGAAATCCGCCGAATCAGTCCCGACGCTGTCATTCTGTTTTTGCATCTCAAGGATCGAATCCAGTGGCCACTGATTCATTGGCTCAAGCTCTCAGGAATTCCGGTGGCCGTTTGGACGAAAACGAGAAATCTGGACGATCCAAACAACCGGCTGCGCAATGTGTTCTTTGATTATCTCCACCAGATCAGCGATGGCCTAATCCTGTACACGTCGTCGCTGCGGCGATTTATCCCGGAGCGGCACTACGGAAAGGTATTCGTTGCTAATAACACCATTAACTTTGGAGATTTTCCTGTGATCTCCGAGTCCAAGGAGACCATCAAGCAGGAGTTCGGAATCCCATTTAAGAAGGTAGTATTGTTCGCCGGGCGGATCGGGGAAGAGAAGAACCGCAAAAAAGTCGATCATCTCATTGAGATTTTCCATAAACTCGACCGGAAGGATGTGGGACTGGTAATAGTCGGGTCTGGGCTCACCGAAGAACTTCGCGCGCGTATGAACCCGGCGAATACGATTTATTTAGGAGAGGTCCACGATCCTGAAAATCGCCAGATCAGCCGAATTTTTAAAATGGCGGACGTTTGCTCGATTCCCGGTCATGTTGGCTTGGGCCTCAACCAGGCGTTTTTTTGGGGGCTCCCGATGGTCACCGAACGGGGAAACCAGCCTCCCGAGATCGAATACCTTCGCGATGGCGAGAACGGGTTCATCGTACCGGAAAATGACCGGATAGCGCTTCGAGACCGTCTTTTCTTTCTAATCGACAACGACGCGGAGTGCAGGCGAATGTCGGAGAACGCCCGTCGTGACATCCTTGAAGTGGCTTCAATTGAGTCAATGTTCAACGGATTTCTCTCTTGTGTTGAATTCATTTCGCGATAATCACCATTTCAAAAGGCTAAGAAGAAATCAGCATGACAACTCAAACCAGTTCCAGCTTTAATAACCCGTCCGAGCAAAAAAACAAACTTACGCCGGAAAAGGCCCTAGGTTTGACGGCACTCCCGCATCTGGTGAAAAGTGCAGATGCGGTTCGACGTTGGGTCGAGAAGAAGGAATATCGAGGCTTCGAGCCATTCGATGGACTTTCGAGCCCGCTCCGAGTCCTCACGTTTAGAAACCTCCTCGCCGAGCGGATTCTGCAGCAGGCGGTGCGGCAGTCCCCCGTCAATATTAGACCTTTGGTTGGCATCAAGCCTCTGGACTCTACCAAGGGGCGTGGAATGATGGCCTGGGGCTATCTCTTCCTTCACCGTGCCACAGGGGATGCCGACTGCTGGACAAAGGCTGTGGCATGTCTGAAGTGGCTCGATACTCACAAATCGCCGAAATTCGAGAAACATAGCTGGGCGAACTATTTCGATTTTTCCAGCCGTGGCGGCGCATACTATAAAGATGACAGTATCATTGTCTGGACAAGCCAGATTGCGCAGGCGTATCTTGAGGCGTTCGAGCAGTCCCAGGACCAGTGGTTCCTCGATATCGCGTCGAGTGCATGTGATTGGATCATGTCGCTGCCGCGCGAGCGGACAGACCACGGCGAGTGCTTGAGCTATTTTGCACACGGACAGGAATCGATCCACAACGCGAACATGCTGGGTGCAGCGGCGCTCGCGCGGACCGCACGGCACGTGGGTCGCCAGGATTATGCAGATGTAGCACGCTCGGCGATGCGGTACAGCTGTTTGAGTATGCTCCCCGATGGGGCGTGGTGGTACGCAGTTGACGATCAATATCACTGGATCGACAACTTCCACACGGGCTACAACCTGGACAGTCTAAAATGCTACATCGATTACACTGGCGACACCGAGTTCTCCGATCACCTTGCAAGGGGCCTTCGGTTTTTTAAAAGCAATTTCTTCGAAACGTCCGGGCGCCCGAAGTATTACCACAATCGCGCATACCCGATTGACATTCAATGTGCGTCTCAAGCGATCGATACGCTGGCATACTTTGCTCCAGAAGATCCCGAGTCACTCTCCCTTGCCATCAAGGTAGCCGAATGGACTATTCGCAACATGCAGAATCGCTCCGGCTTCTTCTATTACCGCAAATACCCTTTCGGCATAACAGCCCGAACTCCCATGCTCCATTGGGGGCAGGCCACGATGTTTAAGGGACTCGCGCACCTTATTTTTTGCCTGTCACCAGAGAAAGGCCGAGTTACCCCGGAAACTCGGACACGGTATAGCCAAGTCGGACAGGAGTAGCGATGACCTCAAGTCTTTTGTCGAAAGGAGCAGCGTGGGTACCCATGGGGTGGGTCCGTCCACTCTCCGGAGTGTCGCTTGTGGTCCCGTTCTACCACATGGTAAGCGACGTTCATGTACCGCACGTCAGCAATCTGTATCGCTTCAGAAACATCGCAGAGTTTACGTCGGATGTAGAATTTTTCGCCAGCCACTTCGAGCCCGTGACGCTCAAAGATATCGTCGATGTATTGAACGGAACTCGAACCCTTAGCCGCTGCTGTTTCCACCTGACGTTCGACGACGGATTCAGGGAAATGCATGATATCGTTGCGCCTATCCTGCAGCGAGCAGGTGTCCCTGCCACATTTTTTCTCAATACCGCATTCCTGGATGGTGGCGGTCTCGCGCATTACAACGCGCTCAGCGTTCTGCTCGATCGCGCCCAGTTACAGCACTCCCGTGCAAACCCGGCCGGCGCACAACTGGAATCCATTTTGCCCGCACCAAAAAGCGGCCGCGCGACCCTGCGGGAGCGGATGCTGTCGATAGGGTATGCACGGAAGTCGCTTGTGCACACCTTAGCTGAAGCCTTAGATTTCGATCTAGATCACTACGTCCGTGAATCCCGGCCGCACCTCACGTCCGAGCAAATCGTGACCCTGCTGAATAAGGGGTTTAGCATAGGAGCGCACAGTCACGATCATCCCCTCTACGCCGACCTTTCGCTCTCAGAGCAGCTCATGCAAACTCGAATGAGCATGGAACTGCTCGAGACGCGTTTCGGCGTAAGTCCGAAAGCATTCGCGTTTCCGCACAACGACACCGGAGTCCAGGACGAGTTCTTCAAAACGGTCTTCTCCGAGTCGTTACTTGACGTCTCGTTCGGGACGTCAGGTTTAGTTCCGCATTTTCACCCAAGGAACATCCAACGCGTGAGCATGGAGAAGACGTCAGCTCCAGCCGCCCGTATTGTGGCGCGCCAATTCACGCGCGCTTCGTACTTCAGACTGCGATCTCATTGAGAGCCTTCCCGGCGCCTTTCATAAGCATTTACAGAGCTCACGATGCGGCAGACATGGTGCTTGCAGGGAATCGGAATAGAATCTCTTGCGGTACTATATGTGCAGTCTACCGAAATCAAAGCTTATTTCTAAAGGCAAGAACAGAAGGCCAGGGCACACAAGACAATGAGTAACGTCCTCGCTCTTATAAATCGGGCAGTTGGCCGCATGGTTCCACGTAGCAAGGAACGCTACTACTCCTCCGACAGATGGAACAATACCTGGTCCCAAGGGTACGATCTGAATATCGCGCAAGAAGACGCCCGGTATGGCACATTGATGGCTTTGATGCGCCGATACGAAGGAGAAGGCCCGCTCCTGGACGTGGGATGTGGCGATGGTCTGCTCGAGGAGCGGTATCGGAAAGTCAGTGGCGTGCAAATTGTGGCTTTCGATTACTCGGCGACGGCAATCGAGTCCGCCACGGCGCGGCGTTTATCCGATGTCAAATTCTTGTGCGGGGACAGCCGCACATTCCGGCCAGAACAGCAGTTCTCGATTGTCGTGCTGAACGAATCGCTGTACTACGTTGACGACTATCTAGGCATGATGAAAAACCTTTCGCGCGCGTTGAAACCCGAAGGGGTGTTTCTCATCTCGATGCATTACAGTCGCATCACTAAGAGAATCTGGAAAAATGTGCTACGTTCACATCCTCTCATCCTAGGTGTTTCACTTAAAGATGAGGCTACTGGCAGTATTTGGCATATTCGATCATTGCGAGCTAGAGAATAGCCTTTGCCTACAGGCGTGACTGTATCTCTTTTAATGGAAGTTCTCACTCAGCTGGATGGCAGGAAACATCCTTGTCGGTCCGCTTCGCCTGGTTATCTGACGCAAACGACAATGGTCCAAATGAGGTTCGACCCAAGTGAGAAGAGGCCAGCGCTGCTGGCCTCCCGTATCTGGCGCTCCAATTTCACGCGCACCTCGTACTTCAGACTGTTACGATCGGGCCTGGGTGACGTTCAGTGCGATTTTTCGAATTCGCCAGACAGCATTCGGGGCCGTCGGTAGTGGCGACGATCAGTTCACGATCGCCGTAAGACTCGTCGGGGCCGCGGGACCTTGTGACGATGTGGAGGACGTGTAGCATGTGGCCGGATTAAATGATCCGCCCTTGCCCGGTCCCTTAAGGTAGCAACTTTCCGCCGCGTTGGCGTTAATCGTCGGATTGCCCTCGGGTCCCTCCAATGGCCACGGATACCCAGATAGGTAGCTAGGTTCGCTCGGATAATAGATGGAAGTTGCCAAGGTGTGGTTCGAGCCTCCGTCCCAGAAGGCCACACCATTCGTTTTATAGTCCCAATTGGCGTGACGAAGGATGGTGCCCGATGAGGTAGCTGCGCTACCCAAGCTGCCGTTCCCGTAGCTATAGACGCCCGGAGCGGTTGCTTGTTCGTAACCGCAGTTATTCGTGCCACAGGTTGTTGAGAGCGATGCTGCTGACCATATAGCATGAAGTCCACTGTGACCCAGGACATTTCCGACGTAGGAGTAGTATTCTTGACTTTGGTAAAGGTCGATCGCGTCAAAACCATTGATTGGCGTGCCAGTTGCGGCTATGGCATTGGCCCAATTCTCGGTCTCATCTCCCCATATCCAGTTACGGAAAAAGACATCATGCGACGAGGTTCCCCAGAAATCGTCGGCCGCGATGTGCGAAATGACATTGCCCTCAAACAAATTCATGTAGGGGTGAGCTCCGTGTGACGTTCTAGCTGACCCGAGATAGGACAGATCGTCCGTGTAGCCATCGTCAATGTAATTGTAGAGGATAGCCGTGCCTGAGCCACCGCCTTGATACACGATACCATGACGATTGTGCCGCATGATGTTGTTCTCTACCTTCGCATCGCTATTGACGAACTGGAAGTAAACCCCATAGCCTGACCCACTGGCCCCCGAACGCTGGTCGTGGAGGTAGTTGTCGCGAATCTCACTACCGTAAGTGAAGTCCATCTCAATGTGTGCCGAACCGCTAGAGCTTCCGGTCTCTTGCGTTTCTACGCCCTTAACCCAACAGTAGAGACATCCTTGCAACAGAATGATTTGAGTCGCTCCAATATCTCCGGTAGCCGTTACGTGGAAGTTTTCGAATCCAGCCTTCTGGGTAGGAAAAGTGAGTATGTTGTATTTGGCCCCTGCTGGTTCCACCTGTCCCTGTACCGTGATGGAACTTGTATAGGGCGTGTAATAGAGAGGCCGGCTTAGGGTCACCACCGAGCCAGAGCCGCCCGTTCCGCTGTTTATAGCCGTAACTTGCACAATCTGCTGCTGAACGTACCAGCCGCTGTTGTCTCCGCACCAGTTGCAGGTCCCATTCGTCCCCGTATCGTTGATGAGCGAAGGGTCGTCGTTACCGAATACCTTAATCCAGGTACCCACACTCACCGAACCGGAACCGATTGTTACGGTTGTGTCGCCCTTGGTCGGACTACCTGAAAGCGTATAGGGTGTCGGAAAATTGGCGTATCCGTTGTAGCCACTTATTGAAGTATATGAAAAATTTTGAGTGGTGAGTGTGCCGCTCGCTCCTTCATTGATCTGTGTAGTTGGACCTGCTCCGCGCAGAACGACACTACTCTTTAATCGAACTGTGCTGTTAACAAAGTAGGTGCCCGCTGGAAGGAAGACTGCGGTACCGGATGACGCGCTGTTGATGCAAGTTTGAATGGCGGGGCCATCATCGGTTGTTCCATTTCCTGCCAATCCGGAACAAGTGACCGACGTGTAGTTTGGCAGGACGCCCCCATTCCAAACATCGGATCCGGCCTTCCAGGTGATTAGCCGGCAATTCGACGGACAACCACTGTTGACGTTGGGGAGACTGTACGTCTGTGCTGAGGCGGGCTGCCCCAGGATAGCGCTGCCGATCACCATTAGGATTATCATCAACGCCCAGAGGGAAATGATTCTTGACATGATTGCTGACCTCATTCTGAAAGCCGAACCCGCGGCTACGTTTGCCTTATTGCCTGACGGTCCTGGGCGACTTACGTGCATAGTTTGCATCACCCATACAGTGTAGGTATCGCTTAAAGTGGTGTCTACTGGACGCAAGGCCAAAAAAGGGCAAGGCAAGGGCCTGTCCGGCAGGGCGCGAAAGTGGGGACTGGTGGGCGAAGCAATGGGTGACCGATCTAAGCCGACATATTGATTGAGGAACCGCTTGATTGAGGAACCGCGCAAGCAACTAGGGGAGCTAGCACGACAGAAACTGCGCTAAAGATACTGGAGAATACTGCGATGCAGGGAAGGTGTGGTCTTCAGGCAAGTCTTCAGCAAGTGCCGCGGCGTCTAGATAAATAAGCCGAATGACCCTCGGACTTTAAGTATAGTGAAGTAACTGCAGTTGGACGGCCGGCTTCGAGGGCCACTCTAAATGCAAGTTTTACGCGACTTTGGAGGTTGCGTGGGGACTGACCTGAGGATGGCGGAAATAGACAATCCCGAAGCGGCGTCGCAAGTAGAGCACTTCCGCACGGATCATCTGGTTCAAGACATCGAGCATCGTGCGATTTCAGGGGGCTTCCTCACGATAGGGGCCCAGGCCGCCAAGTTTCTCCTGAACTTCGTGTCCGCAGCCATCCTGGCGCGTTTATTGAGCCCGAGGGATTTTGGATTGGTAGGCATGGTCCTGGGTATCACCGCACTGGTAGCCGTCTTCAGTCAGATGGGGCTATCGATAGCGACGATCCAGCGAGACACGATTACGCAAGCACAGGTCTCGAATTTGTTTTGGATCAACGTTGGATTGAGCGGTGTTTTAGCGGTGTTGAGCGTCGGACTTGCGCCCCTCACAGCAAGGTTTTACCACGATCCGCGAGTTTCGAGCATCATGCTGGCCCTGTCGCTGACGTTCTTGCTGGCCGGATCAACCGTCCAGCATCAGGCTCTGCTGACTCGGCAGATGCGGTTTCGGGCACTGGCGATCATTGATGTGACGTCAAGCACGATAGGGATCGGCATCGCATGCGGTCTCGCCTGGTTCGGCTTCGCGTACTGGGCTCTGGTAGCGCAGCAGATAGCGACCGGAGCTTGCAACCTGACGCTGACCTGGCTGACGTCAGGGTGGCGCCCCCGCCTGCCGTCAAAAAACAGCGGCGTGATGCCGCTGGTGCGCTTCGGGGCGCACCTCAGCCTGGCCGATTTTCTGGCCCAAATGTCCCTCAATACTGACAGCATTCTGCTCGGACGGTTTTTTGGAGCGGAGCCGCTTGGCCTCTACACGCGCGCAAATGTGCTGCTCACCCGGCCCATTCAGCAAGTGATGATGCCGCTCACAGCCGTCTTGACCCCAGTTCTCTCGCGGCTCCAAGCTGATCCAGATCGCTATCGACGAAGTGTGATGCGGGCTTACGACTCTCTTGCGCTTATAGTTTTTTCCTTTACTGCAATGTGCTTTGTTCTGGCAAGGCCTTTGGTACTGGTGATCTTGGGCCCGAAGTGGGGCGGGGCGATCCCGCTCTTTGCCGCCTTCAGCTTGGTCGCCGTGTCCGGGCCTCTTTCCTATATTTGTCCCTGGTTATATGAAAGCCAGGGCAGAGGGCAGGACCAGTTGCGCAACCACACGGTGGCGGGTGCGGTAACCATTACCGCCTACCTGATCGGGCTGCCTTGGGGTCCTCTTGGCGTCGTCGTGTCACTTTCGTTTATTAGTCTCCTCATTCGATTGCCAATCGTGTACTACATCGCTGGCAGAAGTGGGCCGGTGACAACGCGTGATCTTTGGATGGGCTTCCTGTCTCATCTTCCTTGTTGGGGGGCAGTTTTTCTCACGACAACCTTGGCGTACAAAACGGTCGCCCACGCTGCCCCCATCGTACAATTGCTAGTATGTGGTCCCATTGGCTTGGGCACGGGGGCTGCCGTCATCCTGCTGTTCCCTCGCCCACGCCAGAGCGTCTTCTTTGCCTGGAGCATGATCAAACGTGTAGTGGTGGCGAAATTGGCGCCAGCATGATCGCATTTGACGGTGGTGAGAGCCCATTTCTTGGGAGATGAGACATCTATGGCGCAGCCAAAACCTCAATCTGCAAATGCAACCGAAGTAGCCATCATAGGGGCCGGGCCCTACGGTCTTTCGATTGCCGCCTTTTTGGCCGCTAGCGGCGTGCCATTTCGTATATTTGGAAACCCGATGAGCGCCTGGGCTAACCAGATGCCGAAGGGCATGCGGCTTAAGTCGGAGGGTTTTGCATCCTCTCTAGCGGATCCCGGCTCTCAGTTCACTCTTGCCCATTATTGCCGGCAGGAAGGCTTGCCGTACCAAGACACAGCACTGCCTGTTCCACTGGAAACCTTTGTCGCTTACGGACTGGCATTTCAGAAGAAATTCGTGCCGAATCTCGAGAACAAGACGGTAGTGTCGGTTCGACCGTGTCCAGTCGGCTTCGAGATGCGGCTTGAGGATGGGGAGACCGTTTGCGCGCGTCGAGTAATTGTTGCGGTGGGTATAGCGCAATTTTCCTATGTTCCCGAGGTTTTAGCGGAACTTTCTGCGGATTTCGTCAGTCACAGTTCCGCCCACCACGATCTTCAGGGATTCAAAGGCCGCCAAATCGCGGTGGTTGGGGCAGGCGCTTCGGCTTTGGATTTGGCCGCCTTGCTGCATCAGGCTGGCGCTTCCGTCCAGGTGATCGCCCGCGGTTCCAAGATCCGCTTTCACAATCCTCCGGAGCCACGTTCGCTGCGGGAACGGATGTTAAATCCAATGACCGGCATTGGGATGGGAATGGACTTTTACTTCTATGTGACCGCCCCTCACATTTTCCGTCGGCTTCCAGAGAAACTACGACTTGATCGAGTTCGCAAAACCCTTGGTCCGGCTCCTGGCTGGTTTATCCGGGATGAGGTTGTGGGAAAAGTTCCACTGCACCTGAATATGAAAATAGCTACGGCTTGGGTCGAGAACGGCCAGGTGAACCTGGCGTTGACCGATGGCCAAGGAAATCAGACGCTTGGATTCGACCATGTCATCGCTGCAACTGGGTATCAGGTCGATCTCGAACGTTTAAGCATCCTCAGCGACGACCTGCGCCGGGAAATCCGCCTTACAGGTAAATCGCCGCTCTTATCCGCAAATTTTGAATCTACCGTGAAGGGTCTCTATTTTGTTGGCATAGCTGCTGCAAACATGTTTGGCCCCATGATGCGATTTGCTTACGGAGCACGTTTTACGGCACGGAGCCTTTCCAGACACCTTGCGAAGTCGGCCCGCTTGTCCCGGACGGTCTACGATCAAACCGGTAAAGTGCGGGCATTCCAAGAGACCTAGCGGGACGTTCCGGAATCTCCGCGGGAATGGAAGCAACGTACATAACTTTGAAATACCTTTCTTCTGTAAATCCTAAGATCCTATTGATCGGCACGAATCGCTGGCCCCTGCTCGCGCGTCTGGTGATTTCCTTTCGCAGAATTGGGTGCAACATAGCGGTGCTCTGCCCTGCGCCCGGACATCCAGTCCAAAAAGTGCGAGGTGTTGGACACATCTTTGACTATAGCGGACTGGCACCGATCAAGTCTTTAAGGAGAACAATAGAAATATTTGATCCTGAGCTAATTGTTCCTTCCTGCGACCGCAGTGTTCAACATCTGCACGAGTTGTATGAAATTTCTCAATCGCAGGGTAACGCAGGGCGGAAGATTGCGGCTTTGATCCAGCGTTCGTTAGGCTTGCCCGACGGCTTCGCCATTGTCTCGAGCCGTTCTGAGCTTCTCAAAATTGCTCAGTCGGAGGGCATTTTGGTGCCAAAGACGAGCACAATTGAGAGCGAAGCGGACTTGCAACTTTGGAATGCCAAGTCTGAGCCACCTTGGGTAATAAAGGCGAATGGCACGTGGGGCGGCCAAGGGGTGAGAATCGCTGAGAATGCTAGGGAGGCTAATCGTTGCTTTCTCGAATTTAGCCAGGATCCCGGCGCAATCAACCTGATTAAGAGATTACTTCTCAATCGCGACCGAGACTGGGTTGTGTTCGACTGGAAACATTCGCGGCGATCGGTAATCGCCCAGTCATTAATCAAGGGCCGTCCGGCAAACTGTGCGGTTGTCTGCTGGGAGGGCAAGGTGTTGGCGGGCATTGCGGTTGAGGTGATCAAATCGCGCGGAGAGACGGGTCCGGCGACCGTTGTGCAAATCGTATCCGGCTCAGAAATGATGGAGGCAGCCGAAAAGATCGCTCGACGGCTGGGAATGTCCGGATTTTTTGGACTCGATTTTATGATTGAAAGAGGTACTGGCTCTGTCTACCTCATCGAGATGAATCCGCGTTGTACACCTCCTTGCTCTCTGCCACTCGGTAAAGGGCAAAACCTGGTAGCGGCAATTTGGGCACAGCTTACTGGTCAACTGCTTCCGGGTAATCTGCCTGCCATAGAGGAGAGGAGCATCGCATATTTTCCACAGGCGGACGAGGGTCCTGACAATTCTAGCGACGGGAACCTAGATGTTTTGATTTATCGCGATATCCCCGAGGGGGAACCGGAACTAATCCATGAACTTTTGCATCCGAGGTCGGGGCGAAGCATTATCGGGAAGATGATTGATGTCGCCTGGCGTAAGCCAAACCATGAAAATCAGCGCATCACCTACTTGATGGATGAGGAACAGGCATCTCCCAAAAAACGCTGTACAGTAGAATTGGATTAGTTTGAGTCGCGGTTTTATATTCCGGGGGCGGTCCAGGGTGTCCGTTTTGGCGATCCGGAATCTTGAATTCAGTGGCCGCTGCGTGCTTCCGCGGTGTCTATGCAAGACCGCAACCGGCCACTCCCCCGGCGGTAAGCTCTGTAAATCAGGCCCGGACTCCGCGCAAATCACTTGCGGATAAAGTGGCGTATTCTCGAACGCATCTGTAAACAAGCCCTGTACGAAGCACCCATAAGACAGGTCGGAGAATCGAGTTTATCTGATGAAAGAATCTGCAACAGTGGCGGACGCCAATATGCGCTCTGCGCGTCCACGCACACTCATCTTTTCACAGCGAAATATCTCCAAGATTCTTCCGTTTCGTTGCGCGCACTTCGAATTCGAAGACGTAATTTCGCAGATTGACTCTGTCGAAATGCTCGCGCCACGAATCGATCCGTTCACCCGGCGCCACAAGCTTGCGAAGCAGATTGCCTACCATAGTCCATTCTCTCCAAATCCCGGCCTCGAACAGAAACCAATTCGGGCAGGTTATGACCTGTTTATGGCGATTTGCGGGAATCCTTCAGATCTCCTCAGAGTTAATGCCATCGGGGATTGGAAAAACAACTGCAAGAAGGCCGTCTGCCTCATCGATGAAGTATGGGTGAAAGAAGTCAGCGGTTACCGGAATTTTCTTCGAATGCTCGACAAGTTCGACCTCGTGGTGCTGTATTACAGTCAAAGCGTCAAGCCCGTTAATGAATTGCTCGGGAAAGAAAAATGTATCTTTCTGCCGCCCGGAGTAGACACCATCCGTTTCTGCCCTTATCCAAATCCGGCGAAGCGGACCGTGGACGTTTATAGTATCGGCCGCAGGTCAGCGACCACCCACCGAGCTTTCATGAAGTTGGCCGCGGAAGGTGGTCTGTTCTATCTGTACGACACGACCTCCGCCGATCGTGTTCTTGAACCGATTGAGCACAGAATCTTGTTTGCGAATATTGCGAAGCGAAGCCGCTATTTCATAGTCAATCCCGGGCTAATCGATCGGCCTGAAATAAGAGGATCGCAAATCGAAATCGGAAACCGTTATTTTGAGGCCGCTGCTTCTGGCAGCATCTTATTGGGCGAATGTCCGCAGAACGGCGAATTTGAGAGATTTTTCGATTGGCCAGACGCGCTGATTCATTTGCCGTATGACTCTCCCAATGTAGGCGCGATTCTGAAAGAACTCGACAGCCAGCCAGAACGGCAGAACGCAATGCGACTAATGAACATGCGCCAAGCGCTGCTACGACATGATTGGGTTCACCGGTGGGAGGCAATCCTGAAAGCGACGGGCATTGCTCCTTTGCCCCAATTGGAGGCCAGGAAAGAGCGGTTGCAGAATCTGGCCGGACAGATAGCCCATAATGAGATACAGCAACAGCCGCTTCACCATACATGAGGCGACTTCAATAAATGCAGTTATCTGTTGGTTGAGACTGAAGCTCTTGCCCAATTTAACGAGGCGGAAGAAATCGAATGGAACGGAAGCATAAGAAAATCGCACTTCTGCACCACACCGGCTGCGGAAATTTGGGTGACGACGCAATTATTGACGTCGTCATAAGCAATATTCGACAGCGCTGGGACAACGCCGATTTCATGGTGTTTTCGATGAATCCTGACGACACTGTTATGAGGCACGGAATCCCGTCTCTCCCCATACGACGATACACATGGGATGCCCGCCAGAAGTCGGCCGCAACAGAAACGACCCAGCGGGGCCAGCAGACATTTGGAAACTGGCTAAAGAAGGCGCGGAACCCGATAGTTCGTTTGCCTAGGGCCGCAATTGGCGAACTGACGTTCCTGATCGAATCCTACCGGATCCTCAGATCGTTTGATCTTTTGATTGTCAGCGGTGGAGGCCAACTTACAGAACGCGGCGGACCGTGGAGTTTTCCCTATGCCCTTTTCGTCTGGAGCGTCATGGCGAAGCTGGCCGGCGTGAGGTTCATATTCTTGAGCGTTGGGGCTGGTCCACTGAATCACCCGCTCAGCAGGTTTTTCGTGCCGAAAGCCCTACGTGCAGCGGAATACGTATCCTTTCGAGATAAGGAATCGCAGGATCTCGCTACTGAGATCGGTTTTGCCGGCGAAGGCCATGTGTTCCCGGACAATGTGTATGCCTTCGATGTTCCGGCATCCAGCCGAGCCGCAAAACGCGCAAATCGGCCGGTCGTCGGCGTCGCGCCGATGCCATATCCCTTTAGTGATCATTTACAATATCCGTCGGATTGCGACGCGATTCAGGACGAACTGATTGGCAAGATTGCGAATTTTGTTTCGTCCCTTGCTGGGCAGTCCTATTCGATCGAGCTGTTTGGCAGCGACACCAGGGCGGATCCTCCTGCCATTGAAGATCTACGAAAAGTTCTGCTAAACCGGCATCATATTCCGACGCCGCAGTATCTTCCGCTGGAATCTGTCAGTGAATTGGTTTCCCGAATGTCGTCAATGGATTATGTCGTTACGTGCCGATTTCACGGAGTTGTGTTCGGTCATCTCTTAAACAAACCGGTTCTCGCAATTGCCCACCATCCGAAGGTCACACATCTGATGAATGCGCTGGGTTTGTCGGAATACTGCGTGGACATGGATAACTTTAGTCCGGATCAATTAACAGATAGGTTCGCATCTCTTGTCCGCAATGCGGAAACCGTCAAGAAAATTATGGCCGCGAATGTGGCGGACTTCAGGCTGAAGTTGGCGATGCAGTTTGACAGTCTATTTCCTCTAGGCTCCACGCAATATGCACGCTTACAACAGAGTCGCAAAGACTCTCCAACACCGTAGTTACGCAAATACGCGCTGTCGTGTTAACCTGCTCCCCTCAATCCGCGCACCCGAGGCGATTACTAATAATATTCAGCCAACTGAAGTGCCGAAGAGGCTTCAGAATGACCCCGTATTCCTGATTTAGTGGGCCAGTTCAGGCTTGCCCACTAACTTACCCACATGCGGTTGCGGAAGAGACGTTGCAACTCATTTTTAGCGCACGCGCCCTAGGGCCCACTGCAGGTACAATCCTCATTTTCGCCGAACAGTAGTAACTGAACTTCTTACTGCTACCAAGGACAAAACCACAGAGTTGGTCAATTTGTGGTAAGTTGTTTCCCTTAGTGTGACCCTGGCAAGCTCTAGAAGCTCTGCGGGGGATCTGCCTTACCGATCCTTCCCCTAACCCGTTTATTTTCAACGGCCAATAGCTAATGTGGAGCGTAAGGGTCCCCTCGACCTTTTCACTCTGGCATCCCGGTTGCATGATTAGGGGCAGACCCATATGTGACCCCAATGGCGGTAGCACGTCGCGACCAGGAAACCACGGCCAGTTGCTTACGCCAGTTACGCGGGCTGCTTCTCCCAATCCAGGTACCCCTCGGACCCCGGTCCTCACATATTGCATCGCCGACGACTTTGCAAATGGCCGTTCAGGCGCCAAAATCCCTGACTCCAGGTCCGCAGCATAGTTCCAATCTTCTTTCAAATTTGTGACTGCTTGTGTCTGAGGCACCGCTAGCGTCCGTTGATTCGGCATTTGAAAAGTGTCGTCACTAAAGTTGCAGACCATCCTCCAAACTTGTACGAACTCCAAGATTCTCCGAAAATGCCGGGGTGTCTATATTCGTCTAGTCAAAGGAATCTGGCGTCATCTGCCACCATCTGTCCAAGACCTTTCCCCGGGCAGGATGTACAGCCGGTATCTGCATGGTGTGGTGCGTCGGTTTTCAGAGCGCAGGCAGTCGTTCGGGACTTTTTTCCTGCGAAACCGGCCGGAACTGCAATTGATATGTCGGCTGCTCGAACAGAAAAGCTCGGGTTCAGAAGCAAACATAGCGGTTCTGGCTTGCAGCAAGGGCGCGGAGGTTTATTCGATTGTATGGGCGATTCGCTCTGAACGCCCAGATTTGAAACTCCGGCTGCACGCTCTGGATATTTCGGAGGAGATCCTGAACTTCGCCGCGGGGGGAGTCTATTCACTCGCAGAGGTTGAGGCCGGAACGCCAAAGAATGGCGAATGCTTAGCGTCTTCCGCGACTGTGAATTGGAACACCAGCCGCGATCAAATTGCACCCATGTTTGAACGCATGACGCCTTTGGAAATAAAATCCATGTTCGACGTGGAAGGGTCCGAAGCAATGGCTAAACCTTGGCTCAAGGAGGGAATCCATTGGCTCCGCGGCGACGCCGGGGATCAGCAACTCATCAGCACTATCGGGCCTCAAGATTTCGTGGTGGCAAACCGGTTTCTCTGCCACATGAGGCCCTCAGCAGCAGAAAAATGTCTTCGGAATATTGCGCACCTGGTCAAGCCTGGCGGATACCTGTTTGTTTCGGGGATTGATCTGGACGTGCGGACGAAAGTCGCTCTCGACATGGGATGGAAACCCGTGACGGAACTCATTCGGGAAATCCACGACGGAGATGCTTCCATCAGGCGCGGCTGGCCGTTGGAGTACTGGGGCCTGGAGCCATTTGATGATCGACGGCCTGATTGGCAGACTCGCTATGCTTGCGTGTTTCAGATTGGCGAGGCGCCCTGCAAAACTGAGGAAGCTGCCAATTTAGAAAGCGCGGTGGGGTAAGCCGCCGACATGCGCTTTACGCAAATCGAGATTGCCGGCGCAAAGGTGATCGACCCGACTCCCCACGAAGATGATCGGGGACGATTTTTCCGCGCATGGTGCACCCAGGAATTTGCGGAGCAAGGGATCAACTTCGAGCCGGTCCAGGCGAACATGGGTTTCAGCACCCGGAAAGGAACCGTTCGCGGCATACACTACCAGGTGGCACCTGCGCTCGAAGCCAAACTCGTCCGCTGCACGAGAGGAGCGATGTTCGACGTGGTCCTCGATGTTCGGCCGGATTCCAAAACTTACGGCAAGTGGTACGGTGTGGAATTGACCGCGGATAATGGCCGCATGTTGTTTCTTCCCGAGGGTTGTGCGCACGGATATCAAACCTTGGAGGATCGTACCGAAATGTATTACATGGCCTCACATATTTACACCCCGGGTTCCGCGCGCGGCGTGCGTTTCGACGATCCGGCGTTTCAAATCCTGTGGCCCTTGGCCGTCAGCGTGATTTCTGAACAGGATAGCAACTGGCCGCTCAGCGGCGGGAGGCGCGGATGAACGTAGATACAGCTCTTCGTGAGCGCGAGGCCGCAGGCAATCCCATCCGTGTGGGAATGGTGGGTGCCGGTGCAACGGGCCGCGCCATCGCTTTGCAACTTGGAACTCCTGTACCTGGAATCCGCCTGGTTGCCATTGCCAATCGGACACCGGAACACGGTGAGCGGGCATTTCGTGAGGCGGGGATCGAGTCGTGGAGTAGGGTTTCCTCGGCCCGCGAAGCCGAATCGGCAATCGCCCGCGGCGTCCCAGTGCTTACGGATGATTCATCGGTGCTAACGTCCTGCGATGCCATCGATATTCTCGTGGAAGTCACGGGCAGCGTGGAACCCGCTGCAGCGGTTGTGCTCCAGGCGATTGAACTCGGAAAGCACGTGGTGCTCGTCAACGCTGAGTTGGATTCCTTCATCGGTCCAATTCTGAAAGAGAAGGCCGACCGCGCCGGAGTGGTAATCACTCACACCGATGGCGACGAACCGGGCGTGGCCATGACCCTGTTCCGTTACCTTCGCACATTGGGGCTCCGCCCCGTAGCCGCAGGAAATCTCAAAGGGATGGTCGACTACTACCGAAATCCCGAGACCCAAAGTGCTTTTGCCGCAAAAAATGATCAGGACGTCAAGAAGGTCACCTCTTTCGCCGATTCCACGAAGCTTTCTATGGAAGCCACAGTTCTGGCGAATGCCACTGGCTTCCATGCTGGCCGCCGCGGGATGTATGGCCCGGCGTGCAAAGAAGTTCGCGAAATGGCCAACCTGCTCCCCGCGGACCAGATGTTGAGCACAGGCTTGGTCGACTATGCCCTCGGCGCCTCACCCTACACCGGCGCTTTCGTAATCGTTCACGAAGATTCACCGCTGAAAAAAGTCCAGCTGGCGTACTACAAACTCGGCGACGGCCCCTTTTACGTTTTCTACACCCCATTTCACCTGCCCCACATTCAGATCGCGTCCACGATTGGCCGGGCAGTGATTCTTGATGATCCTACGGTTGCCCCGCTCGCCGGACCGGTCTGCGAGGTACTCACCGTTGCCAAGAAAGATCTCAAAGCTGGCGAGCGCCTCGACGGAATTGGCGGATTCTGCGCTTACGGGCTTATTGACAATGCCACAGTCGCACGGTCCACGGACGCCCTGCCGATTGCCTTATCGGAAGGCTGCGTGTTGCGTCGCGATATGGCGAAGGATGCCGTTCTTTCCTTCCAGGATGTGGAGATGCCTGTCGGCCGCGCGACCGAGGTTCTCTGGCGAGAGCAGAACACGCTCTGGCCCTCCTTGAAATCCGAACTATCCATGGCGCAACACACGCCTGTGGGAAAGCTTTAGAATGTCTTCGTTCCTCACTGCGGCCGGATCTCTTCGGCGTGTGACAGCATCGCCGGCTGGTAAACCTCATGCTTAATCGCGAATTTTGGAAGGGACGCAGCATTCTCGTCACTGGGCATACGGGTTTCAAAGGAAGCTGGCTCTGCTTGTGGCTTGATGCCATTGGAGCCAAGGTGACGGGTCTTGCGTTGGATCCCCCGACGCAGCCGAATCTTTTTCAGCAAGCCGGAGTTGCCTCGAGCATGCGCTCCGTTCACGTGGACGTGCGGGATTTTCCTCGGCTCAAAACTGCCGTGGACGAGTGCCGTCCCGAAGTTGTGATCCACATGGCCGCTCAGTCCGTGGTGCGTCGCGGCTACGAAGATCCTATCGAAACCTATTCCTCCAATGTTATGGGCACGGTTCATCTATTAGAGGCCCTGCGTCAACTCGGGCGCCCTTGCGCGGTGGTCAATGTTACCAGCGACAAATGCTATGAAAACCGAGAGTTCCTGTGGGGATACCGCGAAAACGAACCCATGGGCGGCCACGATCCTTATTCGAATTCCAAAGGATGTGCAGAGCTGGTGACTTCCGCCTATCGCGATTCATTTTTTCCGCCCGCAAATGTGCAACAGCATGGTGTCGCGCTTGCCAGCGCTCGCGCGGGGAATGCCGTCGGCGGTGGCGATTGGACCAGCGACCAGTTGATTCCAGATCTTATGCGCGCATTCCTTGAGGGACGCCGCTGTGAAATCCGCAATCCTTGCGCAGTTCGACCCTGGCAATTTGTTTTAGAGCCCCTGCGTGGATACCTGATGCTTGCGGAAAAACTTTCTCTCGATTCCTCTACCTTCGCCTCGGGTTGGAACTTCGGTCCGGCGGACTCCGATGCAAGGCCTGTTTCGTGGATTGCAAACAAACTGGCCCATTCCTGGGGAAACAGTGCTTCCTGGCGCCATGACGAAGCGGTTCACCCCCACGAAGCTCACTACCTGAAGCTCGACGCTTCCAAGGCCAGGGCACTCTTGCATTGGCAGCCAGTGCTGCCCTTGAGCCAGGCACTCGACTGGATCGTCGAATGGTATCGCGGCTTCCAGGTTGGCGCTGATCTTCGCCGTCTTACTTGCGCCCAGATCGAGCGCTACGATGAGCTCTCCCGAAACTGAATCGGATCGGGCAATCCATTAGCTGTTTGCAGCAGTTCGTGACACATTTCAAAAGGGAAACCAGAGCAACAATCGGAAAGAGGAGAACGTCCTTCATGCCCAACCCAAACATCGTTGTGCTGGGATCTGGTATGGCCGGATTTGGAGCGGCCTACCGGCTCCATGCCGAAAACATCACTCCCGTGATGTACGACAAAAACGATTACCACGGCGGTCACACGGCATCCTTTCGCAATGATAGTGGCTTCCTTTTCGACGTCGGGCCGCACATCTCCTTCACGAAGGATCCGCGAATCCAAGAGATCTTTGCCGATAGCGTCAATCAGCAATACGAAACCATTCAAATCAGCCTGAACAACTATTGGCGCGGCCATTGGCCCCTGCATCCGGTACAGGTTCATCTGCACGGATTGCCAGAAGACGTCATCGTGAATGTCATTAAGGATTTCGTCGAAGAGAGCCAGGCGCCCGAGCGCCCCGTGAAAAACTATGCGGACTGGTTGCTGTCCAGTTTTGGCCGCACGTTCGCCGAACTTTTTCCCATGCAGTACACGCGCAAGTATCACCTCACGACCGCCGAGAACATGAGCACGGATTGGCTCGGGCCCCGGATTTACCGTCCAAGTCTAGAGGAAGTATTGCGCGGCGCGATCTCGCCCTCCGCCCCGCACGTTCACTACATCACGCACTTCCGTTATCCGAGCAACGGGGGGTTCACGTCGTATCTGAAGAAATTTGTCCCGATGGGCAACTTGAAGCTTAATCATCAGCTGGTATCCATTGATCCGCGCGCCCGGCAACTCACTTTCTCCAACGGCCATGTGACACAATACGATGGGCTCGTTTCTTCCGTGGCATTGCCGGACCTGATTGGCATGATTCAGGGCGCGCCTCCAGATGTAGTGGAGGCCTCTCGGCGGCTGGCTTGCTCGACTTGCGTTTTGGTAAACATCGGCGTGAACCGCCAGGATCTTTCCCGCGCCCACATGACGTACTTCTACGACGAAGACATTTGTTTCACGCGCCTCGGCTTTCCTCACATGCTATCGCCGACCAATGTGCCCGCAGGGGCAGGAAACATCCAGGCCGAGGTCTATTTTTCGGGCAAGTACAAACCTCTCACTGGTTCACCCAACGATTGGATTGAGCCCGTAATCACGGATCTGCGCCGCTGCGGCATTTTGCGCGAAGATGACCAAATCTTGTCTCGTGGCGCCATGCTGCTCCGTTACGCCAACATCATCTTCGATCTCGATCGCGCGGCCGCGCTGAAGACCGTTCACGGGTATCTCGATGAACTGGGCATCGGCTACTGCGGACGCTACGGCGATTGGGGCTATATGTGGACCGACGAAAGTTTCAAGAGCGGTGAGCAAGCTGCTAGTCGAATCCTCTCAGCGCTCTCATCGAATGCAAGAGTCGGCTAGATCGTTGAAAGAAATTTCGCCAGCGTATACCGTCTGAAGTGCGGAATTCCTCATGCACTTCGTTTGGTTTCGTGAAGCTCCGTTCGGTGGAGCAAAGATGCAAGCCTGGTTTTGGTGATTCCTCGGGATCGCAGTCGCTGCCTCTCAAAGTGGACTCGTTATTGATCTAAGGAGATCGCTTATGAAAGTCGTACTGTTCTGCGGTGGCTTGGGAATGCGTCTCCGCGACTATTCGGAAACCATCCCTAAACCCATGGTGAATATCGGCTACCGGCCGATTCTTTGGCACGTCATGAAGTATTACGCTCACTATGGCCATAAGGATTTCATTTTGTGCCTTGGGCATCGAGCCGATTCCGTCAAGAATTACTTCCTCAATTACAACGAGTGCGCCTCAAACGACTTTGTTCTGTCCTGGGGCGGAAAGAAACTCGAACTCTACAACAGCGACATCCAGGATTGGCGGATTACTTTTGCCGACACCGGGATCGAATCCAATATCGGACAGCGCTTGAAGGCTGTCGAGAAGTACCTCGACGGAGAGGAGGAGTTTCTCGCCAACTACAGCGATGGACTTACCGACCTGCCGCTCCCCGAACAATTGGGGCACTTCCGCAAGAATGAGAAGATCGCCAGCTTCCTTGCCGTGCGGCCAAATCTAAGCTATCACTTGGTGTCTCTCGAAGAAGGAAATGGCAACCTGGTCTCGGGTATCCATGCCATCAACAATGGCAGCGTGCGGATCAACGGAGGCTTTTTCGCTTTCAAGCACAAGATATTCGACTACATTCGGGAAAAGGAAGAGCTAGTAAACGGACCGTTTGAGCGGCTGATCCAGGAAAGACAGCTGATTGGCTATCCCTATGACGGATTTTGGGCGTCGATGGATACGTTTAAAGACAAGCAGGAGCTGGAAAACTTGTGGGGCAGCGGCGCAGCTCCTTGGGAAGTCTGGAAGTCCAACCGCGGGTCCGGCGCAAGTGCCAGAGTATCCCTCCGCAACGAGACTCCATGCATTCCCTAAGTCTGTCACCAGATCCCACGTCCCCACTCAACATTCTGTGTTTGGGAGCCCACTCTGACGACATCGAGATTGGTTGTGGCGGGACCATTCTCCGATTGGCCGCGCAATATCCCAACTGCGTGTTCCATTGGGTGGTATTCAGTGCTCTTGGAGTTCGGGTTGATGAAGCCCAATGCGGAGCCAAGCTGTTTGCGGGAACCAACACCCTCCGGGAGCCGGTGCTCAAGACATTTCAGGATGGATTTATGCCATTCGTGGGGGCTGAAATCAAATCCGTCTTTGAAGGCCTGAAATCAATCTCTCCCGACCTCATTTTCACCCATAATCGAAATGATGCCCACCAGGACCACCGCCTGCTCTCCGAATTAACCTGGAATACGTTCCGCGACCACCTGATTCTCGAGTACGAGATTCCAAAGTACGACGGCGACATGGGGCGTCCGAGCGTGTTTGTGCCCCTCGAGTCCAACATTTGCGAGAAAAAAGTACGTTACATCATGGAAACGTTTAAGTCGCAACATTCGAAGCGCTGGTTTGCATCGGATACGTTTTTTTCCCTCCTGCGATTGCGCGGCATGGAATGCAACTCTCCCAGTGGGTATGCCGAAGCCTTTTATTGCCGCAAAGTGTTGCTCTGATCCCCGCACCCCACCGTTGTAATTCCCCAGCCCAACCAATTTAGAGACGTTTTCCGCCCGGGCGGAGGAGGTGTGCCAATTGTGTGTGAATGCCGCACTCCTCTTGGTTAGCAACCGGGATTCGACCGGACTACGAGAGCCAAATACCTGCGCTTTTTGGGATATCTTCTTCCCTTGCTCAGCAACGTAAGAGGCCCGTTGGTGCTGTAACTGGCTGCGATACAGGGGTTTACGGGATTCAGCAGAATGGATGAAGGCTTGCACCCACGAATTCTAAGTCTGATTATTACCAGCCAATTGTGTCGACTGGGACTTCGCGCTGCTGGCTGCCATTCACTGGTACGGGGGCAAGCTCTACCTGGAACGAACGAGTCCACAAGTGTGACAATTTGAGGTGCGGATTGCGTGACAGCATGGTTGTACGCGAGAGCGCGCAGAACTATGCGTGCTCGGGTGCGGAAGCGAATCATGGGCGGCGACTCCTGCGAATTTTGCTGGCTCTCGCCTGTGCCTCGGGCATTTTGGCGGTCGTCATTCCTGTAGCAAATGCGCAAGGTGGTCCGACACTCCCTGTCGTCGTCACCCGAACCCCAACACCCGGGGCCATTGCACAAGCCGTGAACTCACGTGTCACGGCCACGTTTAGCGAAGCCGTTCAGCCTGCCACCGTCTCCTTCATTCTGACAGACTCGTCCAACGCGCCGGTGCCCGCCAGCGTGAGCTACGACAATTCGACGAATACAGTCACGTTAACGCCGAATGCAGACCTCACTGGCTCGCGCACTTACACCGCCAGCATATCGGGTGCGCATGACCTTGCGGGGAATGCTATGAGTCAAGCCGCAGTGTGGTCGTTCTCGACTGCCCTGCCAGGGTTTCTAGAATCGGTGATGATTACCGGATTGAACAGCCCGACGGCTTTTCAATTCGCCTCGGATGGACGCGTATTCGTTGCCCAAAAGGACGGACGCATCCTGGTGTTTCAAAGTCTCAGCGACGGTAATCCGGCGCAGTTCGCCGACCTGCGCACCAACGTACACAACTTTGGCAATCGGGGCCTGCTTGGAATGGCGCTCGATCCCAATTTCCCGAACGCGCCATACGTCTACGTGTTCTACACGTACGACGCGCCGATAGGAGGCGTAGCTCCCGTATGGGGCTCGCCGGGTGGAACACAGGATTCCTGCCCACTAACAGGGGGCGGTTGCGTCGTGAGCGGGCGGCTTTCCCGTTTGCAAGCGAACGGCAACATCATGACCGGCACGGAGCAAGTGCTGATCAATGATTGGTATCAGCAATATCCAGGGCAGCCCGTCGAAAATCTGGCATTCGGTCCCGACGGCAATCTCTACGCAGCCGCGGGAGACGGGGCGAGCTCAACGTTTGTCGATTACGGGCAAACTGATATTGCGAGCCCAGACCCGCTCAACGAAGGGGGTGCTTTGCGGAGCCAGGACCTTCGCACGCCGGGGGATCCGGTTTCGCTTGATGGGGCGATCATTCGCGTCCACGCCGACACTGGACAACCGGTCCGGAAAACGTCGTCAATGACCATCTCAAGTCCAACCGTGGACGCAAACGGGGTAAAGACCTATGTGGTTACCTCGGTCTACCAGGGCACGCAGCCGACTTTCATCCGCGTGCTCGAACCGACCAATCCGATAGTCGGAAAGCCCCGCCGGTTTCTCTACGTGCTGCCTGTGGGCGCGGGACTATCCGACTTGTCGTCATTTTGGAGCGACGGGCTGGAAGAGTTGCGGTTGCTGGACGTCCCAAATCGCTTCAACATGACCCTGATCGCTCCCTCCTTTAACTACGAGCCATGGTACGGGGACAACGTAACCGATCCAAACTTCCGCATGGAAAGTTTCATCCTTAATGATGTGGTTCCATTTGGAGACACGTTCGCGCAAGGCACCGACGTTCCGCAGCGGTTCCTCATCGGGTTCAGCAAGTCGGGAAACGGTGCCTTGTGTTTGATTCTCCGCCATCCCAATGTATTCAGTGCCGTGGCAGCTTGGGATTCACCGGCGCAGCTCAACGATCTGTCGGCCTTCTCGGGACTGCCGATAAATTTCGGAACACAGGCAAATTATGATCTCTATTACATTCCCTCGTTAATTATCAGGAACTCGCAGGCTTTCCTGACACAGAACCGGTTGTGGGTCAGCGGGGATCAGGCGGCGTGGACCGCAGACATGTTTCAGCTGCACCAACAATTGACCGCTGCTGGAATTCCTCATACATGGGTGCAAGGCGGTGTCCGGGTTCACAGCTGGAGCAGCGGTTGGCTGGACGGCGCGGTTACGGCGCTTGACGCAAATTCGACGCCAACCTCGCCTGTGGACAGTAACGAGCAGCGCATTATCGCCTACGGCCTCCGCAGCCCTCGCGTGACGTTTCGCCCGGGCACGTCGGAGATTTGGGTCGCGGATCAAGGCTGGAACAGCTGGGAAGAAATCAATCGAATCCCGGATGCCACTGCCGGATCGATAGAGAACTTCGGCTGGCCGTGTTACGAGGGCAATGCCACGACCACCTATTCAGCGTTCAGCATTTGTAGCATGCTCTATTCAGATACGACGGCGACGACGCCTCCTTATTTCACGTATAGCCACCAATCAAAAGTTGTTGCCGGAGACGAAACCGGAGTAGGCAACGCAGCCATCTCTGGTTTGGCTTTCTATGACACAGGGAGCTACCCGCAGCAGTACCAGGGAGCGCTGTTTTTCTCGGATACTGTGCGTAACCAAATCTGGGTAATGTACAAAGGTTCAAACGGCCAGCCCGATCCCACAAACCTCGGTCCGTTCCTAGTTGGAGCCGCGAGTCCCACAGATCTGAAAACAGGGCCGGGCGGAGATCTTTTCTACGCCGATCAAAACGGCGGGACGATTCGAAGAATCTCTTTCTCTAAGCCGGTTCTTCGCAGTAACGGTCTGCCAACCGGTAATTTGTCCACGGGAGTTACGCAGGCCACGCTCGGCCTGAATACGGACCGGAATGCTACTTGCCGCTTTGCGACCGTGGCGGGCATCGCTTATACGTCGATGGCAAACACGTTTGCGGTTACCGGGACCACGGCGCATTCTTCCCTTGTTTCAGGACTTGTGAGTGGTAGTTCGTATGCTTTCTATGTGCGGTGCGAAAGTGCTGAAGGAAGTACGAATACGGATGACTTTCTTATTGGTTTCTCGGTGGGAAAGGCCGGTGACACGACGCCGCCGGTGCGAACGAGCGGGCAGCCATCGGGGACACTGGCGGCGGGGGTGACGCAGGCGAACCTGGGGCTGGTCACGAACGAAGGTGCGACGTGCAAGTACTCCACAACGGCAGGCGTGGCGTACGCATCGATGGCGAACACGTTCAGCAGCACGGGTGGGACGACGCACACGACGACGGTGACGGGGTTGACCAACGGCAGCAGTTACAACTACTACGTACGCTGTCAGGACTCCTCAGGCAACGCCAACACCGATGATTTTGCCATCAGCTTCACGGTTGCGGCGGGGACCACGGGCGGAGGCGGCGCGGCGACGAGCGGTTTCACGGGGGTAGAAGACCCGCTGTTTGAGAACGGCATGTGGGACACGCCCGGGTCGTGGACCAGCCTGCACAAG
>DATHMV010000027.1:0-34962 GCA_035486715.1 Candidatus Aquilonibacter sp.
CCAATCTTCGTCGACTCGTTCCCTGACCAACTTCGTCGTCAGTTGCGGATCATTCCTGACAAGGCAGGGCCACTCATTTTTCTGCATTCCTTCGGTACCATCCCGTTTTGGCGAGAAACCGAGCCGTTCCCTCTCGCACATCCGTGGTTGATCTATACCGAGCTGATGTATTCTTCCGATTCAAGAGCGCACGAGGCAGCGGAAGAACTCAAACGCGAATTCCTCTCCTGAGCAATGCCGGAACTTACCGACAACCAAATTGCTGACCTCCGAGTCCTGCAAAAACATTGCGGGGCACTCGGAGCAGAATTTGTAATCATCGGGGCCATTGCGTACCAGATACATTTCCCAGCGGAGTCGCGGCACACGGGAGACATCGATTTCGCCGTGGCCTTGGACCTTGATGAATTCGCAGAACTGGAACGCCGACTTCTTGCAGACGGCTGGGTCCGTTTCGCAAACCGTGAGCACCGATGGCGGAGCGCCCAGGCAACGATCCTGGACCTGATCCCAGCTGGACCCAAGCTTCGGAAAGCCAAGCAGATCACGTGGCCCATTAGTCAGTTCAAGATGAGCCTCGTGGGATTCGACCACGTATTCGCGACCGCTCAGCCGGTTCAGCTTGCGCCGGATCTGACGCTGAAGGTGATCTCATCTACCGCACTGATGCTCCTGAAAATTGTCGCATTCATGGATGATCCGCAGCGGCGAGTCAAGGACCTGGATGATATACGGGGCCTGCTTCTGCAATATGAAGCCGACAGCGAGCGGATATTCTCGGACGTAGTGATAGATGCTGCGCTCCAGGACTTTGGATTGGCTCCTGCCTTTCTGATGGGTCTTGATCTGCGTGCGCTTTGCACGGACGACGATGCGCAGATTGTCTACAAGTTTTTCGATGCGATGAACGAAGTCAATCCAGCGTGGATGGCGTTCGTCCGCGCCAGAGGCGTCGGCGACCATGTCGAGGAAGACGCTCGCGCCCAGATCGACACCTTCAGACAAGGTTTTAAGCGGAACGCGTGAAGGGCATCAGAACGCTCGGGTCGATCAAATCGGTCTGGACGCAAACGGGGGACTAACGAGGGACTGGGGACTAATTGGGGACTAGGGACTAAACGAGGGACTGAAGTGCGTTTCTTGCGCGTACTTACAGGTGCTTAGGTGTCATCCGTGCGCTTGTAAGTTGTTTGGCATCAATTTCCCTTTGAACTCATAACCCAAAGGTCGGTGGTTCAAATCCACCCCCCGCAACCAACGCAATCATAAGGTTACGAGGACTTGGGTTTTTTAATTGTGGTCTGAAATGGTCCAATAAGGTTCTAACCGCAACTGCAGAGGCCGTCACCCGACGGCCTTTTGCTATTTGGTGTGATCTTGAACCCACACGCGCTGCACGACGGATGTGTTGGCTTTGCGCTTCGATTCCATGAAGGCTCCGCCATAGACGTTCATCGTGGTTGAGATGTTGGCATGGCGCATGAGTTTCTGCTGCACACCGAGAGGAGCACCCGTTTCGTCGAGCCAAGCACGATAGCTGTGACGAAACGTATGCCAGCCGATCCGTCCCTGAATCTTGGCTCGTAACGCCGCGGCATGAAGCACCTTCTTCCGCAGCGAGCCAGAATCGTAGGGTTTGGCTGTCCGCGGGCTGGGGAAAACCCAGTCTCCCTCCGTCGCTGGGCAAAGCCGCTTCCATTCCAGGAGAATGGTTGCGACGTCCGGATCCAACGGCAATTCGTCCCGCGAGCACTCGGACTTCAGCTTCGTGACCTGGCTTCGAGCATATCCTTCTCTGATTTCGATCACCAGGCTTTCGAAGTTGATTCCGCTCCACCGCAGGCCCATGACTTCGCTCACACGAAGTCCGGTGCAGCCAGCGAGCAGGACCATACAGCGATAGGGATGAACAAGCTGATTGAGAAGAGCGCCAAACTCCTCCTCCGTCAGAATGCGAGGCGGCCGCAGACATTTGCTGACTCCCTTGAGTTCGACCAAAGCCATCTTGACCACGGATACGCCGTCACCAGCCATAGCAGCCAAGGGCAGACAGCAGACCGAGTTTTGATTCACGTCGACGCAGACAAAAGCGAATTGCTGGTTAATGATCGTTTTGCGTACGTGTCTGTCTCACGTGGTCAATACGACGCACAGATCTATACGAATGACAGCAGCGAACTCGCGCGTAACCTCAGTCGGGATAATTCTCAACGTACTGCGACCGAAGCGCAGCAGCAACAGCAATCTGCTCCGGAGGTCGAACCTGCTTCTGCACGGAGTGGCCGTCCTGCCGAAGAAAAACAAGGCCACAGTTTAGGGATAGGAATTACATGACATGGAATAGTGGAGACTTGAGCTTCGCACGGCGGTCGGGATGGGCATACTGTGACGCAGCCCCTTCTTGCGAGGCCGAGTTCCGCAGGGTCCGGTAAGTCGCCAGGGTCGAAGGTTGGATCAGCAGGCGGAACAGCGACCGGAGTCGGAAGAGGCCGGGTGCCGTTGTCCGGGTTTTCTCGAACCCAATCGTAGAGATAAGGAAAGAAACGGTTCAGCAGTTGCCGAGTCGGGTTGCCCATCGTTAACAGCTTGAGCGAGATGCTGCCTTGATGCTGCTCAAACTCTCCTGCCAATCCTAGCGGTGCCAAAGCGTCATCGCCTTCGGCATGAAGGAAGCGCAACAGATCCCCCGAGATAAGACTGCCCAGGCTGTGAGCTACGATCACGATCGAATCGTATCCGCGCCCGTCAATCGGGTCGCGGTAGCGCACGAGATATCGCAACAGAGAGGGGCTACTGGCAGGCCTTTCAGGTAGTGCAGAAAAGCCTCGGCAAAATTCTGAAGGGCGAAAATCCGGGAGATGTCGCGGACGCGAACCACGGCACGTGGTACCGGGAGCTGTTCGCGCCGAGCGTCACCGTCGGTCTGCTGAAGCCCGCCGATCTCGCGGGCTACCGCAACGGCCAGGTCTATATTCGCAAGTCGATGCACGTGCCGCTGAACCGGAACGCAGTGAGGGACGCCATGCCGGCGTTCTTCGACCTGTTGCGAGAAGAGCCGCACCCGGCCGTCCGCGTGGTGCTCGGGCACTTCATCTTCGTCTATATCCATCCTTATATGGATGGCAACGGCCGCGTCGGGCGCTTTCTGATGAACACAATGATGGCGTCGGGCGGATACCCGTGGACGGTCATTCCGGTAACCGACCGCAACGCCTACGTGAACGCTCTCGAAAAAGCGAGTGTCCGTGAAGATATCGTGCCCTTCGCGGAATTCCTCGCCGGGCTGGTGAAGAAACGACTGGCGGGCGAGCCCTTGCCGGCGGTGCCGAAAGCTTCGCTCATAGACGAACGCTAAAACAATTTTCGATCTGCAACTTCAAGGTTCGCGGTGTGATCGTTCGCTGTCCTTTAACTGTCCAATAACGGTTCCTTAAGCGTACTTAAAAGGTTTTTCAGGGGCCACCCGCGTCTTGTAAGCTGTTGAAACTACTAGTATTTTTGGACTCATAACCTGACGATCCTTAGGGTTCCTTATCGCTCCCTAGGTGACTCTCGCAGACAGAGGGTGTATCGCGCGTTTCGATCAATGACCAACCATTTGGCGCATACAGCAAGGGAATATGAGGCTGGTTGGGATCATCGTTGCCGACAGACGTTTCATTGATTGGGCAAGTGGCTCCGAAGACGAATCTGCACGTCGACTGTCCGATGGCTGTCCAATAAGGAGTTTCCAAATCGAAATGGGATGACAACCCAAAGGTCGGTGGTTCAAATCCGCCCCCCCGCAACCATGAATGGCACTGCAGAAATGCAGTGGCGTTCGCCCAGCCCCCCACTCATACACCGACCACCACCAATCTTGTGACGCAGAACTTAGGAGTGACGAGAGCGCTGCCAAACCAACTCCCATCACAGAAACATGCCGCAGTTAACCTTGATTAGACCTCGGCGAATCCTCAGCACGGTCGGTCGCAAAGTTCAACCGATCTCGCTGTGCCCGTTATTAGCACAATCCTCTTCTGCCACATCCAGCAACCGCAAACTTCTTGGCCGTGTGGGTAAGTCCGCATACGCTGACCCAACGACGTGTCGTGCCTGTCTGCCCGCGTTGGCTTCACATCGCTTCAAAGAAGTGGGCTACTTTCTTGCCCGCGTCTTCGGTGTAGTAGACAGCGACTTTTGAGCCTTTGGTGGTTGCTTTCGCGACGTCTTTTCCCGCGTCTTCACTTGCGTGGCCGGTCAGTTCAAACGTATCCTTCGCTCCTGTTCCGGTGTCGACAACCAGCTTTCTTCCTCCCCGATCAATTTCTGTGACGGTGCCCTTGGCGGCTTTCAATCCACCTTGACCGACCTTGTCAATTTCGACTGCCGTATCCTCACTCCCACGCTTTGTGTAGTGAGCGACCACTTCTCCTCCTTCGCTCAGGCCATGCCAGGAATCCTTCGACGCCTCGGCAGAAAGGTACGCGCCATGAACTGCTGTCCGATCGAGCAGATGCAGCGAGCGCCGAGTACCGTCCGCAGTTTTAACGACCACGGTTTTGGTTCCTGAATCAATCTTGTCGATAGTTCCGTGCACGGCGCTGACAACGTCTTGTGCGCCGTAGGCCGCGGTGGCTAGCATTAGCGCGAGGACAACATGTGCGATCGGTTTCATTTGAATTCTCCTGTCGTACTTCCTGATTCTCAGATTCCTACAATTTCTCGCATTGCACGTCTTCTTCCAACAAGGAGCCGCAGAGACAGCGACGCAGTGAAGCGTTTCTTGTGGAATCAGTATGGCGGGTACGCCGTCGAGCGCAGCCAAGCGTCCACTGATCGACATGATGACGCCACTCGGACAGCCTGACCGAGTACCGAACAAGCTTCGAATCTGTCCAAAGCTGGACAACGGTTCACTGACCATCCCCAGAGGTAGCGGTGTCGCACTCGCTCGCTTGCCCAGACGTTGCTGACGAGAAGGCCGGATGAGTCGAGGGGTCGATGAACACAACGGATGTCCGCCTTCACCACGAATGGAAGTCAACATGAACCGGCGAGGAGGTACCCGTTGTGCGCGAAACGAATAAAAGGCAGAGGACGACTGCACTCAGGGCGGCAAGACCTAAGTAAATATCGATGTAGGAGAGTAACCGGCTCTGAGTTATGACGTTCGCTTGAAGGATTTGGACAGCACCCAAAGCAGGATTAGCGGCCGCCCCGCCATTGCGCGCGATTAGACTGGTGTATTGCGACAGTGTTGACTGAAGCGTTGGGTCGAAGCGGTTGGCCACATCGATCAGGCGCGCGGAATGCAACGTCTGGCGATGGTCGAACACCACGGTGGCTGCGGTGACGCCAAACGTGTTCCCGAGTTGGCGAACAAAGAAATAACTCGTAGAAATGTCGTTCTGGTTGGAAAGCGTCGCCTGGCCTGTCGAAATATTGGAGGCCCCCAACAACAATGGTGCGAGTGCTGCCCCCTGCAGAAAGGTCGAGAGCGCGAGAAGCCAAGTGGGAGTGGTCGGCGTCCAAATATAAATAAAATTGACGCAGACAGCGCACATCATCGACGCACCCAGAACCACTAGTCCAATTCCGCCTAGCCGAGGGAGGACATAACGTAACGCAATGATCATGCCGATTCCGAGCCCCGCCGTATACGCCGCGACAAAGCCACCCGTTTGGGCTGCGGTGTAGTCTTGCACGGTGCGCAAATATTGGGGAAGGACAAAGAGGCTTGCACCCAACATTGCGCCAACAACGGTGATGATCGAAAGGGAGGCACGCAACGGAGCTTGCCTCCAGATGGTACGCAGATGCAAGACGGGCGCAGGGTTTTCGGGACGCCAGTCCCACCAGAGAAAACTCCCGAAACAGACCAACGCCACCAGCAGGAAAAACACGATAAAGGGCGACTGGAACCATTGATCGCGCTCTCCCCGACTGAGCGCAATCTGCATAGATCCCAGCGCGGCGATCAGGAGTCCCGCACCCCAAGCATCGACGTACGACTTCTCGCTGCGTAAATAGTGATGTCGCCGCGGGACAAACTTCCAGATCAGGAATGTTCCGATAGCCAAAAAGGGGAAATCCAAGAGAAAGGAGTAGTTCCAATGCAACGTATCGGAGATCCAACCCATGGCCGGTGGATAAACTACGGCGAACGAATAGAGCTCCACGTAAAGCCACGATGTGGCGAAAATGCGATCCTTGCCGGGAAACATGAGGCGGACAAGGATAACGGCGCGAACCAGAAATGCGCCGCCGCCAAAGCCCATGATGACTCGCGACACGAGCAACGACCTAAGGCTATGTGCGCTGCAAAAACATCCGAATGCTCCCGTCGCATACAACGCGATGCTGTAAAGCAGATGACGTCGAGAGCCGAGAACGCGCGTCATCCAGTAGCTGACAGCCAGCGAGCACAGAAAACCAAGATTGTAGAGAATGATCACCCAACTAACGTCATCCGAACTGCCAGCGACGTTACCCTGCAAGTCAGGCAGTAAAACATTGATGGAGAGGCGGTTGGAGACCTCGATTGCGGTAACTAAGCCGACGCTGAATAGGATGATAAGCCTGCGGCTTTGCGACACCTTTGCGAGCGACTGACTGAAGTCTTGGGCATATTCCTCTTGCCATGCTTCGAGGGCACCGGGACTGGCAAAATAGCTCATGCTCTTCGCACCGCCTCAGCGGGTGTAAATGGTTGCTTCAACGTTCATTCCGGGGCGCAGGACAAAATGCGAATCGCTGCTCTGCTTGACCAGGATCTTTACCGGAATGCGCTGTACCACTTTGATGAAGTTCCCGGTGGCATTTTGCGGAGGCAACAGTGCTTGCCTGGAGCCCGCCGCGCCGGCAATGGAATCCACCACGCCATCGAAATCGCGACCGTAGGTGTCGACATGAATTTTCGCGCGCTGCCCCGTGCGCACGCCATCCAATTGCGTCTCTTTAAAGTTCGCGGTTACGTACACCTGGTTGAGAGGAACGAGCGTGAACAGCAGGTTTCCCGGCAGAACGTACTGTCCGATGTGTACTGTCAACTGGGTCACCTGACCGGAGATGGGCGCCTTAATAGATGTGTAGCCGAGATTCAGTTGAGCCTGGTCCCACACGGCTTTGGCGCGCTCCACGGCTGCCAGAGCTGATTTATACGTGGCTTCAGTGATCGGAACCTGTTGCTCGCGAGCCTTCGTTTCAAGCAGAAGAGATTGCGAGCGCTCAACTCGTGCCTTTGACGAGTTCGTTGTGGCTCTCGCGATCTCTACATTTTGTTGTGCGGCGGAGAGTTGCTGTTCTGCGGCCGCAAGATCGTTTTGCGCTACACGTGCTGCAGCATCGACGGCATCGAATTGAAATTTCGAGACATCGCCGGTTTCGAGGAGCGGCTTGTAACGTTCGAGGTCAGCTTGGGCGCGTTCATTGGTTGCCCTTTTCGACGCTACTTCGGCCTTCGCTTGTAGCAGATTCGCAGTAGCGCTGCGCTCCAATTGAGCCTCGGACATGGTGAAGTCGGCGGCATCGGATTCACGCTGGGCCGCCGCGCCCTCGGTACTGTGCGTAGTAGTGGCCCGCGTCAGGCCGATTTGCAATTTGGCAGAATTCGCCTGGGCTTCCGCAAGCTCCAAAGAAGCTCTCGCCTGGTCTACCTCCGCCTGGTACTCGCGCGGATCGATCTGCAAGAGCAGGTCCTCTCTCTTGACGTTTACGTTATCGTCGATCTGTAACCCAATCACGTAGCCGGAGACCTGCGACGCAACGGCTGTGATGTGAGCATCGACTTCCGCATCGTCCGTGGAGACACGTCCCGTCCAGAAGTAAACAGCCACAAGTAGGAGAAGTAGGAGCGCGATCAAAGCGAGCTTTGCCCAGCGAGGGAGTTCACGAATCGCCTTGCCAACCGTCGCCTCAAAAGAAGGTATCGTCTCCGTCCCCGTCGTCGGGGGCACTGGAGCCTGAGTTGGTGGTGAAACCGGTATGGTTATCGAACTCATCGAGCAACTCTCTCGGTCATTCTGTTACTTGGCATATGTGTTCTGCACCACGCCCATCGCCTGGGCCAGATTCACTCTGGACTGGTTGAAACGGTAGAGGGCCTCAATCTGGTTGGAGTTGGCACGCGCCAGGGCATCCTGCGCGGTAACAACTTCGACGTTTGTCGTAACCCCGGCTGCAAAGCGGCGTTCGGCCTGCGCAACCTCATCGGTCGCGAGTTGAAGGCCGAGGTTGGCAACCTCGACGTTCTTGTGTGCGGCGTTCAGTTCGTCGATTGCTGACTTCACTTCGCGAACAATGCGCGCCTCCAGAAGCCGGCGATCCTGCTCGATACGCTGGCGTTCCAGGCCTGCGCGGGCGATCTCCGCGTGAATCCTCCCACCCGTGAACAAGGGAACGCTGAGGTCGATTTGATACGTGTAAGCGGGAATGCCGTTGTTGAAACGCGATCCCTGGTAAAGCCAGTCTCCGGAAAAGCCGATCTGCGGTGCACGCTGTTCCGACGCAGCTTTGCGTTCCAGTCGTGTGATCCGTTCCTTCGCCGCTTGCGCTTGCATCTCCGGACGGCTCACAAGCGCCGCATCAATAGCCGTAGTTGTTTCAACTTCAGCCACATCAAAGAACTCAAGTTCATCGATAACTACCGGTTCCCGATCCTGCGGAAGATCGAGGAGTTCGGCCAGAATGTAGTTCGTCGTGTGAGTTAACGTCTTCGCATCGATCAGGTTCTGGCGTTCGTTCTGCAACTCGACCTCAGCCCGAGTGGTATCGATCTTCAGGCCGATTCCTGTTCTTTGTAAGCTCTCTGCTTGCTCGTACAGGCGCTCGGCTAGAGCGACGCGAGCCTTGGCGGCGTCATGAATCGCAAAGGCGCGAAGGACAAGAAGGTATTGGGCTACGACTGTCGCAACGACATCTTCGCGAGTTACGTTCTCCACCGCCAGCGATTCACGAACACCCTCGCGGGCAATCTGGTAGCTGCGAAACAAGGGAAGATCGAGGAGCGATTGCGAATATGCTGGACCAGCCTGGATCATTTGATAGGGGCCGGCCGTGGTGCGCTCGCTTGTACGCTGGATTGACGCCTTATTGTATTGACCAAGCAGACCTGTGGCCGTGAGGTTAGCTTGTGGCAGCAGGGCGGAGCGCGAGATCTGGCGTTCGCGGTCGCTCTCCAGAGAGAGCAGCCGCGAAGCCATAACCCGCGGGTTTTGTTTCAACGCCAATTGCACGGCGTCCTTCAGTGAGAGCCGAATTGATTGCGCAGGTGGAGCAGGATTGGATTGGGCGAGTCCGTCTGCGCTGAGGTAAGCGCACAGGATCGCTCCAAGGATCACCGCCGAAACCCGCGCCAAGACAGGGGCGCGTGCCCTACGGTCGGTAAAGTGCGCGTTAAATCTGAACACGTCATGATCCAATCTGCTGATTCCACAACTATTCCATCCTTATTAACAGCGCATTCCAGCGGCTTGCTCCGGTTGAGATTCGCGGTGTTTAGCGCTTGACCGCAATCGCTGCAATTTCAATCTTCGCTCCGCCGATCAACCCCGCGACCTGAAGAGCGACTCGTGCTGGCTTGGGGTCCGGAATCAGCTTTCTGTAGACCTCGTTCATCTTCGCCACATCATTCAGGTCGGTTATGTAGACGGTCACCGAGACGATGTCAGACATCTCGAAGCCCGCTTCTTCCGCAACTTGCTTTACCGCCGCGATCGCGTTCGTGGTTTGTAGTGTGATATCCGTGCTTGTTACGTTTCCCTTTGAATCGGGACCTTGCTGTCCGGCAACGTAAAGCGTATTGCCTGCCACGTATCCATTACTGAACAGCATGCCCGGGGTGAAGCCGATAGCTTGCTCTTGGACCTTCATCGAATAGTCTCCTTTGTTTTTGTCTCTTTCTTCGATCCTGAACAGCTTGCAAACAGCGTGCTTGGCATGGCTTTCGCCCTCGTCTTACTTGCCTGTCACCTCGCGAATCACGCGCAGAGTGTTCTCGCCGAGAATCTTCTTTACATCGCGTTCCTTGTATCCCCGTTCCAACAACACGGCGATCAGCGCCGGCATCTTGGAAACGTCGTCCAGGCCATTTGGAGGTCCCGAGACTCCGTCGAAATCGCTCCCGATTCCCACGTGATCGATGCCTGCGATCTTCACCGCATGGTCGATGTGGTCTGCTACGTCTTCCACCTTTGCCGCCACTCTTAGCCGGGTGCCGAACAGCTTGCGGACATCCTCCGCTGCGTAGTCATCCAGCGTCCTCCCGCTCAACAACGGCGCATTTGTCTCAATCTTGATGTCGGCGCGCAACAGTTCCGCATCCTTCGGATTGACGAAACCCTCGCCGAAAGTAATGCCGATCACGCCACCGTTCTTGGCGAGCGCCCACAGCATTTCGTCCGTCACATTCCGCGGAACATCCGAAAGTGCCCGCATAGATGAATGCGTACACATCACCGGCTTGGTGGTGACCTCGAGCGCGTCGAAGAACGTCTTGTCGGCCACGTGCGAAACGTCGACTATCATTCCCAGCCGGTTCATCTCCCGCACTACTTCCTTGCCGAAGTCGGTCAGCCCATTGTGCGCTGGCTCGTCGGTTGAGGAATCTGCCCAGTTGTTATTGTGGGAATGCGTCAGGGTCATCGACCGTATCCCCAGTTGGTAGTACATTCGGAGCACGCGCAGATCGTCATCGATCGTGTGGCCGCCTTCGACGGTAAGAAACGCCGCAATCTTGCCGGCCTTCACGATCCGCTCGATGTCGGCCGCCGTGGTCGCGTGCTCAATCTGGTCTCTGTGCTTTTCGAACAGAGATTGCATAGCGTCCCGCAGATCCAGCGTTCTGCGTACTGCCTCCGAACCTGGAAAATAGGTGGGAACCCACAACGCGAAGAATGGCGCATGCGTGCCACCCTCGTGTAGCCGCGGGATATCCACGTGACCTACATCCCACCGTTTGGCCAGGTCTTCCCCCATCACCAATACGCGCTGAACCGTATCGATGTGACTGTCGATTCCGATCGCCTCCGCTGCCAGCTTGCGCGCTCGTGAGGGGATGTCGCTGAGTTCCCGTGTTTTGGACCTGTGTGGAGCATCGAGTACTGCTGTAGTGCCTGAACTCTTTTTATGTGCCACGGTCATATCATTCCTTCCTATCGCAGTTGGTTGAGAAAATAATCTGTTCGCTGGAGCACGACAGCCAAATCACACTATGCTGCCCTCGTGGACCTGCTCAAAGAGTTTCACGCTGTCCCTATAGTCGACATGCACTCCGATCAGCACCGGCCCTGGCGTATCGAAGGCTTTATGCAGCGTTGGGGCTATTTCGTCCGGATGCTGAATTTGCAGGCCGGTTGCACCGAATGCTTCCGCATATTTCACCGGATCGACCGGGCCGAGTTTTATCCCTGAAGTGCGGTTGTACTTGATTTGTTCTTGCGCGGCGACCATGTCGTAGCTTCCATCGATCCAGATCATGTGAACGATATGCGCGTTCAACCGGACGGCGGTCTCAAGTTCACTTGCTGAGAATAAAAAGCCACCATCGCCTGAGATGGAGAGCACTTTCTCATGCGGGCGAACCAGCGATGCCGCAATGGCCCAGGGCAACGCCACGCCAAGCGTCTGTTGGCCATTGGTGATCAGGAACTGCCGCGCGCGAAAGCTAAAGAGATAGCGGCAGAGATACATGCTGACTGTTCCCATGTCTGAACAGACCGTGACATCAGGCGTCAGGATTTTCTGAAGCTCGCTGATCAGTCGCATGGGATGAATGGGAACGCCTGATTTAGTAGCGGCTTCGGCCAGCAACCGTTCTCTGTCATTTGCAATCAGCTGCAGCAAGTCGGCGGAAGTCGCGACGAGCTGTGGGCGATGGAGGAGGGCCGATAACGTCGTGAGTGTCTCTTCGATGCCTCCAATCAGCTCAACGGCAGGGGAATAGTCATTTTCGATGTTGGCTGGGACCACGTCGATGTGGACAATCGGCCGCTTCCTACCTTGATTCCAGAGCGACGGCCAGTACTCAACGGCGTCATATCCGATTGTGATCACCACATCACCTGAATCCAGCAAGGCATCGGCAGGCTGATTGTCCAGTTGCCCGACACGTCCGCCAAAAAGCGGGAACTCCTCGCGAGAGATTGCGCCGGCTGCCTGGAATGTCCCCACCACCGGCAGCGTCGTAGTGCTCAGTAAAGTGCGAATGGCATCGGCAGACTTTGGTTTACTCGCCATCAACCCCAGGAAAATCACGGGGGACTTTGCCGAGTTGATGAGACGCGCAGCCTCTCGGAGGGATTTCTCCGCGGCAGGGCCTTGCTCGGCGAACGATGAAGGTCGAATCGGACTGCACTTTGCCTCTCCGGTTACGACATCCATAGGAAGACTGACAAAGGCTGCGCCGGGACGGTCGGACTCAGCCGCGCGAAAGGCCGCCGAAAGCACTTCCGCGGTAGCCGCGGGAGAATCGACTTCTGCGGAATACTTCGTGACGGGCTTGCACACGCCTACCGAATCCAAGCTTTGGTGTAAGGACTTGAGACGATCCGCGACCGCCACGGCCCCCCCTAAAGCGACAAGGGGATCGCCCTCGGTATTCGCAGTGGCAAGTCCGGTGACGAGATTGGAAACGCCTGGCCCAGAGGTGACGAGTGCAACCCCTGCTTTACCAGTCATCCGTCCGATCCCGCCAGCGATAAAGGCTGCATTCTGCTCATGCCGGCACACTACGGTCTGAATGCTGGAGTCGAGGAGTCGGTCGAACACTTTATCGATCTTCGCTCCCGACACGCCAAAGACATACTTTGTGCCTCGCGCTTCGAGTGTTTCCACAATCACGTCTGCACCGGTCTTTGGTTTGTCAGTCGCTATTCGTTGTGCTTCCGATGGTTCGACAAGCACACCACCACCAGTCACTGTTCCTGCATTCGCGTTAGTCATTGGTTCACTCCTCTCACGTTGCCTTATTCGGCCTTTGCAAGTTCGGCAGCCGGATCTTTGCTGAGGTCGGCTGACAGAAAGGTTCCCTCGGTGGGCAAGCGCACGTCGTATTCACAAAGCATCTGAAGCCCCACTCGCAAAGTTCTTGCTCGGCATTGCAATACATGACCACCTTTTGTGCGATCTTTCGAGATGAAGTGGAAGTGATAGCCCGGCACATTGAATGCGCTGGAATAGACCGGAGACCATAGGCCGACGAGTGTGCCTTCGATATTGCTGAAGTAAAACTCCTTTTGTTCTTTCGCAGCGTCTACCAGCCTTGTTCCGGACGCAATGCTGCTGACCGCACGGGCATGCACTGCTTCGAAAACACCCTCTACCTTCAAGGCGAAGAAAAGATTGTTCGACTCGCGATGCGGATCACAAACCACTTCGAGATCTTTGAAACAGCCGATGCCTTTCGCTTCAAAGTTCTCCTCTTCCTGAAAGCGAGTCACGACGGCAAATGGAATTGTGAAGTCGTCATCCCGACGCTTCACGCTTCCGTCGCCCTTGACCTGATAAATCGCACCGTCGAGAATGACCATCTCGCCATCAAGATTTTCAAAAGTACCCAGCCCGAAGTCGCCGCGTTCCAACAAGATCTGGGCTGACACTGCGCCCTGGGCAACGCCATCGACAAGAGCAGTTGACGTGGAAATCTGATACATCCGATGCCGGTTGGAGTCCAGGTACTCGCCCAGCGCCGCGCCGACAAGATTGTCAAGCGATGTCCTGCGATCAGCCGCGCTATCTCGTACCGCAATATCCAGGGATGACGGGATTACAACTGTAAGAGTCGGCATTGAAGCTCCGCGTTTTGTTTCCTCGCTGAGCAGTAGGGCAAGCGCGATGCCAAACCGGATCGTCTCGTTTTCTTCGGATTCCTTTGAGTTTGGAAGGGTCAGTACACCTTGCAGTGTCGATGGCATGACCCCATGTCGAAGTGCGGACTTGTCAGTGGGTGAAGCTTCCCGTCTGACACCAAAGCGCATTACAATCTCCAGAACTGGGGAAAATTAGGGGATAGGCACGCGAGGCTACGACAGAACAATGAGAACTTTGCGTACCACTTTCCTCAATTGCTTGCTTGTTTCGCTTTCGCAAAAGAAGCCCATCGCGCGCTGCCTGTTGCTTTTTTTGATTTTCTATCTTTCTGTGGGCGGGCTCGCGGCGCTCGATCCAACTCGCCATATCTCACAATATGGGCACACTGCGTGGCGAGTTCAGGACGGCACCGTCGATGTGGCAGGCTCAATTACTCAGACTGCGGACGGTTACTTGTGGCTGGGAACTTCCAATGGCCTTCTGCGTTTCGATGGTGTGAAGTTCGTTCCCTATGCTTCTCATGGGCTTAACCTTCCCACTCGTGGTTTCACGTCGCTCGCGGGCGCTCGCGACGGCAGCCTCTGGATCGGACTCACAAACGGTCTACTCCGCTTAAAAGATGGTGAATTACGGAGCTATACCGGGCCGAATGAGGAGAGCGGGATAAGCGAAATCCTGGAGGACGCAGGCGGGACCATCTGGGTTACACGCTATCGAGTCCCATCAGGCGAGGGACCCTTATGTCGGGTCGAGGGAAGTGGTCTTCATTGTTTTGGGAAAACAGACGGAATCCCAGTAACCTACGGCCTTGGACTTACAAAAGACAAGTCCGGAAATATATGGTTTGGATCAACTGTGCTTTGTCGCTGGCGCCCGGGCTCTTCCAGCACTTATTTGAATTACGTATCAAAACGCCAGGATGCTGGAGATGGTGTAGCCGCTGTCGCGGTCGGAACGTCTGGAGAGATTTGGGTGGCGATCGATGGAACTGGACCCGATCTCGGCGTTCGTCATTTTTCCGGTGGAAAGTGGACACCCTATGTCATTCCGGGTTTCGATGGGCCCAATATCTCTGCTGAGGGATTCTTGGTTGATCATAATCAATCCCTCTGGATCGCAACAGATAAAGGCATCTATCGAGTTCACGATGGTATTGCAGAGCATTATGGGAGCTCCGAAGGCCTCTCGGGCGATAAACTGAAGGATATCTACGAGGATCACGAGGGCAATATTTGGGTTTCAACGGACGGCGGACTCGACATGTTCCGTGACACAGCAGTCCTCAGCTACTCGTCCCGTCAGGGTCTATTGGGAACACCCTACACGATTCTGGCCTTGCAGGATGATTCAGTTTGGATTGGCGAAGATGGTGTCGTGGAGATTTTAAAAGGACACCATCGTTCGGTCCTGGGTGGGAAACAGCGGTCGGATTCTCCTGTGACGGCGCTATTCCAGGACCACCGTGGAGTGATCTGGCTCGGAAAGACCAGCAATCTGATGACGTACGAACATGGTCGACTTGAGAAAGTACTGACAGCCGCCGGAGATTTTTCTGCGGTTGTCGAGGACACAGATCAAAACATCTGGGCTTTGACTGCGAACCACGGTCTCTTCCGAATAAAGAATCGAGCCGTCCAGAAAATTCCGTCAGAGACCAGCAGCCCAAGAGGGAGTCGCATTGTAGCCGATCCGGCAGGGGGTATCTGGATCGCTGCTCGCAACGGCGACCTCACTCACTATGCTGACGGAATTGTCCGCACAGTCGCCCTGAATCGCCATGAAAACTCGATTGTGATTTGGGGAATTATTGCAGACAGCGATGAGTCTGTCTTCGAGTTCACAGATAAAGGCCTGTTCCGATGGGATAACCGCGACTGGAAAATACTTGACAGCCGTAACGGCCTTCCCTGCGATGGGATTTACTCCTTGCTCAAAGACAATGATGGAGCCCTGTGGCTTTATTCACGATGCGGCCTCGTGAAAATTCAGCGGTCGGAAGTTGAGAAATGGTATCAAGGAAGTGAAAGCAAGCTTACAACTGAGATATTTGATAAGTTCGACGGAGCATACCCTAGAGGTCTCGGTCACCCGTCTCAGCCTGTCGCTGCCAAAACTTCAGACGGCAAGCTCTGGTTTATCAACCATAGTTCGGTTCAAACGATTGACCCTAAGCAAGTCTACAAGAACACGATTCCGCCGCCAGTTTATATAGAGAAGATTGTCGCCGACCATAAAGACTTTTCAGTTGAGGAGGGCCTACGTCTGCCCGCACTGAGCCGCGATGTCGAAATTGACTATACGGCGCTGAGTTTCGCGGCGCCGGAGAAGGTGCGTTTTCGCTACAGACTTGAGGGTCGCGATACGGGCTGGCAGGAGCCAGAAGCGCGGCGCCAGGCTTACTACACCGATCTTCGTCCGGGGAACTACCGATTTCACGTGATCGCCTGCAACAATAGCGGCGTCTGGAACGAAGTGGGCGCCAGCCTGGACTTCAATGTCGCGCCCGCATGGTATCAAAACAATTGGTTTCGTATAGCGTGTGCAGCGGCTTTCCTGTTGTTGCTATGGTTCATTTATCAAATTCGGCTTCGGCAGGTACACCATCAGTACAGCATCGGCTTGGAGGCGCGAGTCAACGAACGCACACGCATTGCTCGCGAACTCCACGACACGCTTTTGCAGAGCTTTCACGGATTGTTGCTCCGCCTTCAGACGGCGTCGTTCCTCCTTCCAACGCGTCCGGAGGAAGCTAAAACGCAGCTCGACAGTGCCATCGAGCAAGGAAGTCAAGCGATCGCCGAGGGACGGGATGCCGTGCAAAGCTTGCGATCCTCCACGGTCATCACGAATGATCTCGCAGTCGCAATTCGGACGGCCGCTGAAGAGATTGCTGCCGCCGAAACCAGCCGAACCGCTCCCGTCGTGGAAGTGGCCGTAGAAGGAACACCGCGGGGGCTCCACCCCATTGTGCGCGACGAAGCGTACCGAATTGTGACCGAGGTGTTGCGCAATGCATTTCAACACGCAGAAGCAAATCGGATCGAAGTAGAAATTCGATATGACGCGCACCAGTTGCGTTTGAGAGTCCGTGATGACGGGAAAGGTATGGATGCGCAACTGCTGGACGGCGAAGGGCGTGCTGGCCACTTTGGTTTGGCCGGAATCCGCGAACGAGCGCAACTCATGGGGGGCAACGTGGAGCTTTGGAGCAATGTAGGGTCGGGCACTGAAGTTGAACTGACCGTCCCTGCTTCCACAGCTTATGATGCAGGACGCTCTGGCCGAACTTCGTCGATTTCCAACAAGGGAGCCTGAGCCCGCTCCCCGGCAGCGAAGCACATTACTATCTCCAGAGCGAGATAATTGAAGGGTCAAAGAGCGGACAAATGATGCGGATCCTTGATCTGCTGGGCGCGCACGAGGCTAAGACAGAACGATGAGAACTCCGTACAGCGTTTTTCTCCGTTCCTCACTTCTGTTGCTGGTGTCAGCAAATGCACTTGCGGTCGATCCGCACACGCTTATCTCTCAATACAGGCACACCGCATGGAGAACGCAGGATGGCGTCGTCTCCAGTCCGGGAGCAATCACGCAGACCACGGACGGCTACATTTGGATGAGAATGTCACGCACCTTGATGCGATTTGATGGAGTGAAGTTTACCCCTTGGGTGCCTCCGATAGGCCAGTCTCTTCCAGTCAACGGCATCAGTAGTCTTCTTGGTGGACGCGATGGCAGCCTGTGGATTGGCACTTACGGCGGCTTGAGCCGCTTCAAGGACGGCAAGTTGTTCAATTACACAACTACGCCACATAGCCCAGGAATTTCTGACATCATCGAGGACCATGCCGGAACGATTTGGGTCACTCGCTATAAACTCAACGACGGAATGGGGCCTCTGTGCCGAGTAACAGGCACAACTCTACAGTGCTACGGCAAAAAGGATGGCTTCCCTTCTGCTTTTGGTTTGGGCCTAACCGAAGACACCACGGGGAACATCTGGTTTGCGTGCAAAATGCTTTGCCGCTGGGCGCCAGATTCTTCCAGCGTCTATTTCGAAGATCAATTGAAAAATCCGGCGGGCGACGGAGTACAGAAAGTTGTCGCCGGACCGTCTGGTTCGGTCTGGGCGAGTTTGGGTGGAACCGGACCCAAGCTGGGAGTGCAGTACTATTCTGGAGGAAAATGGGCTAGCTATGTGGTTCCTGGTTTTAATGGTGCGTCGATTTTATCGGACACCATGTACATGGATCGTAACCATTCCTTGTGGATCGGAACGGAATCCCATGGCCTCTACCGTATCCACGATGGTTTTGCCGACCATTACGGAAGTACAAACGGCCTGTCCGGCGATAGTGTGGCGTCCATATACGAAGATAAGGAGGGCAACCTTTGGGTGACAACCAACGGCGGAGTGGATATGTTTCGAGATCTGCCAGTCGTGACTTTCTCGACAAGCGAGAAGTTAATCGGCTCAGAGGCCCATTCCGTACTTGCTCTGCGTGACGGTTCCGTGTGGGTCGGCAACGAGGGAGCCTTGGACATTGTTCGAGCAGGGCGCATCTCAGCGATTGCTGCAGGACATGGACTTCCAGGGCAAAACGTAGGTGCAATGTTCCAAGACCATACCGGACAAATCTGGCTCGGAATCGACAATACAATAATGACGTACAACCTCGGCCGGTTCTCTGCGATTAAAAAGTCCGACGCAAACTACTCCGGGCTTTTGGGGACTGCTGACGGTTTCGCTGAGGATACTCAAGGCAAGATCTGGGCACTGACTTATATCAATGCAACTAACGAGCTCCATCTGCTACGCATCAGGGGCCAGCGAGTAGAAGAGGACATTCGAGTCGACACCACTATCCGTGCTTTCTTTGTTGCGGCAGATCGGGATGCAGGAATCTGGTTGGGATCCAAAGATGGCAAGTTCGTTCACTACCAGGATGGCAAGGCGGGGCCAGTTCTTTCATTCGGAGACGAGGAGATACTGGTTAGGGACTTCTGGGTAGATTCCGACAATGCCGTCTGGTTAGCAACATCTAAGGGGCTGTATGGGTGGAAGGATGGCCGCATTATCGTGATGAACTCCCGGAACGGCCTACCTTGTTCAGTACTCGTCTCCGCGATCAAAGATAACGACGGCTCTTTTTGGCTTTACGCAAACTGCGGGGTTTTGAGGATTCCAGCATCAGACTACGAAACTTGGCTCAAAAACCCCGAGGCTGCCGTATCGGTAAAAACATTTGACGCGTTTGACGGAAGCCAAGCAGCCTACAGCGACGGTCAGCCGGACGTGGCGAAATCTGCTGATGGTCGGCTCTGGTTCGCGAGCGGGGGTAAAGTTCAAATGATCGACCCCAACCGTACCCACGGTAACGTGATTCCGCCGGCTGTATTTGTTGAAGAGGTTATTGGGGACAGAAAAAGCTATCTGGCCAGCATGGGCCTTCGTCTTCCCGCTCTTACGCGTGATCTGGAAATCGACTATACCGCGCTGAGCTTTTCGGTTCCCCAAAAGGTCCGGTTCCGTTACAAACTCGAGGGCCGAGATGCCGGGTGGCAGGAACCAGGAACGCGGCGGGAGGCTTTCTATAGTGACCTTCGTCCGGGGAAATACCGGTTTCGTGTAATCGCCTGCAATAACGATGGCGTCTGGAACGAAGAAGGCGCAAGCCTGGATTTCAACATTGCGCCCGCATGGTATCAAACCAATTGGTTTCGTGTGGCTTGCGCGGCGACTTTCCTGTTGTTGCTCTGGCTTATTTATCAACTCCGCCTCCGGCAACTGCGTCATGAGTTCAGCATCGGGCTGGAGGCCCGAGTCAACGAGCGGACACGCATTGCTCGCGAGCTGCATGATACGCTGCTGCAGAGCTTTCACGGATTGTTACTCCGTTTTCAGACGGTTTATGCTTTGCTTCCATCGCGGCCGGAAGAGGCGAAACAAAGCCTGGGGAGCGTTATCGATCAAGCCGCTCAAGCGATCACCGAGAGCCGGGATGCGGTGCAAGGGTTACGCTCATCCACGATCGAAAGTAACGACCTTGCGGCTGCGATACGGTCTTTCGGAGAAGAACTCCTGGCCGATGAAACCAACCGCGATCCCGCCGTCTTCCACGTGCAGGTGGAAGGAACGCCGCGGGATCTGAATCCGATTCTGCGCGACGAGGTCTACCGGATTGCATGCGAAGCTCTGCGCAATGCATTTCGACACGCAAAGGCGCGGCAGATCGAGGCGGAAATTCGCTATGACGGAGGACACTTCGGGTTGCGTGTCCGGGATGACGGAAAGGGCATCGACCCAACGGTTCTAGGCGGTGACGGTCGCCAAGGACATTACGGGTTGCACGGTATGCGCGAACGCGCCGAAGTCGTGGGCGGTAAGCTAACGGTTTGGAGTGACCTCAATTCCGGTACGGAAGTTGAGTTGAGCATTCCCGCCGCTGCAGCTTATGCGGCGTCTCCTCCCCGGTCGTGGTTGTCTGAGAAGTTCTCTGGGAGAGAGACGCCGACAACGAGGGAGTCATGAGCGCTGAGACCAACTCGATTAGGATCCTGGCGGTAGACGACCATCCTCTTGTACGACAGGGGATCGCCGGCTTGGTTACCATTCAACCGGATATGACTTTAATCGGCGAAGCCTCCAATGGGCGCGACGCAATTCAGCAATTCCGTGAGCGCCGGCCGGATATCACTCTCATGGACTTGCAGATGCCTGAGATGAATGGGATCGACGCGATCATCTCAATTCGCAACGAGTTTCCAGAGGCACGAATCATCGTATTAACCACTTATGTCGGCGACGTACAAATTCTGCGAGCTCTAAAAGCCGGTGCTCGAGCATATCTGCTAAAAAACCTTCTGCACAAGGAATTGCTGGATACGATCCGTGCTGTCCACGCCGGGAAAAAGAATCTGTCCCCTGATGCTTCCTATCAGCTTGCCGAGCACGCCACCGATGACGCCCTGACTCCGGGGGAGATCAGTGTTTTGCGTCTAATTGCAGCCGGAAATGCTAACAAACAGATTGCGGATCAGCTCTCGATTACCGAAGAAACCGTTAAGGGACGAGTGAAGAATATCCTCTCCAAATTGGGCGCGAACGACCGAACCCACGCCGCTATGATCGGAATGAAGCGCGGCATCATCGAATTCTAGTCACTCGAAAGAGTGTCTCTTCCCGCTCCTTTTGGGGCTTCCGATCACATCGGCATTCCCTAATCTAGATGTTTGTAGACAAAGGTCTCTTTTGCGACGTTTATTTTCTACATTCGCGCACGGCTGGCCCGGCGCCGCCCTACTTCTTCTGCGTTTGGTGACAGGCATTGCGCTCATTGAGCGTGGGGTCACCGGACTGTGGAGTCGGCCTCCTATTCACGTTGCCGCCCCGTGTGCGGTAGCGATTGTGGCGGGAATGTTTCTGATTGTCGGTTTATGGACGCCGATCGCAGGAACGCTCGTTGCGGCGGTCGAGGCGTGGAAAGTATTCTCGCAACCGGGAGACCCTTGGATTTACATTTTGTTAGGAACTCTCGGTGCTGCCCTGGCTCTCCTCGGACCTGGCGCGTGGTCGGTCGACGCTCGCCTTTTTGGGTGGAAGCGTCTCGACATTCGATCTCGTAAGGATTAGGTGCCGCCCGTTTGAGTTAATCTTGCCCCTTTTAAGAGGTTCTTGCTTTTCCCAATAGAGTATGTCCCTCGCCTCAAGAGAGGTCGGCAGTCATCCCGATGTAGTGAGCACACGACTCCATCTGGGGTTGTCCCTGTAATGAACTGGTTCGATAATGGGCCCATCGTGACGACAAGCTGCCACTTTGTTGACAATATTTCTGCTCTCCCGAGCGGTTCGGCAAGGAGTAACGCGATGCCTACTTTCGATTTGATCGGATCCAGTGCGAAATTCCGGGCGGTGCTCGACCAGATCAACATGGTAGCGCCGGTAGATTCTGCCGTTCTGATCCAAGGTGAAACCGGTACAGGAAAAGAAGTGATCGCGCAAGCAATTCATGAGGCCAGCCCTCGCCGCCAGAACCGTTTTGTGGCTCTTAACTGCGCGGCGATTCCCGGCGCTCTGCTCGAGAGCGAACTGTTCGGTCATGAACGAGGGGCCTTCACCGGTGCGGTGGCTCAGACCATGGGGCGATTTCAATCGGCCGACCGCGGAACCCTGTTTCTGGATGAAATCGGGGATCTGCCTCTTGAACTGCAACCCAAACTTCTCCGCGCTCTTCAGGAAAAGCAGTTCGAGCGTTTGGGCGGCAGTCGTACGTTTGAGGTCGACGTGCGAGTCATCGCGGCTACGAACCAGGACCTGTGGCAGATGGTACAGGATCGGAAGTTTCGCGCAGATCTCTACTATAGGCTGAATGTCTTTCCGATCACCCTGCCTCCGTTGCGCGAACGAGAAGACGATATCCCGTCGCTAATCGAACATTTCGTGAAGAGCTTCGCAAAGCGACAAGGCAAGTCGATCGAGCGCATCCCCCAGGAAGTAGTGCGAGTTTTGAAGCTCTACGATTGGCCTGGCAATATCCGGGAACTCCAAAACGTCATTGAGCGCGCCGTGATCATGACGAAAGGCTCGGTGCTTGACATAGCGATGATCGACCTGCAGACCACGGAGCGTGCGACACAGCATGTGGGTAGTACGCCAGTCACGCAAACGGGGACGCTCGAAGAGTTCGAGCGTGCACATATTACGGCGACTCTCCGCGCAACCAATTGGGTTGTCGGCGGACGAAGTGGTGCTGCTGCCAAGCTAGGGCTGGCCAGGACGACCCTCATAGCCATGATGCAGCGGCTAGGCATTCGCCGTGAGATATTGGGACAGCCAGCAGACTGCGCAGATCAACCACTCCTAGGAGTGCCAAATGGGTCGCACGCGGCGTACGAGAAACCCCGAGAAACCGCATTTAGACCAATTCCAGCTTAAACGATGGTTTCAGTAGCCAACTTCCGCCTCTGGACTTATCCAATAGAACACGAAAGAGTGGCGACGCGCGACTCAAGGAAGGAATGAGGAACGGCCTGGGGTGTTTGGCAGGCGGCGACCGCCCCCTCCTCCTTATTTAGTTGAGATCCAATCTGCGGGATCGCACGACGAACCTCTTTGGAGCAGCCCCCACAAAGTGAAACGGGTAACAGGTAATCAGCGTAAGGGCCTGCCCAGAAGTAGATTGCAGAACCCAGGTCTCATCAGGATTGACGATGTCAGTGAATGTGATGCGGTAGCGGTACTCGGCGCGAGAGACGATTATCCTGATAGCATCGCCAGGTTCGAGTTCGCCGAGGCGGCGAAAGAATGTATCGCGATGGGCAGCTAACGCCATATTACCAGCCTGCCCCGGCAACACCGTCCCGGGCACATGGCCAACTGCAAGATCTAAAACGGGCGAAGTGGCACCCTCAGCAATCATTGCAGAAAGGTGAATACGGGGAACATCCACTCGGCCGACAAAGGCAATTCGACGGCTCCGGGGCAAAGGTGCGCGCGTCGAAAGCTCCTTTCGATTTGATGGCGCCGCAAGAGCCTCCAGGTAAGAACTTGGCTTTTCCAATTGTTCGCGTGCCCAAGCCTGATAGTGTCCCGCTTCAATAGTCACGAACACGCAATATCCAAGTGCGGACGATCCTGCGACCAAAAGCACGTATTGGCTCCGGAGAAGGAATCTCTTTGTTCGCAGTGTCATTCGCGGTCCCTCTTCTGAGTTGTGTCCGAGATGAGAGTCATAGCCCCAAAAATTGCCAGGCGCGGTCTAGACAACGCCTTGGCCGTGTGGCAAGCGCGACGTCATTACGCCACTTTTTGTGTCGCCACCCGAAGCGCGACAGCCGCGGCCAAAGCCAGCAACCCGGCGGCCTCAAGAAAAGGTAAAGGGCTGCCAGTTTTGGGCAGAGAACTCGCGGGTGCTTCCACTGGCACGACCAGAGGCTCACTGGCGACGATCTCCGTGATCTCAATTTCCTCACCGCTCGGGTTGATCGCTTTCACAGGAGTTTGCTTGATCTGCGTCGTATCGACAGGCGGTTCATCCGGCATCGACAAAACTGGCCGGCTGGTTTGTTTGGCGAACAGCGCTGCCCTGGTCTTCGGATAGACAAACTCCTCGCCGTAGTTGGCCCCCGGGTAATACCACGAATGGATGGCTTCCGGAGAGTCCGAAGGGCGTTCTTCGAAGTGGACAATCGTCTTACCCGTCGGTTGCAGTCGGTAGTCAGGAATCGCGAGAATCGTCGTTATCAAGTGCATCCGATCAGCGTCCCAGATTTGAACTATGTTGCGATCGGAATCGCTGTCTGCGAGTGTGAACCAATAGGTACCCGCGGTCAGAACCAGCCCCGGGACCTCGACTGGTTCATTGAATGTGAGTTTGGTTGCCTTATCCCACTCATCGGCCATAGCGCTCGGCATGGCTACCGCAAATAACAAAGCCAAGCAGAAAATAAATACGAACGGCTTGTTCCTATTCACGTTGTTGCTCCTTTTCCGATTCCGTGCTGAATAAGCACGTTTGGTTTCTTTGCCGTTACCAAGACTGCGCGCTGAATCTGTCGGCTCGCTCCTCCGAAGACCTCCTGTTTAGTGTCTGCCCCAACCTGGAGGGAATGCCTTGAACATTTTGGCTACGCCCTTTTCGAGGTTCTTTTCATTGTTTGCTGGCTTGCCTGAGAGCGAGTCCTCGGCGCTACCTCGCCAAATCAGTTTCTTACTTTTCGCGTCGTACATATCGACGACCAACGTTCCTTCCTTGTAGTCGTGCTCGGTTGTTGTCGCGTCGCCGAAGCCTCCGAATCCGCGCCAGCCCCAGCCGCCGCCGAAGCCGTCGTAAAAGGTGTCCAGAGTTCTCTGCGTCTGGGTCGTTTCTATCGCCATGATGGCAACGTCAGCGCTCTGGTCGACCAGAGTCCAGCCCTTCGCCGTCAACTGGTTGTCCACGGCATTCTTTATGCGTGATGTCCAGAGCGAGTTGGCGGGCTTAATTTGCTCCCAAGAGTATGTCTTATATTGAGAGAAATCTGCTCGATGATCAAAGTCGGTTTGGACTTGCTGCGCGAATGACGTCGCGAGCCCGGCCAGTGAGAGTGCTGTGCACATTGCGATGCATCGTACAAGTTTCATAACGCCTCCGTCAGAAACAGCAAAGCATGCGTGGTGCCAAACAACGGAGCACGGAAACAGTGGCCCTTCCAAGCCGATTCCATAAGTTTCGCCGATATACGCGAGTTCCAAATCGCTGCCGATCGTTTCGTGCGCGTCCGCACACCGACTTAGTGTCGCGCCTTGGACACATTTTTCCGCTAGTGCAGAGCAAGCGCAAAGAAAAGCTTGCACCTCAGCGAGCGCCGCGTTTGGAAAACTGAATGCAATGCATGTTGATACGGTAGAAGTTCTTTGATCGAGAGAAAGACAAATGAAACCCGAAGAGGAGGAAAAACGAATGGCAAATCAAGAGAAGACAAGGTGCGCGCATATCCCGTGTCTCTGTGAAGTACCGCCGGGCCAGAAATATTGCAGCCAGGTTTGTCGGGACGCCGGGAGCGAAGACGTCGAGGTCGCATGCCAATGTGACCACGCAAGCTGCCCTCTAACGGTATAGAGCGAGGGCAATGGCATTGTTGAAGCAGCAGCGCCAGGGAGGGCATTCGAACCAATGGGAACGACAACCGCGACAATCGATAGCGCACAAATGCATAACTGCGCTTCCTCCGGCAATCAAGAGCAAGAAATGGCCGAGACCTTATCTCGTTATCTTCCTTCTTTCTACCGGCACGCTCTTCGGTATTTGGGGAACGCTGCCGACGCAGAGGACGCAGTTCAGGACGCGTTGTTGTCCGCCCACAGGCACATGCGTCAATTCAGGGGTGAATCGCGGATGTCGACGTGGCTAACGGCAATTGTAATCAACTCTGCGCGCATGCAGTTGCGCAGGCGGCCGCGCGAGACGCATGTTTCTCTAAGTCAGCAACCAGACCCGGGGAGCTACGCGCTGTCAGAGCTATTGCCCGACCACAGACCAAGTCCGGCGGAGCAATGCCTCAGGTTAGATCTTGCGGAAGATATTTGGCAGTTAACGCGACGGCTTTCACCTACTCTGCGCACAGCTTTTCAACTCCGCTACTCGGAAGGTTTAACCATCCGCGAAATGAAAGACGTTCTAGGAGTGGCTGAGGGCACAGTGAAGGCTCGGGTCGCTCGGGCGCGCGCTAAACTGCGAAGTCTCATGCGTAAGAGAGGTCAGTAACCAATGTAGTCATGTTTCCAGGACCACGGTGGCGGTCTCACGCAGACGAGAAGGATTGGTTACGGAGCCTGAGCGCGTCAGACTAAAGCTATGGCGCATCTATTGCGAAATTTCCTGGATTGCCATGGATCCTGGCCCATAGCCCTTTTTTATGCCAACAAGCAAACTATTCAGAATGCTCTAGCGCTCCGTGGTCTCGGCTAGAATTCCGTCCAGCGAAGCAAACGTTCGTCGCGCAACGAAGAACACGGCCTCTTCATACTGTCTTCGCAAAGAAAAGAATTCTTCCGATCGGACTTCGCCGTTGATTTCCGTTCTCCCAGGCATTCCTGCCGAGCAGAGGCAAGCCCGCATGGCCCCACAACGTTCTCTTAGTGGGCAAGCCATCCCCTGCTGATTGGGACACGCTCGTCCCAGCGCGTCGGCGATCGCCCCCAACGCGCGTGTTCCGGTGCGGAGGCAAATCTTAGCGGATTCCGCATCCTTAGTTTCGGGAGACGAAGCTGCCAGAGCGGCGGCGTCAAGCACCACTGCTGCCGCCAAGACCCACGACTGTCCAGCCTGCACGGAAGGCGACAGGGTGAGCATCGGCAGCACTGAGTGCGTATCGGCAAGCATTCGGAACCAGTCTTCCCATTCTTCCCATACGTCTCTCATATCGCCGGCGATGCCTGCTCTCTGGCACCATTCGAGCAATGCAACCCCGTTGGGCTGATCGCCGATGCGTGTATACAGCCACGACGTCTTGTCCTCGCGCGACCGGATTACCGCTTGGTATCCGGGAATGAAAGTAAATAGGAACACTACGATGCCGAGCCCCAACGCACCTTCTGGAACCGCCAGCCATTGACCAGCGAAGGTTGTCGGGGTTGCGAACCCAAGGGTATTCAATGCTGATCCCGAAGCGAGAAACGCCTGGTGCCACGTATTGACGGCGTGCGTCCCCCAATACAGGAACGTGAAGGCAATCATCGCTCCCAAAAAGTACACAATAATTAAGGAAAGGATGTAGGCGGGAAGAACCCAAAGTAGGACCCGATGCAAGACTCCGGCATCCCGGTTACGGCCGAGCCGCAGAGCAACCGCCCTGTAGACTGCGCGTCCCGTGAGCTCGGCAAAAAAGTCACGATAGTGACGATTCATCAGTGCAATTCGAATCATCGATCGCAGAATCAAGAAGAGAAGCCATAGACCTAAGATCACTATGAAGACGTGTGTCAATTCTGCAACCTCCGCGAAAGCGCGAATACGGTTCTGTTCATCGCTTTAAGCCCGGCGGCCCGATCACAAGCCAATCTAAGGACCGTTATTTACATTCGAACACTTGGGCTCTTCGGAAGGCGGATCTTTCACGCCCTGCTTTAGCGCACGAATGCCATCGCCAATCCCCTTGCCTAGTTCCGGAAGCTTCTTTGGTCCGAACACCAGTAGGGCGATGAAGAAGATCACCAAAAGATGCGTCGGCTGAAAAATTCCCTCTAACATGAATCCTCCTCAATCTCGAATTGACATCCTTTAAATCGCTGTTTCCCGGCCCGGATCAAGATGACCGAGATCAGCTCGAACATACGGAAACTGTTTTCCGCAATCGAGGCATACTTCGTATGTCCACCCCGAAAGAGTGAATGGTCGACTGATTTTGCGGTGCCAGCAACCGAAGATCGACTCAAATGCGTGTTGTAGTTTGCGAGCCACGTTCCCTCTTTAGCAATTTGTCTTCCCATCGCGAATGCAGCTAACTCCTTCGCCTCGTGGTTGCAGAAGCGTTGCTCCCACTATCTGTTCAGCCTCATATATGACAAGCACTGCCGATTCTGTGTTCAACGGGAAACTGCGAACAGCTCTTAAGCTGTCGTGACATGGACTCCATGTCTCTGTGTCGACACCAGGAAGAGCTCGGGCAGCAAACCTGCGATTGCAACCCTATGAGAAATCACTCGAAGATCCAACCAAACCTGCTAAGCGAATTTGGAATACAAAATGCCCGTTGATTTGCAATGAAGTTCAGCGGGGCTGGACAAACACTGGATGGAATGAGGAAACAATGGCTGCAATCAGCAACGTGACGGTTATGGGTTTTCGCAAAGAGACAGATAGTCTCGGCGAAGTCAATGTCCCAGGCGACAAACTATGGGGAGCGCAAACGCAGCGTTCACTCGAACATTTCAGTATTGGGCACGATCTCATCCCGCGCGAAATGATTGCCGCGTATGCCACCTTAAAGAAAGCGGCAGCGAATGCGAACCATGCGGGCGGGCGGCTCGACGACGAGCGGCACAGACTAATTGTTCAAACCTGTGATGAGATTCTCGCCGGCGGCCATGAGGACATGTTCCCTCTGCATGTGTGGATGACGGGGAGCGGCACGCAGTTCAACATGAATGTAAATGAGGTGATCTCCAACCGCTGCTGTCAACTCGCCGGCACGGCGCTGGGCAGCAAGACACCGGTTCATCCCAACGATCACGTAAATATGTCGCAGTCCTCCAACGATTCCTTTCCCTCGGCGATGAACATTGCGGCTGCTGTCAGCGTGAAACAACGACTACTCCCGGCAGTGAAAGCTCTGCGCGATGCTATCGCCGCCAAAGCCGACGATTGGAAGGACATAGTTAAAATCGGCCGTACCCACATGCAGGATGCTACTCCAATCACTCTCGGCGAAGAGTGGTCTGGTTACGTGGGCATGCTTAGCGATAATTCGGATCGACTCGAGCATGCTCTGAAGGATGTATACCAACTCGCACTTGGGGGCACCGCTGTCGGAACGGGTCTTAACGCGGCTCCCGGATTTGGCGATGCGGCGGCTGCCGAAATTGGGAAGCTGACGACGCTGCCCTTCAGTAGTGCGCCAAACAAGTTCACCGTGCAAGGAGCACATGATGCTCTGGTACAGCTCTCTGGCTCACTGCGCACCCTCGCGGTCTCTCTTTATAAGATCGCGAACGACATCCGGCTGATGTCGTGCGGTCCGCGTGCCGGTTTCGCCGAGTTAGTGATCCCCGCAAACGAACCGGGCTCTTCCATCATGCCAGGCAAAGTGAACCCGACCCAGGCCGAGGCGCTGACGATGATCGCCGTCCAGGTGATGGCAAACGACGTCGCAGTTGGCTTCGGCGGGGCTGGCGGCTACCTGGAAATGAACGTTTACAAGCCACTGATCATCTTCAACGTCACTCACTCGGCCACGATCATGGCCGACGGGTGCACCAACTTCCGCAAATTCCTGGTCGAAGGTACGGAGCCAAATTTGAAAAAGATCAAGGAATACGTGGACCGCTCTCTGATGCTGGTGACGGCGCTTTCGCCCGTCATTGGTTATGACAAATCTTCGAAGATTGCACACTACGCGCTGGACAACGACCTGACCCTCAAGCAAGCAACTCTCAAGTTGGGATTCGTAACGGAAGAGGAGTTCGACCGTGTTGTCGATCCAGCGAAGATGGTCCGCCCGTATGTGGCAAAGGTCGGCTGAAATCGCACGGCCAAACAGCAGGACTCAAAACATTCGGAACAGGAAGGAAAAACATGAACACCAATAAACACGGAATGGAATTGCTCCAGGACCCAACACTCAACAAATCAACCGCTTTCACCGAGGCCGAAAAGCAGGGGCTAGGAATCACTGGCCTCGTACCGGACGTAACTGAAACAGAGGATCAACAACTCAGCCGGGTGATGATGCAACTGGGCCACAAGAGCACCGACATCGATCGCTACATTTACCTGATCAATCTGCTCGACCACAATGAAACCCTCTTCTATCGGACGGTCATGTCCGACCCGGCTCGCTTTCTTCCGATCGTTTACGACCCGACCATCGGGGAAGCCTGCCTCAAGTTTGGCCATATTTACCGTCAGGCGCGCGGCATGTATCTATCGATCACACGCCGCGGCAAAGTGAAGGAGATCTTGAGAAATTGGCCACAGAAAGATGTCCGGTTCATTTGTGTCACGGACGCCGGCCGCATCCTCGGCCTCGGAGATCTTGGGGCAAATGGCGCGGGCATCCCCATCGGAAAGTTGCAGTTGTACACCGCCTGCGCCGGAGTGCCGCCGCAATACCTGCTCCCCATGTACCTCGACGCTGGCACTAACAATGAGCAATACCTGCACGATCCTCTTTATTTGGGTATACGGAAGACGCGTCCGTCGACTGAGGAACTTTTTTCCTTTGTCGATGAGTTTGTCGAAGCGGTGCAGGAGGTGTTTCCGAAATGCTGTATTCACTTTGAGGATTGGACAGGCGTGGATGCCGTGCACCTGCTCCAGCGCTACCGCGACAAATACTGCGTCTACAACGACGACGTGCAGGGTACGGCTGGGATCACTCTCGCAGGGATGATCAATGCGACCAAGCTCAAGGGCACGAAGCTGAAGGATGAAAAATACCTTTTCCTTGGCGCGGGCTCAGCCGGCATTGGTCTTGCCGACCTGCTTTGCTCTGCGCTCGTTGCCCAAGGCGTGCCCCTGAAGGAAGCGCAAGCACGAATCTACATGTTCGATATCAATGGCCTTCTGGAGTCGACCCGCAAAGACCTCGTCGATTTCCAAAAGCCCTACGCACATCAGCATCCGCCAACGCGGGATTTCGTCGCGGCCATCGATAGCATCAAGCCGACCACGATTATCGGTGTGAGCACCGTTGGGGGCTTGTTCAACCAGAAGGTCGTTGAAAGTATGGCACGGATCAATGAGCGTCCAGTGATCCTCGCCCTATCCAACCCGACCGAGCATGCTGAGTGCACGCCTGAACAAGCCTACACCTGGTCAAAGGGCAAAGCGATCTATGCGGCCGGCGTGCAGTTCCAACCCGTGCGCTACGAGGGAAAGACGTTTCTGCCAGGACAAGCAAATAACTTTTATATATTCCCGGCAGTCGGTATGGCGATCTTCGCCACGCAGGCGAAGCGTGTCACAGACGAGATGTTCATCGAGGCCGGGCAGGCCGTGGCAGATCAGGTGCCGCCCGATTTGCTCAAGCAAGGTCTCCTATACCCGCTGCAGTCGAACATTCTGGAGACCGAGATCCAGACCGCAGCGCGCGTTGCCAAGCTCGTTTTCGATTCCGGGCTTGCCCGCGTAGAGCGACCGAAGGACATGGTCGCCTTCATTCGTCAACATGTCTATACGCCGGAATACAAGAAAGGACCGATTCAGGCAGAGAAAGTGGCCTGAGTTACTTCTTTCGCGCAAGGTGCAATGCCCATGGCTCAAGAGCAAAAGCTCGCCCGGGTTCCAGCTGAGAGGGGCAACGCGGTCCTTCACGGCATCGCGCTGTCGATATTGTGCGTGATCAGCTATTGGCTGATCACGCACTTGCTTGCTCATGTGTTTTCCGTCTCCAGAGACGACGACCTTCTGGGAGGCATGTGGGCCGTGGTTGCCACCGTATTTGTGTATCGCTACAGCTACGAGCAAAGTACCGGTGCTGCCCTGTCGCGTATGGCAGCAACCTCGTTGAGCTTCGCTCTTTGCTTTATCTACTTGCTCTTTTTTCCGTCCGAGGTCTGGGGAATGGCTGCGCTTATCGGGATCGGCGCGGTCGCGATGTCCGTGCTCAATCGGCCAGAGGACGTAATTACGACGGGTATCACGACTGCCGTCGTGATGGTTGTTGCTGCGATAAGTCCGGATCATGCATGGAAACAGCCGATCCTGCGCCTTCTCGACACGATTGTAGGAGTTGCCGTCGGCGTTGCCGGCGCATTCATCGCTCTGAAGTCACCCTACCGCCGTCGGCCGGGGCGAGAGCTGGAGAACACGGGTTAAGAAAACTGTGAGCCGCGGGTCACCCAGCACTGTTGACGGTGAAGGACCAAGAAACGTCCTCCTTTCAAGGAATTGATCGGTATGGCAAAGAACTCTGGAATCGAAGCGGGGCTTCCTCGGCATAGAGCTGACTTGCTACTGGCGGCTGTCCTGAGCATGACGGCGGGCACGGTCGATGTCGTTGGATTTTTGGCACTCGGAGGGCTGTTTGTCGCGCACATTACAGGAAACCTGGTGGTGCTGGCCGCCCATTACATAACCGGTGGCTTTAGCCAGATAGGACCGTTGATGTCAGTTCCGGTCTTCATTGCTGTGCTAGGGGCGGTCACATGGTTATTTACGAACAAGACGACTCATACAAGTTTGCGCACTTTACTGATTCTGCATGCAGTACTCCTGGCTGGATTCTTTGGGCTTGCCGTCGTTCTTGGTCCCTTCCCCAATCCCGATGGTGCAACAGCTGTAACGGTGGGAATGCTCGGAGTTGCTGCGATGGCGACGCAAAACGCGCTCGTCAAGCTCGATCTGCCTGGGTTTCCTTCGACTGCGGTACTTACCACGAATACCGTGCAATTGACAATTAATCTAGCGACGCTGCTACGCGGCAATCGGCGGCCTGATGAGATAGCCCGAGCCCGGCGTGGCGCTCAAATGACGTTTTCGGCTTTCGCGGGATTTGTCGCCGGCTGTACGGCGGGCGGATTTCTTGAAGTCCATTTCAAACTATGGGCGCTGGCGTTGCCGGTTCTCCTGGCCGTGCTTGCAGTTCCGTTGAGTGAGTACATGTTACGACCAGCTGAGGCCATGTGACACGCGAGGACGCTGGGAATGGGAAAGTCACTCAAGCGATCGCTTCCGCAAAGTCTAGCACCGGTTTGGAGATAAGAAACTGCTTCGAGAGAAAGATGCGAAAAGTATCCGTAAAATTCGCCTGCGTGATTTCGGTTGCGTTGAGCATTTTGGCGGCCCATGCGGCTTCCCAGGTTGCGCAGGAGGAGACACTCAGCGGCCCCGACAGTCATGAGACTGGCGAAGGCCCGCACGGCCATCTCCTCGGGGATTGGGACGGCGAGCGATCGCGACTGTCAGAACGCGGCGTCAACTTTGATTTCCAGTACATCAGCGACTCGCTTTCCAATATCAAGAGCCAGCAACCTGCGCGATTTGCGAGTTGGAATCGCTTTCGAGGTACGATCGACATCGATCTCGGGGCCCTGATTCACCAGCCCGGCTGGTATTTCCATGCAACAGCGCTCTGGCAAGGCGGCGGCAATCTAGGATCCTACCTGGGTTTGTTGGCCAGTCCGAGCAGCCTGTCCAGCGCAAATACCTTCCGTCTCGACTCCTGGTGGTTGGAGAAACGATGGCTGAACGAACGGCTCACCGCACGAATCGGTCAGTTCGCCGGCCAGGATTTCTACGGCGCGCAGCACGACGGCACATCTTTCATTTTCGAGCCGCTGGGATATGCCCTGGACAATCTCAGTACCACATACGAATCGTTCGATCCACCTTCGACACCCGCGGCAGAAGTGCGCGGCGCGCCGACTCGCTACCTCTACGTCAAATCGATGGTGGAGGCCGAAGACCGTAATCCTTTTTCTCACAACTCCACTGGATTAGTTCCACAATTTCGCGGAGCACCTATAAGCATTTCGGAGATTGGGTTTACACCAGGCAAGAAAGCGTCATCGATTCGCGCTTCCGACGACGTCGAGAGCCGCAAGGGATACTCGGGACTCTATCAATTCGGCGCAGTTTACAACCCGTCGAAGTTCACGACATCCGTCAGTACCACAACACAACACGGCAATTATCTCTTGTACTGGATGGCAAGCCAGGCTCTCTGGCGCGTGGACCCGAAAGGGGGGAAAGGGATTGATGGGACATTTGCCTATGACTGGAGTCCGGCCAACGTTAATAGCAACAACAAGGTGCTCACCGCCGGGCTTCGATTCAATGAACCCTTACCCCTGCCGATCCACAACACGATGTCGCTTGGTTTCGTGCAAAACAGTTTGAGCCCGCAGTTTCCACCACCCAACTCGCCTCGGTGGAATGCCGAGCGCGGCGTCGAGTTCAACACTTTGTTAGATCCCCTGCCGATGCTGCTGATACAACCGGTGATTCAGTACTACGCGAATGTTGGCGGGGGCGTTCGGCGAGCAGTGGTGTTCGGGTTCAGAACCAAAGTGGAGTTCTGAGTCCTTCACCTCCTGGTTGCCGAAGGATGGCTCCCATGCACCGTTCAGCTCTGATGCATTGCCGCATACCATCCACTATCTGCGGCAGAAAGCACACGGTATTCGCATCGCCGCTTTTTTCCCGAGCCGCACTGGGAACCTGGGACGTATGTCGCGACGCTGACACCAGAGACGACCCAACAACATATCGACGATCGCGAAATTCGATTTTTGTGTCCCCAGTTCCGCGAAACCCATTCATTTGACAGCGATATCGCCAAACTTCTGCTTGACCGTCGATTGGAGCACGGCGTGCACTTCCTGTGAACGACGCAATCACTGGTGACACAGGAGAATGGCGATGCAGGCAGCAGACTCGGCGCCCATGATGACCCAAGTCGAAAAGGCGCTGTACACCGCAAAAACACACACCACGGGTGGCCGGGCAAATGGCGCGCCCCGCAGCTCTGATGGCCGCCTGGACATCGTGTTTTCAACCCCGGGTACCGCAGGCAGTGGAACCAATCCCGAGCAGCTTTTCGCGGCTGGGTGGTCAGCTTGCTTCGAAGGAGCCATGGGAATTGCAGCTCGCAAGATGCGGATCACTCTTCCGGCTGACCTGGCCATCGACGCCGAAGTCGATTTGTGTACAACGGACGGGGTTTACTTCCTGCAGGCTCGCCTCAACGTCAGCGTGCCGGGTGTGGAGCGTCAAGTTGCTCAGACTTTGGTCTATGCCGCACACCAGACATGTCCTTATTCCGAAGCCATCCATGGCAACGTCGACGTCGTGATCAACCTGATCTAAAGACACCCGAGGAAAGTAAGTAGCGATCGAACTTTAATTCAATTGGAGGAAATTGAAATGCCTGAAGAACTCAACCAGAATCCAATCAACGACGGCCGGCGCCGTTTCATGCGCAATGCCGCGATGACGCTCGCTGCTGCAGAGCTCGTTACGATCAGTTCTGCGG
>DATHMV010000028.1:0-26810 GCA_035486715.1 Candidatus Aquilonibacter sp.
ACCTCCACGTACCTCGTCCGCAACACCTCATGCCTTCCCACCCATCCCCTCACCCTCCCCTCCATCTCCTCCCTACCCCCTCTCACCCCTCTCACTCCCACCCCACCCACCACCACCTCCCCTCTCACAGCTATCTGCTGCGCTGACTCTGGCTGGTGTTTTCTGCTAGCGAGCACAGATGTCGGATTCATCGAGATGATCCGGCAAGGAGCCGCCTCATACTTTCTTCACGTAGTGCACTCCACTTGTCGCGGTTTCGTCGCTGCACTTCCGCAATCAACGCGCTCAATCGAAGTTCGTGGTCGGAGAGCGCGGCATCCAGAAGCGCCTCGAACGCGCTCATCATTCCAGCAATCGTCTCTGATGCAAATCGGCTTTGCCTATAATTCATCGCGAGTCGAATCTCACTCTCCGTGGCTGCTGCAAATAGCGTCAGGTCAAACTTGGCAGATCGCTCCTCCGGCTCAATCAAGCTCATTTGCAGTTCTGGTGTACTGGGAACTTCCAAAAGCGGGCCTTGCATTGCGAAGAAGCTCTTAAACAGCGGCGTCTCGCCGGAAGCGTAGTTTGGCTGTAATTCTTCCACCAGCCTCTCAAATGGAACACACTCGTGCTCGAATCCCTGCAATACAACCTCTTTTACCCTCGCAGCTAACTCCGCGAAGCTCGGGTCTCCCGCCAGGTTCGTCCTTACCACGAGAACATTCGCGAGAAACCCAACCGTGAGATCCGTCTCCTTCTGCCCTCGATTGATCACGTGGTTTCCGACAACCACATCTTCTTCTTCCGAGTAGCTGAACAAAAGCGTCTTCCACGCTGCCAGCAAAGTCATGAACGCGGTGACGGAATGCTGCTGACAAAACTTCTGCAATCGGTCTGGAAGGTCTCCGTGAATCGTGCGAACGAGCGTAGATCCCGAGTACCCTGAGCCATTTCCTTCTTTTTCCATTGGGAGGCGCGCGGGGATCGGGCAGGCCCTTAATTGTTTCTTCCAGTAGTCCAGATGGGGCGCGAGCCTCTCTTCAGAAAGCCATTCGCGCTGCCAGCAGGCGTAGTCAGCCAGTTGAATAGGAGGTTCCTCGAGCGTTGACTTCAATCCTTGCGAGAACGCTTCGTAGAGCGTGCAGAACTCCCGCAAAATAAGCGAGAGCGAATGTCCGTCACTCACAATATGATGAGTAGTGAGCCAAAGAACGTGATCTTCCGAAGCAAGCGTAAAAAGCTTGGAGCGGAAAATCGGCCCCATCTTCAGATCGACAGGACGCAGCGCCTCTTCCTGAGTCAGTCTTTGTAGATCTTTCTCGGCCTGAATGGCTCCGTCGGCCGACAGATCGACAGTATCCAGAATGACCGGGGATGGTTCCTGGACTTTCTGCACCACGCTGCTTCCGGTCGACCGAAAAATAGTCCGCAACGCTTCGTGCCGCCGTACCAACTCTGTGAGGGTTCTTTGCAGCGCGTTCGTGTCGAGGCGTCCTGAAAGGCGAATTCCTCCCGAGACGTTATAGAAACCAGCTTGCGATCGAAGCTGATTGAGGACGAACAGCCGCTCCTGCGAGAAGGTAAGAGGAAATTCGCCGGTTCTGTCGCGTTTCGCCCTGCGGAGTGGTGGCCGTTCGTTCGACTCGACGGGCTTTTTAAGGGTCTCCAGGAAACGCGCAAGCTGGCGAACCGTGGGAGCGTCAAACAGCGCCCGCAACGGAATTTCGATACCAAGCGCAACCTCGATGGATGGAACCAATGACATTGCAGCCAGAGAATCTCCACCCAATTCAAAGAAATCATCTTCAGGACCAACGCGTGGAAGGTTCAACTCCCGCGCCCATATCTCCGACAACAGCCGTTCGAGTGGATTTTCAGCGGTCTCCCTCGAATGAATCTTTTCTCTCTCTTCCGGCAGCGTAGCCAACGCCTTCCGGTCGATCTTCCCGCTATGCATCATGGGCATACTGCCGATAAGAGTGAGAGTGGAAGGAACCATGTAGTCCGGCAGACGGTTCTGCAAATATTCTCGAATCTGTTCGATCTTCGTTCCGGGATTGCGCAATACCACGTAGCTGACAAGGCGTTTTCGGCGCTCGGCCTCGTGTAATACCACCACGGCTTCCAATACCGCGGGATGCGCCCGGAGCGCGGCTTCTATCTCGCCCAATTCAACGCGGAATCCTCGCACTTTGACCTGGGAATCGGTCCGTCCCAGATACTCCAGGCTGCCATCTTCACGACGCCGCGTTATATCTCCCGTCCGATACAATCGCCGTCCCGGCACGCCGCTAAAAGGATCGGGAGTGAATTGTTCCGCAGTTAACGCGGGATCGTCGACATACCCACGTGCCATCGTCTCTCCCGCCAAACACAACTCTCCCGACACCATCTGGGAAACAGGCTGCCCCCAATGATCCACGATATGTGGGATTCTGCCGGGCAACGCACTGCCGATTGAAACGCCGTAGCGCTGCGAAATGGAGTTCTTCGAGACCCGGCACAGAGTCGCCGTGATCACCGTCTCCGTAGGTCCATAGGCATTAAGCAGTTCAGTTCGTCCCATGCTGTGTGCCAACCAGCGTTCGGCTGTATTCGCGGGCATTGCGTCCCCGCCAACGATCACTAACCGGATTTTGGGCGGCACGTTTTCAATTTCTTCCGCGATCTCCCGCCAATAAGCTGGCGTCAGGTTGATCACGGTCAAGCCCAATCGGGCAGCCTGCTCACGGAACTCACGGGCGCTCCAGGCTTCCGCGCCGCGAATCACCACCGACGCTCCGCCGACAAGCGGCGCGAGGAGCTGCTCAATCGAAACATCAAAACTTAGAGAAGCAAATAGCAGCGCTCGATCCTGCGAGGTATAGCCGAATCTGCGTGCAACCGCGTCGATATGGTGGGCCGCCGCGGCGTGAGGCACGCCAACCCCTTTTGGTTCTCCGGTTGAGCCCGATGTGTAGATGATGTAGGCAAGGTTCTCGCCCCGAATTTTGGCTTCGAGTGGAGAGGTTTGCTGCAACTGAATACGCGGCCAATCATCGTCAATCACTACGCGAGGGCCGACGAAAGCCGATGCTGGGAGCTTTGCAAGAAGTTCCTTGCTGCTAATAATCGCCGCAGGTCTTGCACTCTCTAATAATAAAGAAATTCTCTGTGCGGGAAGCTCCGGACTGAGCGGAAGGTACACTCCGCCAGCTTTCGATATTCCGAGCACGATAATCGCTGTCTCCAGGCAACGGGGCAAAAGTACCGCCACTATTTTTTCCGCCGTGACGCCCATACTGCGCAGATGATGCGCGAACTGATTGGCGCGAGATTCCAGTTCGCCGTATGTCAGGGTCCGGTCGTCAAACAGGACTGCAGGCGATTCAGGATGCTTCGCTGCGTTGATTTCGAATCGCTGGTGCAGCAACCAACCGGGAAACTCCGCAGATTGGACGGCATCATTTACTTTCTCTGACTCCGTCTCGGAAGTCGTTTGCAACTCTGAGATGCAGGCGTCAGATTTGCGGATCATCTCCTCCAACAGGCAGGCATAGCTCTCCAGCAAGGTCAAAGCCCCAGACTGTTCCACGGGCTGATTCATGCATAGCTTGAGCAGAATCTCCGATCCCACTTCGCATTCGAGTTCGACCGGCGCTTCGCGTCTATGCGTGTGTGAGACTCTTTGTGCGACAAGTTGAGTTCCGCCAGCACTGAACAAAAGTTCTCTCGGACTGGGGACGAAACGAATGCAAGTTCTGAAAATCGGCTCGTCGTCTAGAATCCCACTCCACTGTCCCACCGAGACCGGACTTACGTTGTCGAATTCGGTCACTTCCTTTCGCTGAGACTCGATGCTGACGATCCAGTCTCGAAGGTTCGCCGCCGGTGACAGGAGCAATCGCAACGGAAGCGCGTTTGTTGCGGCTCCAATCTGTTCTCCGCGTCTCGCAAAGGTAGAGTCGGCAGCGCCGAAGACAACATCGTTCGTTCGCTCACGCCGGCCTAGAAGCAAGCCCCACGCTGCAACCAGAATCGTAGACAAGCTGCAGGATAGTTCGCGCGCCATTTGTCGGAGTCGTTCGCTCACAACGTCGGAAATGTAGTGTTCGCAAACGACCTTGCCATTGTGGTGATCCTGGTCCAAACCAGCGCCTGCAGAGCCGGAGAAATCCCGAAGATAGTTACTCCAAAAAACTGACGCGCGCTCTGTGTCCTGGTCGGCGCCTCGTTCCGCAAAAACGTCGCTTCTTCTCCCGAAAATATCTGCTAGTTCGGATTCCTTCAATTTGTGACTCGCGTACGTGCGCAACAGTTCGGCCATCACGGCAATGCCAGAATTGGGGTCGAGAATAAGTTCGTCATAGGTGAGCGCTACGAGGAACTTTTCTTCCTCTAACTGCAAAAGTGCCATCCGGTGCAGCGGAGCATGCGTAGGATCGAATGCGCGATCCCGTTGCTGCGAGCAATAATCGTCACAGGGATCATTCCGGTCTCCGGGCTCCATGGAATAGCCCCGGCAATCAACAGTCGCATCGACGGTCTTGCGAACTGCTTGCACGGGCTTCGACAGGCCCTCCCAGTGAATCGAAGTCCGCAGAGCCGGGTATTTGGCAACCACATCTCTCCAGGAATCTTGCAGCCTCTCGGTACTCAATCGACCAAGAATGCGGTACACCAACTGCGCCGGGGAACTCGCGCCTTGAGTGGATGTAAGTGCCAGCAAGTCTTCCTGGACAGGTGAAAGCCTCAGCAAGGCTGAAACGCCATCGAGTGTCATGAGTGGAATCTCGGGGTTAGATGAAAATCACGAAGCGTGTTCGGTCAAAGGAAGTAACTACAATCTGATTTCAAGCGATCCAAAGGGTCTTTGCGCATCCAACAAACCCATTTCCTGTGCTGCGCTAAGCACTTTGGTGGCCTCCAACAACTGAGGCGACTCTGCCGAAAGCCCAAGCCCCATGCTGTAGTTGAGCCACGGCTCGCTGCCCAGAGCATAGATGTAGACGCGCTGCCCGTTCACGGCCTTCAGCAGTGCCATCGCAGCTGTCGAGTCACTGCCTTTCGTCCTTCTGGTTTTGTCATGCGCATGATTCAGCTTTGAGGGGAGCAGCGCTCCGTACAGCCACGATAGTGGCGCGCCTACGCACTCCATGCCCAGGAAAACAGTCTGGATGTTTCCGATCGCCCGGCGTACATTTTCGTACACTTGCGGCTCAATGCAGTTCGAGTCCGCGGCAAACAGGATTTTCTCCTGTCCGCAACGCACCACGTAACCAGACTTCGCGTGAGGCAAATCCGCGTGCTCCCCAAAAAATGGGATGGCGACAATCTCTCCATCGGGCAACGGAAGAGAAGCCATGGAATCGAGCTCGATCACATTCTTGAATCCGATGCTCTCTGCCGCCAGTTTCAAAGAGACATCTGCGAAGTACAGTCCGAATGACTTGGGCACGACAAGCGCGCCGAGCCGATTCCGCAGACGTAGCAAGGTCTCGCACACGAAGTGATCGTGATGGCCGTGAGTGATAAGCGCAAAATCAATGTGCTCAGGAAGATCGTCGTAAGAAAAACGTTCCATGCCTCCCTGTCTCGGCATTATGCCGACCCAGGGATCGGTCATGATGGTCACCCCCTTCCATTCCACCACCACGCATGCGTGCCCAAAGTATCGAATCCGCGGCACCGCACCATTCCATGTGCGGGTGGAAACGACGGCCTGACTTTCCGCTAACAGCCGCAACAACCGCTCCAGCTCCGCTCCGTTGAGGCCCGTGAGATCGCCAATCTTAGTCAAAGGCTTTGGCTGGTTATCCAACGACAAAAGCTCGTCAACAGAGGAATCTGCAAATCTCACCTTCCAGTTCACTTCCCCTTCGTCGATCAGGTGCGGAGTATTCAAGAAGAAACGGCGGCTGTCATCTCTGGCCGGCTGAAATAATCTTAGAGACTGAAAACGATCGGTTGCATACCTACGGTAGAGAAGTGGCTCAAGAACTCGAACGATCGGATGGTTGTAATAATCGTAAAGAAGCTCGACGTACCCCTTCAGCGCCTCGGGCACACGGCTGTAATAGGGATCAAGACTCTGCCCTTTCGCCTCAGCATCGAGCAGGTCGTAAAACGACACTACCGACTCCGCCAGTTCCGCATACTCTTTTTGGCCCTCTTTAGTTTCCTCGATGAGAGCTTCCACTTCAGCTCGTCTTTCCTTAGGAATATTTACGAAAGGGCCGCCAATAAGTTTCGGATCCTGCGACGCCCGGCGATGTACGTCGGGATTCTTCAGATACGATGTCAGCGTCGGTATCTGATACCGCGTCATGTGCATGCTGTACGGAACAGGAGATATAAGGTCGGACCATACAGCCCATTGATTGATCAGCGGCTCTATGACTGTGGACTTTGCAAACCGATAACACGTGTTTGACATGGGATCACCAGATGACGGGTACGATTCCCGTTCATTTTATTGTTAGGTATGTAGCTACAGGTTAGGCGGCAATGAGCAGGGGGCGTACTTCCCAGGCGTTTAATGCGACGGTAATCGATCGGCACAACATTTCTACGGAGACTGCGATTCTTCGCGCTCCCTTAATTTGTATAAGTATCCCGTGTATTCCACGGAGCGGTCCGCTCTCAATTACGACTTTGGAGCCAAGGGTAATCAATTCACAAGACTGGACTGGAATACCTGAATCCACGATCTTATGGATGTTGCGCATTTCATCGGCCTCCAGTGGCACAGGACCACGTCGATGTCCCAAAAGTCGAATAACCCCTGGAGTTTTCACAACCAGTCCTCTTGAGTCGGGGCGAAACCGGCAAAACACATATCCGGGAAACAGCGGCTTTCGTTCCAGGGCACGATCTCGTGCTTCTTCCGTCATTAACGGAAGATACTGTTCATATCCCTTGCATTCCAACATGAAGGCCACGCGCTTTTCCAGCCTCGGAACTACCTGAACAACAAACCAGCCTTCATAGGAGGAAGTTGGGTTTTCGCGCGAAGAAGTTGAGCTTTGAGAGATATTGCCGGAGATGCACATCACAGCTTTCACCAGAGATCGTATGTTTGATCCTTCACAATTAACTCCCGGTGTACGCTCACGGGACTCGCGTGGATCACTCGCGAGGGTCGAGTGTCAATTGCGCGCATGTTACATCCGGCGCTGCACTCCAGCACGCGAATGCGAACTTTGTTACGAAAACCGAACACTCCAATAGACACAGGTACTTGCACACGATGCTGGCGATCATGCGGCCTAATTTATTCAGTTATACATTCATTGCTTCTTGGTCTAACTTGGGCAGGCTGCCGCCACTGACAGCTTTTCCACAGCCACAGGAACTAACCACGGAAACTAACAAAGGAGTGTGCTGGATAACAAGCGAGTCGACAAATATGCGGGGATCATATCATCACTTATTTGCTTGTCAAGCATTAAAAAGAATTTGCTGACAATACTTTGGGCAATGTCATGATGTAACAACAACTCCCGTATTTGCAACTACTAATTTGTGAGGTGTAATGATGTTACCGCATATGTTTAAGACTTAAAGTACAGCCGCAACCTATTGGCGTGATACTCATAACTCATAGGTACGAGATGGGGTTAAACGTGTTAGATATGCAATGCGGTAAGCGCTCTGAAGAAGTGAAGGCTAAAGGACACTTAGACATTTTCTGTATCTAGTTTTAGTCCGCATTTGCCTCTATTCCTTGGCCATGCGGCTTTCGGTTAAGAGATGTAGACAAGAGAATATGGATAAAGAACAAGGAGTACTCGCAATTCGCGAGGGGGTAACGGGCAGGGGCTGGGTACCGTTTGCATGTTTGGCCTGGGCATTTATCTTCGGCCAACTGCATCCGCGACTGGAATGAAATCCTCCACTCAACATCTTCCTTCCACTACTGAGAGAATCGGCGAATAATAGCAAGCCTCGGCTGCGGCCGCCTCAGCATCCTTGGAATTCCTAAATCCAGCGTTGCAAAGTTGGTGGAGTGCATGCCAACTCATCGCTCCTCCCCGTGCCTAATCGGTGCATAAAATCATCGTAATTTGGCCTGTTCCAGAGCGTCGTGGCAATCGCAAACATCCTAAATTACCAAGGGATCGTGATAAAGTTCGTTATAATAGAAGATTCGGCCATAGGCTTCGCGCGCGCTAGCAGGACTGCGCGCGAGTTGGGCTTATTGAGCCGCTTTTCTTCGATGTCTACGGAAAACATTGTCGTTCACGGGGCCCGTGTTCATAACCTCAAGAACATTGATTTTGAGATTGCGCACAATGCGCTGACGGTCGTAACCGGAGTCTCCGGGTCCGGCAAGTCTTCTCTCGCCTTCGACACAATTTATGCGGAAGGACAGCGGCGGTATGTGGAATCGCTGTCCGCCTATGCGCGGCAATTTTTGGAGCGCATCGAGAAGCCGGAAGCGGATTCGATCGATGGGATTGCGCCGGCGGTGGCGATCCGGCAGAAGAATTCAACGCGGAATCCGCGATCGACGGTTGCGACTGCCACTGAGATTTACGACTACTTGCGGCTGCTATTCGCGCGGATTGGGCGGACTTACTGCGCGAACTGTGGGCGCGAGGTGAAGAAAGACACGGTCGACGAGATCGCGGCTACGATTCTTGCACTGGAGCTGGAGACGCGGGTGCAGGTTGTGTTTCCTCTGCAATCTGCGACGGCACCACAAGAAGCAAAGAAGGCTCCGCGCGCGCGCAAAGGCGGCAAGAAAGCCGTTGCGTCGGATTCCGGATTAACCGATGCGATGAAGGCTCGGCTGTTTGAGTTGCGCAAGGCGGGATTCAATCGGCTTTATCAGGCGGGGCAAGTCTTTGAGTTTTCTACGCCGGAGTCATTGCTGGATATCCGATTCGATCAGCCGGTGTTCGTTTTAGTTGATCGCCTTACAATTTCTGCGGGAGCGCGAGCGCGGATTGTGGATGCGGTAGAGACGGCGTATCGCGAATCGGGCGAGGTGATTTTCGATTTGCCAGAACGCGATGATCAGCCGGCACGGCAGTTAAGGTTCTCCCAGCGCTTTGAGTGCAAACACTGCAACCTGCGCTACGAGGAACCAGAGCCACGGCTATTTTCGTTCAATAACCCATATGGGGCCTGCCCACGCTGCCAGGGATTTGGAAACACAATTGATTTCGATCTCGATCTGGTGATTCCAGACAAACAGAAATCGCTCGCAGACGGCGCGATCGATCCGTGGAATAAGCCGAAATACCGGCCTGTATTCACAGAGCTGAAGCGCTTTGCCAAGCAGGCAGAAATTCCGCTCGACGTGCCCTGGGTCGAATTGGAAGCTGAACAGCAGGAATTGATTTTGAACGGCGAAGGCGATTTTTTGGGAGTGCGCGGATTTTTCCAATATTTAGAGCGCAAAAAATACAAGCTGCACATCCGCGTGTTCTTAAGCCGCTATCGCGGCTATTCGCAGTGCCCGGATTGCGCGGGCTCACGGCTGCGGCTGGAGGCGCGGCAGGTAAAGATCAATGGCCGCAATATTTGCGAAGTTTGTAGCATGACGGTGGAGAATGCAGCGAAGTTTTTCGGTGGAATTGAGTTAAGCGCCGAGGAAGCTGAAATCGCCGAACGATTGCTGGAAGAAATTCGCGAACGTTTACAGTTTCTGAATGAAGTTGGGTTGGAATATCTGACGCTCGATCGATTGGCTTCAACGCTTTCGGGAGGCGAGGCGCAGCGGATTCAACTGGCGACTTCGCTGGGCTCCCGGCTGGTAGGGACCTTGTACGTGCTGGACGAACCTTCGATCGGATTGCACAGCCGTGATACGCACCGCCTCATCAAAATTTTACAGGGGCTGCGCGATTTGGGAAATACCGTTCTGGTGGTGGAGCATGATCCGGACATTATGCGAACGGCGGATCGAATTCTGGACCTCGGTCCGGGCGCGGGCGAAAATGGCGGCAAGCTGGTGGCCGAGGGCACATACGCGGAGATTTTGAAGAATCCAGCTTCGTTGACCGGGCGATATCTTTCTGACGATTTGCGGATTCAGATTCCGGCGGTGCGGCGGCAGCCGGGAACGCAGCAGATCAGGATTCGCGGCGTGCGGGCTAATAATTTGAAAGGCATCGACATTAGTATTCCTCTGGGGATGCTGGTGGCGATTACAGGCGTTTCGGGGTCGGGCAAATCGACATTGTTGCATCAGGTGCTTTATCAGGCGCTGGCGGAGGCGAAGCAGCAGCCTTCAGCCTCGTCGACGCGTGGGGCGGCAACATGGGAGTGTTTGGAGGGAGATCAGTTTATCGATGAAGTGGTGCTGGTCGATCAGTCGCCGATAGGGCGGACGCCGCGCTCGAATCCGGTAACTTACATCAAGGCGTTCGACGCGATCCGCGATCTGTTCGCTTCCCTGCCCGAGGCGAAAAAGCGCGGGTTTGCTTCGGGGCATTTCTCTTTTAATATTCCGGGCGGACGATGCGAGACTTGCCAGGGCGATGGCACGGTAACGGTGGAGATGCAGTTTCTCGCGGACGTGGAATTGATTTGCGAAGAGTGCAAAGGCACGCGATATAAAGCGCAGGTGCTGGATGTGCGCTACCACGGCAGGAATATTCACGAAGTGCTGAATCTGACGGTGAAAGAGGCGCTGAAGTTTCTGGCGGAAGTGCCAAAGGTGACGGACAAGCTACGCACGCTGGATGAAGTTGGACTTGGATATTTACGGCTGGGACAATCGGCGACGACACTATCGGGTGGCGAAGCGCAGCGCATGAAGCTGGCGGCGCACTTGCAGCCGGCAGCGCGGGAGATGGGGCGGCCGAGTAGTGGGCAGAATGCATCGCGACCACGAAGACGCATGTTGTACATTTTTGATGAGCCCACAACTGGGTTGCACTTCGATGATGTCAGCAAACTCCTCGCGGCCTTCCGCCGTCTAATCGAGGCAGGTGGCTCCATTCTGGTGATCGAGCATAATCTGGAAGTGATCAAGACGGCGGATTGGGTTATTGACTTGGGTCCCGAAGGCGGAGCGCGCGGCGGCAAGATTGTAGGAGCGGGGCCGCCGGAATTTATCGCCGGCTTGGCGGATTCTTACACCGGTCAATATCTGGCTCGTTTGCTGAAGGCGCCGGGCAATGGCAACGGGGCTTCGCATGCCGATGGGCATAAGTAAACTTTTCGCGGGCGCGTTGCTCATTTCTTTGAGCGCTTGCCTTTACGCGCAGGATGCGGGGCAGCCCGCCTCGCCATCTTCTGGATCTTCCTCTTCCAGTCCGAACTCGCATCGAGCTACTCATCACGTACAAGTTCAGGATGATGATTCTCAGGCACAGCCGCCTGAGCTTACGCAAGCCGAAGCGGCCATCGATAAGAAGAATTACGCTACCGCTGAACCTTTGCTTCACAAGTTATTAGAGCGCGATGCGGCGAACTATGAAGCATGGTTCGATCTTGGTTTTGTAGAAAATGCTCTCGGGAATACGGATGCGTCGATTGCGGCCTATCGCAAGTCGGTGGCGGCGAAGCCTGATGTTTTCGAATCGAATTTGAACTTGGGGTTGCAACTGGCTAAGACTGGGCAGCCAGACGCGGAGGAATTTCTTCGGGCTGCGACGCGATTGAAACCGATCAGTCATGTGGCGGAGGGGCAATATCGAGCGTCGCTGGCTTTGGGTCATGCGATTGAAAAATCGAAAACTGATGAAGCGATTGAAGTTTTTCGGCATGCCGCAGAACTTCAGCCAAAAGAAACCGAACCGCTTCTTGCAGCCGGCATGCTTTTTGAGCAGGAGAATAAGGCTGCCGATGCGGAGCATGAATACAAGCAGGCGCTGGCGATTGATCCCCACTCTTCCGATGCGGTGATCGCGCTGGCAAACTTGTATATGCGGGGGCATCGCTTTCCTGACGCGGAAGAGTATTTGCGCAAGCTACTGGCGGAGCGTCCGGATTCGGCGGCAGAAATACAACTTGGGCGCGTGCTGGCTGCCGAAGCCAGGAACGACGATGCCATTGCCGCGCTGCAAGCCGGGATAAAGCTGGCTCCGGAAGACGAAGCAGCGCAGCGCGATTTAGCGGAAATCTATGTAAACGCTGGAAAGAATGACCTCGCGGAAGCCACCTATCGGACGCTGGTTGCGTCTCATCCTAAGGATGCGGAGCTATACCGCCGGCTTGGGCAGTCATTATTACGGGAGAAGAAATTTCCTGAGGCGCAGCAGGAATTTGTTGCCGCAATAAAAATCAAGCCTGATTTCGGTGAGGCATACGGCGACTTGGCTTTTGTGGCGGGAGAAAATCAGGATTTCGCGCTGGCGATTCGTGCGCTGGATGCGCGGGCAAAGCTGTTGCCGGAGACTGCTATTACTTATTTTCTGCGGGCTTCGGCTTGCGATCACCTGCGCGACTACAAGACCGCGGCGGCGAATTATCATCTCTTTCTTAATACGGCCAATGGGAAGTATCCTGATTACGAGTGGAAGGCGAAACACCGGCTGATTGCGATTGAACCAAAGAAGTGAAACCTGGCGGAGCGATGGGCGTGCCGACGAGATTTCGATTGGGGTGGGAGCGGGCGATTACGGCATTGGCAGTGCTGTTGGTTCTCTCCACGCACGTCATGGCGCGCGACTCCACGGTTGATGATCTCAAACAACGCGTTGCAAATGCCGTCATTGCCGATCGTCCTCCGTTGTGCATTCAAATCTCGGAGCGGCAACTTGCTGCCGCGGATCAACTTTATGCCAGCGGCGAGAGCGAGAAAGCCCAGGCGGCATTGGACGATGTCGCGGCATTTTCTGAACAGGCTCGCGACTACGCGATTCAGGCGCATAAGCATGAAAAGCAGAGCGAAATCGCGGTCCGGAAGATGACGCGCAAGCTGGCGGACTTGAGGCATGCCGTTACGCACGACGAACAGAAGCAGATTGAGGAAACCATTAGCCGCCTGGAAAAAGTTCGAGATGATCTGCTGGCGGCCATGTTTCCAAATGGGGGTAAAAAGAAATGAAGCACGGGCTGCGTGCTTGCGTGAGTTTTCTGTTTTTAATCGGGTTGGCGGCCGTAGCGCAGAGACACCGCGATCCGTTTACGCAGCCGGAGATCGACCAGATTCGCGATACGAGTTGGGTGCCGCAGTTGCGGCTGGGATTGTATGTGAAATTTGCCCGGGCGCGGTTGGTGGCGCTGGAGCAGTTGCGCAGCGATCCGAAGACAAAGGATCGGGCGCAGGGAACGCATGACCGGCTGGACGATTTTTTGCTGATCTATGACGAGTTGAACGACAACATCGATACCTATGTTGACCGCCAGGATGATATTCGCAAGCCGCTAAAGGTAATCATGGATGCGGATACGGAGTTTCAGGCCAAGCTGCTGGCGTTGCGAGATGCGGCGGGCGTTAAGCCGGAGGAAGCGAAGCAATATGAATTTGTTTTGAGCGAGGCTTTGAATACCGTGGATGGTTCGGCAGAAGATCATCGCAAACTGATGGCGGAGCAGGAAGAAGCAGCTAAGCATCGCAAGAAAGCGGCTCCGCAGGGTGGGGCTAGATCAGAGTAAGAAAGATATATTCCCGAAATACCTCAGCGCAAAAGCCGGGACTTTAAAGGAATTGAAATCGCAGTGCTGAAAGCGCTACGCCACCCAAAAGCGCTTCGTGCTAATCTGAGCTCACTGTGCGTGAGGGATTGCTCGAAATCTTCCATGAAGAGCACCGGCAATTAAGGCCGGGCGCAGCCCCTCCGGAGTTGAAGGTTGAGTTTTTCGCCTTCGCCAATATCAATAATACGATTCGGCTGCGTGAAGGACGACTGCTGGTACGGCTTTCCGATTTGCTGGAAGGTGCGCCAGAGAATGTCGTACGTGCGATTGCCCATATTCTGCTGGCCAAGATGTACCGCAAGCCGATCGATCGGGCTCATGCGGCGCGGTATCGAAAATATCTTGGCAGCCATGAGGTGGTGAACAAGGCGCATCTGGTACGGCAGGTGCGCGGGCGCAAGCGGCTGCTTTCGCCGCGGGGGCGCTTCTATGATCTCGATGCAATCTTTGAGGATTTGAACCGGCGATTTTTTCATGGGCTGATGGGGCGTCCGCGGATGAGCTGGAGTCCGACGAAGACTCGGCGGATTCTCGGGCATTACGATCCGGCGCACAATGCGATTGTAATCAGCCGCGTCTTCGATCATCCTGCAATTCCCCGCTACGCCGTGGAGTACATCGTTTATCACGAGATGCTGCATTTGAAACATCCGGTGAGGCTGCGTGGGAGTAGAAGGTGCGTTCACTCGGCGGAGTTTCAGGCAGAGGAGAAGTTGTTTCCGGAGCTGGAGCGGGCGGAGAGTTTTTTGAAGAGACTATGACGTGGTGGGCTTGAGGATTACCAGGCTCTGTATCTTTCCATCCATGCATGGTCGTGGCGGTTTTGTTCTAAGGACAACTGAATCGCCGCTTGCAGTCTGTCCTGATCGTCGTCGTCAAGTCTGACAAATTTGAATGGCTGCTGCACCCAGGAAACAGGAGTCAACATCTCGGCTACGCCGAGGACCGATCCTTTGGAAGTCAGAAACATCAACTTCACCCGCGATCCCTGATTTAGCGGCTTGGATAAGCAGAGCAAGCCGCCAGTAACAGAAATTACCTCGACTTTACCTTGGATACGACAGCCATCCTGGGATCGAATCACAGCGGTGGTAGTCTCTGCGAATGAGGTGCGCGGAGAGCGCCGTTGGGCGCGTGGTGGGGAGGGGAATGGCATGTCGGGCTGACCTCAGTATGTAGGAATCTTGTGGAAATGGGAGATTACCGAAGGCCTGCCCGACTTAAGAGTTTTCGTATACCGGCACGGGTAGGCAACTATCGCCGCGTCGGCATCCGACGACCCGTAGGCCCTTATAGTGCTAGTTTCCCGCCAAAAGCGTAAACTTTGTTTTCCTCGAGCCTCTACCCAGGGAGGAACTGATGAAGACTATCTCATTCGCAAGAGCTGTCCTGCTTCTAAGTTGCCTTATACCGGTATTGCTCACCTATACTTACGCACAAGCTGCGGAAGAAGCCTCAACGGTTGTCGCTTCGATGGATTGGGCTGACCAACTACCGAACGTTGCACGCCTGAGATTTATCAATTCCGCGAATCCGGCAACCAATCCTTATCCGCAATCCGTAGCTGTGGGGGACTTCAATGGCGACGGCAAGCTGGACATGATCGTTCCCGTCTATAGCGTTGGCTCGTTATTGCCCGATGCGACCGTACTTCTGGGAAATGGAAATGGGACGTTCCGGGAAGGGCCAGCGTTCCCGGTGATCGGACAGAACGTGAACAATGCCGCCGTAGGCGATTTTAACGGCGATGGCATTCTCGATCTTGCCCTTTCGCTGCCCGATGCCAACGAGGTGCAGGTGCTGCTAGGAAATGGGGATGGCAGCTTCACGCCGCTTTCGCCAATACCGGTTTCTTCAGGGGTTTTTAAGGTCGGTACCGGAGACTTTAATGGCGATGGGAAAGTCGATCTCGTGGTGTCGGCTTTTGAGGTTACGGTGCTGATGGGACATGGAGATGGTACGTTCACTGCCCGGCCATCGATTCCGATCACTGGAGGCGGCTTTGCTACCGCTGTGGGCGACTTCAATGGCGATGGCATCGCCGATCTTGCAGTAGTGAACAACAGCGGAAGTGAATCCAGTCCGAGTTCCGTGACCATCTTGTTGGGCAAGGGAGACGGAACTTTCAGGAAGCTTTCGTCGAGCCCGGCAACCGGCATTGAGCCGCTGGCGATTGCGGTGGGAGATTTCGACGGTGACGGCATTCTTGATCTGGCTGTAACGAACCAGAATGACGGCTACCCCAATCCAGGCACCGTGACGATATTGATCGGAAGGGGAAATGGAACTTTCAAGCCGGCGACGGTAAGTCCAAAAACGGGGTCGATTCCCTATTCTGTCGCAGTGGCAGACTTCAACGGTGATGGCAACGCGGATCTCGTTACTGCGAACGCTGGCAGCAATAGTATCTCGGTGCTTCTCGGCAACGGGCACGGAGGCTTCATTCTAGCGGCGAGTCCGGCGGCGGGACAGGATCCTGTTTACGCCGCAGTCGCGGACTTCAACGACGACGGCATACCGGATCTGGCTGCAGCTGATAATACAACCCAGTCAGTGACCGTTTTGCTTACTGAGCGAGTGCCGGAGCGGCAGTAGGTACTAGCCGGCGCAGACTTTCTTCAAGAAAGTTGAATGACAGTATTATTGCTTGTGTTTCTTCTGGGTTGCGTGGCCGGACTGCGCTCGATGACGGCTCCGGCGGTGGTGTGCTGGGCTGCGTATTTTGGCTGGCTGCAATTTCAGAGGACCGAGCTTGCCTTTATCGATCATGTGTCAACGTTGATCCTCTTCACATTGCTGGCCCTTCTCGAACTCATAGCAGATAAACTGCCGGGCACCCCAGCGCGAACCGCACCTGTTGGACTGATTGCACGCGTCATATTTGGCGGATTGTGCGGTGTGGCGCTGGCGATCAGCGCGGGAACCAGTCCTGTGTTGGCGTTGCTGGCGGCAATTGCTGGTGCGATGGTTGGAACATTCGGCGGATACAACATCCGCCATGCTCTGGTTTCGCGCAAGCATCTGCCGGACTTCGCCATCGCGCTGGCGGAAGACATGATCGCCATTGCCGGCGGGTTGCTGATTGTTTTTCGAAGGTAGCGCCGCTTGATGCAAATCCATTTAATCCATGGATTCCCCATGCAATGCAAATCAAGCGCGTTCGTGATGCGCCGAATTGACCCCTCTGCCGCTGGAGGAATATCCTTGTAGTTGAAATTGAAATTCATTTTCAAAATCGTTTATGGTACGGGCTCATCTAAGAAGTTGTGATAGTGCGGAGTATCTTTCGACTTCTCTGAGTTGAAATCGCAGGCAGTTCACAAAATGCTGCAAGCTTTTATCATCACGTTGCGTGAAGGGGTTGAAGCGGCCCTGATTGTGGGCATTACACTGGCCTATCTGGCGAAGATTGGGCGCAACGACTTGCGCAAGGCGGTATATGCGGCTCTAGGCGCGGCGTTTGTCGGTAGCATTGGCGTGGCGATTGTGTTGTCTCGCCTGAACCTGAACGAAGATGCGTTTGAGGGCTGGGTGATGCTGGTGGCAGCCTTCTTCGTTATCACCATGGTGATTTTCATGATGAAGACGGGGCGCAAACTGAAAGGCGAAATTGAGGGCAAGGTTGGGTTGCTTGCGGGCACCAGCAAGAACGCGTGGATCGGGCTTTTCTTTTTTGTGTTTTTGATGGTTCTGCGCGAAGGCGCGGAGACGGTGCTCATTCTCTCCGCGGTAACGCTGAATTCGACCGAACTAATGAGCTTCCTGGGCACGCTGCTGGGCGTGCTGGCGGCAATTGCCTTTGGCGTGATGTTTGTAAAGGGCAGCGTACGGATTAATCTGCAAAAATTTTTCCGGGTGACGACGGCGATTCTTTTCCTCGTTGCCGCGCAATTAGTGATTGCGGGGTTGCACGAGCTTTCAGAGAGCGGAATATTGCCGTCTTCGAAGACGGAAATGTCTATTATTGGGCCGATTGTGCGCAACGATTTGTTTTTCTTCGTCACGATTGTGGCGCTGGCAGCCCTGATGATTTTGTTCGACGCCAAGCGGCGCGAGCCAGTGGTCACGTCGGATTCGCCGGCGGAGCGGCGCAAGGCGATTTGGACGGCGCGCAAGGAACGCACCTGGATGGCTGCGGTGTACAGCTTTTCGTTCATCTTTATCGCGCTGGTGACGGCGGAATTTATTTATGCCAAGAGCGTCAGCGCGCTCTCGCCCGCCACCGAGATTACGTTTACGAACGGGCAGGTGACGATTCCGTTGAAGCAGATCTCCGACGGCGATCTGCACCGCTTCGAGGCGTTGGAGAACGGCACACAGATTCGTTTCTGGCTGTATCAGAAGCCGGATGGAAAGATTGCCACCGTGTTCGATGCCTGTCAGATTTGCGGAGCCGTCGGTTTTTATAAGACTGCGAACGGCGTAGTTTGCAAAAATTGTGGGGCTCCGGTGAATCCGCAGTCGGTGGGCTCGACCGGCGGGTGTAATCCGATTCCTTTGAAGGCGACTCAGACTGCCGATGCCGTGATGATTCAGGAGGCGGACATTGCGGCCGGTGGCCGACTGTTCGACGCGAAGTAAGGCATGTTCGTCCGCCTTGTTTACGAATCCTTCCGTCGCCAGAAGCGCCGCAAATTGCTGGCAGCCGCGGCGATTACCCTGGGCGTGACAGTGGCGACGGCAATGATTGCCGTGGCGACCGATATCGGCGACAAGATCAATCGCGAACTGCGGACCATCGGTGCGAATCTCCTAATTACTCCGCAAGAAGACACGCTCGACGTGGAGATGGGCGGCGTAAACCTGAAGCCGCCGAGCGATGGCGCCTACCTGAACGAAGCCGACCTGCCGAAGATCAAAGGCACTTTCTGGCACAACAACATTACTGCATTCGCGCCGATGCTGCCGGTCAACGTTTCTCTGCTGCAATATGGGAAGAGTGAGAGCGTCACCCTGCTCGGCACTTATTTTGCGCAGCGGGTTGCCTATGGAAAAGAAGAATTCACGACCGGCGTGCGATCGACTTTCCCGTGGTGGAAGGTTGCTGGCGCTTGGCCCTCGGATAGTTCTCGCGATGTTTTGGTGGGAGATCGGCTGGCGGCGCGGCTTTCGGCGAAAGCTGGCGATGACGTTACACTTTCTGGACGCACCTTGCGCGTGAGCGGAATTCTTTCTACCGGCGGAAACGAAGACGATCAGATTGTCGCGCCGATAGCTTTGGCGCAGGAGATTCTCGGCAAGCCGGGCGCGGTGCGACGCGTGTATGTGAGTGCTCTGACCAAGCCGGAGGATGCCTTTGCGCGGCGCGATCCGGAAAGCATGTCAGGCGCGGTGTATGACCGATGGTATTGCTCGCCTTATCCGCAGTCGATTGCGTTTCAGTTGATGGAAGCAATCCCGCACTCACATGCCGAGCAGATTCGGCAGGTGGCGCAAAATGAAGGTGCCGTGCTAACGCGGATTGAAGGATTGATTTTTCTGGTTACGCTGGCGGCATTATTCGCTTCGGCTTTGGCTGTTTCGGCTGCGATGGCAACGGCCATTTTTGAGCGCCGAGCCGAAGTCGGATTGATGAAGGCGTTAGGCGCAGGAAGGATTGCAGTTGCTTCGGTGTTTTTCGCGGAAGCAACGCTGCTGGCTTTGATTGGAGGACTGTCAGGCTTCGCCGCCGGAGGGTTGCTGGCGCAGCAGATCGGGCGCTCGATTTTCAATACGCAGATTACGATTGCGCCGGTGCTCTTGCCTGTGATTCTGGCGATTGCGGTGATTGTAACTTTTGCAGGGAGCGCGGTGGCTGTCCGCAGAGCGGTAAGAATGGACCCGGTGTTTGCGCTGCGGGGTGAAGCATGAACGGAAGCGCGTTACATTCCGCACGGGAAGTCGCGGCCAACCGCAGACAGGCTGGGCATACTTCCATGTTTTTGCGGATGCTGGTGCGGGCGGCGGTGCTACGGCGCGGACGCGCGGCCTCGGCATTATTTGCCATGATAGTGGCTGCGGCTGTGACCACGGCGATGCTGAATTTGTATGTCGATGTGCAGGCCAAGTTGCGGCGCGAGTTTCGTAACTACGGCGCAAACATCATCGTTGTCGGGAAAGATGGCGCTGCTCTTCCCGCCGGTGCTCAGGCGCAAGTGGAATCTGCTTTGGCGGGACGAGGAGTGGTCGGGCCATTTGCGTTGGTTGTGGCGCGAACTAGTGACGGCCAGCCGATTGCGGTGGCAGGCACGGACTTCGAGCGCGTGAAGCAACTCGACCACTGGTGGTCGGTGAGTGGATGGCCTTCAGCCTCGGGGCAAGCTTTGGTTGGAGTTCGCGCGCTTCCCACGGTTTCAGCGAGGAATCAGCCTTTCGATCTCAGTTTTCAGGGGCATACGGTTCATCTCACACCCGCAGGAACGGTGCAAACTGGCGGCGCGGAAGATAGCCGGATTTATTTACCGCTGCCGGATTTTGTTTCCTGGACTGGAGTTCAGCCTTCCACCATCGAAGTCAGCGCCAGCGGATCGCCGGAAGAGATTACAGCCATCATGAAGCAACTTGCGGCTGCGATTCCTGCGTCCGATGTGCGGCCGGTGCGGCAGATTATGGAAGGGGAAGCGCGCGTGCTGGGCAAGACTCGTGCAACTTTGTTGGCGGCCGTGGCATTGATTATTTTGACGGCTGCGTTGTGCGTACTCTCCACCCTGATGGGTTGGGTGTTCGATCGGCGGCGCGATTTTGCCATCATGAAAGCATTGGGCGCATCGGATCGATTGCTGAATGGATTTTTTGCGACCGAGGCAGCAACGCTGGGAGCAACCGGCGCGGTGATCGGATTTTTGCTCGGCATTGGCATCGCGGCGTGGATTGGGCGGGTAAATTTTCATGCGCCCGTAGTACCACGATTCAGCGTGCTGCCGTTTGTGCTCGCTGGTAGCATAGTGGTTACGCTGCTGGCGGCGATCATTCCTATGTCATTGTTGCGCCATCTCCAGCCAGCGGCCATTTTAAGGGGAGAGTGAGATGATTCGAATCAACGACGTCACCAAGCTCTACCCCGCTGCGGAAAACACGAAGGCTGCGGCGATTCACGCGCTCGACCATATTTCTCTCGACGTAGCGCCGGGCGAATGGCTTTCGATCATGGGGCCGTCAGGATCAGGGAAATCGACGCTGGTAAATCTGATCGGTTGTCTGGATCGGCCGACCTCAGGCGAGATTTGGCTGGATGGGCAGAATGTCGCCGGAATTTCTGCCGGCGAGTTGAATCGCGTGCGAGCGGAAAAGATTGGGTTTATCTTCCAGCAGTTCCATCTGATTCCCTTCCTCACAGCAATCGAGAACGTGATGCTGGCGCAATATTTTCACAGCATGACCGACGAGAAAGAAGCGTCCGAGGCGCTGGCGCGGGTTGGGCTGGGAGATCGAGCGCATCATTTGCCGTCGCAGCTTTCCGGAGGCGAGCAGCAGCGGGTTTGCATTGCGCGGGCGCTGATTAACGATCCGAAGATTATTTTGGCCGACGAGCCGACAGGCAATTTGGACGCGGTCAACGAAGAAATTGTGTTGCGGCTGCTACGCGAGTTTCACCGGCAGGGGCGGACGATTGTGATGGTCACGCACGATCCGGTAGTTGCGCGGCTGGCCGACCGGCGTATTGAATTTCATCATGGCAAGATCGCTTCGCAGGAAGTTTTTGCCATGGCCGATGAAGAACAGTTCGACGAAGTTTTGGAGGAGCTCTGGGTGCTGGCCGAACATGGAGAGATCGCCGAGGTTGAGCGCATGGAAGTTCATGGAGCGCTGCCGGTGAGCCTGGCGATTGAAAAAATGATGCAGATGGGGCTGGTGCTTTCCGCGCCGCATCCGCCGGAGGCGCACAATCACAGGCCGTTTGTGAATCCCTGCCACGATGCGCTGAAACCAGTGTCGGCTTCGATTGGAGATGGAACGCTGATCGTGGAACTTACGCCCCATGGCCGCGAGCGCGCCAGCAGCGTTATCCGAAGGCACCGGTTAGCCGAACGGCTGTTTACCGACAGCCTGGCGATGGATAGTGAATCGGAGATCGAGCAGCAGGCCTGCAAGTTTGAGCACATTTTGTCGCCTGAGGCTACAGATAAGATTTGTACTTTTCTTGGACATCCGCGGACTTGCCCGCATGGCGCGCCGATTCCGCCGGGAGAGTGTTGCGGAATGAGTTCTGGATTGGTTGAAGCTGCAACTTCTACTGCGAAAGGCCGCACACGAGCTTAACTTCCAATGTACTCAACCACAAAAAGACGCGAAGCTGCACGAAGGGAAATTTCTTAGCTGAAATCTTCGCGAAACCATGACTGCGCGGCGTCCTACCATCGGTGTGTTTGATTCTGGTTTCGGCGGCCTTACTGTTCTGAAAGCTTTACTTGAGCTAATTCCTGCGGCTGATTATCTCTATTTCGGCGATACAGCGCGGCTGCCTTATGGCTCCAAGTCGGTTGAGACTGTGGCGCGATATGCGGTCGAAGCTGCGCATTTTCTGGAATCGCATGGCGCTGAGGTCTTGGTAATTGCATGCAATACGGCTACAGCACTGGCGTTGGACCGGATTACCGCGGCGGCGCATGTTCCTGTGGTTGGCGTGGTAGAACCGGGAGCCGAGGCTGCGGCAGCGGTCAGTGGAAATAAGAAAGTGGTCGTAATTGGGACCGAGGCCACAGTCAGCAGCCATGCCTATCGCAAAGCTTTAGAGGCACGTGGACTGGAAGCACGAGAGAAGGCTTGTCCATTGCTGGTCCCACTGGTTGAAGAAGCATGGGTCGAGCACGCGGTGACTGAACAGGTGGCCCGTATTTATCTAGGCGAGTCTTTTTCCGATAGCTTTGAAGGAGCCGACACCCTGGTCCTCGGCTGCACGCACTATCCGTTGCTCAAATCGCTGTTGCGGCGCGTGGCGCCGGAGCACGTAAAGATTGTTGATTCGGCGGAGTCGACCGCGCGAGTTGTGGCCGACCGGCTGGAGAAGCTGGTTTCATCGCCGGAAGCTTACGAGCGGCGGTCACGGCCCCGGATTAAATTTTTTGCCACGGATTCGGTGGAGAAGTTCCGGCGGCTGGGTGAGCGATTTCTGGGGCGCGCGATTGAAAACGTCGAGCATGTAGATCTGAAAGAATAAAACTCCCCTCGGAATTTGCGTTGCTGCTTCAGCGCAACCGTGCTGTCCCTAAACGTTTGATGATACCGAAGGATTTTGTCCGCAAGCTTCGGATAGCCTCTGGCTGTGCTGCACAATTAATGTGTCTAAGTGGCTATCTGAGATTCAAAATAGAAGACGCTAGCGCGGGGCACAATGCATCCACTCGATAATGTTGTCTGGCAATCTTTGAGTACTAGGCACGCCGCTTTGGCGGAGTCCTACGATCAAGCGCGCAGATTTGTCGCTGAAATTTCGACGATTGGAGCGTTTCTAGAGCCTTCGGCCAGAGGATACTCGTCACTGGCTCACTTGGTTCCGTCCGGCCAAACCGTGAATCTTGCTCTGGATGCGCCTTTCGAGTTAGCGCAGCCGGGGTGGAGCTTGGTAGCTGGAAGGCCAATGCCGCAGATGGTTTATGAGCGGGACGGTTCTGAGCTTCCTTCCGGTCCTCCGCCGGATCTGCAAATTCTGACACTTGGGGCTGCCGATGCGGCAGAGATGTTGGTTCTCACTGAACTCACCAAACCGGGGCCATTTGCCAGGCGCACGTATGAACTTGGCACCTATCTTGGAATTCGCTGCGATGGCAAGCTTATTGCGATGGCGGGAGAGCGGCTGAAGGTTCCGGGATTTACAGAGGTCAGCGCGATTTGCACACATCCGGAGCACACAGGGCGCGGTTATGCGCGAATTTTAACCACGGAATTGATACGGCGGATTCTCGGGCGCGGAGAGACGCCGTTCCTGCATGTGAGAAAGGATAATGTGCGGGCGATTGAATTGTATGAGCGGTTGGGCTTCCGCTGTCGCGTGGTGCGGTATCACGCGGTGTTGAGAAGGGATTAGGAAGGCCCTTGCGCTCTTCAAAATTCAGAAGAGCAAAAACTGCTAATCTCAGTACAGATGGAAATCGACTTCCACTGCCATTTCAACGTTTACCGGATGGCCGTCTTTCATACCCGGCTCGAAGCGCCAGGTGCGGACGGTTTCGATGGCTTTTTCGTCGAGTCCCATGCCCAACGAATTGACCACGCGGATGTTGGTGGGCTTGCCGTCGGCTGAAACAACGATCATCAGCGTGCAGGTGCCCTGGTATTTTGCCTTGCGCGCTTCCTCGGAAAATTCAGGATCGGGAGAATAGATTGGTCGAGGTGGAGTGACTCCACGGCCGGGGCGGAACACGCCGCCCCCGATGCCCATACCTTCACCCGGTCCAACGCCACGACCGTTACCCGGTCCTATTCCTCCACCTTCACCCGAGCCAATCCCGCTTTGAGATCCCGTGCCGTTCGAGGGAATGATTGCGGAAGATTTCGGATCCCCGATGGTCGGCAGGTTGTTCATGGCAACCTTGATTTCAGGTGGGACCATGACTGTAGGCTCGACGGCTAACTTGGGGTCGAGATTACGAATAATAGCAGTGGGCGGTGTAATCTGCGGCTGCATTGAAAACTTGGGCAGATGTCCGCGGGAAGCCTGCAGTACATCGTGATCGCCGCCGCCACCACCGCCTCCGGCTTGCGTGGCTGCGGGCTTCAACGGGATGAAATCGCCGGGATCGATAAGTTGCGTGGTGCTCGCCGGCTTGGCTTCGACTTTGGGAACCAGGCGGCGTACCCAAATTGTGCCGCCGATGATCAACGCAATTACGACTATGTGGGCAGCCGTCGAACCCAAAGCGCCGTTCTTTTTATAGTTATAAAAACCCCAAATGTCTTTTACGGGGACAGGCTTTGACTCCAGCTTGAGGGGCGGAAGCTTCTTCGGAAAGAAGAATTCGTCGATGCCGGTGAAAAGCGATTTCCACAACGGCTCGAAGGTGTCAGGAGCGAGGAGGAGGTTTAGTTCCGGCTCTTTCGCGTCTTCAACGGGATTCAGTTTCAAATCTACGGATGACATGTTCCCCGATTCGGCTTTCCACGACCGGACAATGAATGGACAAAGAAACTGAGCCCGGCGCCCTGCTTAAGACAGATGAATGCATTTTCCAACGAGTTGCCTCGCCTGACTTGCCTAATTTTGCAGTGGCTTTGTTCGCCACGTGGGCAGCCGCTACGCTACCTGCCTTATGAGAAATTGTAACTCTTCCGGGGTGCATTTATGAAGTGTATTTCAGGCTGTACCGGCGAGTAGGCGTGTCCTTTTTGGGTACTGGTGGTGGTTCCGGGTTACAGCACGGATGGTGCTTACTCTCGTACGGTCCCTCCGCGAGCTGGCGCTCTCCTCGGGACGACATCGGGCTTGGATTGCATCGCTGTGTGGAATCTCCATTCGATTAGACGTTGCTGCATGCGCTCCCTATAATGAAGAAATTCAATCATTTGGGAGAATCCAACCGAGTGCCACTCGAACTGAAAAATACTATCAATTTGCCTAAGACCGCCTTTCCTATGAAGGCCAACCTGCCCCAGAACGAGCCAAAAATGCTGGCTCGCTGGGAGGAAATGGGGATTTACGCGCGCATCCGGGAGGCGCGAAAGGGCTCGCCGACCTTCATTCTGCACGATGGTCCTCCCTACACCAGCGGGCCGATCCACATGGGCACGGCAATGAATAAGTGCCTCAAAGATTTCATCGTCAAGTCGAAGACGATGTCCGGATACGACGCGCCCTACGTGCCGGGCTGGGATTGCCACGGGCTGCCGATAGAGATCAAAGTGGATAAGGAACTCGGCGGCAAGAAGTTGCAGATGAAGCCGAACGATGTCCGCGCCGAATGCCGCAAGTATGCACAGAAATATCTCGATCTGCAGCGGACGCAGTTCAAGCGCATCGGCGTGTTCGGGCGTTTTGACCGGCCATACGTCACGATGAATCCGCAGTACGAGTCGGTGGTGCTCTCAACCTTCTTTTCGTTTTACGAAAATGGATTCGTCTACAAAGGCCTGCGCGCGGTGTATTGGTGCATGCACGATGAAACAGCTTTGGCTGAGGCCGAGGTTGAATACGAGAACCACACCAGCCCCACGGTTTTTGTGAAGTATGCGTTGATCGATGATCCGGAAAAGATCGATCCGGCGTTAGCAGGAAAAAAAGTTTCGACGATTATCTGGACGACAACTCCGTGGACTCTGCCAGCTTCGATGGCGGTGGCGTTTCATCCCGATGAAGAGTATGTGGGATTGGAATCGGGCGGAGAAGTTTACATCGTTGCGTCGAAGCTGGCGAAAGATGTGGCTGCGAAGTGCGGGTTAGGCGATACGAAGGAGCTGGCACATTTTCCGGGACGCAAGATGGAGCGGCTGAATTTTCAGCACCCATTTCTCGACCGAAAGATTCTCGGCGTATTGGCGGATTACGTCACCATGGACACCGGCACGGGCGTGGTACACACTGCGCCGTCGCATGGCGCGGAGGACTTCATCACCGGCATGAAGTATGGACTGGATGCGACCAGCAACGTGGATGAAAAAGGAATTCTGCGCAACGGCCTGCCGGAGTATGACGGGCAATACGTCTTCAAGGCGAATCCGCTGATTGTAGAGTTGCTAAAAAGCCGCGGGGCGCTGCTTTTCACAGAAAAAGTCGAGCACTCGTATCCGCATTGCTGGCGCTGCCACAACCCCATCATCTTTCGGGCCACTGAACAGTGGTTCATCTCGATGGAAGGAAAGCTACCCCAGGGGGGAACGCTGCGCGGTCGCGCGTTGGACGAAGTTAAGAAAGTGAAGTGGGATCCGGCGTGGGGCGAGGAGCGCATCTCGAACATGGTCGCCGGACGGCCTGACTGGTGCATTTCCCGTCAGCGCGTGTGGGGCGTGCCCATCGCGATGTTCCAGTGCGAAGGTTGCAAGGACTTTGTCGGCGATCCCGCGGTGCATCGGCTTGTGGTCGATCTGTTCGCTCGCGAGGGTGCCGACGCCTGGTACAAGTACTCCGCCGAGCAGATTCTGCCGGCTGGCTACAAGTGCGCCAAGTGCGGCGATACAAAATTCCGCAAAGAGATGGACATCGTCGATGTGTGGTTCGAGTCGGGTTCGAGTCAGGCGGCGGTGCTCGGTCATGAGCCTGGCCTGCCCTGGCCTGCCGATCTCTACATCGAGGGCGGCGACCAGCATCGCGGATGGTTTCAGTCTTCCCTGCTTTGCGCGGT
>DATHMV010000029.1:0-37728 GCA_035486715.1 Candidatus Aquilonibacter sp.
ATCTCGAGCAGCATCGGAGGAGTGGCGCAGGCTGCCAATGGCACCTCGACGCGCGCACAGGAGTCGGAAAAAGCGGCACAAGACCTGGCTTCGGTCGCCGCCGAACTGGGCAAGCTGATGGCGCAGTTCAAAATCGAGCGCCGCGATCCACGGGTCCAGACATCGGTGCCCGTCCGAATGACGGCAACAGATGTCAGCGGCGTTGCTCTCGACCAGGAAGTGGTCACCGTCAACATCAGCCGGCAGGGAGCGCAGTTGAAAGGCATCCGGGGCAAGCTTCGGCCGGGCAGCACAATTTCTCTGACCCGTCTCCAAAAGCAGGAACAATTTCAGGTCGAGTGGGTAGAAGAAGGTAATGGGACAGGCCAGATCGGAGTCTCCGCAGTCAACCCCAGAAGTTCATTTTGGGACGATGTGCTTGGAGCGCACTCCGAAGGTGAGACGCCCAGCACAGAGGAAAATTATTCGGGAAACGCTCCGGTGAAACCGAAAGCAATGGCGCACAGAGCCTAGAGAGTGCCTCGCGCGCAATGACGGAATCAGAAAGCGTAGAACACCATCGCACGGCGCCGCGGATATACAGCGGCACACTGCTTTACGGCACCGGCTGGATGGATCGATAGCGCAGATATCCCAGACCCACGCGTAGGTGATGATGCAGCGCATCCGGAACGCAGATAGCGAAGCCCAGGCCGAGCAGGCCCTGTGCCAGCCCGAGCGCCCATAGATTTCGGTAGCGCCGGAACAGCGCGCAGGAAACGACGCCCCACACCAGCGTCGCCGCCGTCAGCACTAGATTGGGCAGATGCGCTACAGCGAACAGCGTGCCAGCGATGGTTACGGCTATAGCTTCACTTGAAAGTAACCGCAGCAGGCGATCCATGAAATAGTCTTGCAGAAGAAATTGTTGATAGATGGTCCAGAGCACATAGCCGGAGGTGTGCGTGAAATCACCTTTGTAGAGTGGATGCAGCGTGCCGATTTTTGAGGCGACGAAGACACTTATGAAGGCAAGCGCAATCGCAGCGGGCAAAATCCATAGTGATGGAATTAGCCCTCGCCGGCCTACGCCAAGATCATCGCGGCTTGGCCGACGCACGAGTACCACTCCCAGAGTCAATGCCAGAGCTATCGGCGAGAGGATGCGCTGCCAGTGTTCGGGCGTCCAGATTATGCCGACGATTGTGCCGTAGCCGGCGATTAGTTCGAGCAAATCGCGGGCGCGGCTGGGTGGGCTTTGGGGCATTCATTTAAGTATTGCATGTTGCGAGTTGGCCTCGCTTCGCTTGGCTGACAGGCGAGGCGCCTGTCTCCACACAATTTTTCACTACTTTATTTACACTGCGATTTCTGGCGTGGCTTGCAGCAGGCTGCGCGTGTATGGGTGTTGCGGACTTTCTGTGATTTGCCCGCTTGTTCCCACTTCCACGATCTTGCCGCGATACATGACCGCGATGCGGGTGGAAAGATAGCGCACTACCGGCATGGAGTGCGAGATGAATAGGTAAGTCAGGCCAAAGTCACGCTGTAACTGCGCCAGCAGATTGACGATTTGCGCGCCTACGCTGACGTCAAGTGCGGAGACTGGCTCGTCGGCCACTATGAATTTGGGGCGCAGCGCCAGAGCACGCGCGATGCCGATACGCTGGCGCTGGCCCCCGCTGAATTCATGGGGAAAGCGGCGGCGGATGGATTCGTCGAGGCCGACTGCGCGTAGAAGTTCGCTGACGCGGGCTGGAATCCCACGTCTAGCAACAGAAGCGAGACGTGGGGCACCCTCGGCTGTGTTGTCACCCTGGTTGCCGCCATGAATGATAAGCGGTTCGGCAATGATGTCTTCGACGCGAAATCGCGGATCGAGCGAGGCGAAGGGATCCTGAAAGATGATCTGCATATCGCGCCGCAGGCGGCGCATTTCACCACGGCCGGCCGCGAGCAGGTCCTTGCCTTTGAAATGGATGCTGCCCGATGTTGGCTGGATCAGCCGCAAGATCAACCGGCCGAGCGTGCTTTTGCCCGAGCCGGACTCGCCGACCAGCCCAAGCGTTTCGCCGGCATGAATGTCTAGCGAAACATCGTCGACAGCGCGGACTTCCCTGCCTCGCGATTTTGCGCCGAGCGCGGATTCGGGTTGCGGATAGATTTTCGTCAGGTTGCGGATTTCTAGAAGTGGCATCGGCGTCAATTCCCGATTGTCAATTTGCCCCATTCGGGCAATTATTACTATCAACCTATTCCATATTCTGGAATTAAGGAATAAAGCTTACCTCGCCCGTTAACCTGCAGCGATCATAGGCACGGCCGCCAGAGCGGCTAACAGGCCGATGAATCTCCACCGCGTAAGGTGCTCTTTCAAAACCATGCGCGCGAGCAGCACTGTAACGGCCGGATAGAGCGATGAAATCACGACTGCTTCGTCGAGGCGTCCGGACTGGCTGGCGAGAACAAAGAGCATGGTACCGAGCGAGTCGATGCAGCCAGCGAGCACGGCCCAGCGAGCGCCGGAAGCGGTGATGCCGCGAAAGCTGCCCTGCAACAGGACGATCAAAGCTGTAATCATCAAGCCGCCCGCTCGGGTCAACGTTGCCAGCCATAAAGGCGAGCCCGCACCCGCCTGGCGGATGCAAAGATAAAATCCGGCGAAGCCGATCCCTGCCAGAACCGCGAGACCGATTCCCTGTGGGCTGGCGCCATCTTCGGTGCGGGTGATGAGCCAGAGCCCAACCGCTCCGAAGACGAACCCCGCTATCGAAATGATTTTGGGCGGCCCATCGGTGAAAACAGAAAATATAGCTGGAATGGCGGCGCTCAGGACGGCGGCGACGGGCGCTGTCAAACCCATTCTTCCGGTGGAGAGGGCGCGAAAAAAGATGGCTACAGCTACACTTCCGGTGATGCCCGCGGCCAAGGCCCATAGCACGGCGTGTTCCGAAGGGATGGGCGCGTGGCTAGCCTCGGCCAGCGTGGCCATCAGGATCAATCCGCCGAGGTTGAACACGGCTGTAAACAGGAAAACGCCGATGCGTTTTGCGAAATAGCCGCCAAGAAAATCGCTGGTGCCCCAGGCGAAGACAGCGGCCAGTCCGTAGGTAGCGGTGGCGAATTGGGGCGCGGCAGACATGGACTTTGAGCGTAACATGCGCTGCTTTCCATTCCGAAGATGATCCGCCTCAGGGGCTAAAGCCCGTATTCTCTTCGGATCTTAGCGGCACGGCTAAAGCCGTGCCCTTTCACGAACCACTTGCCGCAAAGGTCGCGGAAGTCGCGAAGAAAAACATAATCGAAATCACGTGGCTCCCGATATGGCAATTGATTAAGCGGGGCCGATGGGATAGCCTGTTGCCGTTATAGGAGTTTTCTCATGAGAGCTTTCCTGCTGGCCACTTTATGCCTCGTATTTGCCGCGCCTTGTATGGCGCAAAGTGCCGACACCGATCCGGCCACGAAAGACGACGTAATCCTGTTCTTTCGGACCATGCACTCTCACGACATGGTCCAGAAAATCATGGAAGTGCAATCGAAGGCGATGCAGCAGATGTTCCGCGATCAACTGGCGAAGGACAAAGGCGTTCCAACCGACTTCGATAGGCGTTGGAAAAAAGCCATGGACGAATTGATCAAAGGCATGCCGCTCGATGAGATGACGCAGGCGATGATTCCCGCGTACCAGAATCATTTCACTCACGGCGATATTGCCGCCATGAATGCGTTTTATGCTTCGCCGGTGGGGCAGAAAGTAATTCAGGAGTTGCCTGAGGTAACGCAGGAGGGTATGAAGGAAATGATGCCGATCCTGAGCAAATATCTCAGCGAGTGGAAAGATAAGTTGCCGCAGGAGTTTGACGATACGAAAAAGGCGCCGAAATCGCAGGCAAATCCTTCGTTGCAGGATTGAAGATCTTAAGTTTCCTCTATTTATTCGTCTCCATTTTCCTATTCAGCATTTACGCCAATATCCGGCGTTTTAGCGTGTTAGAATTTCTGAAAGCCGCTTCCCGGTTCGAGATCAGGCGTTACGAGACCATCATTACTGAGATCATCATTGATTGAACTGGCACCTTCGATCCTTTCGGCTGACTTTGCGCGGCTTGGCGAACAGGTGCGCGCCGCAAGCGAAGGCGGGGCAAGTGTCATCCATGTCGATATTATGGATGGACACTTTGTTCCGAACCTGACGATCGGGCCGCCGGTGGTGCAATCGCTGCGCAAGGTGACCGATTTGCCGCTCGATTGCCACCTGATGATCGAGAATCCGGATGAATTTATCCCGGTATTCGCCGACGCGGGGGTGAATTGGATCTCAGTGCATCAGGAAGCTACCCGACACTTGAATCGCACGCTGCATCTGATCAAGAGCCATGATTGCCGGGCCGGCGTGGTCATCAATCCAGCGACGCCGGTCGATGTGCTGACGGAAGTGTTGGATATTGTGGATTACGTTCTGGTTATGTCGGTAAATCCGGGATTTGGGGCGCAGAAATTCATCCCCGGAGTGCTGCATAAGATGCGCCAGTTGGCTGAGATTCGCTCGCGCAGGGGCTTGCAGTTCCGGATTGAGGTCGATGGCGGGGTTGCGCTTGATACTGTCGCCGACGTGGTCCGGGCGGGAGCGGAAATTTTAGTCGCAGGCAACGCGGTCTTCGGTCACGGTGATCCAAGGAAGAATGCGGAGACGCTGCTGAAGGCGGCAACGGAGTCGGCGCTGGCGAAGGTATAGTTGGACCTCGGGGGCTAAAGCCCGCGAGAGATAAGCAGGTTATCGGGGCGCTGCGCCACCCAAAATCGAGAGTTGGGTACGGCAGCCTGTAAAGTGCCAGTTTTTGGTGGTGATGCAGATTGGCTTACATTAGGCCGGTTGAGCCGGAGATCTTTCGCTACACCTGAAAAATGGCTACGCTCAGGATGACAGATTCGTATAAAAAGCCAAACTGCACGACTGCCCAAATTTTGATTCGAGGTCCTATGTTACGTCGTGTTTCACATCTTGCGGTTCTGGGCGCGCTGCTGCTGATCGCAGTGGCATGCAGCAATAAAAAGGCTGTCAATCCACTGGCGAGCGTTGGCTCCAAGCAGCCTGATAAAGTTTTGTTCGACAAAGCCATGGACGCGATGAAGCACAACCGCTTCGACGTGGCACGCATGACATTGCAGACCTTGATCAATACCTACCCGGATTCGGAATACATTGCCCGCGCGAAGTTGGCGGTGGGCGACTCGTGGTATGCCGAGGGTGGAACCGCATCTCTGGCGCAGGCCGAGCAGGAGTATCGCGACTTTGAAACATTCTTCCCCAACATGCCGGAAGCGGCGGAAGCGCAATTGAAGATCGCCAATATTCAATATCAGCAGATGGAGAAGGCGGACCGCGATTATACGCACGCGGCGCGCGCGGAAGAGGAATATCGCAATTTGATCATGCAGTATCCGGATAATCCAAAGCTGGTGAAAGAGGGCAAAGAGCGCCTGATGGAAGTGCAGGAAGTGTTGGCCGAGCGCGAGTTCGAAATCGGCAAGTTTTACGCCGACCGCATGTCTTATCCGGCGTCGATTGCGCGGTTAAAGACTCTGGCCGAAAAATATCCGCTCTACAGCAAGGCCGATCTGGCGCAATATACCCTGGGCCAGAATTATGAAGGTCAAATTGCGCAGATGCGCGCCCGGCCTACTTGCGTCAAGACCAGCCCGCAGCGGGGCTGCATTGGCGAGCAGGTGAAAGCCAACATGATTGAGGAGCTGACCAAAGAAGCTGCGGAAGCCTATTCGAAAATCCTCACGCGGTATCCAGTAATGGATGCGAGCGATGACGCGAAAAAACGATTGGCGGCTTTACACCAGCCGATCCCGAGGCCGACCAAGGCAGCCGTGGCGCAGAATCGGGCAGAAGAAGAGAGCCGGCGCGAAGATACAACACTTGCCAGGTTGATGAGCGTCGTCAAGAAGGGCCCGGACGTGGATCAGGCGACGAAGGTTGGAGAGCCGACGCTGGTCGATCCTACTCCAGTGTCCGCCAATCAAGACGCAAGCGCGACGGCGATGCGCGCCATGGGCCGTGCGAACGCCGATCATAATGTGAGCATTGAGACCGTTAAGAACGGCGGAACGCTTGCGCCCAATGAAGCCGCTCCGCGATCGGATGCGCCGCCGGCGGCAGCAGCGAACGGCGACCCGTTTGCACGGCCGAACACGGCGAATGCTCCGGATCCAAACGAGCTGAAACCCACGACCGAAGCGAATGCGAAGCCGACAGGCCCTCCCGACCCCAATGAATTGACTCCTACCGCCGATTCTGGCGCGCCCTTGCCGCCGCCGGTGCAGGTCAACGAAATCCAGCCGAGACAGGCTGCGGCGGCCGACAGCAGCACTACTGTTGCGAATGCGGAGTCCAGCTCACTGGCCAGCGACAAAGATGTTTCCAGCAGCAAGAAGAAGAAAAAGAAGGGGATAAAGAAGATCCTCACGTTCTAGCTGGAAACGTGTCCGCGTGGGCTCAAATGCTTATTTGGAGGTAATTCCCTAACCTCGGATGTTCCATGCCGGGATTTTTCGTGCCCGCGCAGTAGGTGCTGACCGCTGGTAATGTGTTACCCGCAGCCGGAACATTGACTTACGTTGTCGCACAGGTTACCTTCGCGATATCTCCCCTCATAAAGAGGATAACTTTCCCTTGGCTCGTAAGATACTGCTCGCCGATGACAGCGTGACCGCCCAGAATATGGGGCGCAAGATCCTTGCGGACGCGGGATATGAAGTGATCGCCGTCAATAATGGATCGGCGGCGCTGAAAAAAATCGCCGAACTGAAGCCCGATCTCGTCATCCTTGACGTTTACATGCCGGGCTATAGCGGACTGGAAGTCTGCCAGCGCCTGAAAGAAACACCGGATACGGCACGAATTCCAGTGCTTCTAACCGTTGGAAAGCTGGAGCCGTTCAAGCCGGAAGAGGCGCAGCGGGTGCGCGCCGAAGGTTTTATTGTTAAGCCATTTGAAGCCAGCGAACTGCTCAGCACGCTTTCGAAGCTGGAAGATAAAGTTGTGCCGCGGTCCGAGCCTTCAAAGCCCGGGCGCTTTGCGCGTGCAATGGCGGCAGTAGAAGATGGGCGCATAACCAAGAACGACGCCAGCAACGAAGACGAGGGATGGAAGAGCCGTATTGGCTTTCCGAAGAAAAAAGCGGAACCCGAGGAGCCAGCCGCCGAGGAACAGCCGATTTATAACGCGATGAACCGCGACCTTCGCACGGTAGTCGAAACACCGGCGAATAATGCAGCGGAGAAAGTTGCAGCGAGCGCCCCAGAGAAGGCGACCGAGAAGCAAGAGCCACAGCCTGGCGTGGCGGCTGAATCCACTGTTGATGTTACGGCTTTTGCACCACCCGGATTTCCCAAGGATGTAACTCCAGAAGAAGCGGCTGCGATTGCGTCCGCAGCGGCGCAGATTCAAATGTTGACTGCGGCGGCTAAAGAAGAGTCTGCTGCCGTTCCGGTTAGCACGGAAGCTGCGGCGCAACAGCAGGACGCCTCGCCTGCGGTACAAGCTGAAGCGACGGCAGAAGTTGCCGGAGATAACAAGGTTTTGAGCGCAGTTACCGAATCAACTGTCGCTGAAACTTCGGTGGAAACAAAAGATCTTCCGGCCGAGGAAACAGCTGACCAGCCTGTAACCATGGCTGTGGCGGTGGAATCGGGTGCAGTAGTTGCGGGTGAAACGGCATCACGATGGCAAGCCGTTGCGATTGCGGTGGAAGGCGAAGAAGCCACGCTCTCGCTTGAGCACGAAATGCAGAAGGCGTATGCAACCTTCGTTGCCCAAGAAACAAGTAGTGCCCCCGCGGAGAGCTTGCCACCACCTGGAGCTGTCACGCAGGAAATCTCCCCGGCGCCGCTGGAAGCTTCGGTAAAAGCATTCGAGAATGTGACGCCGAGTATTGAAAACCTCCCGCAAGCCGAAGCTGCTTCGGTTGCGGCGTCTGAACCTGTAGCGGGCGCGCAATCGGATACGGCAGCCGTAGCTGCCGTCGATCCTGCCGGCACTGCGCCTGCAAACGAACCAGTCGCGATTCCTGAAGTTGTGGCTTCTGCTGCGGTAGCGGAAGCACCCTCTCCCAGCGTAAGCACAGATCAAGATTTACCGACAGCCGCCGAGCTGATGAATTTAGTAGCGGAAACCCAAGTTCATTCAATAGAGGCTTCCCCATCAGAATCCGCTGAGCCGGCGATGGCTGCATCATCTTCATCCGATGCATCTACGCCTCACGTAACTGGCGAAGAAGAATCCGAAGCAATTAAGAGTTCCGCTGCTGCGTGGGCAAGCTGGCGTCAAGTGCGCGGGAATGGCAATACGCAGCCCGCACCGAATGAAGGCAGCCAACCGGCCGAAGCCGCTGTTGCGGCTGTGGAAGCTGCCATGGCTGTTGCGGCGGGCGCCGAGCAAATTGCACAGGAAGCTTCTCTGCCGTCGGCTTCCAACGAAAATCCCGCGGATGTAGCCAGCATCGTGGATAGCGTGCTGGCCGATCTTCGTCCCCGGCTGCTGGCGGAAATCACCCGCAAGATGTCTGAGAAGAAATAACTGGACGACTTTCCAGCTTTTTTCCTGAATACTTCTACCCAATACCCAACGACACATAAGCGACTGTAAGATCAAACAACATTCAGCACTCAGCATTCAGTCGGAGAGATTTTTATTTTGATCACCGGCTCCGACTGACTGAATGCTGACGGCTGAGTGCTGACTGCTTTCTTATGGCTTCCAGCATGCAAGAGGCAAAACGCGACGATTCCGCGCCGCAGTCAAGCGATATTCTCCCGGCAACCGAGCTACTTTCCGCACACAAAGATCGTCTTTCTCCGCTTTCTCCGCTAAAGGCCAGACTGGCCTTGACGGGGCTTACTCTTATCTGCCTATTGCCCTTCATCGGCAAGCCCTTCAATATCGACGACCCGCTTTTCGTGTGGGTCGCGCAACAGGTTGTGCATCATCCGCTCGATCCCTATGGCTTCCGGGTCAATTGGTCCAACACTGCGACGCCAATGGCGGAGATCACGAAGAACCCTCCACTGGCTAGCTACTACGCCGCGTTGTTTGGACCCTGGACTCACTGGTCAGAAATTGCGCTGCACATTGCTTTTCTTCTCCCTGCGTTAATCGTCATCCTGGCAACTTACGAATTGGCCCGTGACATGACGAGGCGGCCCGTCCTCGCGGCGGTGTTGACGTTGGCGGCACCGGCCTTTCTGGTTTCGTCTACCAGCGTGATGTGCGACGTTCTCATGCTGGCGCTCTGGATGGTGTGCCTGCTCGTCTGGCGTAAAGGGCTTGCTTCCGAGAACAAACTTTATCTTCTGGCTGGCGCAATCCTGATTGCACTTTGCGCTCTGACGAAATATTTCGGAGCTTGCCTGATCCCGTTGTTGGTGGTTGATTCACTCCTGCGGAGGAAACGAATTCTGGTCTGGGCGCCGCTTCTTTTGCTGCCCGTTCTCGCACTCGCCGGCTACCAGTTTTGGACCAAAGATTTATACGGGCAGGGCCTGCTTTGGGATGCCACGCAGTATGCGCGGAAGGCGTGGTTTCTCGCTTCGCCCTCGAGGCTGGGAAGTTTTTTTGTGGGCCTGAGCTTTACCGGAGGCTGCGCATTGCCGGTTCTGGTTATGGCCACGCTCATTTTTCGCAAGCGCTGGATTGCCGGCGCACTTGGGCTGGCCATCGTACCTGCCGCTTTGCTTGCCTGGAACGTGCCGGGGAGATTCTCGGGGAAGGATCACAAAGTTTCGTTATTTATAACTCTGGTGGCATTTATTGCCGGAGGGATTCTCACAATCTTTCTCTCCGTGAGCGACTGGCGCAAAGCGCGAACGGCGGATTCTGCGCTGCTCGCAGCCTGGGTTATGGGGACGATCTGCTTTGCCGGTTTACTCAACTGGACGGTGAACGCCCGGTCCGTACTGCCACTCATACCTGCGGTTGCGATCCTTATTACGCGGGCGATCGATCAACCGGAGGAAGATCGCCTGAAACCTGCGCCGTCTACATGGATTCTGACCACACTGGCTTTCGCCGCGCTCGGGATCAGTCTCTGGCTAGCCGCAAGCGATGCGGCTCTGGCTTACTCGGCGCGGCAAGCGGCGCGCGAAATCGCGGGACGGCATACGGTAGCGCAGTGCGGTTTGTTCTTCAACGGACATTGGGGCTTCCAGTACTACATGCAGCAACTCGGCGCAGAGCCGGTCGATATGCGGAAAAACAACCTTAGAGGCGGCGACACCATTGTGCAGCCGAAAAATAACGTCAACACGTGGCCGGTTGCGCCGCAATTCGTGGCTTCCACAGACTTGCTGGAAATTAACGTGAATTATGGAATCACTGTGCTGAATATCAATGCGGATGCGGGATTCTACGCCAGCGTGGCCGGACCGTTGCCCTTTTCATTCGGGCCCACGCCGGTGGAACGCTATACGATTTACCACTTGAAGCCTTAGGGCGCGACAACGTTTGGTGCGAATATCCGAGCTCCTGCAGCTTCCTTCGCGGTGGTGCAAACAGAAAAACAAGGCTGAGCTAGCCGATAATCTAAGCAAAAATCGCTCTTCACTGAATGCTGAGTGCCGACTGCTGTTTACAGCCGCAGGAAAAGAAGGGCTGGACCTCGGCCGAATCCCGGCGATTGGCTTCGTTCCTATCGGGAATTAGAGGCCACCCATTATCGGTTTCTTAGAGCAGGATCGCGCGAAAAAAACCAAGAGGCCTTATCTTCGGTGTGCACCTCTGATGCCTGGGGCCTTATGCGTTTATCCAGCGCAGCGCAAAGCTGCGATACAAGGAGAGCCAGCTTCTCCGAGTTCACTTCTGTACTTGCTTGTTCTGCTATGGAATACCATTCTTGATCTTTAGAGTCAGGGGCCATAAGCGGGCGTCCGTTTCTGTGCCTTAACCCTACTGTGAACACCGTAGGCGAGTATGAGCAATTTTGATCAGCAGCCCGAAAATTTTCAAAAAGAGCCCCTCGCTCTCGCGATGAGCAATATTGACCATCGCAGATTGTTCACGCCCTACATAATTAGAAGTGGCGAACTCTCTCGCCTGATGGGGTAGTAAGTGTGGCAAAGATTGTCAAAACTCAGAAGAAAATAAGCGCTTTCAACCCCCTTACGTTTCTTTCCAGTATTGGCAAGGGGCGGCGAATGGTTTCTTTTCAGAAAAAAGAAATGATTTTCGTCCAAGGCGACGACATGGATGGACTGTTTTTCATCCAAACCGGCAAGATACGGCTGAGCGTTGTATCTGATGACGGTAGAGAAGCTGTTCTCGGAATTCTGGGCGTGGGCGATTTCTTTGGAGAAGGCGGCCTGGCTGGGCAGCTACTACGCATGTCGTCCGCAACGGCACTAACAGATTGCGTTCTTCTGAATGTCGACAAAACCGCGCTCTTGCGTGAAATGATTTTGCAGCCAAAGTTGTCGGCTCTATTCATGAAGTACCTTCTGAAACGGAATATCCGATACCAGGATGATTTAGTTGACCAGCTATTCAATTCCAGCGAAAAGCGGCTGGCGCGTGTTCTTCTGTTGATGGCACACTTTGGAACGGAAGGAGTTTCCGAGATGTCCATTCCCAGACTCAGTCAGGAAACGTTGGCGGAGATGGTGGGAACAACTCGTTCTCGAGTCAGCTTTTTCATGAACCGGTTCCGGAAGCTCGGCTTTATCAAGTACGACACCGGAGAGAACCTGCACGTCAACAGTTCACTGCTCAATATTGTTCTTCACGATGACAGCTGGCCGATCGCCAATTCGGACGTGGCGGATTCAACTGGGAAGAAAGCTCCAGAAGCGCCTGCACGCCCCGGCGGCCCGCCCGACAGAGACCGCGCGCAGCGGCCACCCATCCGCAATCCCAAACGGGCGGCACAGCCCTTTAGTTGACGTTAACAGGCGGTTACAGTCATTGGAGGATACTAGCCATCGCTTCGCACCCCCTTGTGCAGCGTTCGCAGCGCTTCGCCGCGCGTGAGCACGTCCCAGCTTGGTCAAAAACCAGTTCAGATGTGGAGGGAGGGGAGGAGTATTTTGGCGGCTATATACACCACCCGCGGATGTTTGACCCTTCTTTTCCCGCGATTGTAAGATCGAAGCAGCACTCAGTAGTCAGCAATCAGCATTCAGTCAGAGCGATTTCACTTAGATTGCCAGCTCTGACTGGCTGAATGCTGACGGCTGAGTGCTGACTGCTTTCTTATGCCGCACGATCTGCCTAAATCCTACGAACCTGGCGACATTGAAAAGCGCTGGGCCGAATACTGGGTGAACGAAAAGCTGTTCTCGGTGCCCACGCCTCCGCCCGGTGAAACCCGTCCTGTATTTACGCTACTTTTGCCGCCGCCGAACGTAACCGGGCGACTGCACATGGGCCACATGCTCAACCAGACGCAGATGGACATTATTGTGCGCTGGCATCGCATGAAGGGCTTTATCACGCTGTGGCTGCCGGGTACCGATCATGCCGGCATTGCCACGCAGATGATGGTGGAGCGCGACCTTGCTAAAGAGGGCAAGAAGCGCCGCGATTTGGGACGCGAGAAATTTATTAAGCGCGTATGGGAGTGGAAGAAGCTTTACGGCGGCGCGATTTTCGCGCAGATGAAGCGGCTGGGCGCGTCCGTCGATTGGGACCGCGAATATTTCACCATGGACGAAAACCTTTCGCACGCGGTGCGCGAGGTGTTCGTCCGCCTATATGAGCAGGGACTGATCTATCGCGGGAAATACATTGTGAACTGGTGCCCGCGCTGCGAGACCGCGATCTCCGATCTCGAAGTGAAGCACGAGGAGATTGCCGGGAAGTTGTGGGAGATTCGGTATCCGGTGGTCGAGGGGTCTTCGCAGAGTGCGGCGCTTCGCGCCGGACAGCCGGAGGCGGCTGTCTCCACACAACCGCTGGCTGTCCCCACACGACCTGGGGAGGCTCTTCCTACAGAATGGATCACTGTGGCTACAACGCGGCCGGAGACTATGCTGGGCGATACGGCTGTGGCGGTGAATGAAAAAGATGCGCGGTATACGCATCTGCATGGCAAAAAAGTTTTGCTGCCGCTGATGAATCGCGAGATTCCGATTATCACCGATGACCTGGCGCAACCGGAGTTTGGTACGGGCGCGGTGAAAGTGACGCCGGCGCATGATCCAAATGATTTTGCCGCGGGCAAGCGCCACAATTTGCCGCAGATCGATGTGATGGACGGGCACGCTCGCACGAATGAGAATGCCGGCCCTTATGCGGGACTGGACCGGTATGAAGCCCGCAAGCGGGTGCTTGCCGATTTGGCGGAGCAGGGATTTCTTGTAGGGGAAAAAGATCACACGCTTGCGCTCGGCAAGTGCGACCGCTGCGGAACTGTGGTCGAGCCACGGCTTTCGGAGCAATGGTTCATCAAGATTCAACCGCTGGCCGATAAAGCGATCGCCGCCGTGGAAAGCGGCGAGATCACGATTGTTCCGGAGAACTACAAGCAGATTTATTTGAACTGGATGCGCAACATTTACGATTGGTGCATCTCGCGCCAGTTGTGGTGGGGACATCGCATTCCGGCGTGGACGTGTGGTGATTGTGGTGAAGTTATCGTGGCGCGCGAAGCTCCCACAAAATGCAGCAAGTGCGGCGGCGGAGAACTGGAGCAGGTTTCCGATGTGCTCGATACCTGGTTTTCTTCGGGACTGTTGCCTTTCACAACGCTGGGCTGGCCAGAGAAGACGCGCGACCTCGAAGTGTTTTATCCGAACACGCTGCTGATCACGGGGTTCGACATTCTCTTCTTCTGGCTGGCCCGCATGATCATGTTCGGCTGCCATTTTATGCAGGGGCACGAGCAGGATGCGGCCATTAAAAAAGCCAGCGGCGATGCTGACACGAAAAACGACAGCGTGCCGTTCCGTCATGTCTACATCCACGCGCTGGTGCGCGATGCCGATCGACAGAAGATGTCGAAGACCAAGGGGAACGTGATCGATCCGCTGGAAATTATTGAGCGGTTTGGGACCGACGCTACGCGATTTACTTTGGCGGCCATGGCTGCGCCGGGGACGGATATTGCTTTTAACGAGAGCCGGACCGAGGGCTATCGGGCGTTCGCTAATAAGATTTGGAATGCGGCGCGGTTCATGTTTATGAATGTGGACCGGATCGGCTCCAAGCTGCATGCCGAGCAACCTCGGACCTTTGTACGCCTCGGCGGAAATACTTTAGAAGACCGCTGGATACTGTCCCGATTCAATCGGGTCACAAAAGATGTAAATGATTCTTTGGATACGTATCGTTTCCACGAAGCCGCCAACCGTATCTATGATTTCTTCTGGGGCGAATTTTGTGATTGGTACATCGAGCTTATTAAAGCTCGGCTAAATTCACCGGAAACGGAGAGAACCGCTTGCGAAAATCTCGTGAGCTTGTTCGATGCCTCATTGCGTTTGCTCCATCCCGTGATGCCGTTCATTACGGAAGAAATCTGGCAAGCAATGTACGACAATAAGCCTGCGCTTAAATCGATTGCGCTGGCGCCATATCCGCAATTCGACGAAACACGAGTCGATCTGGCCGCCGAAACCGAGATGGCGATCTTGCAGGATTTAATCGTGAATGTACGCAATCTACGCGCAGAACTGAAAGTTGAGCCGAAGGTAAAAGTTCCGATTGAAGTGTTTGTGCCTGAGGTGAAAATTCGTTCCATGCTGGAACAAAATTGGGGAGCGGTCGAGCGCCTTGCGAATGTTGAGAAGATTGCGTTTGTTGAAAGGTCGCTGTCCAACCATTCGGCTACGCGCAGCACGGCGCGTTTTGACGTCCACGTGATCTATGAACGCAAAATCGACGTCGCCGCCGAGTGCGAGCGGTTGAAGAAAGATTTGGATCGGCTGGAAAAAGAGTTTGCCAACAATCAAAAGCAGTTGGGGAATGAGCAGTTTTTGGCTAAGGCACCGGCTAAGGTGGTTGAGGGTTTGAGGACGCGGGCGGGCGAGTTGACTTTGTTGTTGGAGAAGGCTCGAACTACGGCTGGCGAACTGGGGTGTCGTTAACGGACTCGTGGAGCCCGAGGTCCCTGCGCAGATGGACAGAGTAGAGTAAGGCAGAGGAAAGTGTCGCAGGTCAAACTCCTTGCGGAGCCGGGAGGGATGTATGGATGCAAGAGATTCTTCGCTTCGCTCAGAATGACAAGGTAGTGGTGATGCCACTACCACTACCGAATGACGGTGGGTCAGAGTACACGAGCTGATAGCTCTTTCTTTTTATGGATTGGAATTCACGACGCATCACGGCGATTTTGGAGAACGCGCTGCTGGAGGATCGGGCTACGCGCGACGCCACCAGCTATGCTTGCATCGACCCCAACCAGCGGGCTTCGGCTACGATTCTGGCCAAGCAGGACTGCATTCTTTCCGGTATCGGGGTCATTGCCCGCATCCTCGATGTTTACGCAGCGCTCGATGGCGCCGTCACCTCGCATTATGAAGTCACCACGCATCCCGAGATTTTCGATGGCGTGCGGCTGCGCAAAGGCCAGTCGGTGGCGGTGATTCAGCACAACGCGCGGGTAATTTTGTCTTGTGAGCGCGTCATTCTTAATTTTCTGCAGCGCATGAGCGGCATTGCCACCCTCACGCGCAGATTTGTCGAAGCAGTTTCAGGCACGAAGGCGCGCATTCTCGATACGCGGAAGACGGCTCCCGGCCTGCGCGTGATCGACAAATATGCCGTACGCTGCGGCGGCGGACAGAATCACCGGCTCGATCTCTCCGACGGCGTGCTGATCAAGAACAACCACATTGCCCTGGCTGGGGGAATCGTGCCCGCGCTCGAGCGTGCGGTGCGCAACCGGCGCGGCTCGCAACCGATCGAGGTTGAAGTGCGGAATCTGGCGGAACTGGAAGACGCGCTGGGGCATGGCGCGGAGGCGATTTTGCTGGACAACATGTCGCCGGAGGATGTTCGTCATGCCGTGGAGCTTTGCGCGCAGCCTGACACGCAGAAAAATGGCCGGAGTATTCCCCTGGAGTGTTCGGGTGGAATCCGGCTGGAAAATGTTCGCGCCTACGCGGAGACTGGCGTTGATTTTATTTCGGTCGGTTTGGTTACTCACTCGCCGCAGGCTGTTGATATGAGCCTGCGTGTATCGCCAGTCTAGCGACTTACAAACAACCCTTAGCGCTGAAGCGCCGACATATCTTCAACGTTTGACGGCACGACTAAATGTCGTGCCCTTCCCCTTTTTTAGTCCGATCGGGTCGTTTCAGTGCACGCTTTGCGCTGTACTTCCACCAGCTTCTTGCTGATATCTGTACATCTCGATTGCAGTCTCAGTTGTCCCACTGCCTTGTACCTTCGAGTGAGACGGAAATCCTGTAACTGGGGGTAGAGTATGTGCAACGGAGGCCCTCCCCATGGCTTTGGTTTCTCGCCCTGTTGCAGTTTTGTTGGTTGCACTCTCGTTGGCTGCTAATTCCCCGGCAGCCAACGAGAATCCTCAATCCAAATCTCATGATGCCTCAACTCGCGGCACTAGCGATGTCAGCGTCACGCTTGACGTTTTGACTAACCGACATCCGATCAGCCAGTACGTTTATGGCGGGGCTTATCCGCAGGATGCGACTACTATTACCGACAGCGGGATGACTGCGGTGCGATGGGGCGGCGATTCCACTTCGACTTACAACTGGCAATTGTTCACCAACAACGCGGCGGCGGATTATTACTTTGAAGATTTCAACTACACCGAGATCGGAGACGGCAGTTCGACCAAGTTCATCTCGGATGTGAAGGCCGCGGGCAGCAATCCGCTGATGACGATGGTGATGCTGCCGTGGGTTGCGCAGACTGCGGAAGGAAATGGAAACGGGCACTGGAGTTTTTCGGTGGCGAAATATGGGCCGCAGTGCAGCGTCGATCCTTATAACCCCGATGCGGGCGACGGATTGAAGTCCGATTGTGTTACCGATCTTACGGCCAATCCGAACGATGCTTACTGGCCGCTGCTCGATCAGCCGGGGACGAACGATCCTCCCGGCAGCGTTTACCGCAGCACGTGGGCTACGGCGCTGGCAGCGGCGTTTGGGAAAGCGCCGCATTTTTATGACATGGATAACGAGATCGACATCTGGGGCAGCACGCACCGCGATGTGCATCCTAATCCTTCGGCCTATGACGAGTTGCGCGATACCTACCGCGCAGAAGCTCAGGCATTGCGGGGATGGGACCCGAAGGCGATGCGGTTTGGTCCGGTGAGCTGTTGCTGGTGGTTTTACTGGAATGGCGAAAACAACAACGACAAAGCCGCCCACGCGGGCGTGGACTTCCTGCCCTGGTGGTTGAACGAGCTTTACTGGATGGATAAAGCAGCCGGCATCCGCACGGTGGATGTGTTCGACATTCATGCTTATCCGGACGGGCCGGATACTTCGGGCTGGACGCAGGCGCAGTTGCAGGCGCTTTCCGCGCGCATTTACCGCGATTATTGGGATCCGACTTATGTGAGCGAGTCAGGAGATATTAATCAGATTTGGACGACCTTCCTGCAACCGAATAAGACAATTCCCTTCCGGCTGCCGCGCATGCGCGCGATTGTGAACATGATTTATCCGAATACGCCGCTTAGCGTGACGGAGTGGAGCGCGAATTTTGCGGGGGAGTCGGATTTTTCGACAGCGATTGCCGACGCGGACGCCTATGGAATTCTGGGGCGCGAACGGGCATATCTTGCTTCGCGCTGGGTTGCGCCGGTACCGACGAATCCAAATTATCTGGCACTGAAGCTTTACCGGAATTATGACGGGAATCACAGCAGCTTTGCTACTACTTCGATATCGGCAACGAATACCGGCGATCCGGATTTGTTCAGCAGTTATGCCGCGCTGAATTCGACCGGAAATATTTTGACGGCGATGGTGCTGAATAAAGATCCCAACAACAGCGCGCAGGTTACATTTGGGTTGAACGGGTTCACGCCGCAACAGGTGACTACTTACACGCTCTCTTCAGCGAATCCTACGGCGATTGTACCTTCGTCCACGCTGGCGTGGAATTCTACGATGAACTTTGCGCCTTACTCGATTACGCTCTTGGTCATTAACGGCACATCGACGTTACCGGGAGCGGAGTGGGATCTGAATCCGGATACTACGCAATTGGCTGCGGGCGGCAAAGTCGTTTTGAATCCCAAGTTGATTTCTGGGTCAGCCACGGTCACGCTGGGAGCGCCGCAAGCTGATAGCGGAATTACCGTGACCGTGACCAAGCCGACTGTGGCTCCAGGCGAAGCGGGCAGCATTTCGGTGACGGCGGGCGCGACTTCGGGCTTCTATCATTACAGCGTCCCCAGCGACGACAGCACGGGAGTTTCGCAGACGCAGGAGGGATGGATTCTGGTTGGGAACCCGCCCGCGTCGTTGACTAAGACCGGCGATAAACAGAAAGGTGCACCGGGAGCGCAGTTGAATCTTTCGGTCACGCTGAATCCGGGTCAATCTGGCGGCAATGCGGCGGGAGGAACAATTTTCTTTACTACGACTGCGGGCACGCTTTCGGCTCGCACTGTCGCGACGAATGCGAGCGGGGTTGCGGCGGTCGTTCTTACTTTGCCGACTACTCCTGGCCCTGTGCATGTTACGGCTGAAGGGCAGTATGCGCTGGGGCATCCAATGGTTACGTTTACGGAGACTGTGGAATAGCGCTTAGAAAGCTTTTAATCGCGGAGTGCGCGGGGAAGTGCCGCGGAGGACGCGGGGACACATCTGAAACACGGCTAAGCGGACGATTGTTGTTTTTCAAGGATTCGCGCATAATTCCTGCATCGCCGGGACAAAGACAACTCGCGTGGCGCGGGCCGTTCGACAAGCTCGGGGCAAGCTTCTGCCCGCGAACGCAGAGGGCCGCACTGACACGCGCCTTGGCGGCATCGTTCGCGTGCTGATGGAGCATGCCACAGTCGTCGTCAGCGGAACGAAAATCGCGCAGGAGATTTCCTTAAATCGCTCTGAGGTATGGCGATTGATCCAACAGTTGCGCGGTTTGGGAGTTGAGGTTGCGGGGCATCCTGCTACGGGGTATCGACTCAAATCTATTCCTGATTTATTGCTGCCTGAAATTCTCCAGCCGATGATTCGCGGAACCGTCTTCGAAAATCATCTGCATCATTTCTATAAAATTGGCTCGACGAACACCGAAGCCATGGCCGCTGCCGGCGAGGGAGCGCCTGAAGGCAGCGTTTTTCTTGCCGAAGAGCAGACTGCCGGCCGCGGGCGCGCCGCGCATACCTGGGAGTCGGCGCGATCGGAAGGGATTTACTGCTCGGTTGTGCTCCGGCCTTGGTTGCCGCCGGCCGATGTTCTTGTCATGTCGCTGGCTGCGGGGTTGGCCGTGCAGGCGGCGATCGAGCAAGTCGATTCCCGCATTGTTAGCGATCTGAAGTGGCCGAACGATGTTCTGATTGATGGCAAGAAAGTTTGCGGAATTCTTACCGAGATGAACGCGGAAGTCACGCGCGTGCGTTACGTGGTTGTGGGCATCGGCATCAATGTGAATCAATCCAGTTTCCCGGCAGAATTGCAGAATGAGGCAACTTCGTTGCGGATGACGACCGGCAGCGAGTGGACGCGCGTGGAAGTGGCCGGGGCTTTGTTAAAATCGCTCGACCGGGAATATCGCCAACTGGTCGAGCAGGCGGATGCGAGGGAGTCGATTTTGCGCCGCTTCGCTGAGAATTCCTCGTGGGTGCGCGGCAAGCACGTTCGCGTAGCAGAAAATGGATCGGGGCTCGAAGGAATGACCGAGGGCTTGGACGAGCGCGGGTTTCTGCGGGTGCGAACGGACGAGGGAACGCGAACGGTTTTAAGTGGGACGGTGAGAGCGCGATGATGGAATCGGTACTCAGCATTCAGCTCCTGCAGGCAGGTGCCGACTACCAGCCGTTGCCGCTGAATGCTAAGTGCTGGAGGCTGAGTGCTCGTTAACAACTATGCTTTTCGTTCTCGATGTCGGTAACACGAACACGGTGCTCGGCGTTTTTGCTCGGGATGCGAAGTCGCATGCCGATAGCAGTGCCGCGCCGCGTTATGATCGCCTTATCGCCAACTGGCGCGTGACCACGCGGCAGAGCAGTACGGTCGATGAATATGGCGTTCTGTTCCGCAATCTATTTTCCATGGCGAGCCTTGAGGCTTCGGGCATTCAGGGCATTGTGATTTCGTCAGTGGTTCCACCGCTCGATCCTGTTTTGCGGCAGGTCTGCGAGCGCTACTTTAATTCCAAGCCATTGTTTATTGAACCCGGCGTGAAAACCGGAATGCCTGTGCAATACGACAATCCCGCCGAAGTCGGCGCGGACCGCATCGTTAACGCCGTAGCTGCGTTCGAGAAATATGGCGGCCCTTGTGTGATTGTCGACTTCGGCACGGCGACGACCTTCGATTGCGTTTCCGCCAAGGGTGAATATCTCGGTGGAGTGATTTGTCCCGGTATCGGCATCTCGGCCGACGCGCTTTTTTCACGCACCGCCCGCTTGCCGCGTGTTGAAATTCGTAAGCCGGCGCGGGTTATCGGAACCAATACCGTGGGAAGCCTACAATCTGGCCTATATTACGGGTATCTCGGGCTGGTCGATGGCATCATTGAACTATTGCTCGGCGAACTCGGTGAAAAAACAAAGGTGCTCGCGACTGGCGGATTGGGGCCCATGATCGGCACGGGATCGAAGTACATCAAGCAAGTCGATGATTTTCTAACTCTTGAAGGCCTGCGAATCATCTGGGAGAGAAACGCAGCGTTGCGACTTGCGCCCAAGGGCACGGCGGGAGCTACGCCCGAAGCATCCGCCAAGAACCTCCGCCCCGGCTCGCGTGGTTCTACTGCTCGTCCGACCCGTTGAGTTCTCGTGGAAAATTACTTCAATTACTTTACAGAAATCGAAGAGCATTTTCTGCGCCGCCGCGGCGGAGGACTCTTGCTGACTACGCTCGACTGGGCCCTGATCGAAACCTGGAAGGATGCGGGCATTCCTCTTGAAGCCGCGCTGCGCGGAATCGATACGGCGTTTGACCGCTACGATCAGCGGCCTTCGAAAACGCGGAAGATTAACAGCCTTGCCTGGTGTTCACAGGCCGTGCTGAGTGCGGCCGAAGATATGAAAGAAGCGGCTGTTGGCGTGGCTTCCGGGCAAGAGAGCGCGGAGAAATCAGGCACCACGCAAGGCTTTGAGCCGGAGAAGATTGCCCCGTTCTTGCGCCGCAATGCTGACCTTCTGGAAAGGGCGATGTTGCCGCATAGCGATGGAATTTCTCTTCGCGCCATTGCAGACGGCTCCGCAGCTGCACTGCGCAAGCTGGCGGATGAGATCGAGAGCAAGAAAACTTCAGGCCGACTCGAAGACCTGGAACGTCATCTTACCGTGCTGGAAGAAAAACTCTTTGCTGCGCTGCTGACCGCTACGCCGGATGATGAAATCGTAAGCGTCCGCAGCCAGGCGGATCGTGAGCTGTCACCGTACCGTAGCAAAATGGCTGGGCCGCAGATCGAGCAACTTCAGAAGCAATATCTTCACAAGCGCCTGCTGGAAAAATATTCGATGCCTCGCCTGAGCCTGTTTTACCTGTAATGATGTTTTACCTGTAATCATCATGAGATGACCGTCGATTCGATGAAGCTGTCTTTCGATGTACTTATCCTTGGCGGCGGAGCGGCCGGTCTGATGTGCGCTATTGAAGCGGGCACGCGCGGACGACGGGTCGCGGTTCTCGAACGCGCCGACCGGCTCGGCAAGAAAATTCTTATCTCTGGCGGGGGGCGCTGCAACTTCACCAATCTTCATTGCCAGCCTGAAAATTTTCTCTCTTCGAACCCGCACTTTGCCAAATCCGCACTCTCGCGCTACACGCCTGCCAATTTCATTGCGCTGGTCGAAAAGCACCACATTCCCTATCACGAAAAAACTATGGGCCAGCTTTTCTGCGATCGATCGGCACGAGATATTATCGGGATGCTCGAAGCGGAATGCCACAATGCCAAGGTGAACATCTTTCTGAATGCACATATTAAAAATGTTGAACGGAACGCGGAATTCGTTGTTCGTACTACAAACACGGAATTTCGCGCACCGGCCCTGGTTGTTGCTACCGGCGGCCTTTCGATTCCAAAAATCGGCGCTACCTCGTTCGGTTACGACCTGGCGAAGCAATTTGGTATTGCCATACGCGAACCGCGGCCTGCGCTCGTGCCACTCACGCTTAGCGCGGAAGATTGTTCCCGCTACTGCGATCTGGCCGGCGTTTCTGCGGAAGTCATCGCTTCTTACGGCTCCCAACAATTTCGCGAGAAAATGCTAATCACGCATCGCGGATTGAGCGGGCCGGGGATTCTGCAAATTTCCTCTTACTGGAAAAAGCCCGGACCGATTCACATCGATCTTGCACCCGAGGGCAAAACTACTGCGGCATTTAACGATGCAAAAACACCGAGAACCGCGAATACGCTGCGCGCCGAGTTGCGTAAATTCTTGCCCCATCGACTGGCCGATCGCTGGCTCGATCTTCACGCAATCTCGTCATGGACCAACGAGGCTCTCGCCGACTTCGAAAAACAGTTGCATACCTGGTCGGTCTACCCGGCTGGGACCGAAGGCTACGAAAAAGCCGAAGTGACGGCGGGCGGCGTCAATACCGATGAACTCTCTGCAAAAACCATGGAAAGCCGTAAAGTGCCCGGCTTGTTTTTTATCGGCGAAGTCGTGGATGTAACCGGCCATCTCGGCGGCTTCAATTTTCAGTGGGCGTGGTCTTCAGGCGCAACTGCGGGAAGAGCATTATAGGCCGCGAGTTGCCTTCTGCAATGCCGTAGAATCGAGTCTTGCTCCTCACAATCGAAAAGCTGATCTATGGCGGCGATGGACTGGCTCGCCTCCCCGCCGACGATCACGGACGCGGCAAGGCAGTCTTTGTTCCCTTTGTTCTCGCGAACGAGAAAATTGAAGCCACGCTCACCGAACAAAAGGCCAGCTTTGCCCGCGCCCATGCAACGGCAATTGTCGAACCCTCGCCGTGGCGTGTTGCGCCGCCGTGCCCTTATTTCGCACGCTGTGGCGGATGCCATTACCAGCACACCGGCTACGAGCATCAACTCGAAATCAAAAAAGAAATTTTGCGCGAGAACCTGCGGCGCATTGCCAAGCTCGAATTACACTGCGAAATCCAGACACATCCTTCGCCGCCGTGGAATTATCGCAACCGTTCGCGTCTGCAAATCCGCACGCGGCCCGATTTCGCCATCGGATATTTCAAGTTCGCATCGCACGAGCTTCTGCCGGTCGAGCAGTGTCCCATCAGTTCGCCGCTCATCAACCGTGGCATCGCCGCACTGTGGCACTCGGGAAAGGCTGGCCAGGCGGTTGAAGGCGTACGGGAAATCGAATTCTTCGCGAATGACGATGACTCGCGTTTGTTGGTCGAACTCGTCTGCGATCCCGAGGCTCGCCGTGCTGCCGTGCGCGCGTGGGCTGAAGAATTATGTGCAGCCATGCCGGAGATTGCCGGAATCGCGGCCTTCCGCGAACCGAAAAAAGGGGTGCAAGAGCCGCTGGTAACGGTTGGTGCGCCGGAGCTGGCTTATCGAATTAATGCGGCAACCTATCGCGTGAGCGCTGGTTCATTTTTTCAAACTAATCGATTTCTTACCGATGAACTTGTAAAAATCGTTACGACAGGACGCTCGGGCGAACTGGCGCTTGATCTTTACGCGGGCGTTGGATTGTTTTCCACAGCCTTGGCTGGTGTCTTTCGTCACATCGTTTGTGTTGAGTCGTCACAGACAGCCGCGGGTGACCTTGCCTACAATCTTCCGGTGAATGGAAAGGCGGTTCACGCCGCAGTCGAGCGGTACGTAACCGAACTCGAAGATAAGGGACGGGCCGGGCAGGGTGCGATCCTCCCCCAGTTGCATCATAAGCCCGATTTGGTGGTTGTGGACCCGCCCCGGAGCGGCTTGGGAGAACGCGTGGCGCGCTGGCTTGCGGATTCAGAGGCGCCACGCGTGACCTATGTCTCGTGCGATCCTGCAACGCTGGCGCGGGACTTGTTGCCAATGCTGGCCAGCGGCTATCGCGTTGAAGAAGTTCATCTGGTCGATCTTTTTCCCCAAACTTATCACCTGGAAAGCGTATTGCAGTTGGTTCGCTGATAATGAACGAAAGCTTCAGAACGGCGCATTAGGTTTAGCCGCAAATCGGCGTGGGAATACGGCCCACGCGTAAGCCGTGGATCAAATGGGAAACAAATTTAGTTTAAACGGGCGAAAGAAAAGTAATTTACCAACACAACTTCAGAATTGCGGAGCAGTCCTTCCTTAGCTGGGCTTTTGCAGTTTGCTAAAAAGCTCGCCTTTGCGACCTCAGGGGCTGAAGCCCTCACAGGAAGAAAGGCTTTATCGCAGCGCTTAAGGGCTGCGCCACCCAAATCGAGTTTTCCGGCAAACTGTTTAGCCGCTGGGGTGAACAGGGCACAGCGATACCACGAATGTCACCCGTTCCCTCAACCACGCCTCAGGTTCAACCCGCCTTCCAATTCAAACCTGTCCGTCAGCCCATGCTCTGGGCGGTAGTATTCTATGCGCTGGGAATACTCTCTGCCGCTTCCATACGTACACCGCCATCGTGGTTCATTGCGGCTGCGCTGGCATTTCTGGCTGCAGGCGTCTATTTCCTCCGCAGGCGAAGGCAACTCGCGCTCACCCTGGCGCTCACTTCTTTTTTCTTCATTGGCACTTTTCAAGCCCAACTGCGAGAGCTTTCCACTATCCGTGACAACGCGCTAAAACCCTTTGCCTATGGCCCAGAGATTGAAATTACGGCGCACGTTACTCACGATGGAAAACTTCGGGAATCTTCTCCCGGAGAACTCAGACAAACTCTTGACGTTGAAACCGAAGAAATCGCCACCGAAAACGGCTTACACTTTCCATTGCGCTCCGGGGTCCAGCTCAGCCTTTACAGCGCTCGAACAAATTCTCTTCAGGACGCACCCATGCGCGTCTTCCGTTACGGGGAACGCATTCGTGTTCCGGTAAAGCTTAAACTCGCCCGCAATTTCCGCAATCCGGGCGCATTCGACTACGAAAGCTATCTCGCCGCGAATGGCATCTCTGCACTCGTGTCGGCCAAAGCCGATGACGTTCAACTGCTTCCCGGTTTCTCGGGAGGCCGCATTGCACTCTGGCGAAGCCGCGTTCATGCCAGCATCATCGCCAAAGTGCATGCGCTTTGGCCCGCGCCGCAAGCTGCTTTAATTGACGCGATGGTGATCGGCGAGGAAGCTTTCATCGATCGCGATACCCGCACAGATTTTCAGCGCTCTGGTACTTACCACATTCTCGTCGTTTCCGGAATGAACGTTACGATTTTGGCCTTTGTAGTTTTTTGGACCCTTCGCCGTCTGCATGTATCAGAAATTCCGGCGACTATACTCACTATCTTCTGTTGTGTCGCGTATGCATTCCTCACCGAGGTGGGAGCGCCGGTGTGGCGGGCTACACTGATGTGCGCGATTTTTCTGGGCACGCGCCTGCTCTATCGCGACCGCAGCATGGTCAACGCGCTTGGAGCGGCCGCTCTCGGTTTGCTGGTATTCGATCCGCGCCAGTTTTTTGCCGCCAGCTTTCAAATGACGTTTCTCTGCGTGCTGGTGGTGGCTGCGATTGCCGTGCCTCTGGTCGAGCGCAGTTCCGGCTTGTATCGTCAGGCGCTCGCGCATTGGGATGCTGACGACTACGGCGCGAGACTTCTTCCGAAGCTGGCGCAGTTCCGCCTTGACCTGCGTTTGATTGCCGGCAGGCTTGGGCGTTTCCTGGGCCGATTGTTGTCCTTGCGGCTGGTAAGCGGCGTCAGCGTTTTTTTCCTGCGCGCATTCGAACTACTGCTGGTTTCAGCGGTCATGCAGATGGGACTCGCGCTGCCCATGGCGTATTACTTTCATCGCGCCACCACCATCGGACTTCCCGCGAACATGGCTGTCGTTCCACTCACGCAGCTTCTTATGCCCGCGGCGATTCTCACTATCGCGCTGGGATACGTCTCTCTTCTGTTGGCGAAACTTCCGGCTATTCTTACGGCATTCGCTCTGCAAGCAATTACGGGCACGGTACGGGGTCTGGGAAATTTGCGCGTGGCCGACCTACGGGTGGCAACTCCGTCGCTCGTGATGATTGTTCTGGCTGGGGCTGCGCTGACCACGGCAATGGTATTTGCGCGATGGCGCATGTTGTTTGCGGCTACGGGGCTCGGAATGTTGCTGCTCACATCGCTTTCTTTGGCCTTTGTAGCGCCTCATCCGCTAACGCGCGCGGGAGTTCTTGAAGTAACTTCGATCGATGTGGGCGAAGGCGACTCGATCCTGCTGGTAACCCCACAAGGGCGCACCTTACTCGTCGATGCCGGTGGTCCGATCTTTGGTGCAGGTTCGCAGCTAGACTTCGGAGAAGATGTGGTTGCGCCTTATCTTTGGACGCGCCGCATCTCTCGCCTCGATGCGGTCGCCATATCCCACGGGCATTCGGACCACATCGGAGGCGTGGGAGCCATCCTGAAGGATTTTCGTCCGAAAGAATTATGGATTGGGTTGTCGCCGCCAAGCCATGCGCTGGACAACGTGATCGCCGAAGCGCAAGCGCTCGGAATTAGAGTGGTGCGCCATTGGGAGGGAGATGAATTTGAGCTTGGCGGCGCGAAGGTTGATGTGCTTTTCCCGCCGCAGAACTGGCCGGTAGGCCCTGAGCCGAAGAATAACGACTCGATGGTATTGCACGTCAGCTATGGTGGAACTTCAGTTTTGCTCGAAGGCGATGCCGAGAAAGCGGTCGAGCGACGTATCGCCTTGCTGCATCACCCTCATGCGGATTTGCTGAAAGTGAGCCACCACGGCAGCGCCACTTCCTCCACACCGGAAATTCTGCAGGCTGTTAAGCCGCTTTACGCCGTGATCTCGGTGGGATCTCATACATCTTATGGCTTGCCAAAAGCCGATGTACTTGCCCGCCTGCGAGCCGGCGGAGCGCACATTTACCGGACTGACCTGGATGGAGCTGTCAGTTTTTATCTGGATGGCCGCTCAGTTACACCGTTCCTGCCAGCGCTTGAGCCTTGAGGAAGCATCTTCTCGCGCGGAGTCAGCAGACAGTTAAGCCTGCGTCTCATCGTCGTCTTGTTCGGTAGCAGAAACTTCCTGCTGCGATTCCGCAATCAAATTCAGGGCTTTCTGCTCGTCCTCTTCGCGCACAAGGATAATCATTCCACCCATCCCCGGAAATGCATCCTGCAAAAGGCTTGCTGATTTGAGATCGTTATCGATTCCCACCGAATCGAGCAGACCCTTGACCACCATCGCCTCCGATTCCTGTTCGCTGTCAAATACCTTTACCAGCTTCTCGTTCGGATCAGGACGTTGCTCTTCCGTCATCGCGTTCGACTCCTCTGCCATGGTGATCTCCCTGGAGCCGCCGCTCATGCACGGCTGACTCGGCTCTTCTCAGATTCTAACTCTTGCCGTTCAGTTGCAGCGCGGAGTTACATTGTTTCTGCATGTTGCCGCAATATCCCGCGAAACAGCCGGATTGTATAATTTCCGCATTCATGCCAAAATTCCGCCGCAAACCGGTTCCGATGATCGATCCGCTCTTCGCAGCCAAAACACGCAAGGCGATTCCATACCAATTCGTGCTCGAAGCGATTGCTGCGTTGTCACCCATGACTCGCCCCATGTTTGGCTGTACGGCTGTGTATGTCGAGGAGAAGATCGTACTCATACTGCGCGAGAAGCCGACATACAGCTCCGACAACGGAGTCTGGCTGGCGACTACGAAAGAACATCACGAGAGCCTTCGGTCCGAGTTTCCAAACATGCGATCGATCGGGGTATTGGGAAAGGAAATTACGGGCTGGCAAATTCTGCCATCCGATGCGCCGGATTTTGAAGAAGCGGCTCTTCACGCCTGCGATCTCGTTCTCACCCGCGATCCACGCATCGGTAAAATTCCGGGAGTTCGGCGGAGCGAAAAATTTAAAATCAAAATAAAGAACAGGGCAAAGCCTTCCAAGCCAGCTAAGGCAGTAAAGCGATCTCGCAGAAAATCTTGATCGGAACGCCTTTACAAAAACAGCGAAGAATGGCAAGTGCCGGCACTTTCGGGTCGTTGATTTCTTTACTGGCTGGAGCACAATGGCTTGAACGGTTCGCAACGCGGGTACAGGCTGTAACATCCAAACCTGTACGAAGAATTGCGAATTGAAAAAGAGGTCGCTATGAATTCTGGGGAGTCATCGGGCCATTCGAACAATCCGGACCATGCAAGCAATTCATCCGCCGACTCGGACGACGAAGCCCGGAGAATTCGCCGCCTGCAAGTGATGATGGGGATGATTTCTTCCGTGATCAGTCAGGATCCCAGCCTTACGGTGGAAGAAGCCTCGGAATTAGCGGCAGGCGCCAAACGCGCCGCGCTCGCCATGTTTCCGGATAAAGAACTTGCCTACGATCTTCTGTATAAGCCTCGCCTGCAGCGCCTGATGCGCGAGCGCTTTCGCCTGCAGTAAACCGGCGAAACCTATTCGTCCACGACAGAATTTTTCAACGTACCAATACCCGCGATGCTTATTTCCATCACATCTCCGGCCACAACGGGGCCCACGCCCGCCGGCGTGCCGGTCGCGATCAGGTCACCGGGCAGCAAAGTCATCGCCTGCGAGATAAAACGAATTACAACGTCAAGCGGGAAAATAAAATCGCGTGTGTTGCCCGATTGACGCACTGCGCCGTTGACCCGCGTTTCCACGCCCACACCCGTCCATGGATCAAGCCCGTCTACATCTACCACCACCGGCCCGACAGGACATGACGTATCGAATCCCTTGGCCCGCGCCCACTGGTCTTCTATTTTCTGCACATCGCGCATGGTCACATCGTTCAGGCAGGTGTAGCCGAGAATGTACGGCTTCACATCCTCACCTCCGTTCAACAGATGGCATTTCTTTCCGATCACGACGCACAGCTCGCCTTCGTAATCCACGCGCTGCGAAATTTTCGGCCGCTTCACCACGCCGCCCGGCGCTAGTAGCGCTGAGTTGGGCTTGAAGAACAAGAGCGGCTCGGTTGGCAGCTCATTCCCCAACTCCGCTGCATGATCACGGTAGTTTCTGCCCACGCAAACAATCTTCGTCGGACGCACCGGCGGCAACAGCGTCGCTTCATCGAGCGCAATCGGTTCGATCCGTCGCGAGCGCAGACCTTCCACGTCGCCATCGGAATCTTCGGGCGGCGTAAGCAGAATGCGAAAAATTGAGTCACGTCCCGCAACCGGCTCGACCAGCCCGTAATGCGCCTCTCCGTTCAATTGAAACTTGCAATATTTCATGGATTCTATCTAATCACGAGAGCAGCAGAATTCGGGGAAAATTCTCGAATCTCCACCTGTTCACTCCCGTTCTTACGCCACCGGCAGGATTTACGGCACGCTCTCCATCGCTTCCCCGGACCCCGCGCTCTCATTCCCGCGCTCATCGACCGCCGAGGCAGAATAAAAATATGTTTTCCCCGAGACAACGTTCGTATCCCGAAACGCCGGAGTTTTCACCAGCTCCGAATTCAGTTTCACCGCCGCAGTTCCAGCTTCATGCCGGTAAATGTTATATCCCGCCAAATCCGCATCCGTCACAGGAGACCAAATCAAATCGATAAACGCTGCCTGTCCCGGACCCGAAAATACCGCCTGCAAATCCGCAGGCACTGCCGGAGGAAACACATCGTGCGCAAAGACTTTTGCCACGGGCGTGTCGTCGCCTTCCACCTGGATTGCGGGCTTTCCTGCCGCCTCAATCGCACTCACAACCGTGCCTCGATAAAAATAGGTTCTTTCCCACTCGAATGTCTGATCCAGAAACGAATCGGAAGCCTTCTCAGATTGGTTTGATTCATTCGCTGGCGCGTTTGTTGGCTGCGCTGTCAATGGCACCAAGCTGGTAGGCCCTTTCGTGCACTCCGTTGCTTCTACATCGGCAATCCTGGTTTCGTTGGCAGCTTCGCTTGCACTCCCCTCCTGCCGCCGGTAGATGCGAAACAAATACTGAATGCCGGTCTTTCGCTCCGCAACCGGGGGACATTGCCATGAAATTAGCACGCCCTGCGCCGTTATCCGCGCGGCGAACGAGCTAAACGGAGGCAGCGTGGGTACCAGCGGTACGCGAACTTGATTCGAAATCCCCGCGCCGCGTCCAGCCTCATTCAGAACTTCGATGGCATACGTGGCAAAGCCGATTGGTTGATCCTGTTGTGCCGTCTCGGGCAAAGTGTCGATAAAGCTAGCTGCCGGCTTTTTCGCCGTTGTTCGGCGCAGCTTTTCAAAATCTGGCGGGGGCGCGGCTTCTCCCACGGAGGCCGTGCAATCTTTCAGAGCACCAGTATAACTGCGGCACACGCGGGTCTTTCCCAGGTAACGCACGCTCTGCCGCTCGGTTGTGCGGGCGGGGATCGTCCACGTAAGCGTCACTTTGTCGCCTTTGCGTGAGGCATGCAGATCCGTGGGCGGCTTGGGCAGTTCCAGCGACGGCGCTTCCGGCGGGCCGACCGAAGCGCAGCCGCTTGCCCATACCAATACTCCCAGGACCGGTAGTAATTTCCTGAAGGGAATCTTCATGCGGAAATACAAGAGTACATCAGCCGTGAAACGCTCGAATCACGAAATGCACAATAGCAATAAGCAGACTTGTGTGGAGGTGATTAGCCGGTCGGCTGTTATAATTCGCGAAAAACGGGGCCACGCTTGATCGGGCAAACCATCTCCCACTACCACATCCTTGAGAAACTCGGCGGAGGAGGGATGGGTGTGGTTTACAAAGCCGAGGACGTGCGGCTGCACCGTTTTGTCGCACTGAAATTTATTTCCCAACAGATCGCAGGCGATCCGCAAGCGCTCTCCCGCTTCGAACGCGAAGCGCGGGCCACATCGGCGCTGAACCATCCCAATATTTGCACCATTTACGACATCGGCGAGCAAGATGGCCAGTCCTTCATCGCCATGGAGTTTCTGGATGGTATAACGCTCAAGCACCGCATTGGCGGGCGCCCGCTGGAACTGGAAAGCCTTTTGCGGATTGCCATTGATGTTGCCGATGGCCTTGATGCGGCGCACGCCCAAGGGATTATTCATCGCGACATCAAGCCCGCGAACATTTTTGTCACCAAGCGCGGGCACGCGAAGATTCTGGATTTCGGGCTGGCGAAGGTGGAAGTTTCAACTGGCAGAGCGGATGGTAACACCCGGACGATGTCGATCACATCGGAAGAAGCGGACCTGACATCCCCGGGAGCCATGATCGGCACCGTGGCCTATATGTCGCCGGAGCAGGTGCGAACCAAGGAATTGGATGCGCGCACCGATTTATTTTCCTTTGGCGCGGTGCTGTACGAAATGGCGACGGGCAAAGCGCCGTTTGAAGGTGCGAGCACGGGAGAAATTAGCGGAGCGATTTTGCATGAGGCGCCACGGCCCGCGGCGCAGCTTAATCCGCGGCTTCCGGCCGAAGTCGCAACCATCATCGGCAAAGCATTGGAGAAAGATCGCGACTTGCGCTATCAACATGCGGCCGACATGCGTGCCGATTTACAGCGCTTAAAAAGAGACTCCGAAAGTGGCAGCTATTCTGGGTCTGGCTTAAAACCGGCGGCATCAAAGCCGGTTGCGGCAAAAGTTTTAAAGATTGCGCTTCCCGCGCTACTTTTGACCGCACTGGCAGGCGGCGGCATTTACTACCGCTCGCATCGAAGACAGCCTCTGACCGTGAAAGATACAGTGGTTCTGGCTGATTTTGAGAACAGCACCGGCGATGCCATCTTCGATGACACGCTGAAAACGGCGCTCGGCATTTCTCTGCGGCAATCTCCTTTCTTGAATGTGCTCTCCTATAGCAGCGCCGCGAGAATCCTGCGGCAGATGACCCTCCCGGCGGACGCGAAGCTCACACCCACAGTCGCCCGCGAGTTGTGCCAGCGGGCAGGAAGCAAGGCTTACCTTGCCGGAACCATTGGCAGTTTGGGCAGCGAATATGTTTTGAGTTTGAAAGCAGTGAATTGCCAGAATGGAAATACTCTTGCCGAAGAGCAGGTAATAGCTTCGTCGAAAGAGAAAGTGCTGGACGCGCTGGGCGGTGCGGCATCGCGCATGCGAGGCGAGCTGGGCGAGTCGCTTGCTACCGTGCAGAAGTTCGACGTTCCGCTGGAACAAGCAACCACGGCTTCGCTCGATGCGCTGAATGCCTACGGTTTGGCGCTGGCTACCTGGGACAAAAAGGGCGATCAGGATTCGCTGCCCATTTTTAAAAAAGCCGTCGAGCTGGACCCTAACTTTGCCGTCGCTTACGGCGCGCTGGCAACCGTCTATTACAACGTTGGACAGTTCGAACTTGCGCGCGAAAATGCGGCCAAAGCCTATGCGCTTCGGGACCGGGTCACTGAGGCGGAACGAGAGACCATCGATGCGCGCTACTACTCGTATGTCACGGGCGATCTGGAAAAATCTACGCAGGTCTATGTTCTGGCAGTGCAAAACTATCCCGATTCCGCGGGCAGCTACAACCACCTTGCCATCGCTTACTCCGAATTAGGCCGCCACGATCTGTCCATTGCAGTTTTCCGCAAAGCTCTGCTCATTGATCCATCGAGGGCAAGTACCTACGGAAATTTCGCAGTGGATCTGCTGGCGGTGAACCGGGTGGATGAAGCGGCCACGGTGCTGGCGGATGCCGGCAAGCGAGGCTTGCAGACCGATATTTTATTGCAAGTAGGCTACTGGATCGCCTTTCTTCGTAACGATAAAAATGAAATGGAGCACATCGTTCAGCAATCGCTCAATGTGCGCGGAGCGCAAACTCTTCTGCTCTCGGAGCAGGCCGAAACCGAGGCCTATCACGGCCGGCTGGTAAAAGCTCGCGAACTCTCCCATGCCGCTGCCGATCTGATGCAGCGCGATGGAGACAAAGAGTGGGCGGCGATGTACCTTCTCCAGGAGGCCGTTCGGGAAACGGCAGTTGGAGAGTTCAGCCGTGCTCGCGAGTTGATCGATGGAGCTCAGAAGCTTTCGCAGGGAAAAGAGGTGCAGACGCTGACCGCGCTTATTTTGGCACAGACGGGAGACGTCAGTCAGTCGGAAGCGGTGTGCCGCGAACTCGATAAACAGTGGCCCGAGGGTACGTATGTTCAAAAATATTGGCTACCGGTGATTCGCGCCAAAATCGACATTCAACTACGGCACCCCGCAAAGGCTATCGACGATTTAGGGGTTTCCACTCCTCTGGAATTCTCGAACCCAGTCGCAATACCAGTGGCTACGCTCTATCCCGCATACGTGCGAGGAGAAGCTTATTTGGCGATGGGTGACGCGGCAAAAGCGATACCAGAATTCAAAAAGCTGATAGAGAATCCCGGACTTATTTTGAATTTCCCGCTCGGAGCGCTGGCGCGGCTGGAACTCGCTCGCGCATACAGCACTTCGGCAAATACGGAAAACGCTCGCCAGTCTTATCAGGATTTCTTCGCGCTATGGAAAGATGCCGATCCTGATATACCCGTTTTGCAGCAGGCCCGGGAGGAGTACGCGAAGCTGCAATGACAATGTGGAGCGGAGGAGTCGCCCGGCGCCGAGCATCACAGAATATATCTCGACAAATCCTGGTCCTTGACAATGTCGGCAAGCATTTTGCGCACGTAGGCTGCGTCGATAATTACGTGCTCGCCCTTTTTCTCTGGAGCGTCAAAGCTTAACTCATCCAGTACACGCTCCATGATGGTATGCAGGCGACGCGCGCCGATATTTTCCGTATTCTCATTCACGCGAAAGGCAAAGTGCGCGATTTCGTCGAGCGATTCCGGTGTAAATTCCAGCTTCACACCTTCGGTTTCAAGTAGGGCAGTGTACTGCTTCACCAGTGACGACTTCGGCTCGGTCAGAATGCGCACGAAATCTTCCATGGTCAGCGATTGCAACTCCACGCGAATCGGAAAGCGGCCTTGCAGTTCGGGAATCAGATCGCTCGGTTTCGAAACGTGAAACGCTCCCGCCGCGATAAATAAAATATGATCGGTGCGCACCATGCCGTAGCGCGTATTCACCGTAGTGCCTTCGACAATCGGCAGGATGTCGCGCTGCACGCCTTCGCGGGAAACATCGGGCCCGTGTCCACCCTCGCGCCCGGCAATCTTATCGATCTCATCCAAAAATACTATGCCCGCGTTTTCAACGCGCTCAATCGCCACGCGCGTCACCTGATCCATATCGATGAGCCGCTGCTCTTCTTCCTGGATCAGATATTCGAACGCCTCATTCACCTTCATCTTCCGCTTCTTCGTGCGCGCTCCGAAGATGTTCGGCAGCATGTCCTTAATGTTGATATCCATCTCCTCAACACCCTGGTTGCTCATAATTTCGAAAGTGGGGAAGTTGCGTTCGCGTACATCGATCTCGACCTGGCGTTCGTCGAGTTTGCCTTCGCGCAACTGCTGGCGCAGTTTTTCTCGCGTGCGTGAGGAAGACTCAGCCAATGCCGTGCCACCATCGATGACTACACCGCCTGCGGTGGTCGGCTCGGCGGGGCGCGGTGGCGGGGAGGGCGGTAGCAGAATATCCAGCAGCCGCTCTTCGGCGTTCAACTCCGCTTTATCGGCCACATCTTGCAGTTTTTCTTCGCGGACGTTGTCGATGGCAATCTCCACCAGATCGCGCACCATCGATTCCACGTCGCGGCCGACATAGCCGACTTCGGTAAACTTCGACGCTTCCACCTTCAAGAACGGAGAGTTCGCCAGCTTCGCCAGCCGGCGCGCAATCTCGGTTTTCCCCACGCCCGTTGGCCCGATCATCAAAATATTTTTTGGCATGATTTCTTCGGCGAGTTCGGGAGTGAGTTTTTGCCGGCGCGTGCGGTTGCGCAGGGCGATGGCGACGGCGCGCTTCGCGTCTTTTTGTCCGATCACGTGTTTGTCGAGCTCGACAACGATTTCACGCGGCGTGAGTTCGTCGAGTGCGAGCTGTTCTTCTTCGGCGCTGCTGGGGAGATAAATGGCCATAAATGTGTAGTGGGGACAGCCGCCCTCGGCTGTCTGTCGAGCAAAGCTCGATTGGTTTCACGTGCGCGAGATCGAATAGTAGCCGGGCTTTCGCCCGGCGGACAGCCGAGGGCGGCTGTCCCCGCATCAGTCCCTAGCCCTTACAATTCCTCAATCGTTACCGCATCATTGGTATAGATGCACATTCTGCCTGCAATCTTCATTGCTTCTTCGGCAATTTTGCGGGCGGGGAGTTCGGTGTGCGTCATCATGGCCTGCGCAGCGGCTTGGGCGTATGGGCCTCCGCTGCCGATGGCGGCTATGCCGCCGTCCGGCTCAATCACGTCGCCTTGTCCGCTGAGCAGGAACGTTTGTTCTTTATCGCACACCAGCAGCAGGGCTTCCAAGTGACGCAGAAATTTATCGGTACGCCAATCTTTGGCGAGCTCGACGGCGGAGCGTCCCAGGTTGCCGTGGTATTGCTCCAGTTTCGATTCGAAACGGCTGAACAGGGTGAAGGCATCGGCGGTGGAACCGGCAAAGCCGGCGAGAATCTTGTCATTATAAAGTCGGCGGATTTTCTTCGCCGTATGCTTAATGACGGACTCGCCAAGCGTGACCTGCCCGTCGCCGGCAAGAACCACGCTGCCGTTGCGGCGGATGGATAGAACTGTGGTGGAGCGAATCAGACGTTTCTTCGACATGAGCGCAATTTTTTATTATAGCAGCGGAAGCGCAAGCTACGACCAAGGCGTTGTGGTTGGATCCAGCCGTAAACGACTCTGACCACTCTGCCGAAACGCGTCAGTTCCCCAAGGTCTGAGGACAATCTAGTTTTGGGTGTTGGATTAAATCTGTTGTACCTCTCCCTCAAGCCAAACCCGGCCTTGCGTGACACCCCGCGCACCTTGTTTTGTTGTCAACGTCAGACCTTCTTTAAGTACGGAGAGAATTGGCAACGCACCTCAGGTATTCACGCGACATTCATGAATTTTTTACCTGTGTACTGCCGATTTGCGCCAACGGTTTAACGATAGAGTCGCATCCGAGTCGCATCTCTTATCGCGCAGCCACTCGTATGGAGGTTGTGATGAAAGGTTTGGCAAGGCAATATCGATTGATCAAGTTTCGGAATAGCGCACTGCAGAGCGTGGCAGTGAGCTTTGTGGTTGTGCTGTCAACATTGGTTTCCGCACAATCTACGTGGACCTGTACAAGCCCGCAGTGGGACATTTTACAGATCATGCGAATGCAAACCACATGGGCGGAGGACGGCTACTATTTGAGCGGCACTAATCAGAGCGGCGGTGCCGTCTACATGTATCAGGCCGCCAGCGACGTAACTTATAACAGTAAGAACGAATGGACGGGAGGACAGCTGCATTACATCAAGAATTATAAAGAACCACCAGCCAATCCCCCCGATCCGCAGGAATTTTGCACCACGAATTGCAGCCCGTATGTATCTCCGGCATATGCGCCGGAAGTAGCTGCAGGAACCCCTGAGTATTGGGGCTATCCGGCGGATGTCGATCTGTTTGATACGAGTTACATCTACCTGTGGGTTACCGAGATCGACTGGAACAATCCTTACGCCTATAAGAAATTTAACTCCAACAATAGCAACTATAGTTTCCCATTTGCCCCCCGGTGCGCGGTTCCAGGGCAAACCACGATACAAATTCCGGAGCCTTCGGGGAATACGGTACCAACCACCACGATTCCGAGTACGGCGTACGAAATCTTCCCACCGAATGTGTACTCGGGCTCACTGATCGACACCTCGAACGAGGCATTCACGAGTGCCGATTGCACAGGGGGATCTTCGTGGCAGGATCTTGGGTATGCATTTACCCAGGTGAATGCCGCTCAAACCGGCTTCGCCATGACGAACAAGGTGAACAATACAACGCCAAGCCTGAACTATCTTCCGATTGTCTACTGGTATGAGTGCAATAGCAGTTATGGAAGCTGCGGAAATCATGAAGAGTTTGACTATGGCTACGACTCGAGCACTGGGGACTATTATGGACTGGTGCAATGGCTGCATTTTACGGGTTCCAGTCAAACTCCCGACGAAACTGCAACATTTAACACGATGCAGCAATACACGGGAGCGGACAACGGATCCTACAGCTATACCAATCTCACGTTTCCAGGTACGGGCTGCCCCGATTAAAGCTCGCTTCGGGAGTCAATCCCACCACGGAGTTTGAGAGCCTCCCTATCATGAAATCGAGTTTTGGAAATTTCATGATGGGGAAGGCCGTTTTGTCTTCGGTGAGCTACTGCGGAGTTCCAATGCGAACATCCATGCGGCGTCCTGAGGAGACAGGAGAATACTCGTAAGAAAACTAACTGAAGATTTGGTGGACCTGGTCGGGATCGAACCGACGACCTCTTCCATGCCATTTAGCCCCGATTAAGAAATCCAACAACTTACAGAGCCTAGAGGACCGTCTTTTGAGGTTTTGTACCCGCAACACAGGTAAGCATCACAGGTAAGATACGCAGGTATGTCGGGATCATTGCAGCTTGGCGTATTCCAACTTGGCTTGCTGTAGGATGGGGATGTCGGGGTCGGCGTCTTTCCAGAGAGTGAGGAAATCTTTGTAGGCGGCG
>DATHMV010000030.1:0-17814 GCA_035486715.1 Candidatus Aquilonibacter sp.
TTCTGCCCGCGATGCGTGTACTCCTTGCCCGTAACCGCATCTTGCTTAGCCAGCTCGCCTATGTCCGCTCCTGCAATAAACGCCTTCTCGCCCGCGCCAGTAAGAATAACTACACGAATGGAAGCATCATTCTTGATGTCATGAAACCCCGTCCGCAACTCCTCCATGGTAGCCATGTTCAGCGCGTTCAAAACCTTGGGCCGGTTCACGGTCACGTAAGCAATCGAGTTTTTCTTTTCCAGAAGTATGTTTTCGAAGTTCATAGATTTCCGATTTCAAGACACGTCATAGCATCGCGAAAAACACGTTCGACTCTTCGCACGCATGGTCTACGGACCGGAGCCTCCCAGCCACAGATTCCATGTCGCTCCCAAAATGAAAACGAGACCAAGAACGATGAACGACGCCCTCCAAAACCTCTGGTTTGGAAATGGCACCTTCCAGTTCCGATAGCAGATAGGCGCTTTACGGAAGCCGTGGTAAATGAAGAAAGGACCAAGCAACAGCCACACAACGTTCATCCACTTCGATCCATGAACGACCATCTTCGCATTTCCCTCGCTAATCCACGCAACTGAAACGATAGAGTTGAACGGGGCCAACCTGCTATAATTGTATAGCAAGGATAACCCATGCTAGCCATCCGCCTTCCCGACAACATCGAAAAACGCCTCGGGCGCCTCGCCAAGCGGACCGGCCGCACCAAAACATACTACGCTCGCGAAGCCATCCTTCAGCACCTCGAGGAGCTCGAAGATATCTACCTCGCCGAGAAGCGTCTCGCAGAGATTCGTGCCGGCCGGGTTCGTACCATCCCACTTGAAAAAGTGATGCGCCGCTATGGCCTCAAGCCCAAAGTGGAAGATTGAGTTCGATCCCGCCGCGCAGAAAGAACTCGACAGCCTCGATAAGCCCATCGCCCGCCGCATTTCGAAGTTTCTCTACGAACGCGTTGCCAAACTAGACGACCCACATCGGATCGGCGAACGGCTGAAGGGCACATTGAGCGAATTTTGGAAATATCGCGTCGGAGACTACCGCCTCATCTGCTCCCTGGAGAACAATCGTTTAGTAGTCCTGGTTCTCCGCATCGGTCACCGCAAAGAAGTTTACTCACGCTGAACATCGGATTCGCTCTATCGCTGTAAATCCACCGCGGCAGCCGCCGCCATCTGGGCGCCTCCACGCCGATAGAACCTTCTCACTTGGGGCAACAGCAGGTAAACCACGGGGATTACCCCGATCACACTCACAACCACGACGTCCCACTCAATGTTGTGCCAGCCGTCATCCATCATGCTGTACACCAACGCCGCAACCAGCCCCAGATCGGTCAAAACGGTCAGCCACCATCCCCACAGTTTTTCCTTCCACAAACCGAGCCATCCGACAAGCCCAACCAGCGCCGGACCGCCTATAATCGCGGTGGCAATCTCCAATCCTGTAATACTTGCCTGCGCATCGGGACCACTGCGAGTCTCAGGCGCACGGGTCAGCCCCAGCAGATACACCGGAAGCGCGAGCAGCATCAGCGTGTACAGAAGCTGCAACACCAGTGCGCCTGTAACCCAACGCGAGCGCTTCTTGCCCATGAATTTCGATCCAAAACAGATTCTGGATCCGTGTTAATCAGTTCAAATCCGTGGCGTAAATTACTTTCCCCGCGCCACTGCTGCCACATCATCCTTGCTCAAATCGCAACTGATGCAGCTCTGCGTCCACAACCGGTGCCCAAATACCTTCCCGCAGCGCGGACATTTCCACTCCGTCATCCACCACCCACCCGCCAGGTACACCGCGATCCAGCCCACTAAAATCACTGAATCAGCAGGCTCGCCCAGCTTGAGCTTCCCAATCACCAGGCCCAGGATGACAAAGCTGAGAAACAGCACCACCACCAGATTCCGCCGAACCACATAGCTACGCCACGCGCGGCGATACGTTTCCACATCCTGCGGATTGCTTTCATCCGGCATCCGATCGGTTTTTCTTCGTTTCTCCATCATTCCTCAAATCCCAAAAATCGACGGCGTCATCCCGAGCGTAGCCGTTTTTCAGAAGAAGCGAGGGATCTCATCTATCTCTGGGCCGGCGATCCACGGATGCACAAACTCGCTCTACAGCTTATTCGCCTTCGGATTACCCGGGTCCGAATATTCGTAGAACCCGCGCCCCGTCTTCTTCCCGTACCACCCCGCCATCACCAACCGCTTCAGCAGCGGAGGCGAAGCAAACCGCCGCTCCTTGAACTCGTCAAACATCACCTGAGTAATGTAATAAGTGGTATCCAGCCCCACAAAATCCAGTAAAGTAAACGGACCCATGGGATACCCGCACCCCAGCTTCATCGCATTATCAATATCTTCAATCGACCCAACACCTTCCTCATAAGCCCGGATCGCATCCAGCAAATAAGGCACCAGCAGCCTGTTTACGATGAAACCAGTCTTGTCCGATGTCCGCACCGGAACCTTGCCCAGCTTTTTCCCAAACTCGTAAGCGGTCTGGTAAACATCGTCGGCAGTAGCAATCGTCCGCACCACCTCCACCAGCTTCATCAGCGGCACCGGATTAAAAAAGTGCAGCCCAACAAACCGCTCCGGCCGCTTCACCGAAGTCAAAAGCTCAGTCACCGAAATCGAAGAAGTATTCGAAGCAAAGATCGCCTCTTTCTTCACGATGCCATCAATCGACGCATACATCTTCTTCTTCTCATCCACATTCTCGATGATGGCCTCAATCACAATGTCGCAATCGGCCAAGTCGGATTTATTCGTCGTCCCGTGAAGCCGCGCCCGGATCGCATCTTTCTGCGCAGAGGTAATCCCGCCCTTCTCCACCGGCCGCTCCGCAAACTTCGCCAAAGATTTCTCAATCCCGGCGAACCCTTTGTCGAGAAACTTCTGCTCCACTTCGAGAACCGTCACATCGAATCCAGCCGTGGCGCAAACTTGCGCGATACCAGAACCCATCAGCCCACAACCGAGTACGCCAACTTTATTGATCCCCATGTTCTTCTGTGATCCTCTGTTTTAAGACTTTAGATTTCAATTTGGCCCTACCACCGATACGCCCCTCCAATATGACCTTCACTGAGTCTCCAACGTCTTTGCCAATCGCGCGTCGTATCTCCGCTTTGACCGGCAGCATATGCGTACCATCGCCACGCGCCATAAACGAACTTTGAAAGGGATGCCCGTCCATCGTCCCCTGAACTTTCACCAGCCCACGCGTTTCGAAAAATTTCACCGAACCCGGCCAAACCAGATAAGTCTAGCCACCCTTGCTTGAGCTTTTTTGAAGTTTGGCAGTGAACATTTTATCCAGCTTGTTCATGGGTATTTGCATCGCCGACAAAAGCATGTTCCATATTTATGGCACCCATGGGATAATAACCTTTATGAAGCAGGATTGCATTCGCACCACGGTCGATATTCCCGCGCCGCTCTACCGCAAGCTGAAAGCGCAAGCCGCCGCCAACGGACGCTCGGTGCGCGAACTGGTTCTCGCCGGCGTTCAGAGCGTCCTTCTCCAGGCGCGGCGGCCGCGTCGGCAGCGAGTGCAGTTCCCGCTGATCGTCTCATCCGGCCCCAAGGTCGATCTCACCAACGAACAAATCTATGAACGCGTTGAATTTCCTTGATTCAAATGTGTGGCTGGCCTTGATTTGGAGCCGGCACGTTCATTCCGAAAGGACGCGCGCCTGGTTTGCAGAAGCCGCAGAGCAACAATTCTTCTTCTGCCGTTTTACTCAGCTTACCGTCCTTCGCTTGCTCACCACGGAATCGGTGATGGCAAAAGAAACCAGGACCATGTCCGAAGCCTGGGCCTTGTGGGACCGCGTGTGGGCCGACCCACGCATCGCCTTTCTACCCGAGCCTGACCATCTCGAAAAGGAATTTCGTTCGCGTTCGAAGATTTCCAGCCGATCTCCCAAGCTTTGGGCCGACGCCTACCTGCTCGCCTTCGCAGCCGCCTCAGGCTTGAAATTTGTCACCTTCGACCGGGCCCTCCGCGCCCGAAATGATGAAGTGCTTGTTTTATAGACGCGGTCATGAGATTTTTTTCCACGGTTCAGTCTTACGAGCAACTGATCTTTAAAATGGTAAAGCATTCGATCGAGGTCCCAGCCGTCAACTCCAGCCTCTTTTGCTGCTTCCACAAGGAACTGCTCTGTCGCCTCATAGTTTTTCAGCTCGACGAGACCTAATGCTGCTAGGACGGACTCGATGCGGGAGTCCACGGCAATCGACTGACGGAACTCGGGATGGTAAACATTCATGAAGATGTTGCGCGCGTACTTGTCTCCAATTCCTGCGAACCGCTTCAGAAAGGCGATCTTGGCGTCGCGCCCAAACTTATTGAGCAATGCATCTTTGGCCTTCTCGGGTCTGCCCATCGCCTGGATTCGGGTGAAGTCGGCTGCCAACCACTCTGCCTTCTTATCGGGCATCCGCACAGCTGCTGCGCCGAGGACTCCAGCAAGCTGCTGCAAGCGGTCGTCCGGAGATAGCGAAGACAGCGCCTCGAATGTGATTTTTTTGCAGTTCTCGGGATTACCAAAAAGACCCTCGTAGCCTCTGGAGTTCCCCATTGAGGACATGCTTTCAACTAAGGAGAGCCAAAGAAAGTCCGGTCTTTGAAGATACGATTCGTCTTTTTTCAATTTCTCGAGCTTGAGCTCAACATCTTCGATCTGAGCTAATGCCCGCACGCCATCTGATAGTCGCTGGCGAGCCGTATTGATTTTCGATGTCGAATCGAAGGCGGGGATAGTCGAACGCGGCGCGCCACTGGGAACAACATAAGCAAACGTCCTCTTGTGAGGGTCGCGCTCGGGGCCCCCGGTGGCGTACCAAATTTTCCCTACGGCCTTTGCCTTCGCAAGTTTCCAATCAGACGGCCAGTCGACACCTTCGCCAGTTGTGTTCCTGCGCCCGAGGCAGGTTGTTTGGCTAACAGCACGTCAGCTCGGGCGGCATCTTCCGCAATCTCATCGTATGAGGAGAGCTGAGGCATCTTCACTCCGCCTCCACGTATATATTGGATTACGGTGTCGACCTCGCTTCCCATGATAACGAGCATGCGGACGCCATCAATGACAGCTTCCTCGACTATCGGCGCAGGCCGGCGAGCCGCAAGCAGCGCTGGGATGCGAATCGCCTCACTCTGCTTCATTACATGCCTCGGTGCCTGAAAGGCTAAGTTTGGGTCCTTCGCAGGCCGAGAAAAAACTAATTCATGCTCTCCACAATCATCGCAATCCCCTGCCCGCCGCCAATGCAAGCTGTAGCCAAGCCATATTTCTTTCTCCGCCGCCGCAATTCATACAACAGCGTAATCACCAGCCGTGTTCCCGTCGCGCCCAGCGGATGTCCGAGCGCAATCGCCCCGCCGTTTACGTTAACTTTTTCGCGATCGAGGCCTAATTCTTTTTCGACCGCGAGATACTGCGCGGCGAAGGCTTCGTTCACTTCGATTAGGTCGATGTAATCGAGCGACAGGCCGGCTTTTTGCAGCGCTACTTTGGTCGCCGGGACCGGGCCGCGGCCCATCAACTTCGGCTCCACTCCGGCGATGCCCCAGCTTACGATCCGGCCTAAAGGCTCGATGCTTCGCTTGCGGGCTTCTTCGAGCGACATCAGCACAACGGCTGCGCCGCCATCGACAATGCCGCTGGCGTTGCCTGCCGTGACCGTGCCGCTTTTGCCGAACGCAGCCTTCAGCTTGGCGAGCCCTTCCATTGTGGTTTGTGGGCGCCGATGGTCGTCTTCGGTCAACATTTCGCCCGTCGCTTCGCCTTTGTGATTGCGCAGAGGCACCGGAACCAATTCTTCCTGAATGCGTCCTTCTTTATAGGCCGCATCGGCTTTTTGCTGCGAGCGCAGCGCGAATTCATCCTGCGCCTGCCGCGTAATGCCCTGCTGCTCGCCGTACAACTCCGCCGTGTTCGCCATGTACAGCCCGCAATAGCTGTCGAGCAGCGCCACCATCAAAGAGTCTTCCAGCTTGCCCCCCGGAGAGAGCGTAAATCCGTCGCGCCCGCGAATCACAAATGGAGCCTGTGACATGGCCTCCATCCCACCCGCCAGCACAATCTTCGCCTCGTCGGTCTGGATCATCTGCGCCGCGCTCACAATTGACTGCATCCCCGACCCGCATAATCGGTTTACAGTAAGGGCCGGAGTTTCAATGGGCAGCCCCGCGCGCAATCCAACATGGCGCGCGCCGTAGAGCGCATCGCCGGAGGTCTGCTGGGCGTTGCCGAAGACGGCATGATCGAACTCTTTGGCGTCGATTCCGGCGCGCTCGATGGCGCCTTTGGCGGCAATCGCTCCCAATTCCTGGGATGAGAAATCTTTCAACTTGCCGCAATAGCGGCCAAAGGGCGTGCGGGCCCCGCTGACAATCGCAATATCACCTGGTTTCAACATGATTTTCCTGACAGATCGCGCGGTCAGAGCGGATCAAAATGAATCGTTGGACTGGTTAGTGTAGCAGCGTGCGAGGAAGTTTGACCATAACGGGCTCACCAGGTAGTGGGCTACTTTCAAAGTAGTCCACTACCGGCTTACCACGGAGGCACGGAGAAAGCATTTGAGGTTTGTTACGCGCTTAGGCTACTGCACCCGCGGCCAGCGCCGCCCCAAGCGCGACAACCTTCCCCGGTCCCTGGCCGAGCGAAGTAGCCAACGCAAATTCGGCGCGGTTAATCACTTCCGTCACAATATCCAGCGGATCATAACTTTCGCGCACCACTGCTTCGGCCAGCCCGGCTGATAGTTCCAGGGATTGCCCCTTGGCCGATTCGTTCTTGGCAGGCAATCGCACTTCGGTGGTGACCTTGCGCAGCTTCTCGATGGCCATCAGCGCTTCTTTTTCCGCCGTGTCGCCCAATATGATTGCGATGGTCGTCGTGTCGTAGCGGAAGGCGAGATCGTTGGTGCGGATGTTTGCCGCTATCTGCTGTCCGATCTTCTCCATCACTCCGTCGATTGCAGTCTCGCCATATTCCTTGACCAACGCTGAGCTTCGCCCGAACTGCAACAGCAACACTGATAACGGTGACGCATTCTGCGCCGCGCGCTTGCTTTCCGCCAGCAGCAGATCGAGATATGAACTTCGCTTCAGCAATCCCGACTTCTCTTCGGTCACCGAAAGATTTTTTACCAGCCGCCGCAGTCCGGCGTTATTCAACGCGATCACCATCTGGTCGGCCAGAGTTTTAAGTACTACGGCATCGGTCTGCGGCCAGGTGCGCGGCTTGTTATGGAAGAGCACAAGAACTCCCACGGAGTCGTCTCCATTACTCAGCGGCAACGCAAGAATGGACACCGCGCCAAGTTCCGTTACAGCGTCGCGCACTGCTTTCAGTTCAGGAGCTTTTTGCGTGTCGGCAATAATGATTGGCTCAGCCGAAGAAGATGCCGAGGACGAATCCTGTAGCGCAGCAACCACCGCCTTGATGGCAGTGCTGCTTCCCGCTTTCGCACCCTTGCCGCAAAATTCCTGCACCGCCGTGGGTGCCGAACCCGGCGTGCGCATAGCCGCGATACAACGGGATACCTCCCAGTGCGAGCCAATCTCGTTCACAGCCGTGGTCAACACCGCGGCCGCGGTCGACTGGTGATAAAGTTTTCGCGTAATCTCCGCCACACGGGTTACATTGCGCATCTCCGCTGCGGGATCCGCGGGAGGTACGGGCGGAGGTGCAACTGGGGCTGCCGGGGCGGGCATTGCCGCCACACTCGCCGGTAATGGCGCGGAGCGCGCATACGTTGGCGTCATGCCCGCTGCTATGTAAAGCCTCTGCAAGTCCTCGTTGCGCTCTTCCTCACGCGGAAACAGTTCCTGAATTCTTTGCAGGCGTTCCACGGCTTTATTGCGCATTCCATACTGCACCAAAATCTCCGCCTGCAGCATTAAATCCTGCAACGTGGAAGCGCCCAGCGTAGCCTCATGCTCCATGGCTGGCTCTGCCTGCGTTTTGCTGGTGGGAGCGAATCGCGAAGCGATCGCATCAAACTTCTTTTGATCGATCTTCCCCTTTAGCATCTCCAGCCGTTTCGTATGGCCGGACTCATAAGGATCGACTTCCGCCGCACGGTCCAAGCACTCCGCGGCCTTGGCAAAATCGCCCGTGCCGCAATACACATCAAAAAGCTTGAGCAAGGTTTGGCAGTAGTCGCCCTCACGGTTGGAAGAGTTGAAGAGTTCGCTCAAATATTCGAGCATGCCCGGCGATGCCCGGCGCGTAGCCGCGATATCCTGCATGACAGAAACAAATTGCCGGCGTTCCCCGCGTTTTGCCTGGAACTGTCCCAACTTGCGCGCCAACGATACCGCAGCCTCATCCTGCTCTGCATCGACTAATTGCCCGATCAGTGCCGTCACCTGCGCCATGCGATTGGGATTCTGTTCAAACAATTGCCATACCAGCGGCTCCGCGTCGGCATAGCGTCCGGCGGCCAGCAGTGCTTCAGCATAAATATCGCGCAGAGCTGCGGAGGTGCTGCCCGCATTCACCAGCGGCTCGAGAATAAAAATTGCTGCGCCGATCTGCCCCTGTGCCAGCAAGCTCTTTCCGTAGGCGAGCGCGATTTCCTCATCGGACGAATCTTCCTGATAAGCCCGCTCGTACCACTGCGCAGGATCGTTTCCGCTCTCCGCAGTCAACGAAGCCACTTGCTTAAATGCTCCCGCTGCCCTTTTGCTCTCGCCAAGTTCCGACGAAAGCTCAGCAACTCGCAAAAAATTTGCCTGAATCGGCTCCAGCGCGACGACGCGCAACAACACCGGCAATGCGTCTTTCTTGTTGTCCAGTTTTGCCAGATCGCTCAATGCCGATTCGTACGTGCCCACAGCCAGTTTCTTATTGGACCCTTCCAAGAGCTGGCCGAAGCGGAACTTCTGATCCCATGTTGGACTGCCATGGCGGGCCAATTTTTTGTACGTCAAGCTGGCGCGCGTCGCATCTCCGGCATTCACCTGCCGCTCAAACAATTCACCAAGCAGGCGCACCGCATCCCGTCCCCGATTCTGCGACAGGCATAGATCGGCCGAGAGTTCGCGCACTTTGTCATTTTCGGGATCATCCCTCAGGACCTGGAGATATTCTTCAAGCGCTTCGGCGGCCTTGCCTTTTTGTAGAAGTTTTTCGGCGCGTTCCACCCGCCGCATCACTTCCGTTCGGTCCGCACGTGTTGTGGTTTCAGCCATGGGTCGGGTCGGCAGACTACTCTGGTTCGATTCTAGGAGCCACCAACCACGGCCAGCAATCCGCAAGGGCCGGCAAGCGATTACGAAAGTCATCCTTATTTTCTCTGGGTTGGGAGAAGGCACGCGCGCACCGCTCTCGCGATCACTCGCATTTTGCGGGCAAGCCCAGCTCGCGCCACTCCAATTACCAACGTAAGACGATTGCGCTGTTTTCCACTGCCACGCTTGCGTTCGCTCCGTTAACCTGACAACGAGGTCTGTCCTCAACTACTCCGAGCAGGCTGAACTCTTGATACTCTCTACATTGCTCTCAACTGTCCTGATTTTTAGTTCGCAGGAACCTCGTGCCATTGTCTGGTCCATCGTCGGACTCTGTGGCGGCCTCTATCTTTTCTTTAACGGCTTTCGTCTCCTGCGCCGAAAGCACCTTATTCTCGATACTCCGGTTTCGAAAATACGTAGTGCATCGATGGGGATAGTGGAACTCAGCGGCCTTGCAACCGGTCCTTACACCATCGTCGCTCCGGTCACCGAACGGCCTTGCTATTACTTCCGCACTGTAGTCTGGGAGTGGAAGCACCGCGGCCGCAGCAAGCAGTGGGTGAAGGTCGCCACGGAGTGTACGCACGTGCCCTTCTTTCTCGATGACAACACTGGCAAGGTGCTGGTCGATCCTCGCGGGGCTGAACTTGACCTGCATCGTGACTTCCAGCAGGAGTTTTGCGATTCCTTTTTCACCACGAAAGAAGAAGTACCGCCGAATGTGCGCGTCTTCTTATCGCGCCACGGCGTCAATACCACCAATAAAATTAAAGTTGAAGAATTTTGCATTAAGCCAAAGAACGCGCTTTTTCTCCTGGGAACCCTCGGCGAAAACTCCGGGATTGCGCTCAGTCCCGAGCCCATTCGTGACGAGGAACAGAACACGCTCACGTTTAATGCGGCAATGTGGGTCAACTCAGTTCGCTCGGGCCGGCAGAACATATTGTCGTCGGCCACTGGAGGCGGGGTCGGACTGGAAGAAGAAAAGTCTGTGAGCGAAAGTCTGTTCGGCGGCTCTTTTCACGAACCAGAAATGGATCGATCTGCCCTTGCCGGTTCGGAATTGGGTAAATCCATTCTCGAGGAAGAATACCGCCACGCCGCGGCCGCGCGGGTGATTCCACTCTCACCCGAACCGGGTTCCACAAAAACGGCAGACATGACGCAACAGCAGCGCATCGCCGCCGCTTTAACCAAAGCCGGAATCTCGAATCCAGCCGCATGGTCGGCTGCGGGACTTACCGAGCTTTATTCCGGCACCCATGCAGATACCAGTCCCTCAGCCCATGCCGCGATAGACCTCTCCGCCAGCGGCTTCGAGTCGAATCCTCGCATTGTCCTCAAGAAGGGCTCGAACAACCCAACTTTTCTGATCTCGTGGCGCAGCCAGCGTGAAGTGGCAAACTCGCTCGGATGGAAATGTGCGCTGATGATCTGGGGCGGGCCAGCTCTAACGCTGCTCTCGTTGTACATTTTGCTTACCGTTACTCATGTGATCTAGTTATCCGATCTAATAACCACGAAAACACGAACTGTTCGTCTAGTACAATTGCTCCCGTGAGCAATTCGGTTCGAATCGGAATCCTGGGCGACTTCAATCCTGAATTCCGTTCCCACCACGCCACCAACGATTGCCTGCAACACGCCGCCCGCAAGCTGGATATCAAAGTCGAATCAGAGTGGATTCCCACTCCAACACTCGTGAAACCCGGCGCAGAAAAGGTTCTCGAAACCTTCGATGGACTTTGGGGGGCACCCGGTAGCCCCTACAAGAGTTTCGATGGGATGCTCAAGGGTATCGAGTTTGCCCGGCGCTGTGACTGGCCGTACCTGGGCACCTGCGGTGGCTTTCAATATGCCCTGCTCGAATTCGCCCGTAACGTGCTGCATATCGCCGACGCCGACAGCGCGGAAAACAATTCCGGATCAAAAAACATCGTGATCTATCCGGTAGCCTGCGCCGTGCCTGATCGCAACGGGAATGCTCCGAAATTATCCGGCGCTATGCCTGAAATACGCCTGCGACCCGGCTCCTACCTGCAATCTTTCTATGGGAAAGATAAAGAGGTGGTGACCGAGGAATTTTTCTGTAATTTCGAAGTCAATCCGGAATATGAATGGGCCACCATGGAAGCCGGATTTCCGATTGTCGCCCGTGGTGCGCAGGGAGAGATTCGCGCTATTGAGTCTCCCGCCCACCGCTTCTACATTGCAACTCTCTTTCAGCCGCAGCTTTCCTCGACGGAAAAGAATCCTCATCCGATTGTTCTGGCCTTCGTGCAGGCTGCCGCCGACTGGGGCAAGAAGAAACTGGATGACAGAGTTCTGGAATAATTTTTTCTTCTCAATTAGAGAAATCAAATTTAAAAAACTTAATCCCAAGCCGTCTTATCGTGCCTAAAGTTCACCGAAACACTCGCCGATACATAACTTGTATGGTGAACTCAGTCAGCAGTGCCCAAAACAGCCACGCCAGCGAAGCCACGCAATCCGCCGCTCCCAAGCCTCAGCCGCAACCGCAGCAGAAGGGCAGTCCGCAACCTGCGGACACGGTTACGCTGAAGAGTGCGGGCAACGTCGATCAAAGCGGCAATAATCCGTAACTATCACAACCAAACCTGGAACGGTTGAACGAAAAAAGACATGGAGGTCGAACCATTCCCCAGGTTCGCCCTCCATTCTTTTTGGCGGCTGCAAAATTCTGGATTCAAAATCGCTTTCGCTAGGTGGCCTTCACGAACTTCAGCGAAGCCGAATTCATGCAGTAGCGTAAACCGGTCGGCCTGGGACCATCGTCGAATACGTGGCCCAAATGTGCGTCGCACTCAGTGCACGAGACAGCGGTTCGCTCCATACCAAGGCTACTATCGGTAATCTCCCGCACATTCTCTTTGGCGAGCGGCTCCCAAAAGCTTGGCCAGCCGGTGCCGGAATCGAACTTCGTCGCCGAGCTGAACAGCGCGTTATCGCAGCAGATACAGCGGTAAATTCCCTTGTCGTGCAAATTCCAATATTTTCCGCTGTAGGCGAACTCGGTATCCGCGTGGCGCGTGATGTCGAACGCATTCCCCGAAAGCTGCTTTCGCCATTCCTCTTCTGTCTTTACCACGCGCGCAATTTTCACCTTCGACAGCCTCTTGCCGTCATCGGAGAATTGCACAATCGTCACTTCCGCCGGCTCGGTCTTCGCCGACGCTTCAATCACATGCGGCCTGCGCCACAACAAGACCGCCCCTCCAGCCGCTGCAACCACACCGGTCAGAAATAACCGCCGCCCCAGATTTACTTGTTCCCCACGCTCTGACTCGAACATAACGCCTCCTAATCTTTTTGGGTCGCGCAACGCTTTAACGTTGCGAAAAGTACCCTAATAATTAGGGCTTTAGCCCCGGGGACATCCCGCAAGACTATTTTCCGGTATAGAGATCCGGAAATTCGCGCCGCAAATTCGCCACCTTCGGTGCATCGTTAAACATGATGTAAGGATCGTTCGGATGGATCTCCGCATAGTTTTGATGGTAACCCTCTGCCTGATAAAACGCGGTCAGCGGCACCACCTGCGTGGCAATCGGACGCGAAAAAATCTTGGCTTCGTTTAACTGCGCAATATAGGCCTCGGCAATATGCTTCTGCTCGTCATTGCCATAGAAAATGACTGATCGGTATTGCGTCCCATCATCCGGCCCTTGCCGATTCACTTCCGTGGGATCGAGCGCCACCGAGAAGAACACGCGCAGCAACTCTCCGTAGGTAATCTTCGAAGGATCGAAAACCACCTGCACGGACTCCGCGTGCCCCGTCTGTCCGCCACTCACTGTTTCATAGTCGGGATTCTTTACCGTACCGCCCGAATACCCCGAAGTCGCACTATGCACGCCCTTCACATGCTGAAACACCGCCTGAATCCCCCAGAAGCATCCGCCAGCCACCACTGCCGTTTCCTTGGCGGGGGCTGACGCCTTCGCCTCGTCAACCGCTGGCGTCGGCATGGCTATTTTGCTTCCCGCATTGCACGCCACTGCCGTGGCTAGCACCGTCAACACCATCGCAAACATCCGAATCGAACCTTTGGACATAAGCCCTCCTGCCCTGACCGCTTCACTTTACCCTAGCAATTAGAGTTACGAGCCGAACGGAAGTTTCGGATGTCTTCAATTATGCTCTTGCTGTGTCTCCGTGCTAAGAGTAGGTGACAAGAGTCACCCTGCCGTCGAGGACAACTATTCTGAACTGCGAAAAGGCGGCGCCTCTATAGTTTCCCTCCGAAGAGAAACTACAAAAGGCGCCGCCTTAAATTTCAAATCAGTGTTTTAAGCCGATTTCTTTGTTTTCTCCTTTTTCAGATGCAATTGACTATGTTTTTTTACTCTGCTGTCTTCCATGTTTTCGACGCCCTGCTCCAACGCCGGCGGATCTATGATCTTCCAATTTCCTCCCGAATTCCACGGTCCAATGGCATCGGTCTCGCCTTCATCGCCCACGCCGGTGGAATCATTGAAGTATTGGTCCACCAGCCCCGGAGTGGGATCGATCCTGCCAATCGTGAACCGGTCTTTGCCCAGACTCTCCAATGCCGCAGTAAAAGCCTTCATATGAGTGATCTCGCGGGTCATGAGAAACTGCAACGCATCTTTCGACCCCGGATCGTCGCAAAAATCGATCAGGCGTTCATAGACGATCTTGGCCCGGGCCTCGGCCGCAATATTGCTGCGCAAGTCCACATCCAGTTCGCCGGTAATTTTCAGGTAGTCTGCCGTCCACACATCTCCCATTGAGTTCATCAGGCTCACGCCGCCTCCGCCCGCAATCGCCACCAGCGGATCGACTTCCGCCGCGTCGCGATCCTTCTTCAACGGCTTGAGATGCATCCGTGCTAACGTTCCTACCACTTCTAAGTGGCTTAACTCCTCGGTTCCGATGTCCATCAACAAATCCTTGCGTTTCGTATCTTCACAGTTCAGCCCTTGTATGGAATATTGCATGGCTGCTGCCAATTCGCCATTCGCGCCTCCAAATTGCTCCAATAACATATTTCCAAATTGCGGATCGGGTGTGCCTACATTCACGGTGTACATCAGTTTTTTGATGTGATGGTACATGAGTCTCCTTCTTCTTCTCGGTATCTTGGGATGAAAGCGTTGGTTGGACGCTGACTTATTTCTTATTTCTCGATACTGCGACATCGAGTAGATAAAGAGGAATACGGTTGCAGAGGTATTTTTGAATCCAGACACCCGAGTTAATGAATGCATCGAATATTCTGCTACCCCCATCCACTTGGTAAATAAGTTTTCGACATTCTCCTGGTAATTATCCCTTGACAGTAGGTACTACCTTTGCAGACAATCTCCGGTAGATGGGTCACACGATTTACGTGGCCGAATCGTCTACCTTTTCAGGTATGGGAGAAAAGTGTGCCTAGGATAGCCGACCAATACACGGACTGCGCCGTCTACATTTACAAGACGCTTGAGCAGGCTCGGAACGGAGAACATTACGGCGGGAGCGGGTTTCTTGTCGGGATAATACCAGACGAGGAATTCCCGCATAGGGGATTTGTATATGTTGTTACCAATACTCATGTCATCGCAAAAGCTGAATACCCAGTTATCCGGTTTAATCGTAAAGATGGCAGCACTGAATGCATACCCACAAAAAGGGAAAATTGGTTTCCGCATTTGAGCGGCGACGACATCTCAGTGTTTCCGATTACTGTTTCACTTGAGGATATGCAGGTCGCCGTCATCGGTCTCGATATGTTCGTTACACAGACGCGGATTTCCGATGAGGATATAGGGATTGGCGATGACACCGTGATGATTGGGCGGTTTGTAAACCATGAGGGGAAACAACAAAATAGTCCAGCCGTTCGATTCGGCAATATTGCGATGATGGATCGGGAAAAGATCGTCACAGAAGCTGGCATTGAACAAGAGGCTTTCTTGGTTGAGATGAGATCGCTGCCTGGATATAGCGGCTCTGCGGTGCTTATTTATTCGCCGTGTGCGATGAATGACATGTCCCAAATTCGCCGGGGCAAGACTCGTCCAAAGCTCGGATCGGGAGCCTTGCTTCCACCCGAAACAATGGACGCTTTCAACGCGCACACGTCCGCCAAAGGGCCATATCTCCTTGGTATAGACTTTTGTCATATACAGCGAAAATATAACGTCAGGGACGCTCACGGAGCCGAAGTAAGTGAAGGATTGTTTGTAATGGAAAACACGGGAATGGCTGGCGTGATTCCGGCTTGGAGGATAGCAGAAGTGTTAGATCGCGATGAGTTAAAGGACAAGAGAAAAGAGAAATTATTGCCTGAAAAACAATACGAAACCACAGCATCGCTAGACACGGCAGATGACGACGTATCAGAAGTTTTCACCCAACGCGATTTCGAAGCCGCGCTAAAGAAGGTAAGCCGCAAAGTAGAGAAGAATCGCTAGCTATACCACGCCCATTTCACAAACCGAATGATTCCGAGGAAGAACGAGACAATCATTCCGACAATCATTAGACAACGCACAATCCAAGCCCATATCTCGCCGTCATCAGTTCGCACGCTAGCGCCTAGTTGCCAGAAATAAAGAATCACGGCAGTAATGAACCAACCCCACCACGGAAGTATAGAAGCATTCACGAGCGTGCCTAAAACGGAGAGCCTAATTCCTGCCACCCAAACCTATCACTTTCCCACTTCGGCGCAAGTGGGTGGCGATCAGGGCAGAGACAATCGCGGTCAAACGTCCAGTCTTTGGGAGCAACTTTCTCTTTCCAAGTTCCCCTACCGCTGGAAACTACTGTATGGACTGCTGTTGGAAATTCGCAGTTTTTATCATCGCATCCTACTTCTACAAAAACGAGGATGCATTCGCCAGCTTGAAATGGGTCTGGTGTATGAGAAAGCGAATGACGGATCATTGACTCTGAATAAACAGACACGCGCCCGCACTCAGGACATGCAACGATTGCTTGCTTCTCTCCCGTGGCTTTCTCCGGAAGACGGCTATTTGATGCTATTGGGCTGGAATGCGGGATCGGAATCGCGTGAGCAGCGGGGCATTGCAGAGAAAACGACTCATACGTCGCCATAATGCCGCGAATTATACGCCCGCTTGGTACGTCCGAACCTGCCGATTCAGAACGGTTCTGGAATCGGCACAAGTTGGCGAATAACTGCGTCCCGCTTTTCGACTTGATGCAAGAAACTAATGAACATCGGAGTCGTATCGTGACGGCGGTTATAGCGGAAACTGTACTCGTTCAAGTAGGTTTGTAGATAGCTTTTTCCAACGTTGTGGTAAACGCCGCGAATCCCATTCTTAATGAGGCTCCAGAATCCCTCAACAGTATTCGTGTGGGTTTCGCCCACGACGTAAACGCCAGACGTATGGTTGATTCGGCGATGTCTATATCCCATATTCGGCATGTGCTCGATCCCGTGATAGGCATTCAGCTCATCGGTAAATACCGTGCTCTTGGGAAGGACGTGCTCTTTCACCATGCCGAGCAATGTAGAGCCTTTAACATCGTTAGCAACAAGAGCTTTGACCTTCCCGCGACGTTCTACGATTCCTACGACTACGGTTTTTACTTTGTCGCCAGCCATCGGCCTGCCAGTTCCGCGCTTACGTTTCCCTCCCATGTAGGTTTCGTCGATTTCCACACCCTTGCCCTTGCCGCCAAGCGGTGGAGCTTTCTCATCATCCAGCATGGAGCGAATCTGCTTAAACATGCGCCACGCGGTTTTGTAAGTAACGCCCGTCTCGCGCTGAATCTGTTTTGCGGAAATTCCGCAACGGGTTTGCGCCATGAGGTAGATCGCATAAAACCAAGTCGTAAGCGGAGTGGGCGACTTGTGGAAGATCGTGCCAGCGGTCGGATGGACATGATGGCCGCAGTGATCGCAAGAGTAAGACGGTCGGCTGGCCACGCGATGATGCTTTGTGGTCGCTTCGCATTTCAGGCAATAGATGCCTTCCGGATACAGGCGATTGCGAAGCCATTCAAGGCAGGTTGCATCGTCCGGGAACTGTTTTTGGAAGTCTTTCAGCGTGTACGGCAGCATGTTCGGCTTGCGATTGTTATGGGCCATAAAGGTACCTACTGTCAGGTAAAAATATAGCTCAATCACATACCTACTGTCAAGGTATAATTACCTTGTGCGATAAGGACTTACGCTATAGGCCCTGTGGGATCTCGCTGCAATGAAAAAGGTGCGGAAGTGATCCGCACTTTTGCTTAAGCTGTGTTTATTTTAGCTCTAGTTCTATTATAGCAATTTCGACTTACCCGGCTGGACAAATCGCCCAACTTTATATTTCTAGTTGCTCCATGGAGTTATGGGGAAAACGGTGGAAACGGGGGGTTGACAGCTCTTCGCAGACGCGGCGATGGCTAGCGCTCGCGGGGCGGGACATCCCCCGGCATTGAGCGCACTATATGTTTACTAATTTGGGTTTATGACTACAAACTTCCTGTTTTTCTACCTGATTCGTGGTATAAATACAGGAAGTTGACACCATATCTCTTTGACAAAGGATCCTCGATGAGCGC
>DATHMV010000031.1:0-15371 GCA_035486715.1 Candidatus Aquilonibacter sp.
GTCGGGATGGATACGCGCCGCCGCTTGGGCTGCCTCCACCAACAAGAAGCGCAACAAGGAGTTGCCCTGCTTGCTGATGTGCCCCAGTCGCTGCTTGCCAGCACTGGAGTCCTCACTCGGAATCATCCCCACGTAGTTGCCGATCTGCTTGCCACGTGGAAAGCGTTCCCAAGTTCCAATGATCAGCACGAAAGCGAGTGCCGTAAGCGGACCCACGCCAGGATGCGTCATCAGTCGCAGCACATCGGGTCGCTTCCTGGCTTCCTGCTCGACCGCTGCGGTTAACTCCTCAATCGTCGGATTCATGCGGTCCAACAGCTCCAGCAACTCTTGCCGGCGCCGACTGGCCCAGGGAGCCAACGCTAGCTTCTCTAACTGCGCTCGTCCTTGTTCGCTGAATAGTTTTTTCTTCCAGCGATAGCCCTCGTTCATGGCCAGCGCCTGCAGCTGATTCATGATCCGCGTGCGCATCTGCACCAACCGATGCCGGTGCCACAGCAGTTGTCGCAGATCCCGATTCTCCGGACCCGGTACCCAGATTTGCGGAAAGTTATTTTCCAGCATCAGCCGGCGTAAGAGTCGAGCATCCTCGCGGTCAAACTTCTGCTTCTTCACTCGCTTGGCCTTGATCTCCGCGGGATCGCCCATCCATACTTCGAACCCTAACTCTGCCAGCAGTCGCTCGAACCAGCGTGAATATCCGGTAGCCTCCATGCCTACGCGCACGCAGATTCCTCGCTGCTTCAGGTCGCGATAGAATTTCTCTGCTTGTCCATCACTGTGGTTCAGTTCCTGTTCACCACACTCACCAGTCTCTTCCATTAAAAATGCAATCGTCTGAAAGCTCGGGTGGTAATCTACGCCTATAATCATCATGTTCGGCTCCTTTCTCCGAGCCTATGGTCGTTCAGCAACCAAAGTTTACTCGGGTCGAGGAGCCGACATTGTTATGCAATCAAGTCCGTCCCAGTACCCACATGGACGGTTACCGCGTTAATTAGGACCTAGTCGCACCGTGCCCGCAGTCGTTTAGTAGTGGATTCCCTAAATCCCACGAGCGCATCGTGCACGGGCCGAGACTGTTGTTGAACACAGTGATTGTGCGTCTTGTTCTACTTGACCAAGGGCCAATCGCAGGGAGCAGCCGACGATTCGCACTCCGGCACTACGGGATCATCAATCGTCGCCGCCCGCGGCTCCGGCGTTCCGTGGACAGCGCCCTTCTCGTCCATGAAATAGCTTCGGACACAATTCATCGCGTAGTTTGTGCATCGTCCTGACCCGTCTATTTTCAGCGCCGGTGAACCGTCCGTCAAAACCATGTGCATTTCCACGACGTAACCGGTATTGCCTGCCATTCGGAACACAACGACTCCATCCTGATTTCCCCATTGACCGGGTCGATAAGGACACCTGTTTTGAAGATCCCGAACGATTCCATCGGCGTCAAGATTCTGCTCCGCGGATGCAGGTCTCTCAACGCAGCGCCGAACCTCGGGAAGCACCATCGCCCCCTCCGAGCCGCCCATGGCGCGCACTGCGAACTGGGTGTGCCCGTAAATGATTCCCGAGGAATCGGCAATATACGGGTCAGCATGTTGGAACCACCCTCCCTCTGAGCGCGCCTCCAACTGGAATGATTCCGCCTTCCCAGGGGCCGGACCGATTGGTCCGTAGCTTAGGGTGTAGCCCCCCACTTTTCCCGGATTCGCATCAAGCGAACTGCATCCCTGCACGCCGGCAGTCGCGGCGAGGCTATCTGGATATCTGGATTCTTCCAATTTATATCTTTGCAGACACGCAAGGACATTGTTCATCACTTGGATGAGTTGAGTTTCGTCGAGCATTGAGTTGAACCGCTGCATCCTCCGGTTTTCGTCGTACCTATCGTGCGCCCAAATTCCCAGGACAATCAGAATGAACGCACCGGCCGTCTTCAGAATCGGATACAAGATGCGCTGCGCGAGGGATCCCTGGCCCACCGCGTTAGCCGCGAAAGCCACGTAAAGGTTCACAGGGATCAACCCAAAAAGACTGACTGCCTGCACCCATTTGCCTGGATAGTCGCTAAAGCCCAAACCGATGGCGTAAGCAAAAACAACGGGGGCGGAAAGCACTGTGTAGAGGAGTCCGAGCGCAAATGCGACCCTGGCCCAGAACTGCATTCGCTTGGTATCGGCCACAGAGATCAGCAGCATGAATAGGACTAACAGATAAGGAGCCTCCGCAACGCAGAACGCAATAATTGGAGGGTCCGATGTATGGGGAAGGCACAGTCCTGCAGCAAACAGAACTTCAACAACGATTCCAAAGGCGACCGGTCCGGCCGTCACTCGTCGCTGTATTTGCTTTTGGGACGATTGCACTAAGATTCCCGCCTTGGTTCTGTGTGCATGTAGCACTGCCCTGGAACCACTCTAAATCTCGCACAAATTCAACGCAATGAGTTGGCCTAAGTCCTGGTAAGTCGTCTAACCGCACAAGTGGTGGCCAATATCGCCAAATCGTCAACCATCAGAGTATTAAAGCTTGGTGAAGGAATTCCAGATGGCGCGGCCAAAGTCCATCAACGATGGAAATATGACGCGCTGGCGCTGTGCGTTCGGGGGCATGTCATCCGCAGAATTGCCTGCAGTAGGATGAGAGTGGAGAAACTGAAGCAAGTCGGCGGCGCGGACACGTGTGGCGACTCCTTCGACCATGATCGATCGGAAGCGGCGATCACGTCCAAGGAGAAGAACTGCAGGAACAGCAATCCCGTCTCTTTCGTTGGCGTTAAAGAGCCCCCAAGCACGGACCAATTGCCTTTGGGTATCACAAAGAATCGGAAACGGCAATTCGTACTGGCGTCGAACCCGATCAGATTGCTCAAGGGAATCCACGGCCACTGCGGCGATGCCAACACCGAGGCCGCGGAAAACATCGAAAAGGTCCCGGAATTCCGCCAACTGACGGAGGCAAAAAGGTCACCAATAGCCCCGATAAAAAATCAGCAGAAGCGAACCATCGGTCAGCAAGGAAGAGAGGGTGCGGGGTGTCCCAGTGGAATCGGAGAGAGTAAAATCCTCGGCCAGCTCACCGACCTGCGGGTTTTGGATTTCGTTCATGCGCATCCTGCTAGCGACTAGAGCGGAAGGTTCAGCCAGAACTTGTGATTCGGACCTCTTATCTGCGTCATCGTATGCTTTTGCTGCCCTCCACACAACGAATTTGCCAACCGAATAAATGCTGAGAGTACACGTTGTACCCAGCGCTCAGGCTCAGCAGCGGGGCCAAGAGGACTCCTTGCATCTCGGTACACGCGCGGCGGTGGACCAGGTCCTCTAGCGTTCCTCAAAACGCGGCGCACTAATCGTGGCGGGACGAGGTCCCTCCGCGCTGGCCGATGCTGATTGTTTTCCCGGAAGCAGCACAAGCAGCGCGATTCCAATGATTACAAAGATCACAATGTCCTGGGGACTATCACGTCTGTGCATCCCGCGCGCCGCGGCCTCCGCCGATTGGATTGACATCGTGAACGCGTGGGCAAGGCTCGACCAAGCCCCATAGGCGATCACCGAGCGATGCTTGGCCGGTTGCTTAACGGCCAGCAAGAGAAATACCCCAAGCACCGTGTTAAGGCTCAGGAACATCGGCAGGACGTCGTTATGCCCGTTAAGCCAGCTGGAGTGCCACAGAGCGTCGAACAGGAGGTAGCCCCAAAAGGAATAAAACAAGCCCACCACGGCCAAAACGACCTGCAAAGTGCGCTCACGCTTCATATCGTCCTCCGTTTTGGGCAGGTTCTGAGTTGCCCTCCCGCGCAGGTACCGTGATTCTCTTTCCCCATTATGAAGGGTGAATCTCCCCGACGCTTGGATATCTCGGTGTGGGCGCAGTGCTAGATTCAATGTTCCGGCTTCGGATGTTCCGCATCGGGCAAAGATGGGCGCTTCTTCAAGGTGGGGCATTTGACTACAATCGCTACCACAAAGTGCGCGAAGAGAACGGTTGGGCAGCGTGGCCAGTTTACTTAATGTGGTTCGCTTTGGCCTGCGGTATCGCGTTGTTGATTGCAGGATTTTTTACATATTTCGGCACTAGTCCAACGCAAAGTAGATAGCGAAGGTTCAGTACCCACTTCTCCGGTTACCGCGTTTACCAAGAGCTACCCACCCTACGTTGGTCTATCCTTGAAGGCTGGCGGGAGTATCCTGTTGGCGTTACCTCAGGGGCCGGGTTCAAGGGAACATTCGAACTGCGATGAGTTTCCCATACAGGAAAGTGGCAACGATGACTGTAGGCACAATAATGGCTGCGGCCTTTTTGGCTTCATGCTCGATAGTTACACGTCAAAAGAGCGACCAAGCCGAGAGCTCAGAGGAAGTTGCGAAACTCGAACTTATCGCCAGTGGGGACGGTAGCAACGACACCGAGAACGTCCAGTTGGGAGCAAGCGGCAAAGAACATCGGACAGCCGCATACATAAAGCTTGGCGCAATTGGCACGAAGGAGAGTCTGGCGGCGGCCAGACGAGTTGAGGCCAAATCGAAGACAATGCTTATGCTTCCGGCTACTGTACCACTCGGAGTGTGGCCGCATCCGATGTGGCATTTCGGCGACGCAGAAATCAAACCAATAGCATCGACGAAGGCACCAGACGGCACTAGCTACGCGATTGTGAGCGACGACCTACTTGGTGACGACACTGACCTTTTCTTGATTTCAACTAAGACTCCAGCTGACCGCACTTCGTGGACACGACCGATTCTGATTCCCAATAGAATTTATCGTGGGTTTCATCACCCAGAACTCGTCGAAAGTAAACCTGGAGAGTTGGTTTTCTCGTTTACTCAAGGGCCTCCAGGCCCTCGCAATATCATGGAGGGACAGCTATCTTCCCCTCAAGGATCTCCTCACCTTGGAAAGCAAACGTGGGTGCTCTCACTCCAGGTGCTATTGCAAGATTCTGATGGCGACGGTTGGACGGACATTGAAGAAGAGCGAATGGGCTTAGACCCAAAGAACCCGGACTCGGACGGCGATGGAGTTCCTGACGGTCAGGACACATGCCCCAACCACGCTCCGAAGAAAAATGAAAGTGAGGACGAAGAAGTACAGATTCTCCAAAAAGCTGTCTTCGCAGAATACGGATTGAGTAGGTCCAGGGCCTTGCTTTTGGTTGGGCCGGAATCAAAACGCTTTCAGGTCTGGGGATATCGTGGCCCCATCCTCTTTCTTGCCAGCCGTGGAACCTGGGGAAAGCAGCATCCCGAAGGAGGTATTTTTGTTTCCTGGAAGATTGCGAGCAAGACCGAACACGACGCGACAGTGTCGCTGTCTGATTATGAGGGCCCCCTTGCGGGTAGTGGTGTCGAACTTCACCTTCACAAGTACCGGAACGAATGGTTTGTGACCGAGAAAGGAAGTGGCTGGATTTCGCTACTCTTACCTACGATTTCCCGGCTCGCACAAATTAAGTCCTGATTTTTCGGGTGGTCTCAATGGGTCGACGCAACACTTTCTTGAAGTTTACTCGCAGGGGTCTGAAAACCTAAAGTTTGTCGTGGGCGTTGATTTAAGCGCAGCGCTACTTTGTTCAGATCCGACTGGGAATAGTCGGTTAGGTCTGTGTTCTTCGGGAAGTATTGTCGTAAGAGCCCGTTTGTGTTTTCGTTCGAGGCGCGTTGCCAGGGACTCTGCGGATCACAGAAGTAGACCTTCACATCCGTGGCCACCGTAAAGTTCTTGTGTTTGGCCATCTCCAATCCGCGGTCCCACGTCAGCGAGCGCCGCAGGGTAGCGGGAAGTTTACGAACGTGTTTACTCAATGCCCTCACAACCTCCGCCGTATCTCGGCTAGGTACCTTGATCAGCATGACAAAGCGCGAATGGCGTTCGACCAACGTCGCGATGTGGCTGTTGCCTGAGCCGCGGAGGAGATCGCCTTCCCAGTGACCGGGAATGGCGCGGTCCTCCACTTCAGCAGGCCTTTCCCTAATGGAGATGGCCTCCGGGATTTGACCGCGCCCGTCTTTAAAGATACGAGAGTGCTGCGACCGGCGTATGCGGCGCTTGGATCGCAAGTGCTCCAGTAGCTCCTTTTTCAGCGCTCCACGGGCTTGAATGAACAGGCTTCGGTAAATGGTTTCGTGGGACACACGCTTGCTCTCATCATCGGGATACTGGGTTTTCAGCCAGCCGGAAATCTGCCTCGGCGACCAGTCCAGAATCAGTTTACTCGCAACGATGTTCCGCAACTTCAGGTTGATGGAAAGAAGGCAGCGCTTGGGCCGCAAGGCCGACTCCCAGGCTTCGCCGTCCGCTTGACTGGCTCGATACGCAGGACGGCCACCATGCCGTGCGACCTCCCGGCTCACGGTCGATACCGCTCGCTCTAAACATTTGGCGATCTCACGGATCGACGAACCGGAAGCCAGCCCGCGAGAGATTTCCTCGCGCTCACGCAGCGTGAGCGCGAGGAGCGCACGCCGCGTACGGCGGGAGCAATCCCACCGTGACGCGACACCAGACAACGAATGGAGGAATGTTCTTTGCCAAAAGCGCGCCCGACTCATGCAGCGTCTGTCCCGCTTTCCAACGACGCCACACTTCGAGCTTCTGCTCCGCCGAAAGCCCAAACCGTCTCCCTTGTTTCATAAACACCACCTTTAAAAACAGCTTTATACCAGATGGTGTTGCATCGACCGTTTGAACCGGCACGGCAAACCGGACATCTGGGACCCAGTATCTACATGTCAGGTTTCGGCGTTAATCAGGCTTAGTTTTCTTTGATAAGGGTTTTCAGGAATGTCCTAAACTCGCTCACGACGCGGGAGGGCAATTCGTTGGCGGTCTTCTTGGGCAAAAGGTCATGGCCTGCGCCGTCCACTTCCAACATGGCATGTGAGCCATGGATCAGCTCCAGAGCGGATTTCATCTCAGCAGTCGTGCCGAATGGGTCGCGCGTGCCGTGAACGAAGAACGCGGGCGTGGTCAGCTTTGGAAAATGGCCGGTACGAAGTTGATACGGCTTACGCGGAGGATGAAGTGGGTAAGAGAGCAGCAGCAAACCGTCCGCCAGTTCGGGCTCTTCCGAAGCCAGCATGGTCGTCTGCCGTCCGCCGTAGGAATGGCCGCCCAAGAACACCTGAGTATTTTTCTGCTCTCGCATTATCGAAACGGCGCGCCGCAGCCCATCCCTGTCCCGGGCGGCGCTAGAGGGAGAAGGCGGTCCATGTGGGCGTTCGCGGCGGAATGGCAAGTCGAACCGCAAAACGGTGAAGCCCGACTCGGCAAGAGCATTGGACATTTCTACCAGCAGTTTCGATTGGCAGTCGGCGCCGGCACCATGTGTGAGTACAACGGCATTTCCAGTGGCCCGCGCAGGTACGTGTAGATAGCCATGAATGATGGGGTCACCGTTAAGATCGTCAAAAGGAATAGGCATGAAGCTGTAAATCGTGTGGATGTTCGAAGAGCGAGTGTATTCGCCAGCGGAAATTCCGTCAAATGTCCGGTAACGGCTCCCAGTACTTGACTTTACCGGTTACCGTGTTAATCACAACCTAACAAAACCATTCTTCTACTGCAGTTCGCACTCTGCTCTGGTTCGTTCAGCTGCTGACCCCATTGGTCACGTTAACCGGCAGTTGGTCCTAATGGCGATTTATACTGCCCGCCATTTCTCAGGTAACCGTTTACCAGGCGGTTGCGTTCGGAAAATCGGTTGGCCATGAGCCTAAGACTATTCTCTACACTGGGGACCGAGAGGCGAAGTAGGAAAAACGGGCACTATCTTGGACACAAGCAATCAACGAAATGCACCTTGGACACCGTTTCTTATGGGCGTATTGGCTGTCCTGTGCGGGCCATCAGGTTTCTTCGGACTGCTCTGGTTGGTTTACCAAATTTACGATGCCGAAACAAAGACCTCCTACAGCCAACCTTTCGCAATATTGCTGTTTTTCTTTTACCTTATCGTTTCTGGTTTTGGTGTCTATATATTGTTCATAGCATCCATTTTCTGGTGCGTCATTGTTAGTTCGGCCGCGCCGGTTCGGATTAGGGTGATTGCCACGGTCTTGATGGCGCTTGCAGTTGTAGGCACCTTTAAAGCTGCGTGGGTAATAGGGTTTCGACATTGAAGCGAAATGATTCTGATCGCGAAGCGGCGGTGAGTTACCGAGTAAAGCCAAGCGCTGAGAGCGGCAGTTTATGATTGCCAGTCTTTGGCAAAGGAAAAACGATCGATGAGCCGAAACGGCGTCTTACTTTTCTTCGCTATCTGCGGGGCGCTTGTGAGCGCTGTCGTATTCCTCATAGGGGCTCTCGTCATATACGGGGTTTTAGTAGATTTCGTGCATTTACAGCGATTCTCGCGTTTACACCCTACGCTTAATGTGGATCCAAAGTCTTCGGTTCTCAATCTGTCATTCGGCTACATCTGCCTGACGTTTTTGCTCTCGGTCATTTTTGGCACCACCGCAGTAGGTCTCTTGAAGGAGCGTAAATGGGCTGTACGAGCTGCCAGATTTGTAGTGCCATGCTTCTCTTGGGTGTTATTTCTCGCCGTCGCTTGGACCTATCACGGAGCGCAGCGTCTAAGCAGTGACGCCATGTTGGTCGTCGGTCCAGGACTGATTGAGGCAATTCTGGCTTTCTATGTGCTTCCTTGGTTCCTCGCGATTAGCACGTTGTGGCTCATCCTTCTCGCCCGAACCTCCAATGTTCCCGGCGCATCGGGCGGATGACAAGCGGACCGGAAGTTATCCAAAGTCAAAAGGCCCGTTGAGGACATTCTGGCTTGCCAAGTCCTGGTTAGTCGGCTAACCGGTAAAGTTCGTATCAGAATCCACATGGACGGTTTGCGCGTTTAATCAGGCTCTAGTCGGTTCTCCTCCGCCGACGAGCCCCTGCCAGGACCACTTCGGGATGTGCAAACCGTCCGGCACATCGTCTGCCGAACGGTGGTAACGAGACATAGTGGTCGTGGTAGCCCACGCGAAGTAATCGTGGAGCACACGCCGAAGTCGCTCGTCGCGGGCGAGGTCGACATCTTCTAGCGCCTGATCGAAGCAAGCGATCGCCCGCTGGTCCATCTCCTCGTGTGGCCCCTTGCCGCTGTGAATCCGCACAACTGAGGTTTCGGTGCCGTACCGGTCAGAGTATGTTGTTGGGCCACCGAGTGCTTCCGCCCAGTATGCGGCAAGGCGTTCAGTGTGCTGCGGGTTGTATCCATGGCTGAACGCATGGCTAACCACTTCGTCTTCCAGGACCCGCGTGTGCCACGCACTGGCCAACCTCAGCAGCCCGTCGCGACCACCTGCGGCTTCGTAAACCGTCTGCATGGTTCCAGGATTGTATTACACGGACATTCTTAGAACGAAATGCGCATTGCGGATGGCGATGTCAATTAGGGGCGACCTAGTACCCACATCTCCGGTTACCGCGGTAATCAGGCACGAACAGGCCGTGCCCTTGCTGCTATCATTTTAGACCTAAGGGAATCGAACGATGGAAACAGCCTGGCCCGTGCTTATCGTGGTGGTGGTTCTTGCGGGAGCATTGCTGTTCACCCCGTATGAGGCTTTCCTCGAAGGCACAATAGCGGCCGTCATGGTGACGGCGGTATTGGCAGGTTTTTTGATGCATCCGCGCAGGGACGTTTTCTACGTACGTACGGCCCTACCAGTGATGGACCCCGGCCGAAATAAGTTTTTGGAACAGGACCTTCTGGCCGTGAGAGTTGAGCTTGTGAGGTTATGGCTGTTGTTTGTGCCGACAGTTCTCGCCGTAGCTTCTCTTGTGTTTCTCGCGGCTGGTGGTCCCATGCAGTTTAGTTTTTTGAACTGGCTTTTTTCATCAAGGTATGCGCCCATTGCGATTCTCATCTTGCAGTATCTGCCGCTTTTGGTACTTCTCCTAACCGCTGCATGGATTTCCGAGAGGAGGGTATTGCGAGATGCGGAGGCATGCAGCGCAAGGTCCTATTCGATTTCTCAGGCGCAAGTCGGGCGGGCCGGGCGAGTTTCGTACCTCTTTATGGGAGAACACGGAGAATATTACGGCGGCTACTGTTACTGCTTGTATCTCGGGCTGGTCCAACCCCCTGAACTCGGGACGATTGTTTTTCACAACATCCAAAAACCAGAATTAAACAAAATCGCAATGGGCTTTCTATTTCATCGTTTGGTAGTTTTAGGGCGCGGCGTAACTGACTTAGACAAGCAAACGACTGCCGCTAAAACCGCCTTAGCAGAGACCACATCCCTGTCCTAGCGCCAAGTTGCGGAACGTCGCTACGCGAAAAAGATTCTCAACTCCTGATAGCCGGCAAACCGGACAAGTTCGTTCCAGTACCCACATGGACGGTTAGGGCGTTAATCAGGACTTGACAACCTTAGCAACCACGCTGCACGGTGGCGTGACAGACTTACCTATTCTGCGCTGGGTGGCCGTGCGGCGCGGAAGACGAGGAAGAATCCAAGCGCAAAGCCAGCGAAAGCCGCTAGTGGCAACGGGAGCCAAGGGTGGAAACCTTGGTTTTGTACTGACCAGGTTTTCCCTGCCGCCGCACCAGCGGAAATCAGCCCACCGACTATCGCGATGATGAATCGCCGTCGCTTCCGCATCCGGTCTAAGCCCATGGAATCCAATGTGGTGTTACCTCCGCTTGCGTGTCATTCGTCCTTGGATTTCATCACCCAGTGATACTCACAGAAAGCCAAGGCCAAAAGGACACCGCCAAGACAAACCAGGAAGAGGGAGGGTCTTCGGCCCGAAGTAATAAACCAAGTGGGAAGACGGGGCCTGACTGCCGGAGCCTCGGTCGTAATGCCGTAAACAATCACCAGCGCAAGACAATGTCCTAGCAGGACCTTTCCATGAATCAGTCGATCCCAGGGAACGAGATTGAGAAAACGATCTGACGCGATGTAAGGAATTAAAAAGGTGTATGCCACCATCGCTAAGATTTGGATTCCACCTGGCCTGTCCGCGAGGGCTATTGCGAGGACACCGCCAACGCCCAAGAAGGCGATGGTAATGAGGACTACCATGCCGTAGTTTCTCTTATTGGGGTCCGATGGGCTGGAGCCCGACTCGGGACGAAGGGTTCGCGCATTCATTATTTATAGTTTATTTCATCAGTTCGATCCGCAAGATTGCCCGTCGTGTGGAGTTTCCGAAGTCTAACTCCCGTGTAGTCGGCAAACCGGACAAGTCCGTCCCAGTACCCACATGGACGGTTACGGCGTTTATCAGGAGTTTGAGCCCAAGTGCCTCGTGGGAACGAGCGTCGCGTGTTCGTCAGTGTGTGGCGGGGTTCTTCGTTGCCGCAAGTAGTCTGAAGTTGCTGTCGAGTAAAACCGTCGCGCGGTTCGGCTCATCCGCGCCCTTGATTTCCAGTTCCCAATTTGAATCTACTTTCTTCGCGCTGATGAGTGACTCGTAGGTGTACGGCCGGGCGTCAAATTCCAGCCTTTTTGGCCGGAAGAAATCATAACCTAGCTGCTGATACAGCAGAATCTCAGTAAACAACTTTGCTGACTTCGTTTCGCTTCCATCCTGCCAATGTTTCGCCACGTACGACCATGCTTTTTCTCGTGTTTCGAATTTTAGGTTGCAGTGAAAAACTCCGACCCTTCCGTCCGAAGCCCAAAAATCTGCCCACTCCCCATCCTTCAACAACAAGATGTGATGATAGGGCAATTCACACGATGCTCCCGGCTTTGGAGGATTCTCCTTCGGCTCGTTGGCATATCCATGCTCAGACATGCCGCCGGTGTTCCACGAGAGAAACTCTCCCGAACCGGGCTTGTAGTACCCATACACTTTCACGTAAAGAGGCTGCCCCTTCCATTCGGTCCCCAACACACGCTTCCACAGCTCATAAGTAGTTCCGTCTGTTAACGTGGCGCTGCACATGCGGTCTGCATGGCGGAGATACCCTACCTTCGACGATTGCGCGCTCAGCGGCATCGCCATCAACATTACCGGGGTCAGTAGCATACATGGGATTCGCATCTGCCACCTCTGCTGGATGAACTCCTACGGAGAAGAACACGCGAGCTGGATAATATTAGAACGATTTCACCTTATAATTCTTGCAGGGCTACGCAGGGGATTACCGCAAACTCGCCTAGCTCCCGATTAGTCGGCAAACCGGCCAAGTCCGTTCCAGTACCCACATGGACGGTTACGGCGTTTACTAGGCACTAGGTCCACGGATTGATGCTAAGCTCCAGATTCAAAAGTCGTAGAGGAATGTTGGACGAAATGAAAGCGTGGAACTGGGTCTTCCCAACTGGCGCAATCCTGACTGTTGGAGGAGTGTTTCTGTACGCCCTTGTGGAACATCTCAGCTTCGGGAGCACGGAAGGTTTGGGGTATGCGATCTTGTCCCAGTCATTTTTCCCCGCGCTGCTTTTGGGCACTGTGTTGGCAATCGTGGGCTCATTTATAGACAGGAAGCGCTTGCTAGTTGCCGAGACAAGAACAAGAGGAGTACTTTGCTGGGCCGCTAGCGGTGTCTCTTTCCTTTTGCTAGTTACCACTGGCAACGTCCATGGTTGGACATTCACGTTTATTTTTCCTGCGTTTGTTGGCTTCGTCGCCGGTTCGATTTTTCTGTCGAAACTGACCCCGCATGTCTCGGGTACGTAGCTCACTCTTTTCTCAACTCCTGATTTGTCGGCTAACCGGAGAAGTGGAGGCTAGTACCCACATGGACGGTTACCGCGTTAATCAGGAATTGGGTAACTGCTTGGGTAGGTGTGACCGAATAAAGACGCACGACAAGTTCCCCGGCAGTGCAGAATGGTGCAGAGTCTTGGGAACTTCCTACATGAGAAAAACTTTCTTGTGGTTTTCCCTAGTGGGGATGGCGATAGCCGGCATTCTCGTGCAGTACGCTTATTATTACAACAATCACCGAGACGCGCCACGTCTGGGCGATTATGCATACCTCGTGATTTGTCCACCATCGATTCTCCTGATGGCGACCGAGAGCGGGTCCACTTCAGGACAGGTGCTAGGTATCTCGCTAGTGGTTATTCTGAACGGATTGTTATATGGCATGGTCGCGATGGTATTTCGCAGACTGCTCAGACTGCTTACTTGACCTTGGTCAACCTATCGGCTAAGTTCTGATTAGTCGGCAAACCGGACATCTCTAACAATGCCGGCCCCGTCAAATCCTTTTTGAACAGACTTCTCCTTCCACTTCCGGGAGTGGTCTTGTTAGCTTTCGTTGGCTCTGCATCGACGACCACGGCTCGTTTGCAATCTCTCGGCCGGTTTCGGCCGACCTAAACATCTCTTCGATCAAATCTTCGACCAAGATTACTTCTTCGGACTCCCTTTAGGGGAGCGGGACGCCCAATCAAGTGGACGGCGCTCTAGTTCACGCCATGTCCGGTACCGGGCTGTCCCACGTACGAACCGAACTCGAACGACGGCGAATAGGCAGAACCATTCCGCCACATCCAGTACAACCGAACCGCCAGACGACGTCCCATCGCGACCTTGGCAATGCTCCTGTGTCGCCGCATCGCCAGGTGAATGTAGCGGCGTCTCCACTCCGGATTGATGCGGGTTGCCGCCTGTGCCGCTTCCACCAGCAGGAATCGCAACAACGAATTCCCCTGCTTGCTGATGTGTCCCAGCCGTTGCTTGCCGGCGCTGGAGTCCTCACTCGGAACCATGCCCACGTACGTGCCGATCTGCTTGCCACGGTGAAACCGCGCGGGCGTTCCGATGATCAACACGTAAGCGAGTGCCGTTAGCGGACCAACACCAGGATGCGTCATCAGTCGCAAAACCTCGGGGCGCTTCCTGGCTTCCTGCTCGGCAGCTCTCGTTAGTTCTTCGATAGTCGGGTTCATCCGGTCCAGCAACTCCAACAACTCTTGCCGCCGACGGCTGGCCCAGGGAGCCAGAGCTAACTTCTCCAACTCTGCTCGTCCCAACTCGCTCCACAACTTCGCCTTCCAGCGCCTGCCTTCGTTCATCGCCAACGCCTGCAGCTGATTCATGATCCGCGTGCGCATCTGCACCAACCGATGACGGTGCCACAGCAGTTGTCGCAGATCCCGATTCTCCGGACTCGGCACCCAGATCCGCGGAAAGTTATCTTCCCGCATCAACCGGAGCAGAAGTTGGGCATCCTTGCGGTCGGTCTTCTGCTTCTTCACCCGCTTGGCCTTGATCTCGGCGGGATCACCGATCCAAAGCTCGCAACCAAGTTCTGCCAGCAGTCGCTCGAACCAGCGTGAATATCCGGTAGCCTCCATGCCTACCCGCACGCAGCTTCCTCGCTGCCGCAGTTCTCGATAGAACCGCTCTGCTTCACCATCGCTGTGATTCAACTGCCGTTCACCGCACTCACCTGTCTCTTCCTCAAAAAATGCAATCTGCTGAAAGCTCGGGTGGTAATCTACGCCTATTAACAACATGTTCGGCTCCTTTCTCCCGAGCCTCTGGTCGTCAAGCAACCAAAGTTTACTCGGGTCGAGGAGCCGACATTGTTATGCAATCAAGTGGAGGCTAGTACTATATGGACGGTCTGCGCGTTTACAGGGACCTGAGGTCGTTCCTGGGATCGTTGCTGTTGCCATACGGCTTTATTTAGTGGAACGCAAGAGTGCCATCGGACCAATAGGGCACTTCGATTGGGACGGTCCGCAGCGGCGGCAGGTCTTTGTTCAGTGGACTATCCGGTTTGTCAGGGTCCGGGAACCACATAGACGTGGAAGAAATGGGTGAGTTCGGATCATTGGCGTCCAATTCGGCAGGATCTTTCATCGGCAAGAAAAACATCACGTGGCATAAATTGTGTGAATGGCCCAAATGGGTAAGGTATGCATGCTTGGACATCATATAGCTCATTGCCCCCGGCTCCACCGGCGGAATCTCCTTCTTCGCATACGCCTCTTGAATACCCGCGATGCGCTCTTTTACAGAGGTCACTCCAGCCAGCGTCATTTGCGTCAGCTTGCGATAAATCGGAAGGATCGATCGCACAGCTGCTGGATTGAGGCAAATCGCCCCTCTCTGCTTCGGACTCCAGACGTCATAAAAGTCAATACTAGCCGTCCATGACGGCCCCGCCATGCACACAAAACCATTCGTACCTTTGACCGCTGTTTCCCAGCCTTTGGGCGTCAGCACCAAAACAGACGCATCCTTTGAAATGCCCTCTGGAGCGGCGCTTCGCGCCAGGGCGATTGCCGCATTCCGGTCCATTAGATACTGCGAAACTGGCAGCATCTTCGGATAGGGCCTTTCTGCCTCCTGTGCCCGTGTGCTCCGAGTGATGCTCAGCAAAATCACTAGCACAAGCGCACCGACTGCAACTCTGGCTGCAGTCCTTTCGATCTTTGCAAATCGCA
>DATHMV010000032.1:0-225116 GCA_035486715.1 Candidatus Aquilonibacter sp.
ATGACAAATCTTTAGTTGGTCGGTGTTATGGCGGCTCGCACGGTCGGTACGGGGAGTTCGTCGCCGCGGAAGTAGCGGGGATTGTTTTTCGAGGCGTCTTTCGAGTCGGGGACGGGTTTGAAGTTGGCGGACTTCATTTCGGGCATGGCTTCGTAGGGCTTGCTGTAGTCGTTCGCGGCGTTCCAGAAGAGGAATCCGATGCCGCCTTTGGCGCGGGCGGTTTCTACCTGAATCTTGATGTATTCGGGGGAGTAGGTCTTGGTGCGCCAGCGGAAGGCTTGCAGCCAGGGGCGGATGGTCACGCCACTGCTTTTGGTGATGAGTTCGAAGCGCTGCATCGATTCTCCGATGAAGTGCTCGGGCGCGTCGCCGGGGTGCTCGATGTTGTCCATGCCGAAGAAGTGCGAAGGATAGATCATGGGCGAGAGCACGTCGCAATATTTGGCCATGCCCACGATGTCCTGGCCGGTGTGGGAAAGATCGACCGGGCGCTGCCAGGCCATGACTCCGAAGACGTCGAGCGAGAGCAGTACGCCGGTGGGGTGCAGTTCGGCATAGGCCTTCTTCAGGAATGCGGTGATTACGTCGGAGCGCTGCCACATGGGATGCTCGGTTTGGAAGACGAAGCTGGCGTCTTTCTGATCGCCTTCGGCAGGGAATCGCACGTAGTCAAACTGAATCTCATCGGCGCCCGATTGGGCCACGAATTTGGCGAGGGCGATGTTGTAATCCTGAACTATGGGGTTGGAGGGGTCGGTCCAGACCAGCTTGCCGTTTTCGCGCCAGGGCGCGTGATTCTTTTTCGACTGCACGGCGAGTTCGGCATGTTCGGTCGCCATGCGCTCGTTGCGGAAGATGGCGATGCGGGCGATGGCGTGCATGTTCTCGGAGTGCAGGAAGTGCACGAACTTGGGCAGGTCATGGATATAGACCTGGTGCTTGCCGAGCAACGGATGCTCGAAGGGAATGTTTACGCTGCCGTCGGAATCTTTTATGTCAAAGACCACGGCGTTGCCGCCGACCTCGCGCCAGTGGCGGATGATACGGAGTCCGTGGTCACTGGCGGCCATAATCCCAGTGAGATAGATGGCTCGGACCTCAAAATCTTTGGGAACGGGAATTGTGTGCTCGACGATGGGAGCGGGAAGAATACCGGGGATGGTGATTTGCTCACCAGCCTTAAGAATGTTGCTTGAGCCTAAATTTTTGTTGTTAGCGCGGATGGCATCGGCCAGTTCGGAAGAGGTTAAATAGGCTGTGTTCTTGAGTTGCTGGTGCGCGATCGCCGGAATGGTATCTCCCCGCTTCGCCGTATAGAGACTTCCGGAAGCGCTGGTCGGCTGGGGGATATCGGCCGGTTTGATTGAAGTTGTAGTCGACAACGTCGCGCTGACCGGTTTGAGTTGCTCCGCCGGCACGGCAGAAGCCGCGACTGGCGCGGTTTGTAGCTGAGCAGCCTCAGCCGAAGAGGAACGCGAGTTTAGCCGCAGAGCGGCTACGCCAAAAAGTGCACACGAGATTGCAGAAATGGTGAGTATAGACGAGCGACGCAAGCAGTCCTCCGAGAACGCCTGATCGCGATGCTAATGTTCACCATGTTCATTGGCTAGTTACTAGCGGTCATCTCCCCCTCGTTTGCGGTGGAAAAGCTCTCATCGCGGAGGCGCTGAGGGCGCGGAGAAATTCTTATTGATCCCGCTCAAGCCAGACTTCCACCCGCTACGTCCAATGGCAGGTGACAGACCCACAGCGCGTTCTCAGAAATCAAAGGAGGGGTCCTTTGGGGTAGTGTCCTAACACTGCGTTGCTGGCATGGTGGCGGCCTCGGAAAGAAAGGCCGCCAGTTCGTCACCGCGCGGTTACCTCAGCCTCAAACGGTAGCATGAGATTGGGAAATGTGCGGTTGACTAAATCGTAGTATCGCTCGCATCTCGCCTAGCGGCTGCGCGTGATCTTCCGTGAACGACTTTTTGCACTGAGCACAGCGATAGCGCTGTAGGTAGTCGAAGGAATGTCCATCCGTTCAATCGAGCGCGTAACGCAAGTTCACCGTGATACGATCATGCGCTTGTTGCTCATTGCTGGCGAGAAGTGCCAAGCCCTAATGGATTCCAAGATGCGGAATCTGAAAATAAACTACTTGCAGGTTGATGAAATCTGGACGTTTTGCGGTAAGAAGCAACGCCAGGTACGCAAGGGAGACTCGAAGGAGCTTGGTAGCCAATGGGTCACCGTAGCGATTGACGCAGAGACAAAGCTGATTCCTTCATTCATGCTCGGCAAGAGACTCCGCATGGACACTCATGTATTCCTGTTCGATCTCTATAAGCGACTTGCAGGGCGCGTCTAGCTCACTACGGATGGACTGAATCACTACACAGCCAGCGTACCGGAAACCTTCGGCCTTGATGTTGACTTCGCGCAATTAACCAAGATGTTTGGCGACTTCGGGCAGGAAACCCCCGAAGGGAGGTATTCCCCATCGCCAATCAAGGGGGTTATATCCAAGGTGCGCTTGGGTGATCCTAACCCCGATCACATTTCAACAAGCTTTATTGAGCGCAGCAATTTGACAATGAGAATGCAGATGCGGCGATTTACGCGGCTCACTAATGCATTCAGCAAAAAGCTGTCGCATCTGAAAGCCGCCGTGGCCTTGCATTTTGCGTACTACAATTTCTGCCGTGTGCATTCAAGTCTCAGAGTTACCCCAGCGATGGAAGCTGGCATCACCACAAGTGCTTGGACGATTGAGGATTTGCTCGCGTGAATGAGCTAGGCGTACCATGAAATCGCTATGGCCGTCTTCCTAGTTCTCGCTCTTACGGATGCTGTGGCTCCACAACTGGGCGAAAAAGTTAAGGCACTATATCCAACCAATCATCTTGTTCTCGCTCCCGGTCGGTGGCTAGTCAGATCGGAAGGAGTGTCAAAGACCGTCTCTGACGCATTAGAGATTACTCCCGGAAAATTTGGGCATGCAATTGTTTTTGGTGTTTCAGGTTATTTCGGATGGGCGCTACCTACAGTTTGGGAATGGATGGGCGCGAACTCAGGTCACCAATAATGAGAGACCCGCAAAGAGGATCAGCGTCGGCTGGGGTGCCGAACGTTCCGACGAATCCGCCGCCAATACCACTGGCGGCATTGGATCAAAGTTTTGTAATCCAGATGATGCTTGACCTCAAAGCATCACTCGCGGCGCTTAAAGAGTCTGTGGACAACTTGAAGGAGCAGACGAAGGAACACGGGATCGAAATCCGGCAAGCCGCCAAAGACATCCATGCGGCAAAGGTAGTAGGGGGTTTCATCGTCGTGGCTTCTAGTTTTCTGGGGTTTGCGATAACGATTCTTGTGGATTACCTGAAGCACAAATAGCCCAGCAACGCACTATTAGGACACTACCTCCTTTGGACAGTCCCTTCCTTCATGCGCAAACTATTTCTCTCATGCATCTTTAACTTTTGCCCGAGTAGTGTTCTAATCTCTGCCCTGGGGACGTAACTCCTGCCGTTTAGAGGGTTTTCCTTTCCACAATCCAAGGCGCGACCGTGGCCAGCAGCTTGCTTATTTCCATGTCACCTTGGACGCGCTATCAGGCTGGATGGGCGGTCGGTTCCAAGTGACAGATTTTGTCACTAATTGATCGGGAACTGGAGAGGCCGAACAGCCGGTGAGTCCGGGGGAAATGCAGGCAAAGGCCGCAGATTAAAACACGGCCTGGAAAAGGATTGTAAGTCCGGCAAAACCGGGACAAGCCACTTTATGAGAACGAACCTCGCTACCGTGCTCGATCCGAACCGCCGCAGCAACGATGCTGGAGAGTTTGAAGCCGCCCTGCGCCGCAAGATTGTCGGCCAGGATCAGGCCGTCGAAAAGGTCGCGGAAATTTATCAGATGTTTCTGGCCGGCCTGAACGCTCCCGGGCGTCCCGTGGGCAACCTGCTGTTTCTTGGGCCCACCGGTTCCGGCAAAACTCGCGTGGTCGAGGCCGTGGCCGAGGCTTTGTTCGGCGACGCGCGCGCCTGCATCAAGATCGATTGCGCCGAGTTCCAGCATTCGCACGAGATCGCAAAACTGATCGGTTCACCTCCGGGATACCTTGGCCATCGCGAGACGCATCCGCTGCTCACACAAGAAGCGCTCAACCAGTGGTTTACCGAGAAGCTGAAGCTCTCGATCCTGCTGTTCGACGAGATCGAAAAGGCGAGCGATTCGTTGTGGCAGCTTCTGCTCGGAATCCTCGACAAAGCTACGCTTACACTCGGCGATAATCGCCGCGTCGATCTTTCTCAATGCATCATCATCCTGACCTCGAACCTCGGCGCCAGCGAGATGACGAATCTGGTCGATGGCGGCTTTGGCTTTGCGCCGAAGGCCGTGGAAGTCGACAACAACTTCGACGACAAGATTCAGCGCACCGCGGTGGAAGCGGCGCGCCGCAAGTTCACGCCCGAGTTCATGAACCGTATCGACAAGACGGTGGTTTTCAAGACGCTACGCGACGAACACTTGGCGCAGATTCTTGAGATCGAGCTGGGCATGGTTCAGCAGCGCGTGCTCATGGCTGCCGGCGCCAATCAATTCGTCTTCAATTGCACCAGCGGCGTAAAGGAGTTCTTGCTGAAGGAAGGCACCGATCCGCGATACGGTGCGCGTCACCTGAAGCGCGCGATCGAGCGGAATCTGGTGTTCCCGCTGGCGAATCTGGTGGCAACCGGACAGGTGAAGCTGGGAGACTTTATCCGCGTCGATATGGCTTCGCCGACCCAGATGATCTTCGTCAAGGAAGCCGAAAACACCATGGCGCCGGTGCTGCTCGAACGCTACGGAGCGGCCGCCGCGAATATGCCCGCGACTCGCGCCGCGCGCACCGCCGTCAACAACCGCCGCGACTTCGGGGCTGCACCGTTGCCAACCGCGGAGAGCAAGTAACGCGGAACGAATGACTTTGACTGGTAGGAAACAACTTCTCGCTTGACCGCATCTCGCGAGAAACCCTCGGCGCCGGAAGACCCTCCGGCGCCATTTTTATGGATCTGATTCTGAGATTGTTTTCGACGACAAAGAGACCGGTTGCAGGTAGAATGTTGCCCGAATTGATTGTTTGCTGTAACGCTTGAAGTTCCCCCCTCACTATCATTGCAGTAAGGGAGTTGTGCCCCATCCTAAATAAGACTGGAATGGTCGTTGGCGCCGTTTGATTCTTCAGGAGATCCCAGTATGAAAAGCCCCAAGTTCTTGCAAGCCACTTCCTTCGCTTCCATCATCCTGCTAGCAATGTTCACGAATCCAATTTTGGCGGCCGCTCAGACCGATAGCTTCCGCCTCGGAGCGCCGATCCACCCACCGGCAACCGTCGAAATCCTGGTCGATTTTGATGGAACCAACGGCCAGTTTCCTTTTACGGAAAACCTGGTCCAGGGCAAAGACGGAAATTTGTATGGAACCACGACTTACGGCGGCGCGAACAGCGACGGCACGGTTTTCAAAGTCACTCCGGGTGGGACTTTAACGGTTCTGCATAGCTTTAATGGTACCGATGGAGAAAATCCCTACGCTGGGCTGGTGCTCGGGGTGGATGGGAATTTTTATGGCACAACGTATCAGGGTGGCGCCAATGGCGACGGTACGGTTTTCAAAATTACCCCTTCCGGCACCTTAACCACGCTGCACAGCTTTGCGAACACCGATGGTGGATTCCCCGCCGGCGCGCTGGTGCAGGGAACGGACAAGAATCTCTACGGGACCACCAGCTACAGCATGCCCACGGTTTATGGCAGCGTTTTCAAGATCAGTACGGCAGGCGCGTTCACCAGTCTCGCCTTCTTCGACGATACGAACGGTTATGAACCATTGGCCGGGTTAGTGCAAGGTACGAACGGAAATTTTTACGGGGTTACCGCTACCGGAGGCGCCAACGACTTTGGCACGGTGTTCGAAGTTACTCCCGCAGGAGTGATCACTGCTTTGCACAGTTTTGATAACACCGACGGCTGGGAGCCCGAGGGCCAACTGATCCAGGCGGCCAATGGAAGCTTCTATGGAACAACCTTGCGGGGCGGAGCGAACGGAGACAGCGAAATCTTCAAGATCACCGCGGCTGGCGTGTTAACCGTGCTCCATAGCTTCGATGTAACGGACGGATACGAACCGAATGACAGCCTGCTCCAGGCGACGGATGGGAACTTCTACGGCACAACCACCTACGGCGGGACTGGCGAAGAGGGCACCGTCTTCGAAATCAATTCCGCGGGCAAGTTAAGCACGATCTACGACTTTACCGGCGGCTTGACGGATGGATCAACACCCTTCGGCGGTTTGGTTCAGCACACCAGCGGCGCGTTCTATGGCGTCACCGGGGGTGGAGGCACGGGAGAATTGGGCACGATTTTCACCTTCGGTACAGGCTTGAGTCCATTTGTAAAACTGCTGCCTGCCTCCGGCAAAGTTGGATCGACGGTCACCATTCTTGGAACCAATCTCACCGGGATCAAGAGCGTTACTTTTGATGGCATAGCCGCAACGTGGACGAAGGGAACGAACACTTATTTCACGGCCGTTGTGCCCACTGGGGCGACGACGGGCTTAGTAGAGGTGACCACGAGCTGCTGCACGCTCAAGAGCAACGTGAGTTTCCGCATTCCGTAGGCGATCAGTCGTCTGATTACGAGTGGCCGGTATTTAGTCCATATCTTCAGCGTTGTTGCATTTTCGCCCGTGCTAAGACTGCCGGAGTCTGCCGCTCTGCCCTCCCACAGGCTAAAATCGATTTGGGATTTGGTGCAAAGGAGAGCGATGTACTTCGAGCAATTCTATCTGGGTTGTCTGGCGCACGCTTCTTACATGATGGCCTCTGAAGGCGAGGCGGTTGTGGTGGACCCGCAGCGCGACGTCGATATCTATTTGCAGGCAGCCGAGGCTAATCGCGTAACCATTCGCCACATCTTTGAGACTCACCTGCACGCCGATTTTGTTTCCGGCCATCGCGAGCTGGCGGCCAGAACTGGCGCAACTATTTATATGGGAAAAGAAGCGGGGGCGACGTTCCCACACGTCGGCGTCGAAGATGGATTTGAGTTGCGGCTGGGCAAAATTGCGATTCGCGCTCTGGAAACGCCGGGACACACTCCGGAAAGCATCTGCCTGGTGATTGCCGACGAAGAAAAATCTCCCGCGCCCTGGGCTGTCCTGACCGGCGACACGTTATTCCTTGGAGATGTTGGCCGCCCCGATCTATCGAAGCGCCACACGCCGGTGCAACTGGCGGGAATGCTTTACGGCAGCCTGCACCATAAGATTCTCAGGCTTGCCGACGATGTTCTGGTTTATCCGGCTCACGGGGCGGGATCTTTGTGCGGGCGCAACATGCGAGCCGAACGCGTATCGACCATCGGTACCGAGCGGCTGACCAATTACGCATTGCAGATCAAGAGCAGGGAAGAGTTCGTCAGGCAATTGACCAGCAATCTGCCGTCGCGCCCGGAATATTTTTCTCAGGATGCGGAAATCAATCGCAGCGGGGCAGCGGCATTGTCGGATCTTCCTCCGCTATGTGCCATCGCGCCGGCGGAGCTGAAAACAATTCTTGCGGAAGGCGGAATCGCGCTCGATGTGCGTTCGGGTGAGCAATTCGCGGCAGAACATGTGCCGGGATCGGTGAATATTGCGCTCTCCGGGCAGTTCGCTTCATGGGCCGGGGCGCTGTTGGGTTTAGCCGCACGGCCGGTGCTGATCGCCGATTCGGAAGAGCAAGCCGCGGAAGCACGCATGCGGCTGGCGCGTATTGGGTTGGAAGACGCCAGAGGATTTCTAAAAGGCGGAGTCGCCGCGTGGCGTACAGCGGGATTGCCTCTGGCCGCGGTTCGGCAAGTAAGCGTTGAAGAACTTGACGCTCAGTTGCTGGCAAATCACCCGCAAGTTTTGGATGTTCGCCGCGAGGCGGAATGGGAATCCGGACACGTGGAAGGCGCGACATTGTGGCCGCTCGATAACTTCAAAATCGCGCCCCCGGAGATCGACAATAATCTGCCTGTTGCGGTGCACTGCAAAAGCGGATATCGCAGCATGATTGCGTGTAGTTTGCTGCAACGCGCCGGTTTTCGCGAGGTTGTGAATGTGAGCGGCGGGTTTGATGCTTGGTGGCAAGCCAAACTTCCAGTCGTGACTGAAAAGCCGGTCAGCGTGTAGAGATCAAGTTTTAAGCAATTGCGTTTCTTCCTTTCGCAAACCTCGTTCGCCATTTGCGGGTGTAGACTTTTCTAGATGAAGACCTCCAAACTGGCTCGATCCTATCGCGTTGATAGTGGCAAACATTTCCGGCTGAAAGATTTCGATCCGGGCGACACCAAGCACTGGACATCGGCCGATGAAGCCAAAGAACCACTGCAAAAAGATATCGACCGCATGGCGGAGCTGCAAGCCAAGCTCTATGCGGAAGATCAGTGGTCGCTGCTGCTGATTTTTCAGGCGACGGACGCGGCCGGTAAGGATGGCACGATCAAGCATGTCATGTCGGGGGTGAATCCCGAGGGCTGCCAGGTGGTTTCCTTCAAAACTCCATCGGAGACGGAACTGCAACACGATTTCCTCTGGCGCACCACGCAGCATCTGCCGGAGCGCGGCCATATTGGAATTTTTAACCGGTCTTATTATGAAGAGGTGTTGGTGGTGCGCGTGCATCCTCAGGTGCTTGCAAGCCAGAAGGTTCCTCCATCTTTGGTTACGAAGGATGTTTGGAAAGAACGATTCGAAGACATCAACTGCTTCGAGCGGCACATGGCGCGCAGCGGGACCGTGATCCGCAAATTCTTTCTTCATCTTTCGAAGAAAGAGCAGAAGCAGCGATTTCTGGCGCGGCTCGACGAACCCGAAAAGCATTGGAAGTTCTCCGAGGCCGACGTTCGCGAGCGCGAACGCTGGGACGATTACCAGAACGCTTACGAAGAAATGATCCGCAACACGGCAAGCAAACATGCGCCGTGGTATGTGGTTCCGGCGGATAATAAGTGGTTTACCCACCTGGTGGTTGCCGCGGCCATTACCGAGACGCTGGAAGAACTAGACTTGGCCTACCCCAAAGTGGATGCCGCGAAACTCAAGGAAATCAGAGCCGCGCGCAAGATGCTGGCGAAAAAATAACTGCGATCGCGAGTCGTTTCACTTCTAACCTGCACAAACGAAGCAACGTTGGATCGACGTTCTCCATGAAGAAACGCAAGTTCGGCGATTCCGTTCGCAGCAAGACTGACGCCTCCACAGAGCCAAGAGCCTATTCTTGGACCCATGAAGGATAGTCTTTTCGGGAAGTAGTGCAAGGAAAGCCTGCACAAAAACCCTAAGGATGCACAAAAACTAGCCTTCGTAGAGCACCTTTTGAAGGGTTCTTGTGCAAAGCCAACTTGCCAACTTGCTATTACTTCCGTGCCACGGCAATGGCACGGACGGGCCTTGTACGGACCTCCGGCCACTGCTATGTTGCCGATAGTGATGCTGATCCTCCCCTGAAGTGGTAGCTAAGTTGGATTTGGAGGGCATATGAGGTTCATGCATCTGTGTTATGCGGCTCTGGGCTTTGCGGTGGCCCGCTGGGTTTTCAAACGGCAGGGTGTGGTTGATCCAGTTTCGCGTATGCGTTCTTCTGGCCTTTTGTAAGTTTGTGGTTTTGGGCGTGCGTCCCGTTGCGCTTCCATTTCGTCAGCGCACGCCCACTTCCTGCTATTGATTCCGCTATGGTTGTCCGGAAGTTCTATTACTAAAGTTTCCCTGCGTTTACTCCGTTCCGCTTTACTCTCACTACAATTATGGCAAGGACTATTGCGGTTGATCGTGAGTAACTTTGCTCACGTGACCGCAGAGTGATTCTGCGGTTTCGCGTTTTTCGCGGGAAGCCATTGCGATCAAGTCCCGGGACCATTTGTGCGAGCTTCTTCGTCAATTTCAATACGGGTGTTGGCAATCTTTGCCGCCGGATTATTCGTCCTGGGCCTGACTCAGTACGCCAGCGCGCAAGATGATGGGAACGATACCCCGCTCGGCGACGTTGCGCGCAGCCTGCGCAAAAAACCGGCTTCTTCCGAGATGGTGATTGATAACGACAATTTTTCCAAAGTCGTGGACGATGCCGAAAGCCGCCACGCGGCCGGTTCCTCGCTCGTTTTCTCGCTGGAGCCGGGCGGGAAGAATTTCAACGTCTCTTCGCCAGACGTGAGTTGCAGTCTTTCTTTCAGCGCCAAGACCAGTTCGCTGCTGGCCGATCCCGCGATGTTGGACGAATTGCCGCGAAGCGAACTTGCGAAACTGGACGGCCCGGCTACTCTCGACGGAGACTCGCTTCAGGTTTCCGTGCACAACGGTTCCTCATGGCAATTACGGGAGGTTGTGATTGGGCTGACGATCATACGAAAGCCGGATACCGAGGCGGCTTCCGGCTACGGAGCAGCGCGAATTGTGCCCGCCGTGGATGGCCCGTATCATCCCATACAAGATTCATCGCAGAAGCAGCCCGATGACACCATTTTGCTGCGCGTCAAGGGCGCCGCGGAACCCTCGGCTACTGCCGTTTTTCGAACGCCGCTCAACTTTGCCCTTTTCCCCGACCAGGAGTGGCATTGGGCAATCGTACGGGCGAAGGGGATTCCAACCCAGCCGCCGGCCGATGCGGCGGCCATACAAGCTGCGCAGAATAACCTTCTTGCTCCCCAAGCCGTGCCCGATACCAGTGCTCAGAGCACGCCATCCGCGCCGGCATCTTCTTCTCCAGCAAACCCAAATTCTCTGGCAAATCCAAACGCCACGGCCCAGTAAAGAATCAGCCCAAGCAACGTTTTCACGGGCTAACCCGCACTTTGCGGCCAGATCGCAAAATTTCACATGCTAAACTGAACTCATCCCCTCTAACAAAGGACAGGCGATGAAATTCGGAGTCATCATCTTTCCCGGTTCCAACTGCGACCACGACGCCTTCTGGACAGTTCAGCAAATCGCCAAACAGCCGGTAACCTTTCTATGGCATGAATCGCAGGATTTGGAAAATTGCGATGCCGTCATCGTGCCCGGAGGCTTTGCATTCGGCGACTATCTGCGCACGGGCGCCATCGCGAAATTTTCGCCGGTCATGGAGTCGGTGCGCCGCTTTGCGGATAGCGGCGGTTTGGTATTGGGCATCTGCAACGGTTTTCAGATTCTATGCGAAGCCGGACTTTTGCCGGGCGCGCTGATGCGCAACACGGGCTTGAAATACGTATGCAAGCCGGTGCAGGTCCGGGTGGAAAACGCTAACACGCCTTTTACCAACGCCTGCGCGCAGGGACAAGTATTAACCATTCCCATCGGGCACATGGAAGGGAACTATTTCTGCGATGAGCCGACGCTGCATGAATTGCGCCGCGAGAATCGCATCGTGTTCCGCTACTCCACGCCGGCCGGCGAAATCTCGATGGCTTCCAATCCCAACGGGTCTCTGGACAACATTGCGGGCATCTGCAGCGCGGGAGGGAACGTAGTTGGAATGATGCCTCACCCCGAGCGTTCCGCCGAGCCAGAACTTGGTGGCACCGACGGAATGAGAATCTTCGACTCCATGGTGGGAGCAATGGTTCGTAACTGACATTCGCGTTAATTACTCCAGGAAATCCACAATCGGATAATAAAAATCTGTTTGATAATCTGTTTTTTTCCTGCTAGTGTCAGCGCGAAGCACTTCCCCTTCTGCTTATAAACGTCCGCAAGGTAAAGGGAGGAGTGTGGCTAATGACATCGACGAAACTTCTCGATGGTTTTTCTGAAGTTTTGATGCGGGATGAACGCATTCTCAGTCCCCAGGAACGGCAGTTGTTGATATGCCTCCTGCAAAACTCAAAAGAGGCATCCGGCAGTAACCCCGAAATACAATCTGCCGTCAGGGCAGCCATAGCGCGGTCCGTGGGCGAGACGGTCGCGCAACGCGCCTTCACGTTGCTGGGCAGCAGCATCGTGGAGCAGATCATTGCGCATGGGCTGGGCGGTTCCGGTTCAGGGGAGTTCATGCCGTCCGGAATTTTCGCAGGACCACAACCGCCCAGCCCGCAGGCGCCATCCGCTCCTCATGATGAGCCGGATGATGATGACGACCACCCTCCCGGACCGCAACCTCCAACGCCGTCGCCGGGCATCAGTCTCAGACAGCGGGCGGAGTCCGTTCATCGGAGCGCAGGGCAGGGGTTGCCGGAAAACGAGTATGGAATCGCTGTGATGAACTCCACAGCAACGATTCGAGCACAATGCGTTGTTCTGGATGAGTTTCTTGCCCCTCAGGAGATGGAATCTCTTCTTCGCTACACCATGGATCATGAAGATGGGTTCGGGAGCAGCGAAGTCATTTCGCCGAACGGGCAACCGGGAACGGTCGACTACAGCCATCGCCGTTCGCGCGTGCTGATGAAGCTGGGAGCGCAGGAAGAGATCATTATGAACCGGGTCCGGGCAGTCCTGCCGCGAGTGCTCGAAGAACTACAGATGGAAGAGTTCCCGATCACCCGGACGGAAGTCCAGATTACGGCCAGCAACGACGGCGATTTTTTCCGCGCGCATTGCGATGATGCGCAGGAGAAGATTGCTTCCCGCCGCATGACCTTCGTCTACTTTTTTCACCGGGAGCCGCGGCCATTTGAAGGCGGAGAGTTGCGCCTTTACGATTCGCGGAAGGGCGAACATTCACTCGGCAAGGGGAATTATCAAACGATCATCCCGCAACAGAACCAGATCGTATTTTTCCCCTGCTCCACCTTGCATGAAATCACTCCGGTACGCTGCCAGTCGCTGGCTTTCGCTGACAGCCGCTTTACGGCAAACGGATGGCTTCACAAATAAAAAACACGGCGTGGCTTGAATGGATGGCAAGTCTGACGGGGGCAGCATCGCGGCAAAGACCTACCGCGATGCTGCCCCCGCAGAAATTCCATTGCCTGCTCGACGAATTGCCTCTGCACCTGATTCCGCAACGTGCATGGAATCGGCGAAGCATCGGCGATGAGAAATTTCAGTCGCTCACTTTTAATGCGGAGTGTTTGGTTACGCAAAACGGGGAAGTTCCGGAGGAATTTCGAGGGTACGAGAATCTGCTTCAAGGCTTCGATTTACAAAGCACGATTGCCTGGGTGCGCGATCCGGCAAGCGGTTCACTGCATCCGTTCTGGCTGAGGCGCCGGCTCGAACCGGTTGTTTTGCGACTAAGAACAGGTGAACTGCTTCCCGAGTCGCTGTCAAACGAAACCCGGCTTCTGCTTGCCCGGGCCGGAATTTTGACGGCCGCCAATTACGCTGAAATGCGCCGGGCGGAATGGTCCGAAGTCGTTAAAAAAGGCGCTCGGATTTTTCATGAGCGAAATTACTTTCCGATCCGAGACTTAATTCATCCGTTAAATCTGGCTGCCATGCGCCGCTACTATCGCCGCGCCATTCGCACCGGCGAAATTTCCCTGGGAGATAAACAAAGCGCGCGCCGCTATGTCGCGCACAACGAACCGGTCGCACGATTTTTTCATCAGCAGATGGCAAGCGCGGTGAGCGCGATTGTGGGAGAGCCAGTGAAGCCCTCCTATGTTTATCTGGCTTCTTATTTACCCGGCGCCGAACTGAAGAAGCACACCGATCGAGAGCAATGTGAATTCAGCGTAACTTTGTGTCTGGATTTTTCTCCAGAGCCGGAAGGCGCAACCTCCTGGCCGATATGCCTCGATACTCCGGAAGGAACCGTCACGGTCTATCAGGCATTAGGAGATGGTCTCGTCTACCGTGGTACAAAAGTTCCCCACTACCGGGATGTCCTGGCCCCCAGCCATACTTCGACCTCCATCTTCTTTCACTATGTTCCAGCGGATTTTTCCGGACCGCTCGACTAGCCGGATTCAGTGCAATCCGGAAATCACGTAGAGCACCGAAAAAACTTGATAGTAGCTGTAGGCGAATTGCGAGGCATCGTGATTCACGACTACGGGAGCGATCAAAACTACGCCGGTTGACGCTTCAGGATGAAGTTCCTTGATGAGCGTTTTTTCGCCTGTATTGAGATTCACCTTGTAAAGTTTGGTCGGAAATTCAGCTGAGCTATATCCATAGATCGACGAGTCGTCTTCCGCCCATTGCAGAGGAAAGAATCCCAGCTCGGAACCGGGAATTGTCCGCGAAGTGCCGTCGGCGATGTTGTAAATCGCGGCTACGCCGTTGTTGGCGATAATGTATTTACCATCGGGCGAAACCAATCCGCCGGTCACTCCCTCGGGCGTGACTGGAACCGGCTTTCCTCCGTCGATATCCACAAGATAACAACGTACTGCATGTCCTGGCTCGACTCCGTTGATCGTGATTCTTTTTCCATCCGGGAGAAAATGAGAGGTACCGTTGTCGATACGCTCCAGTCCACTGACGGGAACATTGCGGGGCCGTCCGGTGCCAATCGGATAGAGTGTAATTTGTCCCGGGCTGCCGGTGATTATGCCGATCGCCCATTTGCCATCCGGCGAAAGGCCGCCGGCACTTCCGTCGCCGAGAATAACAGGCGCGGGTCCGTCGATTTTACGAATGACTACAGAAGAGTCAGGTGGGGCTGCTTCGCTCGCATCCTCAAACAAGACGGATTTCCCATCCTGCGAAATATCTTTAGCAATATCCCAGTCGTGCCATGAAATATCGATTGGCTTGCCCTGCCGCGAATCGGTTGCCATGGCAAGACGCTCGTTATCCAGACTCACAAGCGCCCGGCCGTCGGGAGCAATATCATGTAACGTCAAGCCCGCCGGAATTTTGAGAACAGTTCGAATATTGTCTTTGCTATCCACTGCGAGCAGGCTGCGCGTGTAGCCATTCTCGGCGGCTGTAAACCAAACTTCCTTTCCATCCGAACTCCAGGCTAGGCCATCGGCGGAGTCCCATTCTTTGGGAAGCAAGTTGACATGTCCGGCGAGGTCGAGCCGGCAAACCAAGCCATGATCATCCCAAAGTACGGGGTGGTTAATAAAAGCAATCTTATCGCCGGCCGGAGAAAACCGGATGTGGCTGATCCAGCCGCTGCTTTCATAGAGAACATGACCAATTGGATACTCGATGCGATCACGCCCATCGGCGTGATGAACTACCGCCAACTCGCCATGTGCGTCCCAGTCCGCCCAGCGCACGTCTTCCAGCACCTCTCTTGGTGAACCGCCAGCGAGAGGGGCGCGGGCCAGCGTGCCGTTTTCGATTACTAGATGGGCTGCGCGCGAGCCGCGGAGCGTGAGCGCTAGTTCGCCCGTTTTAGAGATCGCAAGTAAATGGGCGTCAGTCAGGTTGAGAGGCTGCGGTATCAGGGAGTCGCCAACGGTGGAAAAGAGTTGGAGCGGCTTGCCCTCCCACGCAGCCCCATACACGACCGAGTGGAAGCCGGGAGCGAAGCGTGCCGAATAGACCGTTCCTTCTTCAAAGGTTACGCGATGATACGCAGGCGACGATGTGCCTGTCTGCATCACTTTGCCCAGCAGCACTAAAGCCACGATAAAAAAAACGCCAGCCAATACCCACGGAAGTACCTTTGCCGGCAATTTTGCCGGGCGATAGCGAGAGCGTCCGCTGGACGCTTCAGCCAGAGTTTCCAAAGCGAATGCCAGATCGCGCGCGGATTGAAAACGTTTTTCAGGCTCCTTCTCTAAACAGTGACGGACGGTTTGCCGGAACGATAGGGGAATGCCCGCTTGCTCAAGATCAATCTCGGGCGGATCTTCCTTGAGGACGGCGGTAATGGTATCGACTTCAGTTTCACCGCGGAAAGGCCTTCTTCCCGCGAGCATTTCGTAGAGAATGACGCCGAGGCTGAAAATGTCGCTGCGCGAATCGACCGTTTTTCCGCGCAGCTGCTCGGGAGACATGTAGGCGACCGTGCCCACGATGGCGCCGCTCCGGGTGATGGTTGTCAGATCTTGCGCCGCTCGCTCCGAGTCATCGATCGCGGAATGCAACTTGGCCACGCCGAAGTCGAGGATTTTGACCCGGCCGTCGTTGGTTACAAATAGATTTTCGGGCTTGAGGTCGCGGTGAGTGATGCGGCGATCATGTGCCGCGATGAGTCCCTGCACAATTTGCAGGCCATAGTCGACCGCCATCCTAACGGGTAACGGGCCTTCCGCCAAGCGCTTGCGCAGGGTCTGGCCTTCCAGCAATTCGCAAACGATGTAAGGAGAGCCGTTGTCGAGGCCGACATCGTAAATCGCAACAATATTAGGGTGATTAAGCGCTGCTGCGGAGCGGGCCTCGATCTCGAAGCGGCGAAGATGATCGGGGTTATTGCTGGATTTTGGGCGGATTAACTTCAGCGCGACATCGCGCGACAACCTCTCATCGCGTGCCCGGAAAACCTCGCCCATCGCGCCGGAGCCGATTTTCTCCAGAACCCGGTAGTGGCCTATAGTTCGGTCATCCATGCGCCAGGGAACGCCCCGCAGGCATGTTAGGACGGGTGCCTACTACAGTCAATAGAATTAGAGACCGTTGTCCGCGGGGCAGCTGTATAGGTTGACCGGTGCCCTTCCATTTTCATATCGCACCACCATCAGAAAGCTTGCTCTACCGCCCTTAGCTGTTTATTATCAGAGATGTGTGGCGAATGGCATAACATGCCATGTTATATTTAGCTTCGCCTGCAGATTTACGAGGCAGCCTGTGATTCCCTCTACGGGCGAATCCCGCGCCAATCAAGATACTTAAATACGAGGTCTAGCCATGTCTGGCCATTCAAAATGGGCCACAATTAAGCACAAGAAGGGCGCGCTGGATGCCAAGCGCGGCAAGATTTTCACCCGTCTTATTAAAGAAATCAGCATTGCCGCCAAAAATGGCGGCGGCGATCCGGATAGCAACCCCCGCTTGCGTGGTGCAATTCTGGCCGCGAAATCGGAGAACATGCCCGCCGATAACATCAAGCGCGCTATTCAGCGCGGTACGGGCGAGCTGCCGGGAGCTACTTACGAAGAATTTTCTCTCGAAGGCTACGGCCCCGGCGGCGCTGCGGTCCTGCTCGACATCAATACCGATAACCGCAACCGCACCGTCAGTGAAATCCGCCATTGTTTTGGCAAGAACGGCGGCAATATGGCTGAAGCCGGTGCCGTTTCCTGGATGTTCCACAAAAAGGGGGACATCGTCATTCCGAAGAGTGCCGCGAAAGAGGACGACCTGATGAATATCGTTCTCGAAGCCGGCGGCGAAGATTTGAACGACGATGGCGAGAACTGGGAGATTCTGACGGAACCTTCCGCTTACGAGGCTGTTCTCGAAGCGGTGAAGAAAGCCGGGATCGAACCTGCTTCTTCCAGCGTTGCGATGATTCCACAGAACTACGTCAAGCTGGAAGGACAGGCCGCCAACACGATGATCCGGCTGATGGAAGCGCTGGAGGATCAGGACGACGTGCAGAACGTGCACTCCAACTTCGATATCGACCAGAAATTGCTGGAAGAAGTTGCCGGTTAATTTTTGCGATCTTTTATAAGCCGCCACTTCGGCGGCTTTTCTTTTTTTATGGGCCATCTTCCAACTGGATCGAAGTTTTCAACATCTCCGTGGAAAATTCTGTGGAAAAGCGCGGACGTATCTTTGTAACTGATTCAGTAAAGGATGGTTCAGCATTTTGCACCGCAGCGAGGGCTGGCACCTTCGTGGTGTGCCCGCGAATCGCTGCTGAAATGCGAATGCGTTTAAATATCGAACATATATGAAGGCCAGACTCGACAAGCTCATGATCGAGCGCGGGCTCACGACGTCGCGTGAGCGGGCGCAAGCCCTGATTCTTGCCGGCAAAGTATTTGTAAACGATCAGAAGTTCGACAAAGCGGGAACACTGGTGGGAGATGACGCCAGTATTCGGATTGCGGGCGAAGACTTGAAATACGTGAGCCGCGGCGGGCTCAAACTCGAGCAAGCGCTGAAGCATTGGAATATCGCGGTGAAAGGAAAGATTTGTCTCGATGTCGGCGCTTCCACAGGTGGTTTCACCGATTGTCTTCTCCAGAATGGCGCGGCGCGCGTGATTGCTTTGGATACGGGTTACGGGCAGATGGATTTTAAGTTGCGCCAGGATCCTCGCGTGCGGCTTCTGGAGAAAACGAATGCGCGCTATGCAACCCGGGAGATGATTGGCGAATATGTGGAGCTGATCGTAGTCGATGTAGCATTTATTTCCGCGACCATCGTTCTGCCACCCGTCGTCAATGCAGCTTTTCCATCTTCTGCGGACGAACGCCATGGCCGGCAGGTGATCGTTCTGGTCAAACCGCAATTTGAAGCGGGAAGGGAATTCGTGGGCAAGGGAGGGATCGTGCGCGACGAGGCGGCGCAGTTGGCGTCGGTCGAAAAAGTTAAAAAGACTTTGCTCGATCTCGGCTGCACAAACCTTGAGGTAATCGATTCGCCGATTCTGGGCGCGGAGGGGAACCGGGAATTTCTGCTCAGGGGAGTCTTTTGATCATACTTATCCTGGCAATACTTCCTTGTGCGGAAGTGGCTGAATTTTTTCTTACTCCACTCTCGCGATGGCAAGACAATTGCCGTGACCTGAGAAAATCAGGCGCGTTACTTTTTAGTGCCAGCTTCTTTCTCTAAGCGCTTGATGCGCTTGTTTAGATCGTCGGCAAGGCGGGCTGTTTTGCTCGCTCTATCGGTTAGCGCGGCAGCTTCTTCCCCGAGTTCCTGGATTTCTTCTCGCAGGGATGCAGAGCGGTCTTTCTCGGTCATTCGTTAGATTTACTCGGGATGATGACTTGCTGGCGGAGTTCGCTCCTGTCCTCCAACGCGTTTGAAATAGCACTCAGCGTGTATTACTTGCCCGTCTTCATCGGTAATTTCGTCTTTGTCCAAGTCGATTGGCTTGCCGCACATTGGGCAGATGAACTTCCGGTCCCTAGCTTGATAATGAACGCTCACGGGACTGCCTCCTTATACGGAAGGCCCAAAATTATCACATCTGTACGCTACCGTACAGTTCGATATCGAACCAAGTTGCCCGGGATTATCCTGTATAGACAGGGCCATTGGCAGCGCATAGCGTCAGGTCATGCCGTCACTCACTGCGAATGTTTGTTGGGTATGCGGCAAGCCAATCGAGCCTGTATTGCCACAAGAGTCCTTGCCTGACGAGTACGGGTTTTTCGCCCACGCCGATTGCCTTCCAGCCGTCGCCTGCCAAGTAGTCCGCAAAGCTAACTAATTTTTCAAATTGGACTTGACGAGGTGGTAAGCCGGAAATAGAAAAAGCCTGGATTCCCGTCCGGGCCTAAAGGTCGGACCACTCGGGGCAGATCATGCCATAGAAGCGTTCCAAATGCCGCTCTTGCGTACTTCGGTGTTTATCTGTTTCTCCTTTAATTGTTAGTGGACTGGTTTACGCTGTGGGAAATCAAGGCGATTCAAATTAAGCTATTACCCTTGTGCCCACTGCTAAAGCTTTTCCGCAAGATTCTGTACAATCTTTCTTTCTCTTATCCAATGGCCATTTCGCCCTTACCTTCAAGAACGAAACTTGCAGCGGTCATTTCCCGTCCTGCCCGGACTGAGGTTGCAAGCACAGTCCCTGAACTTCTGGCTTGGCTTCACACCAATGGCTATCAGGTTATCGTCGATCAGGAGACAGCGAAATACTCCGGCCGCGAAGAAGTAGTGCCGCGTGCTCAGATGTCGTCGCGGTCGCTGGATCTGGTTGTAGTGCTGGGGGGCGACGGCACTTTGCTCTCCGCGGCCCGCGCTACCGCAGCGGTTGATGTGCCTTTGCTCGGCGTAAACCTGGGATCGCTGGGATTTCTTACCGAGGTTCCGCTCGCAGCGCTCTTTCCCATGCTCGATAAAATCGCGCAGGGAAATGCAGCAGTTGAGCAGCGCGCTCTCATGCAATGCGATCTGGTGCGCAATAACGAGATATTGGGAAGCTACCTGGTCTTCAATGACGCGGTGGTGAATAAAACGGCGCTGGCGCGCCTGAATGAATACGACCTTTTCGTGGATAAACTGTTCGTTTCAAACTATCGCGCCGACGGAGTGATAGTGGCAACCCCGACAGGATCGACCGCATACTCCTTATCGGCGGGCGGTCCGGTATTGATGCCTACGGTGAAGGCGTTCGTGATCACGCCAGTGTCACCGCATTCGCTCACGCATAGGCCGCTCGTGGTGCCGGATGCAGTGATTGTGGAGATTCTGCTGCGCAGCGGGGGAGACGCAGCCTATCTCAGCCTGGATGGGCAGCCCGGCGTCGATCTTCAAGACGGCGACCGCGTTTGCTGCCGGCGCTCCGAACATAGTGTCAGCCTGTTCCGTACCAATCACGATTTCTTCCATGTGCTGCGCACGAAATTGAAGTGGGGAGAAAGATAAGAACGCGCAGCGTTTGCTGAAGTTGTCGATAGAAGTTAACGCTCGGCGGAATAAAGATCACGAATGGTTTCGCGACGCCGGATCATCTTCGCTGATTTTTTCCGCACCAGAATCTCAGCCGCCCGCGGACGCGAGTTGTAGTTAGATGCCAGCGACATTCCATAGGCTCCCGTATCGAGGATCGCCAGCAGTGCGCCTTCTTCCACATACGGCATCTCGCGGTCGCGCGCGAAAAAATCTCCGGATTCGCAAATCGGGCCGACTACATCCACAATTTCTTTCTTGGCAGTAGCGGCGCTGCATTGATTCATTGAGACGATTTCGTGATGTGCACTATAGAGAGCAGGGCGCATCAAGTCGTTCATGGCCGCGTCCACTATGAGAAAGCGCTTGCCCTCGTTTTCTTTCCGGTAAACGACTCTGGTGAGCAGCACGCCCGCCGGACCTACAATCGATCTTCCCGGCTCCAACAGCAAATGAACGTTTAGTCCACGCAGAGGCTTGGTGACAGCCTGCGCGTAGCGTGTGACGCAGCCGGAAAATTTAGAGTCCTGATTCTGATAATTCTGATTCTGATAATTCTGATTCTGATAATCAATGCCCAACCCGCCGCCGATATCGATATAGCCAATACGATATCCATCTAATCGCAAGCTGCGCACCAGTTCTGCCACTCGATCCACCGCCTCGGCAAAAGGCGCAGTTTCGGTAATCTGTGAGCCGATATGGACACTGACGCCGGCGATCTTGAGATATTTCGAGCCCGCAGCTTTGGCGTAGAGTTCGCGTGCGATCTGAATTGGTATTCCGAACTTGTGCTTGCGCAAGCCCGTGGAAATATAAGGATGAGTATCGGCTGCTACATCTGGATTCACCCGCAATGCAATTGGCGCGACCTTGCGCAATCGCGCAGCGCATTCCGCCAGCGTGGATATCTCAGACTCACTTTCGAGATTGAATAAAAGAATCCCGGCCTTTAACGCGGAAACCATTTCTTCCGGAGATTTTCCGACGCCGGAGAAGACGACATTTTTCGCGGCACGGCGGTCGGCAACGAGGACTCGCTCAAGTTCTCCGCCCGAGACCACATCGAATCCGCAGCCTTGGCGCGCCAACAGGCGCAGAATGCTTAAGTTGGAATTTGCTTTTACCGAGTAACAGATAGTGTGAGGAACATGGCGGAACGCGCGCTTGAACACTTCGACCCGCTCCAGAATTGCCGTTGCCGAATATACGTATAGCGGCGTGCCGTGACGCCCGGCAAGTTTGGCCAGCGGAATCTCTTCGCAGTGCAGGGCAAAAACTCCATTGCCTTCATGCCGTGCGTTAGGGGCTTTGCGAAAGATAAATCCAGGCGGCCGCTCCGGAGTTAGCGTTGCTTTCACGCGGCTCATTTTTTTCTGGAAGCTCCGCTTGCGCCACCGTCTTTCACTTTGATCACCACAACGGTCTGATCATCAAACGGTTCGGCTCCTGCCGAATGTTCGGCCACAGCGTTAAACAAAATATCAACCACCGCTGCCGCCGACTGGTTTGCATTCTCCTCGATCAGCTTTTCCACGCGCCCCCGCCCGAATAACTCTCCGCGGCGATTGCGGGCATCGAGAATTCCATCGCTGAAGAAAACGAACATGTCTCCCGGCTTCATCTTGAAGCGGAACTCGTCATAATTTGCATCGTCGAAAAGGCCCAGCGGCAGGCCGGTTGTGTCGATCACGTGATTTTTCCCCGCGTGAACGTGAATGGGCCGAGGCAAGCCGGAGTTGGCTACGATGAGCGTGCGATGCTCATCGTCCCACACCGCATAGATGATGGAAACGAATTGCGCTTCAATGCGCCGCTCGGCCAGCGATAAATTCACTGCCCGCAGCATTTCCGAGGGGCCGGGTTCAATAGGCGCATGCGAACGTAGAATTCCGCTTACCAGCGCGGCGTAAATGGCCGCGGGAGCGCCTTTTCCGCTCACGTCGCCAATCACGATTCCCAGGCGCGAAAGTGAATAAGGAATAAAATCATAAAGATCGCCACCGATGGCGCGCGCCGGAGTGAACTTTGCGGCCAACTCCAGATGCGCTACCTTGGGCAGAGTTTGCGGCAGCAGGCGCATTTGCAACTCACGCGCCAGAGCCAGATCCCGCTCCAGGCGGCGCTCCTGACGGGCGATTTCTTCGTAGAGGCGGGCGTTCTCGATGGCGATAGCCACTTGCGCGGCCAGCGTCATCATAGTGCGGCGGTGATCGTCGGTAAAAAAACCGCGGCGCGTGTGCTCCAAATCGAGCACTCCGATCACTTTGTCTTTATAAATCAGCGGCACCGCTAGCTCTGATCGCGTCTCCGGGTTCGCCTCGATGTAGCGCGGATCTTTCTTCACATCCGGTACCAAAATTGCTTCTTTGGTTTCCGCGGCGTGCCCTACGATGCCGCGCCCTAAAGGAACTTCGCGCTTGAGATGGATGTTCTCGTTGAAGCGCAGGGAAAACCGGTGTTGCAGCTTCTCGCCGGCAGTATCCAGCAACAGAATACTGAACATCTGGTAATCGATCAGGCGGCGCAGCAGTTCCGCAACCCGGTTCAGCAGTTCGTCAACATTCAAAATCGACGACAGCTCGCGCGCAATTTCGTTCAACAAAACCAGAATGCGGGCTTGCCGGGTGGTACGCGTATAAAGTTGCGCATTCTCAATGCCGCCCGCGATGCGCGAGGCCACGAGAGTCAGCAAACGGCTGTGCTCCTCGTTAAAATATCCGGGATCGCGCGCTTCCAAATCGATCACGCCGATGACCCGGTTCTTGGCGATCAGCGGTACGGCCAGCTCTGAGCGGACATTGGGAATCGCGGCGATGTAGGTCGGATCTTTGGTGACATCATCCACCAACATGGTTTGCCGAAGTTGCGCGGCTTGTCCGGTTACGCCTTCGCCTACTTTGATACGGGCGCGCTCGGCAAACTCCGGCGGATAACCTGTCTGGAAGCGAATGCGCAGCTCCTGGGTTTTTTCATTGATGAGGAGAATGGCAAAAATTTCGTAGTCGATGACCTTGCGCACGATCTCAGCCACGCGGCGCAGCGTGGTGTCCAGATCGAGCGAGGTTGCCAGTACGTCGGAAACTTCCAGCAACAACGGTTCGACGGGAAGCTGATTTGCAGATTTGCTCAGAACAGACCCCATTTTTTCTATGATAGCAGCCGGACTTTCAGTACCCAGTACCCAGTACCTAAAGACTTAACTGATTTACGGTGTGAGCGTTCACTGGGTACTAGGTACTATTTTTATTCTCGGGGCACGACACAAATATCGGCCAGATTGCGATAGCGTTCCGCGTAATCGAGGCCGTAGCCTACCACGAATTCATCGGGTATGGTGAAGCCGACGTAATCACCTTGCAACGGCAGTTTGCGGCGCGAAGGTTTATCGAGAAGAGCGGCGATCTTAAGCTGCCGGGGCACGTGGGCAAGAAGCAATTTTTTCAGCACCGTCAGCGTTAATCCGGTATCCAGGATGTCCTCCACCACAATTACGTTCTTGTCCTTCATCGATTGATCGACATCTTTCGTCAATTTCACTTCGCCGGTGGAATCCCATCCGCTTCGCAGTTCCTGCGTAGGGCTGGGCCGGTTGCCATAGCTGGAGACGCCGATGAAGTCGAAGGTGGCGTCGAGATCGATTTGCCGCGCCAGATCGGCGAGAAAAATTGCCGAACCTTTTAAAACGCCAACAAGAATTACAGGCTGATTCGCAAAGTCCCGGGTAATCTCAGCGCCAAGTTCCGCCACTCGTTTCGTAATCTGCTCACGCGAAATCAGCACCTTCAGGTTGGTCATGGCGTTTCATATTAAACTAAATTCAGCCATCGCTATATTGTGTTTATTTAATGCGGTGGCAGAAATATCGCCGGCAGGAGCCATCATTCATGAATCTGAAAGGCCTTCAACTTACCTGGCTGGGCCACGCCACATTTCGCATCGAAACGCCGGGCGGCCAGACCATCATTATCGATCCCTGGATCATGAATAATCCGGCGTGCCCGCCATCGGAAAAAAAGGTAAAGAAGGTCGATACGCTTCTGGTCACGCACGGCCACGGCGATCACATTGGAGATGCGGTCGAAGTGATCAAAGAGCACAACCCTCTAATTGTGGGCATACCAGAGATGTGCGGCTGGCTGCGGAAAAAGGGCGCACAAAAGTTGGCGGAGATGAATAAAGGCGGCACGCAAAAAGTTGGCGATATCAAAGTCACCATGGTGCACGCTGATCACTCCTGCGGCATTCAGGATGGCGACGAAATGATTTACGGCGGCGAAGCCTGCGGATACGTGATCGAATTTGAAAACGGCGTCAAGATTTACCACGCCGGCGATACGAATGTATTCGGAGACATGGCGATCATTCGCGAGATCTATTCACCGCAAATCGTCATGCTGCCGGTCGGTGACCACTACACCATGGGGCCGCGTGAGGCGGCTTACGCCTGCAAGTTGCTTAAGCCAACTACGGTGATTCCCATGCATTTCGGCACTTTTCCGGTGCTTACGGGCAGTCCGGCGGAATTGAAAAAGCTGGTGACGGATGTAGAGATTGTCGCGATGAAGCCTGGTGTGACGGTGAGAGACTAAAAGAGCCGCTGAATTTAAAATTTCGAGGTTGACGAGTGCCTGCAAAAAAGCAAAAGAAAGAAAGCAAACCGAGTTGGCGTCATTACAACTTCACGACTTCCGGGCCAGTGGATGATTATTTGTATTCCATGCTTCCCAAGCGCGACGCCGTTCTCGCCGAGATGGAAGACTATGCCAGCCAGCACAATATTCCTATCGTTGGTCCGGCAGTGGCGCGCGTGCTACAGCAACTGGCTTTGACGATCAACGCGAAAACGGTTTTCGAGTTGGGGTCGGCCATCGGATATTCGACCATCTGGTGGGCGCAGGCGGTCGGCGAAAATGGCCGCGTGGTCTACACCGACGGCGACGCCAAAAATGCTGAACGCGCGCGTGGCTACTTCGAACGCGCGGGTGTCTCGAAGCGCGTCACATTGCATACCGGCGACGCGCTCGAAGTGCTCTCCGAACAGAAGCAGCAGTACGACATTATTTTCAACGATGTCGATAAAGAGGATTACCCGCGCGTGCTGCGCATGGTTCCGCCGCGCCTGCGTAAAGGCGGATTATTTATTACCGATAACGTTTTGTGGAGCGGCCGGGTGGCGGAGAAGAATCCGAAGTCGCCGCAAACCAAGGCGATTCTTGAATTCAACCGGCAGTTATATAATTCACCGGATTTTTTTACCACGATCCTGCCGATTCGAGATGGGTTGGCGGTTGCCTTGAAGAAATGATTCGGCTGTTAGTAAACATCTGATCAGAGAGAGATTCAGCGTAGAATTGATCTATGACTCCCGCTTGGATGGTTCGCGCCGGCGAACGAGGTTATCTCGCTGAGGAGTTCTTCACTCGCGGTCTCATAGGCATTGGATGGAATGAAGTCGGTGATCTTACATCCGCTTCGACCATTGATGCCATCCGCGCCGCGTATACAAAAGCGTATCCAGACGCAAAGCTCGGTAAAATCGGAAACGCGGTTGCGATGATTTACAAGTTTCGTTCGGTTCTGAAGCTCTCAGATCATGTTGTAAGTTATGATCCAACCGATCGTGAATATTTGGTAGGGAGAATTGTCGGCGATTACTTGTTTAAGCCGGGTGAGATTACGGACTACTCGCATCTGCGAAAGGTGGAGTGGCTTGGGCGCATATCGCGAGATCAATTAAGTGTTGCATCACGGAACACTCTCGGAAGTACCCTTGCCTTGTTTTCCGTCCCGCCTGATGTTTGGAGCGATATTTCGGCCAGGCTGCACGGTGGCCCACCACTGGAGAAGCCGTCCCCCGAGCAAATTGAAGAAGAAAAGGAAGGGTTTGAAGAAAGCAAAGAGGACACCAAGGGAAGGGCCCACGAACTTATTAAGGACAAGATAATAGGCTTGTCGTCCGATGAGATGGAAAAGTTTGTTGCGGCGCTGTTGCGTGCTATGGGTTACCGCACGCGGGTGACCCCGAAGGGACCGGACAGGGGGCTGGATGTCTCTGCTTCGCCAGATGGATTAGGATTTGAGGAGCCCCACATCAAGGCTGAAGTCAAGCATCGCAAAGGCCAAATTGGTGCGCCGGAGATCCGAAGTTTTATCGGTGGACTACGGAACGGTAACCGCGGGCTTTACGTCAGCACCGGCGGTTACACAAAAGAGGCAAAGTATGAGGCAGAACGGTCTACCATACCAGTCACTTGGCTCGATCTAGACGCACTTGCAATTTTAGTTGTTGATCATTACGAGAAGTTTGATATTGAGGGCCGCACATTATTTCCCCTCGTGAAGATATATTGGCCAATCGAGTAGCTCGGGGTGTACATAAAGCAAGGACTTTTTCTTTCTCTTCCCACGACTAGGAATCAGATCGATTTCACCGGAATCGCCAACAAATCTTCCACCAGCCCGACTTCTTTCTGTAGAAAAGGCTCGCCATAGGTCACGCCGCCGAGCGAGCCGTAGTAGCGCGCCATCGACTCCACGCGCGCGCGAATTTCGTTGTGAGCAGGGAAGAGGTCTTTTCCGGCTTCCTGATCGCTGAATTGCGATGTGTAGGCGAAGATGGAAGCCAGCTTCTGTTCAAACTGAGCGCTGATGTCGACGACGAACGTGGGGCGCACGTCATAGTAAAGCGTGGCGTAGATGATCTTGTAAGGGCGGTGAGGAGCGGTATTGCTATCCAGCTTTGCCAGTCCTGCCAGAAAGCACGCTTCATATCCCAGTATTGAGCAGGTGTAGTGATCGGGATGGCGTCCCTTCCAATACGGCAAAATCACCACGCGCGGGCGCATCTCGCGAATCACGCCGGCAACTTTAAGCCGATTCTCCCAGGTATTTTCCACGCGGCCATCGGGGATGTCGAGGGCGCGACGCCATCCTGCGCCGAGAATCTTTGCCGCATCCGCCGCCTCGCGGGCGCGGTCTTCGGCCGTGCCGCGCGTGCCCATTTCGCCCTGCGTCAGATCGAGGATGCCGGTGCGCTGCCCGCGCTGCGCGGCTTTCAGCATCGTGCCGCCACAGGTTTGTTCCACGTCGTCGCGGTGGGCGGCTATGGCGAGGATGTCGAGAGAATCCGAAGGCATGTCAGTTAAATATTGACCGGAACTTCATCCACCGTAAAATTGGCTGCGGCATTAGGCATTGTACTCGCCCGATTCCCATTCCTGCCGCAGTATGCCGTACAACTCGGAATCAACAAACTGGTCCCATTTGCGCAGATGTTCACGCTGGCAGCCTTCGTAACGCATGCCGAGCTTCTTCAAGATTTTGCCGGAAGCGGGATTGTGTTTAAAGTGCGAAGCGAAAATGCGATGCAGCTGCAACGACTCAAAACCATAGCGCAACATTTCTCCGGCCGCCTCGGTTGCGTAACCCTTTCCCCAATATTCGACTCCCAGCCAATAACCTAATTCCGCATGTTTATGTTGTTCGTCCACGGTCAGGCCGATGCCGCCGATCTGCCGCCCGTCGTCGCGCAGCGTGATTGCCAGCCAGAGCCTGTGAGCCTCACTGATAAGGGCGAGGAAATCCCGCGCATTCTGTTCGGTGTAGGGATGGGCAATCCGCAGCGTGGTGGCGGCCACTTCGCGTGTGCCGATCAATGGCAGCAATTCGGCAATGTCAGTTTCGCGATAGGGCCGCAGCCGGAGCCTTGCGGTTTCAAGTGTCGGGAGCAAGTTCATGTTCGGTCGGGTGAGATTTTTCTGCGTCATCTATAGGCGCTAGAGCAGCACGGTTATGAGGAATTCGTCTGAATTACTTCTTCCGCTCTACCAAAAACCTGGCCAGCTCTTTCAACGTCTCCGCTCGTTCGCCAAAGCTGTCCAACTCGCTTAGTGCGGCATTCACCAGAGAATCGGCTTTGCGCAGCGATTCTTCAACCCCAAATAGCGCCGGATACGTGGCTTTCTGCGCCGCCGTATCTTTACCCGCAGTTTTGCCAAGCTGCTCGGAAGTTTGCGTCACATCGAGCACGTCATCCACAATCTGGAAGGCCAAACCGATTGATTGGCCAAAGCCGCGCAATTTTTTAACCTCGTTGTCTTTCGCGCCTGCATACAGTCCGCCGCTAACCAGGCTGGCAGTTATGAGTGCCGCGGTTTTCGAGCGATGGATGTACTCCAGCATCTCCGCCGTCGGCTGGGTCTGCTCGGCTTCGAGATCGACAACTTGTCCGCCGATCATCCCATCAATCGTTCCCGTGCCGCGCGCAATCTCTTCGATGATGCGCACGCGGGATTCAGCGGGACATTCCAGCCGGGCGAGAACTTCATAGGCCTGCGTCTGCAAAGCGTCTCCCGCGAGGATGGCGATCGCGTCGCCGAAAACTTTGTGGCAGGTAGGGCGTCCGCGGCGTAGATCATCGTTATCGAGCGCGGGGAGATCGTCGTGAATCAGCGAGTAGGTATGCAGCATTTCAAGCGCAGCGCCCAGTTCTTCAATCTTTTTCGGCAGAGAGCCTGCGATCATACGGCCGGCTTCCATGCACAACACGGGCCGCAGACGTTTACCCCCGGCGAAAACGCTGTGCCGCATGGCTTTGTGAATGGATTCGGGATGCTGGGTTTCCAGCGGGATCAGCCGGTCCAGCGCCGCGTCGGTTAAGGATCGACCTTGCTCAAGAGTTTCTTGCAGCATTGAGCAGTGAGTATAGCAAAGGGCCGAATTGGGAAATCGCGTCGGCGTGGGACGATTTCCAGGGGCAGAACATCGGAAGTCATTTGCTTATTCCTCATTGTCGGTTAAAAAAGAATCTTACAGCTTTTTGTATAGGTTCTATGCGCTGCCGCAGATAAAAAACTACGAGTTCTCTCCAACAGTTACTCAAGGAGTTAGTCATGGATGAAGGCACTAAGAAAGACACTTATTCAAGACGTGGTTTTCTGGGAATGGGATCTGCCGCTGCCTTGGCGGCCGCCGGCATGATTGCGTCCACAGACGCCGTGGCTCAAGATCAGGCTCCATATCCCACCAGGAATGATCGCAGCGCCAGCGCGCCGGGACCCGGCAATCCCGAAATAGATAATCAGAACCCCGACTCGTTCCTGCCGCCGCCAACCGATGCGGGAGGCGTGCAAACATTTAAGTATCCCTTCGGACTCGCCCACAAACGCATGCAAGAGGGCGGATGGTCGCGTGAAGTTACCATTCGGGAGTTGGCCGTTTCCAAATCGATCGCCGGTGTGGACATGCGATTGACTGCGGGAGGCATACGGGAACTGCACTGGCACACTGCCGGTGAATGGTCCATCATGCTCTACGGAAACGCGCGTATCACGGGCCTGGATGCCGAGGGAAAAAGTTTTGTCAGCGATGTGGCCGAGGGCGACTTATGGTATTTCCCCACGGGAATTCCACACTCGATTCAAGGGCTGGGGCCGGATGGCTGTGAGTTCCTGCTGGTATTCGACGACGGTAATTTCTCGGAATATGAAACCGTATTGCTCACCGATTGGATGGCGCACACGCCTCACGACGTGCTGGCGAAAAATTTCGGAGTAAGCCCGGAAGCGATGCAGCCGCTGCCACGGCGTGAGAAATTCATTTTTCAGGCGCCGGTGCCGGGGCCGCTGGCTGCGGACTTGAAAGCCACTAGCGGGTCAATGGGTCTATCGCCAGTAGACTTCGCTTTTCGCGCTTCGCAGAAAGCGGTTACGAAACGTACCAAGGGCGGAGAAGTGCGCATCGTGGATTCCAGCAGTTTTAAAATATCCACCACCATTGCGACAGCCATCGTTACCGTGCATCCGGGAGGTATTCGCGAACTGCACTGGCATCCCAATGCCGATGAATGGCAGTACTACATGAGCGGGCAGGGAAAAATGACTGTTTTCGCAACGGGCGGCCGGGCACGAACCATGGATTTTCAAGCCGGAGATGTTGGTTACGTACAGAAGACGCTTCCGCACTACGTGGAAAATACCGGCAATACCGACCTGAAATTCCTGGAGATGTTCAAAAGCAGCTCCTATCAGGATCTCGCGCTCTCCGAATGGCTCACGCACACGCCTCCAGAGCTTGTGATGGCACATTTAGGCCTCAATAAGGCAACGCTCGACGCCATGCCGAAGGATGAAGTAGTGGTGATGCCAAAATAATCAGCCAAATAATTTAAGGGGCGCCTAAGCGCCCCTTATGTTTTCCGTTCGCTTCGATAAATTTAAGCCGTCGCGCGTTTTGCGAAGGCCACATTTTGCAGGACTGAACTCAGAACGTTCTGAACGTCATCGGCCGCGCATACATCGCTGGCCCCGGCTTCCAGCGCGGCAATCCACAACTCTTCATCGGGAATGCGGTGCGTACACACAATGGGTAGAGAGGGAAAATCGCTGCGCAAATTGCGCACATCCGTAAGCCGGGAGGATTCCATGTTAAGAACCACCGCTTCGGGATGGCTATGGGTGACCCGCTCGCGCAATTCCTCGCCTGAATGAGCCAGATGAACTGCACGAAAATGGGAAGAGAGTTGACCCGCCAGGGACTTGGCGATCCGGGGATCGCTTTCCAGAACCACCACACTAAAGCCCATAAATCCTCCTGACTGAAACACTGTCAGCAACAGCGGACTCGGGCTGCGGGGGGAAGGTTGGTACCTTTACTCCACAGACATTTCAAATCAAATCACCAGAAGCAAATAGCCGCGTTATTTGCGAGCCAATCCACTTTCCGGTTCAAACGGTTCGGCCTGGAGCTTGCCATTTTTCTTCAGCAGAATCTCAACCTTGCCTTCCGCCTGTTCCAGTTCTTTCCGGCAGGCTGAGGAGAGATTCATACCCTCTTCGAAAAGAGTGAGGGAGTTCTCCAAAGGTACATCCCCCTTTTCCAGTTCCTGAACAATTTTTTCCAGTCGCTGAAGGCACTCTTCAAATTTTGCCAAGGGCTTTGCTCCTGTTCATATTGATGCAGCGATCAGCGCGGAATGTCCAGTAATTTTTTGTACACAATGGTGAAATTTGAACCATCCATTTCGCAAATGGAATTCTAAGCTGGCGCTTGAGGGTTACTTCCCAGCGCCTCCAGCACATCCACTGCCGAACTATACCGTCCCTGGGGTGCGCTGATTTGCGCTCCCTGCACGGTATCGCGAACCGCCAGCAGCATCTCCCGCGCAATGGCCACGCCCTCGGCGCGCGCCGCTTCCGGCGTCTGCGCCCGAGCCATGCGTTCCAGGATCGAATCCGGCACCGAAACTCTCAATTCATTCTTCATGAATTCGGCGTTACGCACGCTGACCAGCGGCCAGATTCCCGCGATCACCGGAATCCGGCAGTGCTCGATGCGGCGCAGAAAGTTCTCCAGCAATCGAAGATCGAAAACCGGTTGCGTGACCACGTATTCGGCGCCCGCCGCCACTTTATATTCGAAACGCCGGATCTCTTCATCCAGATCGGTAAGCCCCGGATTCGCGCCTACGCCGATAACAAATCCAGTGCCCGCGCCGATGGGATTGCCGCCAAGATCAAGGCCGCGATTCAAGTTGTGCACAATGTTGACCAGGCCAATGGCATCGACGTCAAATACCGCCGTTGCGTCTGGATAGTTCCCCATCTTTGGTGGATCGCCGGTAATGCAGATTAAATTCTTGATCCCAACCGCTGCCGCACCCAGTAAATCGCTTTGAATGCACAAAACATTCCGGTCGCGGCAGGTGTAGTGGAGAATGGGCTCGATGCCCACGTCGCGCTGCACCAACAACGAAAGTGCCTGATTGCTCATGCGAGCGGAAGCTCGCGGACTATCCGGAATATTGACCGCATCCACGCCCACCGATTTCACGAACCGGCAGCCGTCAATTTCTTTCTGAACATCGGTGCCCTTGGGAGGTACAACTTCTACCATGGTGACGAACTCGCCCCGCGCCAGCTTCGCGCCGATGAGCGAACGCTCCTCCAAAGGCTGCACGGGCGCGGCAGAAGGATGCGTTGCGGTTGCTGCGGTCGGCGTGGCAGACGCCTTAACTCGGGCCTCACCCACGCGCAGAGCCGACTTCATTACGCGGATATGATCGGGAGTGGTTCCGCAGCACCCGCCAACAATTCGCACGCCGGCGGCGACGAATTTGCGCGCATAACTTGCCATGTACTCCGGGGAGCATAAATAAATGTTCCGGCCTTCCACGGACCGCGGTATGCCTGCATTCGGCTGCGCGGAAAGCGGCAGGGAAGTCGCGGCGCGCACTCGTTCCATGGCGTCCAGCATGGCCACCGGACCTACGCTGCAATTGCATCCGATCACATCCGCCCCCCACTCTTCGAGCCGGGGCACAAACGTTTCCGGATCGGAACCGTCGAGGCAGTTACCATCTTCATCGATTGTGACATGCACGATTAACGGGAGATTCGCTCCAACGTCTTTCGCGGCCAACATGGCCTGATGCAACTCCTCGAGATATCCGAAGGTTTCGAACATCAGCAGATCGACGCCAGCCTCCGCCAGCGCGGCGATTTGCTCGCGGAAAGCCTGGCGAGCCTCTTCAAACGAGGTTTTTCCCAAAGGTTCGATTCTTGTACCCAGCGGGCCAACCGATCCCGCCACCCAAACATCGAAGCTTTTGGCGGCTTCACGGGCAAGCCGCGTACCCATCCGGTTCACGTCACGTACTTTATCCGCGAGGCTGTGGCGCGCCAGGCGGAAGCTGTTTGCCCCAAAGGTATTGGTTTCAATAATCTCAGCCCCAGCTTGAAGGTATTCGTGGTGAATGCCGCGAATGAGATCGGGCTGGGAAAGATTCAGTTCGTCGTAGCAGCGGTTGATGAAGATGCCTTTGGAGTAAAGCAACGTTCCCATTGCGCCGTCGCAGAGAACAGGGCTCTTCTTGATCCGCTCAAGAATATTGTCGGGCATAGATTAAAGAATACAAGAGGAGCGCGGATTCGCGCATCTGGCGCTGCAATACAAGGGACGAATGTCTTTAGAACCAGCGGGATACAAAATGCCCGAGGCAAGCTCTGCTATAATCCGCTATTTCGCACTTAAATCTCTGGTTTTCCTGTAGTTAGGAGCCTGACGTTTGAAGAAATCCGCTCTGCTTTTCGCTGTAATTCTGGCCGCCTGCTTAGGAACCGTCTCTTGCAATGGTGGACCGCACCCAGCTTTACCTCCGAGCAAGCTAACCGAGCGCATTTTCGCCTCGCAGAGCGCTTCCGGCACCACGATTCCGGGTGCTCTTGTCATCATCGACGGTGAATATGACACGCTGGGACGGGGTGAAGTCAGCGCCGGCACTTCGCCCGGTCTAATGGCAATTTCTCCGGAAAGATCGATCGTAATGGTTTTTGATATGGCCACCAACAAGGTGGACGTAGTAAGCACCAAGAGCGAAGCTGTGACCGGGGTCGTCCAGCTTCCGGGCTCAACCACCAGCATGGTTGCGCCCCTGCCCAGCGCGGGTTATGTGGCTGTCCCTTCGGCTCCATTTTCCGGCGGAGTTTCACCCGGAGCGGTCGTGGCCGTGAATCTTACATCGCCGAGTGTGACGGCCGTTATTAGCGTGCCTAATGCGCAAACCGTGGTATCGAATTCCACGGGAACGCAGGTTCTGGCTTTCAGCAATGACTCCGATGCGGTCACCGTGGTCTCGCCGCTATTGCTGAACAGCGGCAGCCCGGTCACGGTTTCAGTGCCGGGGTTTGACCGCCCGGTGTATGCGGTTTACAGCAGCGACGGCAGTACCGCTTACGTCTTGAACTGCGGTCCGCAATGCGGCGGCACGCAGGCCAGTGTGCAGCCTCTGGATGTGACCACGACTCCACCCACTCCCGGCGTACCTGTGCCTGTGGCTGCGGCGACGATCGGATTTCTTAACGGTACGACTCTGTACGTGGCCGGCACGCCTCCCGTGAACAATGCCTGCACCGGCGAAACCACGGCAGCCACAACCTGCGGACGCCTCAGCATTGTGGATACAGGTTCGATGACGGTTACCAGCACCCTTGTGATCACCGACGGTTATCACAACCGCATCGACTTGAGCATGGGCGGCCAACTCTTCATCGGATCGATGGACTGCACCAATATTGGTAACGTCAACAATGTGACCGGCGAGGTGCGGGGATGTTTGTCGATTTTTAATACGCTAAATAACAGCGTGCTCATTCCATCCGATAATGGAGATGTAACCGGACTTCAGAGTTTTTCATCGCGTGAGGTGGAGTATGTTGCCGAAGGCGGCAACCTGCGCGTTTACGATACCTTGACCGACACTTTGCTGGAAAACCAGTACATTTCGACCGGAACGATCATCATCACCGGCGTAATCACGGACGTAAAAGCCGTCGACTTCTTCTAGGAGCGGGTTGAGCTTCCGGGTCGCGCTGCGATTTATCGCTGCGATAAGCGGCTTATTGTCGACGTCGGCCTTAGCTGCCGATGGAACCGATTCACTGCGGCGCTAATCCAATTATTTCGCCGGCTCTAACACCAGCCGATGCGCGCCGTTCGCTTCCACCGCTGTTTGAGTGAAGGGCAACGTGAAGGTTGAGCCCTGATACCACGCCTGCCATTGATCCATGTAATAAGGGCTGAGAAAGTTCCCGCCCTGGCCTGTAACAGTATTCAAAGTCGATTGATCGAGGTCGGCAAGATTCGCCGTAAAGCGCTCCGATGGGCCGTGATGGCGCGTTACCGCTTTTACGGTATACCCGCTTCCCGATTGCTCCTTAACTCCCGGTGCAGTCCATCGGCCCATCAACGGAATTTTCCCGAGCACTGGATGCTCGATATCGATTGCATTCACGGCGCCCCAGCGCCATGAATTTAAATCTTTCGGTGCATCTGGACCATTCACCGCCGCTTCCACTGCGGCATTTAACAATTCGTCGAAGTTAAGATATTTTTCCGGCAGCCAGCGCTTGGGTTGATGCAGCATGACGTTTTGCAGCCACACAGTGCGCATCTCCCAGGCATAAGACTTCCAACTCAGCGTCGTTTCCTGTTGCTTCGGATCATCCGGAGCGGCTCCCAGGCGAGGTTCCAGAAGCAAGCGCGTCAGTTGTTGTGCCGATCGCACTGAGATCGTCGCGGCGGCCGATGAGGCCTGCATGCGTCCATCCCAGTTGCGCATGAGATCGGCGGCTTGCCTGGCGCGTGTCGAGGGTTTCGCCGCATGATCGACGGCGTAGACAAAGCGTTCGGCGACATAGAGGTCGTTTTCCGATTGCACATCGTTTTCGAGCGCGAGCATGTCGGAAGGCGCGAACTTCCGTCCTGATTCGAGAACGTGATAGATCCGCGCCGTGCGCCACGGCGCTTCCCACTCCGCGCTGATGGAATAAGGATAATCATCGGGAGTGATACGCCCATTCGCGGTCGCGATTACACCCGAGAGCGGGTTGTAGATACTGGGCAGCTTGTCGAAGGGAATGTAGCCCGTCCATGCATGAGCATCGTCCGTGCCGTTCACCGGCAAGCTGCCATCCCCGGCAGCGCGAATCGGAACACGTCCTGTTGTCTGATAACCGATGTTGCCGTCCACATCGGCGTAAACAACATTCTGTCCCGGGGCATCGAGCTGCGAGAACGCTTTGCGGAAGTCCTCCCAGTTTTGCGCGCTGTTGACATCGAAGAAAGGCATGTGAAGTCCGTCGTAGAGCGTCCAGCGCAAAGCGATTTGCCGCGTTTCACCGGGAATCAATTCACTGACAACCGGACCGTGGCGCGTGAGTTTTACATCGACCACAACATCGGGTTTGCCTTTGACGTGAATTACCTCTTCGCGATGCTCCGGTTGCTGCCAGCCTTGCGGAGTCTGATAAGCGCCTTGCGCATTAAAGTTTTCGATAAACGCATCCGCCACCGTCGGCCCGACGTTGGTAAAACCCCACGCAATACGCTGATTGTGGCCAACAATCACGAACGGCAATCCCGGCAGGGTTACCCCGGCAACATCGAGCGCACCTGACTTGAGATGAGCTTCGTACCACAGGTTGGGCATCTGATGGCCAAGGTGCATATCGTTCGAAAGTAGCGGCTTGCCCGTCACGGTATGTGCACCGGAAACGACCCAGTCGTTCGAGCCATTCACTGCCTCCGGCGCATGCCGCGCCCACATGGGTAAAGCGCCGCTGCGTTGCGTTACCGCATTATCCGGACCGGAATCATCGTCATCGTCGTCATCGTCCTGATCGCCGGAATCGCTCTGGTTCTGCTGATCGTCTGCGCTCTCTCGCATTACGGTCGGCGGGCGGTCATGCCACGAGCGATTCGCATACAGATCGGCAGTCAGATCGGGACCTAGTTTAGCCAAAATTTTTTCCCGTGCGAGCGCATCGCCGAACGTGTAATAGTTGAGGTCCTTCACCATCTGATTGGCGATCACGATGGAATCCTCGGGCTGCCACGGTTTGGGGGAATAGCGCAGGATGCGAAATTCGATGGGAAGAGAGTTTTGATGAGCTTCAATAAATGCATTGACTCCGCGCGCATAGGCGGCAAAGTAGGACTGATTACTCTGAGCTGCGAGAGTTAGAGATTTTGTTGCCGCTGCGCGAAGGCCCAGAATGCGCTGCTCGCGATCGATTTTGAGCGTGTCTTCGCCGAGAATTTCCGATAGCTCCCCGGCTCCAAAGCGGCGCATCACATCCATTTGCCAGAGCCGGTCCTGCGCTGTGACATAACCTTGAGCAAAAAACAAATCTTCCAGAGTGGCGGCCTCGATCGCCGGCACACCCTGCCGATCGCGCGTTACCTTAACGGGTGCGGAGAGACCTTTCACGGCGAGGTTCCCATCCAGTTGGGGCAGAGCAGAGCGGGCGGTGAAGTAGGCGAATGCAATCAGGCCGAGAAGCAACACTATCAAAATCGTGATCAGCCAAATCAAAATTCGCCAACCGGCAGAGCGCCGGGAAGCAGGAATGCCGGTTGCGGTAAGCGTGCTCATGAGCAAGTCGATTGTAGGAGTAGTCCTGCCAGTGAGACAAATGGGAAAGATTATTCGTACAACAACGCCGCGGAATCATCGATTTCAACTTCCGATTTACTGTCGCGCGGAGGCATTTCGTTTCTGAAAATGAATTTCATTTTCAACTTGTCGATGCTATTCTGGCCTTTCATGCTGCAGAAGCGCATCGATGACCAGCCCTCCATCTCGCGCGAGATGATGCACGAGGCGCAGGACATTCTCCATCGTCATCTCAAGCGGGTTGGCCTGAAGCAGACAGCGCAGCGGGACACGATTTTGCGCACGTTTCTCGATACGCGCGACCATCTTTCTACGGATGAACTGCACCGGCTGGTGCAGAAAAAAGACGCTGGAATCGGCTACACCACGGTCTACCGCACCCTGAAGTTGCTGGCCGAATGTGGATTGGCCAGCGAAGTGGCCTTTCACGACGGCATCGCACGCTACGAACACCAATACAACCGGCGCAGCCATCACCACATGGTTTGTACCGAGTGCGGCAGTTCCGTCGAGTTTTTTTCGCGCGAAGTGGAATTGTTGGAGCAGGAAATTGGCCGCAGGCACAACTACGCAACCACCCGGCACACATTTCAGATTTATGGTGTTTGTGAAGATTGCCGCAAAAACTGACGCTGAGTCTCCCTACTGGTTGCCGCTTCCGGCCTGCACCGCTTCACTCTGGTGCTTGTGAACTATCTTGCGATGGATGTCCGGCCAGAACTCCTTGATCACAATCGTGATCGTGTCGTAGCCGACCTGTGTTCCCCAAACGCTCAGAGTGTTGGGCAGAGTACGGTCGGAAGCTTGATGTTGATAGACCACCATATTCGTGCTGGGATCAAAATGCGCGGTAACGAAGCCGCGCGGGTGATATGTATTCGTAGAGATGCCGGCCGACAACGCGCTACCTAAAATTTCAGAATAGTTAAATTGTTTGTGGCCGGAGTCGCTACGAGTGATAAAAATCCGGCTGATGGCATATCCCGCGCGATGCGTAACACTGCCCTCGCTCGACTGATAAAACCGCGGGTCCTGGTGCAGAATCGAGGGTAGCACGGCGCTGGTCATGAAGTTCTCGATCGTCCCGTCTGCGAAAGCCGATGCATAGCGCTTTCCGTATCCCTCCCAGCCCTGTCCATAGCCCGGTTCGCTGTTTTCCGCCTGGCTGAGGCCAGCCAGAAGGGCATACCACGGAAACTGAATCTTATCGAAGGAACCGCGAGCTACCACCTTGAATTTTTCCCCGGTTGTCAGAGGGGGCACATTGGCGGAATTTTCCAGGGTTAGAAAATTGGGCAGCGCCAGAAAAAGCCGGTCGTTGGATGTTCCCGCATTTTTCTTTTGTGTGCCAGCAGTCTGATCGTCTTTGTTTTGAGTGGAGGAGGTTGACGTGCTCGAGTTAGTGCCGGCATCCTTCTGTGGGGCAGCCGTTCCTGGGGGAGCGCTCTGGGCTGGGGGAGTGGCCGAATCCGGCGATTGCGGCTGTTGCGCGACCGACGAGGTGGCGAAGAAGGCGGTGAGCAGAAAGACAGCGAACGGCCGGAAGGCAAACCTCATTAAGAGAATTTCTCCTGGAAATCTGTTTCAGCATGACAGCGCAGAGACGATCCATCTATTCTAGCAGCCAGCCATGACAATGGCCGGAACTCAGGCGCGTTTTACAATCCTTTACAGCCGCAGTCGCTTCCGCAGTGAGATGGGGAATAAAGTTAAGAAGGTTGGCCGCAGCCACAGGACGGTAGCGGACAAGTTACTATATAAATACGTCATCAAAATAAAACGCGAGGAAATTCATGTCAGAACCGACCTACGAAGAACTCAAAGCGCGACTGTCGCAGTTGGAAAAAGAAGTGGAAACCAAGAAGCGCAGCGGAGATTTGATTTTTAAAGTTGGCGAAAAGGGTGGCGTGAGCGTATACGGCCTCGGCCGGTTTCCCGTCACGCTTTATTACGAGCAGTGGAACCGGCTTTTGGGAGCGGCCAATGATATTAAAGCTTTCATGGAAGAGAATAAGTCCCGCTTAAAGCTCAAGGAGCAGGGCTGAGTCTTTTGAGGGTTTAAAGTTGCTTAAACGAAAGAAATTGAACGTGCACTGTTAACAGTTCACGTTATAATGAAAAGACTGTGCCCAAGTACTCCATCGTCGTCCCTCTGCACAACGAGCAAGAAAATGTCACCGATCTTTATGACCGCTTGAAAGTGGTCATGGAGACGGCGGGCGAGAGCTTTGAAATCGTGCTCGTGGACGATGGTTCCAGCGACCACACCTTCGCCATGCTGCGCGAAATTGCAGCCGTGGACAGCCGGGTTACGGTCGTGAAGCTTCGCCGCAACTTCGGGCAGACCGCCGGACTGGCTGCCGGATTCGACCATGCGCGCGGCGAGTATATCATTGCGATGGATGGCGATCTGCAGCATGATCCCGCCGACATTCCGATTTTCCTGGAGAAGATTGCCGCCGGTTACGATATCGTCAGTGGCTGGCGCAAGGTTCGCATCGATAATTTCTGGATGCGCCGGATCCCATCCCGTATCGCCAACTGGCTGATGGCCAAGCTGAGCGGCGTGGAGATTCACGACTTCGGCACGACGTTCAAGGCCTACCGCCGCGAGATTCTGGAGCAGGTTCCGCTGTACGGAGAGTTGCACCGCTTTATTCCGGCACTTGCCTCATGGTATGGCGCTTCGATTTGCGAAGTGCCAATCCGCAATGTGAATCGCGAGCGCGGCGCGTCGCACTACGGCATTTCGCGCACTTTCCGCGTTTTCTTCGATCTCATCACCATTCGTTTCCTGCTCCGCTATCTTTCGCGTCCGCTGCATTTCTTCGGCACCCTGGGCGTGTTCAGCATGTTTGGCGGAAGCGCTATTGTGGCCTGGCTGGGAGCGGAAAAGTTTCTGCGCCATGTTCCTGTCATGGGCGCGCACGGCCCCTTGATGATGGCTGCTCTCGGGCTGCTGCTGGGTGGATTAAATCTGCTCGCCATCGGACTGCTGGGCGAGATGCAGGTGCGCCACTACCACGAACCCCGCCACCGTGCCCCTTATTCAGTCGACCGCGTGCTGCGCTCGCAAAACGAAGAGCACAGCGTCTCGGAATAGTCCTCGATTTTGTGGGGACAGCCGCCTCGGCTGTCCAGCGAGCTAAGCGAGCAATTCACGTTGCTGCCGGTAGCCTCGCCTCTACCACACCCTACACACGTCCTTATCGGGCTTCACCATCGGCTGGCCATCCTTGCACGAGAACGCCTCTTTGAACTCCAGCATATTCACCACCACGCCGTTGATGCGGTAACGCGCCGGAGAGTGCGGATCAGTCACCGCGCGCACGCGTAAATCTTCCGGACGCTCGTTGGCGCAATCCCACTGCGCAAACCCCACAAAGAATCGCTGCTCTGGCGTAAGGCCGTCGACCGGCTCAAGATGCTTATCTTTGTTGGCATCTTTCCAGGCCATGTACGCCAGAATCTCCCCGCCAAGGTCGGCCACGTTTTCCCCCAGCGTCAACTTGCCGTTCACGTGAACATCTTCCACGGCCACGTAGCTTGAATACTGGTCGTCCACGCACTTCGTACGCGCGTCAAACTTCACACGATCTTCCTTGGTCCACCAATCCTTCAAATTTCCCTTGGCGTCGAACTGGCTGCCTTCATCGTCAAAGCCGTGAGTCAGTTCGTGGCCGATGGTGCCCCCGGTGTTGCCGTAATTCGGCGCGTCGTCCGTCTTGGGATCATAAAGCGGCGGCTGCAGCACGCCGGCCGGGAAGTTGATGTCGTTCATCTGGTCGTTGTAGTACGCGTCCACCGTTTGCGCAGATATGTCCCACTCGCCGTGATCGACTGGCTTGCCGATTTTGTTGATGTCCCGCTTGGTTTCGAACTCGTGCGCCCGCTCCGCGTTGCCGGCAAAATCGTTGACGTCGATTCTCACCGAGCTGTAATCGCGCCACTTGTCGGGATAACCGATTTTGTTGCGGATGCCCGCCAACTTGATGAGGGCCTGCTGCTTGGTTTCCGGACTCATCCAATCGAGCGCGCGAATGCGCTGGCCCATCGCGTCCTCGATGCGCTTCACCATATCCAGCGTGCTCGCCTTAAGTTCCGGTGAGAAAACCTTCGCCACATAAACCTGCCCCAGCGCCTCGCCCAGGTCGTAATCGACATACTCTACGCAGCGCTTCCAGCGCGGCTGCTGTTCCGTTGCTCCACGCAGGTACTTGCGATAGAACTCGAAATTCTCATTTACAAATGACGAGGAAAGATATGGCGATGCGGCATCCACCAGATGAAATCGCAAATAAACTTTCCAGTTGTTCACCGATTCAGCCGTGAGCAGCCGGTTGAGTTCTTTCATGAATTCAGGAGCGTCCACGTTAAGAATGGCGAACTCCGGATAGTGCATTTCGCGGTAGTAGCCGGTCCAATCGAAATTAGGCGCAAGCTTGGTGAGGTCGGCTACATTCATCTTGTGGACAAGCTTGTGCGGGTCGCGCCGGTCAACCCGGGTCAGCGAAGCTTTAGCCAAAGCTGTTTCGATCCGCATCACGGTCTCGGCATTTTTCTTTGCATCTGCCGGGTTGTCGCCAGAAAGTTCAAAAACTTTTTGCACGTGCTGCAAGTACCGTTCGCGCGTCTCCTTCGATTTGGCGTCGTCTTTCGTGTAGTAATCGCGATCCGGCATACCCAACCCGCCCTGGTCTACGTCGGCGATTACCTGTTCGGAATTATCCGGGTCCTGCGAAGAACCGGCGGAGAACATGATTTTGGAATAACCGGTGGAAGTCATTTGCAGGTGCGCGACCAGCGGCGTAATTTCCTTCGCCGACTTCAATTGTGTAATCGCATCAAGGTCTGCCTGAATCGACGAGATGCCACGCTTTTCAACGGCGCTCTCGTCCATGCAAGCGCCGTAGAAGTCGCCGATTTTCTGCGTGACCGCATCGCGGCTACTGCCACCCTGTTCCGCCTGCTCCAGCATGCCACGAAGAAAAGTCAGGTTGTCCTGGTAAAGCTTTGCGTACACCGACCACGACGTCTGGTCCGGCGGAATGGGATTCTTCTTCTGCCAACTGCCGCAGGAATAGGTGTAGAGATCCACGCACGGATCGATGGACTTATCCATCGCCGAAACGTCGAGGCTGGGCGTGTAAGGCAGCGTCGGCTGGGAAGAAGATTGTGCGGCCGCAGCTTGGGTGTTCAACAACGCCGAACCCATTGCCAGAGATAACAAAACACACCAGATGTATTTGCGCATATTCACCTTGGACGGACTTAGGGAGAAACGGTTATTGCAAACCAGCCATCGTACTCGACAATTGGATGGTCGGCAACGACAGCAGAAGACTATTTTTGCTTGTCATCCTGAGCGCAGCGAAGGACCTAATGTAGTTTGCTGGCGGCGAGAGAATGCATAGGTTATTCGCTGCGCTCAGAATGACAAGCGAGGGGTTCAGAATGACAGCGATAGGGTACGGGCTCTCACCATTCAACGGCGGGCGTATAATTTGCGGTTTGGCGTTTAGGAGTCTTTCTCATGGCGCAAACCACCCAATACGAATTGCAGCTAGCCCGCCGCATGTCGCGGCTTGGCACTGAAACTGCTTTTGAAGTGCTGAACAAAGCTCGCGCGCTGGAAAAACAGGGCAAGAGCATCATTCATCTGGAAATCGGCGAGCCGGATTTTGACACCCCCGCCAACGTGATCGAAGCCGGCGTCGATGCCCTCCACAACGGCTGGACGCACTATGGCCCTTCCGCCGGCCTGCCTGAACTGCGCCAGACCATTGCCGATTATGTAAGTCGCACTCGCAACGTGAAAGTCACTCCGGAAGAAGTGGTAGTTGTGCCGGGAGGCAAGCCCATCATTTTCTTCATCATCCTTGCTCTGATCGATGAAGGCGATGAAGTTATTTATCCCAATCCCGGTTTTCCGATTTATGAGTCGATGATCCACTACGTAGGTGGAAAAGCAGTACCCATCCACCTGCGTGAGGAGCGGGATTTCTCGCTCGATGTGGACGAACTCGCTCCGCTCATCACCGACCGCACTAAGCTGATCATTCTGAATTCGCCGCATAATCCCACAGGCGGCGTAATGTCACGCCACGACGTAGAGCAAGTGGCGAAAACGATTGGCGACCGCAACATTCTCGTGCTTTCGGACGAAATCTACAGCCGCCTGCTATTCGAAGGCGAGCACTTCTCCATTATGTCGACTCCTGGCATGCAGGAGCGCACCATCCTCCTCGACGGCTTCTCGAAAACCTACGCCATGACCGGATGGCGCATGGGCTACGGCGTCATGCGCCCCGACCTCGCGACGCACATCACGCGTCTGATGACCAATTCCAACTCTTGCACGGCCAGTTTTACGCAAATGGCAGGCATTGAAGCTCTGCGCGGCGACCAGAGTTCGGTCGACCACATGTGCGAAGAATTCAAGCGCCGCCGCGATGTATTCGTCGCCGGGCTGAATAAGATCAAGGGATTTTCCTGCCGCATGCCCAAAGGTGCGTTCTACGTGTTTCCCAACATCATGAAAACGGGATGGAAATCGAAGCCGCTGGCCGATGCCTTGCTCGAGCAAGCGGGTGTAGCGGCGCTATCAGGCACGGCATTCGGCGAATTTGGCGAAGGCTATCTGCGCTTCAGCGTGGCCAATTCGCTGGAAAACCTACAGCATGCGCTCGACCGCATCGACCAGTGGGCGCGAAAGAACCTCTGACTTTAGATTGTCTGCAAGAATTTGCGCATTTTTACGAATCACGAACGAATTCACAGACAAATCACTTTGGCCTACCCCGGATTGCATATAGAATAGCCCCATTCCGGGGCGGCAAGATCAAAGCCCCCGCTTGAACCCAGGTGAGTGTAAATGTTGTCGCGTGGTCTAAGAATCTCAGGAATTCTGTTTCTGCTGGCGGCGCCTGTTTTGGCGCAGGTTTCCAGCGGCGATGTTTCGCCCCTGACCACAGAGACACAGCCCATTGTCCGTCGTCAGCCCCGCCCTAGAATCGTGGCGCCCGGAACCCGCCCACCTTATTACGACCCGCTCCGGCACGTCACCGTCTCCTATAACACCATTTGGGCTGGCTACGCCGTAACTGGAACCGACTTCACGCAGGTCCAAGGATCGTGGATTGTCAGCGCAGTCGACTGTACCAAAACTCCGAACAGCGACTCCTCGGAATGGGTAGGGATCGATGGGTGGAGTTCCAACACCGTCGAGCAGGTTGGCACCGACGCCGACTGCAACGGCAAAACTCCGTTCTATTACGTTTGGTATGAGTTTTACCCGCTCAATACCATCGTTATCAAAGATGTCTCGATTGCGCCCGGCGATAAATTCTCGGCCTCGGTAGTTTACGACGGAGATAACGAATACACCGTCTCGATCATCAACGAGACTACGGGAGAATCCTTCAGCAAGGAAGTGGAGTTCAAAGGGGCGGAGGGAAGCGGTGTGCCTCTGCGGAATTCCGCCGAGTGGATTGAAGAGATGGATGGAAACCTACTCTCCGATTTCGGGCGAGACTTGTTTGGCGAGCGTTTCACGGAAGTCAGCGACGGCACCAATTCGGCGGTCGACTCCACGACCTCCGGAGTGATCAGTAATTTCGGCGACGCGGTGCAGGAGTCCATTTCGACGAAGAACGGCAACCAGAACAGCAAGGATACCGCTGTTCCATCGGCTCTCACATCCGATGGAGCCAGTTTCGGCGTGACCTGGAAGTCGGAGTAAGAAGTCGGAGTAAGAAGCCGGAGTAACACGTATCACTGCGGCAAATTTTTCAGCCATCACTTAATCTTTCCTATATATCCTGCCCCGTTGAGTTCCCTTTGTGCGTTGATCTATTTCCTCTTTTCCGCGTCAGTTTACGAATCCCGAACAATTCACAGGCGCTCGCTTGACCGAAGCCTGTTTCTATATAAAATGGCGCGGTTTCCGGGACAGCATTAGGAAAGCCCCGGCACTCAAAGGAGAGAGTGACTTATGTTATCCAAAAGGTTACGAATCTCGGGAATTTCGTTCCTGTTAGCTGTAACCCCCGCTCTGGCGCAGGTTTCAAGCGTCTCTGTAGCCGCATCGAATGACGCGGCAGTCATTGCTCCGCGGCAGCACGCGCCCAGAAAAGTAATTCCGGGCCGTCCCGCGCGGGTCATTGACAACGTTACCGTCACCGACAGCAGCAACTGGAGCGGCTATGCTGTGACCGGTTCCTCGTTTACTTCTGCTAAAGGTTCGTGGACTGTACCCACCGTCAACTGCACGAAAACTCCCAACACTTATGCCGCATTCTGGGTTGGCATCGACGGATGGACTTCGACCACCGTCGAGCAGACCGGAACCGACTCCGATTGCGACGGCAAGACTCCTTCCTATTACGCGTGGTATGAGTTCTATCCCAATCCCTCCGAGCTGATCTCAAGCATTACGGTGTCGCCGGGAAATAAGATGTCCGCCTCTGTCACCTATAGCGGAACGGAATTCACCGTCACCATTACCAACGAAACCACGGGAAAGTCCTTCAGTAAGAGCGGAAAAGTTTCCGGCGCGAAGCGGTCATCGGCGGAATGGATTGCCGAGGCTCCATGCTGCACCAACAGCGGCGGCATTCTGCCCCTATCCGATTTCGGTACGGTCGATTTTGGACAGGACTATACCGATGTGACCGGAACAAATGACGCCACCGATTCCTCTGTCTCGGGACCGATCAGCGATTTTGGCTCTGACGTGAACGAGTCGGTCATGGTCAGCTCCAGCGGCGCGAATGAAGCCGTACCATCGGCGCTTACCTCGGACGGAACCAGCTTCACGGTAACTTGGGATTCCGAGTAGAAGACGCCAGTTTGGTATTTGCGTTCGTAGAAACCCCGTTCAAGCAATTTGCCTGGACGGGGTTGTTTTTTCTATTCGCCGGTTTAAACTCGACTGCTGAATTCGAACTAGGACCAAACAATGAAATCGGCAAAGAAAAAATCAAAACCCGCATCGAGTCCGAAATCAAGTCGCCCGCACATGCCCGGATACGGTCTGCCTTCGGGCAAGAAAGGTTTGCTGCCGTGGAGTTGGGCGGAGCAGCGATTGAAAAAATCGCACAACTACTGGATCACAACTGTCAAACCCGGCAGTTCCACAAAAGAAGTTTCTCCGCACACCATGGTCGTCTGGGGATTGTGGCAGGATGGCCGGTTTCTATTCAGCACGGGCAACCAGTCACGCAAGGCCAGGAACCTGGCGCAAAACCGGAATTGCATCGTGTGCACGGAACTGGCGAACGAAGCTGTCATCGTGGAAGGCATGGCGGAGATCGCCAATGTTGCCGCCCGGCGCAAATTCTTACCGGTTTACGAGAAAAAGTACAAATTCGACATGCAGGGAATGAAGGACGACATCCTCTCGATGAAGGAACCGGTTTTTGCTGTGCGGCCGCGCGTCGTATTTGGTTTGTGGGAGAAGCATTTCGTGGGCAAGTCCACCCGCTGGACGTTCACCTCCTGAATGCCCTGAATCATCAAGTTAGAAAAACAGCGGAGAACCTCACGGCTCTCCGCTGTTTTATTTCCACCTCGATTACAACGACCGCAGAAAATTCAGAAGATCCTGTGCATCCGATTCTTTGAGCTTGTTGTATTTCTTAATCACCATATTGGCTTCGGATCCCCCGCTGCTGTGGGATTCGATCGCCTGGATCAGGTCCGTGGTGCGGCCATCGTGTAAGAAGAACAATCGCTGGCCCAGTCCCCAGAGTGGCGCGGTGCGAAACTGATTGGGACCGGCGCCGCCCTGATGGATTCCATCCGCGAGACCGCTGCCCATATCATGCAGAGCAAAATCGGAATAAGGGCTGTACGCCACATTCGACATACCCGTGTAAATGGAAGTGCCAGTGGCGAGGCTCGGGGAGTGGCATAGATTGCAACCAATCGTGTTGAACTGAGCGGCTCCATTCAAAGTGGATTGCGTGGAAGCAGCCGGTGCAGGCGGTGCCGAAAGGCGAGCGAACGCAGCGAAGTTGACAATATCGGAAGACATTTCTGAAACGGTGCCAATCGTCGTGCCGAAGTTCGGACTGTTGACGTTTCCATTGATCAGGTTGCTGGCGTCTTCCGGCGTTCCATTGAAGATGCATCCTGTTACGCCGCTGCGCTCGTTGGGAAAGTTCTCGTTCGTCACTCCCTGCTCCACGTTGTAAGCCTCTCCCGCAAACATCAGCAGAGATTTGTTCTGCGCCTTCCAGCCAAAACGCGTGATAGTGCCATCGTTGCCGCTGGTATTGAAAACCCCGCCAATTTTGAGCGCCGCTCGGGCCGATTGCGTGGCGGTCAAGTTAGCTTGCAGGGTGGCATCAGGCGTAGCCTCAACCAGGCCCAGACCAAATAGAGGCGTAGGCGTGCGGAAAATGATGTTATTCGTGTTGATCGCGGTGGCAAAGTCAGGCTGCGCCAATACGCAACCCGCGGCATCGGAGCGGTTAGCAATGGTGTAAAGATCGTGGACGCCGCCATCCAGCGCGCCGGTGGGAGTTTTGATGAAGCGTGCTTCGAGTACAGGTCCATTCGCCGTTATGAATGAAGGAACCGAATTCGTGGCGCTATCGAGCGTGGCCAATGCAACCTGCGGATTCGGAATTGGGTTCTGCGGGCTGATGAGGCCGGGGCTTGCGCCGCCGATGGTGGGCTGGGCATGGCATTGAGCGCAACTATTGCCATTGAATGTTGGTCCGAGGCCGACTCCCGGTTCGCCGGCGATGCCGCCGGAAACGGAATCTATTTCCTGAAAACGAAGCTGGGCCTGATTAAAAAAATTCTGCTCATTGGCGTTTAGAGTTGCATAAAAACTCCCAGCCGCGGCCGGCCCGGAGCGCGGGCCAGGATCGGTTTGAGCGTGTAAGAGCGGAGCGGAGACTACTGCTGCGAGAGAAATAACCGGAACGATGAAAATTCGACACTTCATTTTGCACCTCCGTGCAAGGCAGAGACACACTTCCAGTGCGGATTTGTTTTTCGCGAAGCGCAGCGCGTGGTTGGCTTATAGCTGTTCGGTCTCAGTTACGGCCCGGCAAAAACCGGTACCGTGCTTGCCGCGAACGGAACAGCGCTGTGGGAGCGGAATCCCACACAGGGCTCCTATCCTCAGGCGAGGAAGGCTTCAAATGTGCGAGAACTTTAGGATGAATAAGAAATCTGGTCAACGGTTCAGAAGTACATTTGTGCTGACTTTACAACGCGGTGACGTGAAAACGATCCGGAATCAGCGGGCGAACTTGTGCGACAAAGCCATCGCGTATGATATTTTCGATGGTCCACCATGATATTCGGGCGAGGATCGCGGCCCGATTTCTGTGCTTGTAGAGGAACTCATGACCAAGAAATTCCGCGTCTATGCCACCTGTGATATTGGGGAATCGCTCAATCTGCTCCGTAACCGGGGCTACGAGGTTGAAGTTTATGCAAAACCCGAAGCGCCACCGAAGAGTCTGATCATCGACAAAGTGAAATCGGGCATCGACGGCCTGATCACCACGCTGCGCGATCCCATTGACGCGGAAATTTTCGAAGCAGGCAAGAGCACCCTGAAGGTTGTGGCGCAATACGCCGTCGGCTTCGACAATATCAATCGCGCCGATGCCAACCGCTACAAAGTTCCTTTTACCAACACGGCAGACGTACTCACCGAAGCCACCGCCGAGTTTTCCTTCTTCATGATGGGCATGCTGGCGAGAAAAATGTGGCCGGCTGAACAACTCACCCGCGACAATCAGTGGGGATACTGGCATCCCTATCTGCCGTTTCTCGGCGACGAAGTCACCGGAAAAACGGTCGCCATCATCGGCACCGGACGCATCGGCCTTGCCATGATTAAGAAGTGCGTTGGCTTCGATATGAATATGCTCTGCTACGACCCGGCGTATGAGAACCATCAATACATCAACGCCATTCAGGAAGAGCTGGACCTGCGCCATGCGCGCGGTATCTCACGGGAAAAGAATTGGATTAAATACGTCGGCTTCGAGCAGGCGCTGCGCGAAGCCGATTTTGTGAGCGTGCACGTGCCTTTGTTGCGCGCGGGAGAAAGTACGACACCCACTTTTCATTTGTTCAACGAGCAAACCTTGCGCCTGATGAAGCCGACGGCATATCTGATCAACGATTCGCGCGGGCCGGTGATCGACGAAGCTGCCTTGGTGAAGGCGTTGCGCGAGAACTGGATTGCCGGGGCCGCACTCGATGTCTACGAAAAAGAGCCGCTGCCCGCCGATTCGTCGCTGCGCGACCCGGCCATCGCCGATCGCTGCCGCTTGTTTCCTCATTTCGCCAGTGCCGGGCGCATCACGCGGCTTTCGACCGATCCCAATAAAGGCATGGCCGGACGCTGTGTGCAGGGGTTGATCGATGTTCTCGAGGCGAATTACGGCGGCGACATCACAAAAATGCCCTATGTGGTCAATAAAGAGGCTTTCACGAAATCGTAGACTCTGGCATTCGTACTGTAATTAGAGCCTATTTTCTAATCTTCAAGAGCCCAATGTTGTCCTAGAATGTGGGCGCGGCATTTTCTCCAAGGAAACGAATGCAAAAGCCATACGTCTTTATTTACCCCCTGCTGATTTTAATTTTCACGGCCACCGCCCAACAAATCCCGCTCCCAATAAACCAACCCGTAGACAGCCCTCTGAAGCTGATTCCCCAGCCCAAGGAAGTGCAGGTGCATCAAGGCAGCTTCCACGTGACGGCCGCAACCAAAATACTGGTGGCATTCGGCCATCAATCCGAAGATCGAATTGCGGCGGAAACGCTGGCGGAAGAGATCCGCGACCAATCCGGATTGAAGATCAGCATCATTGGCAGCAAGGAAAAGGGCAAGCAGCAGCGCAGCACCATCGAACTCGCGCGGCTTCAGGATCGAAGCGTCAAGGTTTTTCTGGAGTCGAGAGGCCTGAAATCGGATTCGATCGGCGACCAGGGATATCTACTGTTTTCCGACGCATTGCACCTGATTGTTGCCGCGAATACCGGCCAGGGACTTTTTTACGGAGTACAAACCTTGCGTCAACTGCTGCACCTGGATGACGGCCAGTTAATTTGCCCCGGCGTTTCGATACGTGACTGGCCTACCCTTGCCTGGCGCGGAGTGCAGGACGATATAAGCCGCGGCCCCATTCCCACGCAGGATTTTATGGAGCGCCAGATTCGTACCCTGGCAGCGTACAAAGTAAATCTGTTTGCCCTCTACATGGAGCACGTTTTCGATTTTGCCAGCCAGCCTTTGGTCGCACCCAAGGAAGCCGCGCTGACTCCGGAGGAAATCAAAGCTCTGGTGGCCTATGCCAAGAACCTTTACGTAACGATTCTCCCCGAACAGCAAACCTTCGGCCATCTTCATCACATGCTGAAGTACGAGATTTATTCCGACGTCGCCGAGCGCCCGCATGGCCATGTACTCACCCCGACCAAGGAACGATCCTACGAGTTGATTAAGGAGATGTATGCCGATCTCGTGCCGCTTTTTCCCGGACCATTCTTGCATGTAGGCGGCGACGAAACTTTTGAGCTGGGTCATGGACAAACCGCGGCGCGCGCTGCGGAAGTCGGACTGGGACGCGTTTATCTGGAACATCTGCAAAAAGTAAACGGCATTCTTCAGCCCTATCATAAAGAGCTGATGTTCTGGGGCGACATCGCGTTGAAATATCCGCAACTGCTCACCATTCTTCCCAAGGACATGATCGCGGTCCCCTGGGATTACGATCCGAGGCCCAGTTACGACAACATCATCAAGCCCTATCGCGACGCGGGATTGCGCGTGATGGTCGCGCCGGGCGCGAATAATTGGAATCAGGTGTGGCCCGATTTCGATGCAGCATTTGTAAATATCCGCAACTTTGTGCGCGATGGCGAAAATCTCGGTGCGATCGGCATGATCAACACTACCTGGAACGATGACGGCGAATCGATTTATGGCATGACATGGCCGGCGCTGGTATTCGGCGCGGCAGCAGGATGGCAGGCAGGCGAATCGGATATCGAGCAATTTAAGAATTCATACGACTGGGCATTCTATCGGGACAGTGGAACCACGGTTCGTGACGCGCTGGAAAATCTTGACCGCAACCACAAGTTGCTGGCGAACCTAAAGATTAGCCTCGAAACCGACGAATTGTTCTGGGCCGACCCATTTACCCTGGAAGGCGCAAAGCTGATGCAAACCATGCTGCCGGCCGCAGCCGAGATGAGGATTGGAGCAGAGCAGGCGCTGGAAATACTTTATCGAAGAAATAATAAAGACAAAGTGCATGCCAACAAGGCAACGCTTGCCGACATCGAACTGGGCGCGTGGCGCTGGGATACTTTGGGCATGAAGGCCCAGTTCACGCAGGAGATTAATCATTTTTATTGGGATGCTTATCAGAATCAAACCGACGCGGGGCGCGTGGACAACGATCTTGCGGAGATCACCGATACCAATGCGCGGCTGGAAGATTTGCGCGACGCCACAACCCGCCTGCGCGAAATGTACCGCCAGGCGTGGCTGCGCGAATACCAGCCATACTGGCTCGATAATGTTTTGATACGTTACGACGTGCTGGCCCGCGAGTTCGAGAAAAAAATTATCGATGTGCGCCAGGTACGCCGCGAATACGAAGCCACCAAAATGCTGGCTTCTCCGCAGGACTTGGGACTTTACTTGCGGCCGTAAGAAGCAATATTTCCGCCACAGTCAGATCGCAGATCACACCTCAGCATGTTTTCCGAGCGCACTAATTGGAAGCTCACGCGAAACCGCCTTACGGAAGCGCTGGATGAGGCGCGAGCCAGCGGCACGCGTGTGCTCGACCTGACCATCTCGAATCCGACGCGCGCGGGCTTGCGCTACGACGAGGCGAAGATTCTTGCATCATTGGCCTCGTCCCAAGCGATGGATTACGATCCGCAGCCCAAAGGATTGCCGATAGCGCGTGCAGCGGTTGCGGATTATTACAGGAGCGCCCATCGAATCGCTGATCTCGATCCGGAGCGGTTGATTCTCACGACCAGCACCAGCGAAGGTTATTCCTTCGTATTCCGTCTTCTATGCAATCCGGGCGACGAGATTTTAGTGCCGAAGCCAAGCTATCCGCTGTTCGAATTTCTAGCCGACTTGCAGGATGTAAAACTCATCCCGTATCCGCTGATCTACGACCACGGCTGGCAGATGGACTTCCACTCGCTGCAAAAAGCCGTGACCAAGCGCACACGCGCAATAGTCGTCGTTCATCCCAATAATCCCACGGGTTCCTACGTGCAATCACAGGAGCGGGATGCTCTCAACAGCTTTTGCCAGGAGCATGAGCTGGCCATAATCGCCGACGAAGTCTTTCTCGACTACGCGCTCGACGGCATTCGTCGACAAAGTTTTGTAGCCAATCAGGATGTACTTACTTTCACCCTCAGCGGCGTCTCCAAAATTTCCGCTCTGCCGCAAATGAAAGTCGCATGGATCGCCACCAGCGGACCATCCGCGGAAGTGGAGGCAGCGATGGGGCGATTGGAGGTAATCGCGGACACTTTTCTCTCCATGAACGCGCCGATCCAATGGGCTACGCCGGCATTATTAGGGCAGCGTGAAAGCATTCAACGTCAATTATTAGATCGTGTCGGCAGCAATCTAGCCGAGCTTGATCGCCAGCTCGCTGCACAAAAAACCTGCCAGCGGTTGAGTGTTGAAGGCGGATGGTACGCCGTATTGCGCGTTCCGGTAACGCAGAGTGATGAGGACCTGGCGGTCGCATTGTTAAAACAAAAATCAGTCCTGGTTCATCCCGGACATTTTTATGATTTTCCGAACGACGGGTTTCTGGTGCTGAGTTTGATTGGAGGGGAGGAAGAATTTGCTCGGGGTATCGGGCGAGTGGTTGGATTGTTCAGCTTGTAGGCCCTTATCGCTCCCGCAGCTATCGTTGCTTTTGCCCAAAGGCACGTTGGATGCGCGCTATCTTATCGTCATCGCCATCGTTCAGAACATGCTGTAGTAGCAATTGTTTGAGTTCATCGGGAAGAAGTGGAGCAAGCTTGTTATCCTCGGGCGGGCAAAAGAGATGGCCTGAACAGTAGCCAGAGAAGAATCGCGCCGCGCCCTCGAGTTCTGAGTCTGTCGGAACGCCCACTTGAAGCGCTGCGACTAGATCCGCCTGTTGCTGTTGAAGCAGGAGATGCGCAGCAACGTCCTCATACGCCGGAAATCCGGACCACGGACCTGCGCCCGAACCAAACCAAGAAAACAGCCTAATGACACGCTCTTTTGCGTCCGGGAACTCTTTCTCCAATTGGGGTTCCAGAACCCTTACAGAGTTTTCGACTGCCGCCGGGGGGATCCCCCACCATTCTGGATCCTTTTTGACCTCGGCCCAGAACGGTCGAAGCATCGGCGGCATAGCGTCTAGCGAGTGGTTAGCGGCGTCACGATCCGCATTCTCCATGGCCCGAATTCTTTCGAAGCCACGTCGCGGGCCGGTGATTCCTCGGTGATCGAACCATCTTAGAAACCTATCTGGATCGGCAAGGCGAACATCTCCAGACCAATCCGAAAAGCCAATTGTGAGGTCATCAAAAACCCAGACGACGCCGAGTTCTTGACCGCCTTTTGAAAGTGTTATCTCGATCGGCGGAAAACAGGCGCAACGCAACCATCCGCTTGTCGGTTGGAATACGAAGGAATCCTGCAGCTCAGAGATATCTTTCCGTTGGGTTGAGGAGTATAGCGCAGTCGCGGGAGCGGACGTGCCGTCACGATAGAGTGACGGAGTCGAATCGGAGACGAGGATTTTATCGGCTTGGCTGATAGCTACCAGCAACTCAGCCGGTCTGGCTGGATGCGTTCTGTTATCGTCGGCAAGCGAGCAGGGACCTACGACAAAGAAAATTGCCCAAATCAGGCTAATGCAATGCGTCTGCTGCCGTCTATCCACACTCTGTTTAGACACCGAGAGTGCGAAAACGGACAGATGACGGAAGTCACTACTCGACCGGGTTCGTCGTGCAACAAAGTCTACCGCTTCACCAGCCACGGATTATTCTCCCGCTCTTCCCCAATCGTGGTCAGCGGTCCATGGCCGGGCACAACAACGGTTTCATCGGGCAAAGCCATCACTGTGCCGCGCAGCGATTGCATGATCTTCTGCATCGATCCGCCGGGCAGGTCGGTGCGGCCAATGGAGCCGGCGAAGAGCGTATCGCCGGCAATCAGTTTTTTCTCGGCAGGGAAGTAGAGGCAGATGCTGCCTTCGGTATGTCCCGGCGTATGCAGAATGTTAGCCACATGTGCGCCAGCTTTGACTTTATCGCCGGTGCTCACGCTCTGATCAATTTCAACCGCACCTGGTGCAGCCACGCCGATCCACGCAGCCTGCTCGTCGAGTATCTTCAAAAGATCATAGTCATTCTGATTCAGCAGAATCGGTGCTCCAGTGGCCGCGCGCAGCTTCATCGCCCCGCCTACGTGGTCGATGTGGGCGTGGGTAATGACGATCTGCTTAACTTGCAGTTTATGCTTGCGGAGGATTGCGAGCACGTCTTCGATTTCGTCACCCGGGTCGATAACCATTGCTTCGCGCGTGCTTTCGTCGCCAATAATCGAGCAGTTGCACTGCAACGGCCCCACCGGGAAAATTTCGTGGATCATGGCTACATTGTAACGAACTGAAATGCCGCCGCTTGAATGGCCCGGCCAGGCTGCGCAGTTAATACTTGCCGTAAGGCCGCATCTGGCGTAACAATAGCGCGCTTGGGGAGGGTTCTGTGGCAGCCAAATACCGTCAACATGGATATCAGGATCGCGACCGTGAACAGAAGCCGCGCAAGGAGCAGGCAGATAGGCCGGTTTCGGTGCCGCCGGCCCGGCGCGACTACAGCATGGGGCCAAAGCCTGTAAATTTGCCGGGGACGCGGGCCGTCTCGCGATGCACGCAATGTGGTACCGTGCTATCCGGCATGCCGCCGGACGGTCTTTGCCCGAAGTGTGGATTCGAACTGCACTCCTGCAAACAATGCAATTATTTCGACCCCGGCAGCCGTTTCGAATGCATGCAGCCGGTGCCCAAACGCATCGAAAAGAAGGATGCCCGCAACGATTGCACCTTTTACGAATTGCGCGTCTCGCGCGAGAAGGAAACCTCCACGCCCGCCAGCCAGCGCCCCAACGATGCCCGGCAGGCATTCGAGAATTTGTTTAAAAAATGATAGGCGAAGGATGGTCGTACAGCTTCGCTCGTGTAGTTTGCATCCGACCTCTACAGATCGAAGCAAAAAAGATCGAAGCAAAAAAGATCGAAGCAAAAAAGACCGAAGAAAAAAAGCTGGTTTTGATCGGAGTTCCCATGCATCGGGTCCTCAAGTCGCTGATACTTTGTCTCCTGCTCTTCTTCTTCTGCCAATGCGGCATCGCACAAACTCCAATTCCATCCACCGACGGCCGGAAGATTCTGGTCGATAGTTTTATCATCTCCGGCACGCGAACCATCGATGCCGCCGAACTGGCAGAAATTACCGGCAGCATTTCCGAATCCGAATTCAATGACGATCCCGAGGAGATGCAGGAGCGAGTACGCGACCAGTTTCAGGATCACGGGTATTTCCAGGTAGAAGTCGGGAAATTCGAGATCAAAGTGCTCGATCCGCTGGCTTCTCCCAAGCTGGTGCGGCTGGAAGCGGATGTTAATGAGGGGCCGCTTTGCCGGCTATCCACGATTGACTTTACCGGGAATCATTTCACTACTACAGAAGAACTACGGGCTATGTTTCCCCTTAAAGCCGGCGATGTATTCGAGAAAGCAAAGATCGCCGGAGGATTGCAAAGCATGATGAAGTCCCAGGGATTGCATGGCCTTCTCGACGCCTATGCGATTCCCAATACGACTTTGTCCGGTTCCACCGTGAAGTTGGATATTGAAATGCACGAGGGACTGCAGTATCGCATGGGCAAACTGGAAGTGATCGGACCTGCGGAAGCCGCCGATAAGCTGCAAGCCCGCTGGACTCTCGATCAAGGCGCGGTTTTTGATCGCAGCTATACAAGGAAATTTCTGGAGGAGAACAGCTCGCTGCTGCCGGCTAATTTTGTTGAGGAAGACGGTATGAAGATCTTCAAAAACTGTAGCGATTCCACAGTTTCGGTTCACATCCATCTGGTTTCAGACCCGCAGCATGACGCGCTCGACCGTGGAAAACAAACAGATTGTAAAGATTCAGACGAAAAGAAAAAATAAGACCTCGCGCTTTACCGCTTTCCTACGGCTTCTGCGTAGGCCGCAAAATAATCTCGCTCACAAACGATTGCGCAGCCTGCGTCACCAGCATTTCCACGGCGTGCGCCACGTCTTCCGGTTGCAGCATTTTGGACGTGTCTTTGCCCACATGCGGACTTAAATCAGTGTTCGTCGAGCCCGGGCAAACTACGCTGACCCGAATGTTATGGCCGCGAAGTTCCTCCGCCGCGGAGTAGCTCAGGCCATTCAATCCCCACTTGGAGGCCGCATAAGCCGCACCATTGGGCAGGGCATTTTTCCCGGCAATCGACGAAATGTTGATGATGTGTCCAGCACGCGCTTGGATCATCATGGGCGCGAAAGAACGTATCGCATAGTAAACGCCGCGCAGGTTCGTATTCAGAATCTGATCCCACGCCTCGGGGGCCAGTTGGTGCAGCGGTCCGCCGAACCCGCCGATGCCGGCGTTATTGACCAAAACGTCGACGCGCCCGAAGGAAGACTCAACTTGTTTAGCGGCCGTCTGAACGGATGCCAGGCTGCTTACGTCACAAACCACCGCTTCAGCCTTACCACCACCTCCGGCGATACGTTTGGCGGTCGAGTCAAGGTCGGCACGAGTACGTCCGCAGAGCACCGTTGCCGCGCCCAATGCCGCAAGGGAGCGCGCAATGGCTGCCCCGATGCCCCTTCCCGCGCCGGTAACCACCGCCACTTGCCCGGACAGCGATTGAATTTTACTCATCGATCCAGTTCCCATTTGCGATTTTCCCCTTATGAACGCGAATACTGAGCGAAGTATTCAACGGAGTGCTATCCGCGCTGCCTCACAAGTGCATCTTATACAATGCGATTGGAGGCGGGAAGCTGGGAAGGTGCTTGCCTTCGGCAGATCAGGTACTTATAATCCGGCGAACCGGAAATGACGGGAAAATGGCCCTGACCCCAGTTGGCCCCAATTTCGCGGCATATTACAAATGCGATTGGATTTCTCGTTGAAGCGTGAAAACAAAGTGCGAGAGCCCTGACAAGCGGGCGCACAGGATTTACAAAGAGTGCAGATTCACGATATTGTCGATTCCCAAGGGTGCAAGGAGCCAATACTGATGAAAAAGATTCTGGTCACGGTTGTGCTTGGGGTAGCTGCCACAGCAGCAGCCCTGAGTGCCGCGCAGCCTGCACAACAACCATCGCAACCCGCTCAGGCACAACCGGCAGCGCCGGCTTCGCAAGCGCCTGTGATTAAAGACCCCGCCGAATACAACGCATACGTCGGAGCCATCAAGCAGACCGACCCGGCGGCCCAGATCAGCGGCCTGGAAGCGTTTATGACGCAGTATCCCAACAGCGTCATGAAAGTTGCCGCGCTGGAGACCCTGATGCAGGATTACCAGCGGACCAACAACCAGCAGAAAACTATCGACACGGCCACGAAACTGGTCACGGTCGATCCCAACAACGTTCGCGCCATGGCCTTGCTGGCCTATTTTGATCGCCTGAAGGCGCAGGGCGGCGACGCCAACGCTCAGCAGGATCTGGTGGATGCCAAGAAATACGGGCAGATGGGATTGGACGCGCTGCCGAAGTTTAACAAGCCCGATGGCACATCCGATACCGACTTTCAGAAGATGAAAGATCAGATGACCGATATTTTTGACGCGGCCATCGGCATCGCCGATCTAACTGCCAAAGATTACGATGACGCGCGCAAGGCTCTGCGCATCGCGGCTGACGGCACCCCTACCGACTTCAGCGTAGTGTATCCCTTGGCGCTGGCTTACGCCGGTCCAACCCCGCCCGATCCGAAGATTACTCCCGATCCGATCAATGGGATCTGGTATGCGGCGCGGGCTTCAGTGGTTGCTCCCAGCCCTCAGTATCAACAGCAGATCGAGAAGTACGCCAAAAATCAGTACATGAAATACCACGGCGGAGACGACGGCTGGACGGATGTTCTCGCTCAGGCGAAGGCAAGTCCGACCCAACCTGCTGGATTCACGATCAAACCGGCGCCCACTCCGGATGAGCAGGCGCACAATATGGTCGTGGCGACGGCGCCCGATAAGATGGATTTCGCCACCTGGGAATTCGTGCTTTCCAATGGCAAGCAGCCAGATCAGGACGCTGTATGGAATGCCATCAAAGGTAAGCCTGTGCAGATGAACGGCACCGTCATCAAGGCAACCGCGACCGAGTTCGATATCGCCGGCAGCTCCGACGACATCGACGCCAAGAAAGCGGACATCACACTTACCTTTGAGGATAAGGTCCCGGTGCGGCTGATTCCGAAAGAGGGAGCCAGCCTGGATTTCCAGGGCGAGCCGGCTTCCTACACACCGAACCCTTTTATGATGACCATGGAGAAAGGCCAGCTATTGAAGGCAGCTGCCCCGGCCAAGAAAGCTGCTCCAGTTCATCACAAACCGGCTTCCCAGTAGGTTGAGTGGAATTCGACAAGAAGGCAGCCCGTGAGGGCTGCCTTAGTTTTTTTGCCCAATGTTACTTACAAGCCGCTAGCGTACCGCCTTCTTTTCGCTGGTGACCGGGCGCGCACTGCGGGGCGGGCGCTTCACGCCATCCCGCAGAAGCCTTACATCGATCTTGAGTTCGTCGATGGTGCGGCTGAGCGTGTTGCGGTGCATACCCAATTCGCGCGCGGCGCGGCATTGATTGCCTTTGTTTTCCTGGAGCACGGTGAGGATAAAACGCTTCTTGAACTCACGCACGCCCTCGGAGTAGAGAATATTGCTCTTGTACATCTGCAGGACAAGCGCTTCCAATTGATCTTTCACGATAGGTTTCTCTCTCGTCGAATCTCGTTTTAAAATCTTTGGCCAACTTATTACGGCTTCACGTAATGCAAACCCACGGCTTTTACCGCCGGACTGGTGAGGCTAGATCTTTCGGAGCGCGGCGCAGAAAATCCAATCCCTCATAAAATCTTGCCCGCAACGCCGATGGAGCTACCCAAATCGCCGCCCTTCCCGCAACCAGGAAATACGGCGCCAGTTCCGACTTATCCAGCATGGTTGAAGTTGGCGTGAATGCGGTCATAACCATCAGAACCACAGCCACAACCAACGCGCCTTTCAACACGCCCAACAGCGCACCAAGAAAACGATCGAAGCCGCTCAACCCAACTTCTTTCATCAACCGGCGTGCGATTCTGCCCGCGATGCTGAATACGATCAGGATCGCGAAAAAAATAATGAGAAATCCCAGAATCTCGGCCAGCAACTCGGAATTTAAAAACGACATTAATTTATCGGCCAGCCTCTGATATTGCCAGGCGGCGACGACGTAGCCGATAACCAATCCCGCCATGCTGAAGACTTCGGCAAAAAAACCATGCATGGCGGCTAAAACAACATTCAGTAATATGGCCGCGAGAATCAGCCAGTCCGCCGGCGTCATACGGTTCTCCAACCAGCGGATATTCCGCAGCACGCTGCGTACTCACACATCCAGCTTGTGCCCCGTGATCTGGAAGTAGGCGTCGAGATATTTTTCGCTGGTACGCTGCGCCACCTCGGCCGGCAAAGCCGGCGCGGGCGGTTGCTTGTTCCAGTGAATTTCCTCCAGATAATCGCGAACATATTGCTTGTCGTAGGACTCCTGCGAGCGTCCCGGCGCGTACTTGTCTGCGGGCCAGAAGCGCGATGAATCCGGCGTCAATACTTCATCGGCCAGCGTGATTCCCTGGGCGGTGCGGCCGAATTCAAACTTGGTATCGGCAATAATAATGCCGCGCTGGCGTGCATAGGCGGCGGCTTTGTTGTAAACGCGCAGCGTTAGCTCGCGCAGCGTGCTGGCCACTTCCGTGCCTACCAGTTCGCACATCTTCGCGAATGAGATATTTTCATCGTGGCCGCTGGTGGCCTTGGTCGAAGGCGTAAAGATCGGTTCCGGGAAGGCATCGGACTCTTGCAGCCCGGCGGGCAACTCAATGCCGCAGACTTTACCGGATGCTTTGTATTCTTTCCACGCCGAGCCGGAGATGTAGCCGCGAACCACGCACTCGACGGGAAACATCTGCGCGCGTTGCACCAGCATCGATCTCCCGCGCAATTGGTCGGCATATTTTTGCAGTGCCTCGGGATAACGGTCCACATCGGCCGTAATCAGGTGGCTCGGAACGATGTCAGAGAGGAAATCGAACCAGAACAGCGACATCTGGCTCAGGACGCGGCCTTTCTGCGGAATGCCGGTAGCCAGCACGTAGTCGAAAGCGGAGATCCGGTCGGTCGCAACGAACAGCAGGCGTTCGTTATCGAGCTGGTAAACGTCGCGGACCTTGCCGCTGGCGTGAAGTTGGAGATCGGGAAAATCAGTTTGTAAAAGGACGGGATCGAGAAGTTTTGAACTCATATTGGAATACTAAGGCAGAAGCGGGACGTATTTTAGCCCCTCAGAAATTTTTGTCAACGAGAGAGATTGCCGGCCGGACCTTAGACCGTATCCTGTTGAGCGGGAGAATGTTGGGTGCAAACAGACAAGCGTGAGCGCAACAAAACCAGTTAGCGCGGACTACGCCATTGTGGAAAAGCTGAGGATAAGAGTGGATAACCGAGCTGACCGACCGTTTTGTACCGTAGCTTCTACGCCGCCCCAAACCTAACCGAAACCAGCTTCGAAACCCCCGGCTCCTGCATGGTCACGCCATAAAGCACCGGCGCAATGCTCATCGTCTTCTTGCTGTGCGTGATGAGCACGAACTGGGTTTGTACGCTCATTTCCTTCACCAGTTCGGTGAAGCGCCCAATATTGGCCTCATCCAGTGGCGCGTCCACTTCGTCGAGGATGCAGAACGGGCTCGGCGTGTACTGAAATATCCCCACCAGCAGAGCAAGAGCGGTCAAAGCCTTTTCGCCACCGGAGAGCAGCAGCACACTTTGTAGCCGCTTGCCGGGAGGCGAAGCGACCACGTCGATGCCGCTCTCGGCGCTGTTTTCCTCATCGGTGAGCTTCATGAAGGCGCTGCCGCCGCCGAACAGCTTCTTGAAAGTGACTCCGAAGTTTTCGTTGATCTTGGCGAACGCCTCCTGGAATTTCTGGCGCGAAACTTCGTCGATCTCGCGGATCGTCGCCGTCGTGTTCTCGATGGAGGAAATGAGGTCTTTACGCTGCACATCGAGGAAGGTGTGCCGCTCGGTGGTTTCGCGATACTCTTCCAGCGCCATCATATTGACCGGACCCATGGCTTCGAGCTTGGTGCGCATCTCGCGGCAAGACTGATCGCGAGATGCCAGTTCATCGCCAATGACCAGGGTAAGCATCGCATCGGCAAGCAGCGCAGGGCGCTCGATTCCAAGTTCGTTCAGGCAAGTCTCCGCCATGTGCATGCTGTCGGCTTGCAGCTTGGCTGCCGCTGCTTGCAGTTCGCCTCGGCGGTCGCGCGCCTGGTCCAGTAACTGGCGAGCGCTGCGGAGCAGTTCGTCGATTTCCGCCAGCCGCGCCCGCAGTTGATCTTTTTCGAATTGCAGCAGCCCTTCCCGGGCCTGCCCGGCATTGCGTTCCGCCTCGAAATCGATGGTCTGCTGTTCGAGTTGAAGATTTTCCGCCTCGCGCTGTTGCTTCTCAGCCGCGGCAGCTTCAATCTGCGAAGAGAGAGCATGCATGCGCTCGTCCATTTCCACGAAGAGAGAATCGATGCGCCCCAGCACGGCGACGGCAGAACGATGGCGCTCCTCAAGCGCTGCAACACGGGCCGTTCGTTGCGAACTGGCCTGCGCCGCATCTTCACGGCGCTGCCGCAGCATTCCGAGAGATTCCTGTGCCGCGGCAATACGCTGCTCAAGCTCCACGCGGGTCTGTTCAATGACCGATATCTCACCCTGCCGCGCCGTAATGATCGCTTCCTGCTCGGTGCGTTCCGCGCCAAGCCGCTGCAATTCCGCCTGCGAAATCCGCAGGCGTTCGCTGACCCGCATCATTTCTGAATCGAGCTGTTGCAGCATGTGGCGGGAAGTCATGGAGTGATGTTCGGCATCATGTTTTTCGCCTTCCAGGCGTTCCAGCAGGGAAGTGAAGTCTTTGATTTCTCTGCCCAGCGTAAGCACCTTCATCTCTTCATGACGCAGGGCATGTTCCAGTTCTTCGAGCTGGCGCAGAACTTCGCGCAGTTCGCGCTTCATGGAAAGCGGGCCCTCGGAGCGCTGTTTGCCGCCGGTTACGGTCACGTTGTGAAAGCATTCTCCCGATTGCGAGAGGAAAAATGCGTCGGGATTTTCCAGCGCCAGGCCACGTGCCGTGTCCGAGCCGGGAACGATGTAACCGTCGCGCAGCTTGGGGAGAATCACCTCCAGCGATTTCCCAAAACCATCAAGAACGCGAATCGTATTCTTCAAAGGAACAATGGAGGCCGTCGGCGGCGCGCAATGCGCAGCTTCGTCGAGTACAAAAGAAAATTTAGCTTGTGAATCTTCAGGATGGACAAGGAACGTAGCGCGGCCATCCACGTCACTGCGCAGCAAGCGCAGGCCTTCATCGGCGGCATCCCAGGACTTAACCACGATGTAATTCAACTCATCGCGCAGAAAATCTTCTACTACGCGCTCGAAGCGCGGCTCGACTTCAAGAAAATCGGCGAGCACCCCAACTGGTGCGAGACCGCTTTGCATCACTCCCGACTGGAAGAGTCGTCGCACCGATTCCGTAGAGTATCCGTGCTCGGCGATAACTGCTTCCAGCGATCCTTTTTTGCCGAGCGCCGTTGCATATTCAGCACGCAGCGCGTCGAGATTCGCCTTGGCCCGCGTTTCCTCCGTGCGCTTGCTTTCTATCAGCCGGCGAAGCTGGCTGATCTCTTCGGTAATTCCAGCCACGCGTTGCGTCACGGTTTCAAACTCCAGCGCCAGCTGACCGCGCTGGCCGCCGAAAGCTTCCACCTGAAGATTTGCGTTCGCAATTTCGGCTTCCATGCGGCGTGCTTGCCGGTCCGCGCCCGCGAGCCGTTCTTCGGCTTGCGCAAGTTGATTGCGCAGGCGCGAGGCCGATGACACCGTGTCGAAGATGGCGACGCGAGATTCTTCCTGCTGACGTTCAAGCTCAGCCAGTGCCGTGGTGGCTGCGGCCGCTTGCTGTTGCGATAACTGCAATTCATGCTGCGCGGCAGCTAAATCGGCTGCAGCCGATTCCAGCACCTGCCGGTTGGAATCGCGCTCAGCCTCGAGCGAGGCAAGGCGTTGACGCGCTTGTGCCAGTTCAGCATCCGCCGCAGCGGAGCGGGCCACCAGCTCGGCGCAACGCTCTTCGTTATGACGGCGCCGCGCCTGCGCGCGGTCGATTTCTATCGCGATCTGGCTCAAGCGTTCACGATTCTCGCGCAATTCGGTTTCAATTGCGTAGCCGCGCTCGGTGCCCTCGCCATGCTCGGCTTCGAGCTGCTGCACCGCGTCGATGCGCTGCTGCATGTCTTCGGCCAGCGCGTTGAGCTGGGCGTCGAGTTCGGCGCTCTCCTGTTCAATCGCCGCGAATTTACTAGCCAAAACCACGCGCAATTGCGCCCGCATTTCATCACGCAGCCGGGCATAGCGCTCGGCTTTCGCCGCCTGGCGCTTCAACGAGTTCATCTGCCGCGTGACTTCTTCGAATATGTCGTTGACGCGAGCCAGATTCAGCTTGGCGTCTTCAAGACGAGCTTCCGCGAGGCGCTTCTTGGTTTTGAACTTTGTAATGCCCGCAGCTTCTTCGAGAATGGCTCGGCGATCGGTAGGTCGGCTGCTCAGAATCTGCCCGATGCGCCCCTGCTCGATAAGAGCGTAGGTTTCTGGCCCAAGGCCGGTGCCCATGAAGAGATCTTGAATGTCGCGCAGGCGGCAGAGTTTGCCGTTGAGCAAATATTCGCTGTCGCCCGAGCGGAACAGCCGCCGCGTCACTACGATTTCGCCGGCATGGAACTGCTGTTGGTTGAATTTCCTGCGCCGAATTTTCAGCACCACCTGCGGCGATCCACTAACCGCGGCAGAAGAAGCCACCGGCGCAACACCGTGCACTGGCAATGCGAACACGGGCTCATCGTCAGGGAAGGCAATCGCAATACTGATCACTTTCGAGCGCGGGACTTCGACTTCTTCGGTCCTGCCGGGTTGCGCGTCTTCCACAGCTCGCTCGGTATCTTCAGCGGCCCGCGCGCGAACAGCAGTTTCGTCCCAATCTTCAGCCCGCATATCCGCCGCGCTTTTCACAGTCTCGGCAGGCAATTCATCCTGAATATCAATTTCCGTGGGCGCATTAGCATCCGCGCCCGGATATTCCTGCGGATCGATCAGGGTCAGCGACACCTCGGCCATGCCGGTCGGCTTGCGGTCGCGCGTGCCGGCAAAGATCACATCTTCCATGCGCGAGCCGCGCAGCGTTTTGGCGGATTGTTCGCCCAGCACCCACGAAATGGCGTCGGCAATGTTCGACTTGCCGCAGCCGTTAGGCCCGATGATGGCCGCAATGCCATCGCCGTGGAACTTGAGGTCGGTGCGGTCGCAAAACGATTTGAACCCGAGAATCTGAAGCCGCTTCAGTTTAAGCAACGGAAACTCCTTGGAAAAGCAGTGGCCTGGGGCCAGTTATCAGTGGCCAGTTCATGGTTACGATGCGTGCAGCCCTGTTTACCAGACGGATACCCTTGTCTTCAGCAAAACACGCGTTCGGTTCAGTTCCGTCCCAGGCTGGTGAGGGCGGGCACAAATTTAAGCAACTGTAACGGTGAAATGGGGGCGGGGTCAAGCAATATAACACCATATATTGTATGGCCTTAAGGGTGAGCGCGTTGGGTTGCACACACATTGCAGCAGCTGATCATTTTACGGGTGAGGTAAGGACGAGGTAGGGAGAACCGCGAGAGCAGAATTATGGTAGCGCAAAGGAGAGGCCGATACAACGAGCAAGGCTAGGCACCAGCCGTTTTCCAGTCATGCTGAGCGAAGAGGGAGGACCGTCAGGTCCTCCCCGCGCAGTCGAAGCATCCCTGCCGTCTTGGCGAATGCAGCGCGGGGGTAAGAAGATACTGCGACAGGCTCACCAGTGGCTAGGACGGGCGAGCCGCCCGTCCTAGCAGAAACATTATCCACTGCGAAGCGACAACTTATTGCTCATAAGCCCCAATATTGATCTCCCCACTACCGTTAACGCGCGGATTACCGGCATAATCCGTGCTCCCATAAATGGAGCTGCTGCTGCCGCAATAGCCCACGCTGCACGTGAGGCTGGTGCTGCCCGCGTTGATGGCGGGGGAACCGGAAGATACGTCAAGATCCGGCGGCGTGGAGTTTAAATTCACATACAGAGGATTCGCGTTCGGAGAATCCGTATCTTCTCCGCTGCCTGATTGATAGGCGGCATAAGTTTTGTAATTGTATTTAGCGCCCCAGTCGATGGATGTTCCCTGCACGTAACCCGCGGTGGAATAGTAATCGTTCCAGTTGGCCATCGGAGTCGATCCGCTGACGTAGCTGTAGATCCACACATTCTGCGTCCCGGCATAAACGATATTGTTTTCGAAGATATTGCCGTTGGCGGGCGGTGCGTTATATTGCACCTGAAACTCCGCGCCCTGGTTTTTCGTGTTGTTGTTGTACAGGCTATTGTTCACAATTACGACGTGGTCGCTGCCGCCCACGCTCTTGGCATAGCCTCCAATCGAGATGCCCACCGTATTGGCATCGTAGAAAACATTGTTGCGAATGGTGACGTAGCTGGAGTCGTGGCTCTTATGCTCACTGGCCGCTTCCATGTTCAGGTCGCAGGCATAGACGGTGTTACGCTCAAAAACCACGTACTCGCAGCCGTCGCAATAGAGGCCGTCCGCATCGTAAGATTTTCCCTCGCCCGCATTGTTAATGGCGCTGATGTTGTAGACGGTATTGCCGCTGATCTCGCCATAGCGCGCCTGATCCGAACCGGTGGGTCCCACTCCTTCGAACCCAATCGCGTCAATCCCGATGTTGTCATTGTCGTGCACAATGTTGTTCGAGATGGTGAAGTAAGTCACGTTCCCATCTACATTCATGGTTTCGCTTTCGCCGGTCTTCATATCGTAAAGTTGATTACCATTGATCGTAATATCGGTGATCGGCGTGCTCGACGTGCCGTATACGGCGACACCAAAAGCATTGCCGTTCTTCTCCGATGACGTAGTGATATTGTGCACAATATTGTTCAGCAAATTGACTCCCGTGCCCGATCCCGTGACCCATATCCCCGCCGGGGTCATCGCCGCTTTGCTGGTAGTAAAGTTTTGAATTTCAAATCCGCTCACCGTCAGGTAGCTCACGTTCACTATATTGATCATCCCCTGCGTTTCGTTGCCGCTCGAAGCGGGATTCGAGGTGCAGCAAGTCAGGCCAGTTCCGTCGATGATCGCCGTCTGGCCGGGATAATTTTCAAAGGTAATGTAATTCGATGCCGTACCAGAGTTGGGGAAGTTTACCGATTCGTTGTAAGTGCCGGCCTCAACGTAAACCGTGGCTCCAGCGGTTACCGTACTTGCCGCGTGCTGAATCGTAAGCCATGGCGCGGTGTAACTGCCGGAGTTGCTGTCACTGCCGCTCTTGGCGACATAGTAGGTAGACCCAGGTTGAGCAATAAGTGAAGTCGAGGCGAACACGGCGAGAATAAAGAACATTTTCCTAAGTGACTTCATTTCCGATCTCCTTTCCAATTCACATCCTGTGAACATAACGTGTGCAGGAGGAATACGGCGGACAACCTTGCCGCAAACCTCCCAAATGACCCATTGGCGGCAAAGCTAGTCCATTTTACGAATGGTTGTCAATGATTATGTTTTGCTTCATTTTTAGTGAATATGTACTTTCGAGTAATTGCGAATGGAGGCGGGCAGCCAAAAATGAAAACGAAGGAAATTTCTAAAATATTGGAAGCTTTACGATGGCTCGCAAACCCGCACAATTGCATCTGAAAAGCGAGCCGAGCTGACTTATGCCGAAGTTATAAGTGCTTTGGTGGTCTGCGCACGGATGGTGGAGAACCAATCCGTGCGCAGATCATGTGAATGCTGTTATTTCCCGCCCAGCCTCTCAAAAAACAAGCAAATCGTCTCGATCCCGCGATGAAAGTTTGGAATGTGAAATTTCTCGTTGGGCGCGTGCAGGTTGTCATCCGGCAACCCAAATCCCATCATGACAGTGGGAATTTTTAAAGCCTGATAAATATCGTTCACGATGGGAATCGATCCGCCGCTACGGATGAATACCGTTTCTTTCTTAAAAGTATCGTGCAAAGCTTCCGTCGCGGCTTTGATGTAAGGGTTGTCGGTATCGACCACGGAAGCCGGCCCGTTGCTGAAGGATTTGATCTTGATTTCAATCCCCTTGGGCGTGAGCTTTTTTACAAAATTGGTATACCGTTTATAGATGTCTTTGGGATCCTGATTGGGCACCAGCCTCATCGACACTTTGGCCGTGGCCTTTGCGGGAATCACTGTTTTGGCGCCTGCGCCGATAAATCCACCGGGCATGCCGTGCACTTCAAGCGTGGGCCGCGCCCAGGTTCGATACATAACTGAATAGCCCGGCTCGCCAGTGAGAACTTTCGATCCGACTTCGGTTTTGCGATAGTGCTCCTCGTTGAAAGGCAGCCGCTTCCAGGCTTTGAGTTCGTCCTTGCTGGGCGCCTTTACGCCTTTGTAGAAACCGGGAATCAGAATTTTCCCCTTGGCGTCCTTCAACTTGCTGATGATTTTAATCAGCGCGAAGAACGGGTTCGGCGCAGCGCCGCCGTAGACGCCGGAATGCAGATCGACCTTGGCGCCGGAAGCCTCAATCTCCGTATAGACCAGCCCGCGCAATCCCACGCATAAGGTAGGCAAGTTGGGAGCGAACAGTTCGGTATCGCAAACCAACGCGAAATCGGCTTTCAGTTTTGCTTTCTGCTTCGGCACATAGGCGGCAATCGATTCGCCGCCAATTTCTTCCTCGCCCTCAAAGAGAACTTTCACATTGATGGGCAGCTGGCCGTTGCCCGATTTCATTAATGATTCCAGAGCCTTCACTTCCATCCAGAGCTGGCCTTTGTCGTCAACCGCGCCGCGCGCATAAATATTGTTGTTGCGCTCGGTCGGTTCAAACGGAGGCGTCGTCCACTCGTCCAGCGGATCGGGAGGCTGCACATCATAGTGCGCATAGCAAAGCGCAGTAGGCTTGCCCGCCGCGTGTAGCCAATCTGCATAAATCAGAGGATGGCCCTTAGTAGGGATGACCTCGACATTCTCCATGCCGATGCGGCGCAGTTCGTTGGCCACGAAATCAGCCGCCTTTTGTACGTCAGATTTATGTTCGTCCAGAGTGCTTACGCTGGGGATGCGAAGAAGATCTTTGAGTTCGTTAAGAAAACGCTGCTGGTTATTGCGGGCAAAATCAACTGCCGGAGAAGCCATAGAGTTAATCCCTTCTGGTGATGTTCACAGAAAATGACCACAGAAATGATGGATGTTTTGTGAAACTGGTTAGTATACGCCACAAAAACCAGGCAGAGTTTTTGAGGATGTCATCTTGAGCGGAGCCGTTTTTCAGGCGAAGCGAAAGATCTCCCACGGCATGGACAATGCGCGCAGCCTAAAGCTTCTACGCGAAAGTTAGCCTCAACACTTATCCACCTTCCAATATCCCTCGCTCTGAAATCCCACCTGCAATAGTCGATTCTTGGGATCGTGCCGCTTGCCGCATCCCGGGCAAATCAGATAACGGCTCCAGGGAGTACCCTGGCGGTCGTAACTCTGCGCAACCGCAAATGTGGTGCCGCAGCTGCAAGGCACCATAAACATGGGAAACGAAGATTCATCTTTCGACCGCGAGCGGCTGCCAGACTTCACGCCTCTTCCACCGTTTCCAGGGCCCGCTTCTTGCGCTTGTTCGATTGCAATACCTTTTTGCGCAGCCGCAGCGACTTCGGAGTGATCTCTACGAATTCATCATCGGCGATAAATTCAATCGCCTGCTCCAGGTTCAACTGCCGGAAGGGTACCAGCCGGATGGCTTCGTCCGCCGTGGAAGCCCGCATGTTGGTGAGCTTCTTTTCGCGAACCGCATTCACGTCGAGATCATCATCCTTGGCGTTCTCGCCGATGATCATTCCTTCATATAGTTCAATGCCGGGAGCCACAAAAAGCTCGCCGCGCTCCTGCAATCCCCAAAGCGCATATGCCGTCGAAGTGCCGTCGCGGTCGGCGATCAACGCACCCGTAAGCCGGTGCGGGATTTCCCCAAGCCACTCCGTGTATCCATCGAACAATGAATTCATCACGATGGTTCCGCGCGTGTCCGTGAGTAACTGGCTGCGCAATCCGATCAGACCGCGGCTGGGCACGCGAAACTCAATGCGCACGCGTCCGTAGCCGTGATTGTGCATGTTAACGACTTCGCTCTTGCGCGCTCCCAGTTGCTCCATGACCACGCCCACAAATCCTTCCGGCACGTCCACGGTGAGATGTTCCACCGGTTCCATCAGCTTGCCGGTTTTCTCGTCGCGCTTGGTGACGATCTCCGGTTTGCCCACCATCAGTTCATAGCCTTCGCGCCGCATCATCTCGATGGTGATGGAAAGCTGCAATTCTCCCCGCCCCATTACTTTGAATGAATCGGTGGTGCCCATCTCCTCCACGCGCAGCGAAACGTTGGTGAGCAGCTCCTTTTGCAAGCGTTCTCGCAGATTGCGCGAGGTGACAAAGGTTCCTTCGCGTCCCGCGAATGGCGAAGTATTCACCGTGAAGGTCATCGCAATCGTTGGCTCGTCGATCACGATCGGCGGCAGTGGCGCAGGATTCTCCGCATCTGTAATGGTTTCGCCGATGGTGATTCCTTCCACGCCCGCGACTGCGACAATATCGCCCAGAACTGTTTCCGTAATATCGGTTCGCTTCAGCCCGGAAAAAGAAAACAGTTTTGTGATCTTGGTCTTGTGCATCGATCCGTCGAGCTTGGCGATCACGACGTCTTCGCCTGTATGCATAGTCCCGTTGAAAACGCGCGCGATGGCCAGCCGCCCCAGAAAATCGCTGTAATCGAGGTTTGCTACCAGAATCTGCAACGAACCGGCCGGATCGCCCTGCGGCAAGGGAATCGTTTTCAGGATCGCGTCGAACAGCGGTCGCAGATCCTCGCCCCCGCCCTTCATATCGGTCGACGCCGTTCCTTCCTTCGCGTTCGTATACAGAACAGGGAAGTCGAGCTGATCTTCTTTCGCGTCCAGGTCGATAAACAGATCGTAAATCTCGTTCAGTACTTCCTGCGGCCGCGCGTCTGGCCGGTCGATCTTGTTAATCACCACAATCGGCGGCAGCTTTGCTTCCAGCGCCTTGCCCAGCACGTAACGGGTTTGCGGCAGCGGGCCTTCGCTGGCATCCACCAGCAGCATCACGCCATCCACCATCTTGAGCGCGCGCTCCACTTCGCCGCCAAAGTCGCTGTGGCCGGGCGTATCCACAATGTTGATCTTCACATCGTGATAAAAAATGGCCGTGTTCTTGGCGAGAATGGTGATGCCGCGCTCGCGCTCCAGTTCGTTCGAATCCATCACGCGCTCGACGTGGTGCTCGTTGGAGCGGAAAGTTCCGCTCTGGGTCAGCATGGCGTCCACCAGCGTGGTCTTGCCGTGATCGACGTGCGCGATGATGGCGATGTTACGAATGCTTAAGGTCAAAAAGAGTCCTTCCTAAATATGCCGCTATTACTACTTTACTATGCGGTGATCGAATCCGGCCATGAGAGATGATTAAGATCCAGTTCTACGTATGCCTCTGCACTCCTGCTATCATCGGTGCGTTTTCCGTATTTAAAGCCTGATCTCGCCATGTCCAAAGCATCCGAGAAACTGTGCGCGCAAGCTTTCGAAGCGCGAAGAGCGAACCGTCTAGCCGATGCTCACCGAATCCTGACCGACGCCGTTGCATTCTGCCGGCAAACCGGCGAGCAAATCGATCTGGCAAAGGCGCTTACAGCTCTTGGTCAGATCGAGAGAGACCTGCATCACGGCGATGCCGCACTTCCTCATTATGAGGAAGCTGCCGTGATCTACCGGGCCAGTGGAGATGCGCTCAAGCTAGCCCATACCGTGCGGCATTTGGCAGACATTCATCGGCATGAAGGGCATGTAAGCCTGGCGGAAGCCCGCTATTGTGAGGCCCTTGACCTATATCGCCGCGACGAGAGAACTCAGCCGCTGGAATTGGCAAACGCTATTCGGGGCTATGCAATATTAAAGAGTGATGCCGGTGAAACTGCTCGGGCCAAATTGCTTTGGGAAGAAGCTCGCGATCTTTACGCCGCGGGCGATGTGAAAGAAGGTGTCGCGGAAAGTTCGCGCCGGCTCTTGATGCTAACCCAACAATCTTAACGCGCTCGGCTTCCTTTCAGGATGTTTATCCTGCACTCATGCCGCATCCCCTTCCAGCGCCGCAACTATTTCCGCTCCCGCGCTTCCTTCGCCGCGCACGCGCAGCCGATACCAGCAAACAATCGCCACCAGCGAAAACGCAAAAATAATGGTCGAAACCGCGTTGATCTCTGGCGTGATCCCGCGCCGCAGCCGCCCCCAGATTTCCAGCGGCAGCGTGTTTTCGCGGCCAATGAGAAAGAAGCTGACCGCGATCTCATCCATGGAAAGCGTGAAGATAAGCAATGCCGCACCGATGATCGGCAACTTCAGGTTCGGAACTGTAACCCGCCAGAATGTCTGCCAATAATTTGCGCCCAGATCGAGGGACGCTTCTTCCTGCGCCCGATCGAGCTTTTGCAGGCCCGCGAACACTTCGGTCGTCGCGACAGAAATGAGCGCCGTACCGTGTCCGAGAATAATCGTCATCAGGCTCAACTTCGTTCCCATTACGTTGAAGAGCATGAGCAATGAGAGTCCTGTGATGATGCCGGGAAGAATCAACGGCAGCAGCACCAAACGCCGAAACAGTGCCTTGCCGGGGAACTGCGCGCGCTCAAGTGCAAGAGCCGCCGGCACGCCAAACGCCAGCGAAATTACCATCGCCGCAAACGCTACTTGAAGGCTGTTCAGCACCGAATCCCAGATCGGACCATCTGCAAAAAGCGTGCGATACCAGTCCAAAGTCAGATGATGCGGCGGAAATCCGCCCACGCCCTCGCCGTTGAACGAATAAAGAATAAGGACCGCAATCGGTAAATAAAGGAACGCAAACACAGCCGTGGCGTGAACAAGCAGCCAGCGTGAGCCTGGGTTGAATTTCTCTGCGCTCACGAGAAGCTCCATTTCTTTTCCAGCCGCTCGGAAAAGATCAGCAGGCTCACCACAAGTATCAACATACACAACGAAATCGCCGCACCCAGAGGCCAGTTGTAAGCCGCGCCAAACAGGCTGACTACGATGTTCGAAATCATGATGCCGCTAGGCCCGCCCAGCAGCAGCGGCGCAAGAAAATCACCCAGGCTCAACACGAAAGCAAACGTCGCGCCCGCCAACACTCCCGGAATCGAAAGCGGGAAAATCACCTTCCAGAAGGTGCGCGCCGGAGTTGCGCCCAGATCGTGCGATGCCTCCACCAGATTCCGCGGAATATGTTCGAGCGCCGCATAGATCGGCAAAAAAGTAAACGGAGTGTAGATGTGCGTGAGCGTCAAAACCACGGCGAACGGGCTATACAGCAAGAACTCCAGCGGATGCTTCGTCAGATGCACATATTGCAACAAAGTATTAAGCACGCCATCGGAGCCGAGAATTGTCTTCCACGCATAAGCGCGCACCAGATAGCTGACCCACAGCGGAATAATCACCAACTGATACAGCAAATCTTTTTTCTTTCCCGCATAAAAAGAAAGAAAGTATGCCAGCGGATATCCCAGCAGCAGCGAGAAGATGGTGACGCGTGCGGCAATCCACATCGAGCGCAGCAGAGTCTGGCGATAAACATCTACGCGCAGCAATTGCGCGTAATTATCCAGATTCCACGAATGCACAATCGTCTGCGACGCGGACACCGACCAGAAGCTATAGCAGAACATCAACAGATACGGCGCAAGTAAAAAAATCGTCACCCACAAGAGTGGCGGAAGTGTGACGGTCGCCTTGTAAGCCCGCGAAAACATCAGATTCTTTCCGGAGACTCGCGCACCAGCACGGCATCGGCGGGAGAGAACTCCAGTTCGACTTCATCCATCGTTCTACCGCTGGCCGGAGTTCGCACCACCAGAATCAATCCGCCGCCGCATTCCACGCGAATCAGTTCCGTAGCGCCGTGGAAGGCCTGGGTAAGCACTCTTCCGCGAATGCGCACGCTGCCGGGCGTAATCGAACTTCCAGTTGAGAGGCGGATGTTTTCCGGCCGAAGCGAAAAAAGAACCTGGCCATCGGGAACCGTTGCCGGCCACGTGAGCGCACCGCAGAGTACGCCGTGGTTTCGCGCTTCACCTTTCAGCAGATTCGTGTGTCCAATAAACTGCGCGGCGTAAGCGGTTGCGGGCTGGCTGTAAATTTCCCGCGGCGTCGCTACCTGCTCCAATTCACCCGATCGCAGCAGCGCGATCCGGTCCGACATCACCATCGCCTCTTCCTGATCGTGAGTGACAAAAACGAACGAAATGCCAACTTCGCGTTGCAGCGATTTCAACTCCACTTGCATCTGCCGGCGCAAATTCGCATCCAGCGCGGAAAGAGGCTCATCCAGCAACAACAGCCGCGGACGATTCACCAGCGCGCGTGCCAGCGCGACCCGCTGCTGTTGGCCGCCGCTGATTTTCGAGGGCTTCGACTTCGCGTGTGCCGACATCTTTACTTTTTCCAGCGCCTCTTTCACGCGCGAAGTAATTTCCGCCTCGGGCTTTTTCGCCACGCGCAAGCCGTAGGCAACGTTCTGCTCAACGGTAAGGTGCGGGAACAACGCATAGTGCTGGAATACGGTGTTCACGCGGCGTCGATACGGCGGCAAAAAGTCGAGGCGCTCTCCGCCCATCCAAACTTCGCCGGAACTCGGCTTCTCAAAACCTGCAATGATGCGGAGCAGCGTAGTCTTCCCCGATCCGCTCTCTCCCAGGATGGTAAGAAATTCCCCCTCGGCCACGTCGATAGAAATATCGCGCAGCACGGCATTCTTGCCGAAATGCTTGGCGACATTGCGAATGCTAAGCAGCGAGGCATGTGTCGCGTGTTCCCCGGTGGTTGCCCTCGCGGTTTCGGAAGTGATCATGATTGGCAAAAAGTTTGTTGACGTAATTTTTTGATGAACTCGAATTCGCGCACCCGAAAAGCTGAAAGCCGATTCCTACTGTGCCGCTTTTACCTCATTCCAAATTTCGTTGTACTTGGTGCGCCGCGGGACGTTCTGCCAGAAATAAAGCCGCTTCTGATAATTATCGACATCATCCAGATGCAGGCTCTTCACTTCCTGCGGCGTCATAAACTGCGCCGCCTGCGGGTTCGCCGGTGTATACCCGGTCACATCCGTAACCTTCTTCTGTGTTTGCGCCTCGATCATGTACGCGAGAAATTCATAAGCCAGATCTTTATTCTCGCTGCCCGCCGTGATCATCAAATGATCGATCCAGCCCGTCGTGTTTTCCTTCGGAATGGTTTCTCCCACTGGAAAGTTGATCTTGCGCAGTTGGTTCGTCATCAAAGGCCATCCCATCGCCGCCACCACTTCGTGATTCTGGAAAAGGTTCGTCAACTCTCCGCCGGTCGACCACATCTTCCGGATGTTCGGTTTCAATTCCAGCAGCTTTTTCTTCACCGCTTCCAGTTGTTCATCGCTCAAGTTGTAAAGCTGCGAAGGATCGGGTTTGTCGTAACCCAGAATCTGCGCCGTCATGTAGACCGTTGACAGGTCGTCCCACACCGAAATTTTTCCGCGATACTTCGGATCCCAAAGCACGTTCCAGCTGTCCGGAGGCTGCGCGAAAACCGTGGTGTCATAAATCAGCGGGTCCGGCCCCCACATGAAAGGAACTCCGTACACCTGGCCATTCATCCGCACCAGGGGGAGGGAAGTGAGTTGAGGAGAAAGTTGTCCGTAGCTAGGAATTTTAGATAAATCAAGCGGGGCAGCTAGTCCGGCTGCAGCAATCGAGGTTGCCACATCGCTCGAGGGCGAGATCACGTCATAATTTCCCGCGCTGCCGCCGCGCAACTTCGCCACCAGTTCGTCACTCGATCCCATGTATGACGCCGAAACTTTGCAATGATGTTGATCTTCGAACGCTTTGACGAACGCGGGGTCGGCGTAGCCTTCCCACACCAGCAAGTTCAGCGAAGGGGTTTTCCTGGTGCAGGAGCCGGCAAAAATAATCAATGGCAGCAGAACCAGCAGAATCGAATGTCGCGCCTTCATCATGCCTCCAGCACTTCCGCTAGAACGTCGGTGGCGTATTCACCCACAGTATCCACGTCTCTGCGCGCCCCGGATTTTTCCAATGATGCGGAGTCGCGCTCTCAAAATAAAAGCTGTCCCCGGCCTTGAGCCGGTATTCTTCTTTTTCCAGAGTGATCGTCAACTGCCCGCGCAGCACGTAGAGAAACTCTTCACCCTCGTGGGTGTACGAATCGCCGCTGCCCGCCTCCGGCGCCACGCGAAACAAGTGCGGCTCCATCACCGTGTTTCCCCAAGCCAGCAGTTCCATGCGAACTCCCGGTCCGGCTTCCAGAACTTTTCGTTGCCCGGGTTGCACCTGCCGGCTGCTGGCTCCAGTCGCATCGTAAAAATCGAGAATGTTCGTCTTATAAAATCGCGCCAGCTTGCGCAAAGTTCCGACTGATCCGCTCATCTGCGAACGTTCCAGCGCACTCAGAAATCCCACAGAGATTCCCACCGCGCGCGCCACCTGAGCTAAAGAAAGCTTTCTTTTCGCTCGCAACTGCCGCAGATGCGAACCAATCGCTCCCGCGCTGCCATCCGCCGCAGGCCGCGCCCGCCCCTCCCGCCGCAGCAGTTCCACAATGGCGGCCGCATTTAATCCCCGTACCTTTCGCAGGAATCGTGCTCGCTTCAGCACTTTGACATCGTCCGCCGAATACAGCCGGTACTTGCTTTCGGTGCGTTGCGGACGCGTCAGGCCCAGGTTCTCCCACGTCCGAATCACCGACGGCGAAACTCCCACGCGCTGCGCCACATCTCCGATTTTCAAGTAAGGTTTGGCGCTGGACGGTTTCATCATGCACCGGAGCAGACATTAAAGTCTTCTATGCGAAGGAACGCTTTTTTCTCCTTGACAGCCCGCGCACCTCTTCTCTAACCTTGCGGGATTATAGCAAGGTTGTGGTTGGACACAAGCTTTCGTTTTTAAAGAAAAAACAGCTCCTCAAGATGCCTGGAGGTTCCATGCTGTCACTGCGCGCCCGCTGGACCGCCGTATGTCTTGTCATCGCAATCTCGATCTTTGTCCCCACTTTGCTTTCCGCTCAGGGCGCGAATGGACGCATCCTCGGCCGAGTTGCCGACCCCTCCGGTGCCGTTCTTGCAAATGCCAAGATCACAATTACCAATGAAGCGACTGCCATCAGCCGCGATGCGCTGACCAACGATAGCGGCGATTACTCGTTCATCGAGGTCGCTCCCGGCACGTACACGGTTCAGTTCGAATTAACCGGGTTCAAGAAGAATGTTCAGAAGGGCGTGATTGTCGATCTCAACCAGACTGTCACCCTCAACTCGACTTTGCAGATCGGCGGATCACAAGAGACGGTGGATGTGACTTCGGAAGCTCCTCAGGTCGATACCACCAGCACTCAACTTGGAGCCGTAATCAATGACCGCTCGGTAAACGAACTTCCGCTGAATACACGCGATACCTATCAGTTCCTGCAACTCCAGCCCGGCGTGCAAGCCCAGCTCGGATCAAGCGGCACCTTATTTGCCGGAACCAGTGATGCGGGATCGGTATCGGTGAACGGCGGCCGCACCCGCGCCAACAATTTCAGCGTGAATGGCGGCGACGCCAACGATCAATTTGTAAACACTCCCACCATTCAACCCACTCCCGACGCCGTCGAAGAGTTCCGCGTCATCACCAACACCTTCGACGCCGAATACGGCCGCAACTCCGGTTCCGTGGTGAACGTCATCACCAAATCCGGAGGCAACACCTTTCACGGGAATATATACGAATACTTCCGCAACACCATTCTCGATGCGCGCGGCTATCCTGATACGACCACCCCGCAGCTGAATCAGAATCAGTTCGGCGGAACATTCGGCGGTCCGATTAAGAAGGATCGAACCTTCTTCTTCTTTTCTTATGAAGGACGCCGCATTCGCGACGGTGTACCCGGACAACTATTGAACGTGCCAACCAGCAGTGAATATGGCGGCGACTTCTCGGGAGCCGGGGGCTTTGCTCCACCGATTCCAGCCACCGCGCCGGGAGGCCCCAGCGCCGGCGCCGGCGGAATTGACGCCAGCTCCGGTACCCCGTTTGTTGCTCAGGTCCTCGACGGGCGGGCTGGTTGCGACGGAGCGCTGCAGCAAATGTATGGCATTTCGTCGGTTGCCGGCTTGCCCGTGCAAAACAACCCGGTAACCAATACGCCGTTTATTCCGTGGTCCGAGGTATTTCCCGGTGGCGCAATCCCTAGCCCGTGTCAGGATCCCGTAGCTTCCAATTTATTGCAGCGGTTTGTTCCGGCGGGTCAGAACGGGTTATACCAGGTGGTCCCGGTTGGAACTATAAACGCCGATCAATTTACGGTGCGTATCGACCATAAGATTAATGATCACCAAAATTTCACCGCTTACTACTACTTTAACGACGGCCGTGAACTCGATCCCTACAACACCTTCGAGGCGGCGGGCGCCAACGTCCCCGGTTTCGGCAGCTATAACAACGTCCGCGACCAGCAATGGAACTTCTCTCATACTTGGACCATCAGCAACGCGCTGGTGAACGAAGCTCACTTCACTTATATGCGTGAAGGTGAACTCGGCTATTTGAAGAACCAGACGTCCAATGCGGTTATATCCTCGTGCACAGGTTCAGCCGCGACCTACTGCTTCACCGGCATGTCCGATTCTTCGACGATTCAAAGTTCTTTCGGCACTGCCGCTAATCTCGGCATTACACCCGGACTGCCGTCAAATCTTACCGGCGTTCCTTACGTGAACATCTCCGGGGGCGCTTCTTTCGGCAACAACTTTGAAGGTTTCCTGCCCCAGGTTGGAAACAGCTTTCAGTGGACCGACGAACTGAGCTGGGTGAAAGGAACCCATACCTTTAAGTTCGGCGTCGATGCCCGCCGCGCCCGCTTCGATCAGTACTACTACTTCGACGTCAACGGCGAATACACCTTCGACAACAGCGGACCGAACGCTATAGTTCCCGGTGACGGCGACAACTATGCCGAATTTCTGCTAGGGCTCGCCGATGGTTACACCCAAGGCTCGGGCCAGCGCGAAGATGTTCGTAGCACCGCTGTTTATCCCTTTGCCCAGGATAGCTGGAAGATCAAACCCAACTTGACCTTGAATTACGGCCTGCGCTGGGAGTTCACTCCTCCTCCAACAGATATCAGCGGTCACGTCGAGACCTTCCGCCCCGGACAAAACTCCACCGTCTATCCTTGTGGGATTACTACCAGCACTACCTACTGGCAAAGCCTCGGTGTGGCCAATCCCACCTGCGCCAATACTGGCTCGGAGCCTACCGGCCTGGTGGTTCCAGGCGATCCCGGCGTCCCTGCTGGAATGACCTCAACTTATTACAAAGCTTTTGCTCCACGGGTTGGCATCGCTTACAGCCCGGGCCGCGATGGCAAGACCAGCATTCGCGCCGGCTGGGGACTTTTCTACAACCCCATTGAAGAATTGGTTCTGGCGCAATTCGGTGCCGAGCCTCCCTTCGGCGGCAGTTCCTCGCTCTCCGATGTCTTTTTCAATACCCCATTCGTGAATCAGGGAGATTTTCAGACTCCCAATCCCTTCGGCGGCATCATCACGCCGATCAAACACCAGCCGACCGATTTGTCCTTATTCCGCCCGATCCTTCTTTACGGTGAATTTCAACCTCACCTGCGCTCGCAATACACCAGCCAGTACAACCTCACTTTTCAGCGTGACTTGAGCAACAGCACGATGTTGCAGATCGGCTACGTTGGATCGCAGGGTCATCGTCTGCTGGCTTCTCACGACATCGATCCTTCCATGCCGCAGACGTGTCTCGATATCATGAGCCTCGCCACTACGAATCCGGGTAATGTGACTTCGTTCGGCTCCCAGGCCAACTGCGGACCGACCGCCGAAGACACCCAATACATAATCTCTCCCACCGCCGTTGCTCCCGCCGGAGGCTTCCATGTTCCATACGGCCCGAACGGCCCGACTGTGATCCCAGCGGGAACTTCCATCGGCTCAGTTGCGCCTACCGGTCTTAACCTTGTCGGATTGCGTCCTTACTCGTCACCCAACTGCAATCCCTACACTGGCACTGGGTGTCCCGTCGACGGCGTTCCTGTCTTTACCGATGTCTTTGCCGAAGACACCATCGCCAACTCCTCTTATAACGCGCTTGAGATGATGGTCCAGAAGCGCTTCTCGCATGGCTTGCAATTCCAGGCGGCCTACACGCTCAGCAAATCGATCGACACCGGATCCACCTTCGAGGAGACGCTCAATCCCTTTAACTTCGGAGCCAGCCGCGCCCTCTCATTATTCAATTCAAAGCAGCGCTTCGTAGTCAGTTATGACTGGGAGTTGCCCATTCGCAAATACGAAGGTTTTGCCGGGAGGGTGCTTGATGACTGGGAGGTCTCCGGAATAACCCAGTTCCAAAGCGGATTCCCGATCCGTCTGAACACCGAGGACGACACCGAACTGATCAACAGCTTGTTCTTCCTGGGTACCGAAGCTCCCAGTTTGAACGGCCGTTTGCAAATCCTGAATCCCAAGACGAACGGCGGTTTCTACCTTAATTACAACCAGTTCTCCGACCCGCCCTTGGGACAATTCAACAACGGCACGCAACGCACCATTTGCTGCGGCCCCGGATTAGAAGATTGGGACTTTTCCGTGCACAAAAAAATCTCCCTGACTGAGGCCAAATACTTACAGTTCCGCGCCGAGATTTTCAATATTTTCAACCGGACTAATTTCTCGAACCCTGACGGTGGTTATTCGGACGGCCCCACAGCGTTCGGAAAGATTACGTCAGCGGGCGATCCGCGCCTGTTGCAGTTCGCATTAAAGTTCTTCTTTTAGAGAGCAAAGTTAGACTAAAGAAAGACTAGACTTAAAGATGTATCCCCGGGCGGCTTGCCGCCCGGCATTCTAATGGCCTGCTAACAATTGCAAGCCTGACTTACCCCGGAGCAACCCGATGTACCCCGATCTGCAAAAAGAACTCTCGACCTTCGAGCGCCGCACTCCGAAATCCGCCGAAGCCCACAAGAAAAACCTCAAACGCATCCCGCTCGGCGTCGCCAGCAATTATCGCTATTACGACCCTTGGCCTATTTTTGTAAAAGAAGGCAGCGGCGGTAAATTCCGCGATCTCGACGGCAATGAATATATCGATTACAACCTGACCTTCGGTGCGCTCATGGCTGGACACTGCCATCCCGCAGTGATGAAAGCCGTCGAAAAGCGTCTCTCCACCGGCACTATGTTCGGCATGCCGCACGACATGGAATGGGAGCTCGCCGAAGAAATCTGCAACCGCTTTCCGGTTGAGATGTGCCGTTTCGGCAACAGCGGCACAGAAGCCACCATGCACGCCATTCGCTTAGCCCGCGCCGCCACTGGGCGCGACAAAATCATCAAGTTTGAAGGCGCGTATCACGGCCTGCACGACTCCGCGCTGGTCAGCGTGAAGCCACACGCGCCCGAATTCGGCGATATCGGCAATCCGACAGCCGTAACCGGTGGTTTGGGTGTGCCGAAATCTGCTATCGTCAACGTCAAGATCGCGACCTTCAACAATCTCGCCACGGTTGAGCGCCGCTTCAACGAAAATCCCGGCGAAATCGCCGCCATCATTCTTGAGCCAATCCTGATGAACGTCGGCCTCTGCATGCCCGAACCCGGCTTCCTGAAAGGCCTTCGCGACCTCGCCACAAAAAATGGCGCGCTGCTGATCTTCGACGAAGTAAAAACCGGAGCCAAACTCGGTTGGGGCGGCGCCAGCGAATACTTCAACGTGAAGCCCGACATGATCTGCCTCGCCAAATCCATCGGCGGAGGCTTCCCGCTGGCCGCCTTCGGCGCAAGTACATCCGTGATGGACCTGATCTCGCAACACAAAGTCTTCCACGGCGGAACCTACAACACGAATCCAGTGTCGATGGCCGCCGGACTCGCCACCTTCCGCGAAGTCCTCACGCGCGACAACTACGCCAACGTCGATAAGCTCGGCAAAAAACTAGCCGACGGATATCGCAAAACCATCGCCAAAGTCGGCCTGCAAGCCTACATCGCGCAAGCGGGAGCCAATGGTGCGCTCATGCTGTACCCCAAGGAAATTCGCAACTACCGCGACTGGACCACGATCGATATCGATCTCTGGCGGCATTACTGGTTCGGCATGGTCAACCGCGGCGTGATGGCGCAGCCCTACTGGTGGGATGAGCAATGGACGATCTCGGTGCAACACACCGAAGCCGACATCGACAAGCACCTGGCAGCCTTCGCCGATATCGCCGACTCACTAGCCAAAGCGCAGCAAGAACGAATCGGCCAGCCAGTACTGGCCGCGCACTAGAGCGCTCGTGGTAACTAAATGCTTTAGAGATTGTCATCCCGAGACCGGCGAAAGCCGGTCGAGGGACCGTACGTCAGAGTCCAGATTCGGTGCTGCGGATGGGAATTACCTGCGACGTATGCAGTGTGATGTTCTTGCCGGCGCCATAGCCGCTGCGAACGCTTCGTAACTCCCTCCAAGAGCTACCGCTCTTCTCGGGATGACATGAATGAGCATTATCACAACTGAATTTATTCAAGAAATAAGAACGGCTTAAGCTGCTGAGGTAAACGCTGTCTACCACCGCCCAACCCGCCCAGCCTCACCTAATCCGCGCCCTAGGTCGCCGCGATCTAGTGCTGCTCTTCGTAGTCGCAGTTTTCAATCTGAACGTAGTCCCCTCCATAGCCGCCAACGGTGGCGTCACCATCTGGCTCTGGATCATCTCTCTTCTTCTGTTTTTCTGGCCGCAAGGCATCGCCGTCATCGAACTAGCCCATCGCTATCCCGGCGAAGGAGGCGTCTATCTCTGGGCCAAAGAAGTCTTCGGCGACTTCCACGGATTCCTCTCCGGCTGGTGCTACTGGACCAACAACATGCTCTACGTGCCGACCGTCATGCTCTATTTCGTCGGCGTCTCGGTTTTTGCCCTCGGCCCAAGCCATGCCGCTCTAGCCGACAACAAATCCTTCGCGCTCATCACATCGCTTGCGCTGCTTGCACTGCTCACATTTTTTAACATCGTTGGCTTAGGCGTCGGCAAATGGATCAACAACCTCGGCGCGATCGGAACCTTTATTGCCGCAGCCGTCCTAATCGGGCTTGGCATCGTGATCTGGTCGCGTTTCGGCTCTAACATCACCATGGCCGATTTTAAAATTCCCGCCAACCCGCGCTTCGTTCTAAATTCTTTCGGCGTAATCTGCTTCGGCCTGGTTGGACTCGAACTCGCTTCCGTCATGGGCGACGAAATCGAAGACCCGGCGCGCACCCTGCCCGGCGCAGTCGCCTGGGGCGGAGTTCTGTCCGGCGCTCTCTACGTCGGCGTCACGCTCACCTTGCTGATCGCCGTAGGCAAGAACGTCAACGTGCTGCAAGGCATCGTGCAGGCAGTCAGCCACATGGCCGGACAAGTCGGCGTCGCGTGGATCACCATCCCGTTTTCGCTCATGCTCGCGCTTTCCATCGCAGGCATCGGCTCCGCGTGGATGGGCGGCTCCGCGCGCATTCCCTTCGTCGCGGGCCTCGACTCCTACATGCCGTCATGGCTCGGCAAAATCCATCCGCGTTATGCCACGCCCTATGCTGCGTTGATCGTGCAAGCCATCGTTTCGGCCGCGCTGGTGATCATGAATTTTCTTGGCGCGGGAGTGCAGGAAACTTTTCAAAAACTTCTGTCGCTGGCGGTTGTCCTGCAACTGGTCCCGTTCCTTTATATGTTCGGTGCGCTGATCCGCTTCGCACTCAAGGAGAGTGTGCCACAGGGTCAATACAGCCGCATTACCCTTTTTCTTTCAGGACTGAGCGGCCTGCTCACCACCATGCTCGGGATTACGCTGGTATTTTTCCCAGCTCAACAGATCACCTCGCTGTGGTCCTACGAATTGTGGATGTTCGGAGGCACACTGTTTTTCGTCGGCCTGGCCGCATTCTTCTTCTTTGTTTACGGGCGAAATAAAGATTTGAAAGGGCGCGGCTTCAGCCGCGCCGTACCGGAACCTGAAGTGAAACAGCTTTAGCCGTAGATGGTTGGGTTTTGGGTGGGCAGCGCTTAAGCGCTGCGATAAGAAACGCAAACAGAAAGCGGCTTTAGCCGCTGAGGTACGCAGGAGAAAATCATGCCCGGCGGAGTCACAACCGAAATAAAAACTTACCAGATCTTCATCAACGGTGAATGGACCAACAGCCAGTCGAACCAGACTTTCCCCGTCTACGATCCCTCCACCGAAGAAGTAATCGCCCAGGTCCCCGACTCCGGCCCCGGCGACGTGAACCGCGCCGTCGCAGCCGCCAAAGCGGCATTCGAAGAAGGCCCATGGTCGACCTCAACTGCGCAGGAACGCGGCCGCGTCCTATTCCGTCTCTCGGAAAAAATCCGCGCTAATTCAGCCGCCCTGGCCGAACTCGAATGCCGCAACACCGGCAAGCCCATCGTCGAAGCCGAATTCGATATCAATGACGCGGCAACGTGCTTCGAATACTACGGAGGCCTGGCAACCAAAGTTGTGGGCTACGTAAATCCGGTTCCGGACAACGCCATGTCGCTCTCGCTCAAAGAGCCAGTCGGAGTCGCAGGACAAATTATTCCGTGGAATTATCCTCTGTTGATGGCGGCGTGGAAGCTTGCTCCCGCGATTGCCGCCGGCTGCACTTGCGTACTCAAGCCTGCCGAACAGACCCCGTTAACCGCTTTGGAACTCGCCAACTATTTCGCCGACTGCGGCCTTCCGCCCGGAGTAGTCAACATCATCACAGGCTTCGGCGAAACCTGCGGCGCTCCACTGGTCCAGCATCCCGATGTAAACAAAATCGCCTTCACCGGTAGCGCCGCCGTAGGAAAAATCATCGTCAAGCAAGCCGCCGATACCGTGAAGCGAGTCACCCTGGAACTCGGCGGCAAGAGTCCCAACATTTTCTTCGCCGATGCCGATTTCGAAGCCGCCATCGACGGCGCGCTCTTCGGTGTATTCATTAACCAAGGCGAAGTCTGCTCCGCCGGCAGCCGCATCCTTGTCCAGAAGTCGATCTACAAGAACTTCGTCGAAGCCATGAGCGAGAAAGCCAAGAAGATCAAGCTAGGCCCTCCGCTCGAACGCGAAACTAAGATGGGTCCGCTGGTCAGCAAAGAGCAATATGACCGCGTCAACGAATACATCGAGATCGGCAAGAAAGAAGCGAAGCTAACATCCGGTGGCGGACGCCCCGAAAAAATCGGCAAGGGATATTACGTCCAACCCACAATTTTCGCCGATGTCAAGAACTCAGATCGAATCGCCCGCGAAGAAATCTTCGGTCCAGTAGCTGCAGTGATTCCCTTCGACGACGAAAAAGACGCGCTAAAAATCGCCAACGATTCACCCTACGGCCTGGCCGCCGCTGTGTGGACTCGCGACATCTTCAAAGCGATGCGCGCGGTGAAAGCCCTACGCGCAGGAATCGTCTGGGTGAACCACATGCAGCCAACCTACGTCGAAGCCCCCTGGGGAGGCTACAAGCAATCCGGCTTCGGCCGCGAACTCGGCCCGTGGGGCATCGAAGAATATTTAGAAACGAAACAGGTTTATATCAATTTGAACGAAGCCCCAATCGGTTGGTACTAATGAAGTATTTCTCAAGTGTTGTCATCCTGAGCGAGGATTGGCCGAGCGAAGCGAAGGCCAACCGCAGTCGAAGGATCTCTACTCTCTTCGACGCGCAATTCCCGCGTCGAGGAATTCTCACGAGTATCTAACATGTCTACCATTCAACTTCACACTCCCATTCCCGGCCCGCGCTCTCGCGAATTGATGCGCCGTAGCGACGCAGCCGTCGTCCGTGGCGCGTATCATGCAACACCTATTTTCGTGAACAAAGCCGAAGACGCAGTCATTGAAGACGTCGACGGCAACCGCCTCATCGACTTCGCGGGCGGCATCGGCTGCCTCAACACCGGCCATCGCAATCCGCGCGTGCTCGACGCCATTCGCCGCCAGCTCGACCGCTTCCTGCACACCAGCTTCAACGTGCTTTCCTATGAAAGCTACGTCGCGCTGGCCGAGCGCCTCAACGCAATCACTCCCGGAAAATTTGCCAAGAAAACTCTGCTTGTGAACACCGGCGCCGAGGCGGTAGAAAATGCCATCAAGATCGCCCGCGCCTATACGAAGCGCCCCGCCATACTTTCGTTGGAAGACGCTTTCCACGGCCGCACGTACATGGCGATGGCGCTTACCAGCAAAACGCATCCCTATAAAGCCGGCTTCGAGCCGTTTCCCGGCGAGGTTTACCGCGTTCCCTTCGCTTACTGTTATCGCTGCTCGTACTCCCTGCAATATCCGTTGTGCGAGGTGCATTGCGCACGCCATATTGAAGACACATTCAAGCGCGTCGTCGCTGCCGAAACCGTAGCTGCTGTAATCGTGGAGCCAATCATGGGCGAAGGCGGCTTCATCACCCCGCCGCCAGAATTCTTCCCGACCCTCACAGAGATTTGCCATAGGCATGGCATCCTAGTAATCGCCGACGAGGTGCAGACTGGCTTTGCACGCACGGGAGCGTTATTCGCCTCCGAACGTCTTGGTCTCGAGCCCGATCTCATCACCATGGCGAAATCTCTCAGCGGAGGCTTGCCATTAGGAGCAGTTACCGGCCGCGCCGAAATCATGGACACCACTGGCCCGGGCACTCTCGGTGGAACTTTTGGGGGAAATCCGGCAGCCTGCGAAGCCGCTCTGGCCGTGCTCGGCGTCATCGAGTCCGAAAATCTTTGCGCCCGAGCCAATCATCTCGGAGAAATTTTCCGTCGCCGTGCCGCGGAGTGGCAAAAACGTTGGGACCTCATCGGCGAGATTCGCGGTCTGGGCGCGATGCAAGCCCTCGAACTCGTGCGCTCACGCGAAACCCGCGAGCCTGCCGACGATGAGACGAAACAAATTGCGCAATACTGCTACGAGCACGGGCTAATCCTCATGACAGCAGGCTCCTATGGCAACGTAATCCGCCTGCTGATGCCGCTAGTGATTACCGACGCTCAGATGAACGAAGGCCTGGACGTGCTGGAATCGGCATTAGCAACAGTGTGCGAAAAGAAAGCTGCAGTAGCGCAACTGGTGTAAAAGTATTGTCATCCTGAGCGAGGGTTGTGCGAGCAAAGCGAAGCACAACCGCAGTCGAAGGATCCCTATAGCATTTACCGAAGTTCGTGTGACACCGCAGCTACAGATTTAAGGTTTACTCTTCGCGATAGCGAAAGGCATTTTCATTATGAGTATCGCAGCACCTCCAGTCATTCGACTCGGAAACTACATCAACGGCCAGTGGACCGACTCCCACGCCGCTGAATGGCGCGAAGTAATCAATCCCGCCACCGGCGAAGTCCTGGCGCAAGTCCCGCTAGCCGACGGGAATGAAGTGAACCAAGCCGTCGAAGCCGCTGCTGCAGCCTTCCCCGAATGGCGCCGCACGCCGCCGGAAGACCGCATCCAGCCGCTCTTCAAGCTGAAGATGCTCCTCGAAGAACACATCGACGACATCGCCCGCATCATCACGCAGGAAAACGGTAAAACGCTCGCCGAAGCCAAAGCCGAAATGCGCCGCGCCATCGAGAATGTCGAAGTAGCCTGCGGCATTCCTATGATGATGCAGGGCTACAACCTCGAAGATGTGGCCCGCGGCATCGACGAAATGATGATCCGCCAGCCGCTGGGCGTCGTTGCCGCCATCACCCCGTTCAATTTCCCGGGCATGATTCCGTTCTGGTTTCTGCCCTACGCCATCGCTACTGGAAACACGTTTATTCTCAAACCCTCCGAGCGCGTCCCGCTCACCATGCGCTACGCCTGCGAATTGATCGAAAAAACCGGATTGCCCAAAGGCGTTTTAAATCTGATCAACGGCGGAAAAACCGCTGTCGACGCGCTCCTCGATCACCCCAAGGTCCGCGCCATCAGCTTCGTCGGCTCGACTCCAATTGCAAAATATGTTTATGCCCGCGCGGCAGCCAATGGCAAACGCGCCCAATGCCAGGGCGGTGCCAAGAATCACGTCGTCGTTCTTCCCGACGCCGACATGCCCATGGCCACGCAAATCATCAACGACAGCGCTTTCGGATGCGCCGGCCAGCGCTGCCTGGCCGTCTCGGTAGCAGTCACGATCGGCGAAGCGCAGAAAACGTTTCGTGACTCGATCACCGATGCGGCGTCGAAACTAAAAGTAGGCAACGGCATAGACAAAGACATCCAAATGGGCCCGGTCATCACGCCGCAAAGCAAAGAGCGCGTCGAATCCCTGATCGCCCTCGGAGAAAAGCAAGGCGCGAAAGTATTGCTCGATGGACGAAATTCAAAAATCGCAAAGTACGAATCCGGCAACTTCGTGAACCCGACCATCCTTGACGACGTTCCAGCAACCAGTGAGATCACCGACACCGAAATCTTCGGCCCCGTCCTAAGTCTGGTCCACGCCGACAACATGGACGATGCGCTGGCCTTCCTCGAACGCAGCGCCTACGGCAATCAGGCGTCGCTGTTCACGTCGAGCGGATCGGCCGCACGCCGCTTCCGCTACGAAGCGCCCGCAGGCAACATCGGCATCAACATTGGAGTTGCCGCGCCCATGGCCTATTTCCCCTTCAGCGGATGGAAAAACAGCTTCTTCGGTGATCTCCACGGCCAGGGCCGCGACGCCATCGAGTTCTACACCGACAAGAAAGTAGTAGTCGAACGCTGGGCGAAGGAGCACAGCCGAAAGTTTTGAAACTGAGCGATTGCGCGATTGAGTGATCGAGCGATTTGAAATCGGCATTGTTCGTATATGGGTTTCCAATGGCTCAATAACCCGATAGCTCAATGACTCAATGATCTGCGATGCTGCAATTAACAAGCTGAGGATTCCATGACCACAACTCTCACCACCCCCACCATGTCCGGCAAAGAAATCGTCGATCTCTCCCGCAAGTACACGCTCTACGAATGGTCGGCGCAGTCGAAAGTCGATCCCATCCCTGTCGCCAGCGCCAAGGGTATTTACTTTTACACGCCGGAAGGGAAGCGCTTCATCGACTTCAACAGCCAGCTCATGTCCGTCAATATCGGACACGGCGACGAGCGCGTCATCAACGCCATCAAGGAGCAAGCCGAAACGCTAGCCTACGCGAATCCCTTCATGGCTACGGAAGTCCGCGCGCGTTTGGGCGCGAAGCTCGCCGAAATCACTCCCGGCGACATCGACACCTTCTTCTTCACCAACGGCGGCGCGGAGGCCAACGAGAACGCCATCAAGCTGGCCCGCTTCTTCACCGGACGCCACAAGATCCTCGCGCGCTATCGCTCGTATCACGGCGCGACCGCGGGCGCGATCAGCCTTACCGGCGACCCCCGCAGATGGGCTGCCGAGCCGGGCATTCCGGGCGTGGTGCACGTGCTCGATCCTTATCACGGCATCGAGCGCGGATGGGAATCGGCCGAGTCCTCTCTCGCCATGATCGACGAGACCATTCAGCTCGAAGGTCCGCACACCATCGCCGCGTTCATTCTCGAGCCGGTGACCGGGACCAACGGGATTCTCATTCCTCCCGACGGATATCTCGAGGGCCTGCGCAAGCTCTGCGACAAATACGGCATCCTGATGATCGCCGATGAAGTTATGTCCGGCTTCGGCCGCACTGGCGCGTGGTTTGCCGTCGATCACTGGAAGGTTGTTCCCGATCTACTCTGCATGGCCAAGGGATTGACTTCCAGCTATCTGCCACTCGGCGCGGTCGGCATGCGTCATCACATCGCACAGCATTTTCAGGACAAAGTTTTTTATGGCGGGCTCACGTACAACAGCCATCCCATGGGCTGCGCGGCGGCGCTGGCTACGATTCGCGTGTATGAAGAAGATGGCCTGATCGGCAACGCGAAAAAAATGGGCGCAGTGATGAAGCAGCTTCTCGCCGACTTGCAGGCCAAACATCCATCCGTTGGCGCGGTGCGGTCGATCGGGCTGTTCGGCATCGTCGAACTCATTCGTAACCGCAAAACCCGTCAGCCGATGGCTCCGTTCAACGGCACCTCCGACGAGATGGCCACGCTCGGCCGCTTCTTCCGCGAGCAGGGACTCTACACCTTCGTCCGCTGGAACACTTTCTTCACCAACCCTCCGCTGTGCATTAACGAGCAGCAACTGCGGGAGGCGTTTGCGATTATTGATCGCGCGCTGGAGGCGACAGATAAAGCGGTAATCTAAATCAAACTGTCGTGCTGAGCGCAGCAGTGAGGAGCGAAGCGACCTCACTGCGGAGTCGAAGCATCCCTACCGTCCCCCGACTTCATCCACGGGTACCACTCCGACGCCAAATCGACCCACCGCGGATTTACGCCGTTCGAACAAAGCGATTTTCTTCGAGCGAGACCAGCCTTTCAGTTGCTTCTCGCGAGCCAAAGCCTTGTGTACATCGTCATACGATTCCCAATACAGCAGACGAACTACATCGTAGCGCGCAGTGAATCCTTCGTGGTGATGAAATTTGTGCTGAAATACGCGCTTGTGCAGATTACCGCTGATCCCGATGTATGGTGTGCCCGTCAGGCTGCCCATGATGTAGACGCAGTAGTAGCGTGGATCGCGCATGTAAGGAGAATCGCGGGGATGGAGCAAAGCAAGCTGTGATGAATGTCACGGTGCAGTAGTAACTTTTCCGCATTTAGTACGAGGGCAGGGATGCTTCGACTGCGCCGGAGCGCCGCTTCGCTCTGCTCCTGCTCCGCTCAGCATGACAGTCGTCCGTCTTTGTCATCCTGAGCGGAGCCGCGCGGCCAGCGCGGCGTAGTCGAAGGACCCCTACCGCTCCGCACACTGCCGGTTGGCAGTGCCCACGAACCAGCCGCAAGAGTGGACATAGTGCACGCAAGAGTGGACATAGTGCAGAAGATACATTCCCCGCGCATGGTCCCATAAACGCCCTGTCATTCCGACCGGAGCCGCAGCGTCAGCGAGGCGGAGCGGAGGAATCTCTACCCTACTGCACTCTGTGAGCAATCGATCTATCTTCGTATCTTGCGGTCAATTTACTCGTCAGGAAAAAGAACTGGGAAAGTTAGCTCGCAATTCTACCGAAAGAACCGCCACGATGGGATCGATGCTCCGTGGAAACCCACGTGAGAGCCGCTCCTAACCAATTTCCACTCCTGTGACATCCGTCCTAGCCTTCCACAACCCCACCCCGCGATCATCACTGAGGCCGACAGTCCACAAGACAAGTCGTCCAAAATCGAAGTCCTTTGTTTCACGGATTTTGATCTTAACTTCTTTGACAAACGGAATTTGCGGGGAATTTCTTGCCAACACCCTGATTCGAGAAATTAGCCAGGAATAGGGGGAGGTACCCGCAGATATCCGCACGTCGAGGGCAAAAACAAAGGGAGAAGAGCATATGGGTTTAGAGGATGTTCCACGGTGCCAGCATGTGAAGGTGAATGGAGTGCAGTGTGGGTCTCCGGCGCTGCGGCGGAAGAGGCGTTGTTATTTTCATGAGGGAGTGCGCGCGGAGCGGGCCAAGGTGAAGGCCGATCAGTTTGCGCAGCGCCGGTTTGAGATGCCGGTGCTGGAAGATGCGAACGCGGTGCAGGTGGCGTTGATGAATGTAATGCAAATGCTGGCGCGCGGGCAGATGGAGGTGAAGATTGCGGGATTGCTGCTCTACGGGCTGCAGACGGCTAGCGCTAATTTAAGGCATACGAAGTTCGAGGCAGAGAAGGTGACCGATGTGGTGATCGACTGCAATACGGTGGATCAGACTTGCATTAACGGTCCGCAGTGGTTTGCGCATGAGTTTGCCGAACAGGAGGAAGCGGAGCAGGAAGAGTTGGAAGAGGAAGAGTTGTTACAGGAAGATGCGGAGCGGTTGGAAGAAGATGAAATGGGTCGGTTGGCAACGGCTAGCGATGAGAAAGCTCTGGCGGAGCTTGGTGGGGCGCCGATTCGGCAGGAGGAAGTTGTTCAGGAGCAGGTGGTTGAGGAAGGGGCTGGGCGGGCTCCGGCTTGCAGAGAGAAGAGTCGGATGAGTAAGGTTCGCACGGGGAAGAGAAAAAGGCCGGAGTTGGTGAAGTTTGAAGATGAGCCTGACAGTCTGGCAAAAATACTGTTGCGGGAAATGGGGCTGCCGCTGACGGAAGAAGGGTCGGCGCACGGATGAGTTTTTGGCGGCTAAAGCCGCTGGTATATTTTGTGGGCTTCATCGCAGCGCTTGAAGCGGCTGCGCCACCCAAAAGCGCGCTGCACGCGGACTATGACGCACGTTGTCATCCCGAACGCGGCGAAAGCCGCGGGTGGGACCTTACGACAGGAGACATCGTAATTGCTGTGGATGGGAGTGGCTAAGCTGCATGCGTCGGGGATATTCCTGCGGGGCTGCAGGAATAGCTGAGTCGCATCGTAAGGTTCCTCCGAGAGCTATGGCTCTCGTCGGAATGACAAAATGATCTGGTGGGCTCGGAAACTACGGCTGATCCCGGTTTACCGTCTCCATCGAGAATGCTGGCAGGCAAACTGCGATGTATTCCGCGCCGCCTTCGTTTGGGGTTGAGTAGCGGATCCATTCTCCGGCGTGGGCGATGATGGCTTGCCCGGCGGTTACGTCGAGCGAGCCGGATTTGTGTTCCACGCGCAGCGTGCCTTTCAGCACAACTGTGAATTCGTCGAAAGCCGGAGTTTGGCCGGGCTCGACCCATCCGGCGGGGCTGCGCATGTGGGCTACGCTGGCTGAGGTGGTTTGCGAGTTGACTCGTCCGATGTATTCGTCGATGAGCTTGGGTTTGTTGCCGACGGATTGAATGCGCGTGGGCTGCGGGATTAGTGTTGGCATGGTTAGTTCCCGATTTTAAGTGTGATCATTAAAACATGATTGCTGATATCGCACGATAGTGTATCCGTTACAATCGTCGCTTATGTTCTATCGCTCGGATAATCGCGCTGCGGATCAGTTGCGTCCAGTTTCTATTACCCCGGATTTCATTAAGACCGCGGAAGGATCGGTGTTGATTGAAGTCGGCAACACGCGGGTGATCTGCACCGCGTCGATTGAGGAGACGGTGCCGGCATTTATGCGGAACTCAGGCAAAGGGTGGATTTCGAGCGAGTACGCCATGCTGCCGCGCGCGACTCTGACGCGCACGCCGCGCGAAGTGGCGAAAGGGAGACCGAGCGGGCGCACGCATGAGATTCAGCGGTTGATCGGGCGTTCGCTGCGCGCGGTTACGGATTTGTCGCGGCTGGGCGAGCGCACGATCTGGATTGATTGCGATGTGATTCAGGCGGACGGCGGGACGCGGACTGCTTCGATCACCGGAGCGTTTGTGGCGTTGGGGCTGGCGTTGCAAAAATTAGTTGAAGCCGGAACGTTGGCTTCGGTTCCGCTAAGAGATTTTGTAGCCGCGATAAGCGTGGGGATTGTGGATGGAGAAATCCTGCTCGATCTCTGCTACGAGGAGGACTCGCGCGCTGAAGTAGATATGAATTTTGTGATGACGGCTGCGCACAAGATGGTCGAAGTACAGGCGACTGCGGAGCGGCAAGCTTTCGACGAAGCTCAGTTTGCGAAGATGATGGCTTATGCGCGGCAGGGTGTGCAGGCGCTGATTGCGAAACAACAGGGTGTGTTGAGTGGGTTGACACTCAGGCAATAAGATTGCGAGCTGCCGCGCTTCGCTCGGCTGGACAGCCGAGGCGGCTGTCCCCACGCGGTTCGCGTCTGCGTATCAATGATTCGCAGGGTCTCTCGGCAGTTTCCTAATTTCGGGAGCAAAAGCCTTTTAACCGCAAAGAACGCTAAGGACTCGCGAAGGTCGCTAAGAAAAGGATAATCGAAATTAGGGTACTACCTTTCTATCGCAGTGGCGTTAAAGCGGCGCTAGCCTTCTGTGCCGCAACCCACTCGTGAATGCGCGTCGATAAAACATCCATCGGCAATGCTCCCGCGCCCAGCACTTCGTCGTGAAAATCGCTTAATTTGAACTTGTCGCCCAGCTGATCTTTAGCGTATTGACGCAGCTTTAGGATTTCCAGTTGGCCGATCTTGTAGCCCAGGGCCTGGGCGGGCCAGGCCATGTAGCGGTCGGTTTCGCTTTGCACTTCGGCTTCGTCGATGGCGGAGTGGTCGTGGAAGAAGTCGACTACCTGCTGCCGCGTCCAGTGTTTGTAATGGAAGCCGGTGTCGACGACCAGGCGGATGGCGCGCAGCATGTCATCCTGCAAGTGGCCGTAATAGCTGTAGGGATCCTGAAAAAATCCTACTTCTTTGCCCAACCGCTCCGAGTACAGCGCCCAACCTTCTGTGTAGGCTGTGTAATACTCGTTCTGGCGGAAGGGCGGAAGCTGCGGCAGTTCCTGCGCGATGGCAATCTGCAAATGGTGGCCGGGGACACCTTCATGATAGGCCGTGGTTTCAAAATCGAGGGTGGTGCCTTTTTCATAATTGCCCGTATTTACCATGATATGACCGGGGCGAGAACCATCCTGCGATCCCTGAACGTATTCCGTGGAAGCTTCTTTTTCGCGGAATTCTTCGATTGGCAATATTTGCAGATGGGCTTTCGGCAATCGTCCGAAAAGCGTGGGCAATTTCAGATACATCTGATCGATATATTTCTGATAAAGATCGAGAATTTCCTGGCGAGAGTGGACGTGAACTTTGGGGTTGGTCTCTAACGAAGCGCTGAAGCTCTTAATATCTTTGAAGCCAAGTTGATTCGCAACCGCTAGCATGCGGGTTTCGATTTCTTTGACTTGAGCGAGACCGATCTGATGAATCTCTTCGGGAGAAAGATCGGTGGTTGTGCTTTCTTTTACGCGGAAAGCGTAGCGCTCGGGACCATCCGGAAGGGACCAGACGCCCGGTTCGGTGCGACCTTTCGGAGCGTACTCTTCGCGCACGAATTTTGTGAATTTTACGTAGGCGGGGAGCACGGATTCTTGAATCGCGGCCAGGCCTTGCTCACGCAGCCGTTTCTGATCGGCGGCGGAGATGGAGTCGGGAAACTTGGAGAAAGGCTGGGCGAAGGGCGAGGTATCGCGCGTTTTGTTGGCTAGATCGTCGGCCTGCTTGACTACTTTTTCGAGCAGGATGCGCGGCGGCATCAGACCCTCGGCCATGCCTTTGCGCATTTGGATCACGTTCTCGTCAATCAAACGCGGCATCTGCCCCAAGCGTGAAATGTAGTCTTCGTAATCTTTCACATTCTGAAAAGAGAGAACGCTGACCAGTTGTGGCAGGTCGATGTGAACGCCGCCAAACTGTGAGACCGGCATTTCCCAGGGCTTGAACTGCGCGCCTTCGATCGCCATGCGGAGATCGCGGACCATCAGCGTTTTGTTGAGCTGCTCCTGCTCGGGAAAGCCGGCAGTGTCAATGGCTTCGAAACGAACCAGATATTTTTTACTCTGCTCCAGATCGTCGTCAATGGCTTTTTGCGAGAAGTCGTCGAGTTTGTTGTTCCAGCGTTTATCGCCAAGAATGGATGCATAGATCGGGCTGGTGCGCAAGGTGTACTCCCAGCGCTCGGCAAGCAAATCGTTCAAGGCTTTTCTGCGGCCCTCGATATCGGACTGCGGCGGTGCGGCGAAGACGCTGTGGCACAGCAGAGATAAGAATAGGGCCGGGAAAAGAAAAGATCGCATGCAGGCTCCTTTGGCGTCATTTAGACGGAAGATGCAGGGGAAGGTCAACTGACGGATGCTGCTGATTTTACACCGGGAGCTACTGCGCCGCTTCCAACTGCGAGGTTAATTGATTGAAGCCGGAGACGTCGAAAAAATTAGATAAGTCCGCGTGACCGGCCAGGGTGTCACGCTGCTTGCCTTCCACCAGAATTTTTACTCGTAAAATGCCGGGGATGTTGGCAGAAAGTGTCTGAATAAGAGACGCGATGGTGAGTTCTTCAGCCAACACGCCGGAGCGATGCCCGTCGGCGAATGCGGCGTTCATATCGATGACGGCGAGGCCGGGATCGACGAGGTAGACGCTGCGTACGTCGGAGCCGGGCGGCAGGAGATGCGGCGAGGTTTTATCGAGATAGATGGCGAGAAGCGCGCGCAGCAGTTCTTCAGCGCGTTGCTGGCGGACCGAAGGCAAAGGAATCTGCGCGGATTGAGCGCGGAGGATGCCGAGATCGTCATAGGCCACAAATAACGTGACGCGCTCTGTTGCTCCGGCCACGGGCGCGACGACTGGGCGGGTATCGACCGCAGCGACCGGAGTGGTGGCGGCGCGGCCGCGCATGCGCCAGGCGTAAACGCTCATGGCCAGCGCGGCGACGAACAGCACAGAGACCGCAATATAAAAGTGGCGAGGGATCACGGCGCGGCTCCCAATTGAGAGCGGATGGCTACGATTCCATTGGCCACGGCGCCGGCAATGAGCTGTTCATAGTCGGGAGCGAGCAGCGAGGAAACGTCCGATGATGGCGGGGCAACCTCGACTGCGATGGCCGCGCTGACGACATTATTCAACGGACGCAGGGGCGCGGTGAGTGTACGAACGGAAATTTGGTCCTTGCGCAATTCCGCCGCCACGCTGGCTGCGGCAGCCTGGCTGAAGGGCATGTAAGAGGACTGAGCGGTTGACCAGGAGTGGAATGGGCCGCGGTCTTCGCCTTCGGCATAGGGGAGCATGGCCGTGTAGAGCCGAATGCCATGTCCGCTGGAAGCGGCATGAATCACGATGTAGACGGCGGCATGGGTTGAGTTGGCGAAGAAAGCGCGGTCATCAAGCGACAGGTTGGCGTCGGAATCGCGCAGTACGAGGGTGGAGATTCCGCGACTCTCCAATTCCTGCCGCAGGCGGCGCGCGAACGCGACCGTTACGTCTTTTTCAGCAAGCGTTGAACTGAGAGCTTCGCCGCGATCGGAGCCGCCGTGGCTGGCATCGATAACGGCGAAGTAGCGGCGTGGAGCGGATGGAACTCCCGATTGGGGGGGAGGAGTGGGAGTATTTTGGGCTACTGGTGCCGATGTTGGAGGCTTGATGGATGCCGCTGCCGCAGGCTGACTTTTTGCTGGCACAAGCGTGATGGAGCGTCCGTCATTACTGAAACTTGCCATTAGCGGAATGGTTGTGGTGACGGTAATTTCGGCTGCGCCGTTGTTTTCGGAGTAGGTCGCCGCGGGAATGGTTTTGCTGGAGAAGGTAAGCGTAGGCGATGCGGGAGCAGTGAGCGGTTCGTGGGTGAAGGTGAGATGCAGTTTGCCTGGTTCGGCGGCTACCGAAGGATTTACCGGCGCGGTAAAGCGGAAGACGAGACGCGAAGGGTCGTCTGTGGCCACGGTCGCTGTGAAGTGCGTAGCTATGTTGCCGATGAACAAACGTCCAGATTCGGCGTGTAAAGTTGCGGGGCCGCCGAGAAAACGCGGAAGAAGGGAATCGAGCGAAGAGAGCGGAACCAGGCCGCGTCCGTTTTCCAGCAGAAATTTCGCGGACAGATCGGCATCGCGTCCCTGAATACGGGCGCGATTCTTGCCATTGTTGAATTCTCCAAGAATGTTGTTGTAATGCAGCCGCCAGCGTGAGCCATCGAGTTTTGCGCTGACGGTACCCAGGGGTTCGAGCAATTCAAGCAAGCCAACGTAATCGCGCCCCTGGCGCTGCATGATGGGCAGAGAATAGTTGGCGACGGTGGAATAGACGGAAAGATGCTTCTCGGCGGGAGCGGCGGAGAGCAGCAGAGCGAGCATTGCAAGAAAGATTGGCAGCAGAAAGAGCGAGCTGCCGCCCAGCCAACGCCTCTTAATCCAGCGCTTGCTAATCCAACTCTTGCTGATGCACTGCTCGCTAATCCGTCGCTTCCTAATCCAGCGCATAGATTGTTAACCCGCTGAGCAGCTTGGGGTAAAAATCGGTGGATTTTTGCGGCATTACCTCACCTGCCAAGGCGATGTCGCGGACCTGGGTAACGCGGCAGGGATTCATCAGGAAAACGACGTTGGCGCGAGGCGTGCCTCGTACATAAGACAGCGCCTCGCCGGCATCGCGGATGTACGAGATATTTTGCTGATTGCGAATGGATTCCTCAGAAAGATGCAGTACGTTTTCCAGCAAAACCTTATGCAATTGCACCACATCGAGCGATTGCTGGCGGACGGAAAGTCCATTGAAGACCTGAGCCGCATTTGGGTTGGGATGGTGCAACATAAAAGCGCGGGTCGGCGTAATTGCGAGGATGGTGGTTCCGGCGCGTCCGCACTCGCGCAGCATGGCAGTGGCCTGTGGTGCGTCAAGGGTAGAGTTGATTTCTTCGATATCGAAGAAGGCGCGCGCGGATTTGAGGAAAGCTTCGTCGGAAAAGGAAGAAAGGCTGTGAACTACCCGGTGGGTCGGCAAAATGAGCAGGGCCGGGCCATTCATGTTCACGAAGGTCATCATGACGAATTCAGGAGATGTATCTGGTTGGTTGCTCACGGACGAGTTCGCGGCGCGTCTTTCATTGCGGTAGTTTAAAGCGGTTTCATAGCGGTGGTGTCCGTCGGCGATGACCAGCTTCTTATCCTGCATGGCGGTGCGGACGGAATTGATGATGGCGGGGTCGGAAACTTGCCAGACGCGGTGCACAACCTTGTATTCGTCGGTGACTGAGATGTCAGGAGGGGCTGACGTTTGCAGCAGGGAATCGACCTGGCCGGAGTCTTCGTAGAGCATGAAAAGCTGGCCGAAGTGGGCGCGGGTGGCGCGAAGCAGATCGAGGCGGTCGGCCTTGGGTTTGGCTAGGGTCTGTTCGTGGCGGAAGACGATGCCGGCCGAGTAATCCTCGATACGGCCGAGGCCGATAAAACCATTACGTTCCAGTTCCGTGCTGGAACCGGGTGGGGTAAAGCGCTGGGAATAAATGTAAAGGGAGGGAAGCGGATCCTGTTTGAGAATGCCTTGCCGGCGCCAATCAGTCAGATGGCTGGCGGCGCGGGAATATACATTGTTCGCTGGATTGTCATTGGCTTCGTGCCGACCGAGGATGATGCGGACGAGGTTGTAAGGACTGGCCGCATAGTAGCGATCCTGTAAAGCTGAAGTGATTTTGTCATAGGGCTGGGTGACGGCGTGATCCACGGAAACGTGTTGCGGATCGTAACGGAAAGCGCGGAAGGGATGAATGTCGGCCATGGAAACTTCTGATTGTAACAAGTTAAGTGCAAATTTCTGCTTACTGGTGAGTGGCGGTCGTGAATCGCCCGAAATGGGCGTCTGTTCGGGCTTGTGAGCGAAATTTGACAAAAAAATAGCAGTTCATGTAGGGAAAGCTGTGGTACTATCGCGGCCAAATGAGGTGCTTATGTCCTTCGCGGATGAGCGCCGATTCGTATGCTGGATCTGTCGCCCTGTGACCCAAGTTGGTAAGGCTGGTTTTCGAGTGTTTAATCTTGATCCTGCGCGCCCGCGCTTGATCGCGCGTGATTTCCCCGGGTTTTTCAAGTCCTCTTCTAGGTTTCTATTGGCAGTAGTGTGCCTGGCGGGTTGCGCTCTGACTGCGTTTGGGCAAACCGATGTCAACGACATTCACGTTACGCCGCGCACGGTGGAGACAGCGAAGACGGAGAGCGCGGACAAAGAAACTGTTACATCTCCGGCGCTGAGCACTCACGTGCGTCCTTTACGGGCTAATGCCGATCTGGTGCTGGTTCCGGTCACGATTACGGATCCGCTCAACCGCCTGGTAACCGGACTGGATAAGGAAAACTTCCAGCTCTTTGAAGGCGCTGCGTCGCAGGAGATCAAAACTTTCTCGAGCGAAGATGCGCCAGTGTCGCTGGGAGTCATTTTCGATTCCAGCCGCAGCATGACCAGCAAAATGGATCGGGCAAAAGATGCGGTCATGGAGTTCTTCAAGACGGCCAATCCGCAAGACGAATTTTTCATGATCACGTTCTCGGACCAGCCTGAGGTGATTAGCGATTTCACCAGTTCCGTGGATGAGATTCAGAACAAATTGGTGTACGCCGTACCGCAACGGATGACCGCGCTGATGGATGCGATTTACATGGGCATCAGCAAGATGCGGCAGGCCAAATACTCGAAAAAAGCGCTGTTGATCATCTCGGATGGCGGCGATAACCATAGCCGCTATACGGAAAATGAAATCAAGGGGTTGGTAAAAGAAGCTGATGTAATGGTTTATGCCATTGGGATTTACGACCGCTACTTTGCAACGCCGGAAGAGCGGCTGGGTCCGGAGCTGCTGGGCGAGATTTCGGAGATGTCGGGCGGGCGGGCTTTTACGGTGGAGAACCCGAACGATTTGGCCGATGTAGCCACGAAAATCGGCGTTGAACTGCGCAATCAATATGTGCTGGGGTATCGTCCTCACAATAACTCGCGCGACGGCAAATGGCGTAAGATCAAAGTGAAATTACTGCCCCCGAAAGGACTGCCGCCGCTGCGAGTGTATGCCCGGACTGGATATTACGCGCCCGAAGAATAAACGCGCGCCGTGTTTTCTTCTCTTCGGTTTAATTTGCGCGGGTGTTATCGCTTTCATCTTCATCCTGGCGCAGCCGCTTGCCGGACACGCCCGATGGGATTTTTCGCCGGTCCAGTTAAATTCTCTTCCATCTGCAGCTACTCAGAATTTTCAATCTCGGTCCGGTTCCGCTGCGGGTTCTCCAGCACCTTCGAATCAGCCGGCCACTACTCAGTCGAGTCCGCAGGATAATGGGACGTTTGTTCTGCGCAAAGATGTGGATGAGGTGCGGTTGACGGCAACCGTAGTCGATGACCGGCAGCGTATTGTGACCGACCTCGATAAGAATGCTTTTCAGGTGTTTGAAGACGGCAAAGCGCAAAATATTATTTCCTTTCACCACGAAGATATTCCCGTGGCGATGGGAATCGTGATCGATAACTCCGGATCGATGCGGGAAAAGCGCGCCAAGGTGAATCAGGCGGCGCTGAATCTGGTGAGGTCGAGCAATCCGCAGGATGAAGTTTTTGTGGTGAATTTTAACGACGAATACTATCTCGACCAAGATTTCACCAGTGATCTGCTGTTGTTGAAAGATGCGCTGGAAAAAATCGACGCCAAGGGCGGGACCGCGCTGTATGAGGCGGTAGTCGCATCGGCCGATCACCTGGCTAAATATGCGCGGCTGGAGCGAAAGGTATTGTTTGTAGTGACGGATGGAGAGGATAACGCGAGCCGCGAAAGCCTGGAACAGGCGGTGAAGCAATTGCAAGCGGAGAATGGTCCGTCGGTTTACGCCATTGGAGTGTTGGGGGACGAGGAGCATCCCAAGCGGGCGCGTCGGGCGCTGGAAATCATCGCGCAGCGGACTGGAGGGATCGCATTTTTTCCGAGAACGTTGGACGAAGTCGATGAGATCAGCCGGCAGGTGGCGCATGATATTCGCAACCAGTACACGATTGGTTACAAGCCGACGACTCCGAAATCGGTAGGAGGATTCCGGGCGATTCGCGTTGAGGCCAAGGCGAAGGGGCATGGGAAGATGGTGGTGCGGACTAAGAGCGGGTACTACGCTGGTGGGCAGGGGGCGAGTGCGGCTAGTAAGTAGAGTTAGCGGTAGCGCAGCGGCTGAAGCCGCTCTTTTCTTGCGCTACGGGCGGCATCGCTAAAGCGATGCCCTGATACGAACCTTAAGCAGCACCCTTTCTTTGGTCACGTTGACGATCACCAACGCTTCCCCTTACCCTGTAACGTGCATCAGAAGAATTTTGAAGTTTCTCATCTTGGGGTGGCTGACGACATTACCGATCTCGTCGGCGGCACTCCCATGTTACGGCTGAAGAGATTAGTTCCTGCCGGTTCAGCCGATGTCTTTGCCAAACTTGAATATCTGAATCCGGGCGGTAGCGTGAAGGACCGCGCAGCCATCGGGATTATTCGCAGGGCTGAGCAGGAAGGGAAGCTTATGCCCGGTGGAACCATTGTGGAAGCTACGGCGGGAAATACCGGGATTGGGCTGGCGCTGATCGGGGTGAATCGCGGATACAAAGTAAGGCTCTTTGTGCCGGAGAAGTTTTCTGAAGAAAAAGTTACGATCATGCGCGCGCTGGGAGCTGAGGTGGAACGGACTCCCGACGAAGAAGGAATGAGGGGAGCGATCCGGCGGGCGAAGGAACTTGTGGCCAGCGTAAACGGCGCGTTCATGGCCGGGCAGTTTGAAAATCAGGCGAACCCGGAATACCACTACGAAACGACGGCGCCGGAGATGTTCGAGCAGATGGATGGCAAAGTGGATGCCGTGGTTTTGGGCTGCGGCACCTGCGGAACATTTTCTGGAGTTGCGCGCTACATGAAGGAGCACGTTCCGGGTGTGCTGACTGTAGCGGTGGAAACGCAGGGGTCGATCCTGGCTGGCGGCGAGCCTGGTCCACATAAAGTGGAAGGGATTGGCGTAAGCTTTATCCCAAAGACATTCGATGCTTCGGTGTGCGATGAAGTGCTTGCGGTAAACGACGAAAACGCTTTTGGAACGGTGAAGCGGCTGGCCGCGCAGGAAGGTGTGCTGGCGGGATCGAGCGGAGGGGCGGCGGTGTTTGCGGCACTTGAGATCGCAAAACGGCTGGGCGCGGGCAAACGGGTGGCGACGATTATTCCGGATTCCGCCGAGCGGTATTTGTCGAAGAAAATTTTTGAAGGCGGAATCTAACCCCGCGATTACTCCGCAATTGCAACCCCCTCGTGGAGATGAGCTTCGTTCCGTCTATACTCCGGTACACCACAGACCCATAGTAAAAAATAGTCGACTTTGATATAGAATTCCGCATGAATTGCTGGGATTCAAACCCTTTCTCAGAGCCTGAGTTGCTTTACCAGGTCGTGAGTTGCTAAATGATTTGCTTAATTATGAAACTCCCGGCATGGCAAATCGATCTCCGGATGAATGCATACCTGTTCGGCTGCTTCCTGCTGCTCGGGTTTTGGTTGCTCATCCGCCTATTTGGTCTCGGCCTCACAAAACAGCCTTGGATGCTCCGCGAATTCTGGTGGGCCAGTCTTACCTGTGCTGCACTCGGATTTACTGAGCCTCTCTTCGTCCCGTCCTATTGGAACCCACCGTCCATCCTCAAATTCGGCCGCTGGGATTTTGAGAGTTTCCCTTTCTGCCTTGCCGTGGGCGGAATCGCCGCAGTACTGTGCGAACTCCCTCCAGTCAAGGGATTTCTCCTTGACCTCTATTTTGGCATCGAGCGACTCGTGCGCTGGCTGCTTGCTCTTGTGTCCACCATCACCGGGGGCCGTGTTCACGCGTCGATGCTCGACCGCCCCTCCGTCAGTGTTCTCATCCCCCGCGATCAACTTCGCATAGAAAATATGCTCCTGGTTACCTTTTCCCTGGCCGTCTTCGGGGTAACCGGGCAATTTGCCATCAATATCATCTATAAGTCCGCCATCGTCTGTCTAAGTTCCGCCCTTTGGATCGTCTGGCGACGGCCGCGCCTTCGCTGGCAAATTCTCGGAGGCGGCATCAGCTTTACCCTTCTCTATACCATCGTTCTCGTAGTTACACCTCTGCGTTATCCCGGCTTCTTCAACTACTGGAATCTCCAGGCGCTCTCCGGAATTCGCATCCTTGGAGCTCCCGCTGAAGAATACCTCTACGCTTTTACCTTCGGTGCTTTCTGGGCTCCTCTCTACGAGGCCTGGAAGCAGACTCGGATTATGGAAGATGCATTGATTTAATTATGTGTATTTTGCAATTTTTCCCCAATTTAAACATACTGAACAACCGGGGTACCAAAAACCGGTAACTTTCCAAATCAGAACAACCATGAAATCCAAAACGCAAGCCGGTTTTGCCACTCGCGCCATTCATGATGGACAGCAGCCCGATCCTCTTACGGGCGCTGTTACCGTACCGATCTATCCGACTTCTACTTACGTGCAGCAGGGCATCGGCGAGAATAAGGGCTACGAATACTCGCGAGTTTCGAATCCTACGCGGGACAGGTTGGAGGAAAATCTTGCCTCGCTTGAAGGCGGGATAGCGGCGCGGGTGTTTGGCAGCGGTATGGCGGCCATCCATGCGATTGCTGCAACTTTGAAGTCAGGCGATCACGTTGTGTGCGGCAACGATTTGTACGGCGGTACGCCGCGCCTGTTCAATCAGGTGCTGAGCAATTTTGGGCTGGAGTTTTCTTACATCGATACGTCCGACGCGGAGAATGTGGAGCAGGCACTGCGAAAAAATACGCGGATGGTCTTTGTGGAGACACCAACTAATCCGTTGATGAGGTTGAGCGATCTACCAGCGATCAGTGCGATTTGCCGGCGCAGGAAAGTGGAGTTGGTGGTGGATAACACTTTTATGTCGCCTTATTTTCAAAATCCGCTGGCCCTGGGCGCGGATATGGTGGTGCACTCGACCACCAAGTTTCTCAACGGCCACAGCGACGGCCTGGGCGGAGTGGTGGTGTGCAGCCGGCCGGATCAGGCGGACAAGCTGGCTTTCTTGCAGAAGGCGGCGGGAGCGATACTTTCTCCGTTTGAGTGCTGGCTGATTTTGCGGGGGGTGAAGACGCTGGCCGCGCGCATGGAAATCCACGACCGCAATGGGCGGGTCGTGGCAGACTTTCTTTCGAAGCACAAGAAGATCAAAAAAGTTTTCTATCCTGGGTTGGCCGAGCATCCGCAGCACAAGCTGGCTAAGCGGCAGATGCGCGGTTTCGGCGCGATGATTACGTTTGAAACCGGATCGCTGAAGAACGCTAACAAAATGCTGAAGAAGTTGCGGGTGTGTTCGTTGGGCGAATCGCTTGGTGGGGTGGAGACGCTGATCTCGCATCCGGCGACGATGACTCATGCGGGATTAGGCGAGAAAGGCCGTAAGGCGATTGGGATTACGGATGGCATGGTGAGAATTTCCGTGGGGATAGAGAATATCGAAGACCTGCTTGATGATTTGGAGAGTGGGCTGGCGGCGATATAGAAATTCTTGCCACGGATTTCGCGGATTTTCACGGATAAAAAGCTTAGAACTTTCTTTCGGGCTTGGATTGTTTGTAGGTTTCTCAGCGATTTAGGCTTTTACTGATTCGGCAATCCACTGAAGATAGTTCGCAGATCCTTCTTCAACTGTCAGGCAAATGCATTCTGGCAAATCGTAGGAGTGGAGTTCGCCGATCGCCTGGCGCACTTGATCGAAGGCATTGGCTGTAGTCTTTATGATCAGCAGCCATTCACTGGCTTCTTCCACGTTTTCTTTCCAGCGATAAATCGATGTCATGTGCGGGATGATGTTGACGCAGGCGGCCAGGCGCCGTTCCACAAGGGCGCGCGAGATCTTTCGAGCTTCCTCTTCTGATCCCGTGGTGGTTAGGGCGATTCGTTTGTCGGTCATATAAAGTTGCCTGTCAAGATTTTGCCGATCAGCATTTGGCGATCAATCTTAGGTAGCCGCTGAGTCAACCGGCGCAGGTTGAACAGCACCTTACACTCCAGAGATAGAAATATGCTAGACGCAAATAAAGTTTGGCACATCTGGTCGGCGTGCTTGGTGATGACGGAGTGCAGTTTTGCCAACGTAGGGAAGTCTCCTGGCCAGCAATTGAAGGGGCTGTGTAACCAAGTTGGTTCCTATTATCCACAGCGGGAGAACTTCCGCTTGACGCCGGAGGTGAAGGACACGTTCACTGGAAAGTTGAGGTCGAGTCCGCGGGAGTTCTGCGGGCAAAAAGTGAGCGAAGTTGCCTTTCAGGCACGGAAGCAGCGGTGCGTGTGTGCTCCGAGGCACGAAGTGAGCAAGGGTTGGAGAAGTTGAGTGTGGCAGCCAAGCAATGGATCTTCGAGTAAAGAGCATTTCAAAAATCCGTGAGTTTCCTTCACCGCAGCAAGGATTGCGCGCGGTGGCGGATAATGTGCCGAAAGCAGAGGCGCTGGCCGCGTCCTATTTGGAAAAATTGCGTCCGGTTTGGGAGCGTGTTTATTTCCTGCGACGCAAACTGGCGACGATTACGGTGGCGGTGATCGCCGTTCTGTTATTCGTGCATGTAATGTTTGGCGCGAATGGAATGATTGTCTACAAGCAAAAGCGGGCGGAATACGTGTCGCTGCAAAAAAAAATCGTGCAAGAGCAGAAAGAAAACCAAACCTACTCGCAGCAGATTCACGCACTGCAAACCGACGAAAAGGCCATTGAAAAGGAAGCGCGCGAGCAGTTGCACTATGCACGCCCCGGGGAAGTGGTCTACGTTCCGCCGGTACCTGCGAATTTACCTGCGCCCGCCAACCACTCGGCGAAGAAGTGAAGTTAGGATCATCTTAATCTCCCCGCTTCGGTGACATATGCGGTGGTTCTGCTGTGTTATAGTTCCGGCAATCGACGCTTGGTGGAATGATGGAATGCTGCCGGGGCGCGATTGGATTGCTGCCTCAACCGCGGCTTGGGGCAGCGAACGTGCTTCAAAGATCAGTACTTCAAATAAGGAGAAAAAGCGGCCATGAAGAAAATATTAGTTCTTTGTCTTGCGATCTGTTTTGTCTTCGCCCTGACGGCGATGGCATTTGACGACATGGGCAAAAGCAGCACCGTGAATGGTTGGGTGAGCGACGACAAGTGCGGCGCAAAGGGCGCCAATGCCGGCGCTGAGGCATGCACGAAAAAGTGCCTGGCCGCCGGCGCGAAAATGGTCATCGTGACCGACAAAGATCAGAAGGTGTTGATGGTGGACAATCCGGATGCTCTGAAAGGGCACGAGGGACACCACATTGCCGTGACGGGACACGTGATGGGAGATTCTATTCACGTGGAAAGCGCGAAGATGATCGGAATGTAGATTTTGAAATTGAGAAAGGGCGGCTGCGCCGCCCTTTTTGCTTGCCCGAATTACTAAAAAATTAACGGACAACACCTTCCAGGGGGGAGCTGGCTGTGGCATATAGCTTCTTCGGCATGCGGCCGGACATGTAGGCCTGGCGGCCGGCAATCACGCCGTGATGCATGGCTTCGGCCATCAGTACGGGATCTTGCGCGTTGGCTATGCCGGTGTTCATCAGCACCGCGTCGGCGCCGAGTTCCATGGCAATGGCTGCATCGGAGGCTGTACCTACGCCGGCGTCTACGATAAGCGGAACTGCGGTGATCATTTCACGCAAGATGCGGATGTGTGCCTGGTTCTGGATGCCCAGGCCGCTGCCGATAGGCGCGCCCAGTGGCATCACGGCGGCCGCACCGGCGTCGATCAGGCGCTTGGCGAAAACTATATCGTCGGAAGTGTAGGGCAGAACGGTGAAACCTTCGCTTACCAGAACGCGCGTGGCTTCGAGCGTGGCTTGTACATCGGGATAAAGTGTGGCCTGGTCGCCGATCACTTCGAGCTTTACCCAATCGGATAAGCCAACTTCACGCCCGAGGCGCGCGGCGCGGATGGCTTCATCAGCTGTGTAGCAGCCCGCGGTGTTGGGCAGCAGGAAATATTTCTTGGGATCGATGTAGTCGAGCAAGGATTCTTTGCCGCGGTCGAGGTTGACGCGGCGCACGGCGACAGTGACCATGTCGGCTCCGCTGGCCTCGAGGGCGCGCGCGGTTTCCTGGAACGATTTGTATTTTCCCGTGCCGACGATCAGACGGGAGCGGAAGTTGCGGCCGGCAATGACTAGAGGATCGGTCATACGTCTATTGTAGCGAATGCTGGGACGAGTGTGATGGTGAAGCTTTATCGCGGAGCCGCGGATAAATTGCGCGGAGGCTGAATTTTTTGATTAACCATTCAAATTTTTGCTTTAACCGGAAACATAGACTACGAACTCGGGATTGTCGGGCATATTCGATATGATTTTCTTTTTGTTGCTGAAGCCTGATTTGCTACTTACATCGTAGCTGTGTACTTCATTTTTCTTGCGATCCGCGACGAAGAACTTGTCACCGCTTGAGTTAAATGTCATGCCCGACGGTCCGTTTTCGTCGATACCGCTCACTGCGGCAAACTGTAGGGAATTTGATGATAGATCCGCGGACATGACCGCATCGCTACTGCTCACGTAGAGTTGACCGTTATAAACGAGCAGATGAGCTGGGCTCTTAACGGTATTGCTCGATTGCTTCCAATTACCGTTCATGTCGTAGATCTTGACCAGGCTGGCGGCTTCATCGCAAACGTAAAGTTGGCTGTTGGCCAGCACCATGTCGCGTACCGAGTGCTGCACCTTTAGCGATCCAACGTCCGCATCTGGATTTGAGGCGAAGTCCACCGCGAGGCCTTGCGGCGTGGAGATGGCTGTGGTCGTGCCCAGACCCGGCAATTGGGCAAGGGAGCAGGCCACGAAAGTTCCCGCCCAAAATGTGCCTGTGGATGGAAGCCCGGAAGGGATTGGTGCGGCGCTTCCCGTTTTCGCCTTACTGTCGTTGACCTGCAATCTTGTGACTACATCGGTGTCCTGGTTCGAGACATAGCAATACTTTGAGCCGTCGAATATTACAGAGTAGGGATGTAAGATCGAATCTATTCCCGAGCTTCCTTCATAAGAAGCGAAAACTTCTTTCAATTTGTACTTTGTACCTGAACCTTCAAAACGCAGTATGGTGTTGGAATCTTTTCGACCGTTGGCGAGGTATAAGTGCCCGTAAGAGAAAGCTAGCCCGCGTAATTCGGCGTCTTTCAAATAGCTGTCTGCGCCTTGCAGAACTGCTGTTTCCAGCGGATCACCTCCGCTGTCGTTGTAGGCATAAACATTCGTGACTGGTTTTTTAACGTCCTTACTTGGCTTGCCGCCATGAAATGTCACAAAGAGCATGATGGCCTCCAGTGGGCCATAAGTTTATGTTATTTACAGTAAGTCTTTCAATATCTCGAGGCACTTGGCAGAGTCTTAATTTCCGGAGCAAAAGCTTTAACCGCAAAGGGCGCGAAGGAACTCGCAGAGGCCGCGAAGAAGCATAATCGAAATTAGGTACTACCTGGAACTTAGTGCATACGTTCCCAAACTGTAAGCTGCAGCAACAATAACGACTTGTAAAAAACAGAGTCAATTATGGATTATGCTTAGCTTACGACGGGACGGTTGTAGTAATTTCTGCCTGGGCATAGAGGTCGTCGATTTGGGAACGATAGCGGTCTTCGACAACGCGGCGGCGCAGCTTCATGGTGGGGGTGAGAGCGCCGTTGTCGGCGGTGAATTCGTCAGCTACTAGCAGCACGCGCTTCAGGGTTTCGAAGCGGGCAAGGTTCTGATTGACTCCGGCAAGGATTTCTTCATAGAGCGCGTGCACTTTCGCGCTGGCGACCAGTTCGGTACGCGAGGAAAAAGAGACGCTATTGGTTCGCGCCCATTCTTCGAGCAAGGCGAAGTTGGGTGAAATCAAGGCGCAGGCAAATTTACGCTTGTCACCAATGACCACAGCGGTTCCTACCAGGGGATTGAGCTTGATGGAATTCTCAATCGGTTGCGGAGCGATGAACTTTCCGCCGGAAGTCTTGATGAGTTCTTTTTTGCGGTCGGTGACCGAAAGATACCCATCGGCATCGATGTACCCGATGTCTCCGGTTTTGAACCAGCTCTCTTGAAATGCGTTGCTGGTTTCTTCGGGAAGGTTCCAATATCCCTTGAAGACGGATGGTCCGCGGACAAGAATTTCGCCGTCTTCGGCGATGCGAACTTCGAGATTCGGCAGAATCCTGCCGACCGTGCCGATGCGGTGATTGATGGGCGTATTGACGGCGATGACAGGAGAAGTTTCGGTTAGCCCGTAGCCTTCGTGGATGCGAATGCCGACCGTGGCGAACCATTCGGCGAGTTCGCGGCCCAAGGGGGCGCCGCCAGAGATGAAAGTTTCGACCCGGCCACCTGTTCCGGCGCGAATCTTGGAGAAGACCAGTTTATTGGCCAGTTTCCAGCTTGTGCTTGCGGGAGTTTTGCCTGCGAGAATTTCTGGTTTGTGGGCACGTCCAACCGATAGCGCCCAGCGATAGAGCGCTCTTTTTGGAAATCCGCGCGCCGTGATTTCGCACTTCGCATAAATCTTTTCGTATACCCGGGGAACGGAAACGCACAACGTGGGCCGCACTTCCAGCAGAGTTTGCGAAAGGTTTTCGATGAACGGGCAATAGGCGAGCGTTGCGCCGTGATAGAGCATGGCAAGGTCTACATGGCGCGCCGTCACATGGGAGAGAGGAAGAAACGAAATGCTGACGTGCCCCGCATGCATGTCGAAACCTAACAACGAACAGTTGACGTTGGACGCCATATTGCCGTGCGTGAGCATTGCGCCTTTTGAAGTCCCGGTTGTTCCGGAGGTGTAGATGATGGTCGCAAGGTCGTCGGGTTGAATGGAGCGCGCAAAAGATTCGATTTGCGGATCGAGGTTGGGCGGGGCGTTGCGCGTGAGTTGATTCATGAGCACACACGATCCAGCGAGATCGTTGGGGATTTGGGCTTGATCCATGAGGACGATTTTGTTGATTTGCGTTTGCGAAAGAATGCTCTGAACCTTTCGCAACTGCTGCCCGGAGGAAACAAAGATGACGATTGCGCCGGAGTTGCGCAGAGTGAAGGCGGTTTGCTCGGGAGTTAATGTGGAATAGATGGGTACGGTAACAGCACCGAGGAGTAATGTGGCGAAATCGGCGGTGGGCCACTCGGGGCGGTTCTCGCTGAGGATGGCAACACGGTCCCCTTTTTGGATGCCCCAGTCTTGCAACGCTCTGGCCGTGCCCGCGACGTTGCGGCGGAAATCGGCCGAAGAAATGGGAAGCCACTTTCCTTCCTCGCGGTGAAGCATGACGCGGTCGAGGTTGCGCTCGGCGGCGGCGAAGAAGATATCGTTTAGGGTGGCAAGGGACATGGATGTTTGCTAGCGGGTGGCTGCAAATGAATTTAACGGTTTGTTGCTGCTCTCGGCAATGTTAAACGCTCTGGGGTGGGGTACTGATTGGCGTCCTTTGCTTGGGAAGTATTTTGGAAGAGCCTTGCGGGGATGTGGTGGTGATAGGGGATCCTTCGACTCGGTTGTGCTTCGCTTCGCGAAGGATGACAGATTCAGGCGATTGGGAGTTCGAAGGAGAATACTGAGCCGCGGCCGGGCTGGCTGGTTACGCTTACCGCGCCGTTGTGCGCTTCGATTATGGCTTTGGCAATGGCCAATCCCATGCCTGTGCCTTGCACGCTGTAACGCTGGTCGCGGCCGCGATAGAACTTATCGAAGACTAGCGACTGCTCGAAGTCGTCGATGCCGGGCCCATGATCGGTGACGCTGGTGATGATGCGGTCGCCTTTCTGCTCCGCAGTAATCGCAATGGGAGAAGCCGGTGGCGAGTACTTGGCGGCATTTTCCAGTAGATGCTTGAGCACTTCCGCGATGCGGTCGGAATCGATGCGGAGCTTGGGAAGCGATGGGGGTACGTGCACCTCCAAAGGATGCTGCGCGAGAACCGCCCTCGATTCTTGCAACGCGGACTCGATCACAGTGGCGATATCCACCGGGGCCAGATGCAACTCCACTTTGTGGGCGTCGAGTTGAGCCATTTCTGTGGCCTCGCCCACCAGCCGGTCGAGACGGTCGGTTTCTTCGTTGATGACGGTGAGCAGTTCTTTGCGCTGTGCTTCATCGAGGTTGTAATCGGAGAGCAAGCCCGTGACCGCGGCTTTGATGCCGGTGAGCGGGGTGCGCAACTCGTGAGTGACGGAATCGAGCAGGACGGCGCGCAGGGCCTCGCTCTGGTGGGCAGCTTCGGTCTGCGAGAGTTTTTCCATGGCGCCAGCGCGCTCGATGGCAATGCCGATCATGCTGCCCAGAGCTTCGAGAGTGGCGCGCGAGAGCACGGGGCCGGCGATGCCCACAGCGCCTGTGGAGCGCGTACCCAAGTGCAAGGGGCTTAGAGAAATTCCCCGTTGCGAATCGATGACCGGCTCACCGCGCGAACTTACCAGTTGCAGATCCTGCAAAGAAAACCAAGTCGCTTTGGGATCGGTGCGATATACCTGCTGCGAATTGAGCAGGTAGATGGCGGCAGCCTTTGCGCTGAATCCATCGCATACGTAAGCAGGGATCGAATTGAGCAACTCGGCTACGTTATCGGTGGCGAGCAAGCGCTGGCTAAAAGCATAAAGGCGCTCCACGTCGCGGCGGCGCTGGTGGGCATCGGCGGTTTGGCGGCGGGCACGGTCGGCTAGTTCGCTGGCGATGCCGGCAGTGGCGAGAAAGGCGAAGAGCGCGACCCAGTTTTGCGGGTCGGCGACGGTGAAGGTTCCAATCGGCGGAAGAAAGTAGTAATTGAAAGCGAGAGTTGCGAGTACCGCGAGAAAAACGGAGAAGCGGAATCCCCAATAGGCGGCTGCCAAGAGCACCATCAACAGAAACGTTAAAGCTACGGTGGTGGGATTTACGTGAATGAGATGGCGATAGATCTGCGCCACTAACTCTGGAGCGACGGCGCAGGCGGCATAGCGGAATAAGTGTTGTGGCGAAGGAGCCTTCACGCGCACGATTGTAACTGGAAGTTGCATAAAAGGTGGAATGAGCGAGAAGAAAGATTTCTTACCACGGGACACAAAGACACGGAGAAAACCGCATTTTGTACTTCTCTGTGTCTCCGTGACTCTGTGGTGAGGTAGAACTCGAAGAATTTTATTGCCGACAATCGCATTCGACAATTTGCTTTTTGGCGTGCAGAATAACGGCGATGCCCAAGACTCCGGAAGAATGGCTGAAGGAAGTGGATACGGCGCAGCGGCCGGCTGTGTTCAAGCTGTTTCTCGGCTATGCGCCGGGGGTTGGAAAGACCTACGCCATGTTAAGCGAAGGCGTGCGGCGCGCCAGCCGCGGCGAAGAGGTTGTGATCGGCGTGGTTGAAACGCATGGCCGCAAACCGATTGTCGAGCTTTCATCGAGGCTGGAAGCTGTTCCACGAAAAAAGTTGGAATATAAAGCGACCATTTTCGAAGAGATGGATGTCGATGCCATCCTCGAACGCAAGCCGCATGTGGTGCTGGTAGACGAGTTGGCCCACACCAACATTGAGGGCAGCAAACACGCCAAACGCTATGAGGATGTGTTCGAGATTCTGGATGCCGGAATCGACGTACTCTCTACGCTGAATGTGCAGCACATCGAAAGCTTGGCCCCGACAATTCGCGGGCTTACTGGTGTGCAAGTGCGAGAAACCGTGCCAGATTGGGTAATCCGCCGGGCGGGCGAAATTGTGATGGCGGATCTGACGCCGCAGGCGTTGCAGACCCGCATGCGGCGTGGAGATATTTATCCGCTGGAGCGAGTCGAGCGGGCGCTGGCCAATTTTTTCCGCAATACAAATCTGGTCGCGCTGCGCGAACTGGCTTTGCGGCAGGTGACGCAGGCGGTCGACCGCACGCTGTCGGAGCTGAAAACAGAAGATGGGCAACCGCTCCAGATACGGGAACGGATTGCAGTGTGCATCAGCTCGAATCCAGCGGCGCAGTATTTAATCGCGCGCGGTGCGCGCATGGCGCAAGCGCTGGACGGCGACTTTTTTGTTCTTTACGTGGACACGGGAGCCGATGAAAGCGATGAAAACCAGAAATCGCTGGCAGATAACGTGCGCTTTGCCGAGAGCGTGGGCGCCAAAGTGGTAAAGACCGAAGGAAAGGTGGTCGCGGAAAAAGTTGCAGAATTCGTGCGCGAGAGTCACATCACGCAAGTAGTTTTTGGCCGCTCAGCCACGAAGGGGTGGAAAAGATATTTCTATCTCTCTGCCATTCACAAATTCCTGCGTGATACGCCGGCGGTGGATGTCCACATTGTGACCCAGGAGATGCGGTAAGTGGAGACGGCGGGCGAGCGCCGGCGAATCCTGGTGGTGGACGACGAAGCGCAGATTACCCGTGTGCTGCGGACTACGCTTTCGTCGCAAGGATATGACATCCGCGTGGCCAACGACGGCGAGATGGCGCTGGAGTTGATGAAGAACTGGACTCCGCACGTGGTGATTACCGATCTTGCCATGCCAAATCTTGACGGAGTCGGCCTGTGCCGCCAGGTGCGGCAAATTTCGCAGGTTCCGATCATTGTGCTCTCGGTGCGAGGGCAGGATCGTTCGAAGGTGGAAGCGCTGGATGCGGGGGCCGACGATTACGTCACCAAGCCATTCAGCATGAATGAGCTGCTGGCGCGAATTCGCGCGCAGTTGCGGCGAAGTCCGGTAACAGACGAACAGCCGACTACGATTGTGGCGGGAGATTTTTCCATCGATCTCGACGCGAGATCGGTCAAAGTGAAGGGGCAGGAAGTCCATCTCACGCCGAAAGAATTTGATTTGCTCGTCTATCTCGCGCGACGGGCGGGCAAAGTGGTTACACATCGCGCATTGCTGGGCGCAATATGGGGTCCAAACAGCACGGAGCAGCCGGAATACTTACGGGTTTTTGTTGGGCAGCTGCGCAAGAAAATTGAAAACGATCCTTCCTCGCCAAAATATCTGCTGACCGAACCCTGGGTGGGTTACCGCTTCGAGCCGGGCTACTAGTCATGCAGACAGCCTCCTGAGTTCTTGAGCGGCTCCGTCTTTACGAACATTTTATGGAGCCTTTATTCGGAATTTCTGCGGTTCCGCTTCCAATAGCTATGAACCTGAACGGGTCGCACTACGAGACAGGTTCAGTGGAGGCAAACGTTATGTGGATTCATGAAGTAGCACCGGAACGGTTGGCAGAACTATTCCATCACTATCATCAGGCGCTGATGCCAGAAGCAGCGAGGAAAGATAACGAATCGCGGGGAGACTGGAGAGAAGTTCCGCAACAGGAGAAAAGCCGCCTGGTAGCCGCGGCACGGCTGGCATTGCTGGAACTAGAGTCGATTACTCACGGCAGAGAGAAGGCGCGCAAGTATTTTGCCCAACCCGGCGAAGCGGAATGGGGTTGCTAGGCCCGTCTTTATGAAATCTTTATAAGTTTTTTAATCAACTCTTACGCGACAGGTTGTGAAATGAGATGTTCGGCCTTGCGCGTGAATACAAGGAGCGAAGCAATGTGGCTTGCCGTTACTTTCGCAGCCATTGCCATAACCGGAACGGAATTTATGGTTTGGTTCTTGTTCGCCCTGCTTCGCGAGCGCAGAGCTTCGAATCGCTCACGCAAAAGCGGTTTTGGTCATTTACCGGAGAACGAAGTACATGCTAAAGAGTTTGCTACAGGTCTTATTAGCCTCGATGTTCATACTGTTACTGGCGGCGCTGGCCAGCGCGCAGTCCACTCAAGACAAGTCGACCACTTTGGCAAAAGTAGACTCTGGCTCGACTGAAAAAACAGAACAGCAGGAGATGCGGGAGGAATTGAGGGCATTACGGGCGGAAGTGGAACGCCTGCGCGCCGAGGTTGAGCAGCAGAAAACTGTCAAGCCTGCGCTCGATAGTTCTGCAAGTGGCGGCACCAGCAATAACGCTGGATCGCCGGCCATCGCCACTGCTCCGCCGAGCGCCCCAGCGGTAACCGCAGCTCCGAGTGTTGCTCCGCCTGTTACGGCTACAGCCGGGACTTCAACTGTGGCCACTGCGGCGCCCGAATCCGCTCCACCAACGAAAGCTAAGATCGATCCTTTTTCCGATTGGGATTGGACCTGGTTGAACGGCAACCCGCGAACCAAAGATGCCGCCTTCGATTCGAAGTTCTTCACACCTGAAATCCGGGCGGACGTTACCTACACCTACGACTTCAACAAACCGCAAGATAATTCGATGGGCGGTTCGAGCGAGCTTTTTCGTTCGAATGAAATCCAGTTGGAGCAGCTTGGCATTGGCGGGGATTTTCATTTCGACAACGTGCGCGCTCGTTTTATGACTCAGTTTGGAATGTATTCCACGGCGACCGTGCGCAACGATCCGAGTACTGCCAAAGGACAATGGAATCTTGCCGACGCGGACCGGTATTTGTCTGAGGCCTACGCTGGTTATCACATCAATGCACTGAACGGGATTAATATCGACGCAGGAATTTTCATGTCGTATATCGGTCTCTTCAGTTATTACAATTTCGATAACTGGGCCTATCAGCCTTCCTATGTTTCTTCCAATACGCCGTGGTTTTTCCAAGGTCTGCGCGTACAGATTTTTCCCACGCCGCATTTGAAGATCGAACCCTGGCTCATCAACGGATGGCAATCGTATGGGTCGTCGAACTCGAGGAAAGGTCTGGGCGGACAAATCAAATGGACTCCTTATCCGTGGATGAACATCATCTCGAATAACTACGGGCTTGGCCACGATGACTTGTATATCCCGAATCGCGGGCGTGTGCATACGGACAACAGCATCGAGATCAAGTATTACGACAGGCCGGAAAAGACTCTCGACAAGATGGCATTCAGCTTTACCGGCGACATGGGCTGCGAATTCGGCGGCGGCGTAAGTTGCCACGGTGATACCGCGGGCGGCCCCAAGCAAAGTTTTATCGGCTATATGCTTTATGACCGTACCTGGTTCAAGAAAGATAAATACGCGTTCACGATTGGTGGCGGCCAGATCAACAATCCCGGTCGTTATCTGGTTTTAATTCCGCCTATCAATGGCGAAACTGCTGCATCAGCGGCGATCAATTCGCCATACTTCACGGGTAATCCGGGTGATCCTTTCAAGGCGTGGGACTCGTCGTTCACATTCGACTACATGCCGAAACAGTACATCACATTCCGGTGGGAATATGACTACCGCCATGCGAGCGTGCCCTACTGGTCGGGCGCTGGAGGAGTAACGCCGCCACCGGGAAGCAACAACGGCTTTCCGCAATATTATGCGTGCAGCAGCGGAAGCAGCTCCATGCAAAGCACGCTGTCGGCGGCGGAGTCGGCCTGCGGTGGCGGAGCGAGCAGCGTCTGGTTTCCAGATTTGCGCCGCGACGAGCAGTTGATCGATATCGACATTATGGTTAAGTTCTAGCGGGGTTGGATTGAAAGGAATCGCGATGCAGGACGCCATCTTTCTTGCGGTGACGATTTTATTTTTCGTGATTTCGCTCGCGTATGTGCATTTCTGCGAGCGGGTACGGTGACGTCTTAAGTGAATGAATGCCTATGAGCGCTGAACCGATCATCATGCTGGTCATCTGTGTGGGGCTGATGGTGTATCTCGTGTATGCGATGCTGCGTCCGGAGAAGTTTTGATGACGGCAAACGGGTGGCTACAAATCCTTTTTTTGCTGGCGGCCGTGCTGCTTATCACGAAGCCGCTGGGCTTGTTTATGACGCGGGTGTTCAGCCGCGAGTGGACTTTTCTCGATCCCGTGATGCGCCCGATCGAACGCATTCTTTACCGGCTGACTGGCGTGGACGAAAACCACGAGATGGACTGGAAGGAATACGCGCTGGCTCTGCTTCTGTTCAGCGGCGTTTCCATGATCCTGCTCTACGTGTTGCAGCGGGTGCAGCAATGGGCTTGGCTGCCGTGGAATCCGCAAAAGCTGCCGGGAGTGCCTCCCGCGCTGGCTTTTAATACTGCGGCTTCGTTCACGACAAATACAAACTGGCAGAATTATGTACCCGAAACCACCATGAGCTACCTGACACAGATGGTGGCTCTGGCCTACCACAACTGGATTTCGGCGGCAGCGGGCATGGCGTTGGCGGTTGCATTTATTCGCGGCATTGCGCGGCGCGAGGAAAAGACCATTGGCAATTTCTGGGTCGATATGGTGCGCGCTACGTTATGGATTTTGGCTCCTCTATGTCTGGTGGGCGCGCTGGTGCTGGTTTCGCAGGGTGTGGTGCAAAACCTGAAGCCGTATGACACGGTGCGTCTGATCGATCCTTATCAAACGCCGCAACTCGGCGCAGACGGCAAGTCGGTGAATGGTCCCGACGGGAAACCCGTGATGCAGACGGTGACGCAGCAGGTGATGGCGCAGGGGCCAACGGCGTCGCAGGAAATCATTAAAGAGCTGGGTACTAATGGCGGCGGGTTTTTTAATGTGAACAGCGCGCATCCTTTTGAGAACCCCACGCCGTTCACGAATTTCCTGGAGATGTTTTGCATCTTCGCGATTCCTTCGGCGTTTACTTACACGCTTGGAAAAATGACTGGCTCTCCACGGCATGGATGGGCCGTATGGTCGGCGATGGCGTTGCTGTTTTTGGCTGGAGTAACCACGGCGTATTGGGCTGAAGCGAGAGGGAATCCGCTATTGACTTCGGCTTCGATGCACGGGCTGCAGCATGGACCGGCTGCGACTCAAGCCGTGGGGAACATGGAGGGCAAAGAAGTGCGCTTCGGCGTGGCGAACTCGGCGTTGTTTGCCACGGTAACGACCGACACGAGTTGCGGCGCGGTGAATTCGATGCACGATTCATTCACGCCACTGGGTGGAATGGTTCCGCTGATTAATTTGATGTTGAGTGAAGTGATCTTCGGCGGCGTCGGGGCGGGGATGTATGGAATGCTGGTCTTCGTTATTCTCTCCGTGTTTATTGCCGGATTAATGGTGGGGCGCACGCCGGAGTATCTCGGGAAAAAACTTGAAGCTTACGACGTGAAGATGGCGATGCTGGTGGTGCTGATCTTTCCGCTGGTCATTCTGGTCTTCACAGCAGTATCGGTTTTATACAGCTTCGGAACTTCGGCTATGGCGAATGCCGGACCGCATGGATTCAGCGAAGTGCTTTACGCCTTTACCTCCGCCGTAGCGAATAACGGTTCAGCATTTGGCGGTTTGAGCGGAAATACGCCCTGGTACAACACGTCGCTGGGCATTGCGATGTTGATGGGCCGCTTCATGATGATTCTGCCCATGCTGGCGATTGCGGGCAATCTGGCGGGAAAGAAACAGACGCCGTCGACGCTGGGGACATTTCCGGTCACCGGGCCGTTATTTACGGTTTTGCTGATTGGAGTGGTCGTGATTGTGGGGGCTTTGACATTCTTTCCGGCATTAAGTCTTGGACCGATTCTGGAACACCTGCTGATGCAGGCCGGTAAAACTTTTTAGTCCGGCTACTTATAACTTATGGTGAGCAAGAAATCAAAACGAAGTTTGTGGGACGCGAAGATCGTGCGCCGCGCGGTGTGGGATTCGATTGTGAAACTCCGTCCCGTCACGATGATGCGCAATCCGGTGATGTTTGTGGTGGAAGTGGGCAGCGTGGTGACCACGGTACTCCTGATCCTAGAGCGAATGCACGGGCAGCCGGGATTTGGATTCAATCTGCAAATCACGTTGTGGCTTTGGTTCACGGTATTGTTTGCCAACTTTGCCGAAGCGATGGCTGAAGGCCGCGGCAAAGCGCAGGCCGACGCGCTGCGTCGAGCCAAAGCGGAAACCATGGCGAACCGTTTGCTCGCCGATGGAAAAACGGAAACGATCCCTGGCTCAAAGCTGCGGTCGGGAGATATGTGCCTGGTAGAAGCAGGCGAGTTCGTTCCCGGAGACGGCGAGATTGTAGAAGGCGTGGCGTCGGTGGACGAGTCGGCGATTACGGGCGAGTCTGCGCCCGTGATTCGCGAGGCGGGCGGCGATCGATCCGCAGTGACGGGCGGAACGCGCGTGCTCTCGGATTGGGTGAAGGTAAAAATAACTTCTAATCCTGGCGAGACTTTTCTGGATCGCATGATCGCCCTTGTCGAAGGCGCGGAGCGGCAGAAGACGCCGAATGAGATCGCGCTGAACATTCTGCTCGCTGGTTTAACGATTGTATTTTTGTTGGCTGTCGTAACGCTGCAACCTTTCGCCATTTACTCCGGTGCGCCGCAGACGGTGTTCGTACTGGTGTCACTGTTGGTGTGCCTGATTCCAACCACGATTGGCGGATTGCTCTCGGCGATTGGCATCGCCGGTATGGACCGTTTGGTGCAGCACAACGTGCTCGCCATGTCGGGGCGTGCAGTGGAAGCGGCTGGCGATGTGAATACTTTACTTCTCGATAAAACTGGAACGATCACGCTGGGCAATCGGCAGGCTACGGAGTTTGTGACGGCTCCGGGAGTTACCGAGGCTGTGCTAGCCGATGCGGCGCAACTATCCTCTCTTGCCGATGAAACTCCGGAAGGCCGCTCGATTGTGGTATTGGCGAAGGAAAAGTATGGGCTGCGCGGCCGTGAGATGAGCACGCACGAGGCCGAGTTCATACCGTTCAGTGCGACGACTCGCATGTCGGGCGTGAACCTGGATGGACGTGCTGTACGCAAAGGGGCCACGGACGCGATTGCCAAATATCTGGAAGAGAACAACAGCGCGTTGCCCGGAGAAGTGCGCGCGGTGGTAGATGGAATTTCGCGATCGGGCGGAACGCCTTTGGTGGTAGCGGAGAACGGGCGTGCTTTGGGAGTGATTCACCTGAAAGATATCGTGAAGGGCGGTATGCGGCAGCGCTTCGATCAGCTACGCGCGATGGGCATTAAGACAGTGATGATTACTGGCGATAATCCGTTGACTGCGGCGGCTATTGCGACGGAAGCAGGCGTGGATGATTTTCTGGCGCAGGCTACGCCAAAAGACAAGCTTGATCTCATTCGCCGCGAGCAGGGTCAGGGAAAATTAGTCGCGATGACGGGTGACGGAACGAATGATGCGCCAGCGCTTGCTCAGGCTGACGTGGGTGTTGCTATGAATACAGGTACGCAGGCGGCGAAAGAGGCCGGCAACATGGTGGATCTGGATTCGAATCCCACCAAGCTGATTGAGATTGTGGAAATCGGCAAGCAATTGCTGATGACGCGCGGCGCGCTGACCACATTTTCGATTTCAAACGATGTTGCCAAATATTTCGCCATCATTCCGGCTATGTTTGCCGGCACGTTTCCGGTTTTGCAGGCGCTCAATGTAATGCATCTTGCGACGCCGCAATCGGCAATTTTGTCGGCTGTAATTTTTAACGCGCTAATTATTGTGGCATTGATTCCCCTCGCGTTGCGCGGGGTGAAATATGTTCCGCAGGGCGCGGCTATTTTGCTGCGGCGAAATCTGCTCGTTTATGGATTGGGCGGGGTCATCGTGCCATTCATTGGGATCAAGCTGATCGACTTGCTGATTGTGCGCGCGGGATTGGCGTAAGGCGACTATGAAAAAGAATCTGATCACCGCAGTGCTGATGACGTTAACGACGACCGTGTTGTTCGGCTTGCTATTTCCGCTGGCAATCACGGGATTGGCGCAGGTTCTGTTTCCCAAACAAGCGAATGGTGAACTCATCATGCACGACGGCGCTCTGATCGGTTCCAAATTGATTGGCCAGCAATTTTCCGCGCCTGGCTATTTTCATTCGCGGCCATCCAGCGCCGGAACGGGTTACGACGCGGGCAACTCCAGCGGATCGAACCTGGGGCCGACGAATCAATCTCTCATCGCACGCGTCCAGGGTGACGCGGACCGATTGCAGGCTGAAAATCCTAGGGCCCCCATTCCTATGGATTTGCTAACCACGTCAGGTTCGGGTCTTGATCCCCATATCTCGCCCGAAGCGGCGGAATTTCAGGTGCCGCGCATCGCCAAGGAGCGCGAGTTGAGTGAGGATGCGGTTCGCGCGGCTGTGCGCCAGCACACTGAGGCACGACAATTTGGATTCCTGGGCGAGCCGCGAGTGAATGTACTGGAATTGAATCTTGAGCTGGATGAAATTTCTCCGAAGCCGGCAAGCCATTAAAACAATCACGACGCGTGGGTGCAGAAAGGTAGGGATTCCTCCACTTTGCCTCCCCTTCGGCTTCGCTCAGGGTCCGGCTCCGGTCGGAATGACATGGGATTGAAATACATTCCCCTGATGTTGACGTATGCGGCATTAGTGCGCTCTGATAAAGGTCGATGAGCGAGCAGAAGCGCCCGGCGATGAACTGGATGGATGTTCTCTGGCTGCTGTTTCTGGCCGGACTGGCCCTGCTGCCGCCGCTTTTTGAAATCCACAAACAGTTAGTCCTATTGGCATTTGGCGTCGTGCAGTTGAGTGAAGGCTGGATTCTTACCAAAGCACCGCGGCGCGGCGCTACCTACGTCGTTCTCCTCAAAATCGCGCTGGCAACGCTACTCATCGATCACACCGGCGAACTCAGCATTAACAGCAGTTACTATCCGATTTATTACCTGCCGGTGGTTACCGCGGCGGAATACTTCAGTCCGCTGGGCACGCTGCTGTGGACTGCGCTGGCTTCCGCTGCCTACTGCTCCTACCTGTATCCCGCGTTGCAGGAATATGAAATCAATGGCGAGGCCTACGGGCTGCTCGCGATACGTGTTCTTTTCTTTTTTCTGGCTGGGATGGTAGTGAACCGTTTTGTGGTGGAAAACCGGCGGCAGATCAAACGTTATCAGGAATTGGCGGAGACACTGGCGGAAACTAATCGCAGACTGGAACAGGCGCAGGAAGAAGCGCGGCGTTCAGAGCGACTGGCCGCGCTGGGGCAAATGACCGCAGGGCTGGCGCATGAGATTCGCAATCCGCTTGGCGTAATCAAGGGATCGGCGGAGATGCTGCATCAGAAGCTGGACCAGAGCAATCCGCTGGCGAGTGAACTTGCGGGTTATATATCCAGTGAAACGAATCGCCTGAGTTCGCTGGTTACGCGCTTCCTTGACTTTGCCCGTCCACTCCATACGGAACCTGTTCCGCAGCCAGTGCCGCCGTTATTGGATCACGCGCTGCAGTTAGTTTTGCTTGCGCATAAGGAAAATGAAAACAATGTGAGAGTGGAGCGGGATTATCAGCCGAATTTGCCATCGGTGCCGCTGGATGAAAGCCTCTGCGAACAGGCTTTTGTGAATTTGATTCAAAATGCCTACGATGCCATGGGTGCTGGTGGCGGAACATTGCGCGTGGCGGCAGCTTGGGCAAATGGAGATCGAAACGGGGTAGAGATAAGAATAGAAGATACTGGGCCGGGAATTCCGGCGGAGTTGCGTGAGCAAATATTCAACCCGTTTGTGACTACGAAGAAGACCGGGGTTGGGTTGGGGCTGTCGATCGTATCGAGAATTATTGACGGACACCATGGAACGATTCGGATTGAAAGCAGCGAAGGAAGCGGTACCCAGGGAGCACGCTTTGTCATTTTTTTCCCGGCGGAGGATCAAGCGATTGGGAATGCCGCATCTTAGAAAAGGAAGCGAGCTAAACGCGCGTTATAGCGTCGCAAACTACTACCCAAGAATGTACGACACTAATTATGCCAACAGTTTTGATCGTTGAAGATGAGGCTAAAATGCGCCGCCTGCTGGAATTGAATCTTGGCGAAGACGGCTTCAGCACGCTTTCCGCGGGAGATGCAGAGAGCGGCCTGAAGTTGCTGCGCGAGAATGCGATCAACCTGGTGGTGACGGATCTTAAGCTTCCGGGAATGAATGGCCTTGAATTTTTACATGCGATCAAGAGGCAGAACTCCGCATTGCCGGTGGTGGTGATGACGGCGTTTGGTTCCGTGGAAACCGCTGTAGAAGCCATGAAGGCTGGTGCGAGTGATTATGTGCTGAAACCGTTCTCATTGAGCGAGATGAGGATGGTGATTCATAAAGAGCTCGACGTCCACAATCTGCGCGAAGAGAACCGGTCGTTGCGTGAGGCTCTGGGCAAGCGCTACTCCCATCCCAACATAATCGCGCGCAGCGTCAAGATGCAGGAGGTTTTGGCGACAGTGGATCGCGTGGCGCCTACGAATTCGACCGTTCTCTTGGGCGGTGAGAGTGGGGTGGGCAAGGATTTGATTGCGCGCGCCATCCACGAAAAATCGCGGCGAGCTTCAGGGCCGTTCATCAAGATCAATAGCACGGCAATTCCAGAAAATTTGCTGGAGAGCGAACTGTTTGGTTACGAGAAAGGCGCATTTACCGGCGCGAATGCCAGCAAGCCGGGCAAGTTCGAGTTGGCTGACAAAGGAACTTTATTCCTGGACGAAATTGGTGACGTGCCGGCAGTGACGCAGGTGAAGTTGCTGCGCGTGTTGCAAGAGCGCGAGTTTGAGCGGCTGGGCGGCACACGAACTATAAAAGTGGATGTGCGCCTGATTGCAGCCACGAACCGCGATTTGCGCGAAGCGCTGGAGCAGGGAACTTTCCGGGAAGATCTTTACTACCGCTTGAACGTTGTACCCATCGATATTGCGCCGCTGCGGCAGCGCAAGGAAGACATTCCCGACCTGGTGAATCTTTTTATCTCGCGTTTTGCCGGTGACTCCGGCAAGCCGGTGGAAAGTATCACGCCTGAGGCGATGCAGATTCTGGTGAACTACCACTGGCCGGGAAACGTGCGTGAGTTGCAAAACATCATCGAACGGGCTTGCGCGCTGGCAAAGGATACGGTGCTGAAGGTCGATGATATTCATCTCGATGTGCGGCCGGCGCGAATCACAAACGGGGCCAGCAATTTCCTTCCAGAAGGCATGACGCTAGAGCAATGGGAGGACGAAATGATTCGCGAGTCGCTGCGGCGGGCGAATGGGAATAAGAGCCAGGCAGCGCGTCTGTTGGGACTGTCGCGGAATGCACTGCGGTACCGGCTGTCGAAGATTGGGATTGCGGACGAGGGCGAGAAGGAATAAAAAGTTGGCCGGAAATTTCTTCTGCTACTTCTTCTGGGTATCCTGGATCAAGACCAGATCGGTAGGAGAGTCCCCGCGAACCAGCGCCAGGCTTTTTCCATCTGGCGACCATTCGTATGCGTGAATCGCCAACGAACTGAAATTCGTGATTTGCCGGCCTGGCGAGCCATCCAGCGGCTGCAACCACAAATTCTCCGCGCCTTTTTCGTGAATGGGATACACGATTCCTTTGCCATCGGGACTCAAGCGTAACCGCCCGCCGTGCCGCGAATCGTATTCGAAGGTGCGCAAAACCTGTCCAGTTTCCAACGACAGCAGCGTAATGTTTGGACGTTGCGCCTTGAAGTCATACGTTCCGAGCAGCGCTGTCTTTCCATCGCGGGCAATGTCGTATCCCGCCTCGGTCTCCGCGGTTCCGTGAAGAATCTTTTCCGGCTTGTCAACGCCGGGAGAAATCTTCATATACGTACTACCGATCATGTCGATATAGAAGATTGTTTTTCCATCCGGCGAGCACGTAGCATACTCGTCGTTTTTTCCGCCGCTCACCTGATGCAGTCCCGCGCCATTTACATCGCCTTGCCAAATGGTCAATGACGTGCTCTTTGTGCTACCCCTTGTGTACACCACTTGCCCGCTCCCACATCCGTGGGGTTGCATTGCCGCGCCATTTTTCTCCGCGATCTCCGCTTTCACCGACCCATCGGAGTCAAGTACGCGAACCACGGGGAGTTGTCCAGCCAGCAACTTTCCGTCGCCGGTCCAGGAGACATCCTGAACGGGATCGCCCGAGGAGATTTGTTTGGCGTCGGAATAATCCGCCTTCTCGCCGGAGCTCAGGTACAAGTCGCGCGCAGGCTGCTGCATCACGGTGGCAAGCGACGCGCCGTCGGAAGAGATGCTTAAATCGCCGTAGTCATTGGTGTCGGCGGTGATCGCGCGAAACTTGCCTGCGGGATAGCTGATTAATCCGACCTGCTGACGATCGAAGTTCGTCTCCGGGCTCGAGTAAACAATCACCAACGACTTGCCATCCGGCAGCCAACCCAAATGCCTCATGACAAGATATGGCGGCTTCGCGATTGTGCGCTCGCTACCCGAATTCGGATCAATGCCAACCATCACTGTAATCGTGTTTTGGGATGGTTCGTATACGGTCCCAGCGATCGTCTTGCCGTCCGGCGACCACGCTAGCTCGATCATGACTTTGCTCATGGGGCCGGAGGCGATGCTCTTCTCGTCGGTCCCATCCGCGTTTGCGACGAGAACATGATAGATGCCGGGATCGGGATCGTTGGCACGCACATAGGTCATGCGTTGTCCATCGGGAGAGAAACTGGGATTCGTGTCCACGTCCTTCACCAGCAATTGCGGAGATCCGCCCAGCACCGGAATCCGATAAAGATCGTAGTCGCGCGAGGCAGGGCCGCTGGCCGGCAGGGTATGCGAGTAATAAATATGTCCGCCATCCCGGGAAAAACGCACCGCCGCGAACTGCACCCGCTGCGGAGGAAGAATCTGCACATTGCTGTTGCTGGAAAGGTGGCGTAGCCACAACGACTCGCTGCCTTCATTGTTCAAGACATAGGCGAGGTAATTGCCGTCGGGAGACATGGCGCCGAGGCGGGCATTGTGCGTTCCAGAAATCTTACTGATTTTTATGCTTTCAAACGGCATGTGCCGGTTGGCAAAGAACAGGCTGTAAATCCCAAATCCGGCAGCCGCGACAACAAGTACAACTAAGAGCAGGATGACGCCAATGCCAGTTTTGTGTTCTTTTGCTGCCGAAGCCAGAACTGAGCTGCCGGAAACAGGTCCGGAGGGCAAAGCCTGGGCAGGGACGTTTGAGGGGCTGACTGAAGAAGTGCTGATCGATCCGGATTCTTGAACCCGTTCTCTGCCCGATTCTGTATCCCGTTTCAAGCGCTTGAGATCGCTTCGGAGTTCGGCTGCCGATTGGTAGCGGAGGTCGCGATCTTTTTCCAGCAGCTTGGAAATAATGTCTTCCAGCCTGGCAGGCGCAGTTGGATTCAGGCGTAATGGAGGGATGGGTGCGCGATTAAGAATGCCGTCGAAAATGATGGCGGAAGTTTCCCCGCCAAATGGCAAAGCGCCGGTGGCCATTTCGTACAGCACCGCGCCGAAAGAAAACAGGTCGGTGCGGGCATCGAGTTCCTTGCCTTTTGCCTGTTCCGGAGACATGTAGGCTACGGTGCCTACGGCTGTTCCGGGGCTGGTCATGAATTCGCGGCTGTCGGCGACAGTGGCTGCGGCAGGATCGGCGGAAAGATCTTTCGCCGGCCCCGCAACTTTGGCCAGGCCGAAATCCAGAATCTTGGCATTACCGCGCTTGGTAACGAAGATATTCGCCGGCTTGATGTCGCGATGAACAATGCCTTTGGCGTGGGCGGCGTCGAGAGCATCCGTGATTTCGATGGCGAGCGAGAGCAGGATTTCGTTTTCCAACGGACGGCCTGAAATCATGTGCTTCAGGGTTACACCGTCCAAAAACTCCATGACGATGAAGGTCAGGCCATCCTGCTCGTCGATCTCATGAATGGTGGAGATGTTGGGATGGTTCAGAGCCGAGGCCGCTTTGGCTTCGCGGCGGAAACGCGCGAGGGCCTGCGGATCTTTGGCGACTTCATCGGGCAGGAATTTGAGCGCAACGAAGCGGTCCAGCTTCGTATCTTCGGCTTTGTAGACGACGCCCATTCCGCCGCCGCCGAGTTTTTCGACGATGTGGTAGTGCGAGATGGTTTGTCCAATCATGGAGAGTACGAGGAGGGATCATCTTATGAGGAGTGTTTCGGGGAGTCAACGAAACTTCGCGGCGACTGGCCCAAAACCACCACCTTGGCCCCCATCAGCCACCAGAAGCCCGGCGCAACGCCGCTACACTCCATAGACACATCTCATCGATCTCAGAAAACAAAAGAGTTATAAGCAAAGGGATTCCAGTGACTTTGGTATCTCAAATGCCTCCAAACTTCAGCCAAGCTATCGTGGAGTTCCTAATGAAACACAAAATCGCGCCGTTATCTGTGTTATTAACCTTAGCCTTCGCTGGCGTGCTGACAGTCGCTGCGCAGACGCCTACTCCGGATGACGGCAAGGGACCCACCGAGCAGCCGAGCGCTCCCATGGAAATGGGACAACCGCAGGCGGGTCCTCCGCAACAGCCCGGTCAGCCGCCTTATCCAGGGCAACCGCCGCAAGCGGGACCAGGTCAACCAGGGCCCGGACAAGGAGAAGAAGCACAACCCGGTGGCCCTTCGGGAGAAGAGCCAGCTAAGACGGATCAAGGCGTAGGCCGAGTCAGCATGATTCATGGCGATGTATCGACGCAGCGCGGAGATGCCGGCTCGTGGTCTGCGGCCTTGTTGAATCAACCTGTAGTCAACGGCGATAAAGTTTCGACTGGAACCGGCGGGCGTGCAGAAGTGCAACTGGATTACGCCAATATTCTGCGCCTGGGGCCGAATGCACAAGCTAACATCGCTAACTTCACGAACAAATATATTCAGATTCAAGTAGCGCAGGGGATGGTGAACTACTCCGTATTTGGAGAGAGCGAAACTGAGCCGGAGATCGACACTCCCAACGTCGCCGTTCATCCCGCGCACCAGGATGGCGTGTTCCGCATTGAAGTGCGGCCTGATGGCGACAGCGTCATCATTGTGCGCAAAGGCGAGGCGCAAATTTCTACCCCGCAAGGCATCGCCGAAGCGAAGGCGGGAGACATGGTTACGGTGCATGGAGCTGCCGCCGATGCGCATTATAAGATCACTCCCGCGCCTGACCGTGACGATTGGGACCGCTGGAACAGCGAGCGCGACCACATGATTCACACGGCGAACGGCTGGCAGCACACCAATAAATACTATGTTGGATCGGAAGATCTGGATGCCAATGGCCGCTGGGAGAATGTGCCGGATTACGGGCAGATTTGGGTTCCGAACGAACCGGAAGGTTGGGCTCCTTATCGTGATGGAAACTGGACGTGGGAGCCTTACTACGGCTGGACTTGGGTCGGCTACGAGCCCTGGGGATGGGCACCGTATCACTATGGTCGCTGGCTATCGTATGGAGGCGCGTGGGGATGGTGGCCGGGCCCGGTGTGGGGACCGGGATTTTATCGGCCGTTCTGGGCGCCGGCGTATGTTTCATTCTTTGGATTTGGAGGCGGATGGGGACTAGGGTTCGGCTGGGGTGGATGGGGCGGCTTTGGCTGGCTGCCGATCGGGCCTTGCGACTGGTTCCATCCGTGGTGGGGTGGATATGGTGGGCGCTTCGGGGTGGTCGGTTTCGATCGCTTCGGCGCAGGAGGCCGCTACGGCGGATTTGCTCCGCTACATGCGGGAACGCGATACTCGAACTTGGCACATATCAATGACGCGCACATTAGTGGTGGGGTATCTACAGTTCGTGCCGGGCAATTTGGTTCGGGGCGTACCACGGCTGTGGCCGCAACTCACGAACAGTTGAGCGGCGCTCACATGATGACCGGCAATATGCCGGTGGTGCCCACTCGGGCAAGTTTGTCGGCGAGCGGGAAGGCGGCTGCTCCGTCTACGATTCACGACACCGGCGCGCAGCATTTTGCGGGAACGCAAAGCACGTCGCATGCGGAATCGTTCCAGCAGCAGACGGCTCATTTGCAACAATCCATGCAACAGAGTCACTTCAGCCCGTTGACGGCGGGAAGCCGGTCGGGTGGTTCGAACGAGGCTCGCGGTGGAACTTCCACGGGAGCAAGGTCTGGCGCGGCTACTTCGGCTGGCAGGGAAGCCGGTAGTTCGGCAGAGCGTTCGGCGGGATCGTCGCGGGAGGGGGCGGGCAATGGCGAATGGCGGTCGTTCTCGCCATCTTCTCGCGAGAGTTCCGAGGGCCGCGGTGCTGGAAACTCTGAATCTTATGGCCGGGGCGAGAGCGGCAGTTATTGGAACCGCACTGCGCCGAGCTCGAGCTATTCGCGTGGGTCCGGTTCGGGCTACGGACGTGGCGAGGGGTATTCGCGTCCGCAGCTCAACATGCGGCAGCCCATCGTGCAGCCGCGCTCTTCCAGTGGTTACGGCGGCAGCCGCGGTGGGTATAGCGGCGGCGGATCGCACAGCGCGCCTAGCGGCGGAGGGGGACATTCCTCTAGCGGCGGAGGTCACCACTAACGAACGAGTGCAATTGGGAAAGTTTTTACTAGCGGTCGGAAGTGACAGTTAAAACCAAGTGAAGGTCAGAGGCGGGAAGGGCGTGCTAACCGGCGCGCCCTTTCTTAATTTTTGCGCGAGCCATGCTATGGCCGCGCATACGCGGGATTATCGGGATCGGGGCGGTCGTAGTCGCGGCCGTATTTGTTTTTGTGCGCAAGTTCCAGATCGGACTCGGAGAGGATCAGCGTGCCGAGGAAGGTGTCATTAGAAGTCACGGTGATTTCGTGTTCGGCGGCGAGCAATGTTTCCGGGGAAACCGAGGGGTGAAAAAAGTGCATTTGATAGCGCCCGGGGGCGACATCGCGAATGTCGATCTCGCCGCGGGCATTGGAGATTGCGTAGTACGGTGTGTCTAACGCAATGACCACGGCATGCATCTGTGCATGAATGTTGCAAAAGATGAAAGAAATTCCCGGCTTGTCGAATTGGACAAAGCGCGTGGTGCCGCTTTCATAGAGTCCGAGATCGAAGCGCTTTCCGTCGAACAAGGAAAAAACGTTGTGAAAGAAAGGATCGCGATTGGGGAACTCCACTTTGCCGCCTGCGGGTATGACAAGCAACGACGGCTGAAAGCTTTTATCCTTCTGCACGAGTTGCGGAATTTGTGAAGGCTGCTGTTGTGGAATCGCGGGTGCGCCTGTTGTACCTAACGGAGTCAACCAGGCTACCAGTTTCGAAGCGTCCTTTGTGCGATGGCCGCTTCGGGTGAGTTGCACGCTGCCTTTGAGATCGACATTTTGGCTGGCGGCAGTTGCACACGGGAGCAGTGCGATGCTGGAGGCAGCAAGACAAGTAATCCGGAGTTGGGCGAAGCCAAGTATTTTCAGAATAATATCCCCATGGAAAGATTGATCTGGTTGGTTACGCTGGGGGCGTCATAGATCGGGAAGGTGTGCAAACGCCTGAATTCAGCCGCCAGCAGTAAATCGGATCGTGGACGGTAGATCAAATTGCCGAGCGTGCCGTGGTTGCGCCCCAGGATTTCTCCAAAGTTGTTGGCATCGACGGCGAAACCGCGGATATCTCCGGCAAAAGCATTGTCTTCCGCGAAGACGCCATTCATCTCCAGCTTGGGTGTGATTTGGAATTTGAGCTGGCTCCATCCTCCGGCGGAGTCGAGGCCGCGAATCCTGGTTGTCGAATAGAAGGGATTGCCGCCGAACACGATGGGTTGGCCGATGGCTGCGCCCAGGCCACCTGCCGCGCGTCCTCGATAAAACTCGCCGGAGAGGGTCAAACGGCGAAGGAGTGGAATCTGCCAATCCGTCATGCCTGCCCAACCATCAATGTAACGATCCCATGACCAATTCTGCCGCCCATAGTATCCCGCTGCCCCGATGGTGAGCGGATGGCCGAAGATGGGCCGGGACCACGCTGTGCGTACTGCATAGGCCGGTTGACCAGTACTCTCGCCCGCTGTCGCCGAGCGCGAATCCTGGTTGGTGGGATTCTCCCAATCGAGGTTGTCAAGAATTCCACCTTGCAGTGCGAGAGTCTGCTGATTGTCGAGTTCGAAGCGATGTTCTATGCGAAGCTGCGGCGTCCAACCCCAAAGATTTCCCGCATAGGCGAAAGCGGGGGTCGCAAGTGAAGCGAAGGAGGTCGGAGAAAGGGGCGAGATGAAAAGAGAATCCTGTCCGGCGATAAGAGAAGTGTCTTTCCAGTCGAGCCGCAGGCTGGCGGTTTGCATGCGCGCAATGCCAAAGTCCACTCCGTTAGCGGTGGAAGGAAATCCTCCCGCGAAATCGAACTGCACGTTGGCGGAACTCTTGGCTCCAGCGATAGTTGGGCCAAAAATTTCCAGCCCAATTTCACTCTGCCGCAACGTTGCCCCAAAGCTTGCCTGCGATGTACTGCCAAGAGTTGGAGGCTGGGCGTAGTCGGGCAAGTCGAGATTATCGGATGCTCCGACGTTACGGAATGCATTCATCAGAACGATTCCCGATAGCCGCACGCGATATTTGGCGGCGCTTTCTACTTTGGTTTGGTATTGTTCGTCGATTTTCGATCCTAATAATTGGGTCGAATCTTCCAGCTTTTGTATGCGGTTCCCGAGATCGGCAGTGGTCGATGTGCCCGAGGGAGTTAGCGAGGCAGACTGCGTGGTGGAATTTCCCGAGGTAGAAGCAATTTCTGGGCTGCGAGACGAATTCGCAGCGGCAGTGGCGAGCGGGGCTAGAAGCTTGCGCGTATCCTGCAATTCCTGGCGCAATTCCTGCATCTCTGTGCGCGATTGAGCATTCTCGGTCCGCATCTGCTCGAGCATGGCGCGCAACTCGCCCACTTGAGAAGCCAGCTCGCGCACAGACGCATCTCTGGCCTGTGGCGCGGTATTGGGCGGTTTCTCCTGCGCACGGCTATTGGCTCCTAAAAGTAAAAAGCAGGCTACAGCGATGGCGCTGGAACGAAGGGCAGGGGGTAATGGGCTGTTCACACATCCTCCGGGGGTGACATTGCGGATGTTCCTAAATCTTAAAGATGGAGAATGCGGACTAATCCGAATGTCGAATTGAGTTTTCACTCGTTCGGCCGATGGTTAACCGGTCGCTGTTCAATGAAATTACAGAATGACGCGTGGAATTTTCGTTGTTGTCTTCGCCAGCGCCGCGCGAAGACCGGCCGGGGATTGTAATGCGAAATACGGTTCGAGCATCGATCCGCTCCATCGCAATTTCGCCCCCGTGATCCTGCACAATTTTGTGCACGACGGTGAGCCCCAGTCCGGTGCCGTTCTCTTTGCCATAACTCACGAAAGGATGAAACAGCTTGTCGCGAATGGCTTCGGCAATGCCGGGACCATTGTCAGAAACCTCGATGGTCAGGGCATCTCCGTGACTTCCGGTGGTCACCTGCACCCTTCCGTCACTACTTGGCGCCGCTTCACATGCATTCAGCAAGAGATTGTAGAGAGCCCGCTCCAGCTTGCGCGAATCGAACCAGGCCAATCCCGGAACATGGCTTTCGACTTCGATGCGCGTTCCCTGATGCCGCGGATGCAACAGTACAGCCTGCATCGCGCGATGGATGGTTTCGGAAATGCTGGAGTAGTTTGGAGTGAGAGACTCCCTAGTTCGGGCAAATTCGAGCAAGGAGTCGATGAGATCCGTCATCTGATTCACGCCGATGCGAACTTCGTCGTACAGTTCTTCCCGCTGTTGCCCAGTTAGACGGCCATCGCATAAGAATTCGGAGTTGGCAACGATCGCGGCTAGCGAATGGCGAAGGTCGTGCGAAATGGAGCTGGCCATGCGTCCGATGGTGGCTAACTGTTCCGATTCCAGCAGAGCTTGTTGCGTTTTGAGCAGGCTGGAACGCATGCGATCAAACGCCGAAGTTAACTCCGCAATTTCGTCGCTGCCACGGGGATCGAGGGGATGATGAAAATCGCCGTGCTCCAGTGCGCGAACGCCATCTACGAGGCTGCTCAACGGACGAGTGAAGGTGTGGGAGATCAAGAATACGAGTCCACTGCCGATCAACACCGCTGCGAGGCCCAGCAAAAGCAGCAGGCGGTTCAATTTACCGAGGAACCTTGCGGCTTGATCGTAAGAACCGAGGACGGTTAAGCGCACCGGCGCCTTTTGCTGGCTGGATGATAGATCAAGGGAAGTTGCCAGAAAGAGCTCATGGCCCACTTCGACATCTCGTGGCACATTTTGCGATATTCCCGCCGAAAAACCGCGGACCGCTGAGCTTTGTGATTGATCCGGCGTGAGCGTAGTAGCTACGATTTCATCGCCGTAGGAGAAGGCAACCTGGCTGGCGGAGACTTTGCTTACTTCGCGCGCCAGGCGGTCATCGATTTCATAGCCGATCACGAGGAAGCCGAGCAGAGGTCCTTCCGTCTTTGAGCCAAAATAAACCGGCTGCACAAAAGTTTGGTAAAGATGATGGGCATCAAACCACCAATGGCTGGAATCCTCTTCATTCAAGGAGCGCCCGAAATATTGTTGCGCCGCTTCGCTGGTAAAACCCTGCGATTTGGTATGCAGCGCCACCACTTTTCCATTGCGATCGGCTAGTACTAATAAATCGCTGCCGGTCAATTGCCATACGTCTTTGGAAGCATCTTGAATGGTTGCGGGATCATGGGCCGTCATGATGGCGCGGGTGATGGGAAGATTGGCCACCAACTCCGCTGAGCGGGTGAGCATGACTTCACGATCATGTTGAAAATTCTGAAATGTGGTGACGGAATTCCGCAGATCCTGAACAATTTCTTCGCGCACATGCCGCTCCATGCTGTGCCGCACTACCAGCAGGCTCATCGCAGTTAGGCCTGCGGTGATGAGCAGCATGGAAAGGAGAAAGCGGGTGCGCAGGCGGGTCCGGTGTACAAGCGCGGCACCAGGCTGCCTGAGGATTTGCGCTGCGAATTCTGATGTGGGGTCCAAGGAATTTCAGCGGACGAACTTATAGCCCATTCCGTGTACTGTGCGGAAGTGTACTGGACTGGCGGGGTCGCGTTCCAGTTTTTGCCGCAGCTTCAGAATGTGATTATCCACGGTGCGGGTGGAAGGATAATTCTGATATCCCCAGACTTCGTTCAGCAGCTCGTCGCGGCTGATGACGCGGTCGGCATTCTGCACGAGAAATTGCAGGGTCTTAAATTCCTGCGCGGTCAAAACTACAATTTTGCCGTCCCGCTGCACTTCCATTTTCTTGAAGTCAACTGTAATGCCGTCGAAGCTTACTACGTTAACGTGCGCTGTTCTTGACGTATGCCGGAGGGCGGCGCGAACGCGCGCCAGAAGTTCTCGTGGACTGAAAGGTTTGGTTACGTAATCGTCGGCGCCCAGTTCCAACAGCAGCACCTTATCGGAAACATCGCTGGTTGCGCTTAGAACGACAATTGGTAGCGTAGGCGACTGAGTTTTGATCTCTCTACACAAATCGCTGCCGGAAAGCTGCGGCAGGCGAAGATCGAGAATAATGATTGCCGGAGGGGCGGCCTGAAAGCTCTCCAATGCTGACTTGCCGTTGCCTTGGACTTCGACAATATAGCCTTCGGTTTCGAACACACGCCGTAAGGCTTTCTGCACCGTAGGATCGTCTTCCACCACAAGAATTCTTCCCAGCGGACGTGTGGAGTTCATTGGATCAAGCGATCTGGATGTGCTGAGTGGAGTTGCGATCTGGCCCATGGAAAATCATCCTCATCGGACTGAAATCTGCTCATTCTGCTTCGCGGACGGGAAATACGCCTCAAAGCCCTACGACAATGAAGCTTACAATGATTTCCGGCGATTCTTGGGGGAGGAGACTAGGTTTGACAATTATTTTACATCTACACGGGCGTGTAAACACAGGCCGCGGAAGCAGGCGTGCAAGAGCTTTCATTGCCGATAAATTAGACGCCCAGATAAAGTATTGTGGTACGCCACGCGGTAAGATATCTGTCTCCTGCGTACCGTAGAATAACAACGTTGCCTGCCCCATCCGAGTTCGACGGTTTACGCGTGGTTTTGGTAGACGTACGCAACCCTCTTAATATCGGCGCAGTTGCCCGGGCGATGAGCAACTTTGGATTCCCCCGCCTGAGACTGGTAAATCCCTATGAGGTGGCGTTTCAAGGCGCCCGCTCGGCTGTTGGAGCAGCAGAAACCCTGGCGAATGCCGAAGTGTATAAAACCCTGTCTGAAGCTGTTGCCGACTGTTCGCTGGTGGTGGGAACCACCGCGGTAGGGCATCGTGATTTGCAGCACACCTTGATTCCTTTGGCGCGCGGCGCGAAGCAGATGCGAGAGCATCTAACTACGAATGCCAAGTGCGCCTTATTGTTTGGATCGGAGAAATTCGGGCTTTCCAACCTGGATATGAGCCATTGCCATTGGCTCATGCGCATCCCCACGCGCGATGAACACGCTTCCATGAATCTGGGACAGGCTGCGGCTATTTGTTTGTACGAATTGATGCGCACGCGCGCGGTGGTGACAACGAAGCCGAAGAAGGGAACTCCTGCTTCAGCGGACGATGAGGAGCGCATTATGGAAACGTTGCTAGCCGCGCTTCGCGCCAGCGAATATCCGAAGCTGAACACTTCAAAGTCGTTTCTGGGCGCAATCCGCCGACTGGTGAGGCGGCTGCAACTGCAAGAAGGCGATGCGGAATTTCTATTGGGGATGTTGCGGCAGATGGTTTGGAAGTTGAATAAGAACGAAAAAAGTAAGAGTTAAGAGATTACTAGGGGGCCAATTCGATAAGGAAGCGAGCTAAACGCGCATCATGGCGTCGCAAAGAACCCTTCGACGCGCTTCCCTTGCTCAGGGCAGGCTGCAATGCATCGCGCAGCTCACCCAGATCCTTCCATTCCCAAAAAACGCTCGGGCAGGATGACAAGCAAACTGCACCACGACCAGGTTTCTTCAAGGCTTAATTTCGGTTGGAACAACTTGCGTCGAAGTGCGTCCGAACTGGAAGCGCAAAATCCATTCGCTGGGCGATGCTTTCCCGTCGACTTGCGGGGGATTGAATTTCCAACGGCGTGCCGCTGTCATGGCCTGGTTAGCAAAGTATTTGCTGGGGCCGGCGGAAATAAATTTTGCCTGCGCGACATTCCCGGCGTCATTGACCGAAAGTTGAATCTCGACTTTCACCCGCCCATGGATCGTATTGCGCGCGCCACGGGAGACCTCAGGCGTGATTTGCTGAAGAACCGTGCCTTTGGACAATCCTTGGTTGGGGACGCTGGTTTCCGCTGGTGGCGCAACCGGTTGAGATGGAGTCGCCGCAGGAGAAGATTGTGATTCTGTTGGATGATTCTCCGAGAGTGTGGATGGATGATGAACCATCCATCGGGAGCCGAATACCAACGCCAACAGCAACAATGCCCCGATAATCAGCAGCAAGGCCCATGGCTTTTGCTTTGCCGGGGCTGGAACTTCGGAGCGGTTTTCAACGCGATTTTCGGAATGATCGATGGCTGTAACGGAGGCAATCGGCCGGCCTTCGAGGATGGCCGAAATATCGTCGAGGGTGCAGCGTTCTTGCGGGTTTGCGCGTAAACATTGCTGCACGATTTCGCGAAACGGAGGTGAGATCGTTTCAGTGCGAACGCGGGTTGCGCTCTGACCATTTTCTGCCGCTGGTTCGCGCTGGGTTAAAACAGCGGCCAAAACTGCGCCGAATGACCACACGTCGGATTCGGGAGAGACTGCTTCAGCCGCTTCCGGCGCATCGTAGACGCCCAGCTTTTCGGCAGATTCTCCAGGTTTGCGAAGGCCATCGATAGAAATCTTAAGTTGGTCATCGATGGCTACGATGTTGGAAGGCTTGATATGTCCGTGCACAAAGCCGAAGGTATGTAAAAAGCTTAGGGCTTGGGTTATCGGAAGAATCATTTCCGAAACTTCAGCCGGCGACAGCGCGCGCAGCGGAAGAATTTGCCCTAAATCTTCGTCGGCATATTCCGTGACTACATACAAGAAGCGCTTGCCGTCGAGATCGCATCGCCCCCATGCATACAGCTGCATCAGGTTGGGATGAAGCAGCTTTGCGCTCTCGGCCCAGCGCAGCAACAGCGTTTCTTCGTTGAGCGGCGCTCCATTGAGCGGTACGCCGGCAAATTTTTCGGCGGAAATTAATTTGATTGCAGCTTTGCGCGATTCCGGCGCACTTAGTTCCGTAAGATATACCGTTGTAGAGTCCGAGTCTCCGAGCCATCGCAGCAGGGGGAATTTTCCCGCGACGATCTGACCCTCCCAGGTTTTTCTGATATGCGGCAAACTGCTCATAGAACAAGACTTCCGAACCGTTATTGTAGTTCAGGATGTAGCTTGCGACCCAGATTTTATCGAGGTTGGATGCAATTCTTGAGGGTGTGGGAAAGCCTGATTTTGGTTGAATTCCCTGAAAAAGCTCAGAATATGGCCCGGTTTAACGATGCGGTTTGGCTTGCGCATTAGGCCGGTGGAGCTGGAGATCCTTCGCTACGCCCGAAAAACGGCTACGCTCAGGATGACAGAGTCGTATAAAAATCAAATTGCACTACTACCGAATTGCACTACTATCGCCCGGTATAAAGCTGGAAAGGAGCCCAGTAAAAAGGCCTTCGCACTGCATCGTCTGAGTGGAGCAGCGACAGTTTTGCCGCGCGTAATGCCGCCTCGGGAGATTGGCCGCGCTCAATCCCTCCGTACACGCGATCCATAAGCTGGGCGGTGGAGGCGTCGCTTACATCCCAAAGGGCGGCGATTACATTATGCGCGCCCGCGCGAAGGAATGCCCAGGAAAGCCCGACAAGGCCCTCGCCGGAATATGTCCGCTTGCCCGTGCTGTAGCAGGCGGAGATCGTTACCAGCTTTGCCTGCAAGGGCTGGGTGCCGATAATGTCGCGGGCGTAGAGCTTGAAGGAATCGTCTTGCGCTGCCGCAGTATTCGATCCGGGCGCCAAGATGATCGCAGAGTCGAGCGGATTCTCACGGCTGGCGGTTCCGTGGGCTACGAAATGAATGTAAGAAAACTGTTCGGGATGATGGTTGAGATAAGCGGCGGGCGAGGCTTGCTGCCGGCTGAAAACCTCCTGCCGCGTGCTCGGAAAATGCTTTTGGACGTCTTGCATCTGCGTTGCAGCGTTGGGTAGTTCGGGATAAGAATTGTCTGGTCCGGCCTGCGGCACGATTGGATTACCGACGAGCAGCAATTTCCCGGCGAGATTGCCTTTGTTATGCGCGGCCGGCAGCAGGCGTAACGAGGCGGCATTGGCGATAGTTACGTCTTCAATCCAGTAACGCTTCGGCTGAGGCTGCAGCGTCTCGAAATTTAGGCTGTTCAAACCGCCATCGGGAACGATGAAGATATTGCCGTTCTTGGCCAGCGCCTGCTTCAGAAAATTCTGCGCGGGCGCGACCAGCGTCTGGTAAAGAACGCTGCCGTCGTTGGAATTTTCAAGGATTTCGGGCGGTCCTTCCAACTGTTTGCGATAGTGCTGTACGGCTTCATCAATTTCCTTTTGATTCGCGGTGAGGGGAAACATCCGCACCTGCTGCAGCGTGATCACCCACAAATAGGAATGCTCCTGTCCGAGCGCGTAAAACAGAATGGTGCCGCCGGCGCGGCGCGCGATCTCGGGCGCGTTCAGCGGATCGGGAGCAAAGGTGGCCTTGCACGGACGTCCCAGCCCTTCGGCCAGAGTGCGGGCGCGAGTGTAGTCGGCCACGTGCAAGGCTTCGTCCGTTTTGCCCTGAGCCACAAGAAAGTGAATGTAATCTTCGTAAATGTGCGTCGCATTGCTGAGAAAGGGCAGGCGGCTATCGACGCGCTCGTGGACACCGCAGCGGGCGGTTTCAAACGTGGTCAATGCGGTGCGGTATTGGGCGTCGGCAGGGCTGAATTGTTTTGCGTCTTCATCCAGGTGGGCTAGGGAGCGCTCGGCTTCCCACTTGAGAAAGACCGGCGAGTCGGGGGATTGCGCGACTTCTTGAAATGCAGTCTCGGCCGTAGTTGTGTCATTGCGGCGGGCGGCGATTCGGCCTTGGACCAGCCGCGGATAGACCACGTCACGCCCATTGCCATCGGCTTTGGCCATACCAAGAGCTTTATCCGCGTAACGCGTGGCATCGTCAAGCTTGCCTGTTTGCTCGGAGACGAAGGCCAGGGCGATCAGGGAGTTGACGATGTCTTCGCGGCTGTTGATTTGCTGCGCGAGTTTGAGTGATTGCTGGAAGGATTGCTCGGCCACATTGAAGTTGCTGGTGTCCATGTAAATGTAGCCTAAGTTTGTGAGCCATCGCACTTGATCGGCGATATCGCCAAGCTTTTGCGCCTGATTTTTAGCATCGACAAAAGCAGTTTGGGCTTTTTCAATATCTCCCAGTTTGTAATATGCCCAGCCAATATTTCCGAGTGCGGTTTGGGCCACGCTGTCAAAGCCATCGGATACTGCGATTGCCCGCGCTGTATTGGCCCAGTCGAGAGCTTCGTCAAAATGCGTCTGCTCTTCGGCGGACCAGCTCAAATCCAAGAGTGCATTCGCCTGCCATAGTTGATCACCGCTGGAACGTGCCTTGAGCAAGACATGTTCGAAGAAATCCTGTGCTGTCGCATAATGTCCTTTATGCATTTCCAGTGATCCGCGGGCGGTGGCCACATCAGCGCACACCGGGAAATCTCTGCTTTGGCAGAGTGGCTCTGTCTCCTGGAATTTTGCTTCGGCATCAGGGAAACGGTGCAGAGATGTATAAGCGAGACCTTCCAGCCAACTTCTTTTTACAGCTAAATTTTCAGGAATCGGCTGATGCTGCGTGTCAGTCAGAAGGGTAATGACATCATCGTACATACCACGGCGATTAAGGGCGCTTGCCTTCAGGAGAATGAATTTCCAAGCCCATTCGTTGCCAGCGTTATTGAATTCGCGATAACCTTTTTCCGCTTCATTTGTGGCGGCGACCGCATCGCCGCGATCCAACGTATGAATCGCATGGTCCAATACAATCTGCGGATCTCGATGACGCGAGCAAACGCATAATAAAGAAGCGATGATAGCAAGTGCTATTGTGAGGCAAAGCTTACTCGTGCAATCACATTTGCACCATTCGTGCTCCAAGGTGCAAATCATCGGCTGCTTTTCCATGGGCATAGTGTTCCGATAGATGGGATTTTAACCCCGAAACCAAAATGTATGGATGTCTTCGGGAAAACGCGAATTCCAATGTTTGGGATGAAGCAGGAGTTCATCACTGCCGCGTCAAATTAAGGTTTTTATCTCAATAACAGAATAGCTAGGACGAGCACGATAGAGGTTTATCGAGTCGTCCTAGCCATTTAGTTCTGTATTTCTTCTATTGGGTTGGAATGCGGGGAATTCGCCACACTCTGGTTCTAATGCCCAGTTCCGGCTCCCCCCTGACTTCCGCCGCCGTTCGAATCTGCCGTGGATGCGCCCCCACTTGCTGACACCGAGCATCCCAGCTCCATTCTCACCATGGTGAGATGGAAGGTGTAGGCATCGTAGTCATACGAGTTCTTCGCTGGTGCGCGCTTCACTCTCAGTTCTCCCAGGAAGAATTTGCCGAAGTGCGGTACTTCAATCACGTGGCCAAATGATTTCTGATCGCAGTGCACGCGGTTCACTAATGAGCAATGCGCGAAATCCGCGCTCGTCATTTCGTCGGTTGTTCTCCATTTTTCCTGGTCGCGCGGATAGCGCTCGCAGGCCCAGTCGGGAAAATAGTCGGCTGCGCCGAGGTTCTCGTATTGCTGCGCCATCCGGTCGAGCACGCTCTGATTATCAAAATACGACTGATCCTCGACCGGCCTTGGACCAAGGATGTCGAGATTGGTGTCGAGTTCAATCTTGTGTCCGGCGATTCTTAGGTTTTCGAAGCGCGTTCCGAGGAACGAGACTTCGGGCACTGCACCATCCAGAGGATGTGCTGTGGAAATCTGTGCCACGACGCGATCCGCGGTAAGAATGTCGAGGATGTTCAGGCCCTCGACCACGGACGTTGTCAGCGTGGAATAGCGGCCCTCGTGTTTCAGGCTCCGATTTCCCGCAACCTGCGTGTAACCCGACTGATAGGATGCAATGCCTTCCAACCGGAAGGGCCCTGCATGTTTGAACTCATAGTGGCTTTCTTCGCCTTTTCCGTACAATTCGACTTTGGCTTGCGGTCTTACTTTTTCGTGAAATGGAGTCTTGAGGTCCATCTCAAAAAGATCCGCTTCCCCTTGGTAGGTATGGATGCGTCTTCCTGCCGCCAGTGGTAGCTCTGCGATTGCCATAGTGTTTCTCTCCTCCCCCGCCTGAGATTATTTTTGAATTTGCAACCCGAAAGACTTGGTCCCAACTTCCACATCCTGACCGGAGGCGTTGATGCCACGCACGGCAAGCTTATAGGCGCCGCTCAAATGGCTGTCCTCCGGAAACTTGATTGGCCATGTGTCTCTAGCTATGTCTTGAACCGGGATGGATGCCTCAATCACGCCAGCGGGATTGTACAGGTCGACTTTGTAGGCCGAGTAGCGCTGCCCCGGGGGCACGATTATGTTCACCAGAAACTCCTGCCCTTCATGAACCGCCAGCTGCGAAGAATTGTCGCCGTAGGTACCAAGATTCACCGTGGTCGCGGCCAAAAGCCCCGGCTGCCTTGACTGCGGAATTGTAACCAGATTTTGGTAGCCGATCACCAACAATAAAATGGCCATGGCCGGGATGGCGAAAGTTGGGCGAAGCCACGCGAACCAGCCCGAAGCCTTTTCGTGGGCTGCCGCCACAGGCGCGTGTGCCACAGGAGCAGCCAGTTCCACCTTGCAATGCTCCAGAAATAACGATCCTGCCCGCACATCGGTAGAGCACTGATGGCATGCAAAGAGATGTTCCTCAAACGCCTCGACTTCATCGGGCGAGAGTTCATCGAGCAGATACTTTTCACTGGCCATTAGACGGTTGGCCTCGTTATGGTCCATGCTCTGGGATCTCCTTACATATACATAGTGACAAAGGGCCGCGAAACGTTACGGACATTCATCGCTTCACCGCCTGCTTGGCCATCTTCTTTAAGTATTCGGATTTAAAAGACTTCTTGGCGCGGTGCAGCAAAACCCGCAGATATTGACGGTCCACTCCCAGCTCGCGGCATACCTCATCTTTATCGCGTTCATCGAGAAAAACACCTTTAATCAGCCGGCGGTCTTTCTCCTGCAATCCCTCGAGCACATGCCTTACTTTGTGTTGCATTTCGCGCTCGACAATCACGTCGATTACGCTGACAGCGGGATCGGGGATGTTGGCTTCGCTCTCTTCATCGCCATTGGCCGACTCCTGCGACGATGAGCGATAGTGTTCCAGCAAAACGTTATTACAGACAGAATTTACAAACGCGCCCAGCCGCTCCGGCTCCCGTATGCCATCTTCTTTTCGCAAAGCCGTTAAAACCCGGGCGAATGTTTCCTGGCGCGCATCTTCCACTTCCGCCGCGGAGTGCATGCGCTTGCTCAATTTCAAGCGGATGAGTTCGCTAAAGTACGAGACGAAGTGCTCCTGCGTCCGGAACTCTCCAGATTTGAGCTTTTCCAGATAATCTTTGTCGAAGGCGTGGAACTGCACAGAGTTCCTCCGGGGGACGCTGGCTAAGTGGCAGCTATCTTATCAAATCGCGGAAGGCTGTCCAGAAAGGCTTTTCGGAGGGGTTCGTCACAAAGAAAGATTTTTTAAAAATTTCAACGATAGGTGAAACGTTTCTTCCCGAGTGAACACTATTCAATCGTAGTTAGCTCATCGGGTACAGCAGCCGTTTAAAGTTCTCTCAGGCCAATGGTTTCCGATGAACGTGATCCCGAGGGAAGCGCTAAGCCTCCGGGGGGAAGGGTGAGCGCTTCCAGCGACTGGAGCCAGTACTATCCGGCTCCGTCGCTTTCGGGAGATTCATTGTGCTAACGTCGGCTTGAAACACCGCATATCCTTATAATTCCAGTTCTAACCGTGCCTGCCTGCCGGTTGTATCATTCAGATATCTAAATGCCAGGAAGTTTTCCAGCTTCTGGGGACCATACCCTGATCCAGATTGTGGACTCCGCACTCGCTGACGCTACCCGTCGCAGCGGCAAATGGCTGACTTGCCGGCCCGGTTGTACGCAGTGCTGCATCGGCGTATTTGCCATTAATCAACTGGATGCGGTGCGTTTGCAAAAAGGATTAAGCGACTTGGAGAAGGTCTCGCCAGCTCGTGCTGCCGGCGTGCGCGAGCGCGCGCATGACGCTGTCATGCGATTGTCGGCCGACTTCCCAGGCGACCCCATCAGCGGCTTATTGGATGAGGGAGATGAAGCGCAGCAGCGTTTTTCCGATTTTGCCAACGACGAACCATGTCCAGCGCTGGATACAGGTACAGGTCTTTGTGAACTCTATGAATCACGTCCGATGACCTGCCGCGTATTTGGTCCGCCGGTGCGATCTGAAGATGGATTGGGAGTCTGTGAGCTTTGCTTCCAGGGCGCTACGGATGCGGAAATCGCGGTTTGCGAACTGAATCCCGATCCTGACGACCTGGAAGCCATGCTGCTGAAAGAATTAGAAAAGACCACCGGGCGTGCAGGAGAGACAATCATTGCCTTTTGTCTGGATTCTGCCACCATGTCTTGTAAATCCTGATTCGAGTGATAAATAGTTTAAATTTCCATAAAATAGCGACTGGCGATAAAGTTAAAGGAAGTCGTATTGTGTTCGACCATTGTTACGGGGCGTGCTCGTCGTAACGCTTGTAGTATCAAAGATATGAGAGAGCTGTAGAGAAATGAGTTTGAGAACAACATCATGACGAAAGTGGAAGCAGTCATCCAGAATTCAAAGCTGGAAGCGGTAAAAAGCGCGCTGCAAGAAATTGGTGTCGAGGGCATGACGGTGCTCGAGGTTCGCGGCCATGGCCGACAGAAAGGCCACACCGAGGTTTACCGCGGCCGCGAATATAGCGTGGATCTGATTCCGAAGACCAAGCTGGAAGTCGTGCTGCCGGATGCGATGGTGGAAAAAGCGGTGCAAGCCATTATGACCACGGCGCGAACCGGAAAGATTGGCGATGGCAAAATTTTCTTAACCCGCATCGACGAAGCGATTCGCATCCGCAATGAGGAGCGCGGCGAAGGCGCATTGTAAGGAGCGCGGCAGGCTCCGTTGGAGCAGGGAATATCCCTACCGGGACGTGACCGGACGAACGGCATCTTGGAAGCAGCTGTTAGAAATGTTTTTGATCAGGCTGCATAGAAGCATGGACCTATCGTCATGACGGCAGCGTCCCTACTCATAACCGAACTGCGAAGCTCTCTAGCCGAAGAGACGGCGCGGATAGCAGGCGATTTCGCAGCATCTGGTGATGGCCGCGCAGTTGTTGCCCAACGAACGCTGTTGATTGAAGATGTTTTGCAGCGCCTCTGGTCTGAATTTGTCGCATCCGAATCGCAGGCAACGCGCGGAATCGCTTTGGTCGCTACCGGAGGTTTTGGACGCGGCTGGCTGTTTCCTTATTCCGATATCGATATCCTCTTTCTTCATGCCGATCGCGGAAGCGAAGAAACTTACAAAGACGCCACGCGCAGGTTCTCGCAAGAATTATGGGATCTCAAGCTAAAGTTGAGTCCCGCTTCACGCACGTTGTCGGAATGCGACCGCTTCGACGCCAATAACACCGAGTTCACCATCTCGCTGCTTGATTGCCGCTTTCTGCTGGGTGATCGCGAGTTGTACAACCGGCTTCACGATAAATCGATCCCGAAGCTGGTCATACGGGAATCAAAATCGTTGTTGCAAGGCCTTGCCGAAGTGACACGGGAACGGCATGGCAAGTTCGGGCATACGGTCTTTCATCTTGAACCGAACTTGAAAGAAACTCCGGGCGGATTGCGCGATTACAACGTGGCCTGCTGGCTGGCGCTGATTTCGGCGATGAGCCAACTTGGCGATTGGCCCGAAGCCAGCCTGCTGCGTGCTCCGATTCGCAAGCAAATGGATGCGGCGCTCGAATTTCTGATGGCGACTCGTTGTTTCCTGCACTTTCGTCACGAGCGTGACGACAACTCGCTGAGTTGGGAGGCGCAGGACGAAGCTGCGACGCGCAAGATCGGGGCGGCGGATTCCGCAGATCTTTCCGCCGCGGACTGGATGCGGATTTATTTCGGCCACGCCCGCGCCGTGCAGCGTACCGTGCTGCAATTGCAGGAAGAAATTCCGGAGTCATGGTCTTCTCTGCGGCGCCATTTTCAAGGCTCGCGCGCGCGAACCACGAATCGGGATTTCTCCGTGGTCGATGGCCTTATCTTCTTGCAGCAGTCTTCCTCGGTAAACGATCCCGAAGTTCTTTTGCGGCTGTTTCATTTCATGGCGCTACATGGCCTGAAATTAAGCGCGACGACCGAGCACCGCATCGAGCAGGCACTTCCGGCGCTGGCTGTCGCTCCGCCACGCGGGGCAGAATTGTGGCTTTATTTACAGGAAACCCTTCTTCAGCCGCACGCAGCCGAAGCGCTGCGCGCGATGCATTCTCTGCGGCTGCTTACATTATTGCTGCCGGAGCTTAAGCCGATTGATTCGCTGGTCGTGCGTGATTTTTACCATCGCTTCACGGTGGATGAACATTCGATCCTTGCTATCGAGAGCCTGCACCGCTTGCATCAGTCGAAATCGGAATGGGATAAGCGGTATGCGGAGTTGCTGGGAGAACTGGAAGATCCGGAATTGCTCTATCTCGCTTTGCTTTTGCACGACACGGGAAAAGGCGTGCCGGGTGAGGATCATGTAAAGGGAAGCCTGGAGATTGCGAGCCGCTGCCTGGATCGGCTGGATGTCGATCCACAGGAGCGCGGGACGGTGCTTTTTCTGATCGAAAATCACCTGGAAATGTCGGCGCAATTGCGGCGCGACATTTTTAATCCAGAAACCGTTGCCGCGTTCGTGGAAAAAATTGGCACGCCGGAACATCTGAAAATGCTATGCCTATTTACCTATGCCGATATCAAGGCGGTGAATCCGGAGGCGCTGACGCCATGGAAGGCGGAGAATGTGTGGCAACTGTACATTGGCGCGGCAAACTACTTGAACCGCAGCGCCGATCACCGCGTGCACACCGATGCCGGCGACGAAAAAATAGCGCGCTTGCGCAGCCTGGCTCCGGTAACCGGAACGAAATTTAAAGAATTTGTGGAAGGATTTCCGCAACGATATTTGCAGGTTCACTCCGCCGAAGAAGTAATGCGCCACATGGGGATGGCCGAAGAGTTCGGCCATGATTCGTTACAGATTGACCTGAAACGAGGGCGGCACTGGTACGAGCTCACGCTGGTCACGAAAGACCGGCCCTCTTTATTCGCGACTTTGACTGGGGTGCTGGCCGCATGGGGAATGAATATTGTGAAGGCGAACGCTTTTTCGAACCAGGCCGGAACGGTTGTGGACTCGCTTTACTTCACCGATAGTTTTCGCACTCTGGAGTTAAATCTTTCGGAATGGGATCGTTTCAAGAAGAGTATCGCCGCAGTGTTATCGGGCCAGGCCGATCTCGATAAAATGCTGAGCGACCGCCAGCGTGCGGAGAAGAGCCTCCGCATTAAGGTGTTGGTAAAAACGCGTATCGATTTTGATGACCAATGTTCTTCCACCAGCACGTTACTGCAAGTGATTGCTCAGGACCGTCCACGGTTGCTGCATCGCATCAGTTCGTGCCTTTCGCAACAGCAGTGCAATATTGAGATCGCTCTGATCGATACTGAAGGCCAGATGGCCATTGATACCTTCTACCTGACTTCTAGCGGAAAGAAATTGCCGACTTTGCTTCAGAAAAAAGTCGAGCACGCTCTATTGAGTGAGCTGAAAAACTTGGAACAGGGCTGAATTGCCGGAATAATCCTTCTACGCGCCCGCTTCCGGCGAACCAGCTACCGTCTGAATAATGTGCAGTCCGCATTCCGTTTTCGACAGGCCCGACCAGCGCCCCGCTCGCGGATCTTCTCCGGGATGCACAGCCCGTGTGCAATGGGTGCAGCCGATGCTGGGATAATCGCGGTCGTGCAATGCATTGTAAGGTGTGTTGTGCTGGCGGATGTATTGCCACACTTGTTGCGAGTTCCAGTCGGCAATGGGATTAATCTTCACCAAGCCGAATTTTTCGTCCCATTCAATCTTGCCGGCCTTGGCGCGCGCGGATGTTTGATCGCGGCGAATGCTGGTGATCCACGCTTGCAGTTCGCCCAGCTTGCGGCGCAGGGGTTCGACCTTTCTTAAATTGCAGCATTGATCGGGATCGCGCTGCCAGAGGGCCGCACCGTGAATCCGTTCCTGTTCCTCGGGCGAATTCAGCGGATATACCCTTTCAATCGCGATGCCGTATCGCTGCTCGATCTGGTCCATCAGATTGTAAGTTTCGGGAAACAGAAATTCGGTATCGACGGTGAAGAGGCGGAAATTATTCTTCACTCGCGAAGCGATATCGATGAGGACCATGCCCTCGGCGCCGAAGGCGGAGGAGATTGCGACGCCATTTCCGAAGGTCTCGAACGACCATGCAAGAACCTGTTCCGGACCCCAACTTTCCGCGGCCGCCCGCAGATGTTCCACTCGGTCTTTCATTCCGACAGCCCCCATTTCGGTAGCTCCTGCTGATTCGTGTTCCGCGGCGAAGAAATGCCGGCCATGAGGCTGGCTTCGAAGGCGATATCCGCTTCGAAACCGTCTTTTGTTTGTTGAGCATTATGCTCGGCCAACTTCACTACGTCGCCGACCACGAGCAGAGTTGGCGCCGCGAGTCTTGGCGCTTGATGCAGATGTGAAATCGTGGTGCGATGCACTTGTTGCTCCGGCGTGGTCGCGCGGGAAATAATTGCGCAAGACGTTTCCGGCGTAAATCCAGAGTCTGCCAGTCTTTGAGCTACACCGGCGTAGTCATGGCCCGGCATGTAGACAACCACAGTCGATCCACTCCCTGCGAACTGGCTCCAGTCCGCGTCATCGCTGCCGGGCGCGCGATGGCCAGTGGTCAAGATCAAGGTTGAGGATAATTGCCGGTGCGTAAGCGGAATACCTGCGGCCGCGGCAGCGCCGAGAGCCGAGGTGATGCCGGGAACGATTTCGTATGCGATGTCCGCTTTTCGCAGCGCATTCATTTCCTCACCCGCGCGGCCAAAGATCAGCGGATCGCCACTCTTCAGCCGTACTATTTGAAGTCCGGAAGCGGCAAGCTCCACCAAAAGGAAATTTATTTCTTCCTGGCGCATGGTTTTTGTTCCGCAGCGCTTGCCTACGTTTTGCAATCGAACGGAAGGCGGAATGAGTTCTAAAATTTCTGGCGAGATCAGGTCGTCGTGCAGCACTACGTCTGCGGTACGAAGCAAGCGCAATGCCTTTACCGTTAACAGCTCGGGATCACCCGGACCTGCTCCCACCAAATACACCTTGCCCTTCACACCATTACCCTCCTGTCGTCTTCCACAAACTCCTGTTTCAGCGCGTCTTCTTTGCTCACTTCTTTTTGCGTTTTTTCCCGTAACGCCGCTTCGAGGGCCTCGCGGCTGGCCAGCGAATGCAGCAGTTCGCTTTTGCGCTTTGCATCCAGATCGCTTGCCAGAATCAGGTTTCGCGTAGCTCCCAGTTCTGCGATCCAACGCGCATATCCCAAACCAAACTGCCGCTCGAGTTGCTGGCGGAGTTTTTGCGCGAGAGACGGGCTCTGTCCATTGGTTGAAATTGCGATTTGTAGATCACCGCGGCGCACCACGGCGGGATAGTAAAAGTCGCAATATTCCGGAACGTCCACGACGTTGCATAAAATGCCGCGCCGCTGTGCTTCCTGATAAATAGATTTATTGAGCTGAGGATTTGAGGTCGCGATTACCGCGAGAGATGCTCCCTCGAAATCCGCAGGCACATAAGCGCGAAGTTCGAGAACGATCTTTCCCGCTTTCGCCCACTCGTGAACGGCTTGGCTCGCTTGCAGAGCCACGACATGAACTCGCGCGCCGGTTTGGATAAGGCCGGCGATCTTGGCTTCGCCGACCTTACCTGCGCCCACCACAAGGCAACGCTTACCGTCGAGTTTTAAAAATATTGGAAATAAGCTGCTCATCTCGATTTGGCTGTTTCAGCCCTCCACACTGCTGGGCACGCGGCCCTCGGGCACATCGCGGGGAACCGGAGCAATTGCTTCTCCCGCGAGATAATCCCGCAGCTCATCATCGCTATGCCGTGCAAAAAATTGCCGCAGATTTTCGCCGCTACTGTTCTCCGCGAGATATCGCCGCAGAAGCCGCTCGATCGCCTCGGGAACTTCCGTCGCCAGGCATCGGTAGCCTACGGGCCGAGCGATTCCCTGATTCAAGCCGAGAGCTCCACCAAGGCAGAAGTAATAGGCATCCTGCAACTGGCCGTCCACCTTGATCTTTTTGCCCTCGATGCCGATATCCGCAATCCAGTGCTGTCCGCAACTGTTCGGGCATCCTGCGACATGCAGCTTAAGGTGCTGATCGAATCCGGGCAGGCGTTCTTCCAATTCCTCGACCAGCCAGCGGGAAAAAGTTTTGGTCTCGGTGATGCCCAGCTTGCAAAATTCCGATCCGCTGCACGCAACTGCGCCACGCCAGAATGCTGACCCATGCACCGGCAGGCCAATCGCGTCGAGTTCCCTTGCCAATTCGTCTGCCTGCAATTGCGGCACGTTGACGATCAACAGGTTCTGCATGTTGGTGGTGCGCAATTCACCGCTTGCGTAGCGGTCGGCAAGATCCGCTGCTGCTTCCATTTGCTCCGGCGTAATTCGTCCGCGCAAAACTGCGGAGCCGACATAGCAATAACCCGGCTGCTTCTGCCGATGAATGCCGACGTGATCGCGATAGACGTCTACGGGTGGTTGCTCAGGCTCGGTGGGATCGAGTTGAAATCCGATCCTTTGCTCAAGCTCTTTTTGAAAGTCCGTAGCTGTCCATCCTTCGCGCAGGAATAAAAACTTCAGGCGCGCGCGCTCGCGGTGTTCGCGCAACTTATCGGAGCTGCGAAACAGTTCGGCGATGCCTTTGACCACCGGCAGAACCTGATTCCAGCGCACAAAAGCATTCAGCCGTGCGCCTAGATAGGGATCGGTGGAAAGTCCGCCACCCACGCGCAGGGAAAGGCCAATTTCGGTTTTCCCATGAGCCACGCGCTCGATGGCCGTCAGGCCCACATCGTTGATCTCGGGATAAGAGCACCACACGCGGCATCCGGTAATCGAGATCTTGAACTTGCGCGGCAGGTTGTAGAACTCGGCATTGCCGGCCAGCATTTGATCTACTTCGAGGGCCAGCGGCGAAGCATCGCAAATTTCATCGGCATCCACGCCGGCAACCGGGCAGCCGGTAATGTTGCGCGTCACGTCGCCGCATGAGCCGGTCGTATTCAAACCAACGCGCCAGAGTTCTTCGAGAACCGTGGGAAGATCTTGTATAGTCACCCAATGCAGCTGAATGTTCTGCCGCACGGTAAGATCGGACGTTCCGCGCGCGTAGCGCCGTGTGAGATTGGCGATGGTTCTCAGTTGCACTGAGCTTAAAAGGCCGTTGGGAATGCGGATGCGCAGCATAAAAAATGGCAGCGCTTTGCCCACGCCGCCCTGCCCGCCAACCACGCCTATCCCATCGCCCTGCGTGTAAACTCCCCACCAGCGAAAGTAGGTGCCGATCCACTCCGCGGGAATTGAATCGAAGCCTTCCCGGGCGAAGCGGCGAATCTGCTCCAGCCCCTCCCAGGGGTTGAAAGCGCGCTTTATTCGTTCCGTCTTCTGTGCTTTGGTTTCCGTGATTGCATTCGCCATAATTTGCCGCCAAAAGAAAAACCCACCGCCAGAGGGCATCTGGCGGTGGGTTATAAATGCCGATAACTAGTAAATTCTTAGGTCAGCAATCTCCCTGCGCCAGAGCACACGAATGCACAACAACAACATGCACACATGCTCTCGCGGCGAAGATTGCTAAAATCGACCATTTCAGCTTGGATAGTAGACCGTGTTTGCTTTCCGGTCAACTTACCTTTGATGAATAATTTCGATGCAAAGCATCAGAGTTTCGTAAATTGCGCGGATTAATTAAGAATTAATCCGCGCAATTCCTGCTTAATCTGCTGCTGATGCTCGTCCCGAGGCCTCATCCCAAATGCGGTTGCCGTGCGTCTCTTTTAGCAGCAGACTTCCAACGACAAAGGTCAGCCCGGCGATAATCATCGGGTAATAGAGTCCGGCATAGATGTTGCCGGTGGCCGCGCTCCACGAGAGGCCAATCAAAGGTAACAAGCCGCCGAAGACGCCGTTTCCAATGTGATAGGGCAGCGAAAGCGATGTGTAACGAATCTTGGCCGGAAAGGCTTCGATCAGATACGCGGCGATTGGACCATAGATCAGGCAAACATAAAGAACCTGGATAAAAACCAGAACTACCAGCATGGTGCGATTGGGATCGGGCGCTTCCTTGGCGGGGATGTAAGCGCCGGTTGCGTCGGTGGTCAGTGGGGTAAGCGAGATCGCGCCCGTTACTTTGTTACGCGCGGATTTTACTGTAACCACGTTATTGCCCGCAGCCCGCTCCATAGCCTTGTAAATTGGAATGTAGGTCAGCACTCCGAGCAGGCAGCCCGCCATCATGAGCTTCTTGCGCCCGATCCGGTCGGAAAGCGCGCCCACGACGGTAAAGAACGGCATGCCGAGCAGCAGCGCGATGGCGACCACAATGTTGGCGGTTTTGACATTCACCTTCAAAATGGTCTGCATGTAGAACAGAGCGTAAAACTGCCCGGTGTACCAGACCACGCCCTGTCCCGCGGTCGCGCCGAAGAGCGAAATCAGCACATTCTTCAGGTTCGGCCATTTGGTGAAGGCGTCTTTCAGCGGCTGAGTTGATGTCATGCCACTGCTTTTTAGCTGCGCGAAGATGGGCGATTCTTTCATCTTCAAGCGGATGTAAAGCGAGATCATCACCAGAATGATCGAGACGAGGAATGGAATTCGCCATCCCCATGCGGAAAACTCTTCTTTCGACATCGACTGTTGCGTGACCAGGATCACAATCAGTGAGACGAAAAGTCCGAGCGTGGCCGTGATCTGAATGAAGCTGGTATAGAAGCCGCGCTTGTTGTCGGGCACATGCTCGCCCACATAAACCGCTGCGCCGCCATATTCTCCACCCAGCGCCAAGCCTTGCAGAACACGAATGCCAAGCAGCACGATCGGAGCAAACCATCCTGCCGTTGCGTACGAGGGCAACAGGCCGATGACAAAGGTCGAGAAGCCCATGATGGAAAGCGTCACAAGAAATGCATATTTGCGTCCGACCAGATCACCAATGCGTCCGAAGAACAGCGCGCCGAATGGACGCACTAGAAAGCCCACGGCAAAGGTAGCGAGATAAGCGATGAAGGCAAACGTGTCGTTGCCGGGAGGGTAAAACTTTGGCCCCAGAATGGCCGCCAGGCTGCCGAAAATGTAGAAGTCGTACCACTCGATCATGGTTCCGACAGACGAGGCCATGATTACGCGCCAGATGCTGTACTCTGCGTTATTCGTTCCCGCCACTGCAGCATTCGCCATAGTTTTTCTCCGTTAACTGCCGCCAATTTTTTCGAGGACCTGCATCGCTGCTGACTGCTATTGCTTTTGCAAAATTGCGCCTACGGTTAAATCCGATCCGGGGATGACCGTGAGATCCCGCTTCCACTGGGCAAAACCCGGCATCGACAGTACTACAGTGTGAGTTCCGGCATTCAGATTGATCTCCGACGGTGTGCTGCCCACGTAGTTGCCGTCGAGCGTGATTTCCGCGCCCGGCGGGGTCGAGGTGAAGTTGCACTTAACCTTCTCCGCCTTGTCTGGAGTGATCTTTTGGGCGGAGCCAACTGCCGGAAGCGGAGCGGGAGCCGGGGAACTCTGCGCTGGTGCGGCTGTGGTCGGGACCGGCTTAGGGGAGGCAGTGGCTGACGCCGCAACTGCCGGCGGACCAGTCTTTCCGTCCGCGGCTAGCAGCGTATACAGCTGCTTTCGCTCCTTACCCTTATCGTCCGTGTAGTACACCTCAAGGCCGCGTTTCTCTCTTTTGGCGTCGAAACTTTCTCCCTTGGGTAGCGGAACGCATTTGGAATATCTCGATTCGATGGTGCAACTGATGCGGAAGGGCGGCTCATTGCCTTCCTGCACCAGCAAGGTACTTATCAGCGGCACGTTTGTAGTGGAACGGCAGTATGCGTCGAAAGTAAGTTGTTCGCAATTCTGGGGGACGCCGTTGTTGTTGTCAGCGGTCGAGGCTCGAGTTTCTGAATCCAGCACGGTGATTCGAACCGTGTCCTTCTGCGAGGAAGCGTTCGCCAGCATGGCCGCGAACAAGAAGCCCGCCTGAAAAGCCGCCATTCTACGCACACTCATCAAACCAATTCCTCCAAACACTGCGGATGTATCTGTCGCATACCTGATTTCCGCGAACAATTCGACAAGGCAGTCTCGCAGTTGCGCTACATTTTGCTCTCCTCAGCGCGTTCTGCACAATATATTTCCGCGCTGGAGGAGGGTTGGTTGGGGAGCAGATTCACCTGCAGGCCTTCGCCCGAGTGGAGCCCGTCCCCGTTCTTTGGTCTTGCCAGCGCCTCAATCTGCGCCGGCCATTTCAGCAATCCGTTCCCAGCGGACCGGTTTTGGTCCGCTGGGATGGATGGCCGGTTAGAACGTAAAGATGGGCCCGAATTCGGTACGGTGATCCTGCCATTCGTTGGATGGAGTTCCAGCAATGTCGTAGAGCTTGTCGCCGTCCATGGCACGAGTGGCGTAAACCGACTGCTCGAAGGCGAACTGGCACCAGTTGTTGAATTTGTAGTAGAGGGTTGCTATGGCCGTCTTGCCCATCGCCATGGGCAATGGCGACACAGTATTGGCGGAAGCAAAAGGGGTGCAGTTTCCAGGGATGCCACAAAAGGTCCCGCTGGGATTATTCAGATCCCTATTGTTCACCTGATCCTTGCCCATGGTGAACAGCAGCTGCCAGCCCGCATTGTGGCCCTTCGGGTCGGCATTGAACCAGCGGGAAAGCGGAAGGCCGAGCTGCACGAATCCGCCAAACGCCCGAATGGGGCGCTGCGGAGCAACCACGGCATCCCCAGTCGGGCATGCGCCGGCAGCATTAAGTGGGGCGGTGCAGCCGAGAACGGCGGCGCCGGCGGCAGCTAGTGGACCGCCATCCGCCGTAGTGTACGGGCCGGATATGGCAGTCAGCCCGCCCACGTCGGTGAAATAAGTGTTGAGTTGGCCGCCGAGGAAGAAGCGCAAGTCGCCCCCGCGATAGGCGCTGGCCACGACGGTAAACCAACGCGTGGGTATTTGCGCCACGAATTGGCCGCCCCACATTGGGCTGGAGGCTTCAAAGCCGTTCGGAAAGGCAGCTTCTAAAGAGCAATCCAGAACGTTCGCGCCTTTGTCGCAAAGGTAGGAGCTGTTGGGAACGATCGATGTGCGCCTGGAATGGAATCCAGAGAACGCGATCTGAGCCGGGGTGACACCTTTGGCAGGGTCGAGTTGATAGCTTAAGGCTACTCTGCCTTCATACTCGGGCCGATCGGAGTCGGCGCCTTCGCGCTCGCCTTGCCCGAGTTGAGCGGCAAGCCCGTTGCCGGCCGCGTCCCCGAGCTTCAGGATTTGACCCGTGCTCGGCATCATGATCCCGAATTGCGGCTCAAGGTTGACGTGGTGCGGCTTATCCAGCGTCCAGATAAAGCCACCCCGCAGCTGCGGTGAACGCTCCCAGATGTTGCCCCAGAACGCACCGTTGAAGGTGGTTTCCACGATGTTTTCCAGCGCGCCCGACCCGAAAAGCGTCCAGTCCTGTCCACCGACGAAGAAAACGTCGAAGGCGTCACTGGCGTGATAATCCATGCGGACGAATGCCAAACGCAGTTGCGGTTCGTTGCTGCGAATCGACGAAATGTCGCGGTTGTCGACTTCGCTGAAGTTACCTTCGAAGTCTCCCTCGATCTTGCCGGTCAGCGTCAGGTTCTTCGAAATGTCCGGCCATTCCAGGTTGAGCCCAAAGCGGGTGGACCGGGCCTTGATATGAACCTCGGGGTCCTGGGTGGGACCGGTGTTGAAGGTCGAGTTAGGGCCGGCATTCAGCCATATGCCGGGAAACGGAAAGTCATCGCCGTCCGGGTCGCTACTGTCATGGACGACTGTCGCTTTTATGAAGCCGTAAGGCGCGAGGGTGATCGGGCCCGCTTTTATGCCAGCTAGCCCACCGGTCTTAGGGGCGTCGATCGGAAACACGCGGACCGGAATCACCGCCGTTACCACCCCAGGCGGATTAGGCGGCAGGTCGCCTGCTACGCGCGAGGGAAAAGGCGTCTGCGGCTTAGTTTGTGGCTGGGGTTGGGATTGTGGCGAGGCTTCTGGACTCGCAAGAGCCGCCGAGACGGTTTCACGAGTTTCCACTGAGGCCGCAGGCGTTGCGGGTTGCGCCGCTCCGGGCGCTGCTGTCGCCGACAAATCCGCCGCGCTCAGTAAGCCTTTGCGGCTGAGAGCATCGACTAACAGTTGAAATTCGGCGTCCGCAGACGCGTTCCGGATTGCGTTGGCCTCGGTCGGTGCCAGCACTCCTTTCATGACCAGCACGCCGAGCAGTGCAGTAACGTTGGCATTGCCAGTAGCGGCAGGTTTCAGGGATGGATTTGGATTCGCAGGATCTGGCGCAGGTGTGACGGCACTTGCCGCGTCAGCCGGAGAATTATTTTTTGCATTCGCTGCATCATTTGTTCCGGCGCAAACCGGAGATACGCACACTACTGCCAACAGGAAACTGCAGAGCCAACTCTTCAGGGTCATAAAAGAATATTGTTTCTCCTAACCGGGAGCCTTTCATGGAAATGGACAAGCAACAGTGCTTGCCGAAGGGCCTGGGAGATGCCTGTTCCAATGGATTCGGTTTGAGCTCTGGGGAACACGGGCACACCCTATGCAAAATCTTTCACGGCTGGCCCTAAGGCCCGGAACGCTAACACAGAAATTGCTAGGTGTAAACAAAAATTGTGATGGAGGATGTTCGGAATTCGTAATGCGAGGAGGCCAGGTCTTGTGGGGTGGTGGACTTGCATTCTTCGTCTGGCGGTTGAACTAATGTGAACCTATTAGTTAGATAGAAAAATCGAGCGGGTGACCCACCCTTGAAGAATGCCTAAAGCGATAGAGACGAGATAAGAAACGAACGCTCGCTAAAACCCTTGCCGCTCATGGGCCGCGTTAGAAGTCGACGCTGTGTCCTCCGTGGTGCAGCTATTCGGGTTGCGATTTTAGATCGCTACTGTACGCTGGAATTTTTGCTGCGCGATGATTTTACAAGGTAGAGGCATGCTGGATGTCGGGTTTTGAGGCTGTGGAAAAAGGATGGTGCGCCCTGAGAGATTCGAACTCCCGACCTTCTGGTTCGTAGCCAGACGCTCTATCCAGCTGAGCTAAGGGCGCGATCTGCGGATGGACAAGTTTCGACGGATGAAGTCGCTGGGAAATTATAACGGAAGTTACCCAGCGAAGAAACCCTACTATTGACTCAGTGGGGGTGCAGTTTGGCTTACGCATTAGGCGGTTAAGCGAGAGATCCTTCGCTGCGCCTGAAAAACGGCTACGCTCAGGATGACAGGGTCGCATATAAAGCCAAATTGCACCACGACCGATGGTTCATCGAAAAAGAGGGGTTTGCATCCTCCGAGTGCTTTTCAACAGCGCTTCGGCGCGCTCTTTGCAAATCGTTCTGGCTCAGGCGTAATTCTTTCCAGCGGAGAGCAATTCCTGCAAAGCCCACAAGCTTCGCCGCCTGTATTTTGAACAATTTAGAGAACGGCACGCTGTGTGCAACAGTAGAGAACAGACGAAGTGGCGCGCAACGGGGCGTTCCAAGGATGACTTCGGCCAGAGGTTCTCTTGAACGCCCCTTGCATAACCTCAGTCCGTAACTCCCCCAAAAAAGCGCAGTCTCGGAACCTCCCCCGGTCCCCCGATTTAGGCCAGCGCTAACTGTTCGGTAACGTCGATTCCTGCCTGCCGGAGCAGTTTTGCTACCCCATCGGTTTTTAAACGTGAAGCGTCGTATCCGACGCGCACTGTGCGCTCGGCCTCGTTGAATTGCACGCCGCGAATTCCATAAACCTCGCGCATACCGTCGATGGCCCGTAATTCGGCCTCTCCCGGCCTCGCTCCGTAGCGAAAAACTGCGTCCAGATAAGTCATCATTGTCCTTGATCGGTGTGGATGAAGAAATAAGGCCGCTGTCCAGCCCTGAATCCAATATAAAGCATTGCCCATCGAACACCCTAAGCCGGAAGGGGTAGTGGTGTTTTGATAGGGAAGCGAGCTAAACGCGTGTTATTGCATCGCAAAATACGCGACGCATTGCGCAGCTGGCCCAGATCCTTCCCTTCGCAAAAAACGCTCGGTCAGGATGACAAGTAGTTCCGTACCGATTACCCATCAAGATTTTTTGTGAGCTTTGTGTTTTCGCTGGTTAAGTTTTCGCTGATGCCGGCTGGAGTAGAGTTGTTCTTACAACGAACAAATCATGTCGACACTTCCGTCTTCGGTAGAGCGTGACCCGGTCTGCGGGATGAACGTAAATTCCGCGACGGCGAAACACGTCCACCAACTTGGCAACAAGAACTACTACTTCTGCTGTGTACCCTGCGTGGAAAAATTCAAAGCCGATCCAGGTAAATATCTGGATGCGCCGGCAAAATCGTCGGGATTGGTCGCGCTTGCCGTTGCCAAGCCAATGGTTTTGTCCCCCGGGCATGAACACGCTCACACGCCCGCCAGGTCTCAATCTGCAGTTGCCTACGTCTGCCCCATGTGCACGGAAGTTCGAGAATCCAGGCCGGGAGCGTGTCCCTCTTGCGGTATGGCGCTCGAGCCCGAAATTCCCATTGCAACCATCCATACTGAATACACTTGCCCTATGCACCCGGAGATCATCCGTTCCACGCCGGGTTCGTGCCCCATTTGCGGCATGGCGCTTGAGCGCACGGTTGCTGCTGCGGTCGAAGAAAATCCTGAACTGCGGGACATGACGCGTAGGTTCTTGATCAGCCTCGTCCTCACTGTGCCGCTGCTCGTTATTGACATGTACCAAATGCTGCCGGGCCTGGGCGTGCAGCCTGTTTCTTCGACCGGACCATCGCCGTGGATTGAATTTTTGCTGGCGACGCCAGTTGTTCTTTGGGGCGGATGGCCATTTTTCGAGCGTTTCTGGACCTCGCTCGTCAACCGCAGCCCCAACATGTTCACGCTGATCGGCATGGGTACTGGCGTGGCCTATGTTTACAGCATTGCCGCTACGCTGGCCCCGCAGATTTTTCCCGCCTCGTTGAGAAGCATGTCTGGTTATCCCGAGGTCTACTTCGAAGCTGCTGCTGCCATCACCACGCTCGTGCTTCTCGGTCAGGTCATGGAACTTCGTGCCCGCAGTCGCACCAGCGCAGCCATTCGAGCCTTGCTCGATCTCAGCCCGAAAACCGCGCGCCTGTTGGATAAAGACGGCAATGAAAGAGATATTCCCCTTGATCAAGTTCATGCGAGCGACCACTTGCGCGTTCGTCCCGGAGAAAAAATTCCGGTCGATGGCGTCATCCTCGAAGGCCGCAGCACCATCGACGAATCGATGATCACCGGCGAATCGATTCCGGTAGAGAAATCGCCAGAGAGCAAAGTCGTCGGGGCGACCATCAACGGTACTGGATCGTTCATCATGCGCGCCGAGCGCGTGGGCAGCGAAACTTTGCTGGCACATATCGTTCAACTTGTTGGGCAGGCCCAGCGCAGCCGCGCGCCGATTCAGCGGTTGGCTGACCGCGTTGCCAAATGGTTTGTTCCCATCGTCGTCGCGGTCGCGGTTATCACGTTTGTGGCGTGGTTCGTTTTCGGGCCGCAGCCGCGCCTGGCGCATGCACTCGTCAATGCCGTGGCCGTACTCATCATTGCTTGTCCTTGCGCGCTTGGCCTCGCTACGCCGATGGCGATCATGGTTAGCGTAGGTCGCGGCGCCCGCGCAGGCGTGCTTATCAAGAACGCCGAAGCACTGGAGATTCTGGAAAAAGTGGATACGCTGGTGGTCGACAAAACCGGAACGCTGACGGAGGGCAAGCCGCGAGTCGTCAGCTGGTCCAAGTCTTTCGAAGACGATCCCGAACTTTTTCGGCTTGCGGCCAGCCTGGAGCGAGCCAGCGAGCATCCTTTGGGAGCGGCAATTGTCGAAGCGGCGGCGGATAGGAAATTGACGCTCTCGCAACCGGAGGAATTCAAATCCGTTACGGGCAAAGGCGTAGTCGGCGTGGTAGACGGACGAAAAGTAGCTGTTGGCAATTTTGCCCTGATGGTTGATGTTGGCGCATTAAAGGAGGGTGGCCTCACGGGAACACCGCCGGGTGACACGGCACTTTGTGTCGCCGTGGATGAAAAATATGTTGGTAACTTAAGCATCGCGGATCGGTTGAAGCACTCCACTTCCGATGCGTTGCGTAATCTGAAGCAGCAGGGAATTCGTATCGTCATGTTGACCGGCGATAATTCCGTTGTTGCCGCGAAGATCGCCAAGAGTTTAGAGATTGAAGAATTCGAGGCGGAAGTCTTGCCCGAACAAAAGCTCGCCGTTATCCGCAAGTTGCAAGGGCAGGGAAGAGTTGTCGCCATGGCGGGCGATGGTATCAATGACGCCCCCGCGCTGGCCCAAGCCGATGCCGGTATAGCGATGGGAACGGGAACCGATGTAGCCATGGAAAGCGGCGGCATCACGCTGGTCAAAGGCGATCTCAACGGAATTGTCCGTGCCCGCGCGCTCAGCCGGGCCACGATGCGCAACATCCGCCAAAATCTTTTCTTTGCGTTTATCTATAACGCGGTTGGAGTGCCCATCGCGGCGGGCATTTTGTATCCATTCTTCGGGTTGATGCTTAGCCCGATTTTCGCTGCGGCGGCTATGAGCTTCAGCTCAGTATCGGTGATTGGCAATGCTCTTCGCCTGCGAAAAATCAAACTTTGAAAGGGGAGCACTCGGCACTTAGCGGTTGGCCCTTCAAAGTCGGCTATGCCCGGGACTAAGTGCCAATTGCTAAGTCCGAGTGCCGCTTTCTACAGCTTTCCCAAATACTCGATCACATCCGGCTCCGTCCAATCCACAGCGCCAATAAATTTGCGCCGGATCACCCCGCCGCGGTCGATGATGTAAGTCTCGGGAAATTTCGAAGTCCCATACAAACCATTGCTCTTCTGATCGGGGTCGCGCACCGAAAGCAGATTCACATTATGATCTTTCAGGAATTGGCGGTATGCGCTTCCGTCGGCGTCCACGCTCACCGCCAGCACGGTTACACCCTTGGCCTTCATCCGCTGCTGCATCTGCACCAGCGACGGCATCTCCTCGATGCATGGTGGGCACCACGTGGCCCAGAAGTTCAACACTACAATCTGACCTTTGAGCTGGCTTAATGTGACCGTGTGATCGGCGTCCTGCACGGTGAAATCTGGCGCAGCCATGCCGATCCGTGACGGCCGCGATCCGCTATAACAACCGGGAAGCGCTAACAGACCGAGAACCAAAATCAAACTCTTAAGAGTAGGGGACCATCGCACCCCGCTATAATAAAGGATTCGCCGCATGCCTGCGACCGACACTCCCGCGCGCCCCGCTGTATCGGTCATCATTCCTGCGCGCAATGAAGAAGCGTCCTTGGCAGCCTGCCTCGAGTCGCTGGTTGCTCAGCGCGGCGTCGTATACGAAATCATCGTCGTCGACGATCACTCGACTGACCGCACCCGCGAAATTGCCTCCGCATTTTCCAATCGCGGAGTGCGGATGATTGAAGCTGGGCCACTTCCCCCAGGCTGGACGGGAAAAAACAATGCCGTTATCGCGGGAGCCAAGGTTGCACGTGGCGAATGGCTGTTGTTCACCGATGCCGATACAATCCATCTCACCGGCTCTTTGGCTCGAAGCATTCCGGAAGCGCAGCGCCATAATGCCGCGATGCTCTCCTACTCGCCGGAACAAATCGTAAAAACTTTTGCGGAAAAGGTTGTCATGCCGGTAATCTTTGCCGAACTGGCGGTGACCTTTCGACCATCGCAAGTGAGCAATCCCCGTTCCCCGGCAGCCGCTGCTAACGGACAATACATTCTGATTCGCCGCGCGGCCTATGAGGCTATCGGCAGCCACGCTGCGATTGCAGGAGAGATTCTTGAAGATGTTGCACTTGCGCGCGCGATCAAACGCTCCGGCAGGGAAATCTTCTTTCGTTATGGTCCGGATGCGGTCCGTACCCGCATGTATCGCAGCTTCGCGCAACTCCACGAGGGGTGGACCAAAAACCTCGCGCTTCTATTCCACTCGCCAATACGGCTTGCGCTTCTGCGAATGACCGAATTCGTGCTGATCGTTGCAAGCGCCATAATTGCATGTGCAAGCGCGGTAGCAGGCCATTGGCGGCCTGCGGGGATTGCCGCAATTCTCTGCGCGATCTTATACGAAATTTTCCTCGCCCGCATCCGCCGCGCCCATTTTCACTGGGACGCAAACCTTCTCGCTCTTTTCGGCCTTCCTTTGTTCTCGTATCTGCTTCTGCGCTCAAAACAATTCCATCAGCGCGGGAGCGTCTCGTGGAAAGGCCGCACCTATTCTGCTCAACCTTCGCAGTCCAAACCGGAATCTTTGCGTAGCACCTCTAACGCGGCTTGAACCTCGCTTTAAAAATTTATTCAATGGGGATGGCTCAACTCTTTTTCCGCACCTTGAAAAAGCGCTCGTAAAGCCTTGATCACAAAGCGCGCCAGCACAACAATCACGACGACGAAACAGAGCGCAATTGTCCCAGCAAGATATGGATGATGCGTGGCCAGCCAGGTCAGAGCGATGGCCAATCCGTCTTCGCCGAGACTCAGCGCGGTGTTTGAAAATGGCTCGGGAGAAGGCGTCACTGCGGCGCGCACGGCGGTTTTGCCTCCATGGGCGGCAAAGGCAATGGCCGCCCCCAGTAAAGTAGCCAGCAGTTGTTGTGCAGGGCCTAATTGGCTGGTAGCTCCATAGGCCAGCAGCGCCGCGACCGGCACGCGAACAAACGTATGCAGCGCACTCCATACCAGGTCGAAGGCAGGAATTTTATCGGCGAAAAATTCCACGGCGAACAGAGCCACACTGGCAACGATAACCGCGGTACTTTCGAGAGGGTGTAAAGCGGGCGGAATCGGAAGGTGCCCGAAACGCGCCAATAGTCCCAACACGGCCACGGTGGCGTAGACGTTCAGTCCAGCGGCAAACGCAATCGCTGCCAGCAGCGCAAAAAGCTCGGGGGTCGGGATATGCAGCCAGTTGATCATGATTTTGCGGGCAGTACGATACCGTGCGCCGGCCTTTCAGCAACCGGAATTCGCCAAGGGCATCAAAGTCTTGATGGAAGCGCTGTAGAGCGTCAGCATCTCCAAACCAGTAATATATGTATATGGAAGTGCGCTTCGACGCCAACTGCGTCGCGCCGTATCGTATGCTCTATCTGACCCGCAAAGCCGAATTCGCCGCCTCACACTACTACCACAATCCCGACTTCACGCCGGAAGAAAACCGCCGCATCTTCGGCAAGTGCAATAACCCCAACGGCCACGGCCACAACTATATGCTGGAAGTCACGGTAAAAGGCGAGGTCGATCCCCGTTCGGGCTTTGTGGTTGATCTTAAACAGCTTAAAGAAGTCATGCACCGCGAAGTCCTCGACGCCATGGACCATCGCTTCCTTAATAAAGAAGTTCCCGAATTTCTGCACAGCGTTCCGACCACGGAAAATATCGCCATCGCCATCTGGCAGCGACTGAAGGGCAAATTGCAAAACGCGCAGCTTCACCGAGTGCGCGTCTATGAAACGCCGGATTTATTCGTAGATTTCTACGGGGAAGAATGAAAATTAAGCCAAAAGCTAGAAGCCAAAAGCCCAATCATGAAAGCCCATCTCTCCCGCCGCTATCTCTTTTCCGCCTCTCACCGTTTGGACAATCCTGCCATGTCGCCGCAAGAAAATCGCGACACCTACGGCAAATGCAACAACCCCTACGGCCACGGCCATAACTACATTGTGGAGGTCACAGTAAGCGGCCCGGTTGACGACAAAACTGGCATGGTCTGCAACCTGGTTGATCTCGACACGTTTATGGAAAGGGAAATCCTCACCCGCTATGACAAGGAGAATCTGAATACTTTAAAAGAATTTGCCGAGCAGGTGCCGACGACTGAAAATCTTTGCGTTCAGATTTACGAAATAGTGCACCGCGGCTTCACTTACGCGCATCTGGAAAGAGTACGGCTCGAAGAAACCATGATGAACTCCTTCGAATACACGGGAGAAAACACTCAGTAGCGACCGTTAAAATCGAATGGTTTTCAATTACTAAATTACCCAATTACAAAATTACGCAATCAACATGAAACCCACAACCGAATCGCCCACCCTCACCAGCGCAACCTTCGAAGACTTGGTCCAGGAAATGTTGGTCCGCCTCGGCGAAGATCCCAACCGCGAAGGCCTGAAACAAACCCCCGAGCGCGTCCACAAGTCGATGGAGTTCCTAACGCGCGGCTACGATGAAGATCCCGAAGCCTTGCTCAAAGGTGCGCTCTTCACCGAACCCTACGACGAAATGGTCATCGTCAAAGACGTGGAAATGTTCAGTCTTTGCGAGCACCACATGCTGCCGTTCTTTGGCAAAGTGCACGTGGCTTACATTCCCAATGGCAAAGTCATCGGCCTCAGCAAAGTTCCGCGGCTGATCGAACTCTTCTCGCGCCGTCTGCAAATCCAGGAGCGCCTCACCACCCAGATCGCGGAAACGATTCAGCGCGTGATCGAACCGCAAGGGGTCGGCGTGGTGATTGAAGCGCGCCATTTGTGCATGATGATGCGCGGCGTCGAAAAACAGCATTCCGCAGCAGTTACCTCTTCCATGCTGGGTTGCTTCCGCAATGAAGAGGAGACGCGCCAGGAATTTCTATCGCTCATCCGCCAACGGCCGAACGGAGTGTAAAAGGAAATTGGATTCCGCTACTCTCGACGTATAATGTGTAAGTCTCTTTCGATGCGTTTTACAAGCATCAGAGCTCGGATTCCCCTCTGGCCTAATCATTGTGAAAACCGCAAAAGGCCAAATTCTGCGCAATGCTTTTTCCAGTTGGTTTGCGCTTGGCGTTAATGTTGTCATCGGTATTTTCCTTTCGCCTTATATCCTTCACCGCCTTGGCGATTCCGCTTTCGGCATCTGGATTCTCATCTTCTCCATAACCGGCTACTACGGACTTTTCGATCTGGGGATCCGATCCTCCGTGGTTCGATTCGTCGCCAAGTTTTCGGCTACGAATGATTCGGAAAATCTGGCCAAGGTTATCAACACCAGTTTTTTCGCCTATAGCAGTATTGGCGTATTGACGATGCTGTTAACGGTGATTGGCACGTTTCACATCGATTCGCTATTCAAGATTCCGCCGGAATTTTACGCAACGGCGCGTTGGATTTTTCTGATTGTGGGCACGTCGGTCTCCATCGGCTTTCCCGCCGGAGTTTTTGGAGGAGTGCTCGAGGGTTTGCAGCGCTTTTACCTGATCAACGCCATGAATGTTGTGGGAGCGTTGGTGCGCGTCGTGGCTGTTGTGTTTATACTTTCGCGCGGCTACGGCCTGCTGATGCTGGCGCTGATCACCACGATCATTCCGCTAATTTCATCTTTGATTGGAGTCGGAATCGCTTTAAATATTCTGCGCGTGCCGATTTCCTGGCGCTATGTGTCACGGGATTCTATTCGGCTTATCGCGCATCACAGCGGGCTCACTTTTATCATGCTGATGTCGTCCCAGCTGCGTTTTCAGAGTGACGAAATCATTCTCGGAACCATGATGTCGACCAACGCCATCACCTTGTTTTCCATTGGCGCTCGCATCGTGGATTACTCGAAAAACGTGGTGCTTTGCATTGCGCAACTCGTCGTGCCCATGTCGAGCCAGTCAGAGGCGCAAGGAGATGCGAATGGTTTGCGGCGAATTCTGATTGCAGGCAACCGCGCTTGCGCTTTTGTCATTCTGCCGATCAGCGTGTCTCTTATTATCCTGGGGAAATCCGTGATCGAAGTCTGGGTGGGCGCGAGATATATTTCGCAAAGTTATCCGGTGCTGGTTGTGCTGATGGTCCCTTTCACGCTGATGCTGGCGCAGGGGGTTTCCCACCGGATGCTGATGGGAATCAGCAAACATGGGACCTTTGCAATTGTCAGTTTTGTGGAAGGCGTTGTGAATGTACTGCTCAGTATTTTATTGATTCGTCCCTACGGTATTTTTGGAGATGCTTTGGGTACCTCGATACCCATGATGTGTACCGTGCTGTTTTTTCTGCCGCAGCACACATGCAAACGATTTGGCATCGGCGTGTTCACGTTTCTTCGCGCGGCTTATACCTTGCCAGTGCTTATCACTTTGCCTATGATCGCAGCGCTGTTGTTGGAACGGCGCTGGTTTGTGCCTCATCGTTACATCGAAGTCGGCTTGCAATTGACAATTGCCTGGGGAATTTATGGAGCATGCTTCTTGTGGATATATAAAAGAAATCGCGCATTTCAGATCGATCAGCATGCGTTACGCGGCGGACTGGCGACATCTGCTTCAGTTTGAAAACGGATTTGAGGTTGCAGAAAAGAGAGAGTTCCATGCCGGCTTCACTAACACGCGATAAAGCGCCTTCAAGGCCGTCTTTGTTGAGCTTTGCGCTCAAGAAAATAAACAACGCGCGTTGCACAACATGGGATTTGGTGCATGGTGTGCAAACTTGCGGCGAAATTCCTCTTACCTCTCTCGACTTCAAAAGCGAAAACAAGAATCCGGGACTCGAATATCAATCGCATCACCCGACGATTCTTCATCAGATGCTTTCGGCCTTGAACATTGAGCATGAGCGTTATGCCTTCATCGATTTTGGTTGCGGCAAGGGACGCGTTCTGTTGGTTGCCGCCGGGTTTCCATTCCGCAAAATTGTGGGCGTGGAGTTTGCGCCGCAGTTGGCAGAAGATGCGCGGCGGAATCTAAAAAACTATCGCGTAAAACGAATGCGGTGTAAGGATTTAAGCGTTCTCACGATGGATGCTACCGAATACGAATTGCCGTCGGAGCCGGGAGTGCTGTTTTTCTACAGTCCGTTCACCGGTGCGGTTATGGAAAAAGTGGTGGCGAATATCGAAGATTCACTGCGGCGTTCCCCCCGCGAGTTATTCGTGTTGTTCACGGGAGTTCCCGCGATGCGCGAGCGGGCTTTTGGTATAAGGCCGCAGTTCAAGCGGTTGACTCGAGAGCGGTATTTTGATGTTTATCAATACGTAGCCGACGAAATCGCAGCGTGAAGATGAATTCAGAGTGTACCGATTTGTTTAAACGATCTACTTTCGCGATAGGTCGAATTGCAGGGCGAAGTTGTTTTCTCCGCCAGCGGGCTCAATTCGCTCATCTGGCCGGACGGTAGTGAGTTCGTAGCCAAGGCGCTGCATGAGCGGCGCCCATGCTGTTTCAATCTTCGACGCTAGCACATCGGGCAATTCCGATTTCCAACCGCCAGAGCTGGCGGCGCGCACGAAAGAAAGATCTTTGCGCGTATCGCGTGTCAGCCGTGACAGTTCACTTTGCGATTTTTCCATTCGCCGCATTTCACTGGGGGAGCTACGCTCAATGGCTTGCGAGATATGTTGCGGGGTGACAGCCAGGTTCAGAAAAGATGCGATCTTCGCCAATTCGCGAGGCGTATCGGAAAGCATGTCTTCATAACGCAACAATAAAAACCTGTGATCCTGCGACCGCGTCACAAGCCAGGTAGCCACATTTTCGCCCCACGATCCGTGAGGGCAGGTTTCTCCGGCAAGGAAGCGGGCGATGAATTTCGCCATCGGATAATCGTCATCGATCCGTTTGCATTTGCGGTGATAGTGATACTGCGACACAGCAACATCGCGCGGATCGCGAACGATATAAATTACCCGCGGATAGCGAGGATCGAAACATTCGTGACTCTTGATAATGCGCGGCCGCGGCATGTTGTGCAGCCGGCGTTTTGTAGTGGCACCCGGGTCCGGAACGAGGTCGTGAATATTTCCAAAATCTGCGCGCTGATCCGGGTATACAAGATTTGCCACCAGAAATCGTGTCCAGGTATTGCCGGACTTCGGAAAAGAAACGAGGAAGACATCGTCGTCAAAAATCACGAGCTCGCGCCCCGGACGGTTCAATCCGAATGTGCGGTATATGGCGGCGGTCAGGCGCGCAGTCATTCAGTGCCTACTTTTTGGGGAATGCCTTCGAGATAATTGCCGCTCTGAAGGTCGCTTTGATTCGGCGCGGCCGAGAGAATATAGCCCAGGTCTTTCATCAAACCGCCCCAATTTGATTCCATTTCCGCCACGCAACTCTCAGGTAGTTCAGTTTTCCATTCGCCCGCTTTGGCGGCTCGAACAAACGATTTATCTTTTCTTGTTTCTTTCGTAGAGGACCACAAATGAGCCTGCTTCTGTTCCAACTCGCGCATGCGTTTCGCGGAGCTTTGTTCAAGGGCAAGCGTCAAACGCTGCGAATCGGATGGAATATTGAGGAATTGAGCGATTCTTGTCAATTCCTGTATACCGTGCGACTGGAGCCGTTCATAGCGCACCAGCAGAAATCCCGGATCGCTTCCGCGGACATAAAGCCAACTGGCAACATTTTCCGCCCAGGTTCCATACTCGTGATCGGTTTTTCCGCGCACAAAATCTGTGACGTACATTTCCAGCGAATGGTTTTCCGCAATGGCCTGACGTTTGATATCGAAATGATAGGCGGATAGAACTACATCGCGGGGATCACGGACAATATAAATAACACGCCGATACCGTGGATCGAAATACTGATGACTCTTGATGATCCGCGGCCGGGGTTTTTGGGCGAGATCCCGTTTCGTGAGCGCTTCCGGGTCGGGAGTCAGCTCGTTGATATTTGCGAAATCGACTTGCTTTTCCGGATATACAAGATTGGCTACTAGAAAACGAGTCCAGGTGTTGCCGGATTTCGGGTAGGAGACGAGGAAAACATCGTCGGGAAGAACATCCAAATCGCGCCCCGGTCGATGAAGCCCGAATGCGCGCTTGGCGCCACTAATGAGGTGCTTGATCATCGCACCCCGCGCGATTTAGAAATTGTCATCATACCATTGTACCCTCGCGAAACCGGCTCCAGACGCCGATTAGCGCGCTACACGACCGCGGCGCAAGCTGCAATCCACGGATCGCAATACTCAGTTTAAACATGCGCAAGTGCCGGTTCGCTTGCGTGAAAAGTTCGAGGGCTTCTTCCGGATGCTCGCGAAGCTGACGCTTTCCTTCTTCCACCAGATATCTGGCCTTAATCTCCGAGGCGCGTTCGCTTACCAATCGCCTCTGATCATCACTCAACGGCAAAGTTTGCGCGGCCTTCTCGAGAATTTTCCAGTATGCATCCGTCATCTTGGAGCGCGATTGCCCAAGAGAATCGGGACGCCCGGTAAAGAGGCGGGCTTGTGCTTTGCGACTATAGGAGATCTTGGCACCGTGAAACGCGGTGCGCAGCCACATGTCGTAGTCGTCGCACCGCGCCAGACTTTCATCGAACAGTCCCGCTTCTACTATCGCTGTTTTGCGCGCCACGACCGTCGAGATTGGAATCTGACAGCGTTCGGCGATTAATGTCTCGAAATTCGCCGGCCCCTCAGACGGACATGTCTCCGTGAATGTTCTTTGATGTCCTGCGTAGCGAATCAGGAAAGCGTCGGAATAAACCAAACCGACGCCCGGGTCTTGCTCGAACTGCTTCATTTGGCTGGCAAGATGATCCGGAAGCCAGGAGTCGTCGCTATCGACGAACGCGAGAAATTCTCCTCGTGCCCGCCGGATGGCAGTATTTCTCGCTCCGGCCGCGCGCTTGTTTTCCTGGCGGATATAAACAATCTTTTCCTGATAGGGCCGTAGCGCTTCTTCCAGTTGAGCGGTATCCGGCGAGCCGTCGTTTACTACGATGACTTCGAAATCGGAAAAAGTTTGGCCGAGAACCGAATCGAGGCAAGTGGCAATCAGCGCAGCCGTGTTATAGGCCGGGATGATTACGCTGACGCTGGGATTCTCTTTCGACATAAACTCTTTTCACGCCCTACGAACTGTGAAATACAGATTCTTTTTCACCTGTAACAGCGTGGTTTACCGCTTCCACTCCCATCATCACCGAATGATCCATGTTGCCGATTTCGTAACGCCATGCGCCGAAGCGGCCACGCGAGTAAATATTCTGGCTCCATAATGCCGGCTGGATTGTGCCAAGCGCTAGATCCCTTTTCAGCGTAGGGATGGGATAGGAATAGGCGACGAAGCGCTGATATTGCGATATAACCCGATCCTTGTCGGATTCTTCGAGAATGTGCGCGCGAATCAGCCCGGCGATTACTTCATTCATCATGCGGTCGGCATCCACGGGCTCTCCGTTGGGAATGGAGGCTTCGCACATTAGCGAACTGTAACGGGTTACGTCTCCGTTAGGTACGTTGTAAGGCGAGTAGTGCGAGAAAAAAGTTGCTCGATAGCAGGGCATGTCGTGGTCGGTGAAATAAACCCAACATTTGCTGGTTTCAATGGGTTTATTCAGACCTAATCCCAGAACGAGCAGATTGTTGTGCTCGAGATATTGAGCCGCATCCAGGAGTTCAGGCTGTGCGGGCTTCGACATCTTTACCAGCAGATCAAGTGGCACGGTGGAAATGAGAATGTCGTAGTTATCGCCGGTGCCGTCTTCGAACGAAACCTTACGTCGAACCGTATCGACTTCGGCCAGTTTCTTTCCCTTATATATCTCGTTGGGAAATCGGCTGGCGATGCGACGGTAAATCTCGCCGGTCCCACCGTGGAGCGGGAATTTAAATTTGCTGTTCGGTCCCCAGCCTACATCGTCGCGCTCATAGATTACATTTTCAAGCAGTCTTTTAAAATCGACCACCGAAACCCGCTCGGCCATCCACGATTTCGACATCTTCTCCAGAGGAGTGGTCCAAACCTTCCGGTTATAAGGGAACATAAATGCTTCAGCGATTCCTTCCCCAAAGGTTGCCAGAATCCAGTCGTGAAAATTGGCCGTATCGCATTTCCCATTCGCCGCAGCCTTGGCGGCTCCGACGAGGCATTTCAATTGAATGTCCTTCGGCAGATAGCGCAGATTATTTTGAAAAGGATACGGCACCCATGATTCGCCATTTACAATCCAGCTTTCACGCACGCATTCATGCACTTCATTGCCCAGCGCCTGATCGATCAAGCGATCGAAATAGGGATAATGCGAGAAGATGACGTGGCCGCCTTCATCCCACAGGAAACCATTGCTATCGACATGAGATGCAGCATGTCCTCCTACATTGTCCGCTTTTTCGTAGAGCGCCCAGTTTTCGTAGCCGAGCTCGTGCAAACGGTAGCCTGCGCCTAACCCCGTGGGACCCGCCCCTATGATCACAATTCTCTGTTGGCTCATGCATGAAGCTCGAATGCGATTATGGGCGCAATGCAAGCCTAAATTTATTTTACGTGCAAGTGGTGAACCGTCAAAACTACGGTTGCAGTTTGGCTTGCGCATTAGGCAGCAGGAGATCCTTCGCTAAGCCTGAAGAACGGCTACGCTCAGGATGACAGAGCTGTATAAAGAGCCAAACTGCACTACCGCCAAACTACGCCTGTAAACTCCAAGCAGCTCTGTTCTTTATATCTTGCGAGGGTTACATCCATGTTAAGAACGTAGAGGCTGGGATGCGCAAGGTAGGAATCGTAGGCAAGAATCAAACCGAAATGGCTTCACAGTCGAGCCAAACGCCGGCGGATGATGCCTGCCATCAATAGAAGACCGGTTCCCACCAACACAAGAGCTTCCGGCTCGGGAACTTCAACCGGATTGGAGCAGTTGTTGGCGAAAATGCAGCCGGAACTGACGGGCAGCGGGGATGTGGACGTACGAAAAACCGCAAACTCCAGCGGCGATTTCGCCGCCACTGCGTAACTCATATTGCCAACCAACTGCTTTGAGAGCGGCTGAAAGTCTTCGCCGTTCATGATCGGCGTCGCATGTAGGATCTGGGTTGGAATCGAAACCAGGAAAACTAATGCTGCTGCGAATAGAACTTTAATTTGCCAGTTGCTAGAAGTTACAAAAACACTTCGGATTCCCTTTGCGAACATTCCCGGTCTCCATGGAACCCGCGCCTCGAAACCCCGCCAAGGTGCGGCTCTTGCCCCATTTACAGGCGGGGTCGGAGAAGTACGATGCGATCCTGGCCGGTTTGGCAGCCTATCGCAATGATTTCTCCGTGATTGTTGATGCCGAGCCCTTGGAGGAGTTCCCACCCAGTTCCGGGATCCAGGAATTCGTTGAGATCGCGAAGCTGATTATCACGGTAAAGAAAGCCGTGAAAATTCTCGTCACCCTCGGTCAGGGACCCGCCGACGACTTCTCCATTGTTGTTGAGATCGCGGGCGATGCTGAACGATCCGCCCAAAGTTCCCAACATACTGCGGGCTCCATCCTGCTGCCGGAAGGCTTCAATGCGACCGGTTTCCGGGTTGAGAGATACGCCTGCGCATTGCGCCACGTCATTCAACGCAAGCACATCGTTCTTATTGTTATCGAACGGCCCGAGGTCGATAACTTCAAACCTCTCGGGGCGGCCAGCAGCTTCTTTACCGTCTTGAGCTGCCTGGACAGGTTGAGATGATTTCATGTGACGTGACTACTCCCTTGCGGCCAGTGATTCTCCTGCAACCAGGTAACGAATGTGCGCGTGCATGGTGTCCATTGCCTCGGCGATATCGCCGGCAGCGCCATCGAAGAGATGTTCACCGGTATTTGCGCGCCAGAGGGAGTAGCGATAAAAGCTATGGCGGGGTTGCGAACTCAGTTTTACGTCTCCGTTAATGTCGTTCTGCTGAATCACCCAAGTCTGCATGATGAACCTCGTCTACTCGGACATCATCGCCAAATCGCGATGAACTGTAATCCCCTAAATGGGGTATTGTGCATGTGCTGTTTTAGGGAGGATTTTTTCGCGAAGACACGAAGGCGGCCAATGGTCGTCGCATCGGCCACCTTACCCTATTACGCTGTTTTGCCCAGGATCGAAGTTGCTTGCGCTTTGATCTTGCGCTTTACAAGCAGACCGAGCCCAACCAATCCCGTGCCCATCAAGCCGAGGGAAGCAGGTTCGGGAGTAACGACGGATGTCGTACCGCTGAACAGGCTGATCGGACCGCCGTTATACTTCGTCTTACTCTCAAAGAAAAGCTGCGCGGTTTCACCTGAAACCGGCAGATAACCTTCATACGTTCCGTTTACGCTGCCAATGAGTTCGTATTGGTAGAACGCTCCGGATTTGCCCAGCGCAATCCATTGGATCGGGCCCGAAAACGTTCCAGTGAACAGAACGCCGCTGAAGCCGTTATAAGCCGTTGTCAGATTGATCGTCAGCGTGCCATCCGCAAATGTGCCACCGTTGGCCAGCGATCCTGAGAGCAGCCCTCCCGTAGTCAGTGAAAGCGTGCCCAAATCACTGCCGAATAAATTATTCCCTCCAAGCACCCCGGTGATCGTAGATGCGTTTGTTCCCGTCATGCTTAAACCCGTGAATGCGCTCCCAATACCGCCAGTGGCCATACCGCCACCGTTGTCAACGCATACCGCTCCTGGAAAACACGTCGAACTCGGAGTGCCTAATGCTGTCGAGTCGGCCTTAGCCGCTAAAGGTGCTAGCGCAAGCAAAGCAAGCGCTAACGCCGGCAGAAATCGATGAACCACATGGCCCCGCACAGAGTTCATACACAGTTCCTCCTGTAGCGTACTTTGCGGGATGCGGTAAATCCTGTAATCCCTCAAACGAGGTATTCGTGAAGGGTGAGTTGCGGCGAGCGGCTACACGAGAGCCGAGAAGATGCGCACCACCAATTCAGTCTGGCGATGAGTGTCGGTCTTCATGAAGATGCGCTTAAGGTGAGTGCGTGCCGTGTGCAGGCTGATGAAAAGTTCGGCAGCCGCTTCTTCGACCGATTTTCCCTGTAACAAATGTATTGCTAAAGCGGCCTCTCCGCGCGTCAGGCCGTAAAGTTTGCAAAGAACCGATGCGTCCACCTGCAAACTGGTGTCTTGATCATAAAGAGTCATGAGAGCCGCGCGATTCTCCGTTGCCGGCCAGCATTCCAGTCCTGGCCCGGGAACAATTCGAACGATAAGAGCGTTATGCGATCGTTTGCGCGGCAACGTCATGGGTGAATCCTTGGGCTCACCCAATTCCGGCGATGTAATCGCGTCCTTCAGCAGTCGCCGCAGCAGTTGTGTGTCGGCGGCGCGATCCGCTACCAATCCCGTTGCACTCAACGACAGCCCATCTTTTTTCTGCAAAATCGCCAGAGCCGAGTGGTTTGCAATATGAAGATGTCCTTCATGCGCCACCAACATTGCCCCGTGCCGGATAAGCTCAAGGCCAAAGCTCAACGCCGACATTACATCTTCGGAAAGCGGCAACCTTTTGCCACTTTGCCTGGTATGCGCTGTAATGCTCTGCGAGACTCCACTGGCCGCGATATCCGTTGAACTGGGGCTCGACGGCTGCCCGGAATTCTCGAAGTGTCCAGCGCTGGAAGCTTCTCTAGTTGGATCTGCCATGTTTTCGGAGCATTCGAACTCTGGTTTGCGCCTCGCAGAATCGCGGGAGCAAGTATTGAGAAAGCGTGTTGCGGCAGGATGACGAAAAAATTAAGCAGAGATGAATTTCGCGGCGAAGAGCTGTAATTCTGTGGAAATTAATTTAAGAGGCACCAGCAAACTGCCCGTCTGGCGGGCGAATTGAACGATCGCGAGGGTGGCGATACTGCAAATTTTTGCGCACTACTGAACTGTGAGATTGGTACTTCCGCTCATCCCGTTCACGGTTGCAGAAATTGCGGACGTGCCGGAGCCAGTGCTGGTAGCCAAACCCGAGGCAGCTACAACCGCCACGGGCGGAAGAGAAGAACTCCAATTCGCGCCCCACAATGTCTGCGTACTGCCGTCGCTGAAATTTCCACTCGCGGTGAATTGTTGCGAATTTCCCACGGCAATACTGGGATTCGCCGGAGAAAGCGTAATCGATGTAAGAGTAGCGCTCGTTACCGTGACTTGCATCGTGCTTGTAACCGTTCCGATCGTGGCCGTGATGGTGGCTGTTCCCGGCGTCAGGCCAGAGACGATCCCGGTTTGGTAGCCAACGGTTGCGACGCTTGGCGCGGAAGACGTCCAGTTTGCGATGGTGGTGAAATCTTGTGTCGAGCCGTCGATATACGTACCGGTGACCGCCAATTGCGTGTAAGTCTGGCCGGCGATTTGTGCGGTCGCGGGAGCGACAGCAAGCGAGATCTGGCTTGGGGAAACCACGGAGAGATTGGCCGTTCCGGGAATCGTATCGAGTTTGGCCGTGATGATCGCCAGGCCTACTCCTTGTCCTGTGACTGCGTTCGAAGAAACAGTGGCCACGGTTTGCGAACTGGACGACCACCCTTCCAATGCGGATACATCCTGCGTGGAACCGTCGCTAAAGCTGCCGGTCGCAGAATAATTGAGCGTGCCGCCCGGCGGTATGAAAGTCGTGGGCGGCATAACGGAAATCGAATTGAGCGTGGCGGAACTTACGTTTAGCGGAGCCGATCCCTGGATCGATCCCATAGTCAAAGGACTGGTTGCGTTTACCGTGGTCGATCCTCCCGATACTGCCGTGGCGGTTCCTCGTACAGTCAAGATCGACGCCACCGAGGTGTCCGTAACAGTCCAGGTGAGCAGCGTCGTAAGATCTTGCGTTGTCGAATCACTGAAAAGCCCTATCGCCGTGTAGTTCAGTTTTGTACTCGGGGCGATCGACCCATTCACGGGAGATACGGTAATCGACTGGAGTTGCGCAGCGGTTACGTTGAGAGTTGACGCGGCATTCAGCGTACCGACCGATGCCGATATATCCGTTGTTCCCACCGCCGTGCTCTTTGCAAGGCCGGGCGTGGAAGGGAAGTTCGCTACTGCGGGATTGGAAGAGGACCAGGCCGCCTGGCTGCTGACATCGCGCGTGCTGCCGTCGTAAAACGTGCCGATTACTGAAAACTGTGTTTGCGTGTGATTCGCGATGGAAGGATTTGACGGCAAAACTGAAATGGAAACCAGATTCGACAAATCCACCGTCAGATTTGTGGTTGCGAGCGCTCCGCCGAAAATGGCCGTGATGGTGTTAACTCCCGGGGCCCGTCCGATGGCCAGTCCGCTATTGCTGGTAATGAAGGGCGGAAATGAAGACCACGAAGTCAGGCTGGTGACGTCTTGCGTAGAGCCGTCATTAAATGTGGCCGTTGCGGTGAATTGTTGCTGATTACCGATTCCGATTGTCGGATTCGCGGGAGTGATTGCGAGAGAAGTAGCGGTTGCCGCGGTGACATTCAACTGTGCACTATTGGAAACGCTTCCTGACGATGCCGTAATGAGCGCCGTGCCGGGCGCAACGCCGGTAGCCAAACCTTGCGTGGGTGAAATGTTGCTGACGGTTGCGAGAGTGGGAAGCAGGCACGACCACTGTGCGGTTGCAGTCAAATCTTTTGTGCTGCCATCGGAATAGTTGCCGGTAGCTGTGAATGCCTGAGTTGTGCCCTGCGCAATCGATGCATTGCTGGGGCTCATCTGGATGGTCAACAGAGTTACAGGTCCGGTTCCAGCGCCGCTGGTTGTAGACGTGGCCGGTTTCGTACTACTGCCGCCGCAACCGGCAAGCATTAAAAAGCCTGTCAATGCAGGCACAAGCAACCACCGGCGCATCGCATCACCTCAGAAACAAAAAGAAGAGGTGAATCATATCGCCGACATGGAGTGCCGTTGGTGAATCTACGGTTAAAAAATAGAGCCGACGCCACACTCCATTGCAGCAAGTCTTTAGCTAGTAGCGATCCTGCAAAGTCCCAACCCTCAAATTCATCTTCTTTTAACCTTGCAGTAACAACAGGGTCATCAAGCGAAGGCTAGACTTACCTGCCCACGGGAAAGACATACTTCTTGCGTGCCTGCGCTTATGCAGGACGGTTTTTTACTCGAATTCATCTTGAGGATATTTGTGAGAACACTAGCAACAGCGTCGCTGGCGTTTTTCTTATTGGTTTTGGCGGGTTGCGGCGGTGGGAAATCCCCGGCCAGCACATCGACGAACGGACCGCTCTCCGGTAATTGGCAGTTCAATCTCCTGCAGGATTATCCACGTCCGACGGCACAGTTCGGAGTCTCCGGTTTTTTGACGCAAAGTACCGAAGGGCTTACCGGCAGCGTGCAGCTGCCAGCGTTCGGCTCCAATCAACGCTGTGGGGGCGTTTCGGTTCTATCGGGAACCATCAGCGGACAGAACGTAGCGATCACCGTGAATGACGGCGGCACGGTTGTCAGCTTCACGGGCACGATTTCCTCGGGAAATAATTCGATGTCGGGCGATTATCAGGCATTGGGCGGCGCGTGCTTTACCCAGGCCACTACCGGCACATGGAATGCTTTTCTGATTCCACCTTTGAACGGGAACTTCACCGGTACACTCGATTCCGAATACATGCAGCTGGTGACTGGGGCAAACTCTCCTGTCCCGATAACGGTGTCCGGTACGATGACGCAAAGCGATAACGCGGGCGCGAGCAATGCTACCCTCACGGGCACGATCAATGCGGTCGGCTATCCCTGTTTTGCGACGGCTACGATGAGCGGGACCATCAGCGGACAAGACGTTTATCTTGCTCTTTTTGGATTCAACGGCGAGCAAATTGGAACTTTGGGTGTGCTGCCTCCGTCGCCGGGCGCGACCCCAGATCCCGCAACGGTGGTTGTAAGCTCCACTGGCGTATCTTTGGTTGGCGGTACTCCCGACAGCGGCAATTTACTTCTCGGCGTACAAACTAATCTTGGATCGACGGGGCCGTGTCCTTCGATTACCGCTTCCGGTGGCCAAAATGTTGTGACTGACACCGCCAGCGTGATTTTAAACTTCTAGCATCCCACCATTGATAATTGGCTAGCAGCAAATAAAGCTATTGGGCGAAAGCTGCGTTCTAGCTGCTTTCATCCACGGTTCCATGTCCAAGAGGGTCGGCATTCAGCTCACGCCTAAGTCCCACGCTTAGTGATAAGAAAATCCCTAGAAGTTATATTTCAACGCGAGCTGGAGAGTGCGCGGACGGTGTGCATCTACCGGGTGCAGGAAGGAGCTACCCGTGAGGCAGTCGGAGCCTCCGGGGAAATATGCGCCTGCGGAGTAATCCGAACCGCCGTAGCAACTGATGGTGTTGCTGCCGGTGTTGCCCAGGTCCGAGTTATAGAGGCGGAATTGGGTGTGATTGAATACATTGAAAGCTTCCGCGCGGAATTCCACTTCACTGCCTTCGCGAACCTGGAAGTGTTTCAGTATCGACATATCGAAATTCAGCCGGCTTGGATTGTTCAGGAAGTTCCGTCCGGCATCTCCGAAGGTAAGTCCGCGAGGGGCGACGAATTCATTGGGGTTCAAAAGAAGCGGTCCGAAGCTGGCGGCGTTCGTTTTCAGCGCTGCTGGGGCCGCGTTCGTGGCCACGTCGGGATAAGAACCAGCGCCAACGCCATTCGCGACGCCTGCGTTATCCAGAACCCCAATACCGCTGCTGCCGGCATTGTTGATCACGCTGAACGGCGTTCCCGATTGGTACGAAGTGATTCCGGAAAGCTGCCAGCCATCGCCCAGCCATCGCATGAGCCGGGAAGGCGGTTCGGTGGATGGCGGCGGAGCATCGTCGTCATCGCCGGTATCGGCGCCAAGCAGGTCTCTTTGCAAGGCCCGGCCGAAATTCGGAAGGCTATACAGATAACTGATATTGAGCAAATGCCGCTGATCGAAGTTGGAGCTGGCCTTATTCGATCGCAGATCGAGCGAGTTGACGAAGGTGGGATCGGTGCGATCGGAGGAGTCGTCGATGGAGTGACTGTACGAATATGCGATACCGGCCGTTAACGGTCCCTTGGTGCGGCGGATCGTAGTTTGAAAACCGTGATACGAAGAGTCGGCTCCATTTTGCAGTGAGAAAATTTCGCCCAATCCCGGATAAGGCCGGAACGCATTGGCCACGGCAATTGGAGTTGACGATTGTCCTTGGCACGCGACCTGCATGTTGATGGATGCCGGACTGGTGGAGCTGACCGTGGCGCCGTTCTGCAATACGAATACCGGGTTGGTGATTGTACCGATTCCCAGATTTTCACAGTCGGATGCCGTGGAACCGGCAACATCCAGCAAGAATGGCTCGTGCAAAGCAAAAGGATTCAATGCCGGAGCGATCGGCTCCAATTGGTTGAGTTGGCGCTCCACTGTAAGGTGCGTGCCTTTGCTGCCCACATACGCGAAAGTAGTTACGAAACTTCGTGGCAGTTCGCGCTGCACGCTTAAGCTCCACTGCTGCGAATAGGAATATACGGTTTGCGTAGGAATTGAGGTGACGTTGAGAGGGAAAGCTCCGGGAAGGGAACTGGTTCCACTCTGCGAGATGTTGCACGCGGTGCCGAAGTTCCCGATGCAGGCATAGCTAGCCGGAAACGGTTGCGTCATGTTGAGGATGTTGGGAGCGCTACCTTCGAGCGATCCGGTATTTGCTTCATCCCCCGTGCCATGCTCAAAGAAAATGCCATAGCCGGCGCGGATTGACGTCTTACCATTCCCTTGCGGGTCCCAGGCGACGCCCACGCGCGGCGCTGGATTGAATACGTGACTCTGAATGCAACCCGCCGGTACATTGTTTACGCCGCACTGCACGATTCCGTTGGTGATCCGCGGATCGAGGCTGCCAAGATTAACTGGAATAGGAGTGTTCTGCGGAATGCTGAACAATTGCCCGCCATATGGATCGACTTTAAGCTGCGCAGCCAGCGCTTCGCTAAACGCCTGCGGCTCCCAGTTGTAAGCCCGCAAATATTTCTCATGATAGTTTCCAAACAGGCTAAAACGAATTCCGAGATTCACGGTTAAACGCGGACTCACTCTCCAATCGTCCTGAACGAACGGCTCCCCGATTTGGTAACGATTGTAGTAGCGAAGCTGTGCGCTATCCTGCGAGTAACTCCTTATCGCATTGGCTCCGCCGAGAAAGTTGGTGTTGCCATCGTTGTAAATCATGTTGGCGAAGGCATTGCCGGTGCTAAGAGCGCCGCCATTCACGTTGCTGAATGTTAATAAGCCTTGCACATCGCCCGAGGCAGCCCCGAGCGCACCGTTGGTTTCGTTTTTCTGCGCCAGTACGTACTGCACTCCGGCCTGCAGCGTATGTTTGCCTATTACTTTGCTCAGGTCGTCACGAAAATTGAAAGTCGGGTTGGTATGTTCCCACGGCATGTAAGAAGGATCGACCGTGAAACCGGCTCCGCCGTATGCCTGGTTGTCTCCAGTGAGCACTACTCCCGGAGCTTTGTCGCCAAAGCCGTTATTGAATAAATAACCCATCGGACAAGTTTGAATCGATCCAGCCGCACCTGTGCAAGTTCCGACTGCCGCGGGATTTCCTAATCCCGCTGGCCGCAGGTAATTGGCTCCGCCGGGGCCATCTACATCGCTCAGGGTTATGTGAGCATTGGTGTAGCTGAAAACCGTATCGTTGAGCAGGGAAGGCGTGATCGTTTGCGTCAATCGCACCACCATGTCGATTCCGGGTCCCACGAATTTGTTCTGTACCGTGGGAAATGTGTTTTTCACCGTGCCCCAGTTCGGCGTGGGTGTGACTGTGTCCCAGGAATCGTGAATGTAACGAAAGGTTCCGTGCAAATGAGAGTTGAAATTGTGATCGATGCGGAACAGCTCTTCGCGCCAGTGCGTGGGTTCGGAGATAACCGCGTCGTAACAAGGCATGATTGGCTGCAACGTGGTGTGATCCACCTGCCCAACCAAACTTGAGTTACAGCCACCGAACGAATTGGGTAGCGGGATGAGATTTGTGTTGAGCAGGGCCAACCCAACCGGATCAAGTCCAGCAGCCGTATTCAAACTATTGCCAAGATTGTTATAAACTACGCTTCCATTTGTGCCGGTTGGGCTGGAAAACATGAGCCGGTAACCCGGAGTATTGGTTCCGTTCGGAATTCCGGGGCAATCCGGGAAAGAGGCGATCGGGAAAATGTAAGTCGTGCCACCATTCGCGTGCAACTTTTTCAGGTCCTCAGGATCGCTCGGATTCGGACAAACGTCGCTAAAATTTCCCTGCCTTTCGGCAAGCGACGGCACGGCCTGATTAAAGTTGGGCTGCAGTTCGCTGGGTGATTTTTCGATACGGACTTCTTCGGAGAAAAACACGAACGTCTTCTGCTTATTCTGGTTGTAGACGCCCGGAATCCAAAGCGGGCCGCCGATGGTTCCACCGAAATCATTTCTGCGATAAAGGGGCGCCTTCGGAGTCTGATCAAAGTAGTTGCGCGCGTTCATCGCCTCGTTGCGGAAAAATTCGTACATATTTCCGTGCCACTGTGCGCCACCGGATTTCGTAGTGACTTCCACTGTGCCGGATGCGGTGCGCCCATATTGCGCGCCGTAGTTTGAGGTTAGAACTTTAACTTCTTGAATTGCATCCAGGCTGGGATAAACCACGAGCGTGCTCTCCGCTCCGCTCAAGCCGGCGTTCAAAACGTCGCTGCCGTCGACTTCAAAGGAGTTGTACTCCACGCGGCCGCCGTTCACGCTGTATTTCACGCTGCCGTTCACGCCGACTTTTGCTTCATCCTGCCCGGTTTGGTTGCTGACGCCGGGAGTGAGGGTGATCAACTGGGTGAAGTTGCGGCCATTCAATCCAAGATTGATTACTTCTTTCTGAGTGATGGTCCCGGAGACTTCGGCATTTTCGGTTTCCACCTCCGCCGCGCCGCCTGCGGTTACGTTGACTTCCGTTTTCTCTCCTCCCGTCTCCAGCATCGCGTCCATCGGAAGTGTGTCACCGGCGGTCAAATTAATTCCGGCAGTTTGAAAGGATTTGAAGTTCGGCGCTGATACCGATAAATCGTAAGTGCCGGGCGGTACGCCGCTGATCGCGTAAATGCCTTGCGCGTTGGCGGTCGTGGTCTGTTTAAATCCGGAGGCGTTCGAAACAACCACTGTGGCGCCGGCAAGAACTGCGCCGCTCTGATCGCTGACGGTCCCGGTGACGGTGGCAGTTTTCCCGTCATGGTTGACTATGGTGGAGGTTACTGCGGGAACCGTAGCGCCAGTTTGTCCCGGTGGCGGTGAGGGCATAGTGGGAGCCACATTGAGCCATACCGCGGACTTATCCTGCGCCTGTGCGGGTTCTGCGGGCGTAGTAGTCGTGGAAGCTTGCGCGGAATTATCAGCAGGGGCGGTTGGTGCGTTGGTATTGGCAGCTTCGGTTGAAACTCCAGGCTCCATCAAAACATCGAGAGGCAATGAGTTTCCTGCCGCGAGCGGAATATTTTCGACTACGAAATTCTTGTATTGCCTGGCTGTTACTGAAATCGTATAAGTTCCGGCAGGTAATCCTTGAATCGAGTATTTCCCTTTGTCGTCGGCGGTTGCGGATTGATTGCCTCCCGATGCATTCTTCACAGAAACAACTGCTCCGCGGAGAGGCTTGCCGGAAGCATCCGTTACCGTGCCGCTGAGAGAAGCAGTGCTGTCCTGCGGCATCGCTTCCGCAATTGCTGCATGGCTCCAGAAATTTCCGGCAGGCGGAGACGAACCCGCGGCTGCGGCGTTTGCAACGAGAATCAAAAGACAGAAAACGATCCTGGGAAATCTCACGATTCCTGTTTTCCTCCGCACTAACTTATTGCTTGAGCTGATTGGGACTTGGGAGCACGCCAATACCAAATTGCCGCCGTTCGCAGCGCTTCCGACTGCGAGAAGAGCGCAAAGCAAGATCTTTACTTAGTTTTTCGACCGGGAATCACGCCCTTGTAAATCGCCTCCAGCGGGCCGCAACGGCTTTTTCCACCATGCGTTGCGCTTTCGGAAATCAAAATTTCAGAAACCGAATTTCAGAAACCAATGGAGTGGAATAGAGTTACACGGGCGTTGTTACGCAGACATGACAGGCTGATGAATTTCAGGTTACAGTCCGGCACACGAAAAAAACGCCGCCATTTTCGATATGTTATTTGCTTAGTCATTTCGTGTTAATTAACTGCCAGTGTTTCCCACAGGTTCCCCGGGAAAATTCTTGCAACATTAATAATTCAGTCATTCACGCGTAACACGCTTCCTCCATAGTTGCTTCCGACTGCGGGAGCGGGGCGCTCTCGCCGGTCATTCCGAAATGCAAACTTACTCTTTGCTGGGCTCCATCTCCTGATGCGCGGAGTATGAAGTCTGCGCATACCGGCATGGACACGGCTCCAATCTCCACGTTTTACAACCCTAAGGTCTTAGGAGAATGAGAACAATGACACGAATCAAATCTCTGCTCGCGGGAGTTGCTGTCTCCGCGATCGTAGCCTTGGCCCCGGCAGCGAATGCACAGAACGTGCACTTCGTCGGCTCCGGTTCTTCGGCGCAATTTACCATGGCGGCCATCGCTGCCGACCAGGCGGCTATCAATGAGAACAGCGCCGTCTATGGCGGCGCAGAAACAGTTCAACACTGGACCTTCAAAAACGGTGCGACCGTCAGCGATAACCGTGATTCGCTGGGCCGCATCCTTCCCGAACTCGGCAATGTCTGGCTGGTATGGCTGCAAAACGGCAGTGGCACCGTGACTGACGTTTGGATTGACATCAGCGTCGACTCTACGGTCGGCGTACGCACTTTCTCCATCCAGGAAAATTTCGGCACCAAAGCGAGCCCTATTCAGGTTAGCGGCGGCCAGATCCAAATCAACCAGGCTGCTGGTACGGCGGGTGGCGCCCTGATTTCTCCCAACAATCTCTGGCCGGACAATAACGCTGACGTTGCACTCAGCGCTGGCGCGCTTGCCGCGATCAACACCAGCGTTTCCGGTGGTGTTCACGTCAACGTTGGCCTCACCGACATCCGCCCTGAAGATGCGTTGTTCGCCACCGTTCGCTCTCTTACGGCGTTGAACACCACCACCTACGCCGGACTCGGCTACACTGGTCCGACGGCCAACATCGGCGCTCCGATCAACACCGCTCAGGGTACCGGCACGGCCGCAACTCCGATCAAGTTCGCGCTTGGCGGAAAGAACGACCCCATCACCGCGCTCCCCGTTCCGGTTTATACCACCATTCCAATCGGCGCCGCGCCTATCGTTTTCATCTACAACAACGGTGGAGCATCCAGCTATCCGATCGATGTCGCCTCCGGCGTCACGCCTGGCGCGCACGTCAGCGGACAAACCTACCCGTTGGCCAACCTGTTCAACGGAACTACGGCTTGCACCAACCTCAATCCGGCTTTCGACGCTTATAGCAACGGAACCCCTGCCTCAGCAAACATCACGGTATTCCTGCGTGAACCGCTTTCCGGCACCATGAACACGACCGAATTCAGCCTGTTCCGTTCCTTCGGTAACACGGATGATTCACAGGAAGTCGGCGTGATCAACCCCACCCGTTCGCCTTACAACCCGCTGGATCTGACCTGCGCTGGCGGTGGTGGTGCGCGTGAGCGCTCCATCGGCACCGGCGAAGTGGTTGGCAAGTTCGGCACCGGCGGCTACGGTGTTCTGAACAACCCCAACTCCATCGGTTATATCTTCTGGGGATTCTCCAACGCAGCCAAGTTCTGGTCGGGCGGGGCGGTAGGCGCAGATTACAACTACCTGACCTTGGATGGTGTGGATCCTCTTGGGCTCCCTGCTTCCCAGACTGGAAACGGCGCGCAGAACCTGCCCAACTGCAACGGTACGACTTGCCCATCCACTCTGTGGTCTGGCGGCATCACGTTCCCCAGCCTGCGCAACGGTACCTACAAGGCGTGGTCGATTTACCGCTGGGTGACCGTGCCTAACAGCGACAATTATGGGCCGGCCGCTGTGGCTCAGCTCGCACAGGACTATGTCGATTCAGACGTGGCTGACTTCGTTCCGTTCGAAGCTTGCCCGTTGTCCGATCCAGCCTGCGCGAGCTCTACTCCGACCGATGGCTTGTCGGTTTACCACTCGCACTTCACCCAGGAAGCTGTTACCGCTAACAATGGCAGCGCCACCCCCGCGAACCTCCTGAACAATGGGAACACTCTCGGTGGCGGTTCTGAAGGCGGCGGCGATGAAGGCGGTCTGATCGAAGGACCGTTCGGCATTTCCGAACCGAACACCTACGGCTACGCGGAATGGTTCAACACCAAGGTCGTGAAGGGCACGAGCACAGTGTCCGAAGTTTCGCACAAGACTGGTCCGGACTTCGTTGCCGGCACCTCGCTGATCGGCTCGACCATCATCCTCAACGGCTCCCCGCAGGTCATTCAGGGCTGCCCGGAAACGGTGAAGGGTGTGACCACGAATAAGTGCATCCCGACGGCTACCATCGTCTACGTTGCCAACCCGAACCCGAGCAGCACCGAGACCATCCCGGTGCCGTTCACGGTTGTCGGGGAATCGCAAACCTTCACGGCCGCAACCGCTCCGGGCGTAACGGCGAAGAAACAGTAACCGCTTTTTCAGATGATCGAAGAGGCTTTGTAATCTCTGAGGCGGACTGGCTCATTCAGCAGTCTGCCTCAGATTTCGATTTTTAGGATTGAGCGCAATTCAAAGCCGGATTGCGATGCGAATGTATAAAAGGAGCCCAATGGAGAAGTTGTATTCGTTGCGCCAATTTTTTCTGAGATTGATGTTGACTGTGCTAGTTGCCTCGGTGGGGAGTGTTTGGGCGCAATCTGTTCCAGCGCCGCAATCAGACAAAACAGATTCTGCGACGCAACCTCCGACGGTGCGCGGAAATATTTCCAGCGCTTCGCTCACGCCGAAGATTGTCGAGCCTTCGACTACGCCTTCCCTCGAAGGCAGTGATTTGAAACCGTTCCCGGTTATTTCTGGCGATGTCGATACCATCGACAACGCGTATACGCACGAAGTAACGCGCGTGCAATGGCGTCCGGGAGATCCGATCGATCTGTATATCGTCAAACCGGCCGGAATTAAAAATCCGCCCGTGATTCTGTATCTCTACAGCTACCCATTCGAAAACGACCGCTTTTTGAATCATGATTTCTGCAAATTTCTGGTGAAGGATGGTTACGCCGCTATTGGCTTTGCATCGGCACTCACCGGACACCGCTATCACGACCGCCCGATGAAGGAGTGGTTCGTAAGCGAACTGGCTGAATCGCTCGCAACTTCCGCGCACGATGTACAGATGATCCTGAATTACCTGAGCACCCGCGGCGATGTGGATATGAATCGTGTGGGAATGTTCGGCGATGGCTCAGGTGCGGCAATCGCGATTCTTGCGGCCGCGGTTGATCCGCGAATCAAGACGCTGGACTTACTCGACCCCTGGGGAGATTGGCCGGCTTGGATTGCCAAGTCGACGCGCATTCCAGAAAAAGAGCGGCCGGATTATTTAAAGCCGGAATGGCTGGCGAATGTCGCGCCGCTCGATCCAATAAAGTGGCTGCCGCAACTCAAGACGCCGAGGATAAGAATACAGCTGATCAAGTCTGTCACCGTCACGCCGCAGGAAGCACAAAAGAAACTGGAAGCGGCCGCTCCGGCGAATGCGCAAATCATTCACTACGACAACTCGCCGGCTTTTCAACAAGCCATTGCAGGTGGCAAGGGATTCGACTGGATTAAGAAACAAATGGCGTTTCGCGTTATCGACGAATACAGCGCGGCTGGGCAGTCGCAGGACAAATCATCGTCAAGCCCGCAGTGAATTTGCAGCAGCAAGGCTTGCGTGGTCAGTGCAACATTTCAGGAGAGGCAATGCAGATTTCGCGACGAAAGTTATCTACAGCAAGAGTAATTTTTATAGGAAAACTCCTCTCGCTTGCGCTTATGACGCTGGCTTGCGCGCTTCTGCAATCCTGCAGCGGAGCGAGCAATCCCAATTACACTTCGACCTCGGTCAATCCGGCTCCCGGAATATCGCTGGTTTCGATCAGCATCACCCCGGCGACTTCGTTAATATCGCTGGCTGAAAGCCGCCAGCTCTTCGCCACGGGCACTTACAGTGATGGTTCCCAAATCGACATTTCTTCGCAGGTCACATGGGGCGTCTCTTCATCGTCGAGCACGATTAACTTTGTCGTCGTGAATCCGGGCGGAGTGGCGACTGGGCGGGCGATTGGCGCATCGGTGGTCACCGCCACGCTTGGACCTGTTGTAGGAGCGCTGCAACTCACGGTCGATACGAACGGTTACACCTCCGGCACAACTGCGATTCTTTCAGTCCCATATAAAACCACTATCGTGGACGCAGCATATCTGCCGCAATCGCAGGCGCTGACGCAGGGGGCTTATGCAGTCCAGGAGGTGAATCTGGATGCCGATCAGTTCTCCGATGTGCTGCCTGTTCCCAACGCACTGTTGGCGTCGATTCCAATGCCGGCGGGTTATGTACCGAATGTCACCGTAGCCAACCAATCGAAATTCCTTGTCGCGGTGATCAGTTATAGTTCGCCGGCGGTTCAAATCATCGATGCCAGCAATATTCCATCCGATGTAGCCAGCAATTTGATCATTGCGACATTTACCGCGCCAGTTTCACAAAGCATAACCTTGAATGGAATCAAGTGCATGATTTGCGCGGCGGCGGTTAATCCGCAGACCGGTAACCTGCTTCTTAGCACGGCGCAGGGTTTCTATACCATGGATATGGTTGCCGGAACATTTACTCCGATTCCTTTCACGCCGACGCCGGCTCCGGCAGCCAATTTTTCTCTGAATACGACCGCGACCAATCCCTACATTCTCAGCGCGATTCCGGGAACCAGCCAGCTCCAGATTCTGAACTTGACTACGAATGCAGTGACCACATTGAATTCCGGACTCACCACCCCCGGTGCGACTGCCATTGATCTGGTCACTGACTACGGCACGATCGTCGATGCGCAAACAAACAGTCAGTCGCTGGTGAATTTAGCGAGCGCTCAAAGCCCGGTTTTCACGCCTATTCCAGATCTTGGTACGTGCGGTACGCCGGTTTTTCTGAACATGGCGGCAATGGCGGTGAGCGCAACCGTTACACCCAGCGACGCCATTCATACGCTGTTCACCAGCCAAACATCGGGGAGTTGCGCGGGTTTCCAAACCTGGCCTTCCTCCACATCTACCGCGCTCAATGCCGCTGACATTACTACTTATTGGTATGGGCCCATGCCCGCGACTCCAGATGGCAAGCCGTTTGTGAATGGCAGCGATCCCAATGCAATCGCGACATTCAACGATGTCTACAAAAACAGCAACTATGGATTATTGGTGGATGCGAATCAGCAATGGATCGCAAGAATCAATCTGGGTTTTCCATTGAGCATCAGCGAAACCCCTGTGAGCCTGCCGTCGGGACTGCCGGTTCCACCGGATTATTTGTGTAGCGGCATCACAGCATGCCCGAATACGGTTGTATTTCTACCCACCCCGAATACCGCCATTACGGTTTCGCTGAATAACATAAACTTTGGCAGCGTCGCCGTCGGCACGCAAACCGCGCCAATCGCTTTGACTTTGGCCAACATCGGCGCGATCGATGTTTTCCCGGTGATTGCCATCCAAGGAACAAATGCCGGGGATTTCTCGTTGATCTCCAGTTGCACCGATACTCTGTTGTCGCACACCAATTGCGGCTTGAATGTGCTCTTTACTCCGTCCGCTACTGGAACTCGTTCGGCGACACTCAGTATTACGACTGGCGGCGAAGGTTCACAAACGGTGGCATTGTCGGGAACAGGAACGTAAGTCGCACAGAGTTTTCGATAGCCAGGTTTTACAGAGAAGGGAAATAAGGCTAGAATTGCGTCCGCTCGATCAAGCGATACCAGTGGAGAAACGACCATGCGTAAATCGTCACTTCTGACCGCAGCCCTGCTCGCTGTTGCACTTCTTCATTTTCCCGCACACGCGCAAGACGCGAAGAAAGACGCCGCCATCAAGCCCGCCGATAGCCCTTCCAAAGTGGTGCTTGACTCCTGGAACGACATTGGCCGCAAGCTCATTGCCATGGCGGAAGATTTCCCGAGGATAAATACGACTTCAAACCAACTTCCGTTCAGCGCAGTTTCGCCGAACAGCTTTTACACGCCGCTGCGGCGAACTATTATTTCACCAACGCGGTTCGCGGCGAAAAGCCTCCGTCTGATGACAATCCAAAGCGCGATAACTTCAAATCAAAAGCGGACGTCGTCGCCTTCGTGAAAAAGTCCTTTGGCGACGGCGCTGCCGCCATTAAGGACAAAGGCGACAAGGGGATGAACGCTCTGGTCGTTGACCCCTTCGCCCACCAGCAAGTTCGCGTCGTCGACTGGGCCTACGGCTTCATCGAGCACAGTGGCGAACACTACGGCCAACTTGTCGTCTACTATCGTTTGTCAGGATTGGTGCCGCCGGAATCGCGCCCGAAAAAATAGAAGAAGAAATAATGTCGAGATGAAACGGGTGCCCATGTCTCGCTTGTTTTGCGAGACATGGGGGATTTCCGAGACACTGGGCCCATGTACCTCTATCCCACTGCATATGGATATCTCACACCCCGCTCTCCAAACATCTTCACCAGCAACGCACCCGAAATAAATCCTCCCACATGTGCCCAGAATGCCACCCCGCCCATGCTTTGCCCCTGCACCGCCAGTGCCGTTGCTGTTCCGCTTAGAAATTGCAGCACAAACCAGTAGCCCAAAATAATAGACGCGGGCACCCACAGCACAAAGACAAAAAACCACGTCAGCACGCGAGCTCTCGGATACAAAATGAAATACGCTCCCAGCACGCCTGCGATCGCGCCGCTGGCGCCTACTGTGGGCGCGGTCGAGTGCAGGCTAATCGCAACCTGCGTGCTCATGGCGATCAAACCGGTCAGCAGATAAAAGACCAGATATTTGAAATGCCCGAGGTAGTCTTCTACGTTATCGCCAAAAATATAGAGAAACCACATATTGCCGATCACATGCATCCACGACCCGTGCAAGAACATCGACGTAAAATACGGAAGTACGACTACTGGCAATGTATATCGATGCGACCCCGCCAGTAACGCCGCCGTGTGATACGGCACCACTCCAAACTGATGAATCAGCAGGTTCAAACTACGCGGATCAAGCGTTGCTTCGAAGAAAAAAATCAGCAGGTTAAAAACAATCAGGAACCACGTTACAAACGGTGTGCTGTATCGAGGTTGATCGTCTTTAATCGGCAGCATGAGTTAATTTAGTAATTGTGAAATTGAGTAATCGTGCAATTGAAAACCATTCGGGGCAGAACTTCGCAGATCTCTCTACTTTGAAATTTACCAAATTACTCAATTACCAAATTACCAAATTCCCCCAATGAACGCCGTCCTCATCATCGACAAACCGTCCGGCCTGACCTCGCATGACGTGGTCAACCGGCTTCGCCGCATTCTCGGTCAGCGTTCGGTTGGACATCTTGGCACGCTTGACCCCATGGCCACCGGCATTTTGCCTCTGGTCCTTGGGAGCTTTACGCGACTCGCCCAGTTTTATACAAGTTCTGAAAAAACCTACGAAGGCGTCATCCGCTTCGGTTTCGCTACTGACACCTACGACGCTGAAGGCGTTCCTACCACGGAGCCCATTCCAGTCGAGCTTTCGCTCGACTCTCTGCAACAACTCTCTGCCGAATTCGTCGGTCTCATCGAACAAACTCCGCCGCCGTTCTCTGCCAAAAAAATTCAAGGCGTTCCTGCTTACAAGCTCGCCCGCAAGCATCAGGAAGTCGAACTCAAACCGGTTGAAGTCGAGATCAAAGAATTTACCATCACCGCGCTCGAAGCCGACCGGGCCACCTTTCGCGCCCGCGTCGCCAGCGGAACTTACATGCGCTCTGTAGCGCATGATATAGGCCAGCGCCTCGGCTGCGGCGCCCATCTTGCCGCTCTTCGCCGCACTTCCGTTGCCGAGTTTGACTTGTGCCATGCACACACGCTCGAAGAAATCGCAGAGTGTGCAAACAATAGGGATTCTTCGACGATCGCTCGCGTGCGCTCGCTGCCGCTCAGAATGAAAGAAGTGGGAAGTACCGACGCAATCGAATCTGGCGCCTTCGATTCTCTCTGCATCCATCCCCGCCAGCTTCTTCCGCAACTCCCCTGCGTTACCGCCGATGAAATCACTGCCGCCCGCATCCGCAATGGCCGACCCATCAACCTTCCTGAACTCTCCCGCGCCCGGCAAGTCAAAGTTTTCGCCGGCCAACGCGATCTCCTTGCGATTGCAACTCGCGTGGCCGGAACGTTGTTCCATCCAAAAATTGTTTTCGTTGCGGATGAAGCTAAGGCCGGTGCCGCATATCAACTTCAACAAAGCAGCGAAAAATCATAACCAAAATTGCAGAACGAGACGATTGGAATCTCTAACGTTCGATACGCTTCAAACTTTCCTGAGCACGAGTGAAGTTGTGAGCCATGGCGAGCGCGGTTTTGTATTCTTCCACTGCGCCATCACGGTCGCCTTGTTTCTCCAGCAGTTCGCCGAGAAGATTGTGAGCCTTGAAAGCCGGCCATTCTTCGACCGTGGACGATGAAAGATAGCGATGTACCAGGCGAACGGCCGTTGGGTAATCGCGGCCGGTCCGCAGCAGAAGTCCAGCGGCATCCATGAGAGCGCCCGGTCGATCCAGTGGACCGGACTCGGCGGAATGGATCGCTTGGTCCATGTCGTCAAGACGGTTCGCATGTTTATAAAAGCCGGCCAGGTTCACCCAGGCGCGGGCGCCGCCATGACTAGCCTCAATCGCGGCTCGATATTCCCGCTCGGCCGCCGCAGTGTCTTTATGCTTTTCAGCCATCCTGGCTTGAGCCCAATGTGCCATGGCCGGATTCAGTTGCATCAGCAGATCGGCTTGCGCGCGGGCTTTATCTTCACCGCCGCCTACAATGCCAGGTGCTTCCAAATAGAATTCGGCGAGATCGGTGTGGGCTTCCCAATTGTTGGGGGAAAATTCGACGGCCCTCTCGAACTCCGTATGGACCTTTTTGGCTAAACCTGTAGCTTTGAGAAAGTTGACTCGGTCTGCCTTCTCGCCGTAGATTCGGCCGAGCCAAAGATGGTAGAGGCCATTCTCGGGAGCCAGAGAAACTGCTTTTTCGCAGGCGGGGATTCCGGCATCCCAGGCATCGAGTTCGAAGTCAGCGCGGCAAAGCAGATTGTAAGCTTCCGCCGTAGGAGTAATCTGAATTTGCCGTTGCAGGGTCTGCATCGCCTGATCCACGCGCCCAGCCGCCAAAAGGTTTTGCGGGGTGTCCGCTTGCGCCGCGAGAGGAAATGGAATCAAGCAAAGGCATGCGAGGAAAAGACGTGCCGGTTGCGTAATATTTTTACTGGGAAGAAACCGCTTCATGTATTACGGAACCACCTTGACACGAGCGCCATCGAGCAACGGCTTGGCGTCGGTCGAAGATAAGGCCACTTGCGCATGCTCGGGAAGTCCGCTGGCAATTTCAACGCGCGTCAGATTTTGCAAAGAGACTTCGACATCGCGCCGCACCAGCTTTCCGTCCTCAACCCGATACACGTAAGGCTTGCTGTCGTCATTCCGCAATGCTTCGCGAGATAGCGTGAGCACGCCGCTATGTTCTGCTGCAACAATGGTCACGCTCACATTCACATTGGGCAGAAGATGCAGATCGTGATTATCGACAGAACATGTGACCTCTCCAACATTGCGAGCGCCACGCAGTTTTACTGTAGACGGAATAGTGCTTACGGTGCCGTTCCAGATACGCTCGGGCAAGGCATCCCATGTGACTTCGATTTTTTGTCCGGCGGCAAGCCGGCCGATATCGGGCTCGTCAATGAAGCTTCGCACCAGCATCTGCGAGAGATCGCCCACCTGCAAGAGGAGATCGCCGGTCTGCACGTAGGCGCCTTGCTTTACGGGAAGCGTATAAACGATGCCGTCAAAAGGCGCGCGGATACTGGATTTGCCAAGCGCATCTTCAGCTGCTTCATAAGCCGCCTGCGCTTCCGCACCCTGCGCATGCACCTTTGCCACTTCGGGCTGCGAGTAGCGATCTTTCTTTTTCTGCTCCAGTAGAGTCGTATCGGCCTGGGCGCGTTGCAGCGATTCTTCCGCCTGGCGAACCTCGCCCTCTGAGGCTGCTCCTTGCTGTTGAAGACGCCGCATAGCGTCAAGATTGCGCTGCGCGGCATCGCGCGCACTGCGGGCTTTGATCAATTGAGCGTCAAGCGTAAGCATTTCCTCTTGCGTGCCGCCAGTGCTGAGATCGGATTGTTCGGCCTGCGCCGCTTTTATCTGAGCCTGGGCGCGCGCCGCCTGACTCCGAAGATCGGCATCATCGAGCTGCAACAGTAGCTGGCCTTTGCGCACATGGTCGCCTTCCTTCACAAAAAGATGCTTTACCGTAGTGGCGATGGGCGCATGGGCCTCGAAGTTCTGAATCGGTTCGACCTTCCCATTGGTAGAGATGAGGCTGCGAATGGAGCCGCGTTCTACGGTGGTCGTACGAATCTTCGTCGGAGACTGGCGGGTAAAAAGCGGCACTACCGCCAACGCGGCGACGATTGCACCCAGCGTAAGCCAGGTACGGCCCTTGCGCGAAGCTGGGTGTCCATTCGAATTGTTGTTTGTGGGCAACCGGTTTATCTTTCAGGCTGCGGCGGGGATCATTGCAAGCATTAATTTACCACCGCCGCAGGCGCAAATAAGGCGCACATTCCCCAGCCGTTAGCAATTTAGATGCCCTCAACTATCGCCGGATGCCCGAAATTAGCGGCACGCCAGTCTGAGATGGAAGCTGGCCCGGTAGATCGGCGATACAAGCGGCTACAATAGCTCTATGCCAAATCAGCGACGTTACACTCCCCAGCACGCCGCCGCCGGGCTGGACGCCAAGTTTCCGGAAATTGAAACCTGGCCCAATCAATTTCCGGGATACGAAATCGTCATCGATGATCCCGAGTTTACGTCGGTGTGTCCAAAAACTAGCCTGCCCGATTTTGGCGTGATTACGCTACGTTATCAGCCGGATAAGGTCTGCCTGGAACTGAAATCGTACAAAGAATATCTGCACACCTATCGCAATCTCGGGATTTTTCAGGAAAACGTTGTGAACCGCGTCTTGGAAGATGTTGTGAAATGGGCGAAGCCGGTCTGGGCGGAAGTGAAAGGCGACTTTCGGCCGCGAGGTGGAATCTCTACGACTGTGATTGCCAGATGGCCGCGAGGGGGAAAGACGAAGCGGTTGTAACTAATTCTCAACGCCATCGTGCTATATTCTCTCGACCGTGACCTCGGCAAAACTCTATCCCTGGACGGCGCTGATTCTTCTGACCGCGCTGAACCTGCTCAACTATGTTGACCGGTCTGTGCTGTTCGCCGTGCAGCCGCTGGTGCAGAGCGAATTCCATCTGAGCAATACGCAGGTCGGCTACCTCACCAGCGCATTTCTGCTCTTTTACATGGTCGCGGCCCCATTTGTAGGCCCGTTGGCGGACCGCTATTCGCGAAAGCGGATTATTGTTGGCGGTGCAATTTTCTGGAGCGGCCTCACGCTGCTTACCGCGGTCACGCACACTTACGCAGAGCTTCTGGTGCGGCATACTCTGGTTGGAATCGGCGAAGCAACGTTTGTGACCATCGCTCCCACATTTGTTGCCGATTTATTCCCTGAAAATAAGCGCGGACGAATTTTAGGTGTCTTTTATCTGGCGATTCCGGTGGGCACGGCGGCGGGATATCTACTCGGGGGAAATCTCAGTCCGCATTATGGTTGGCGGTTTCCTTTTTACATCGCGGCGGCTCCCGGATTTTTACTCGCATTAGCAGTATTGTTCCTGCGAGAACCACAGCGCGGCCAATTCGATACCGAGCAAGAAACGCCTGAACGAGGCACGATCCTGGGCTTGGCGCGCAACCCAGCGTTCTGGACTTCAACCTTAGGCATGGCAATGATGACGTTTGCCTTGGGCGGTATACAAGTCTGGATGCCGACATTCTTATCGCGCGCCCGCGGTTATTCGCTGGAGTCGGCAAACTTCATGTTCGGAATCATAATCGTGGTCGATGGTATTTTGGCGTCACTGGCAGGAGGCTGGTTGGGCGATTATCTGCTGCCGCGAATGAAGGGATCTTATTATTTCGTCTCTGCCTTGAGTATGGCGCTCGGCGTGCCTTTTATGATCGCGGCGTTGTTTATGCGCGGACCGGTCATGCTGCCGGCAATCGCAATTTCTGCATTTTTTCTGCTGCTGAACACTTCGCCGTTGAATGCGGCTGTGATTAATTCGGTTGGCGCGCACATTCGTGCCACGGCACTTGCCGTCAACATCTTCATCTTTCACCTGCTTGGCGATGTTCCTTCGCCGACGCTCATGGGCTACGTTGCCGACAAGCGAACGCTGCAAGCCGCATTCATCCTGCCGGTAATTGCCATGGTCGCTTCCTCTGCCATACTGTTCTATGGAATGAAATTCGCGCCGGTTGTGCAATTCGATGGCGCTCGGGCAGGGAAGACTTAGAGCAGGATGCATTACTTTCATTGGATTGCCGGCACAATTCTCGCGCTGGCCTGGTTTTCCCGCATTGTGGATGCCGCCATCGGCATGCCCAGCGTCGCCGATATTTCGCAGCCGGAGTGGAACCGCAATCCCGCTGCACCTTCCGGAAGCCCGCGAGTTTCTATCATCGTCCCAGCGCGCAACGAAGAAAAAGATATTGCGCAAGCTTTGACTCAATTGCTGGCTCTCGACTACGACAATTACGAAGTGATCGCCGTCAATGATCGATCGACGGATCGCACCGGCGAGATCATGGAAGAAGTTCAGAAAAGTTCCTACTCGAAGTTGAAAGTAATTCACCATCAGGATTTGCCCGCAGGATGGTTGGGCAAAACGCACGCCATGTGGACGGCCACCAACGCCGCAACCGGCGACTGGCTTCTGTTTACCGATGCCGACGTACTATTCAAGCCTGACTCGGTCCGGCGAGCCGTAACGTACGCGGAAGCTGAACAGGCGGACCACGTCGTCCTGTTTCCGCAAATGATCATGAAGCAACCGGGCGAATACATGATGATCGCTTTCTTTCAGACCATGTTCGTCTTCGGGCATCGTCCGTGGAAAGTGGCCGATCCGAAGACCAAGGATCACATAGGAGTGGGCGCGTTCAATCTGGTTCGTAGAAGCGTGTATGAGTCTGTCGGAACCTACGAAGCGTTGCGCATGGAAGTTTTGGACGATATGAAGCTGGGGAAAGTAGTTAAGAATGCGGGCTTCGCGCAGCGCAACGTGTTCGGCGGCGATTTGATTTCGATCCGCTGGGCGAACGGCGCCATGGGTGTAGTGAACAATCTGACCAAGAATTTTTTTGCCGTGCTGTCGTTCAAGTGGCGGCTTACGTTAATCTCGGCGTTCGGATTGGCATTTCTAAATCTCATGCCGTTTCTGGGTGTGTGGTTTGCTCACGGATGGGCCCGCCTGCCGTACGGTATTGCGCTGGCATCGATGTTCTCGATTTATCTGGGCATGTCGTGGAGATCCGGGGTTCCCGCATATTATTTCCTGCTGCATCCGGTGAGCACCGTACTCTTCGTATACACGTTGCTGCGCTCCATGTTCCACACTCTGTGGAATGATGGGGTTGTCTGGCGCGGGACCAGATATCCGCTGGAGGAGTTGAGAAAAGGGATGGTATGAAACGTTCACTGCGGCGGCTCTCCACCCACATCCGCCTCATTGCCATAAGTTGCCGTGGGTGAAACTGTGGCCGTAGTCTTCGCGGGCTTTTTTGTGGGACGCATTCTTCCCGCGCTGTAATGCCCTTGTTTTTCCACATCGTAATTCTTTGGCAGTGGCGGGATCAGGGTCGAGCCGGCGGTCAATTGGCTCACGCGGTTCAGAACGATCTCGGCGCGTCCTTTATATAGTTTGACTGGGCCATGAATCTCGATCATCTGGCCTGCCAGCCGCCGCACGTCGCCCACGTCTTTTAAGTCGGAAGGGAATACCACCACAGAGAACGGGCAAGCCAGTTGATCTTCACAGAAATCGATGAAGTGCACGCCCTTCGCGCCGGCTTTCACGCGCAGAACTTTACCGGTAATGCATTTGGTCTCGCCGACGTGCTGGCTGGCCTGGCTGATGGGGAGACAGTCGGATGCGGCGGCAGCCATTGGGGACAGCAAGGCGGCGATCAGCGCGAAATTGTTTACCCTGTACATTGCCTACCCCTACTCCCCTCGCCCTTTTGGAATCATCGCGTTGGCAAGTTTTTCTCCGCAAAGTCCGTGATCTAAACGACTTAGGGTCAAAATCCGTCGAACAAGGGAGTTTGGGCCGACTTTTATACTGCAGCTTCTTTTTTTTTGCCCAATTTATTGCCTTTGCTCAGGCAATGATGGAATGAATTATGAGGTTGGCGCGAGTGTGGATGTCACAGGAGGCTGTGCATATTTTTTACGCTGGGGGGCGGACAAGGGGCCCACCCGCGAGTACATTTGCGACTTAGGCTAGTCGTCCGCCCTCGAGGACTTGCCAGACTGTCGCTTCACCGAAGAGAATGCCTACGGTTCACGACCCAAGGCGGGAATATAAGCCGGCGGAGGGAAGCAAAGATGGTGAAAGACATCCTTGAGATGGCTGCGCTCTGGAGCAGCTAGCGGTCTGATCACAGCGGTGAACCGCTGCGCCACCCCAAAGCGAAATCAGAAGGAATTTTCGGCAAGTCCGCACCTATAGGTGTTCATGGGCGGCACGGCTGAACGCCACGCTCTACCCAAACTCACTCTCGCGATGCGCGTGATGGTGCGGCACCCACGGCCCGAAGCCACTAATGATTTTGGGGGCTTGCACGGCGCGGCTTGAGGCCGCGCCCTAAGCGACAAGCTTACTTAAAGCCCTTGACTGCCGCGGCTTCGTCGTCTTTTACGTCGAAGACGGTGTAGAGCTTGGTGATTTGCAGCAGATCGTGAACTTTTTTGGTGAGGTTGAGCAGCTTAAGTTCTCCGCCCTGGTTTTTGGTGGTGGTAAAGGCACTGACCAGCTCGCCGATGCCGGAGCTGTCGATATAGTTGACCTCGCCGAGGTTCAAGATAATCTTCTTGTTGCCTTTGGCGAGCAGATCACGAACGGTGTCGCGCAAGGTCACGCTGCCCTCGCCCAAAGTGATACGTCCGCTGCAGTCCACAATGGTGACTCCGTCCACCTGCCGAATGCTAAGTTTCATGCTCACTGAGACCCCTCCTGATGGCCCACGGGTTTGCCGTGGACGTGCTTGATCAATTTCACTTCTGTACCCGTTTGGGACGGACGAATTTCCACCACGTCCATAAAAGAACGCATCAAAAAAATGCCGCGGCCCGAAGTCTTGAGCAGATTCTCCGGCGCAAGAGGATTCGGAATTCCGTTCAAGTCAATCCCTCTGCCTTGATCGCGAATGGTGATGACCAGATCTTCAGGCGTTCGCTGAAAAGCCAGAATCACTTTTTTGTCGGGAGCGTAATTGTTGCCGTGCAACACGGCGTTCACCGCGCCCTCGCGCACGGCCATGGAAATCTGCATGATTTCGTCGTCCTTAAAGCCCAATTCGGTGGCAATGCGGCTAGCTTTTTCTTCCGCACTGTCCACAGTTTCCAAAGTGGAATCGAGCGTATAGGAAACCTGTTGCTCCATGGCGATGATGACGTCTTAAACCCGCACCTGTCCCTCGAAGTAGCCCGTTAGGGCTTGCCGCAAGCCGCAAACGGCAGATGGGGTAGTTTGCCTGTGGAAGCGGGGAATTGTCAACGAGCGCTTGAATTTTTCTTTCATCAAGACAGGGAATTCTGACTTAATCTTCCGGAGCATTGTGCAGTCTTGTAAGTTGTACGCTATGGGTGCGGGAATTACTCCCTAAAAACAAGGGCGAGCGCATCCACGCCCGCCCATTTTCTGCGAAATCTCTATTTGGCCTAGTGATGGTCTCCGTGCGTGTGCCGCCATGTCCAGTATTCTTTCTGTTCCTCTGGAGGCAGCTTGCGAAAATCCCGGTGTTCGTCGCGGTGATTTTCGCGAGACCAGGTTTGGTAGTAGACGACTTCATCGTTGTTCCAGACGTGATAGTCGCTGTAGTAAGGGTCATAGACCCGGTAATAGTGATGCCCGCAAGCTGTGCCAGCGACCGCGGCCGTCATCGCGGCGGCCAGTAACCACGAGCTTAGAAATCGTGACCGTTTGTGCATCAGTGAATGTTCCTCCAGTTTTGACTTTCTCACAACTCCACACCTGTCATCTTTAACTGCACCGCCCATCAGGCTGTGATTTCGGTGCCTCAACTTCCCGCAAGGTTGCCTTAACGGATTCAGAACGCAAACAAGCTCGACTGTGGTTTAGAATGAAATTACACTAAATTTCTTATACGCAGTCGAATTGAAGGAGTACACAAATGTATCCCGAAATCATGGTAATCCCAATGCGTGAAGAGCTGACCCGCCTGGGAATTGAAGAGCTTCGCACAGCCGAACAAGTGGATCATGCGCTTAAGCCTCAACCCGGCACGGCGCTCGTGGTGGTGAACTCCATCTGCGGATGCGCCGCCGGCCGGATGCGCCCTGCGGTCCGTATGGCGCTGCAAAATGCCGCGCATCCCGACAAAGCTTTTACCGTCTTCGCCGGACAAGATACCGAAGCCACCGAGCGCGCCCGCAGCTACTTCACGGGGCAACCGCCGTCTTCTCCGTCAATCGCCATTCTGCGCGATGGACAACTGGTCTACATGATGCCGCGGCGCGACATCGAGTCTCGTGAAGCAGGAGCCATTGCGGCCGAGCTTAAAACGGCACTCGATAAGTTTTGCGGCAAACCGGTGTCGGCTTTGTAATTTCTTTGCTACCGCTTATTTTGAGACTGTCGGCTTACTTACCATGAACGCCTTTACCGCGATCCCATTGGGCTGCATGCCTACGGGGATCATGGTCAGCAGCGAGTATTCCGTTGGCTCGAGTTTTCGCGGATTGCGTTTCTGAATTACGGTTACGTCGCCTGACTGCGTATCCAGCACCAGCAGATATTGTTGATCCTGCGATAGCGCGAGGCCATCGGGACGGCTTCCTACTTGCATGGTTGCGATCCTTTTGCCGAGATCGATGTCATAGACCGCAACACTATCCGATCCAAAATTGCTTACGTAGAGTCTTGAATTATCCAGCGTCACAATACCGTGCGCGGGATGCTGCCCCACCAGCGCGCTGCTGCCGACTTCATCGCTGCCGGTTTCGATGATCGAAATGCTGTCCGCATCGAAATCGGAAACCATCAATTCGCCGCCATCGGGTTTTAACGCCAGATTCACCGGGGTTCGTCCCACATCGAGCAAGGCCAGCACCTGATCCTTTGTGCTTCCATCCCCGCTTGCCAGCGCGATGGACGCCACCTGCGACGAGGCGGAACATGCTACAAAAGCTTTGCGAGAATCCGGCAAAATCGCAATGTCTTCCGGCTGCTGGCATACCGGCACGGTCGCGCGTACGCGAAGCGACCTGGTATCGATAAGCGAAACGGTATTATCCCCCCGGTTCGATACCACTACAGTGAATCCGTCGGGAGAAACTCGCGCCAGCCCCGGCGCGGAGCCTACGCGCACATTCCCGATCACGATGCGCTTCTCGAGATCGATTACCGAAACATTCGCCGAGCCCGAATTCGCTACGTAAGCGCGCTTGCCATCCTCGGAAACGTCAATAAAATACGGCTTGCCATGGACGCCGATTGTGGCTACAACCGCGTTTTTCTCCGCATCGATGATGCTGACGTTGTTCGATCCCGAGTTCACTACATAAATTTCGTTTTTCTTGCTGTTCGCGGCAATTCCGGTGGGTGAAACACCCACGGGAATCGTCTTTGCCAGTTCGAACGTGCGTACATCGATCACGCTGACGGTATTGCTTTTGCCGTTGCTTACATAGGCATATTCGCGATAGGCCGGACCGTAGTCGGGTAACGCTTGCGGGCGAAAATACCACCATCCCGCTGCACCCAGCAGGGGAAGCAAAGCAGCAATGAAGAGGAGTTTACGCAAGTGAGGTGGTCCAGGAAAAATTAAGACTTCAAGATTAGCAGAGAGGCATTCTATATTAGCGGGCTAGTTTACATGGATGCGAGCCAAACGCGCGGTTATTGCGTCGCAAAAAACGCGACGCAACGCGCAGCTCGCCCAGATCCCTCGCTGCGCAAAAGACGCTTGCTGGGGATGCAAACAAACTGACCCCACAACTTATTTTCAAAACAGCTTTAACGCGAAACCGCTTCCTGCGGCACGGCGGGCCTGGTCAACAACGGGCCCGGCACCGATTGTACCTGCGACGCCTGCCCCAATTCCCCGGTCAGCGCAGCCAGTTTGTCGTCAGGAACGCGAATGTCTCCGCTCATCATCAGCATCAACCTGCCGGAACCGGCTTCCGAAAACTGCGCGGAACGCAATGTTGCATAACTTCTTGCGCCCGTGGGAAGAGAGGTTTTGAACTCTCCACCCTGGCGGATGATGGCGAGAATAGTGTCCGCCGTTTTATCGCGCATTTGTTCGCCCAAAGATCCCGTGCGCAATAGCTCGCCCACCAGACCTCCAGCGTCTACATGAGTAATCTGCGCTGTTATATGCAGCATGCCGTCGGCCGCGACCGCGGGCATCAACTTCAACGTGATCGTGCCGTTGCCTTCCACAATTTCATTAGAGCTCTGCCGTCCGAACATGGTCGTGCATGTCCAGCGTTCAAAGTGTACTTGCTCTACCACCTGCGCGGCCTGCGCTTGGGGACTAAGATCCGCAGTGAGGATCGAGACCCATTCTCCGCAATTGTCGTTCTTGTTAAGCTGTGCGCGCAGCACATCGGCAATCGCGACCTGGAGATCGGAAACATCCTCAGTCAACTGCACCGCGAAAGCATTCTCTCCGCCTGCCGCCGCGCCCTTCATGACCGTACCGGATGTCGTAATCGCCATCGTGGCACTGGCGAAGTTCACTGAATTTTTCACAGGAGTGAGATTGAAAGTGAAATCCTGCACGCCGTTTCCGGTATCGATGCTCATCTCCTGGCCGAGGTCGACTTGTGCGCGCTGAAAATCGGCAAGCGCGTGATCGAGGTTCTGCGCTGAACCCGCCATCACGGAACTTGCGGCATTCGCCTCGACAGCCTGATCGACCGCTTTGGACTGTTGTCCGAGTTCTGAATCGGTCTTGCCCAGCCTTTTGATGATTTCTTTCAGTAAGGATTTCTGCTGGCTGGAGAATCCTTCCTGAAATTTTTTATTCAGCGTCCGCGCTATTTCCAAAGCGTCGGCCAGCGTTTTGTCGCGGCTGGCCAGCGCCGGTTTATCATTTTCTTTTCCGGCCTGCTCTTCCAAGGCCTTTAATTCCACGCTGGCTGCGACCGTGCTTTTTAACATGACCCGGTATGCGGCTGCCTGCTCGCTGCTCGCCTGCGCCGCCAGCACGTCGTGAAAACTCTTGAGGTCGTCTTTTTGATCGACACCGCTCGCGTGGTTCCCTCCGCTCAATCCGCCACCACCGGCCGCCGCACCGCCGATGTGTCCACCCCCGCCGTGCTGGGCCAAGGCTCCACTCGGAAAAGCGAGCAGCGCAACGCCCAGAGCAATCCTATGCAAGCGAAAATGGCGGACTCTACTGCGAAACATGAACTGTATCTCCCGGAAAGAAGCAGTTATTTTGACACGACCTTAGGATACCGCAACGGCTGCCATTCAACGTGCTGAAACGCCAGCCGCTAAATGCATAGATTGTCTCACTTGGAGGAAAAAGGCCATGATCTTTACAGTTCTTTGCAATAAAAGTTTAAAGATCGCGAGGAAGGATCGAAGGTTTTGCTCCGGATGGCGAACGCGAAATATGGCTAGCTGCCGGCTTTCAGTTCGGTAAGGACCTGCTTGGCGATTTCTTTCAGCGTTTCGAAGACGCCTGTGCCCTGGAAGGCTACGGCTTCGACCACAGCTTCATTTTTCTTGCGGAGTTCTTTGTTCAACGCTTCCGGCGAAAGGATATTGGGCAGATCGCGCTTGTTTAGCTGTAAAACGTAGGGAATTTTATTGAAGTCGTAGCCGTGCTCTTTCAGGTTCGACATCAGGTTATCGAGGGCTTCCACGTTGGCGTCCATGCGCTGTTCCTGAGAATCGGCGACGAATACGATGCCGTCGACGCCGCGCAGAATGAGCTTACGGCTGGCGTCGTAGAAAACCTGTCCGGGAACGGTATAAAGATGGATGCGGGTCTTGAAGCCGCGCACACTGCCGAGGTCCAAAGGAAGAAAGTCGAAGAACAGGGTACGTTCGGTTTCGGTGGCGAGCGAGATCATCTTGCCCTTCTGCTGTTCCGCGGTCTTCTGATAGATCACCTGCAGGTTCGTGGTTTTGCCGCCCAACCCGGCGCCGTAGTACACGATTTTGCAGTTGATCTCGCGGGCTGCGAAGTTGATGAAACTCAAGGCTTTCCTCAAATAGCACGGCGGCACACCTCACCGCGCACCAAAATATCCCTATTGGGGGCTTCGGGCTTTTATATCACACGCGCCGAGGGCAAGCAGGTTACCTAGGTGACTCCCGGCCCTAAAGTGCGGCAAACCTTAATGTTTACCGCAATATTTACCGGGCTATGGCCGGGTAATATCCATCCTTGGCATAAATTTTTAGCCCGGGACGGTCCACGAGCACCTCGATGCTGTGGTAAGGAGCCGATGTGGGCGTTTTAGGCTTGATTGGCGAGTAGCCGAGTGTGTATTGATTGCGGGCCTCACTCATGGCTTGGCCATAGATATCTTCGATTGCGTTGCGCGTCAGTTCCTTATAAATCGGCGCTCCGCCGGTGGCGGAGACGTATTTGGGCAGAATATCGCCGTAGCCTTCCTTGGGCAGGTGCAGCCGTTCGATTTTTCCGTAAACCGGCAGCGCGGCACTGTCGACCGCGATCGCTCTCACCTGAATCTCGTTGGAGAGCAACATCTTCAGCACGTCGCGGTAGCTGGCTTCGCTGCCGTACTCTCGGCCATCGCTGATGACAAAGATAATTTTGCGGCGGGCGCGGTTGCGTTTGCGCAGGTCGAGCGCGGCGCGCAGGATGGCATCGTTCAGAACGTGCGACTCTTTCGGCGGGGTATAGACGGGCTGTGTGGGGCTGCCCACAGGCATGCCGTTGATGATCGGGCCATTCGGGGCCAGCGGTCCGCTCATCACCGGAACACCGTTGTTATGGCCGCGTTCCGTCTTCATCTGGTTCAACAGAGCGGTGAGCTTCTGGTTCGCGCCCATAAAATCGCTCACCTGGGTGACCGTGCTGCTGTAGGTATAGACCGAAACCTCGTCATAAGGAGCAAAGGCTCCGACCAGCGCGGAAAAGGTGCGATTTACTTTTTGCACGTCCACATCGGGCATGCCGAGATCCAGCACGATCGCAACCGAAAGGGCAAATGGATCGGCGCTGAAATAACTTAGCTTCTGCACCACGCCGTTTTCTTTGACTACGAAATCTGTGGGCAGAAGACCATCGACCATGCGGCCGTCGCGGTCTTTTACGGTCACCGGGAGCTGCACGAAATTGGTGTGGACGACCAGCGTATAAATATCTTCCTGCGAGTCCGTTTTTTTCGTGGTTCCGGGGGGCAAGGTTCTTACCGGCGGCATGGGCGGTGGAGGGGCAGTGTCGTCGCTTGAGGGCGGAGTCGCATCGGCGGGAAATGAGTTGGAATTCGGCTGGTTGGTCCAGGGATTAAGATTTGGGGCCGCCTTTTTCTCCTCCGGTTTGGGCGCTGGCTGAGGCGGCTCGGGCGGAGGAGCGGCTGAGGGCTGGACGCTGGGAGCGTCCGGAATATCTTGTGATTGAGCAGGGGATTGAGTGGTCTGGTTTTGCGCAGGGGTACTTGGTTGCGTCTGGCTTGTACCATTTTGCGCGAAAATACTGGGAGTGCTAACGCTTAAGTAGCCGAAAAGGCACGCGACAGCAATAACGGCGGTCAGCCATCCGACCAAAGTAAAGCTGTGGTTATGACGTGCGGTTTTGTTGCTCAAGCCCACCTTCTGTTCCTTCTCCAAAACCGTCATCTAAGACTCCCGTCCAGCCTTTCGGCAACTGGCTATCCCGCACTCGCGCAACCCATTTTATCGGACAGAAAAATAAACTGCCCCATCCTTAGCTTGGGATGCCTGAACCTTACAGTTTGGTGCATCTAACTCTCTTCAGGATTAGACTAACAAAAAGCCTAAAAAGGAATCCTCCATGTTTCGATTATCCGCTTACCGAAGACTTTTGCCCGCCTCATCCGCCGTTCGTTTCTTATTAGCTTCGGTCTTTTTAGCTTTGGTTGCGGGCGTACCTAGGGCCGTTGCCCAGTCGGACTCCTCTCCATCCTCGAATGCACAACAGCCGAATGGGCAGCAATCCGACACTGAGAAGTCTGATGAGACAATCCGGGCAAACGTCAACCTGGTGGGAGTCTTCTTTAACGTAAAGGATAAGCATGGAGCGCTCATTCCCAACCAGACCAAAGACGACTTCACCGTGGCGGAGGATGGCAAGCAGCAGACCATCAAGTACTTTACCGCGGAATCGAACCTGCCGCTGACCCTGGGAATCCTGATCGACACGTCCGGCAGCCAGCTCCGCGTGCTGGACATGGAAAAAGAGGTGGGAGGAGCTTTTCTACGCCAGATTCTTACCGACAAGGATTTGGCGTACGTCATGGATTTCGATATTCAGTCGGAGTTGGTGCAGGATTACACGCGTGACGTTCATCGTCTGCAAGCCGCACTAAACAAGGTGAAGATCAACAGCGGGGTTTCAAGCGGCGGCGGCATACCCGGACTGGGAGGGGGGCCGGTACCCACCCACAACACTCCCGGCACCGTTCTTTATGATGCGGTTTACCTTTCAGCTAACGAGATGCTCGCCAAAGAGGTGGGGCGCAAGGCGATGATCCTGCTGACCGATGGGGAGGACGAAGGCAGCAAACTTAAGATTAAAGATGCCATTGAGGCAGCGCAAAAAGCTGATGCAATTATTTATGTTTTGCTGTGCGCGGATCGTGGCGCGTATTTCGGCATGGGTGTGGGCTATTCCGGCGAGAGCGAGATGCACAAGCTGACCGAAGAAACTGGCGGGCGAGTGATTAATGTGGGGAACAAGTTCGACAAGCTGAAGGAAGCTTTTGACCAGATCGCCGCCGAACTGCGCAGCCAGTACAGCATTGGATATACCTCGACCAACCCGAAGCTGGACGGGAGCTACCGCAAGCTGGAGATCAAATCGAAGCAGAATTACAAGATTCAGACTCGCGCGGGGTATTATGCGACGCCGCGGAATCAGCAGGATTAGGTACGTGGCTCATCGCGACGACGAATGGAAATTGCGTGGTGCGTGGGTTCAAATTTGGTAGCGTCCTAATAATGCGTTGGCGCTGGAACCATGCCGTGACTCAGCCAGCACATTTTCTTCACCTCAATACAAACCCCTAGGGCACCTCACTAGAAATCTGCATTGTGGTCTGTATTGACCAGTATCGGTTTCGCTCGGTGTACTAAGCTGCTTGTGACCGTCCAAAGGAGGCAATAATGGGTGGTCACCCTTTCCTGGAAATATCCTGCAAAATTTGTGCCAAGCCAGTTGATCTGAACGTTGATCTATTTGCCGACGAAAACGGCAAGGCCGTACACGAGGAATGTTACGTCAATCACATTGCCAAGCGTAAACGCACCGAAACGTGGCGCGGTTTACGATTGTGCTGGCAGGAATCCAAGTTTGTACAAGAGAGTCTCCCAGACTAATCGCGCGTGGCATGAATTTTAGCGGGACTGGCAACCCGAGCTCGCACTCGGGGATACTAAGCCTGCCATGCCAAAACGGAAGCTCAAGGTCGTCAAATGGCTGAGTACCACTCCCGCGATCGGAGTCTGCGAGTTGTGCAGCAGGCAATTCAAAGTTCCCCTGATGCATCTGACAAAAACTTCCGAAGCTCAAGCGAACCTGCAAGAGCAATTCGATCGGCATAAATGCAAGCCGCTGGATAGTGGCCAAATTTGATTTGGCACCGGTTGCAGCGGCGCGGGCGCTGGCATCTTGAGCGGCGATCCGGCCGGAAGCAAGAAGCCGCCGCTTCCATCTTTCTTGAAATCGCCATGTAAGATGAATTGACTCCATGAACCGAGCGGAAGTCTATGCCCAATTCTGCCGGCACTACAGTGGGCCGGCTCGTGTTTTCCGCGCCCCCGGCCGCATTAATTTGATCGGCGAGCATACCGACTACAACTCCGGCTTCGTCATGCCGGTTGCGATCAATTTTCATGTATGGGCAGCGATTGCCCCGCGCGACGACAGCACCGTGAGGGTTTACTCTGCTAATTTTTCGGAAGAGATCGAGTTCGATCTGGCGGATTCGTCGGCGAGCTGCAGGCATCACTGGAGCGATTTTATTCAGGGAGTCGTCCGAGTGGCTGCGAACGCCGGACACGCCATGCAAGGCGCCGATCTGCTGATTTGCGGCGATATCCCCATGGGCGCGGGATTAAGTTCATCGGCGGCCATTGAAGTGGCTGCGGGGCTTGCCATGCTGACCAATTCCGGCCTGTCGATGGATCGTATGGAGCTAGCCCGCCTATGCCAGCGGGCGGAAAATGAATTTGTGGGCGCGCGAGTAGGCATTATGGATCAATTTATTTCCTGCTGCGGAAGGGCGGGTCATGGGCTCGAATTAGATTGCCGCTCTCTGGAATACCGGCTCTTGCCACTGCCTGCCGGTGTGAGCCTGGTGATATGCAACACCATGATCAAACATGCGCACGCGGGCGGCGAGTACAACCAACGGCGCGCCGAGTGTGAAGAGGGCGTTCGTTTGCTTGCCAGCAAATTGCCTGGAGTTCGATCGCTGCGCGACGTGGGATTATTCGACCTCGAACGCTATAGCCGCGAATTGCCCGAGAAAATTTACCGGCGATGCCGCCATGTGGTGAGCGAAAATGCGCGCGTGTTGGATGCTTCGGCCGCATTGCAAAATGGGGACGTGACTGCGCTGGGCAGGCTGATGGGCGAATCGCATCGCAGTTTGCGCGATGATTACGAGGTGAGTTGCGCGGAGCTGGATTTGATGGTAGAGCTGGCGGGAAAACAGGAAGGCGCGTGCGGTTCGCGCATGACGGGCGGGGGATTCGGAGGCAGCACCATAAATTTGGTTGCGAATGATGCGGTCGAACCGTTCCAGAGCACGATGGCGAAGGAATATGAGAGCAGAACTGGACTTGCCCCACAGATATTAGTAGTCTCTGCCAGCGATGGCGCAACTGAAGTTGCAGCTTAATTTCTGGTAAATAAAAAATCTTTCATGCCGACATTCGATTACAAAAGCCATGCCCACCGGCGCTTCAATCCGCTTACACGGGAGTGGGTGCTGGTTTCGCCGCAGCGCACGCAACGTCCCTGGCAGGGGCAGGTTGAGGCGGCAAATGTTGTAAGCCAGCCTGAGTACGATCCGGCCTGCTATATGTGCCCCGGAAACACGCGGGCTACAGGAGTTCGCAATTCCAGCTACAACGGAACATTTGTTTTCGACAACGACTATCCCGCACTGGTTTCCGATTCGACTGAGGAAGGCGCTGGCGAACAAGGCTTGTTTGCCATGCATAGCGAGTCGGGAATCTGCCGCGTAGTTTGTTTTTCGCCGAAGCATAATCTCACCCTCGCTCGCATGCCGCTGCCTGAGATTCGGCGCGTGGTTGATGTATGGGTCGAACAACACTTGGAATTGCGTGCTCGTCCGTCGCTCGCCTATGTGCAGATTTTTGAAAACCGTGGCGAGATGATGGGTGCGAGCAATCCGCATCCTCATGGCCAGATTTGGGCCAGCTCGAGCGTGCCCGATCTGCCGGCAAAAGAGCAGAGCTCGCAGCAGGAATATTCTGCCGTGCAACACTCGTGCCTGCTTTGCGATTATCTGAGTCAGGAGTTGAAACGAAAAGAGCGGGCGGTAATGGAGAACGATTGCTTCTCTGCGATCGTACCTTTCTGGGCAGTGTGGCCGTTTGAAACCATCGTGATTCCGAAGCGCCATTTGGGTTCGTTTCCAGAACTTAGTGGAGCGGATCGCGATGGCCTGGCGGACATTCTCAAGCGCCTAACCACCTGCTACGACAATCTTTTCCAGACATCGTTTCCATATTCAATGGGATTTCATCAGAGTCCGTCTGATGGCAGCAACCATCCGGAATGGCATTTTCACGCTCACTTTTATCCGCCACTACTACGCTCGGCCACCGTGCGCAAGTTTATGGTGGGTTATGAAATGTTGGCGAGAGCGCAGCGCGACATTACTCCCGAGGATGCGGCTGCACGGCTGCGTGAAGCGGATAGAAGTTGAACGAGCTTTGCCCAGGCGAAGCTAGATGCTTAGGCATGTCTGATGTGCGGGTTTAATCCAGCCGGTTTCCTCATCCTTATACAATCATTCCGGGATTATTGAAATTCCATGGCATTGCGAGAAACTGAGGCGATCGTGCTGCGTACTTATCCGCTGCGCGAGGCCGATTTGCTGGTCACGCTATTTACCCGCGTGGAAGGCAAAGTGCGCGGCGTCGCACGGTCGGCGAAAAAATCGAAGCGGCGTTTCGGCGGGGCGCTCGAGCCCATGACGCATGTGCGCGCCTTTTATGATGTGAAGGAACGGCAGGAATTGGTACGGCTGGACGCGTGCGAAGTGCTGGCCTCTCCGATGGCAATGAAAGTTGGTTATGCGCGCGCCGTTGGGCTGGCGCATCTGGCTGAGCTGCTGGATGAATTACTGCCGGATCACGAAGCCAACGACGCAATTTTTCGCCTTACGCTCTCGGTGCTGCAAGTGATGACAGGCGATGAACTATGGATGCCGGTCACGTATTTTGATTTGTGGCTGACCCGGCTGGTGGGATTTCTGCCGGAATTGACGGAGTGCGTGGTGTGCGGACGAGATTTAAATGGCGACCGAGCTTATTTTCACGCCCTGGCCGATGGTCTGATGTGCGTGGACGACAAGCGGCTGGCTTCGTCGGAGATTTCGACCGAATCGCGGGCACTGGCGGCGCAGATGTTTCGAACTCCGGTGGAGAGCTTTGCCGCAATGCCATGGCCGAAGGCTCAGGGGGCTGATCTGCGCAAATTTTTGATGCAGATATTGCAGCGGCATATTGAGAAGAAGCTGGTCACGGCGGGGATGCTGGAGAAGGGCGGATTCTAGAATGGCAGCGTTATAATGTCTTGGCGGTATAGGTCGAGGATTCGACTTCATGCGATAGACTATGGAGCCCGATCAAACACAAGAGCGTCAGCAGGCCCACGCGCTGCTCGATATGCTGCCCGATGAAAAACTGGCGGCGGTGCGAACTCTACTGGAGGTAATGGTGGAACCGCTCTCGCATTCGTTAACTTCCGCTGCGGTCGAGGACGAAGAGATCACTGACGAAACGGCGGCTGCGATTGAGCGGTCGCGCGCGTCGCTTACGCGCGGAGAAGGGATTCCGCACGAAGAGATTCTTCGCGAATTTGGCCTCAGTAGATGAGTAAGGAGACACCCCGGGCCGGCGTAATCTTGGTTTCGGACGGTCGTTCTGACCTTCGCGCGATTGAGGGTGAGGCCGAGATGCAGATTCTAAAATGTGCGGCTACTTTGATTTCTTTGTGGCGTCGTTGAAGCGAGTCAGCAGAAGCCGATTAACGGTTCGCATCGACATCGTTGGGTATTGTTTCATTGTCTTAGCTTCGCTTTCCAATTTGGCAGCGAGAACCAGCGATCCTTCCCTGTCATATGGATGGTCATTGGCGAACTCCTTGGCGGCGGCTAGGTCTGCACCTGTTCTCTTAGACTTCATTTTTCGGGACCAATCGTATCTTTCCTTCTTCAAGCAGTAATTCCAGCGCAGCTAAGACAGACTTCGAATCTGCCCCGGTTTCGCCTGTCAACTGGCCCTTGAGAGAAATGATGCCGTTAGGGCCAGCATCACGTTGCATTATGGCGAACACTCTATCCGTTAACTCCGAGTCATTCTTATTTGTTCGAGAATAATGCCCCATTGAGCAATTCTATCGCCACTTGTCAAGCTACGATCAGGTAAGTTCGGCCGCTACCGAGGAATGCGGTAGTGGGTCAGTTTGAACTGACCCACTACCAGGAATGCTGTGTAGCTGACGTCCGCCGCCTTTCCATTTACAATCAAAAACTAGTCTTTGGGCGGTTAAACATTCTGTGAATCCAGCCAAATCCAATTCGCTGACCTACCAGCAGCTTATTCTGCGCCTGCAAACCTTTTGGGCGGATCACGGATGCGTGTTGCAGCAGCCCTACGACGTGGAAGTGGGCGCGGGGACGATGGCGCCGGAAACGTTTCTGCGCGTGCTCGGGCCGAATCCTTATAAGGTTGCGTATGTGCAGCCGTCGCGGCGTCCGGCGGATGGGCGTTACGGCGAGAATCCGAACCGGTTGTTCAAGCACATGCAGTTGCAGGTGATCCTGAAGCCTCCGCCAGAAAATGTGCAGGAGTTGTATTTGGAGTCGCTGGAGGCGATCGGCATTGACCTGCGCCAGCACGACATCAAGTTCGAAGAGGACAACTGGGAAGCGCCCACGCTGAGCGCGTGGGGCGTGGGCTGGCAGGTGATGCTCGATGGACTCGAGATCACGCAGTTCACCTACTTCCAGCAGTGCGGCGGGGTGGATTTGTTTCCGATTTCCGCCGAGCTGACGTATGGGCTGGAGCGCATCGCCGCGTTTTTGCAGGATGTGGATTCGATTTACGACATTGTTTGGGCGCGCGATCCGGAAACCGGGCACGCGACTACATATGGCGATGTGCGGCTGGCCGATGAGCAGCAGTTTTCGGTTTACAACTTTGAAGCTGCGGATGTGGAGAAAACCTGGAAGCACTTTGAGCTTTATGAGGCAGAGTGCAAGAGTCTGATTGAACAATATGCGGCGCTAGGAAAGGCCTCGGGTTCTGATGAAGAAAATCCCCACTTCTCGCAAAAGAAGCGAGAAGCGGGGCACCCAGTGTTTTTAGAAAAGAATCGGTTCCCGTTACTTGCCGCTTACGATCTTTGTTTGAAGTGCTCGCATTTGTTCAACATTCTGGATGCGCGTGGTGCAATTTCCGTGACGGAGCGCGTGGGCGTGATTGCGCGGGTGCGGGCACTGGCCGTGGGCATCGCGAAGGCGTGGGTGGATCAACAGAAGAGCGAGCTTTCATCGAGAAAGTCGGATGAACCTGCCAGAGAGAGAAAATCGGAAAACGAAAAGTTAGCGCCTGTCGGATCGTAAAGGGATCAACCACCAAGGACACTAAGTTACACGAAGTAATACCATGCCAGATTTCCTGCTTGAGATTGGATGCGAAGAGATTCCCGCGCGCATGATTGAAGATGCCGAGACAAACCTCGGGGTCCGCGTCGCCAAATTGCTCTTAGATCAGAGGCTTCTACCAACGACGGCGATGGTACCAACCATGTCTACTCCTCGCCGGTTAACTGTCTGGGCAAATGGCATCTTCGCAGCTCAGCCGGATGTGACCGAACAGCTCACCGGCCCATCGGTGAACATTGCCTATAAGGATGGCCAGCCGACGCCAGCGGCGCTTGCCTTTGCCAAAAAAGCAGGAGTCAATATTTCTCAACTGGAGAAGACGTCAACCGCGAAGGGTGAGTATTTAGCGGCGAAGGTCACAAGGAAAGGCCGCAATGCCTCCGAAATTCTCTCGGAAAATCTTCCCAAAGAGATTGCCGCCATCTACTGGCCCAAAAACATGTACTGGCGCAAGACGAATGAGTATTTTGTGCGTCCGGTGCGGTGGCTGGTTGCTCTGCTCGATGACGAGATAATTCCGCTGGAGTTCTACGGAATCCGAGCAGGGAAGACTTCGCGTGGACACAGAATTCTGTCGCCGGGCGCGGTAACAATACCAAGCGCAGGCTCAGCCTATCTCGATGCTTTACGCGATGCGAAGGTTTTGGGTCATGAAGAACGCTTGCAGCAGATTCGCAGGGCTCTCGACGCGGCCACGCGAACCATTCCCGGCGCGCGCTGGCGGGAAGACAAGGCGCTGCTCGATAGCGTGGTGAATCTTACCGAGTATCCTTCCGTGATCCTCGGAGGGTTTGATCCGCAGTTCTTAGCGCTGCCGGAAGAAGTGCTGGTCACAGTGATGCGCGATCATCAGAAATATTTCGCGCTCGAAGATACGAACGGCAAGTTGCTGCCGCATTTTCTCGCTGTGTTGAATACGGATGGAGATCCGCAGGGCCTCATCCGTCATGGCAACGAGCGCGTGTTGCGCGCGCGCTTCAACGATGCGCGCTTCTTCTGGGAGACGGATCAGAAGCGGTCATTGCTGGAGCGGCTTGATTCGCTCAGAAATGTGACTTTTCAGAAAGACCTGGGCAGTTATTACGACAAAACCCAGCGTGTACAGCGTTTGTGCAGTTGGCTGAGCGAGATTATCAAGCAGGATGGAATCGCGGTTCGCGCTGGCGTGATCCACAAAGCCGTATGCCTGGCGAAGACGGACCTTACCACCGAACTGGTGAAGGAATTTACCGAATTGCAGGGCATTGTTGGCGGCCTTTATGCGCGGGTGCAGGCGCTGGATGCCAGCCTGCCGGAAGCTACGCGGCTCGCCATTGCCGACACGATTTACGACCAGTACAAACCTGAGTCGGCGGAAGACGATGTGCCGCGGTCGATTGAAAGTTCGGTGCTTTCCATTGGAGATAAAGCGGACACGATTGCGGGCATGTTTTCTCTGGGATTGCTTCCGAGTGGATCGAAAGATCCGTTTGCTTTGCGGCGGCAGGCGAATGGCATTGTCCGGATCATTGCAGAAAAGAAATTACCGCTGCGTCTGGGCGATCTGATGCGGGATGCGCGCGCCGGGTACAAAGGATCAGCAGTGGAGAAAAAGTTTGTCGATTCGGAAAAGTTCCATGAGACGGTTCGAGCTTTCTTCCGCGAGCGGCTGGAGTTTTATCTGAAAGATGTGCTCGGATATTCGTATGACGTGGTGAAAGCTGTACTGGCCGCTGATGCCGACGATGTGGTGGATGCTGTCGCGCGAGCCGAAGCCGTGAAGCAAGTCATGCACATGGCAGAATTTCAAGCGATTGGCGCTGCCTGTAAGCGCATGCGGAATATTTTGCGTCAGGCTGAAGAGAAGGGAATTGAACCTGCCGCCAAAGTCGAGTCCCTGCGGGATTCTTCCGAGGAAGAAAAGAATTTGATTTCCTATCTGGAGCGGACTGGAGTAACGGTCGAAAAACATCGCAGCAAGAAAGAATATTTAGATGCCCTGCGTTTGTTATCTACAGCTCGCGAGCCGGTGGACAGGTTCTTCGATAAAGTGATGGTGATGGTTGACGATGCGCGCGTGCGCGCAAACCGCCTGGCACTCCTGCGAACACTATTGAAAGAATTCTCGACCATCGCTGACTTTTCCGAGATCGTGACCGAAGGGAAAGAAGGCCCGCGCGCGACGCAATAATCAATGATGACGACGAAAAACATAAGCAAATTCTGGGTTCGCGCATTCGGGTTGATGTTTGCGATTTGTATGCTGGTTTCCTTCACTTTTGCATCTCAGCCGGCGGAGAATCAGGTTAAGCCTGCGTTAACTTCTCTGGCTTTTTTTCTAGGCGATTGGGAGTGCTCCGGCAAATTCGATTCCTCCGGAAAATCGATTGATGCGCACCAGCATTTCGCGTCCGAACTCGACGGTAGTTGGATCTCGTTCCGGCACGATGACAAGCCGCCATTCAACTATCACTCGCTCGCCGAGTGGGGCTGGGATTCGGCAGCGAAGAATTTTGTAATGATCGCGCAGGATTCCGCCGGCGGCGTGCGCGTGTTTCGCTCGAATGGATGGGACTCTCAGCGGTTACAATGGGAGGGAGACGGGTTGGGCAGCGCTTCTGCTCCCAGCCAACAATTTACATTTGAACGGCTCGATGACCGCCACTACCGGGTGAGTTATTTCACACGGAAGGGCGCGGACTGGTCCCGCGTGGACTCGAGCACGTGCGGCAAACAGTAAAATCTCAATCAAGGACTGATATGGCGACGATTACTCTCCCCGAAGCAGAAGTACGCGAAAGCAAGAATTCGAAGACTAAATATGTATACTCCTTCGGCGGCGGCAAGGCTGATGGCCACGGCAAAATGAAAGAAGACCTTGGCGGTAAGGGCGCCGGTCTAGCCGAGATGACTAACGCGGGCTTGCCGGTACCTCCCGGATTTACCATTCAGACCGAAGCCTGCCGCGAGTACATGAAATCAGGCGCCACCTCCAAAGAAGTGGAGCGGCAGATGGACGAGGCGCTGGCGAAGCTGGAAGCGTTGCAAGGTCAGAAGCTGGGAAGCGGCGAGAATCCGCTGCTGGTGAGCGTGCGCTCGGGCGCGAAATTTTCCATGCCGGGCATGATGGATACGATTCTTAACCTTGGCCTGAACGATGAGAGCGTGGAAGCGCTGGCCAAGCGCAGCAATAATCCAAGATTTGCCGCCGATTCTTACCGGCGCTTGATTCAGATGTTCGGCAATGTCGTGCTGGAAATTCCGAAGTCTGCATTCGATGAAGTATTCGATGCGAAGAAGAAACAGAAAAAAACCAAGCTCGATACCGACCTCGATGCCAAGGCGTTGAAAGAGGTGATCGCCGAATATAAAAAGGTCGTTAAAAAGCACGCCAAGCGCGACTTTCCGCAGAATCCTCATGAGCAGTTGGTCATGGCGCGCGACGCCGTGTTTCGCTCGTGGCAGAACGAGCGTGCGAAACACTATCGCCGCATCAACAATATTGATGACATGCTTGGCACCGCGGTCAACGTGCAGGCGATGGTCTACGGCAATCTCGGCGACACCAGCGGCACCGGCGTGGGCTTCACGCGAAATCCGGCGACGGGAGCGAAAGAGTTTTACGGCGAGTTCCTGATGAACGCGCAGGGTGAGGATGTCGTTTCCGGCGTGCGCACTCCCGTACCGATTCTTGAACTGCAAAAGGTCATGCCCCATGTGTATGACCAGCTGCGCGAAATTACCACGCGGCTGGAAAAACATTATCGCGACATGCAGGACTTCGAGTTCACCATTCAAGACGGCAAGCTCTACATGCTGCAAACTCGTAACGGCAAACGCACAGGGCTCGCGGCCGTGCGCGTGGCCATCCAGATGGTGGATGAAGGATTGATCACTAAAGAAGAAGCAATCTTCCGCGTGGAGCCGAATCAGTTGTACGACTTCCTCGTTCCACGGTTGGATGAAAAGAGCAAGAAAGTGGAAGTGCTCGCTACGGGCCTTCCAGCCTCGCCGGGCGCAGCAGTCGGGCAGATTGTGTTTACCGCGGAAGAAGCCGTAAAGAAGGCGGGACATGGGGCGAATCGAAATCCCGTGATTCTGGTGCGCGCTGAAACGACCCCGGAAGATATTCAGGGTATGGAAGTGGCCGCCGGTATTCTGACTTCGCGCGGCGGAATGACCAGCCATGCCGCCGTGGTTACGCGCGGCATGGGCAAGTGCTGCGTGGCCGGAGCGGGCGATATTGGAGTCGATGAGCACCGGCGCGAAATGCGGGTGAAAGGGCAGGTTTTTAAAGAAGGAGATTGGATCTCGCTCGATGGCACGACCGGCCGAGTGATCAAGGGGAAACTGGACACGATCCCACCGACTGCCAACGATCCGGAACTGCTCAAGCTGATGGCTTGGGCGGAGCCGTTCCGCAAGATCGGAGTGCGCGCGAATGCCGATATTCCGCGCGATGCGATTCAAGCGCGGGCGTTCGGCGCGGAGGGTATTGGACTCTGCCGCACCGAGCACATGTTCTTTGCCGAAGACCGCATTCCGCACATGCGCACAATGATTCTCGCCAACAACGAGAAAGACCGCCGTGCCGCGCTGAAGAAATTGTTGCCTATGCAGCGCGCGGATTTCATTGGATTGCTCAAGGCCATGGATGGCCTGCCGGTGACCATCCGTTTGCTGGACCCGCCGTTGCACGAGTTCTTGCCTAAGCGCGAAGAACTCATGGTGGAGATTGCGGTGCTCGACGCCACCAAGCCGCGCTCGCCCAAGCTCAAGGAGTTGCACACGCTGCTGGCGCGTGTGGAAGAACTGCATGAGTTCAATCCGATGCTGGGGCATCGCGGATGCCGCCTGGGAATTACGTATCCAGAAATTACCGAGATGCAGGCGCGGGCGATTTTCGAGGCCATTGTGGCCGTCGAAAAGCAGGGCATCAAGACTCATGCCGAAGTGATGATCCCGCTGATCAGCACTGTGAAAGAAATGGCGAATCAGGGAGCGATCGTTAAACGCGTGGCGGAAGAAGTGTTCAAAGAGAAAGGCGCGCACCCGCATTATCTTGTGGGCACAATGATCGAGTTGCCGCGCGCCTGCCTGGTTGCCGATGAGATTGCCAAGGAGGCCGAATTCTTCTCGTTCGGCACGAACGACCTGACGCAAACCACGTTTGGCTTTTCGCGCGACGACGTGAACAAAGTGCTGCCGACGTATCTGGCGGAAGGAATTCTGAAGCAGGATCCCTTTGCCGCGATTGACCGCGATGGTGTCGGCGAGTTGGTCCGCATCGGCATCGAACGCGGGCGCAAGACTCGCCCCAAGCTCGAAGTCGGGATCTGCGGAGAGCATGGCGGCGATCCTTCGTCGGTCGAGTTCTGCCATCAGGTGGGAATGGATTATGTCTCCTGCTCGCCATTCCGCGTGCTCACGGCACGTTTAGCCGGAGCGCAAGCTGCGGCAGCGGAAAAGTTGAAGGTCGAGGGTGGAAGGACGAAGTAAGCCCCTTTCACTTGAGGGAACAAAAATCCCCGCCAATGATCTGGCGGGGATTTTTTCTTTTTAAGACTAATTTGCGCTGCCGATTTTTCACGAAGTTTTGTTGCCGGCTTCAGGTTCTGTCCAACCAGCGGTTGTAGTCCACGATGCGTCAAGCGGCACGTCATGATTATTGCCGGACGTTGGCGCCACAATTTGCCAAAGATTGGATTGACGCTACCTATTGCACTTTCTGCAGCCGCGCAATCAATTTCTGCGCCAGATTGTCTTCTGATTCCGACCAGAGCAGCCGCGAGTTGGCACCGCTGTTCTTTTCCAGGTTTGTCGAAAACTCAACCAGCTTGGCTATATTGTCTCGAATCTTGGCTTGCGTCTGCTCGTTTAACGACACTTCAGGCTGTAAGAAATACGAGTCCATGCCAAAATCGATTTGAATGTGACCCGTCTGCTGATAGGCTTCCTCGTCAAATTCCTGTCCCTGCACGATGAACTTCACGGTGGCTGGTTCAAGCACCCAGTTCGCGTTCGTTTCCTCCGGCGTCCACAGGTCCCAGTAAGCCTGGAAGACATAAGCATAATCATCGTGCACCAATTCCGCGGCAATCAGCGTAGCCTGTCCGGGATCGATGCCGGCAGGGAAGCGGCGCTCCAACACCGTAGCCTCGCTCCAGGAGACGGGATGCACGGCCAAATAACTGACTCCCGGACGCTGCGCCGAAAAAGGGAACTGCTGCAACACCGAGAAAGCGTGGGGCAGCATCTCGGGTCCGGAAAAATCGGGGAACCAAAGACTGAGAAAAAGCGGATCTGGCACTTTCACCTCGAACGAATAATCAGCTTGCATGGCGCCCTGAATTCAGGCAACCCATCTCATGGATGCCACTAACAATGGCAATGATGCGCACAAAACTCACGCCTCTAATTCGATTTTATCCGCGGCAAGAGGATGCAAAATCCTGATTCTGGATGAAGACGATATGCAAAATTTTGACACCTTCAGAAGGGCTTGTTAGGATCAACTGTCACGTTCATCGCCTACCTTACAATCGTCCCCGTCGTCTAGCCTGGCCTAGGACATCGCCCTTTCACGGCGGTAACACGGGTTCAAATCCCGTCGGGGACGCCAAACAATCGACCACTTCGGAATTGCTGATTTTGACGCGCTACGGTTAAGCTGCTAAATCACTCTACTTGCTTTTGCAGGCCGGTCCCTATATGGAATCGGCGCAGAGACGAACCCAATGCTCGAAGGAGAATGAGATGACAAAAACGACAATAATCACTGATGGACAAGTGAGTCGTTCACTCCGACCTACGCGAATCGTGCTAAGAATCTCTGAGCTCTTTGCTATTGTAGCGCTGCTGTTGACCTGCTGTACGCTGTCTGCTCAAAACGAGTCTGCTCAAAACGAGCAGCATCGGGTGCGGAATATTGTTCTGGTTCATGGCGCATGGGCCGATGGTTCGGGATGGAAAGGCGTTTACGACATTCTCGTCAACGATGGTTATAAGGTCAGCATCGTGCAGGAGCCCGAGACGACGTTTAAAGAAGATGTGGCTGCGACGAAACGGATCCTCGCCGAGCAAGATGGGCCTTGTATTCTAGTCGCTCACAGTTACGGAGGAGCAGTCATTACCGAAGCTGGAACGGAACCTTCGGTGGCTGCGCTGGTCTATATCGCGGCCCATATGCCAGATGCCGGCGAGAGTGAGGCTGACGACGGCAAACGCTTCCCAAGCGACCTCAGCAAGTCCAGCGCAATAAAGAAGACGGCGGACGGTTTCACTTATCTCGACCCGGCGCAGTTTCATGAGTATTTCGCGGCTGATGTGTCTGCGGAACAGGCTGCTTTTATGGCGCGATCGCAGGTGCTGAACTTTGCCGATAATTTTAAAGCAGTCATCACCACCGCTGCATGGAGAAGCAAACCAAGCTGGATGCTGGTAGCGGGAAAAGACCGAACCATCAATCCTGATCTCGAACGCTGGTATGCCGAAAGAGCTAAGAGCCATAAGGTCGAGGTCGCAGGCGCCAGCCATGCGGTTTACGTATCGAGACCTAAGGAAGTTGCCGCGGTGATCGAAGAAGCCGCGTCGCAAGTTCATTAGCATCATCACTCGGACAACATACATGCAGCGTACCTTGATTCATCGAATTAAAGCGGACGGCGTCAATGTCTTCTATCGAGAAGCCGGTGCACCGGATGCTCCGGATGTGCTGTTGCTTCACGGTTTTCCAACGTCCTCTTTTCAGTTCCGGGAGTTAATTCCGCGCCTCGCGGACCAATACCACGTGATTGCACCCGATCTTGCCGGCTTCGGATTTACCGAAGTTCCGGAGCGACGTCATTACAAATATTCGTTCGATAGTCTGGCCGAAACAATTCTTGCTTTTACAGACGCACTGGGCCTCACGCGTTACGCGCTGTACGTTTTCGACTACGGCGCTCCTACCGGTTTTCGCCTGGCTATGGCGCGCCCGGATCGCGTGACCGCGATCGTTTCGCAAAACGGTAATGCTTATGAAGAAGGCCTGGGGGATGCATGGGCTCCCATCCGGCGTTACTGGAGTGAACCGTCGCTGGAGAATCGCGAGGCGATTCGCAAAGGCCTAAATCCCGATGGGATGCGGCGCGAATATTCCTCTGGCATTTCAAATCCGGACTTGATCGCGCCCGAGGGCTATACGCTGGATGCGGCGCTGATGGCGCGGCCCGGCAATACGGACATCCAGTTGGACCTGTTTCTCGATTACGCCAATAACGTGAAACTTTATCCAGCGTTTCAGGAATACTTCCGAAAATCGCAGCCACCGCTGCTCGCGATATGGGGGAAACATGATCCATATTTCGTCCCGGCGGGCGCGGAAGCTTTCCGGCGAGACAATCCGAATGCGGTGGTTCAACTGCTCGATACCGGACACTTCGCACTGGAAACGCATGTAGAAGAAATTGCCTTCGCGATGCGCGAGTTTCTTAAGGGGAGTAACAGATCGGGATTTTGAAACTTCAAAGGGTGATTTCGCAGTCATGGGCGACGAAGTGAATCGCAGATACTACGAAGCAGCGCATAGCCAAAAAGAAGGCTCGTCGACGCGAAGACAGCCAAGCCGGTTGTCTATCTGGCTCGAATAATCTTAGCGGCCTCGACGCATTCGTAGCATATGCAATTTGATCCGCGCATCAAGCCTTTTTCACCTTCGCGGGAGGAGCCAGCGCCACGGCGGCCTCGCTCGTGAGCAAGAGGAATGTGAATGTCTCCTGCAGATACAAGCGGACAGCGGTATCGGTGTGGCTGAGATAGCCGATGGAGACATCCTGGCCGATGTGCAGATCGAAATCGCCGCCACGGGTGGTCAACACGAAAGCGCCGGCGATGGCAGGCGCCCAGATGATTTCATCCTTTACGAGCCGCTTGACGTGCTCCAGCACTGGGTATCCATGGTCGCTGGTTTCGGCGAGCGCGGTGTAAGCGTCGGCGCCGAGTAGGACTGAGTAGGGACCGTTGACGCCGACTAGGCGCAACTGGCTCAAGCTTTGGGCAATGGCGTCCGGGTATTCGCGCACGTCGGCGGGGAGCGTCTTAATCGGATTGCTGGTGCCTTCACGGATGCCCTCGATGCCGGCCGCGGCATAGCCTTCGAATATGGCGGCGTCTTCGGCAAAAGCGATCTGGCGCGCGGCGTCCTTCGCCGGTTGCCAGTCGGAGTCGTTCGCGCCGCGATCGACGTCGTCAATTGCGTGCCGATCCAGTTCGAATGGAACGCGCAGCTCGACCAATGCTTTCACCTCTCGCTGGCGCGCGACGATTCCTTTTGCTGGGGCAGTGATCGTCCGCAGGTGGCCGGTGCCTACGGCAGAGAGGCCCGTGCCGCTCGGCCCATTTAGGTCGACGACGCGCCGCCCGGCAAGATAGCGCTTAAGCGTGCGCGTGGTTTCCTCTTCGATCTGAGCCCAAGCTGATTCGGAAATAGGGGCGAGCTCGCGATGGAGATTATTCATGTCGTAAGTCTCCTTTGAGAGAACCGATGCCGAGCGAACTGTCGCGCACCGATGAAGTGGGTGAAGATGAAGAAGTTTCGGTTATCGCTGGAAGTGCGGGAGATTCCGCAACCACGGGCTGATCTTCGCTGGTTTGATCATTACTAGTTTGGTCTCCGCTAGATTGCTCATCGGCGACATTCTCGAGAAAGGTTGCCGACGGAACGAAGAACAGATTTCCGGTGACGGCGCGGCTGAAGTCGAGAATCCGGTCGTAATTGCCGGGCGGCCGACCGATGAACATGTTCTCGAGCATCTGCTCGATGGTGCGGGGCGAACGGCTGTAGCCGATGAAATAGGTTCCAAACTCACCATATCCGGGCCGGCCGAAGGGCATGTTGTCGCGCAGAATCTTAATCTCTTTCCCGTTCTCGACGATGGTAGTGAGCGCGTTGTGCGCGGACGTTGGCTTGACGGAGTCATCTAATTCAATATCAGAGAGCTTGGTACGGCCGATAATGCGCTCCTGCGCCTCGGTGGAGAGAGCATTCCATGCGTCCAGATCGTGCAGATATTTCTGAATGATGACGTAGCTACCGCCGGCAAAGTCGGGGTCTTCGTCACCGATCACTACGGCATTGGCCGCTGCTTCGCCCCTCGGATTCTCGGTCCCGTCGACGAAACCCATGAGATCGCGGTCGTCAAAGTAACGGAAGCCCTGCACTTCGTCCACCGCAGAAACGACGTTTCCGAGGCGCGCCATAATTTGCGTGGCGAGCTCGAAGGATAAGTCCATGCGCTTGGCGCGGATGTGGAACAGCAAGTCGCCGGGAGTGGAGACAGCGTGGCGTGAGCCGGCGCGAAATTCGCGGAAGGGATGGAGTTCCGCAGGCCTGGGCTCCCCAAAAAGGATGCCCCAGGCTTCGAATCCAAACCCCACAACGCAGGAAAGGCCGCCTTCGAGGTCGCGAAATTCCACCGCGCGCACCAGGCCGGCTAGGTCCCCACAGAACGAGCGCAGGGTGGCGCGATTCTCAGAGCCCGAATTGAGCTTCGCGACCAGGAAGATCGCGGCGCGCGTGAGTGGCGCGGCCACTGCCTGGGCGAGGGCAGGCGATTTTTTTGCGGCTTCGGGTGCGCTCATCGGCCTTGGGACGGGATCGGTCTCCATCGGGTGTTTTCCGAGCTAGCGTGCGAATTTCACACTCCGAACCATACTCTCGGCTCGCGTGTGAAAGTTCGCCCTGCAAGATTAAACATTCCACTACCAAAGGTGCAACTGCTTCCCGACCTTAGGCTATGGTCAGCAAATTTCTGCCTCCTAAGAGGCGTGATTTCGCGGATCGTCTTTTGCGCTGATGTATTCGAGCCCAAGAGGACCAATCGCCGCCACTTGTGTGACGTATTCACTGGATTTTGCCCAGTGGAAATGCGAAGTATTGCCTGGCAGAACGATGACACTACCGGGCGGATAGGACTGCAACTTGTCGGCATCGAACTGGTCGCCCAGGCCGATGTAGAAAATGCCGGATAGCACCGTGTAGACTCGGTCCTCGGGGTGCCGGTGCGGCATTAGCTTCACGCCATGCGGCACTTTGACCCTGATTGTGTAGGGGCCAGGCTCCGAGGGATCACCGACGATGATTGCGAGGCGGACGGTAGGTGGAAACGCCGCGAAGGGCTTCCAGTCGATGTCATCGGGCAGGATCGATTTGAAAACGGATTGACCAGGCTCGTGAGTTGGAACCGTATTTTGCTGCGGTTCGGTCATGACTGCTGTTCTCTTGTCTGACATATAAACCTCTCTTTGGTTGGCTAAAGCTTATTCGGTTCATCGCAAAACAAGCGATGGGTAGACGATGCGCCCTACGGCGAAGAGACAACAATCGGAGCGGCGAAACATCTGGAAGCTATTGCCGATGCTTTCGCAGAATTTGACGGGATGGCCGCCGATCGATGGCGCAGTGCCGAAGTCAGCCGATTTGCCAATCTCGCCGAGGCTGCGACCGTGACCGCTCGCCAATCTCGACTCGTGGATCGAAGTGGACTATCCGTCGACTCCAATTCGTCGAGCCAGTCCTCGGCCGCGAGTCTGGCCTGCTCAGGGCCAAACAATTCCGTCACTGCGCTCGTGAAAGCCGATAACTCGAGTTCCGCCATAAGCGCCTGGTCAGCACAAGTAGGATTGCTGAACGATTCTTCCCTCTTCATGGTGTTCCTCCTGCTGCAGCGCTCCGCCGCCGGTTTGGAGTGCGTCGGCTGCGACGAGGCCATCACACCAGACGCGCGGAGGCGAAGCAATTGGACGATGGTATTGGCGGTACTTTGGTATCACTCGGTCAACGTATAATGACGCCCTTAGATAGGGGACGAATCTTGAGTTTGGGGAGTGCCGCCTGATGGCCACTAGGGAAAACGAACTCGACCGTGCTGTCGATGTGGCTCACCGATTGGTATGGACTGCACTTGCTGATGGGCAAATCGATGTCCTGAATCTGCGCTGGTCGGGAAGCGGCTTTCATGTCTAACCGCCCTGGTCCAGCATCTGGTCTCGCGAATCGGTTTTCCATTTTTCAAGGGTTGCGGCCTTTTCAATGGTCGGGAGTATCGAAGAATCTGCTGGCTGGACTAACGCTGGCGGCCTTGAACATTCCGCAGTCGCTGGGCTACACGAAAATTGCCGGCATGCCGGTCATCACTGGCCTCTACACGCTTCTGCTCCCTCTCGTAGCGTTCGCCATCTTTGGCTCTTCGCGCTATCTCGTGGTGGCTGCCGATTCCGCTACCGCGGCCATACTGGCGGGCAGCCTCATCGGCATGGCCCCGATCGCCAGCCCCAGGTACGTCGCACTCGCGGGCTTGGTTGCGCTGTTGACGGGTATCTTCCTTCTCCTCGCACGATTCCTCAAGCTTGGCTTCTTTGCAGACTTCCTGTCTCAAACGGTTCTCCTGGGCTTTCTGGTGGGCGTCGGGTTTCAAGTCGGTATTGCTGTGCTGGGTCAAATGCTTGGCATCGACGTCCACAGCCGTCATACTCCCGTTCAACTCCTCGAAGTGTTTCGATCGCTGCCCCACGCTCACCTCCTGACGATGGAGATTTCGTTCGTTGTGGTGGCCGCTATTGTGCTCTGCCATCGCATTGCCCCCAGGTTTCCCGGGACTCTCTTTGCGGTTGCGGGGACAGTCGCGGCGAGCGCCATCTTTCATTGGGGACAGCGCGGTGTCGCCATTCTCGGACCCGTGCCCGGAGGCTTGCCCCATTTGGGTTTGCCTGATCTGAGTTGGAGAGACGTAGTAACCCTCCTTCCCGTCGCCGGCTCTTGTCTGATTATGGTGGTAGCGCAGAGTGCGGCGACATCGCGCGCATACGCTACGCGCCACCATGAAGAACTCGACGAAAACGCCGATCTAGTCGGCCTATCGGCCGCCAATGCCGCTGCGGCTTTCAGCGGCACGTTTGTGGTGAATGGAAGTCCAACCCAGACCGCGATGGTCGAAAGCTCCGGCGGCACAAACCAGCTCGCTCACCTCGCAACAGCTGGCGTGGTTGTGCTGGTCCTTCTTTTTCTTACCGGTCCGCTGCAGTTTCTTCCGAATTGTGTTCTAGGCGCGGTCGTGTTCACGATCGCGTTGCGTCTGATCGATCTGCGTGGCCTCAGGGCTATGCGGCGCGAGAGCCCGGGTGAATACATGCTGGCGGTCACCACTGCGGGAGTTGTTGTGTTCGTTGGTGTGGAGCAGGGCATTATTCTTGCGATGTGCCTGTCACTGCTGCGCATCGTCCACCAAAGTTACCGCCCGCACACTGCGGTGCTGGAACAGACTCGGGAAGGAATCTGGCAATTGGATCCGGTGGTTCCCGGGGCGGTCACCGAGCCAGGCGTGGTCCTCTACAGGTTCGGCGCGCCGCTTTACTATGCCAATGCCAACCGTTTTTCCGAGGAAACGCGGATGCTGGCGAGCACCGCGCCTTCACCTCTGCACTGGTTGATCGTTGATGCCGGAGCCATCACGCACGTGGACTTCACTGCTGCACGTGTTGTTTGCGAACTCCAGAAGGACCTTGCCGCTCAGGGGACAGGGCTAGTCTTTGCACACGTGCAGTCGGACCTGAAGCCTGATCTTGACCGTCATCATTTGACCGGAGTGATTGGCCCCAACCGAATCTTTGATA
>DATHMV010000033.1:0-140768 GCA_035486715.1 Candidatus Aquilonibacter sp.
GCTCTCTGTACGTCGACGAGAAGATTTCAGGATAGGTCGGTGTTACGCAAACTAGGCCTCGCAATTATCGCGTTCGTAATTTATCAGACTACATTTCATCGTTAAGAGCGGGTTGCCACCATCCCCCGGACTGTGATCGAGCCAGAGAGTCTTCCGTTTGCGGGTTGCAGGGTTAGGCTGAGCGCAGCTAAATTAGGTGCCAGAGTTGGAGGTGTACATGAAAAAGCCCGTCCCGGTGGAATCTGCCTCTGCATTAATCGACGAGATGATCGCAGAGCTCACAGACTGGCGTGGCAAAACCTTGGCCAGCGTCCGCAAGAGCATCCTTGAGGCTGACCCGGAGATCATCGAGGAATGGAAGTGGATGGGAAGCCCAGTGTGGTCGCGCGACGGAATGATCGCAGTCGGCAACGCCCACAAAGATAAGGTGAAGCTTACTTTTTCCCACGGGGCGGACCTCCTGGATCCTGATAAGCTCTTCAACGCCGGCCTCGGAGGCAACGCGTGGCGGGCGATCGATTTGTTCGAGGGCGATGAGATTAACGAGCGCGCTCTAAAAAATCTCGTCCGCGCCGCCGTTGAGTACAATCAGATCAAATTGAAGAGGAAAGCGCCTGTGGGTACGCGAGCGAAAGTACATAAAAGTAAAAAGGGGTGAAACTCCAACTGGATCGCAAAACAATACATGGTCGCGGAGGCGACCCAAACTCATTTCAGTCGAGAGACGTCACAATCGGGTACGTCGAATTCCTAAACAATTCTAAATAAAGATAATTTGTGGCAGCCGGACCTGTAAGCCGAATTCTGTCTGCGAGATTGCTCCCGCAGGACGGTCATTCCTCTGGGCCGCGCATTACTGCGAGGCTCAAGCGACCTACCCGGAGGTTGTGACGCGCCGAGCCGGCACGTTCTCTCAGGCGAAGTTTGCACTTCACCCAAGTCCCTCCCTATTTGGTCTTGCTCCGTGTGGGGTTTGCCCTGCCCGCTGCATTGCTGCCGCGGCGGTGCGCTCTTACCGCACCTTTTCACCCTTACCTCGCGCATCCGAAGATGCACCAGGCGGTATGTTCTCTGTGGCACTAGCCGTCAACCGGGCTTGAACCCGGCTTCCCGGACGTTATCCGGCACACTGCTCTGCGGAGTTCGGACTTTCCTCTACCCGCGCCCGCCGTTTCCAGCGAAAGACGCGAAAAGCGACCGTCCGGTCCAGCTGCCAACCTGTTCATTATATACGGCAGGAAAAAGCGGCTTCTGGTCGTTCGGTATCCGGGCTTCCGGATTGAATTTATGCCAAAGTTCTTTTCTTACATGGGCACGATCCATAGGGATAAACTTGATGCCGGAAGCCGAACGCCGGAAGCCGGATCATGCACGTTACTGAGGCCATAAAAATCGCGCTGAAGTCGCTGTGGGCAAATAAACTCCGCTCGATACTCACGCTGCTCGGCGTGGTAATCGGCGTGGCCGCAGTGATCGCCGTAGTGACCTTCGTATCCGGCATTAATGATTATGTGGCGCAGAAAGTTTTCAACCTCGGCGCGGATGTTTTCATTATCTTCAAGGTTTCTCCCGCGGTTACGAACGTAGATCACTATCTCGAAGGCGAGAAGCGCAAAGATCTGACCATGGAGGATTACCAGGCCGTTGCCGATGCCTGCCGTCACTGCGAGTACATTGGTGCGGTTGTCCGCAATGAAACCGGCCACGTGAAATACGCCGAGCAATCAATCAGCGATACTTCAGTGCGCGGCATCACGCCATCGATGGCGCCTATTTACGACACCGATCTCGCTGCCGGGCGCATGATTAATGAAACCGATCTCAATAATAGATCTCCTGTAGCCGTGGTCGGAACAGATATTGTCGATCATCTGATGGCAGGCACCGACCCCGTGGGCAAGGAAATCCGCCTCGACGGCTGGACTTATCAGGTGATCGGCGTGGGTGCAAAAAAAGGCACGACGCTGGGACAAAGCGCCGACAACTACGTGATGATTCCCATCACGTCCTACCTCAAGCAATACGGGGTTCACAACAACAGCATACGAATCTCAGGGAAGGCATGGGCCGCCGGTGTTCCGCTCGACGAAGCGGCGGACGAGGCTCGCGCCGCGCTTCGTGCCAAGCGGCATGATGCGCCCGGCGGGGACGACAGTTTCGACATCGAAACCAACGCCAGCCTGCTCGGCATCTGGAGCGATTTCAGCTCGACATTCTTTATCGCGACTATCGGCATCGCCTGCATTTCGCTCGTAGTCGGTGGCATCGTAATCATGAACATTATGCTGGTAGCCGTAACCGAGCGCACCCGCGAAATAGGTATTCGGAAAGCCCTAGGTGCTCGCCGCGAAGACGTGCTTCTGCAATTTTTAATCGAAGCAGTGACACTCGCTCTCGCTGGAGGAGCGCTGGGAGTGCTGTCTGGAGTAGTCGTAGCGGAAACGGTAACTCTGCTGATCGGCATGCCCTCAGCCATCAAACTCTGGGCAGTAGCCGCAGGTTTGATAGTTTCCGCCAGTGTAGGAGTTTTCTTTGGAGTCTACCCGGCAAGAAAGGCAGCAAAGCTGGACCCAATTGCAGCGCTAAGGTTCGAAACCTAAAATAAATTCGTAATTGTGTAATTTGGTAGTTGAGTAATTTTAAAAACAAAGCTACAGAATGCAAAGTTTTCAAATTACCAAATTGCACAATTACGAAATTACCCAATTCCCTTCATGATTCGCAAAGATGAATTCGGCGAAATCGTCCAGATGGCGACTGACACCATCCGCGGCAACAAGCTGCGCTCGGGGCTGACCGTTCTCGGGATCGTGATTGGCGTCGCCATGGTTATCGGCGTCTCTTCCATCGGCCGCGGTCTCGACGACAACGTTCGCGAAGTCGTTACCAGCATCGGATCCAATATCATTTTTGCTTATCACCTGGAGCCTTTCACCTTCGGCCGGCCCACCGAAGAAATGCGCACCCGCAAGAAGCTGACCTTCGAAGACGCGGAAGCGATACGTCAATTGCCCCATGTTAAGAATGTTTCTGCTGGCATTCGCTTTTTCCGCCCCGAACTCGGTGTCGGCACGTTCGCCGTGAAATATCAGGACCGCAAGGTCAAGAACACGATTCTCGAAGGCGATACCGCATCAGTGAAAGATGTATTCGACCTTCCCATGTCCTCGGGAAGGTGGTTTACCGACGCTGACGACGAACGCCGCGCAACCGTCATTGTTCTTGGCCACGATACCGCGGAAGAATTATTCCCCGTGGAAAACCCGCTCGGGAAAGAGATCAATATCGACGGACGGTTGTTTGAAGTCATTGGCACCATGGCGAAGCTGAAGTCGGTTTTTGGCGGCGGCAAAGATCCCAACGATAACCGGATCTTTTTTCCGCTGACCACTTTCCGAACGCTGCACCCCGAATTGAAAGATCACTGGATCAGCGCCAAAGCCACGTCTCACGACGACATGCCGAAGGCTATGGACGAAATTCGCGAACTGCTACGCCGCCGCCGCAAAGTTCCAGCCAATAAGCCGGATAATTTTGCGCTTTTTACATCGGACTCCATATCCGACGTATGGAACCAGCTTACCGGTATGTTGTTCGTCGGCATGTTTGCGATTTCGAGTGTTGGCTTGATCGTCGGCGGCGTAGGTGTAATGAATATTATGCTTGTCAGTGTGACTGAGAGAACGCGTGAAATCGGCGTGCGCAAAGCCATCGGCGCACGCAAGCGCGACATTCTTCTACAATTCACGCTTGAGGCAATGATTCTAACGGCGGTCGGAGGAGTAATAGGAATTTTATTGGGCGCACTGATTGTGGGAATTATTCCGGAGATGTGGCCTTCGCTGCCGGCTCGCATGTCGACGTTCTGGACGGTCTTCGGTTTTGCCTCTGCTGCGGGGGTTGGCCTCGTCTTTGGCATCTATCCTGCGTGGAAGGCCGCAAATCTTGATCCGATCGAGGCGCTGCGTTACGAATAGTATTCCAGTTCGCGCATGATGCACTTCATCCTAACCGCACTTCAAATCATCTCCACCGCCGGCATCGTTTCCAGTTCGCTTTACTATCTTCTTTGCCTTTGGAGCGGAGCCAGCTTTCTGCGTGAGCGAGAACGGGGGCAACAAAACGCGCCAACTCGGTCGATAGAGTCACTGTCGCCAATTTCCATTCTCAAGCCCTTGAAGGGAACCGATCCCGAAATCTACGAGAGCTTTCGCAGTCACTGCCTGCAGGATTATCCGGAGTACGAAATCATATTTGGCGTAAGCGACTCGAATGATCCGGCGATCGAAAGTGTGCACGCTTTGCAGCGGGAATTCCCGGACCGCAAAATTCGACTGGTCGTTTGCTCAAAAATGCTGGGTGCAAATGTGAAGGTCAGCAATCTTGCGCAGATGTTGCCGGAAGTGCGTTATAACTGCCTGATCGTCAACGACAGCGACATCCGTGTTGAGCCAGACTATCTGCGGCGAGTAACGGCACCGCTCGTCGATCCTCAGGTAGGAATGGTGACTTGCCTTTACCGCGGAGTGCCCTCCGCCACGATGGGTTCGCGCCTTGAGACACTCGGCATCAGTACCGATTTTTGCGCAGGCGTACTGGCGGCGCGGCAACTCGAGGGCGGCATTCGTTTCGGGTTGGGTTCTACTCTCGTATTTCGCCGCTCAGACTTGGAAAAAATCGGCGGCTTCCACTCCATCCTCGATTATCTTGCCGACGATTACGAATTAGGAAAGCGCATAGCTGCCTTGAATCTCGATGTAAAGCTTTCGGATGTAGTGGTCGAAACGTATCTCCCTGCTTACCGGCTCCGCGATTTCTTGGCCCATCAACTCCGCTGGGCGCGCGGGGTTCGCGATGCGCGCGCGGGCGGCTACTTCGGGTTGGTCTTTACATTTGGAATTCTGTGGTCATTGTTGAATTTGGCGGCGAGCAAAGCATCTGCCTCGTCCTGGGCAGCACTCGCTCTTACGGTCATTCTGCGCTTTGCGGTGGCGTGGACGGTGGGTTGCAGGATTCTTTCAGATCGGCAAGTTGTCAAATATGCGTGGCTGATTCCGCTACGAGATTTGATAGCAGGGTGGGTATGGATGGTGAGCCTCGGCGGACACACCGTCATCTGGCGCGGAGAGCGATTTCGCTTGAAAGATGGAAAGCTCAGTCATTTTTGAGCAACCGGCTGAAGGGAAGCTTCCGCTGTCTCTTGTGGCAACTGCCCCGCTATGCTGCTGCGCTCGAGCACTGACCGTACTTTGCTGGCCAACTGCGTTAACGTAAACGGCTTTTGAAGAAAGTTGTTTTCCACGTCCACCACTTTGTGATCCAGAATGGTTTGGCCCGCGTAGCCGGAAACAAACAGCACTCGAGTATTAGGATGCATCGTCGCCAGCTCCTTGGCGAGCTGGCCTCCGCTGATGCGGGGCATTACCACATCGGTAACGGCGAGATCGATCGGCTTGTTGTGATGTTTCGCAAGAGAAAGTGCGTCGGCTCCATCTTTCGCTTGGAGAACCGTGTAGCCGTGTAAGCTCAAAAATTCCCCGGTGGCGCGGCGCAGAGCCTCTTCGTCTTCAACCAGAAGAAGCGTTTCGCTGCCATGAGAAATGGATTGGCTGGCCGCCTCGGGAAGCTCCGCTACGGCTGCGCGGTCCTGCACACAGGGCAAATAAATCTTAAACACCGTGCCCATTCCAGCTTCACTGTAAGCCCATACGAATCCATGATTCTGTTTGACGATACCGTAGACGGTTGCTAACCCCAGCCCCGTTCCTCTTCCCGAAGGTTTTGTCGTGTAGAAAGGTTCAAAGATGTGAGGAAGATGTTCAGCGGAAATGCCGCATCCGGTATCGGAGACGGTGAGGACGGTATATCTTCCCGTGGGAATCAGGGCATTTTTATTGGCAACGTACTCTTCATCAAGCAGCGCGTTCGACGTTTCAATAGTGCATTTTCCGCCTTGCGGCATGGCATCTCGCGCATTTGCCGCAAGATTCATAAGGATCTGTTCAATCTGCATAGGGTCCAGGCGGATTCTGCCCATTCCTTCGCCTGGAATAAATTTCAGTTCGATATCCTCTCCGATCAAGCGATGCAAGGTTTTAACGATGCCACCCACTACAGAATTAAGTTCCGCTACGCGCAGGGCTTGCGGTTGATTACGGCTGAATGCGAGCAGTTGCCGGGTTAACTCGGCCGCGCGGCGGGCAGCGGAGAGTATTTCCTGTAGTCGATTCTGCGTGGCGCTTCCCGGAATCGCCGAATCGAGCGCAAGCTCCGAATAGCTCGTGATCACGGTTAACAGATTGTTGAAGTCGTGCGCCACACCACCAGCCAGACGTCCAACTACATCCATCTTTTGCGCTTGCTGCAACTGCGCTTCAAGATGCAGCCTTTTGGTGAGATCGCGTGCGTTTGAGACGAAGTGGGTGATGTTGCCGGCGGTATCTCGTATCGGGCTGATACTTTCGTCGACGTAATACAACTCGCCGTTCTTTTTTCGATTCACGAGAATATTGTTGTAAACGTTGCCGATGCTGATCGTCTCCCATAGATCGCGGAAAATTGCCGGCGGCTGCTGGCCGGAGGTTAAAATGCTCGGGCTTTGACCAAGGGCCTCTTGTCTTGAATAACCGGTTACCGATTCAAAAGCCGTATTTACATATTCAATGACGCCGTCGCTGTTCGTGATCATGATTGCGTCGCCCGATTGCTCGACCGCGCAGGAAAGTTTGCGTAGCGAATCTTCCGCCAGTTGGCGTTGCTGCTGGGTCGTATACAGGTTCATGGTGCAGCGGATCGTGCGCATCAGATTCGCGCCGCTGAGGTGCGATTTCTCCACGAAATCCCATGCGCCCGCGTGAATGATCTCGGCAACCGCCTTTTCGTCCGCGCGTTCGGTGAGCACAATGAAGGGTATGACGCGGCCCATTTGTAGAAATTCCGCGAGCAAGTTGGCCGCCGCAGCATCCTTGGTTTCGTGCTCAAATAAAATCAGACCGTAATGGCCTTCCTGTAGTTTTGCCCTGGCTTCCTGCACGGAACTTGCGTGATCGAGTGCAGATGGCAGGGTATCGCGATTCCGGTCAAGGATTTCGCGAATCAGGAAAAAGTCCTCTTCCCGAGTGCCCACCAATAAGACGCGTAAGAGGGCCTGCGAGGGCTCGATTTGTATTGTTGCTGACACGAGGCAACAAAAACCTCTTTCCACCTCATCGGACACTCTTAGAACTGCAATTGGCAAGGAAAGCCATAGACCAAGATGGAAGGTACGGACGAGTCCCGAATTGGCAGGAGAGCCACTATGGGATTTTGTTTAGGTCAACGGAGAACTACATTTTTTTGGAGATATTGCCCGACGCATATTTGCGTTGCTACTTGTTAACTAACCCTAATGTCGCGCGTCTAAAAGATAGCGTCGCATGGGGCGGTACGGTGGGGCTGTGAGGGAACCACGAAGCGAATTGCTTCGTATGAGTGAGAAGGTCCTTAAGTTTGCGGATATGTGCGCTGAGTGCGGAGGCTTTATGGAGAGCGAAGTGAGCGTCATAAGAACGATCAGCAATGGGAACGGGCATGTACAGGAAGTCGTGCGGCAGGCTCATGAAGAGCTACGGCAGCTTCTGCAACAGCGAGCCGAAGTGATGCGCCGGATCGGGACCATCAAGCAGACCATCGCCGGCCTGGCCAATCTTTTTGGCGATAATGTGTTGAATGACGAATTGCTGGAACTGGTAGACCGCAAGAGCAATGGCCGCCAGCCCGGGTTTACCAAGGCGTGCCGAATGATTCTAATGGATGCCAAGCGCGCCCTGAGTGCACGCGACGTGTGCCAGTGCATTCAGGAAAGAATGCCGCCCATGCTGGAGCGCCATAAGGATCCGATGGCTTCGGTAACCACAGTGCTCAACCGGTTGGTGGCCTATGGCGAGGCCAAAGCCGTGTCGCTCGAAAACGGCCGCCGCGCCTGGCAATGGGTAGCTGACGTAGAAGCCGGGTCGATGCCCGGTATGGCCACGCCGGCTCGGCAATAAATTAGGGTCAGGCTGGCGGCAGCAACATTCCTTTTTCCAGGTGCCGTGTTACGTGCGCGTACGATGCCGCATGAGGATCGTGCGTGACCATCACAATCGTTTTGTGGAAGTCTTCATTCAACCGCTTCAGGATCTCCAAAACTTCCGTCGCCGAGTGACTGTCCAAGTCGCCGGTCGGTTCATCCGCCAGCAACAAAGTTGGATCGCTCACGATGGCCCGTGCGATAGCCACGCGTTGCTCCTGTCCGCCCGAGAGCTGTTTAGGTAAGTGATGTACACGCTCTCCCAATCCAACCAGTTTTAACGCGGTCATAACATGCTCTTGTCTCTGAGTGGGGTTGAGCTTGGTCAACAAAAGCGGCAACTCCACATTTTCGAAAGCTGTGAGCACCGGAATCAAATTGAACGTCTGGAAGACGTAGCCGATGTGCTCATTGCGCCAGTGCGCTGCCTGCGAATCGTTAAAGCGGAAAATATTCTGGTTCTGCACCAGCAATTCGCCGGAGGTCGGCCGGTCGATGGCTGCGATCATATTCAGCAGCGTGGTTTTCCCGGAGCCCGAAGGCCCCATTAGAGCGAGAAATTCTCCCGATGCAATGTCGATGGAAACATCGTCGAGCGCCTTCACCTCAAACGCTTCGCGCTTAAAAACCTTGCTCACATTCCGGGCCTGAACCACTTTCGTTCCGGTTGCGACTTTATTGGCTTCAGCAACAATGCTCATGAAAATTACCCCTTCACCTTAATTGTGTCCCCATCTTTCAAATTTTGCGGTCCTTTGGTGATGACGCTCTCGCCACCCACCAATCCATCCACGAGAAATCCGTCGGTGCGCTGGCTCAATACATGAACTTCACGAATGCGCACCTTACCATCGAAAGCCAGAAACACAACTTTCTTTCCATCCTGGTCGCGGATTGCGCTGGCCGGCACAAAAGCTCCCGAGGCTTGTGCGCTTTTGTTTTTTGGCTCATCCGCCAAAAATTTCACTGTGGCGTTCATCTCCGGACGCAGATATTCATCCGGATTCAGCACCTGCACTTTTACCTGCACCGTGGCTTTTTGCCGGTTCGCTTCCGGCGAAATTTGCGCGATTTCTCCGTTGTATTTGCGGTCAGGATACGCGTCCGTGGTGACGATGCCTTTTTGCTTCGGTCCCAGCCGCGCAAAATCAGCTTGCGCAATATCAAGTTCCACCTGGAGATCGTTCAGATCCGCGAGTGAAACCACGGAACCCTGCGGACCACCTGCTGCCGCGCTGGCAAACTGAGCGGTAATCAGCTCACCTTTTTCTGCCGTGCGATCCAAAATCGTTCCCGTGACTGGAGCGCGAATCACAGTCGCGTCAAGCTGTGATTTGGCGTAGTCGAGCTGTCCCTGAACCTGTGCCAACGCTCCCTGTGCACGGGCAATTTCTTCAGGGCGTGGCCCGATTTTCATCAGTTGGAAAGCTTTATCCAACGAATTGACTCGTTGCTGATCGGAATCAAATTTTGCGGTCGCATCATCCAGCGTCTGGCGTGAAACCACTCCGGCGGATGAAAGTTCTTTCATGCGGTCGAGAGTCAACTTGTCATTCACCAGCGTAGCGCGAGCTTCGTCGAGATTATGCTGTGCCTGTTGAATCTCCTCCGGCCGCGAACCGTGCTGAAGCTCATCGAGATAAGCGTGAGCATTGTCCAAAGCGCCTTTGGCCTGTTCGTAGGAGGCGCGAAATTCCTCATCTTCCAGGCGAACCAGAACCTGTCCTTCTTTCACCTTGTCGCCTTTTTCTACGCCGATCCATGCCAGCCTGCCGGTGACTTTTGAATTCACATTGATCGTATGATGCGCAACGATGTAGCCGGTGGCTGAAAGTACGGTCCCGCCCACATCGCTGCTCTCCGCCGACGCTCGTGTGACTTCGACCTCCGGCACGTCGCGCGATAGCAATCGATACGCCAGCATGGAGAGGCTGAGCACAACCACGACTGCGATTCCGATTACGATGTAGCGGCGCGCCCACGCAGGCGGTTCGCCGTTGCTTGATCCGCGCGCCGTCCGGTCGATCCGCAGGCTTTGTAAATCTTCGTGTTTTGCGTCAATCGCCATAAATGTAAATACGGATTGGGGGCTGCTTCAGTTTCCTGAATTCTTGGAGATCAACCGCGCAATGCCGTGAGAATATTTTGCCGCGCCGCATGCCACGCTGGAAACAGCCCTCCGAAAAATCCCATCAGCAGCGCAAAAACAATCGCATACAAAGCAACCTGCGGCGTGATTTGCAGGCTAAACACAACTTCGCTGAACGTTACCGCATTGGATGTTCCGGTCTGCATTCCATTAAAGGGCAGCATCAATAAAATTCCAGCCGCGGCGCCCAGCAACGCTAACAGTAAAGATTCCAGAACGAACGAAGTCAAAATTGATGGACGCGAAAATCCCAGCACGCGCAGCGTCGCAATCTCGCGCCCGCGATAGGCTACTGCCGCGTACATCGTGTTCATCGCCGCGAAGCTCGATCCGATGGCCATGATGATCGCCACTACGATGCCGATGTATTTGATGGGCGCGCCCGAACTGGTTTGCTTGGCGTAGTAATCGGTTTCGAGAACTCCTTCCAGCTTGAGCCGCTGATCGTCGCTGACGCGATTTTTGAGAGCATCGGCGGCAATGGCGTCGGTAGCTCGCAAATACGCCGACGAGAAGCCGCCTTGCCGGTCAAAATCCGCCGACATCTGATTTACATCGCACCAAATCTCCGATTCATAAGCCGATCCTCCCGCGTCAAACACGCCGACCACTTTCCACGATCCTTTACCGAATTCCATCGTGTCGCCGATATTGGCATGCGAAAATCGCGACCGGATCGACTTGCTCACAACCACTTCTCGCTGGCCTGTTTGAAACCAGCGGCCTTCGATCAGCTTCGCGCTGGGGCGCAACTCAAGACCGTCGGGCATCATGCCACGTACGGTAACGTTCACCTCGCCCGTTCCGTCTTTGCGCGGAAGCACGATGACCACCACCCACTCGCCGGAAACCATGGGCTCGCCGTGGCTATCTTTTGCAATGCCGGGGAGAACTTTTAGCGTCGGGAACAGCGCGGCGTCAAAACCGCCCGAAAGTTCGGCCTCCGATCCTTTGCGCAGCACCAGCACGTTGTTCGGATTACCGCTCGATACGAACGCCCGCTGCAAACCTGCCAGCAGCGCCATCAGAAAAATCGCTGTCGTTACGGTTAGCGCGATGCCGAGCGCAGTCATGACCGTGAGGCCCTTGCGAAGCTTCAAATTCCGTACGTTATAGCTGATCGGTATCGCCATAGTTCACTCTCAATTCATCCAATATGCCGCAACCCCTCAACAATATTCGTGCGCGACGCATTGTATGCCGGCAGACAGCCACTGATGAACCCAACAGTCGCGGCTACCAGCAAAGACACCAACATAGTCGGAATGGTAACCTTCATGCCTGCTGGAACCCCGATTGCAACCGGCGAGTGTGTCAGCCAGCGTATCAGCAAGGTTGCCCCCAGAACTCCCAGTATTCCGCCCGCTACCGCCAGGGATATAGCCTCGCCCACGAACATCGACAGCACCCGCTGGCGCGTAAACCCAAGCGTTTTTAGCACGGCAACTTCGCGCGTTCGCGCGCGAATCGACATGGCCATCGTATTGCCCGAAACCAGAAGAATTGCAAATACCACGGCTCCGCAGATACCGAGAATAAACGCTTTCACATTCCCCAAAGACGACACGAACGAGAGCTGGAACGCCTGCTGGCTCTCCGTTTTGGTACGCTGCGGCGCGTTGCGGAACATTTCGTCAACAGCTTTGGAAACTGTCGCCACGTCGCTGGGCGAAGCGACCTGAATGAGATACCACCCGGCCTGTCCCTTGAACCAGTCCACTGACTCTTCCAGATATTTCGTATTGAAAATCAACGAACGCACCGGGGGATCGATGGTATAGATCGCACGGATTGTGACCTCAGGATGCACCGGAAAATACGGACTCTGCAAAGTCAGATGGTCACCAATCTTCCACCCAAATTTCTTAGCCAACTCGATATCCACCAGGGCGCCCGTACGGTCGCGTTGCCAAGCCAGCAACTGGTCGGGCGGGACGATCTTATCCGCAGCCACCTTGGGATACTCATCCGGGTCGGTAACCACTTGCGCGAAGGAATTCGTCGAGCGATCGTCTTTGTAAACGTTTCCGAAATAGGTCATCGGTACTACAGCGACAACGCCGGGCACGCTTCGAATCTTGTCGCGGTAATACGCCGGCAGAAAAAATGCCAGCGAGACGCGATCCCGGGTGATGAGCCGCTTGGCGGAATCCGGAGGTCCCTGGTCGATATAAAAAGTGCGCCAGATCGACATCATGAGCGTCAGCAACAACAGCGAAAAGCTGATGCTCAGCATGGTCAGCAGGCTGCGCCGCTTGTTGCGAAACGTATTGCGCACCACAAACCCGCCCAACGTCATAATCTCATTCCAAACTCAACCAATATGGCGAAGACCATCCACAATATTTACCTGCGATGCGGTATAGGACGGGAATAGCGAACTCACCAGCCCCACCAATCCCGATACCAACAGAGCCGCCCCCCACATGCCAGGGGTCAGCTTCAAGTTGTAGAAGCTCATGAAGGGCGAGTGGCTCACCGCGTAAATTAACAAGTACGCTAGGCCCATACCGATCACCCCGCCCACTAACGCCAGTGCTACGGCTTCGCTCACGAATAGCCCCAGCACGCTCTGCCGCGTAAATCCCAAAGTCTTGAGCACGGCCACTTCCCGCGTCCGTTCGCGAATCGACATGGCCATCGTATTCGCGGAAACCAGCAACGTTGCAAACACCACCGCCGAGCAAATCATCAGGATGAAAGCCTTCACGTTGCCCAGCATGGCAACGAACTCCAGGCCGAACGCCTTCTCGCTCTCCGTTTTCGTCGGCTGCGGCGAATTGCGGAACATATCGTCCACCGTGCTTGCGACCTGGCTCACGACCCCGGGAGAAGCCGCAAGAATGCTGAACGTCCCCGCCTGCCCCTTGAAAAAAGCAACCGCCTCTTCGACATACTTCGCGTTGAAATACACCGACTTATTATCGGGATAAGATGTAAAAATTCCCCGTACATACAACTCCAGATCCACGGGATAGATGTTGCCTTTCAGAACGATCCGGTCGCCGATCTTCCATCCATATTTCTTGGCCAGTGTGTCGTCGACGATTACGCCCTGCCGATCCCGCTGCCATGCCTTGAACTGATCGTCAGGCATTTGAATGTCCCGGAAGACTTTAAAGAATTCTTCGGGATCCGTGCCGAACTGCGCGAAAAAGTTTTCCGGCTTGTCGTCTTTATAAATTCCGCCGAACCATGAGACCGGGACGACGGCGACGACTCCAGGCACGGCGCGAATTTTTTCGCGATAGAAGCCGGGCAAAGAGAACGTCAAAGAAACCCGGTGCCGCACCACCAATCGTTCCGCCGATTCGGCGCTGCCTTCGTCCAGATAAAAAGCCCGCCAAATGGTCATCATCAGGGTGAGCAGGAGCAAAGAAAACGCAATGCTGAGCACCGTCAAGATGCTGCGGCGTTTGTTGCGGAACGCATTCTTGGTAACAAATCGAGTCAAGGTCATAAACAAACCCCAGAAGAAACTCTATGCCGGGCAACAGCAGGAAAGCGCACACCCCAATTTGGCAACCAGCATAACCGAACCATCTCGTGGCCTACAACCGCGCCCGTCGTTATTTCGTGCCTGTTCATGACCCCTCGAACTCCGGAACCGAAACGCCATTGCCATAATTCCTTAGACGGAAGAAGTTGACTAGTGGTGATCGTCATCGAGAGCGCATGACAAATGTCACACGCAGGGAGTCATAGAGGAATAACTGCACACAGACAATAAGGTTACGGCGACGCGGGTTCGATCTTCTGAGGATTTTGTAGAAGAAATTAGAATCTGCACTAGTCCGCAAAGGGATGAGCTACTTTTCTCCCGCCACTGACGTCACCACGTCGAACAGAATCCGGGGCCCGCGGCGTACTTCTTCCACTCGAATCCGTTCGTCGTTGCCGTGTTCGGTGTTGCCTTCTTCTTCTGTGGCCGCGTACGGATTGAAACCGTAGGCTTGAATGCCCAGCGGGCGGTATCGCTGATTCTCTGTGTATCCGCTGGTGATGTGGGGCACCACCGGCGTGCCGGGGAAGTATTTTGCCGAGACTTTGCGAATCGCTTCGTACAACGCCGTATTGGTAGGCGAATAATTAGCTTCGCGGAACTCGGCATTCAGCGGTTCCACGGTCACGTTTGGATCGTTCACGACTTTGCGAATCTGCTCCATTAAATCTTTGGGATCCCCACCCGGAAGGATGCGAACATCTAAATTCGCCCACGCTTCAGGAGGAATCACGTTGGTTTGCTCGGAACCGCCCATCATGGTCAAAGAGATGGTATCGCGCAGCAGGAAGTTGAGAGATTCGTCTTTGGCGACCTCCTGCTGAAATTTTTTGTCTTCAACTTCTTTACGGATGTTCCGGTACTCGCGGGCTTCTTCCGGGGGTTCGTAGGGAGCCATCTCGCGCAGAAATTCTTCGACGACCGGCAGCACTTTCAATGGAGTTTGGTAGGCAAGAATACGGTTGAGCGCGTGGATCAGGCGATTGGGCGCGGAATCCGGAATCGGACGCGAGGCATGTCCCGGCCTGCCGTGCGCCACTACGTGCAACCAGAACGTGGTCTTTTCGCCAACGTCCACGCCTACATATTTCACCCTGCCGTTTTCGAGGAGATTTTCGCCGCCTTCGTTAATAAGGAATTCGGCGTTTCCCAGCAAATCCCGCTGATGCGCGATGAACCAGTCTGTGCCCGTGCCGTCGGCTTCTTCATCGGCCACGGCGAGAAAAATCACATCGCGGTCGAGTTCGACTTTTTCCCGCTTCAGCATGACCATCACCACCAGCTGCGCAAGGCCTTCATCTTTCATATCCTGCGCGCCGCGTCCCCATAGCCAACCGCTTTTGATTTCGCCGCTAAAAGGAGGAACTTTCCAGTGCGCCGCGTCGCTGGTGACAACATCCATGTGATTGAGCAAGATAATCGGCTTCTTCGCTTCCGTGGTGGTATGCGGCAGCCGCGCCCACAGGTCGCCGCGCTCCGGCGTGTATTCGAAGGCGCGATTTTCAATGCCTTCCTGATCGAGAATCTGCTTGTAGAAAGAAACAGCGCGCATCTCATGCCCGGGAGGGTTCGTGGTGTCGATACGCAAATATTGTTGCATCCATGCCAGCGCAAGATCGGAATAGCGCTGCAAATGATCGGCGGGAATGTGAGACGAGGCCATTCCGGGCGCTGGTTCTTCAAGGGGAGTAGCAATTTCGCAGAAACTGGAAGTCATGGTACCCAGAACGGTAACCAGCAGAATCGCTCGAATAACCTGCCGCGAATGAATCTGTCCCGCAACCGGCAGTAATCGCTTGATTTCCCACTCCATTGAGCCCAAAATTTGTGTTCCCCTTAGCCTTTCCAGATTTACGCAGTTTTTATATCAGGTTTGCCAAAATTACCGTATGTAACTTCATTAAGACTACCCCCACCGTCCTGGGGAAGGATACAATATCTTAGATATCAATGGTTTAGCGGCTCAACAAAAAGGCCCGTTTTGGCATCTGACCTGTAATAGAAATGGCAGGTGCCGGTTATTTGCGGCGCCAGGTTTTGAGGGGTCCTTAGGTATGTGCGGCGTCAGCGCATACGGTTTGTTTTAGGGGACGCAATTAGAAATCACGCAATACGCCAGTTAATTGGCGTGCTGGAGTGGAGCTACAAACGCTCCCCCAAAATGGAGGAAGTTCGATGAACACTCGCATGTTAGCTACTTTGTCGTTGGCCGCAACGCTAGCCGTTCCGGCTTTCGCGCAAACTTCGTCTACTCAGGATCAGTCCAGCCAGCCGACGGCATCGCAACCGGCTACAAACGATAGCGCTACCGGAACCGGCAAGCAGCCTCTACAGCCGCCCAGCCGCGAAGGATTTTGGGGACGTGTGAATCCATTCGCCCGCAAGAACTATGTGAAGCGGCAAACTGAGCCGATCCGCGATCGCGTGAACGAACTGGATGATCTGACGGCCGCCAACAGCCGCGCCATCCGCGATACCGATTCCCGCGCGCAGGCTGGTATCAAGCTCGCTTCGGATAAGGCGAACGAGGCCGATCAGCACGCTATCGATGCCGGCAATAAGGCCACCATGGCGCAGCAGAGCGCTCAGGAAGCCACCACGCGAATCCAGACGGTGGAGACGGTGGTTGGCAACATCGATCAATACAAGGCTTCAAATCAGACTGAGATTCGCTTTAAGCCCGGGCAGACTGTGTTGAGCAAGAACGCCAAAGACGCTCTGGACGAGATGTCCAACGGTGTCAAAGGCCAGCGCGGCTACATTATTGAAGTGCAGGGCTTTGCTTCCGGCAAGGGCCAGACTGCAATTACCAATTCGCAGAAGATGGCCGAGTCGGTGGTGCGCTATATGGTGCTTAACAACGAGATTCCGGTCTACCGGATTTATCTCGTTGGCATGGGTAATGCCCCGGTTGCCGATGAAGACGCCAAGACGAAGCATCTCAGCGGCGGGCGCGTGGAAATCAGCCTGCTGAAAAATGACCTGGAGCAGTTGGCTTCGAGCGGTCCGGCCGCTCCCGCTACCACTCCTGACCAGCAACAGCAACCGAAATAACTAACCGTTTAGACCTCGACGCCTCAAAGTTGTCCCCCCCGGAAAAAGCCCTCGTGCAAGCGAGGGCTTTTTCATTGATGAAACAGACAGCTTCCGGTAAGAGTGTCGGCTAAGGGCCGATGTGGTGATAATGATGCAATAACAGATGGGTCACAAAGCCGATAACAAACCAGAACGCAGCTTCCATGATTCGCTTAAATCGTGGCGTCATTCAAAAAGAATACGCTCAGGGCACATTCCCTGTCAGGTGGGCATTCACGCCCGATAATCCGTCGGATTGATTTTTAACTTGCTGAGCTTTGACTGTAGTGTAGTGCGCTTCAACCCCAGGCGGGCAGCAGCGCCATTGGGCCCGCCGAGCTGGCCGTTGCATTCGCGCAGGGTTTGGGTGATACGTTCGCGTTCCTTCTCGCGGAGCGTTTCACTTTTGGTTGTGCTTTCCCCGGGATACAGTTCTCCTAGAGGAGCCTGCAATACTGAGCCAGGAGTGAGAATCACTGACCGTTCCACAAAATTTTCCAGTTCCCGAATATTCCCCGGCCACGACCAGCGCACGAGCGTCTCCATGGTTTTTGCCGGGATACTGGTGATGGACTTGTTCATGCGTCCGGCGTACTTGCGCACAAAGTATTCGATGAGAAGCGGAATGTCCTCGCGCCGCTCGCGCAACGGAGGGGTGCGGATGGGAAAGACGTTCAGGCGATAGTAGAGGTCGCTGCGAAACTCCCGTTGATGGATGCTGTGTAACAGGTCTCGGTTGGTGGCTGCAATCAAACGAAAGTTGACCTTCAAAGTTTGCGTGCCCCCGAGGCGCTCAAACTCCTGGTCTTGCAACACGCGTAACAACTTGGGCTGTAACGACAATGGAATTTCCCCGATCTCGTCAAGAAATAAGGTGCCTCTATCGGCCAATTCGAGGTGGCCGGCTTTCTTCGAAACCGCTCCGGTGAAAGCTCCTTTCTCGTGGCCAAACAACTCGCTTTCCAGCAGGCCCGATGGAATTGCCGCGCAGTTCAACTTGATAAAACTATTTCCGCTGCGCTTGCTCCGGTTGTGGATGGCGCGTGCCACCAATTCCTTACCAGTTCCCGTTTCTCCCAGCAGGAGCACCGTGGCGTCATTGGGCGCGACTCTGGCCACTTTTTCCATGACGCTTTTAACCGCATCACTGCGGCCGATGATGTCTCCAAAGCCCAATTCCGTGCCAATTGCTTCTTCCAGATAAATCTTTTCTTCGACAAGTTTTTCCTTGGCCAGCGCCAACTCCGCCGTGGCGTCGGACAGTAGGCGCACGGTTTCACGCAGGTCTTTTTCGACCATGCTGCGTGCTTCTTCCAGTTTCGCCTTCTCCGTAACGTCCCGCTGAATTCCCCAGGTACGCACGAGGGCGCCGTTTTCTATCGCGCCGATCATGCTGTTGAGAAAAACCTTGGGATTGCCATGAATATCGATTTCATGAGATTCCCGCTCCAGCACGCTAAAACCGGAGCGGATGTATTCCCGCGTCAATTCAACGTTGCGCGGATCTTCCGGAGGCAACAGTTCTGTCAGGCGTTTGCCGATGAGTTCCTGTTTTGATTCAAAGCCATACATCTTCGCCACGGCATCATTGCACTCGGCCATGTAGGAGTCATACAGGATGTGATGGATAAGTTCCTCTTCGGGTAGATCAATGGGGACAGGCGCGTCCATATCTTCGCGGAAGATGCCCTCGGAACTCTGGGAGATGAACATACGGTAATTCTCTTCACTGCGCCGCAATGCCTGCTCCGAGCGTCTGTACTCCGTAATGTCGTTTCCAAACGAGATCGTGGCTACGACTTTGCCGTTGACCTTCACCTGATTGTTCCGCCATGCGATGTAACGCTCTTCTCCCGCTTTGGTGATAATCGGGTTTTCATAAGTCTTGCCCGCCGTCCCGGCCACGAGCCGGTCAAACTCTTCCCAAACATGAGGGAATCGATCTTTCGGCACCAGCGTCGACCAATGCTTGCCCTTTAGCTCCTCGAATGTGTAGCCGGTGATTTCTTCGGCCGCCTGATTAAACAGATTGATCTTTCCCTCCGTGTCCAAACCGAGGATGATTACGTTGGCCGTTTGAATCAAATTGTGGGAGAAATCCTTGGCATATCGCAGGTCCTCTTCGGCTCGCTTGCTCTCCGTGACATCCTGCATGACGCAAGCCACCCGATCAACGCCAGCGCTTCCCTCGATAGGAAAATACGACACCGCCAGGTCTCGCTCGCCAAGACTGGGAAGCTTGTATTTCTTCTCGAACTGAACCGTTCTACCTTCGAAACACTCGTCCATCTTTTTCTTGATCGTGGTTTCAAAAAGCTCTCTGCCAATCGACTCCGGAAGCAAATGTCCGATCACTTCGTCTCTATTCAATTCCCGGCGGTGCAGGAACGTGCGGTTGGCGATCACGTAGCGGTAGTCCCGGTCTACCACCACAATCATTTCTTCCAAGCCTTCCACTACTTTCTCGTATTCCTGAAGTTTCTCCCCCGACCGCTTGCGCTCCGTGATGTCCTGGACGATAGCCATGTGCCAACTTGGCTTTTCTCCTTCGTGCCACATTGCCACAACCTCAACTTCTGCCCAGCGAATTGAACCATCCGGACGCAAATATTTTTTCTCTATCTGATAGTGCCGGACTTCGCCGTTTACAAGTTGGCGCAGCTTCTCCAGATTGCCTAGTAAATCCGCGGGATGGGTTAGGCTTTGGAAATCACGGGCCAACAAGTCCGGTTCCGTCCGTCCAACGATCTCGCAGAATCTTGGATTTACTCCGAGGAACCGCCCCGTTGTGCTATCAATCCAGCAGACACCAACCGGAGAACGGTCATAGATCGCGCGATAGCGCTCTTCGCTCGCCCGAAGTTGCGACTCGGCCAATTTGCGATCAGTAAGGTCACGAATGATCGCAACAACGTACTCCTGGTCCAAATGGACCATCCTCATGCTCACTTCCACCGGGAAGCTACTGCCATCTTTTCGCCGATGAAGGCTTTCTATGACCAGCATCCCGGATTTCCGTAGCTCCTCCCGAATCCGGGCGATCGAAGAGGGGGCGATTGTCGGATCGATATCGGGAACCTGCAAAGATAAAAGCTCTTCACGGCTGTAACCCAGCTCGGAGCAGGCTTTCAGGTTGACATCAAGAAAGCGTAGTGTCGTCAAATCTGCAACTTCAATGGCATCATTGGATTGGTCCACGAGCGTACGGAACAATTTAAGCTTTCGGATGGTGTCTTCATTCTTGCGCACCTGGGTGAGCAAATTTTCACTGGCTTCGCGCATCAGCTTTTCCGTGCGCAATTGTTCGGTCACATCGTGGGCGATACCGCGCACGATGGGCGAGGCTACATCTTTGGTTCGCAAGGTGTTGTGGTATCGCCAGATGCGGCGCTCGCCGGAGCGCGTCATCACGGCGAGCAAGCCTTGAGCTTCGCCGTCGCGCTCGACCTGCTTCAGATATTCTTCAAATTGCGTTTGAAACTCAGGTGGAACCAACTCCCGCATGGGAATCTGCAGCAATTCTTGCACGCTGTAGCCAAGCATTTTTGCGGGTCGCGGATTGACCGACAGGAGCCGGCCTTCAAGATTATGGATGCAGAGCAGATCCTCGCTGTGCTCGACGAGATCGTGATACCAGTCTTCGTTTTCTTGCAGGGAACGGCGGATCGGATCCAACTCCGCCCGAATGAGTTCAAGCTTACCGTTCTCTTCTGGCCCAGGGTGTAATTTCATGGCTACTCCCTGCGGGCTGGGCGTATGGATTGTATGCGTGGATTCTACGTCCGGGCCGTTTCACCGGATAAGTGGAAGCCACGCCAAGTGGCTTGAATACTGGCCCAACTCGAATTGCGGCGAAGTGTAACAGAACTCGTAGGCGTGCGCCAAGTTGATGGCGCAAAATACCCGTACAAGCCAATTCCGTTTAGCATGGTGGGGTTGCCGTTATGAGACATAAGGTTGCCTTGGGAAAGGTCGCTTTCCCAGGAGCGGAGGGATTGATAGCGCAAAAATAATTCCAAACCCGAATGCATTGCCATCCTGAGCGTAGCGAAGGACCTCCCTGCATAATGCACAATCATTGGCTTGGCAACGCATTCTCGTCACAAGCGATGGAGCGTCATCCTTGCCGCCAGTCCAGCCATCATTGCCAACGCCCCCAGCAATGCGTTGTACTCGCGATGCTTTAAATACAAATTCCAGGAGAATCCTGACGGAACCTGATCGCTTGCAGGCAATGTGATACGAGGCAACATCTTTGGAACGCGGCGCGCATACTCCTCAAACTCTGGAAATTTTTGCCGTAGGAAGACTTCTTCGCCGCGAATCACGGGAAGATAAATGGCGAAAAACATAATGACGAGTGCCCCACCCACCCACCAGCTTCTCGCTGCGAGGGCGAATCCCACCCCAATCAGCAGAGAGCCCAGATAAAGCGGGTTGCGCGTATAGGCATAAGGGCCGGAAGTGGCAAGCGATTCGTTCTTGCGCACGTGTCCGGAAGCCAAAGCGCGCAGCATAAGACCAGGAACAATCCCAATCAGACCGACCGCCAGAGACCGCCACGTGGGCCGCGCCAGCCAAAAATAAAACACTGCCAATGCAAATCCCAACGGTACGCGAATGCGGCGCGCAATTTGTGACCATCCAGCCATGCGGTTATTGGTAGATTCGTAACTTCATTTCAAGCCGTCATTGAACAGCCGCACCGCGGCTGCCATTACTTCATCTACACCAATCGCGAATAACCCAGCTTCCGGCTCAGGTTTACGCGCGTGCGAAGTAATACTCTCCGCGCTGCGCAGCACGATGCTGCGAGTCCCAAAAGGACCGTTGCGTGCAGGATCTGTAGGCCCATAGATAGCCACGACAGGAATTTGTAGCGCGGCGGCCAGGTGCAGCGGTCCGGTGTCGCCACCAATGAAAAGCCGCGCCCGGCGGGTGAGCGCGATCAATTCCGAGAGGGTGCTGTTCATGAGTATTGCACTCCCATTGCTGGCGGTTTCCACCGCGCGCGCCAGCATCTCTTCGCCTGGACCATAATTGAGAATCGAGGGGATACCTTGATTCGCCAGTTTGTGAGCCAGTTCACCGTACCGCTCCGTTGGCCATCGCTTTGCTCCCCAGCCCGCGCCGGGATTCAGAATAGCGAAGCCGGAGATATTGTTTTCTGCAAGCCGTTTCTCGATGTATTCCTCCGCCACAGGATCGCAGGGTAACTCCGGAGCAGGCAATTTTATGTGGTGACCTACCAGTTTCTCGGCGATAGAAAAATTCTGCTCGACGACGTGCTCGCCATGTGTCACCACCTTACGCGTATACCAAAGGCTGGCTGGAGATTCTCGCGGCTCGGCTGCTCCATATACAGCGCGAGCCCCTGATAATCGCGCCAGCAAGGCCGAGCGCATCGCACCCTGCAGATCAACTGCTACATCGTAGCGCGCATCGCGGACGTCATTCCACACCTTGGCGATGTGCTGTGAAGTAGCGATCGAAAATAAAGATTTTCCCCAACTCTTCAGATTCACTGTATGAACTTCATCCACCAGCGGACGCTGTGCAGAACGTGGGCCTCGCTTCGGAAATTCCCGTGCGCACAACAATTCTCTCCAGCGCTCTTCTATCAGCCAGCCGATGTATGCCAGAGGATATGCTTCTCGAAGCGCATGAACCGCGGGCAACGTGTGGATCACGTCTCCCATGGCGCCAAGGCGCACGATCAGTAGACGTTCGATCTTTTGCCCGCTGGTATGAATCTCACTCGACCCTCCGCTCACGAACGCCTCGGAGTCAGCCGCGTTCGAATAATCTCGCTCGTCGAGTGATCTTTCGCGTCTCCAACGATCGCGACGCGGCCTCCGCACTCGGCCATGGCATCGCGCTCCGGCACGGATTCAACCCTGTAGTCCGTTCCTTTGGCCTGAATATCGGGGCGAATCTCCCGAATCAGCGCGCGAACATCGAGTTCAGGGAAAATGACGACCGCATCCACGTCAGCCAGGGCTGCGATAATTTCCGCGCGCTCTTCCGCGGACATGATCGGGCGCCCTTCGCCCTTTAGTTTGCGAACCGAGTCATCGGAATTAATGGCCACAACCAGGTTGCCGCCCAATTCCTTCGCACCACGCAGATAGCGGATATGGCCTACATGCAGCAGATCGAAATTTCCGTTGGCGAGAATGATGCGCTCGCCGATGCGGCGCCAATCTTCCGTTAGCTTACGCAGTTGATCGCGCGTGACAATTTTGCTCTCTTTCATCTTTTAAATTTCTTGCAAAATCGCTGGGCCACAGATCGAAGACCGCAGATCAATGAGGCCGCGTCTTTGGCGGAGCCTGGTCAAGAGCGTGCAATAGCTCTTCGCGAGAAACCGTGGCTGTGCCGCGTTTCATCACCACGATTCCGCCTGCATAATTGGCCAACTGGGCGGCTTCTTCGGTGCTGGCGCCAGATCCCAAAGCGGCGCTGAACGCGGCGATTACGGTATCGCCCGCTCCGGTTACATCCGCGACCTGGTCCGAACCAAAAATTGGAATGTCAACCGGCGCGTGCTGCCGGTCGAAGGCCACCATGCCGTCTCGTCCGCGTGTAATCAGCAGCGATTGCAAGTTCATGCGCTCCATCACTTGCTGGCCTGCGCCTACAACTTTCTCCCAGTTCTGACCGATGCGAACGCCGAGCGCGGCTTCCACCTCGGGTTCGTTCGGGCTTGCCGCGGTGACGCCGGAATATTCCAGCATGCGATAGCGGGAATCGACAATCACCGGGACAGCCGCGGTTCTCTTTCGTCCGGCTTGCTGCAAGGCGTTCAACAAAGCGGGAGTTGCCGATCCGTATCCGTAATCGGAAATGACCAAAGCATCGGAGGCGCGCAGATATTCCCGCGCTGCCAAAAATAATTCACGGGTCAGATGACGGCCGGGAGGGTTTTCAGGTTCCCGGTCTACGCGTACCACCTGCTGGCGCGTGTTGTGCGTCATACCCGCGAGAATCCGAGTCTTGGTAACCGTCGTATAACTCTTATCCTTCACCACTCCGCTGACGGGGATGCGTTTATGACGGAAAAATTTCAACAGCAATCGCCCCGGTTCGTCATCCCCGATGGCTCCCACCGGAAGTACGTTGACTCCGAGATCAGCAAGATTATTCACTGCGTTCGCGCCGCCACCCGGAACGACCGTGCGCTCTCGGTGTTTGAGAATCAGCACCGGTGCTTCGCGCGACACACGCGAGATTTCACCAAACACAAATTCGTCGGCTACGAGATCCCCGAGGACGGTGATTGTCACCTTAGGAAAGGCTTCGACAATCTTCCGCAGCCGTTCGGCTTCCTTGAAATGTTTGGTCATCAGGTCTCGTGGCAATGCGGTGGTACTTGCCGCCTCAGGAATTCTCTCACGAGAGGCGGCGGCGCTCCTCGATCATGCGCAGCATGGTATCCATAGCGTTAGCTGCGTCGGCAAGCTCCATTTTCACCGGAACTACGGCCAGTGGCGACAGTGCAGCGAGATATCCGCCGAGATTCACTGCATCTTTTTCCGTGGTCACAAAGCCGCCAGCTTCGCTGCTTTGCGCAAGTTGCAGTAAGTCGCGAATGTCTTTTTCTGAATACGCGTGGTGATCGCGAAAAAAGGCCTCGGCCACGGGATCGATGCCGGCAGTTCGCAACTGTAACAAGAAGTTTTGCGGCCGTGCGATACCGCAAAATACAACAGGCCGAGGTGGAATATTCCGCGGCACAATGCCTCGCCGCACCCGCCATACAGTCTTGCCGGCAACCGGGAGCGATTCTACAGACGCACCGCCGGTCAGCACAACGGCGTCGGCTCGATGCAATGATCGCATTGGTTCACGTAATCTTCCCGCCGGAAGCAGACGATCCCGCGTGTCGTCTGGAGTTACCAGCACCATATCGAAATCGCGCGCCAGCCTGCGATGTTGAAAGCCATCATCTAATAAATGCAATTGCGGGCCGAATCGAGCCTCGGCAAAACTCCCGGCTGCATGGCGATCTCCGCCCACAATCACTGGCACTTGCAGCTTTCGAGAAATCAGAAGTGGTTCGTCACCAAAGTCTTGCGGCAAGCCTGCAGGATCGACGAGTAGCACTCCGCAAGTCTTGCGCCCATAGCCACGCGACAGCACGTCGAATTTAATTCCGCGCTGTTTCAACAATTCGCCAAGCAAAATAACGAACGGAGTTTTCCCCGACCCTCCCGTGGAAAGATTTCCCACGCTGATGACGGGGCCATGTAGAGTACGCGATCGCAACCATCGTGTTTGATAAAGCGCGTTGCGCGCGCCAACTATTGTGCCGTAGACAGCCGATAGCGGATTCAGATTCATGGCCGCTTCAGCAACTCCTCAAGCGCGTCAGCAGTCCGTGCCGTGGCTCCCATTTGCGATCGCATCGTTTCGAGCGCGCGCTGTCCCAATGCTTTTCGCTTCGCATCGTTGGCGAGCAGATCCAACAGCATTAGGGGCAATTCTGCCGGTCCCGCAATGCGAACTGCATCTTTATTTTGAAACAAGCTCACGATGTCGCGGAAGTTTTCGGTGTGATTTCCCACCACAATCGCCACGCCATGCTGCGCGGGTTCAATAATGTTGTGTCCGCCATGCGGAACCAGGCTTCCGCCCACGAACGCGATGTCGGCCAGCGCGTACAGCGCGGCCAATTCTCCGATTGTGTCTAACAACAGAACTCCGCCGGATAGCGATTCGCCGCTCCAGATCGAGCGTCGCCGATAGTGAATTGACATATTTTCCAGCAATGCGGCCACGGCAGGGAATCGTTCCGGATGTCGGGGCGCGAGAATCATGACCGCTCGCGGAAATTGCACCAGTAAATTCTGGAAGGGTTTCAGCAGAAGAGACTCTTCCCCGTCTACAGTGCTTCCACACACCAGCACTGGGCCGCCGCCGGTTGCGGCGATCGAGTTACGGATATCCTCGACAATCGCAGGCGAAGCAGGTGCCGCAATATCGAACTTCAAATTCCCACTTACGCTTATGTCTTTTGTATATGCCCCAATATCTTGCAACCGCGATGCATCCTGCACAGTTTGCGCGAGGAAGAGATCGACGTTTGCCAGCACGGCTCGAATCAGGCTGCGAAACCGCCAATAGCGCGGCAAAGAGCGGTCCGAGATACGCGCATTCACTACCGCAATCCGCGCTCCGCTGGCATGCGTTAGGCGCATAAAATTCGGCCAGAACTCCGTCTCGGCTATCACTACCATCTGCGGATGCAGCGCCCGCAAGTAGGGCCGAATGGCGAATGCAAAATCCATGGGGAAGTAGAAGACCCGGCCATCGCCAAAACGTTTACGTGCGAGAGCCTGTCCCGTATCGGTGGTGGTTGAGACGAATATTTTAAGTTTGGGAAAGCGGTGGTGCAGTTCCTCCACCAATCCGGCAACCGCCAGCACTTCGCCTACGGAAACAGCATGGACCCAGATTGTCGGCTCCGCTTGCACAGGCAAATGAAGCCGTGCGGGTATGCGCCCCATCCGTTCGGCAAATCCCTTGCGATACTTCCCGTGGCGCAGCATCTGGAAAAGCCAGTAAGGCAGGCTCACCAGCATCGCCGCCGCCAGCGCCACGCTGTAGAGGAAGCTATAGAGAATGATCAAGTGCAGCCATTCTAAAACCTTCGCGTCCGCTTGTGTTTTGAATGGAAGAAGATTTTAGGGGTTATCCAACGCCCGGCGCCGAAGTATGCATCTCTGCTTCTATAATCGGAGCCATGCTGCCAATGCCGAAAATGCGCTTCCGCGTCTTGTTCGTCTCGTGCGTGATCGTTACGTTCACGGCATCTCTGCCAGCCAAAAGCAAAGACTTCGTCAAGCCCGCGGCTCAGCCCGCTAAGACCTATACCTGCCATGATGACCATGCAAGTGACAAAGTCGCCATCGCGGCGGATCCTTACGATACTTCCGAGAAGTCAAAAGTCTTCACCATAAACTTTCGCGAACATGACTTCCTGCCGGTATTTTTTATCGTTACGAATGACAGTGATCAGCCTATTGCCATCTCCAATATGCAGATCACGCTGACCACGGCGAACCGCGACAAGCTAACGCCCGCCGAGCCTGAGGATATTTTCCGCCGCCTCACCAATCCCCACGCCAACACGCATCCCATCCCGGTTCCCATTCCGCAGAAAAAAGTGAAGGGCATGTTGAGCCAGAAGGATCGTGACGAAATCGAGTCCGCGCAATTCGCGGCGAAAGCGGTTGAGCCGCACACCACGCAATCGGGTTTTCTCTTCTTCGACGTGGCGGACATTTCTGAACCTTTGGCGGGAGCGCGCATCTTCGTCACCGGAGTGAACGATACGAAGGGGACGGAGTTGATGTACTTTGAGATTCCGATGGGAAAATAATTTATGTCTACTCTTGCAGACAATTCTGTTGCCGCTTCCAAAACCTTCGAGCCGGTCATCGGCCTCGAAGTGCACGTTCATCTCTTAACGGCATCGAAGATTTTCTGCTCCTGCTCCACGCGCTTCGGCGCTCCGCCGAATACCAATGTGTGCCCGGTGTGTCTCGGCATGCCTGGAGCTTTGCCGGTGCTGAATCGCAGGGTTGTAGAATTTGCCACGCTCGCCGCAATGGCGCTGAATTGCCGCATCAACGGGACTTCCATCTTCGCGCGCAAGAATTATTTTTATCCCGACCTGCCCAAGGGCTACCAGATTTCGCAATACGACAAGCCGTTGGCCGAGCACGGATTCATCGAAATTCCAGTGAGCAGTGGTAAGAAGAAAATCGGCATCACGCGCGTGCATCTGGAAGAAGACGCGGGCAAGAGCCTGCACGAAGGTTTTTCCGACGCCGGCGAAAAAACTGCCATCGACCTCAACCGCACCGGCGTGCCCCTGATCGAAATCGTCAGCGAACCCGACATCGCCACGCCCGATGAAGCCTACGAATACCTGACTCGGCTGAAGGAAATCATCCTTTATACCGGCGTGAGCGATTGCAGCATGGAAGAGGGATCGTTGCGTGCTGACGCCAACGTCAGTGTGCGCCCACGCGGACAGAAAGAGTTGGGAACGAAAACTGAAATTAAGAATGTAAATTCGTTTCGGTTTATTCGCGAGGCTCTGGTGTACGAGATCGCCCGGCAGATCGATGTAATCGAATCCGGCGGAAAAATCACACAGGAGACACGCCTTTACAACTCGCACGAGGGTAAGACCTACAATATGCGCTCGAAGGAGCAGGCTCACGACTACCGGTATTTTCCCGAGCCGGACTTGCTTCCTTTGGTAGTCGACGAAAAATTGAAGGCCGAGATCGCGCAGACTTTGCCTGAGTTGCCGGAAGCGCGGCGGGCGCGCCTGGTGAAGGACCATGGCATCACGGAATACGATGCGCAGGTGCTGACCGTTTCCAAATCGCTGGCCGATCAGTTCGAAGCTGCAGCGAAAGCGGCGAAAAATCCTAAGCGCGTGGCGAATCTGGTGCAGGGCGAGCTTATGGGCCGTCTCAAGGCCAAGGGAATCGAGATTGAGCAGTCTCCGATTTCGATGAGGGGTATTGCGACATCGGCAGATTTGGTGGAGAGCGGCGCCATTTCGGGCAAGATGCTCAAAGATCTCTACGATCTGAGTTTCGAGCGCGGCAAAGATTTTCCTGAAGTTTACGACGAAGAAGGACGGCCGCAGCAATCGACCGATACTTCGGCGCTGGAAAAGATCATCGATGAAATTATTGCCGCGAACCCTAAACAGCTTGAACAATACCGCGCCGGTAAGAAGACCATGCTCGGATTCTTCGTCGGCCAGGTAATGAAGGCATCCAAAGGGCAAGCTAATCCACAATTGATAAATGAGTTGTTAACCCAAAAGCTCGACTAATCAGCAGTTCGACAACAGCAGCCTAGATGAAGTGACCGAAGTACCATCCCTGCCGCGTGACTTCCGCAATCTGATTTCTGCCTCTAGTGGTCGCTACGATGATGATGGCCAGCCTTCTATTGCCGATCTTTTGAATTGCTATGAAAATCAAGCTTGATCGCATAATCAGCATCGCAACTCTAGTAGCTTCGCTTGCCGCCATTGTTCTGGTATTAAAGAAGCCCGCTCCTGTCGCGCAGCCGCAGACACCGGCAGCCATCGCTGCCAACGCGCAGGCGTTTGGGCAGAAAATGGAGCAATTTGAAAAGGCCACGCAACCAACAGCAGCGCCTGTTTCCGGCGGAAATTATCAAGTTTCAGCATCACAAAGCCAGGATCAACCTTCAATTCCACTCAGTCCTTCCGCCGCGCAACCAAAGGCGGAAGTGCACCTGAGTTCGGATGAAATCAGCGCGGTGCTCGCACAAGCCACGGCAGCGAGTAGCGGGGAACTCACGCCAAACTCGAACCTTGGAAGCGGCGAACCGAACATCAAAGACCAGCAAGTCAGCCTCGAAGGCGATACTGTTCATGGGCAATTTCTCACCGAGATCGCCGGCAAAGACGTGTGGGTGACGGTATCGGGCCATCTTTCCTCGAAGGACGGATATGCCTCGTTCGAGCCCACTGAATTCAAAGTAGGCGATCTGAATGTGCCGGTTTCGCTGGTGAATCCGGCGTTGCAGAAAAAGCTTCTCGAGCAACGCGACCGGATGAAGCTTCCGGATAACGTTGGCGGTTTAAAAGTGGATAATGGCGAACTAGTGATGCAGGAGAAATAACAACGAAGTTTAACCGCCCGCCGCAATCCGGTTTTCGGCGGCAACTTTCGCGTACCATCGTCCCGAATCCTTAATCGTTCGCTGCTGCGTTTTGAAATCGACGTAAGTCAGCCCGAAGCGCTGGCTAAAACCTTCCGCCCACTCGAAGTTATCCATCAAACTCCAGGCGTGATAGCCGCGAACGTCGGCGCCGTCGGCGATAGCCTGTGCGAGCGCTTGCAGATATTGCCGGTGATACTGGATGCGGCGTGCGTCGTGAATTGTGCCGCTGCCATCGGGTCTGTCGCTATAGGAGCAGCCGCTTTCCGTGATCTCGATTATCGGGCGATGGAAGTCGCGTGTGATGCGCGTCACAGTTTCGTACAAAGCCTGCGGCCAAACCTCCCATCCCATATCAGTTTTCGGGCCTTTTGTGCCACCTTTCATATCGACTGGATAGAGCCACTGCTGCGGGTGAGAGAGCCGCTCGACCGCGCTGGGCGCGGATGCAATAGTGCGATAGTAAAGATTAATGCCGATGAAATCGAGGGGCGCGCGCATCTTGTCGAGATCGCCGGACTGGATATTCATCGCGGTTTCCGGAAGAAAAGTAAACGCCTCGGGATATCGCCCACGAAGCGCGGGCTCCAGAAACCACAAATTGGTGATGGCATGAGCGCGTTCGGCCGCGAGGTTGTCTTCATCTGAATCGCTCGCAGGCTCGCACGCTGACATGCTGAAAGCAGTGCCCACGCGCGCTGAAGGACGCACCGCTTTCAAAGCGCGAAAGCCAGCGCCCTGCGCCAGATTTACGGTGTGGGTGGCGCGGAGGAAATCCAAAAGGCTGGCTCGTCCGGGCGCTAACTGGCCCTGCAGATAGCCTCGGTAGGTAAAAGCGGCAGGTTCGTTGAAGAGCATCCAATCGGAAACCCGATCTCCCAAACTGCGCGCAATGAGTTCGACATAATCTGCGAAACGCGAAGCCGTATCGCGGTAGGGCCAGCCGCCGCCATCTTCCAGGGATTGCGGCAAGTCCCAATGGTAAAGCGTGACAAACGGCCGAATTCGGGCTTCCAGCAAGTCATCAACCAGGCGGCTGTAATAGTCAATGCCTTTGGAATTCGCCGGGCCCGATCCCGATGGTTGAATGCGCGGCCATGAAATGGAAAAGCGATAGCTGTTCAGATTCATCGCCCGCATGAGAGCAATGTCTTCGCGGCAGCGATGATAGGAATCACAGGCGATATTGCCGTTGTCATCACTCTTAATTTTGCCGGGAGTGTGTGCAAAACGGTCCCAAATGGATTCGCCTTTGCCGTCTTCATTCCATGCGCCTTCGATCTGATAAGCCGCCGTAGCCGTGCCCCACCAAAAATTCTTTGGGAACCGTATCTCGGAAGAAGCGTCGAATTTTGGAGCGCGGGGACGGAGCGGAGTTGCGCTTGCCGACACACGCGCCGCATTCGAGGACACGCAACCGGAAAGAACACCGCAGGGCAGCGCGGCCATTGCGGCCAATAAAGAGTGTGCAAATTCACGGCGTGTCAGGCGCAAGCGAAAGAGGCTCCCGAGAAATAATACGATGGCGCAGTTCTAATTGTGCTCGATAAATCTATCGTTTCTGGCCACGAGAGAATTCTAAACTGGAATAGAAAGGTATGCTGGGTTAGAGGATGTGATAGTCCTATTTATGGGCAGACACAGCTGGATCATGCGGGATATCCCGCATGGCTTCATAGGAATAAATCACTTGCTGGTTGTATAAAACCTGGGTTGCCCACCAACCCAGAAAGGCTGCGACCGTAAGAAATAAAGCCAGTAAAAGGTGAGTAAACTGAATCGTCCCCCACCCATTCTGCGCATCAACCTGCTGGGCTCCATTTCTTAACAAATATGCGCCCGCCACCGCCAGCGCCAGCAGACTGAATTCCATAAATGGGGGCTCGTTCAGGTGGTCTTGAATGTGGTTTGCTATAGCGATGCCGCTGGGGAATAAAAAAATCAAAAGCACAGTCCAGCGCAGCGGCGAATGAAACTTGGCGCACCACCAGAACAGGCATAAAGAAAAAGCGAGCATCCCGCTAAATGCTGCGCCGCGCAAAACAATGATCTGATCGTGGAACTGGCGAAGCCGCTCGTTCGGATCGGTTCCCTGCGATAGAACCGCGGCTTCCTGAAAAGAAAAAATCTCTTCGGCGAGATCTTGCTGGATGTCGATCTGCTGGCGGTCGATCCACTCGTATGGGCCATTCTTGCAGTCGATCTGCGAACTGCTGGTCCAGGTTTGCTTGCTTCCGTTCGGGCTCTCATAACAACCCTGCCGAACGATCCACCTTCCTGTCCGCTTGCAGTCTGGGTCGCTCGTCGTCAAAATCGCGCGCTTGTAGGTAGTAGGATCGTCAGCGGTGAAAGTTCCGTGCTTTTCAACAGTCGGATCATCGGGCTTGGCGGAGACCTTTCCGCGCTTGAAAATGGTGCAAAACGCGTTCGCTCGAATGCTGCTTTCCGTCACGCCAACGCGGAATAGACGATTCTGTACGCGAAAATGAAGATCGTCGTCGTCAAAAAAATCCTGCGCGATCCTCGAAACGACTGAGCCGAGGGGATAGGCAAGTGTGAACAGCAAAATCCCGGCTAAAGCGGGCTGATTCCACAAAATCCTGGCTAAGGCTGGTTGCTTCTGCTTATCCTTCCCCGCAAAATTTTTTAGGATGCTCTCCTTGTCCGAGAAAAACAGATGGACAACGAGGAGTACCCAGGCAAGTGACAGCGCTCCCACGATGACGGTATCGAACGCGATGCTGAAGGCGCCCATGCTTCACCCACGTATCTCGCAGCGGTCCGAGCAACGGACTGGGAGCGGTGCCATATGAATAGTGAGGCAAGTTCCAGAATCGTTTCACGGTTATTCAATTCCCAATCGGCCGTCAGCTATAGTTATCTGGCAACGCGATTAAGCACAGGGAGGAAACATGACTGCAACTGCCACCAGCATTGGAATCACGCGGCTTGGTCAGATCGCGATCAATGCTAAGGATATAGACCGGGCAACGGCTTTCTATCGGGACAAACTTGGGCTCCAATTGCTCTTTAAAGCGCCGCCGGGGCTGGCATTTTTCGATTGTGGCGGGGTCAGGCTGGTGCTGGATCGGGCGGAAAAGCCCGAGTTCGATCATCCCAGCTCGATTCTCTATTTCGCGGTATCCGATATTCAAGGCGCGCACGTCAAATTGAAAGAAAGCGGAGTGCAGTTCGAGGACGAGCCACACCTGATTGCGAAAATGCCCACACACGATTTGTGGATGACGTTTTTCCGTGATTCCGAAGGGAATCTGATGGCGCTGATGAGCGAAGTCGCGCGCCAAGACTGAAAGCCGGGACGGGAATTCTGCGAGCCGAAACTGGCTATTCCGGTTGGAGATGCGGTGATGCCGATCCTGTTATCATCGTGGTCGAAGTATGGTGAAGACCATGGAAGACATGGAAGATAACGAGGATATTCCTTATATTTCCGGTACAGGAGAGGGACTTATGGAAGAAGGAGCAGGTTCGCATTCGCACGCGCGGCGCAATGAGGATATTGCGCTCGATCTGATGAAATTTGTTGCCATGACGACGGGCTACGGCCGGACTACCTCGTCCGGCGTAGGTTTTCAGGGCACAGGTTCGGCAGCCAAGCCGGAGGAATATGCCGCCCATTTGCTCGAACTGTACGGCAGGTGCCGGGCTGCGGTCGAGGGGAAGAAATAACGGCAGCCTGCGCTTGATCGAGTAACGGTTCGCAAAATAAGAACCGCGGCTCAAGAGCCGCGGTTTCACAAATTCACGCAGCCTTAGCGTCGGCCTTTCTTGGCCTTCTTTTTTGCCGTCTTCTTGGCTGCTTTCTTTTTCGCGGGCTTCTTTGCAGCTTTCTTCGCCGCTTTTTTCTTGGCTGGTTTTTTAACCGCTTTCTTTTTCGCAGGCGCCTTTTTCTTCGCCGGAGCTTTCTTTTTTGCCGCCGGTTTCTTGGGTCCGCCGCCGCTCGGTGCCGCGGGCTTGGGCGCGGGTGGTGAAGGCGGGGCGGCCGGTTCGCTTATGTCCGATGCGGGCGATCCGGGTTCTTCCTCCTCCTCTTCTTCCTCTTCAAAATCTTCTTCGAGCGACTCGCTGTAGGCGCCGCTGTCGCCGAATTCTTCTTCGTCATCACGTCCGTAGAGTGTGGGATCGTAGAACGTCATTGCTCCTCCTGATCTTTATTTTGGGGCTCCTGACGCAAGCACGGCTACGCCAGGTTGCCGATACTAGAAATTTAAAAGACCACCAGAAACTCTGTGCTGGAACGGCGCGCGATTATAGCACGACGTTTGGTGCAGACCGCAAGGCTGAAGTCACATCAGCCTGACTATCCTGTTATCACAACGAGGTGGAGGAATGGAAGAAGATTCGACAAAGATGCTGAGATAACCTTTCCGAAAGGAGTGCCGTTCTGGTTCGTTTCAAGGAGTAGACCGCGTTGAGGATCGGGCTATCTTAGCGAGCCGGTTCGACGACCAGAATCATTCCCGGATGCAGCGTGGCGACGTTCTGGTTATTGCGTTTTAAGGCAGCAACAGTGGTTTTGTAGGTGCTAGCGATCGAATATAAGGTTTCGCCGGATTTCACCGTATGGTGCAGCACCCTAGCCTGTTCTGCAGCGTCTTCATCATCCTGGCTGACCTTTGCCGATTTGGCAGCCGGAGTCCGGGCGCTGGCGGTATGGGTTGTTTTCTGGGGACGCTTGCCGGCATTGCTGGAAGCGGCTGAGGCTACTTCCCCTGTCGGCGTAACCGGCAGATGCAGCGCGAGTACGGTCCGCCCGTGGAGGCTACTGCCACGCAAGCCGTTCCAACGTCGCAGCATTTGCGCGGAAATACCAAAGTTCTCGGCAACAGTTTCGACCGTATCCCCTTTGCGCACCTTGTAGCGCGTGATGCGGCGCGCATAAGTAGCCGTATCGCTGACCGGGTGTTTGCCCGCAGCGACCGGGATGACTACCTTCGCGTCAGTCTGAAGCGCCGTACCCTCAATCTGGTTGGCTTCCGCGATCGATTTGGCCGTGGTGTGATACGCACGGGCCAAAGAAGCCAGAGTATCGCCAGCGTGCACCGTAGGGTACCGCCACCATAGGCGCATGCCCGCGGGAATCGCGGCAATTGCAGTCTGATATTGATCTTTTGTCCCAGCCGGCAAATGGAGCTCAAAGCTGCCTTCCTTGGGCGTGCTCAAGCGCAGCAGGCTGGGATTGAGCTGCTGAAGTTGAGCCACCGTCCCATCCACGCAATCGGCCACCAGCCGCAAATCCACGGGATAGTTGAGCGTGACCGTATCGAAAGCCGCAGGCTCGTCCATCGAAACGTCATCAAACCCGTAATGCGACAGGTTCTTGGTAACAATGGTTACGGCCAGGATAATGGGGACGTAATTCCGAGTTTCCTTTGGAAGAACATTGCGGCGGTAAAGCTCCCAGAAGTCGGCGTAACCGGTACGCTTAACGGCAGCCTGCACGGTGCCCGGTCCCGAGTTATAGGCTGCCATGGCGAGATACCAGTCGCCAAACTGGGCATAGAGGTCCTTCAAGTGGCGAGCGGCGGCGCGAGTGGATTTTTCCGGGTCCTGCCTGTCATCGACCCACATGCTGCGCTGCAGCCCGTAACCCTTACCGCGGCTGCCCATAAACTGCCAAATACCTCGGGCACCGGCGTGGGAAACTGCCGTGGGCTGAAATCCGGATTCGGCCTGGGCCAGATAGATCAGATCCTGCGGCACGCCCTCCTGCCTGAGGATGCGAACCATCATGTCGTGATAGCGGCCGGAGCGGGCAAAGGCGCGCTCAAACGTCCCGCGTCCGCGATTAGAAAAATAGCTGATATATCCCGCGACCTGGTCGGTCATCATCAGCGGCAGGTCGGAGTGGGTTGATTTGATCTCGGCTTGCGCCTTGGCGCGAATGTTGGGGTCGGCAGAAGGCGTGATGCCGTTGGTTTCGTCGATGGGCGCAGGCTCCGATTTCTGAGCTTCAGTATCGGAGGTTAAATCAACCAGATTCAACTGGTTGACGCCGTCGGTAATGCGGTTAAATTCCTTTTGCAGACGGTCGTCGGATCGGATATCGAGATTGCTTTCCAGCAATGCGTTGAAGGCGTTGTCGAAATTCTCTTTGGCTTCGTCGGTACGGCCAGCCTGATAGTTCACTAATCCTGCCTGGTATTCCTTTTCAACCTGTGCCAGCAAATCGGCTACAGGATCGGAAGCAGGTTGCGGCTGAGACGCGGCTTCGACTGCTTGAGCTCGCGGCGGATCTTGATTCTTTGGCTCCTGCGCCACCTCCGGCTGCGAAGCCATCGATTTAGCAGGAGGAGTGGCTGAAGCCGGTTTCTGGGCCGTTAACGCCGGAGCCGATCCCGGAGGCAGCAGTGAGACTGGTTTCTGGGCCGTCTGGCAGGAAGAAGTCGCCAGGGCGAGCCCCGCCAGCAGCGTGATCCGCAATTGGAATTTTGTAATGTCCATGCCTCTCTATGAGATGCGGATCACTCCTGGTGTTAAATTCCGGTGAATTCTATCAAAATCGTACCTTGCGCTCTCGCTCGGGTCAACGCCGTAATGGTACCCGGATGCGTTACTTTCGGAACCCGGAAAAATGTTACCCCCGCCTCCATATTCAGACGGCAAGAACCGGCAGAAAGGTTTGACGGCAACGGCCAAGTTCATTGCCCGTCGGGTTTTAAAGGGCCAGTTAGACCCTCCAGTAGTCCGGACGCCAGGTTTGAATAGCTTTTTTAATGTCCGCACGGGAAAGCTTTTCAGATAGCGCCCGCTCGGCCAACTTGGGCGCTTCGGCGTCTGCGGCGAAGCGCAGCGCGACAAGCTGATCTTCGCTTAACTCGGAAATTCGCGAGCGTAAAGGTTCGGAGCACAAAGCAGTCAGGCGCAACCGCTCTTCTAGACGGATAACGCGATCCTGCACTTTGAGCGAGTAGGTACGAATCTTTATCACCGCGATTGCGGCCGCTACTGAAATTACAAACATAGCTCCCGAGTGAAGGCCGGGATGCCACAGGAAATGGACCAAGCCTGCGACTGCGGCGAGCAGAAAAACCGGCAATGCGAAAAAATGAAACAGTGGATCGAGACGCCCATGATTGGCGAAAGTCTGGGGCTTTTTCTCGGCCATGACGAAGGGCCTCCTTTCAAGACGGGCAAGTGTAGCAGAACAGAGTGCGCGAGGCTTTTATCTGGTTTGTATCGATGGTCTGCATCAACGGTTTGTATCAGGGCATCGCTTTACTGATTGCGGAAAACCCACATTTGAGCGAGATCGGGAAGGGCACGAGTTCCACTCGTGACGTTAAGTCGTCCAAATTCAATGCGGCTTCAGCCGCTGAGGTTCGCTTTCTCTAGCCCGAAAGATTTTTCCGCAACCTGTTCAGCGATGCCGACAGCAGAGTGAAGAGAAAAGGGCTTAGCCACTGGAGCTTTGCTAGTCAGCGGCCAGCGGTTCTAAGTTTTAGCCCGAATCGGACAGAATCTTTTGCGCGAAGGCTAGAATCCAAGACAACCATGAAAGCCATACAAGTCAAAAAAGTCGGTGGACCGGAAGCGTTGGAGTTGGTGGAACTTCCAGTTCCGCAACCCAAAGCAAACGAGGCCGTGGTAAAACTTTCCGCCTCGGGCGTGAATTTTATCGATGTGTACGTGCGCGAGGGACGGTACAAGAATCCTTTGCCGCTGATCGCTGGACAAGAAGGCGCAGGGGTGGTCACCGCCGTTGGAGCGGAAGTGAAATCCCCCAAAGTCGGCGACCATGTGGCCTGGACAAGTGTTCTCGGTTCCTACGCCGAATACGCTGCCGTGCCCGCCGATCGGCTAGTCCCCATACCCCAGGGCGTTACTGACCAGGACGCCGCCGCGACCATGTTGCAGGGAATGACCGCCCACTATCTCTCCCACAGCACCTATCCGCTGAAGCAAGGCGAAACAGCGCTGGTTCACGCCGCGGCGGGCGGCGTAGGACTGCTCCTGGTACAGATGGCGCACAATATCGGTGCGCGCGTAATCGCCACGGTTTCAACCGACGAGAAAGCGGCGCTCGCCCGCGGCGCTGGTGCGGATGATGTGATTCTCTATACGCAATCCGATTTTGAAGCCGAAACTAAACGGTTCACTGGCGGCAAAGGTGTGGATGTTGTGTACGACTCGGTGGGGAAAACGACTTTCGAAAAAGGGCTGAACATCCTGCGGCCGCGCGGGATGATGGTGCTCTTTGGCGGCTCAAGTGGCGCGGTGCCGCCATTTGATCTGATTCTTTTATCGCAAAAGGGATCGCTCTACGTGACGCGTCCGTCGCTGGGAAACTACATCGCCACACGCGAAGAGCTTTTAGCCCGCTCCAGCGAAGTCTTCGGTATGATCGCCGCAGGAAATCTCAAACTGCGCATCGAGCACAAGTACCCGCTGGCGGATGCGCCAATCGCACATCAAGAGTTGGAAGGCCGGAAGACGACTGGGAAGCTGCTGCTGATTCCGTAGAGGCTCGTGTGCCGCGGTCACTCCTGCTTGCGAAAAGCCTCATTCGTGGTCTTTATCGCTTTGCGTTTCGTTAATCCGGCTTTTATTCGTTTACCCGCGCGAATACTGCCTTAGGTACGCTGGCACGCCAATCTGCGGATCGAGTCGCAGATCATCAATCGGCGCCTCGGCAACCGTCCGCAAAGGAATAACTCCCGCCCACGTCGGGAAAGAATAATCCTCTTCATCATCGATCACCGGGCCGCTCCGTACCTTCGCCGAAAATTCTTCAATCGGCAGGCACAATACCGAAGTAGCCTTCAGTTCCTTCTCATTGGGTTGCCGTACGTCGGCCCAGCGGCCGGGAATGATGTGCTCGGAAAGAAGTCGCAAGGCTTCCAGCTTTTCCTCCGGTTGATCCACCAGGGTCGCTTTCCCGAGAATCACCACCGACCGGTAATTCATCGAGTGATTGAAGATCGAACGCGCGAGTACCAGCCCGTCGAGGAGCGTAACCGTCAAGCAAACCGGCACGCTATCTTTCATCTGGCGCAGCATACGGCTGGCAGCCGAGCCGTGAATATAAAGGCTGTCGTCTTTGCGTCCGTAAGAAGTCGGGATGACAAAGGGCTGGCCGTCCACTACGAATCCAACGTGGCAGAGAAAGCCTTCATCGAGAATGCGATACGCTGCTTCACGGTCATAAACAGCACGATCCGCTTCGCGGACCAGACGAGTCCGAGGGGTAGGTATATAGGGATGGGACATGGAGAACAAACTCCGGCAAGCGCCAAGGATGGGTGAACGACGAGTCTATCACCCCATCTCAGCTCCCGGAAGCCGAAACGCCGGTGTTGCTCATCGGTAGAGATAGAGATCTAATCTCTACCAGTAGAGTTTCATCGCAAACTGGAACTGCCTTGGATCGTACGCTGCGGTCGGTTGGCCGGCATTGGTAAATAGCGGGCTCACGGCGGCCCTGTTGTCGCGGTTGGCGATGTTGAACATGTCGGCGATCAGCTCCATGTTGTAGCGCTCGCCGAAGTAGATTCGCTTCGAGATGCGCAAATCGTCGAAGATAGTCCATGGCTGCACGCCGGCATTGCGCCCGAGATTACCGTCGAGCGAGAGCATTGTCCCGTTGAAATCCGCGATACAGGGTTCCTGAAACACGCCGGTAGGCGAATACTTCGACGCAACCCCCGGGAATCCAAGCGCAGTACAAGCGGGATTCACAAATGTGTTCGGCCGCCCAGTCAGCGCTGACTCCTGGAGGTTGTCGCCGTTTCCGGTGATGATATTGAAGGGCCGTCCGGAGCCGACATCGATCAGCGGAGCGACGGTCCAATTGCTGAAGACTTTGCTGGTGAATCCAGTCCCGGCAAGCTTGCCGCTCTGATAAACACCGCTGAAGACGAAGCGGTGGCGCTCATCGAACAGCGAACTGGAGCGATCCAGGCTCGGATAATAGCTGTCCTGTGGAGTCAGAGTGGACTGCAAATCCGTCGAATCGTCGATGGCGTGCGACCAGGTGTAGGAAGCGAGGAATTCGTAGTGACTGCCGAAGCGCTTGCGCAAGTTGGCGCTCAGGCCGTGATAGACGGAGCTGCCGTTCGAATAATTGGCGTCCATATCTCCGAAGGGAATGCAGCCGGCCAAAGTTGCGGGATTACAGGCCGTGTTGATCCCGCCGATGTTGTAACCGGAGGCTTGAAAAAACTGCAGCACAGCCGGCGCTAGCGTGGTAACGCAAGCTCCCCCGCCGGCAGAAGTTAATGCGTTTGCGATCGAAGCATTGATACCGCTGGGCCGGAAGAAATTCATGAGCGCAGCCGAGACCCAGGGTTGCCCGCTGGGATTGACGCCGCAGGGAGCAAAGCCCTGCGAAGAGGGTCCACTTCCTACGCCCAAGGGTCCACCTACGCTCGCATAAGATGTGGGGTCAGTAGAGGCCGCCAGATAATTTGCTACGAGTAAATCGCCGCGCTGAGCATTCGAATTGATGGGGCGATTCAGATGGCGTCCGCCGTTAAAGTTGTAAGCGAGGCTGAAAGCGAAACCGCGGCCAAGATCTTGCTCAATCGTGAAATTAGCTTGCTGCGAATAGGCAAATACGAAGTTCTTCGACTGAGGATAACCAAATGGTTGGAAGAACAGCGGAAATCCATCCGTGAGATAGTTTTGGTTCAAGAAAAGAGAATTGGGGAAATTGATAGAAGTGAACTGCTGTTGGTTGGGCAGATAACCGAGCGCCGGAAGCAGCGCCGCCGGGCCTGGTGTGCAATTGGGACTGTTGACTAGCCCCTGAAAAATCGGAATCGCATTGAGATTGGCGGGATTGCCGGCTCCATTGCATACGCCTGTGCCCGGGAAAGCTAGTTGGCCGCTTGAGGAACCGTCTGAGGCATTGCCCAGGAAATAGAGCCCAAGCAGTGGGTGGTCATAGAATAGGCCGTACGAAGAGCGTACAACGGTTTTCCCATCACCCTTAGGGTCCCATGCCATGCCCACGCGCGGTTGAATATTGTTCGTGTCGGTTTGAATGCCCTTCTGCAATCCCAGGAAGTTATATCCGGCTTGCGCCAGCGGAGTGACAGACTTAAAGGTCGGTGGAATCTCGACATCGTAGCGCACGCCGTAATTCAAGGTGAAGTTTGGCCGCACTCGCCATGAGTCCTGCCAAAACACCCCAATTGGGATGTTGTGAAACGAATCGCTGGGACTGCCCAGACCCTGAACGAAATCTCCCGGCAGGCCCGCGCCGTAGGCCTGCACCGGATTCAGCGTCGGGAACGGCTGCGGGAATGCCGCGAAGGAGCCAATGTCATAAACTCCGCCATAGTTGACGGTAAAGGTAGCAGTGATCGGGAGATAGTTAACATCCGCGCCGAATTTGGTGTTATGGCGTCCAATGCTCCAGGAAAAGTTGTCGGTGAACTGGTAGCGCTGCTCGACGCGCTGAATGTAGGAGTAAGGCTCGCGGCCGAAATATCCGAATCCGGGAATGTTGACCGCAGGATCGGCACCGGACGCAATCTGCGTGTTGTAAAAATAAGAGAGTCCGCGGCGCGCATACTGGAAGCGGAATTCGTTCACTTTGTTGCTGCCAAGCGTCCAGGTATCCTGCACCACACCTGTAATGTCGCGGTAAGTTTGCTCGGAAGTGCGCGAGTAAGCATTCTGTCCGAACGGTTGATCCTCTCCACTACCTTCAAGTCCGGTGGTGGTGCTGGGGCTCACATTCACTCGCAACGTTAGTCGGTTGTTGGCGTTGATGTTGTGGTCGAGCCGTAGCGAGTAGAGGCTGGTCCCTTCGAACACAGGAAAGTTACCCGCCTGCGAGCCCAGCGACTGATAGGACGCGGGTACAAAACACGGCGGAGTCGAGCAACTCGTGGCAAAGCCACTAAGACCGGGAACCCCCGTCAGACTAGTCGGCCACGCTCCGTTCAGCGCCATTCCCGAAGATGCGCCGATAAGGAAAACATAATTTGGAACACTTGGAGCAATCGCTGCGAACGTACCAGGATCGGCCACCGCCAGTTGCGCCAAAGTTCCTCCGGGCCCCAGAAAAGCAGCCTGATCGCTCGTTACCGGGATGTTCCCGAAGGGAAGTGGAATCAATCCTCCGGCGGTAGTCGAAGTATCGAAATTCTGCAAGCCGTAATATCCGATGTCGCTTCCCGGTGCAATGCTCGAAAATCCGGTTTCATGCCGCCGCGTGATCTCGTAAGAAAAATAAAAGAAAGTTTTGTCTTTCCTGATCGGCCCGCCAAACGCAGCCCCTGCCTGCACTCGCGTGTAAGCTGGATTCGGCACCGTGCTGAACGGATTCACCGCCTGAAAATTCCGGTTGCGTAAATAACCGAATACATCGCCGTGAAAATCATTCGACCCCGAGCGTGTAATGATATTCACCACACCTCCGGCCGCGCGTCCATATTCCGGCGCATAGTTGTTGGTAATGATCTGGAATTCCTGCACCGCTTCCTGAGACACAGTCGAGCGCACGCCATTGGTTGAATTATCCGTGGCGTCGGCGCCATCCACGTTGACCAGATTCGACCGGCCACGCTGACCGCTGATGTTCAGTCCCGAAGTCGGCGCAGCGCCAAGAGTGGGAGCATTGTCGCGGACGACCTGAGAGTCGGTCAGCGTGAAGTTGATATAGTTGCGACCGTTAATGGGCAGATTATCGATGCGCCGCTGGCCGATTGTGTCCGTTGTTGAAGTCCGCGAGGTTTCCACCAGTTCCGCCTGCGAAGTGACCTCGACTACTTCTTTTCCGCTGGCTACAGTGAGTGCAATCGGAAGCTCTACTTGACCACCCACAGTTATGTTTACTCCTGTGGCCTCAACCTTTGTGAAACCTTGCGCTTCCACGGTCACGGTGTAATTGCCCGGAGGAAGGAGCCGCACACTATAGCCACCCTGGCTATCGCCTGTCGCCGTACGCGCCAAACCTTTAGCAACATCGGCCACTGTTACTGTGGCATTGGCCACAAGATTCCCCTTGGGATCCTTCACAGTAATGCGCAAGTCGCCGGTGGCGACGCCGCCTTGGCCAATCGCCAGTGAAGAAAACAGCAGGAGAAACGACAGGGCAAGACCGGATACGGAGAAGATTTTCGTGCTGCGAAATGCAGACGTGCAGATCAGGATTGAGCGGATCATGGAAGCTCCCTTTACTTCGACACTTGGAGAGTGGCGGCAGAAACAATTCCAATGGCGAACGGCTGAATTGCGCCAAAACATTTGCAGGCGGACAAGTCCCGCTGGTTTGTACACCATCCGGGCAAGTGAAAACAAGAAAGGAATTTAGCGGAGGTAGTGTGTAAGTTACTAAGCAGAAATTTCGCCAGGCACGGCTATTCCGGAGCGAATTATGGCATAAAATCCCGCTGGTCCGCTGTGACGGTGGTCACAGCGTTATCCATCAAGAAAATGCAATCAAACACCAGCGCAATCAGGACAAACGCACCGCCGCCGCCGGATTTTGCAACCGGCCGAGCAGCATGGCGGACCCACTGACTTGCTCATAGCGGTCGATTACTCGCACGGCGGCAAAGCCGGAATTGGGCCATGCCAGGGCGATGTAGATCCGCGCCAACGCCACCGTACTATTGCGCCGAAGCAAAAGCGCGTCATTCACCAGTTGCTCGGCCGCTTGGGCAATTCGCGGATCACCAGCGGCGAGCGCGGCTTCGCCTACACGAATCAGCACGGCAGCGTTCATGGCTGCGGTTTGAATGTAGGCGACCATGGCACGCAAGCGCTCGCGGCGGACTTGCCGGAAATCTGCCCGTGGCAATCTGCGGCGCAGGTAATCGTCTTCGGCGGTGTTGGTAAGGTTGCGGAAGGCCACTACATCGATAGGATGAATGGTTACGGCCAGGTCAGAGCTTCCCTTGACCTGAAGGTTTTGCTTCACGGCGAGGCGCAGGATAATGACAAGCGCGACGACGGCAGCGGCGACGAGCACAATGGCCAGATTCATTGTTGCAGTAAACGCTCCAGTTCCCGGTTCCAGATCGCAAGATTGTTGTCCGGCAATGAAACCGCAGACTTAGTAGCTTCTTTCTGGGGAACGAGCAGGTAGTAACACCAGATCAGGACGCAAAGGTGGTACGTGGCCATGTTAAGGAAGTCAAGGAGAGGTCGTTGGTTGAGCAAGCCACCATTAGCAATAACCGCCCAAGTCCCAAGGTGCACGCAGGCCGATATGCCTAAGCCTAGCGCTATGCCATATGGAATCCGATTCCATGTGAGGTGGAAATATGCGGCAAAAATGAAGATGAAGACGAGAAGTCCGCATTCGATTAGATAGATCGACTGATCCAGAATATGGGCGTGTGAAATAACGCTGTAGTGTGGATTGTCGACGGGAGCGTATGCCGCAGCAATAGTGGCCACAGCGACTAGGAGAATGCCTAAACCTTGAATGGCTCTTTTGCCAAAATTTGCCAAAGACGAGTAACGAACGAATAAAAAACCGAAAATCTCCCCAATCAATGCAAATTTTGCGATTGCTTCTATTAGTAGACTGACCCAGAAAATACGCCAAAACATCACCCCGCTTATGGAGGGGATCACATCAGCTGCGTAGACCGCAAGCTGCTCTATTGCAGTTACAATTGCAAAAATCTGGAATACCGGAAATTGTTTGTGAAGGCCACGACGGCGAATCAGAAATGCCAAGGCGAACAGAAACACGTTGGGTGCAACCCAAAGATAGTTCCATAGAGGTGAATGCGCCTGCAGCATAGTCGTAGTTGCCAACTATAACGCGACTTGCTGCAGGCGACAATATGAGGGGAAAGCGTGTTCGTTTTTCGTAACAATGTGACTACGGTTTGCACATCGAATTACCGCCACAACTCGTCGCTCCGCCGCCACCATCGGCATGGGCCAGATTTGGAACTGCCAAAGTGCTGAGGAACATCAGCGTAGCGGCAAGGACGAGCAGCGCACGTTTCATCATTGTTTTCTCCTTGTTTTAGAAAATCGAGCCGTGATACTTTCATAAGCTGCGTGCAGCTGAAAAGCCCTCGTTGAGTCTTTGTTTGTTCGGAATTCGTAACAAGAATTAGGCGGCCCAATGACGCTCAAGTCCGCATTGCAGGATCTGCGGGAAACCACGTTGGCAGCCGTTTCCGGGCTGCTCGCGAAACTGAGTTATTTAGCCTCTCTGCGGCGGAAAGAAGGCGGCTATGGCCATTGGGGCATGGCGCTCGTGCATGGGGAGGAAGCCTCGGAACGGGCGCTAAAGACCGCTCATACAGAGGTCTTGTCGAGCGTGTTGCGCGCGCCGATATCGGAACTGGAAGAAGATTTGCGCGAGTCGAGCCGAGGGGAAAAAAACGCAGGCGCTTACGTGGAAGGCATGCGTGAACAGTTTAACGAACTCCTGCCCTCACCGCAGGACGCGGCTTCCGCCCGTCATCTCAATTCAGTGCTGGTTGCGCTTTCGCGGTTGGAGAAGAGCCGAAAGCCTGCCACTCCGTCAACTTCATAGCGACTCCAACCACTTGGCCGATAATCTCGGCTTCCTGCGGGTGACGCAGTACCCTGATCTGCACCGGCGACAGCGGGTGCGGCTGCAAAATTAAATCGTCGCGCCTCATGCTGCACCAGCAGCAAGTGTGTCCGTCACGCGTTTCCACAAAATAAATCGGCCTCTCATACTCCGATCGCCACACGCCCTCTACAACCTTATTTTTTTCCTCATCTACTTGAATGAAACTGCCGGGCGGAAGAATCGGATACATGGTGAAATCCTGATGCCCGATGTAACCGTACGTGAAATCGCTGTGTGCAAATTGCGCCAGATAGGAGAGCGGCACCAGTCCCCACTGCTCTACCATGCGTCCTAAATTGATGGTGCGTTGCTCGTCAAAGGCAGGATCCATGCGGATCGGCATCTGTACGGATGATAATCCCTTCAGCGTTTCCGAGACATGCGAACGCGGCGGCGCTATCATACCCAGGTCCGCGGGCATGTTATTCAAGTCCACGCCGTACCACATGAGCAGTTCCCGGATATCTCTTCGATAAATGACCGACAGAGTGTACATGCGAAAAATGCTGGGCAGCACGCCCTTGGTTTCTATATCCGACAATCGGCTGGGAGGAATGGAAAACTCCTCATTGCGGTACTTCTCGGCAATGCGCGCGCTGGAAGTCTCGATATCACGCATCGTCAAACCGAGCCTTTCGCGTAGTGTACGAAGACTTTTACCCGCCGGGAGCATGGCTGGCCTCCATGGAAGTGGGAGAGAACATCTGAAAGTGCCCGCAATCATAGCAAAGAGCGGGAGGGTATGTCATAGATTTGTCAAGAAATTTTAACGGGATCAAGTTTGTTACGAAATCCGAACAAGCCTAAGTCGGCATAAACACTGGTGATTCCCTAATCTATCGGCTTAAAGCCTGATGTGCTACTCGATCTTACTGAAAAGCTTAATTATTCCGTTTGTTCGGATTTCGTAACAAGCAGTGCTTGAAATCGCAAAAACAAGCATTTCCCCCATTTCAAAGTCTTAGTCTGGCAGTCCTGCATTTTCGCAATTCGTAACGAAAATTGCCATGACATTTGTCACTTCAGCACCGTGATGAACCGCACTGGTGCCGTGATTTCGGTTGCGCGATGATGCACACACGGGGAAACAGAAGATCCCCAGGAAAAAGCAAAGCGGAGATTGCCCAATGATCGCGACTCTGGAAAAAGCGCAGCAGGTAGAACAAGCCGCTTCTGCCTTGGTGGTGGCAAGTCTAGCCGGTGTAACCCAGAACTATGGAGAAGTATGCGCCCTGCGAAATATGACATTTCGGGTTGGTCCGGGACAGGTGGTCGCGCTGCTGGGTCCAAACGGAGCAGGGAAAACCACGGCGGTGAAACTGCTTCTTGGATTGCTGGAACCGAACGCAGGCCGCGTTCGTGTCTTTGGCGGAGATCCTACAAATCCGCAAAATCGGATGCGAACCGGCGCCATGTTGCAAGTGGGACGAGTGCCGGAAACCTTGCGCATTCGCGAACACATTGATTTGTTCTCCAGTTACTATGCCAGCCCGTTGCCGATCGAGGAGGTTCTGGCTGCGGCAGGCCTCGAGAAATTGGCCGACCGAAAGTTCGGCGATCTCTCCGGCGGTCAGCGGCAGCGCACTCTGTTCGCTCTGGCTATCTGCGGCGACCCCGATCTTTTATTTCTCGATGAGCCGACCGCCGGGTTGGATGTAGAAGCCCGCCGCGCTCTCTGGGATGGCATACGTCACTTGGTACGGCGTGGGAAATCCGTTCTCCTCACCACGCATTATCTCGAGGAAGCCGATGCTCTCGCCGACCGCATCGCAGTCATCAATCAGGGCACGATCATCGCGGAAGGCACGCCGGCGGAAATCAAGGCGCAGACCAGCGGAAAACGAATCCGGTGCGTCACAAGCTTGGATTTGAAAAGCCTGCTGCAAATTCCCGGCGTGATCGACGTTAAACAGGATCGTAACACCGTGGAGATTCAGGCCCGAGAAGCCGAGTTGGTTGTCCGCGCATTACTGAACCGCGATTCCACACTTTCAGGATTGGAAATAACCGCTGCGGGACTGGAAGAAGCCTTTCTCGCGCTCACCCAAGACAACAACGAAAACGCAAATCGCCAAAATTGATTTCATGATGTCCAGCCCGGAGATGTTCGGTTACGACAGGAGAAAAATATGAGCGCCACCGCAGCGGTTCTAAGTTATACCCAAATCGAGCGCTCTCCAAGCCATATTGCAACCATTTATTTGAAAGAGGCGAAGTATGAGTTCTTTAAAAACCTTCGCTTGCGCGTATATACCGCGTCGGTAATCAGCTTCCCGCTGATGTTCTACGTTCTGTTCGGACTGGTGCTCAACTCGAAAGAGACCATCGGAACCACTGGCGTTCCCACGTATCTGATTGCAACTTATGGAACATTCGGGGTGATGGGGGCCTCGTTGTTTGGCACAGCATCCGGCCTCGCGGCCGACCGTGGCCTGGGATGGCTGCAAGTGAAGCGAGCCAGTCCCATGCCGCCATTCGCCTACTTCACAGCCAAGGTGATTCTAAGCATGATTTTCAGCGCGATTGTGGTCGCACTGCTGCTCGTGCTCGGCATCAGCTTTGGCGGTGTGCGATTGCCCTTCGCAGAGATGGCGAAATTGATCGGAACACTCGTTGCCGGATCGCTTCCGTTCTCCGCCATGGGATTAGCTATCGGTTACTTTGCCGGACCAAACTCCGCTCCCGCCGTCATTAACCTGTTTTATCTTCCGCTTTCCTTTTGCAGCGGCTTGTGGGTTCCTTACATGTTCCTTCCCAAACTTGTGCGTCAGATCGCCCTGGCGCTGCCGCCCTATCATCTATCGCAACTGGCGCTGCGAATCGTCGGCGCTGGACGCCATGAATCCGCAGCAACGCATTGGGAAGTCCTGTTTGCCTTCACCTTGATTTGCCTGGGCGTAGCGCGCATTGGTTTCCAGCGCGATCAAGGAAAACTGTACGGCTAGATACGTAATTCCCCGATTTAGAGTTAGGACGCTATTGGAGCGGTACGGTAAACAAGAAGGAGAGAATGAATCATGAGCGCAGATAGCAAGAAAGGATATTCATCAACCCTCGTAATGATGATTCTCGGTTTGCTGGCGTTGTATGGCGGTGCGCAATGGCTGGTAGTGTTGATTCCGGGCGCGGTTGTCGTCTGGTATGCTGCCGCGCGAACCATGCTCAAACGAAGCCGCAACTGATTGCAGGAAGATCGACGCAGGAAGATTGACGCAGGTAAGATCGAAGATAATAGATGCGAGGTTGGCCTAACCATTATCCTGTCCTCGGAATCGCGCGAACGCACCGTGTCTTATGAGACTGATCCCCAAAAATAGCGAATACGGCTGGGCGCTTTATTCCATCTCGTACTTCGGCTTTTTTTTCATCGATCCCGTCCTCAGCCATGCCGACGCGCGGGTATGGTTCTTCACGTTGCTGGCAACAGTGGTTTTTCTGGCGCTGTATTTTGGTTTGTTTTGGGTCAGTTGCAGACAGGGTCTGCTCCACATTGCAGCCATGGTTCTGATGGGCGTCGGCTTCGCCAAGTACAACGGAGGTGCCACGACTTTTTTCATCTTCGCTGCGGCCTGCGGGCCTTTTGTCGTGGACAACGAAGTGGATGCTATCAAAATCCTGGTGGCAATCGAAACCGCCGCGGCTCTCACCTGGTGGGGCTTTCACCTGAATGGCTGGTTTTTGCTTTTTGGAAATGGCCTCACATTTATTGTAGGTGCCAGCGATATTCACTTTGCGCAGCGCAACCGCGCCAATCGAAAGCTGCTGAAGGCGCAGGAAGAAATCGAGCATCTCGCCAAAGTAGCCGAGCGCGAACGCATTGCCCGAGACCTGCATGACGTGCTCGGGCACACGCTTTCTGTGATCATTCTGAAATCGGAACTGGCCGGCAAGTTGATGGACCGTGATACGCAGCGCGCGGGCAATGAGATCCGCGAAGTCGAACAAATATCGCGGCAGGCGCTGTCGGAAGTACGCGACGCCATTCGCGGTTACCGTTCGCAGGGATTGTTAGCGGAACTTACTCAGGCCAAGGCCACATTGGAGACTGCTGGTCTGTCAGTGAAATGTGAGGCAGCCAAAATCGCGCTACCTGCATTGCATGAGAGCGTGTTGTCGATGGCGGTCCGAGAGGCTGTCACGAATGTTGTTCGGCATGCACAAGCTCACACTTGCAGCTTGCGCCTGGAGCAGCAAAACGGCTCCTGCCGCCTTGCCATCGAAGATGATGGCCGCGGCGGTATGCAGAGCGAAGGCAATGGACTTCGCGGCATGAGAGAGCGAGTGGAGATGCTCGGCGGAACGCTCGATCACGATTCACAATCCGGAACTAGGCTCACGATTACTCTTCCGCTCAAACAGATCGTGGCGAAACCCGAGGGCAGCACGAATTGAATCCCGTCGCCAAAGAAAACCGGAAGACGATTCGTGTGGTCCTCGCCGAGGATCAGGGCATGGTGCTCGGCGCATTGGCTGCTCTTCTCGAAATCGAAGGCGATATCTCCGTAATCGCCCAGGCGCGCAACGGCAAAGAAGCGCTGGATGCAGTCCTCGCCCATAAGCCGGACGTCCTGATTACCGACATTGAAATGCCGCTTATGACCGGCCTCGATGTCGCCGCCGAACTCAAACGCCACCGGATAAGCACGCGAGTCATCATCCTTACTACCTTTGCGCGTGCCGGATATCTGCGCCGTGCGTTGGAAGCGGGCGCGCTGGGCTACATGCTAAAAGACATGCGAGCCGAGGAGCTCGCAGAGGCGGTTCGCCGCGTGCATCAGGGATTACGCGTCATCCATCCCGATCTCGCGACCGAAGCTTGGGGAGAAACCGATCCCCTCACCGATCGCGAACGGCAGGTCCTGCGATTAGCGGGTGAAGGTATGCAGAGCGGCGACATCGCCTCACAGCTAAGCTTGTCCGAAGGAACGGTGCGCAATTATCTCTCGGAAGCCATCAGCAAAATGGGCGCCAGTAACCGCGTGGAAGCATCGAGAATTGCCAGAACCAAGGGCTGGCTGTAATTCAACCGCTTCCCGTTTGACCGTTCATTGTCTGCGTGGCATACTGTGTGCGCTTTTTGCAGTGAGTCTTCAGGCCCCCAGTTTCTCCCCGACCCGTCCAAAGATTTTGATCAATGGAGTATCTATGAGACGACTCAACCCTTTACTCGCCATCCTGTTCTTTTGCGCTCTCTCGCCGCTAGCGGTCTCGGCGCAAAAATTCGCGCCTCCAGTTGCTTACTCGACCGGATCACTCGCGCCGAATGGCGTTGCTCTTGGCGATTTGAACGGCGACGGCAACCTTGATGTAGTCGTAGCCAATACGGATTCTTCGGGAACAATCGGAGTTCTATTAGGAAAAGGCAATGGTACTCTGCAGCCCGCGGTTACTTATCCGGCAGGTTCGTATCCTGAGTTCATTGTCTTGGCTGACTTTAATAAAGATGGCCATCTTGATGTCGCCGTAGCGAATCGCGCGATCGGTGGGCCGGGCTACGTAAATATTTTGCTCGGTAATGGCGACGGGACTCTTCAGCCTCCTGTTTCCTACGGACCTTTTAACGATGCTTTTTCCCTTGCCGTAGCTGACTTCAATAACGACGGCGCACTCGATATTGCCGTAGCCGACGTTGCTTCCGGTAGCCTGCTTTTGGGCAATGGGGATGGTACATTTCGCGCTGGTACTGCGATTGGCGCTTCCTCCACGGTATTTTTCGCCGTCGCGGATTTCAACGGTGACGGTAAGCTCGATCTAGCTTCGGCATTTAACACGGGTAACACGATTCAAATTCTTAGCGGCAACGGTCATGGGGAATTTAAACTGCGGTCGAGCTATGTTGTAAAGACGCCGCCTATCGCGCTGGTTGCTGCCGATTTGAATGGAGATGGAATACCGGATATCGCTTCTGCGGATGAAGCCGTAAACGACCTCGACAGCAATGTTACGGTTTTGGAATCTTCGAGCCAAGGCTATACCCGGAAGGTATATCCTTACGGCGATGAACCTCGCCTGATTGTTGCCGCTGATATTACCAACAACGGCAAGCTTGATCTGGTCACTGAGAATGAATTCAACGGCACCGTTGATCTTTTCATGAATGCGAACAACGGTCTTTTCGATTCGCCGATTGTGCTCCACGATGGGAGTATCACCGCCGCATCGGTTGCCGTGGGCGACCTCAATGGCGATGGATTGCCCGACATCGTCGTTACCGACGGACAAACAAGTGTCCACGTACTCCTGCAAGAGTGAATTAAGGATGTCGCACTCGCGCAGGATAAGATTGTGCTTCGTCCTACGGCGTCCCGCTGGGCGCGCCCGCAATCCTCCATGCGTACATCAGAAACGATGTAGCCGTCAGATCGATCGCGGGTTCATCGGTGGAATACGACTGCACATTATCTTTGTACACTGCGCCATCGCCGTTGAATTTCTTATAGGCATCGCCGCCGCCGGGAGGACAAGTCAACATGTTCGTCACTAATCCGGATGATGCCGCATTGGTAGGTCCCTCCACCACCGCGCCATCCAGCACCGGCGGTTGCCCGTTCAGCGATCCCACCAGATTCGCCACCTGATGCTGCATGCAGTCGGGAAAGGTTTCTCCGTCGCCCACCGTGAACGTTACTCCCCATGCATTTGCACCCGAAATATTGCTAAGCCAGCGCCGGGAGTCAGTCGCGTACGTGCCGTTATTGGTCAGATAAGAGTACTCCTTCGCCATCACCGAAAGTCCGCCTCCATGCGAAATGGTATCGTAGCTGTCCCACGGCCAGCCAAAACCAAAGGGATCCTTTGCATTTGCAATTGAGGTTGTCATCTGCCCTTCGAGATCGTTGAGCAGTTGCGTCTGGGTCACGGCCAACCCCGGAGGATTTCCCGCCAGTGTGATGGCGCGGTAAAGCTCGAAGTGCGCCAGCCCGCTTACGTCGTATAAATTCAGCGTGTCGGTCTGGTCGTTCGGCCCGGTGATATAGGCATCCGCCCAGTTGGCTGCGGCCGTCAGGTAATACATGGGATTGGTATGCGGCAATCCCGATGGCAGATTACCTCTCTGCAGCGCAAAGTACAACTCCGTTGCGCCCAGCTCAAGATCGTCACGCCATTCATTCTCCGGATAAAAATCGTAAGGCGCGGTGGTCAGCAAATTTCCCGTGGGCGAAGTATTTGCGAGATCGAAGATGTGCTCCGCCTCAAGGAGGCATTGATTTGCCAGTGTAGGATTCGTCGCATCGTACACCTGAAAACATTCGGCGAAGTCGGCAGATAAACGTCCGGCAAGGTTCGGGCTGATCTGTGCACCGGCGGCCCCGGCCACGAATACCGGCCGGTGGCGGATGTACTGATACACTGAATTCGTTCCGTCGTAAGTATCGTCCGCCTGCGGCAACCGCCAGATATCGTGATCGCTAAGATAGTTGAAACTCTTGAAGTCCGTGCCGATCCCTACCTGATAATAAAGCGTTTCCGTCGAGTCGTTCCACATCTGTTGCAGCCAGTTCAAGCCGAACTCAGCTTCGCTCGTGTAGTTCGACGTGGTCGAGAGACTGCCCATCTGGCTGGGGAAGTCGCGCACCCCGATCAGCATGAGAGCTACAACATAGCTGTGCGTTTGCACAAACTTCAAATAGTCGCCGGCATCCCACCAGCCGCCCTCGGCGTTAATCGTCGCGCCAGTCGGGCTCAAACTGCCGAGGATGAGATCGTTATTGTTAAACGTCGGGCTGCTATAGACAGTCGCGCTCGCATCGTTGAGGTGGCCTGCCGCCGTACGCAGCGGAGTGGGAATGAAGTTCGGGCCATCGCGCTCGTTCTCGTAGAAATAAAGATTGTTCGCCAGCGGTGTGGTATAGAGGTTCGCAGGCGTATCCACGCGGAAGCCCGGTGAGGTTGCGGAAACCGGGCCGCTTACTGAAATCGTGTAGGTATCCGCAGTGGAAAGCATGAAGTCGATTGGATAGACGCTGTAACTTCCCCATGCTCCCAGCTTCGCTCCCGCGCTGCCGGATGCTACGGTCGTACCGCCGGAATTTTTCACGGCAAAGCTCACGCTACTTACAGCACTGGTGGTCATGAGATATGCGCGCATCGAAAGACCGGCCTCGTATCCAATCTGATTTACACGGACGTAGCCGGTAACGGCATAGGCAGGCAGAACCATAAACAGGCTAAAGAAAACTGGCAAGATGTTGGAGATTGAGCGGGGACGCCTGGCGGGGTGTGACATAACGATACCTCTTGGGCGGGGGTGTCTATTAAAACGTTTGAATATTGAATCGGAAGGCGATTTGATGTCAAGCGGAAAGTTTAGGAAATGTGAGAATTGAAGCAAGCGATTATCTAGCGCTCGTCCAATAAAGTAGCGAATATCGAATACTATACTTCCATGCCATCCGCCTACATCCTCGGCATCGAAAGCTCCTGCGACGAAACTGCCGCGGCCATAGTCCGTTCGGGTGAGCAGCTGGTTTCGAATGTAGTGGCATCGCAGATCGCTACGCATCAGCCCTTCGGTGGCGTAGTGCCCGAACTCGCTTCACGCGAGCACTTGCGCGCCATTGTTCCAGTAGTCCGGCAGGCGCTGGCCGAGGCGAAGCAGACTTATGAATCGCTAGACGCGATTGCAGTCACTCAGGGGCCCGGCCTCGCGGGCGCGTTGCTGGTTGGCATCAGCTATGCCAAAGCTCTGGCCTTCGCGCTCGATAAGCCGTTGATCGCGGTGAATCATCTCGAAGGCCACATCCACGCAGTCTTGCTGGAAGAGCGGCAGAAGGGCAATCACGAGCTGCAATTTCCGGTGCTGGCCCTGGTGGTTTCAGGAGGACACACCCATCTTTACCTGGCCGCGCAGAACAACGACAGTTGGACCTACGAAAACATCGGTCACACTCGCGACGATGCCGCGGGAGAGGCTTTCGACAAAGTCGCGAAGTTACTCGGCCTTGGTTATCCCGGAGGCCCAGTCATCGATCGACTCGCGCCGCAAGGCGACTCAAGGGCAGTAAAATTTCCTCCCGCGCAAATTAAGCATCGCGACCGGCGCGAACATCGGGGACAAAAAAGCACCGGACAAAAAGAAGTCGATCTCGATCATCCACGCTTTGATTTTTCTTACAGCGGAATCAAAACTGCCGTTTTGCGCTACGTAGAAGTTCACAGTATGCGCGATTCCATCGAAGCGCGCCGCAAGGCTCTGTCCGCGATCCCCAAGCCAAAGCTCGAAGACTACCTCGCACGCTGCGACCGCCAGACGCTCGATCTGATCGCTTCGTTTCAACGCGCAATTGTGGAAGATCTGGTCGGCAAAACACTGGCTGCAGCTCGCGAATATGACGTAGCCACGCTTTTCGTTACGGGGGGAGTGGCCGCGAATGGAGAATTGCGCAAAACGTTTGAGCGCGATGGAGCCGAAGCAGGTGTGCCCGTGTATTTTCCTTCTCGTTCTCTTTCTACCGATAACGCTGCCATGATCGCGGCCGCGGCTTATCCAAAATTTCTTGCCGGCGATTTTGCCGCGATGGACTTCTCGGCGGAAGCGAATTTGCTTCTTTGCTAAAGTTTATTTCCCCGCGCTCTGCCCGTGCCCCTTACCCAGCACCGCGTCAAGGGCCTTGCCCAGTTGGCACTGGATGTCGATATCTTTATAAATCGCGAAATTAGCGCGCTTCTCGTTCTCATCGAAGCCGCTGGCGCGGCCGGCAACAATAATGATGGGAATGTTTGCGGTCGCGGGATTTTTCTTGAGCGCGGTAATCAGTTCGCTGCCCGACATCTTGGGCATTTGCATGTCGGTAACAATCAGGTCGGGCCGCAGGCGCTCCAGAATCTGCAAGGCTTCTGCGCCATTTGTGGCAGACTCCACCGTGAAGCCGCGCTCTTCGAGAGAGCGGCAAACGGTGTAGCGAATGAGCATGGAGTCGTCGACCACCAGCGCTACTGCAGGCATGAGTAAGCCACGTGCGCGATGCACGCCCCCGGTTCGCAGACTAGCAGTGGACTTCCCGCTGGCCAAGGAGTAAGTGAAACCACTGATTACTATGGTGACCCCTAAAGATGCTGTCCCGGGTCGGCTACGATTCCTGAGCGTCGCGTTCGACGCTCTCTTCGATGCTCATGTCTTTGAGTTCGCTGGCCTCGAAGATTTCGCGGCACTCCAGGCATTCCACAAATTCGGCATCTTCTTCGCGGCTCACAATCTGCACGCGCGGATGTTTGCAAGGTCGATGATTGGCGTCTGGCGGCTGGGAGAACGGCTTTGCGCTCATAAATCCGGAAGCGTCGCCCTCATAAATCTGCCGAGGAATCGATTCGCGGGAATTTCCCGGTATTTTAGCCTTGCTTTGGCGCTTGTCAAGTACCCTGCGAATAATTTTGCAATTCGGGCCGTTTACCTGGCAACGGACGGGAGCTGGAAATCCGACCAAATACATCGCAAAAGCCTAAACCATTCAATTGCGGTTGGTTACCGTTCAGTCAGCATTACTGCGGATGGCTGGGTAGTGCCTCAGTTTGAAATTTATGGCGTCGATGGCTTTGTGGATGATCTACGGCTCACCAAGTAAATGAGGAGGAATATTCCGAGACCGCCGACGATGGCAACCCACCCCAGTGCTGTCCCGTTAATTCCGTGATCTCTTAGGAAGGTGATCACTCCGAACATAATGGAGAGGCAGGCGATAATTGCCGCTATTGACTGATAGAACTTGCGGTCAAACAAATTCTCGACTTTCTCAAGCACTGTTTTCTGGGAATCATCTACCTTGTCGGACAGTTTCTGGGTCTCCTCTTTGATCGCTCCTTTGAGCAATAAAACGTCATTGGAGACTACTTCCCACTTCCCTTGAAGGTCGATAAGCTCGCGCCCGATATGGTCGAACGGGTATCCCGCTTCTTTTAGCTGCTTAGTGGGATCAAGGCGCTCCACGGAAGAACCGATCAGTTGTCGCTTAGGAATGTTGGCGGGAATTTTCCTAGTAGAGCGAGCTATTCCGTCGATGTTCTGATAGCGGTCATTAGGGCGATCACCGTAAGGAATGTCTGGGATTTCATCGCCTTCCAACAAAAAGAAAGTCAGCTTAAATATCGGCTCACAGTACCCCAGAACGAAGTCCCGGATGGAACTATTGCGTAAACCCCAGTTGAGCGTTCCAGACCATCCTGAATCAACCTTTGTGGCCGATTGCATGATGCCTTCACGCATCATGGTTGTAGTTGGCGTAATCAAGGCCATCAGATCGCAATCGGGGAAGATTTTATGAATTGCTTCTTTCGTGAAATCAAATTGTTCAAAACTGGAAATAGTGACACTTTCACCAGGAAGAACTTTGAGGAACATATCCGGCCCCAGTTCGCGCTCTTCGTCGGTAGACTGAAAAAGCACGTGCTTGCCCAGCCGTATCTCAATGCCATTGGGATTGATGCGACTTTCATCAGCGTTTTGGATGACCGTTCCCAGAAGTTTACGCACGTCTTTATCGGCAAGAATCTTTGCCATGTACGGTTCCTTTGCTGAGGGAAGAACTGCCGTTTGCATCGGGCACACTCCAGTGTTACGCTGCATTCAGCGTTTCCCGACGCTTTAAATCAAAAGGCAAGAGCCCGCCTGCCAGCGGGTTTTCTTGTCAGACGAATACTACTCCTAGAATACGAGCACTTCCAAGTTCCAAACGTAATTCCGCTAACCCTTCTTGTAGGGGCCACGCCGCTTAGGTGCGGGTGCATAGCTGTCGGCCATCATCACGATTTCTTCCAGACTCCAAACATGATCGCTCAGGCCGCAAGCCATCGCCGGGGTGATCCGTAGCGTCTTGTGGATTCTGGCGAAGTTGTAATGCACGGCATAGATCGCAACCATTGCCGCGTGATTCTGAATTTTCTTGCTGAAAGCATTCGTTAGTCTGGTAAATCGCCTCATGCCCATTCTCATACTTAGGTTGTGGCGCTCTACATAAGACGTGCTCACATGCTTTGGATCGGGATCACCGCTCACAACCTTGAGATCGCAGCCTATGCAACGCGCCGGAGAATAGCGCCGTGCTTCATCCTGTGACGGTGCGCCGTAGATTTTTTGGAGCATGGCATAGTCGATGTCTGCGCCAAATGCGGTTTCCACTGCCTCAAGATATGCCTTGTGGCCGTCAGTCGTTACCTGTACACGGCCCTTGATTCGGTAAGCGCAATCCAACATGAACTCCATCGCCCAGTCTGCGCTCCGTCCGCCCACCAGATAGCTAACGCACAGCTTTGTGTCTGCATCCAATCCCGTCCACGTCCACGTATCACCCCAGCCTTGCGCCTTCTGCTCTATCGTGACGTTCTTCGCCTTCGCTCCTACGAAGCACCAAATCTCATCGCATTGCAAGCGACGAACGCGGACGTTTACGACATGCTGATTGTGAAACTGTTCGCAGGCCGCGCCGAAGTCCACTACCAGCTTTGTAACGGTATTTAGGGAAACGTCACCCATTCGCGCACAGGAGCGCAGACTATTTCCCTCTACCAGCATCCCCAGAATCTTTGCGCGGTCTGCAATTGACAGGCGGTTCATGTCATTGAAAGTACACCTCCGGAATATATTTGTCAAGCATTAAGTTCAGTTTAATTAATGTTTGCAAATTTTTATTTCCGGATGGTATCATATTGTAATCCGGAATGGAGTGTAATTTATGTCCGAAGATCAAGCGCGTTTGTTCGCTTTAACCGAACCAGCAGCGATCCCAATTGACGAGAGCCAGGCCGATTGGTTGACTCACATGGAAGAGGGTCAATTCTCCGATGTTAAGGCTACTGCAATTACGCCCACCAAACTTAGTAACACAATCTCAGCTTTTGCCAATACGGACGGCGGCGACCTCTACATCGGTATCACCGAAAAAATGCTTGGGGGGAACGTCACAAAGCGCGAGTGGGATGGGTTTGAGAATGTCGAAGCGGCGAACGGTCACATCCAAGGATTTGAACGTCTTTTTCCCCTTAGCAAGGATTTTCAATACGAATTTCTGCGATGCCCGACGCGCCGTGGAGTCGTTTTGCATGTGCAGGTCAGTCGGACACGGGGCATAGTTCACGCAATTGACGGAAAGGCATACGTGCGTCGCGGCGCTCAGAACCTTCCACAAACATCTCCAGAGGAATTAAAGAGACTGGAATTAAACAAAGGGGTCACCTCATTCGAGGGACACACTGTAAACGCGACGAAAGACATAATTGTTGAATCTCCGGTAACGCGAGAATTCCTTAAGAACGTCGTTCCCAATGCTAATCCCGAGATATGGCTGCGAAAGCAATTGCTCATAGTCAACGATATGCCAACAGTTGCTGGGTTGCTCCTGTTTGCTGAAGAACCGCAAGCTCAAATTCCTAAGCGTTGTGGAATTAAAATCTATCGATACAAAACGGCAGAAGCCACGGGATTCCGTGACGTTTTAGAATTCATCCCGATAACAGTCGAGGGCTGTTTATACGACCAAATCAAGAAGGCTGTCGATGTGACAATCGAAGAGGTGGAAAAAATCCCACGCATGGGAGAGGAGGAACTAGAAGCAATTAAGTATCCCAAAGAAGCAGTTCACGAAATTATTACAAACGCAGTGATCCACAGAGACTACAGTATCGCCGACGATGTTCACGTCCGGATTTTTGAAAACAGAATCGAAGTGCAAAGCCCCGGCCATTTGCCAGCTCACGTAACTCCACAAAATATTCTTAATGAACGTTTTGCGCGAAACGGCGCAATAGTTCGCCTTCTAAACAAATTTCCGAATCCGCCAAACAGAGATGTCGGGGAAGGGCTAAACACTGCGTTTGAAAAGATGCACGAGTTAGGTCTTAGAGACCCGAGTATCGAAGAGCGGGACAGCGATGTGTTAGTTACGATTCGCCACGAGCCGCTGGCATCTCCGGAACAGACGATTATGAAGTATCTGGAACAGAACGAATTCATACGGAACAAGAAGGCCCGAGAAATCACATTCATTAAGGACAGCGACCAGATGAAGCGGATATTGAGTACGATGTCCGCCAACCGTCTAGTGGAGCGCATCGGAGAATTCGGCGGCGTGAAATATCGCAAGAAGTAGAAAAATTAGGGAATAGAAAAGAGGTCACATGGCGACTACGCCCACTCCAAAACCTTCGTCCGGATTACCTCCGGAAGTTTATGCAATTTACTGTGGCGGAATCGAGCAAGCAAATTCGCAAAAAGTAGTGAATAGTCTAACCGTTGCGATGGCAAGTAAGGTGGCTCATGTTCATCTTCTCTTCCAATCTGCTGGGGGTTACATTGCTGACGGAGTGTTCCTTTACAATCTCTTCCGCAGCGTAACCATTGAACTGACGCTCTATAACGCGGGACAAATCTCCTCCGCTGGTGTCACTGCCTACTTGGGAGCGAAGCATAGGAAAACCACCACCAACGCCACCTTCATGCTGCATCGAAGCACCAACAGTCCCCAGTTTGCTACCGCCGCTAAACTCAGCCATGCCGCCAAGAGTCTTGTGCTTGACGATGGGAGAACTGAGGAGATCGTTCGGAGCCATGTTAACTTTCCTCCTGAGCTTTGGGATTCGCTTGCCTATCACGATATTTACGTGTCCGGCAAAGAGGCGGTTGAGTTTGGACTTGCAGACTCGATAGGGGAATTTTCTCCGCCTCTCGGAACGCAAGTATTCAATCTCTTAGCTTAATTTTAGTCAAGAACAATCGCTACGTCACTAAAGGGATTGCCCGATGTGCAGAAGTGTGCGACTTTTAAGGGAATTTAATCTACCTTCTTCCACCGGGCTTTAGCAGCGACGCTTGCAATCTGATGTCGTTTTTCCGGAGATAGCTTCCGCGCTCTGGCCGTCCCGCCTTTTAATCCTCCGGCGCGTTGCGGTTTGGGATGCCGCTTCGATTCGCTAACCGTGTCCTCGGCTTCGCCGATGGCAATGTCGAAAACCTGCTTGGCGAGCTGAACGGGATCTCGCGGACGTTTGGCCACGAAAAGAGTATCGCAGATTCCGCGCCGATCATCTACGCTATGAAAATTCAAACTGAGGCACTACCGATGGCTGCAAAGGCTTGCGCGATTCCCGGAGTTGGACGTAGAATGAATTGCGACAGAAAAGGTCGCAATTATATCCGAGTCTTTCAGTCGGATTTGGTAATCAGGTATCACAGGCCCAGTTGAATGCTGAAGCTGACGAAAAAAGCAGATTACGCGTTGATGGCCATGAAGCATCTGGCGGACCACGCGCAAGAAGGCAGCTCCAGCGCAAAAGATGTCGCCGATTCCTTTGGCATCCCGCCGGAAGCTTTGGCGAAGATTCTGCAACGGCTGGCAAAGGCCGGATTGCTGAATTCACAGCATGGAACGAACGGCGGATACAGGCTGGCCAGGGCTGCGCACACGATCTCGGCCTTCGAAGTAATTCAGGCCATCGACGGTCCTTTGTTCATTACTTCCTGTGTCACGGTTCGCGGCGAGTGTGGGCAGAGTGATCGCTGTAATATCCGCGAGCCGCTGCGCAAGGTGAATGAAAGCATCGAGGCAGTATTGAAACGCATCAAGATTTCACACATGCGCGAAGAGCCGGAAACGGCGGAAGTTGCCGCTTCAAAGCCGGCCGAGTTGGTAACCATCGTCTGAACGCAAAATTAGAAGATTTGCAATTCACCAGGGTAGGAGAAGCAATTATGAGCACGGATGTAAAAGTCCCCCAGCAACTGACAGCGACGCACGTTCCCGCTCCCAAGGGAGTGAAGCTGCCCATATATATGGATAACCACGCCACCACCCCCATGGATCCGCGAGTGCTTGAAGAGATGCTGCCGTTTTTCATGGAAAAGTTCGGCAACGCCGCTAGCCGCAATCACTCGTTCGGCTGGGCTGGTGAAGAAGGCGTCGAGACAGCGCGCGAGCGCATCGCCAAGTTGATCGGCGCGACTACCAAAGAAATCATCTTCACCTCCGGTGCCACCGAGAGCGACAATCTCGCCATCAAGGGCGTGGCTGAGATGTACCGCGAAAAGGGCAATCACATCATCACCGCGGTCACGGAGCACAAAGCAGTGCTCGATACCTGCAAGCGCCTGGAAAAATACGGCTATCGCGTGACGTATTTGCCGGTGCAGAAGAATGGCTTGATTGACCTCGAAGATCTGAAGCGCGCCATGGATGACAAGACCATCCTGGTTACGATCATGGCCGCGAACAATGAAATTGGCGTGGTGCAGCCCATCGCGGAAATCGGCAAGCTTTGTCATGAGCGCGGCATCATTTTCCACACCGATGCGACCCAGGCAGTCGGCAAGATTCCGATCGATGTGAACAAGATGAACATCGACCTGATGTCGATCTCCGGCCACAAAATGTATGGGCCAAAGGGTGTTGGCGCTTTGTATGTGCGTCGCAAAAATCCGCGTGTGCAGATTTCCGCCATCATCGATGGCGGCGGCCACGAGCGCGGCATGCGTTCCGGAACCTTGAACGTTGCGGGCATCGTCGGCCTAGGCAAGGCTTGTGCCATTGCTTCCGAAGAAATGTCGCACGAGGCGGTAAAGCTAAGCGGCTTGCGCGACCGTCTGCGCGACCGCATCATGAGCCGCCTAGATGAAACCTATATCAACGGCACCATGGAGCACCGCCTGCCCGGCAACCTGAACATCAGTTTTGCCTACGTGGAAGGCGAGTCGCTGCTGATGGGCATTAACGATATCGCAGTTTCCAGCGGTTCGGCCTGCACCTCAGCGACGCTTGAGCCATCTTATGTATTAAAGGCTCTCGGTACCGGCGACGACTTGGCGCACAGTTCAATCCGCTTCGGCATTGGCCGCTTCAACACCGAAGCCGAAGTCGATTACGTGGCAGATCGCGTGATCGAAACGGTCGAGCGTTTGCGCGAGCTTTCTCCGCTCTATGAGATGGCGAAAGAAGGCATCAATTTGGCGGATGTGAAGTGGGCAGGAGAAGCGCACTAGAATTCTGAGCTAGGGCACGGCTAGCCGCTTGCAAACGCTCCGAAGGGGCAGCACGATATTAGCCCAGCGCTTCAGCGCTGGGTGGGCATAAGAAAGAAAAACAAGTCCCGTAGGGACGGCATAGATTTCAAGTTCGAGGAGAGCACATGTCATACAGCGATAAAGTAATCGATCATTACAACAATCCCCGTAACGTAGGCTCGATGGACAAGAGCAGCGCGGACGTGGGTACCGGCCTCGTCGGCGCTCCCGAGTGCGGCGATGTCATGAAGCTACAGATCAAGGTCAACCGCGAGACCAACGTGATTGAGGAAGCCAAGTTCAAGACCTTCGGATGCGGCTCCGCAATTGCGTCGTCTTCACTTGCCACCGAGTGGGTTAAGGGCAAGACGGTGGATGAAGCTCTCGCCATCAAGAACATGGACATCGTGAAGGAGCTATCGCTTCCTCCGGTGAAGATCCATTGTTCGGTGCTGGCCGAAGACGCGATCCGCGCCGCCATCGGCGACTGGAAGAAAAAGCAGGAAGCAGCGCAGCCGGTTGCCTCGACCGTAGCGCAGTAGGTTTGCCGGCGGCGGGGCTTTGGAGAGGGGGCTCAGCCGCACAAACGGCCGGGAAGGCGCGACTTTAGTCGTGCCGATAAGGCCGGTCATATCTCGCGGCTTTAGCCGCTGAGGTACCGCGTCAGGAATTGGAATGACAACAGCAACCGAACAAACGATACAACCCGCGAAACCTTCGCAAAACGCACCAGTCAAAGGCATTCAAGTCACCGACAAAGCCTTGGATAAAGTACGTAGCGCGATGGCCAAAGAAAACATCTCGCCCGATCAAGGCGGTTTGCGCCTGGGAGTGCAGGGTGGTGGGTGTTCCGGTCTAAGCTATAACATCCGCTTCGACACGCAGCCGCGCGAACGGGACCGCATCTTCCAGTTCAACGATGTGCGCGTGTTCGTCGATCCGAAGTCGTTTATATATCTGCATGGCATGATCTTGGATTATCAGGAAACGCTGATGCAGCAGGGGTTCGTCTTCGTGAATCCGCAGGCCACCAAGTCGTGCGGCTGTGGCACCTCGTTCTCCGCTTGAGGTTCTGCCTGTGTGGCTCGGACACTCCTGTCCGAGAAAGTTCACCACGAAGCTAGCTGTCTCAGCAGCAGGACCCGCTCCATGTAAGGTTTTACGGAAGCTATGACGAATACTTTGACCACCATTTCCGCAAAGCCAGCACCAGAGGGAACTCAATCCTGCTGGTCCTGCCACTCAATACGCGCACTACACTTCTGCGAAGCCTGCGGCAAGGTGCAGCCGCCTGCGCCGGTGGACTATTTCACTTTTTTCAGCCTGCCGCGCAAGTTAAATCTCGACGTGGCGGCACTAGATAAAGATTTTTACGAATTAAGCCGCAAGCTCCATCCCGATCTCAATGCCCGCGCCGGCAGCCAGGAGCAGGAATGGAGCCTGCAACAAAGTTCTCTGCTCAACGACGCGCATCGCACTTTAAAAGATCCAATCAAACGCACTGAATATCTTCTGAAGCTTGAAGGCGTGGAACTGGAAGAACAGTCGAAAGCGGCCACCGAAAAGGCGCGCTCTACTGGGCAAGTCAAGAAGCAAATCGTTCCACCGGACTTGCTGGAAGAAGTCTTCGAACTGAACATGCAGCTCGAAGAATTGCGCGGCCTGAAAAAGATGGGTGAAGACGATCCCGCGCTGATCGAAGAGATCGGCCGCCAGAAGCTCGAACTCGAAGAGAAGCAGGACGCGCTGCTGCGTGAACTTCAGGGTCACTGGAAGATGTGGGATGCGATGATCCAGCGCGAGCATAACGGCCAACCCGTCTCCGATGAAGAGCGCAGGCAGGCGCGCAACAGAATGATCGATGTATTGAACCGCCGCAATTACATCCGCAACTTGGTGCGGGATGTAAGCGAGGTACTGGAGCAGTAGCAGTCAGTACTTGGCAATCAGCATTCAGCCATGAGGTTTTTCGTAAACTGCTACGAACCGCGCTTAGCTGAATGCAAACTACAGTTTCTATGACAACAGATCGCATCGTCGGCATCGACCTGGGCACCACGAACTCACTCGTGGCCTTCATGCAGGGGGAGAGCCCCGTCGTGATTCCCGGCGAGGATGGATCGAATCTTGTACCCTCGGTTGTTGCGCTCGACCAGAACAATCAGCCCGTCATAGGCAACGCCGCACGCAATTCTTTGATCTCTACCCCCGACCGCGCCGTCTACTCGATCAAACGCCTCATGGGACGCGGCATTGACGATGTTCAGCAAGAATTGAAATTCTTCCCGTTTCGTCTGGCGGAAGATTTGCAAGCCGGCGAAGTCTTGCGGATCAAGCTAGGCGAGAAAACATTCACCCCGCCGAAAATTTCAGCTCTGATTCTCCGCCAGCTCAAACGCAATGCCGAACGCTTTTTCGGAGGGCCGGTCGCGAAAGCTGTCATCACCGTTCCCGCGTATTTCAACGACGCGCAGCGTCAGGCCACGAAAGACGCCGGCCGCATCGCCGGACTCGAAGTGCTTCGCCTGGTGAACGAACCGACGGCCGCATCGCTCGCTTACGGCCTCGACAAAAAACAGAACGGAGTCGTCGCGGTCTACGATCTTGGCGGCGGTACCTTTGATATTTCCATTCTCAAGCTGCACGATGGCATCTTCGAAGTCATCGCCACCAACGGCGACACGCACCTCGGCGGCGACGACATCGACAATCTGTTAATTACGATCGCGCTCGATGACCTTCAAGGCGATCTTGGCCTCGATTTCCGGCGCAACGCGGAAGCCGTGCAGGCCATTCGCAAATCCGTAATCGAAGCCAAAATCGCGCTCTCATCGCAGCCCTCGGCGAAGCTCGATGTCGAACTGCCCGGCGGCAAACGTTACCTGCGCGAGATAACGCGCGAACAATTCGAACAGCTTATTCAGCCCATCATCGACCGAACCGTGGGCCCGTGTAAGCAAGCTTTAAAAGACGCTGGACTGAAGCCCGAGCAAATTGACGAGGCCGTACTCGTCGGCGGTTCAACCAGAATCCCGAAAGTTCGTGCATTGGTAAAAGAGCTTTTTCACCGCGAGCCTCATACCGATCTGAATCCAGATGAAGTTGTCGCGCTGGGTGCGGCTGTGCAGGCCAACATTCTTGGAGGTGGCTCCGAAGCCACCGAAAACATGCTGCTGCTCGATGTCACGCCGTTGTCGCTCGGCATCGAAGTTGCGGGTGGCGTCACCGACAAAATCATTCTGCGCAATTCAACGATTCCAGCCTCAGCCACGCAGCACTACACCACGCAAGTAGACGGGCAGGCCAGCGTCGCGATTCACGTGCTGCAAGGCGAGCGCGAACTGGCCAAAGATTGCCGTTCGCTGGCGCGCTTCGATCTCAAGGGCATTCCTCCAATGGCCGCTGGGATGGCGCGCATCGAAGTCAAATTCCTCATCGATGCCAACGGCATCCTGAGCGTTTCGGCCCGCGAGCAGCGTAGCGGCAAGGAAGCCGAGATTCAAGTTCAACCGAGTTACGGCCTCACCGACGAGCAAGTCGAATGCATGATTCTTGATTCCTTCGACAGCGCGGAAGAAGATTTTCGCCAGCGCCAGGTGATTGAAGCGCGCAACGAAGCAGAAACGATCCTCGCCGCCCTTGAAAAAGGCAAGAAGAGTCCGGCATGGGGACATCTCACCACCGATGAGAAGAAAAAGATCGCCAGGATGGAAAAGTCTCTGATCGCCGTGAAATCCGATGACGATTACCAGGCCATTCGCAAAGCCATCGACGAGCTTAATCAGGGTACGACGCGGCTCGCGGAGTTGATGATGGACAGTGCCGTCTCCGTCGCGTTGAAAGGCAAGACCATGGACGAAGCCGATATGGGCGAAGGGCCGACGGCTCCGCATCCAATGGCCAAAGCCGAGTTCGAGTGATTGTAATGCAAGTAATTGTCATCCTGAGCAGAGGAAGACTTCGCGAAGGCGAAGTCTTACGGAGTCGAAGGATCCCTGTTGGATCGACACTGTCGTAAAGCTGGTGGGTGGCATAGAGATCCTTACGACTTCGTTCAGGATGACAAACAAAAGTGAGATCGAGGTGAAGATGGCAGAAGAAAAAACACAATCCGCCGGTACGCTGACGGAAGAAGCTCCGGGCGAAAACACAGTGCAGATCACGTTCTTGCCCGAAGGCAAGACGGTGCAGTTCGAGCATGGCAAGCTGCCCTACCAAGATCACGGCAGAGAAGAATCGATTCTCGATATTGCACTGAATTATGGAATTACGCTCGACCACGCCTGTGGCGGCAATTGCGCCTGCACCACTTGCCACGTGTGGATCAAAGAGGGCGCCGAAAATCTGTCCCCGATGGAAGACGACGAAGCCGACCGTCTGGACATGGCCGCCGACTTGCAGTTAAACTCGCGTCTCGGTTGCCAGGTACAGATCACGAAGCCGGGAAAAGTTGTAGTCGAGATTCCGGCTTGGAACCGCAACTACATATCGGAAGAACACCACTAAGGCAGCCGTCAGCACTTAGCAGGCAGCATTTCAGCCATTCCGGCATAACTGACTTTTGAATGGCTGAATGCTAAGTGCTGAATGCTGAGTGCTTGCAAGGAGCTTTCCCATGCCCAAAACCCTAACCTGGGACGACGCCGAAGATATCGGTATCCTGCTCTCTGAAACTCATCCCCAACTTGACCCGCTGACCGTCCGCTTTACCGACCTTCATCGCTACGTGACCGAACTGCCCGATTTCAAAGGCGATCCCAGCGCTTCGAATGAAGGCAAACTTGAAGCCATACAAATGGCATGGCACGAGGAATTCCAGGACCGCACCCAAGGCTGAGCTTTCGCGGCGCATTCTGCCGTTGCTTTTTCGCGTGAGCCTCGTCTCCAACCTGCACGGCTATTTTTACATTTTCATGACAATTCGTACTCCGGCTTGCCTTAGCTTGATCTGATTGCTGTAAAAGCGGGGTCACCGATCACTTCTCGTCCCGATCGACAGCATCTCTCTCTCTTAACTACAAAGGGCACGGCGTAAGCCGTGCCCTATTTTTAGTTAACAATATCCATGGAACTCCGGACGCCCTCGTCCGGAGGAAAGCAGCCACAAGAAAGTACGCTGAAATTCGAGACAGCCTATCGAGTTGTGTACCACAAGCGGACGAGGTGCCTTCCCCACATGTACATTCTTTAGCCGGCAGTTGCCGAAACCGGTTCCTCCACGCTCGCTTCACGCAAAAATTTCGCCGATTCCTCCGGCGGAGTTGGATTGATATAAAAGCCCGTTCCCCATTCGAATCCCGCCGTTTTGGTTAGCTTGGGCATGAACTCGATATGCCAATGATAGTGGTCGTTGGTCGGGTCCTGCGCCGGCGAAGTGTGAACCACCAGATTGTACGGAGGGTTATCGAGCACGCGGTCGGCCTTGATCAGCAGCGTCTTCAGCGCTTTGGCGAGGTTCTCGAACATATGTGATGAAGAATTCTCGAACGCTGATTCGTGCGACTTCGGCAGAATCCATGTCTCAAAAGGAAAGCGCGGGGCGTAGGGCGCAATAGTTAAAAAGTTTTCGTTTTCCGCCACCACCCGGCTTCCATTCTCTGTCTCCTGGCAAATGATGTCGCAGAAGACACAGCGCTCCTTATATAGAAAATATTGCTTCGCGCCTTCCAGTTCTTGCGTCACATTGATCGGTAAAATTGGCAGCGCAATGAGCTGTGAATGCGCGTGTTCCAAAGAAGCTCCCGCCGCTTCGCCGTGATTCTTGAACAACAATATGTATTTGAACCGCCGGTCTTTTTTCAGATCCAGAATGCGGTCGCGAAAAATCCATAACACATCTTCGATCCGTTTCGGAGGCAGAGTCGCCAAACTCGCACTGTGGTCCGGCGTCTCGATAATTACCTCATGCGCCCCTATGCCGTTCATGCGGTCGAACATGCCTTCGGCCTGGCGATTCAGGTTGCCTTCAATCCCCAGCGCCGGAAATTTGTTGGAAACCACGCGTACCGTCCAACCCGGCGTGTCGCGTTGCGAAGTAGGCCCGCCATTCGTCGCGGGCCGGTATGCTTGAATCTCCGGCGGCGTCTTGCTCTCGTTTCCATAACAAAACGGGCAAAAGCCGCCCTTCAGCTTTACATTCTCCCGTAGAAAATCCGTGGGACGCTTGGCGCGGTCCGTGGAAATAATCACCCAGCGGCCAACAATCGGATCCTTTCTCAATTCAGGCACTCAAATAACCCCTTTTGTTCCTTAGGATGGGCGATTTTTTCCTGCTAAGCCGTCAGGGAGGAATTACGAAAAACTTCTATCTGCGGCTGGCTGATTTTTGAATGCCCATAGTATACGCTTACTACATCGAATCGCCACTGGCACGAAGGTGGATAGCGCCGCAGGTAATCCCGCGCCACGGCGGCCGTTAACCGGCGTTTGTGGCGGTCCACAGCGGCCTCGGCAGGTTTCACGTCACGGGTTGTCCGCGTCTTCACTTCCACGAAACACAGCGTGCCGCCGTCCCATCCAATCAGGTCGATTTCACCCCGATAATGTGGCGAGCGAAAGTTCCGCGCCACCATGATGTAGCCCAATTTCCGTAGATAGAAATAAGCGGCTTCCTCGCCCCTTTGTCCGGTACGTTGATGGGCCGGAGATTGGTCGGGCGGCAATGTATGCTCGGCCAGCCAATCGAGAACGCGGATCACAGCTTGCACGATGGGACGAGGAAGCATAAAGTGAGCCTGATTTGTATTGTAGATTCTATGAGTTAACCGAACTCACATGGGAAATTGAAAAGCGCTTTCCGTTCCCGCCACGGGAAATATTTGGTTCGTTCAAGCGAGGTGCCCTATTTCGCGTTACTGAGCGGGGGTAGCCTATGACTGCAATTCATAACAGGTTTATAATCAACCAAGCTATAACGTATGCAGACCGATCAACTCAGAAAGAAGCTGCAAGAAGAAGTCGACGCGCTCGAGCACGAACTCGTTCACGAGCTGCCCAAAGAGATTAAGCGGGCCGCCGCGCTTGGCGATCTCAGCGAGAACGCCGAATACCACATGGCGAAACAGCGCCAGGAGTTCGTCAAGGCGCGCTTTCGCCAGCTCGGCAAGCGTCTGGCCGATCTCTCCCTGACCAACATGAACAACATCCCCAAGGACAAAGTGGGGCTGGGTTCCACGGTCAAGGTATACGACAGCACCAAGAACGAAGAAATGGAGTACAAGCTGGTGACCAGCGAGGAGTCCGACGTAGCCACTGGCAAGATTTCAACCACGTCTCCCATCGGCCGAGCGTTGCTCAATAAGAAGGTCGGCGAGGAAGCGACTGTGATTACGCCCAACGGCAAACGCGAACTGGAAATCCTGAGCCTCACCACGATCCACGATGAGGCCGAGTCCGAAAAGGCGGACGCATAAATGTCGGCCTCCCCTGTGCGGTCAGAAACGGAAATCATCGCCGAACCTGTGGCCAACAGTCATCCTGAGCGAAGCGAAGGATCTATGCAGTTGGCCGTGGCCGCTCAAGTACCGCTGGAAAAGCCATCCTCCGAGAAATCCACGCTCTCCTGGACCAGCGCCTTCGGCCGCGCCTGCGGCGTATTGCTCGATACCATTGTGCGCTGGCTAGCCTTGTCGCGCATCAATCCAAACGTTCTGACGTTCATGGGGTTGGTAGTGAATACCTGGGCCGCAATTCTTTTTGGCTCGGCTACGGCCCTCACGCAGCGACGGCTGTTTTTCTACGCCGGCCTGGTGATCATCGGCTCCGGTTTTTTTGATTTGGTGGACGGACAAGTGGCCCGCGCCACCAACCGGGTGACGCGTTTCGGCGCGTTTTTTGATTCAGTCATAGACCGCTACAGCGATGCCTCGCAGTTTTTCGGTTTACTGGTCTTCTACGCCCGCGGCGATCGCTTCTTCTATCTCGTGCTTACCGCCTACTGCATGATCAGCGCCATCATGGTCAGCTACACCCGCGCTCGTGCCGAATCGCTCATCGGCTCCTGCCGCGTCGGTTTCATGGAGCGTCCCGAGCGCTTGGTCCTGGTCATCCTCGGCGCATTATTCAACCGCATGGCGCCGGTGCTCTGGATCATCGCGGTGCTCTCAACCCTCACGGTGATTCACCGTATGAGGTATACGTGGACGAGAACGCAGGACCCGCCACTCACCGCTAAAACCGGCCACGCGGTGTAGCTCCTTTCCAACCTCGCGATGCTAGACTATTTGGTCACTCAACTTCCTTCAGGAATTTTGCTTGCCTTCTAATCCTGTATTAGTTGTTCACGGCGGCGCCTGGGCCATGCCCGATGACATGGTCGAAGCCCACCTTCATGGCGTTCGCAATGCGCTCGCCGCGGGCTGGCGCGTGCTCGAACGCGGAGGCATTGCCCTCGATGCGATCGAAGAAGCCGTCGTCATTATGGAAGACGATGAAACCTTCGATGCTGGCAGGGGCAGCTTTCTGAACCGTGATGGCAAAGTGCAGCTGGATGCCCTGCTCATGGATGGTTCTACGCTTCGCGCTGGAGGTGTGGGATGCGTCGAGCGCCTGCGAAATCCGGTGCGCGCTGCACGGAAAATTTTGAGCGAGAGTCCGCACGTTTATTTCGTGGCTGAAGGCGCGGAATGGTTTGCTGCCGAGCATGGAGTCGAACTATGCCGAAACGAAGACTTGGTAATCCCGCGCGAGGTCGAACGCCTGCGTGAATATCAGCGCAAAGAAGCGGCTGAGCCTGCGAAAGATGGTAACGACCTCTTCGCTCCGACCATTTCGCACGATACCGTAGGCGCGGTTGCTTTAGATCACGAAGGTAACATCGCCTCCGCAACTTCGACCGGAGGAACGCTGAACAAAGCTCCGGGCCGGCTGGGCGATTCCTCGCTGATCGGCTGCGGTTGTTACGCGGATAACCTAAGTGCTGCGGTTTCGACCACGGGATGGGGCGAGCCGATCATGAAACTCGTGCTGGCCAAGTGGACTGCGGACCGGGTAGCAGCGGGAAATCTTCCCGATTGGGCGGCGAAGGAAGCGATGAATTATTTGCAGCAACGCGTAAACGGCCACGGTGGCATCATCGTGCTTAACGCGCAAGGACAATTCGGCATTGCCCACAACACGCCGCGCATGGCCTGGGCCTATAAAACAATCAAGAACGAAGGCGCGGGAGTGGAACACGGTTCTGTGTGATTCTTCAAAATCACTTTTTAAATCCTCGACCTCCAAGTTTCCAACCCAAAACTACGGCGGTATGATAAAAAAAACGCCATCTCGCCCGGCCGTAGCGATGTCCAAACAATTTTCCATCTCGATCATTGAGACCCTGCGCCAGCATGGGTTTCTAGCCTACCTGGTTGGCGGATGTGTGCGCGATCTTCTGCTTGATCGCGAGCCTGCGGATTTCGATATCGCTACCAGCGCCGCGCCCTCGCAAGTGATGGAAATCTTTCCCGATACCTACGCCGTAGGAGAGCGATTCGGCGTAGTTCTGGTACCGGTTCCGCGCGAAGAACGCGGACACGGAGAGAACTCCACGATCGAGGTCGCGACCTTCCGCAGCGATCATGGATACTCTGATGGCCGCCATCCCGACGAAGTGCGCTTCAGCCAACTTCCGCAGGAAGACGTGGTCCGTCGCGATTTCACGATCAACGGCATGATGCTCGATCCGGCAAGCAGTGAAGTGCTGGATTTTGTCGGCGGGCGCCGCGATCTTAAAGGCAAACTCATTCGCGCCATCGGCGATCCAGACCAGCGCTTTGTTGAGGACAAACTGCGCATGTTGCGTGCCGTGCGCTTCGCGGCACGATTCGAATATGAAATCGAAGCGGAGACGGTTTCTGCAATCCAACGACACGCCGGTAAAATTGAACTGATCTCGTGCGAACGGGTTCGCGACGAACTTACAAAAATGCTCACAGAGGGACATGCCCGCCGCGCATTCCTTCTGCTCGATCAAACCAGTTTGCTCGAAGCAGTTTTGCCGGAGATCACCGCGATGAAAGGTGTTCGGCAACCGCCTGTATTCCATCCCGAAGGCGATGTATTCGTGCATACTCTGCTGCTGCTCGAAAACCTTCCGCACCCCTGTCCCCCAACGCTGGCCTGGGGCGCGCTATTGCACGATGTGGGCAAGCCTGCGACATTTCGCATTGCGCCCGATCGCATTCGCTTCGATAATCACGTGGATGTAGGTGTGAAGATCGCAGAGGAAATCTGTCATCGCCTGCGCTTCTCAAAGAGCGACACCGCGCGGGTGCTTGCTCTCATCGACAATCACATGCGTTTCGGCCAAGTCGGCCGCATGAAAGAGTCGACACTCAAAAGATTTATGCGCTTACCAGGATTCGATGAGCATCTCGCGCTGCACCGGGCCGACAGTCTCGCCAGTCACCGCAATTTGAGTACGTATGAGTTTCTTCAGGACAAACTCAAAGAGACTCCGCCCGAAAATATTCGTCCTCCGGTTTTAATCGGCGGCGATGACTTGATTCGCGCTGGATATACGCCCGGTCCAAAGTTTCGCGAGATATTGTCAGCCGTGGAAGATGCTCAACTGGAAGGCCAATTAATTTCGCGCGATGCCGCGATGGAATATGTAAGGCGCGAGTTTCCGCTCTGATAGTCGAGCGTCTTACGATCCGCGGGCACCGTCGAAATGCTAGAATCGGAATTCTCCTCTGTCTCGGTATTTCGCGCGGAAATAGCAGAAAGAGGTTGCATTGGAGCAAGCAGGCACAAGTTTAGAAAAGATTGTCGCAGCCTCGTTGCGGCGGGTGCCGCCAGGCGACGCCCCACTGCTTGCCTGGCCGCTCGTTTGTGGATCGGTCGTCGCAGAGCGCACGCGGGCTGTCGATTTTTCCAATGCCATCTTGCGCGTTGAAGTTCCCGATGCCGGATGGAAGCGCGAAATGCAGAATTTGGCTCCTCGTTATGTTGCGGCGATGAATCGTTATGCTGGCCAAAAAGTGGAGAGAATTGATTTTGTAATTTCGCAGAGAAATTAAGAACAAGTTGTAGAACATGAAAGTTACTGACAAAGACGTAACCTACGTCGCCGATCTCGCAAATCTCGATCTTTCTGCCGAAGAGCGCGCCGGCATGGTGCGGGATTTGAATTCGATCCTCGATTACGTAGATCGGCTCAATGAATTGGATACATCCAACGTCGAACCGATGGCGCAGGTATCCGATTGCTACGGCGTCGATGAATCGAAGCAGGGAAGCGAGAGATTTGCCTATGCCAGCCGCGAAGACGTTGTCGAGGGATTGCGCAAGTCGTTGTCACAAGAAGTCGCGTTGCAGAACGCGCCGGACGCTGATGGAACCTTCTTTCGTGTGCCCAAGGTGATTGAAAGATAAGGCAAACATACTTTCACTTTTCACCTCAACCATAAGCCAGTTCTAGCTCTTCTGAGTTTTTCGCTCGACTAAGACTTAAGATGGACTTAAGCCAACTCACCATCGATGCTGTGCGCTCAGCCATTCAAGAGCGCAAAACTGCCGCTCTCGCCTTAACGGAGTCGTACTACGGCCACATTCAAAAACAAGACGCTCAGATCGGCGCTTATCTGACTTTGTGTAAAGAGCGCGCGCTTGAGCAGGCTGACCGCATCGACCGTATGGCCGCCGAAGGCAAGCCCCTCCCGCCGCTGGCTGGCGTACCTGTCGGGATTAAAGACGTGTTGTCGACGCGCGGCGTGCGCACTACAGCGGGATCGAAGAGCCTCGAGCATTACATCCCGCCTTATGACTGCACCGCCGTCGCGCGCATGGAAGCTGCTGGTGCCGTTGTGCTGGGCAAGCTGAACTGCGACGAGTTCGCCATGGGCTCATCGAATGAAAATTCGGCCTTTCATCCCGTGCACAATCCTCGAGATTTGAGCCGCGTTCCCGGAGGTTCGTCAGGCGGCTCGGCTGCCGCTGTTGCCGCGGATATGGCGATAGTCGCGCTCGGCTCCGATACCGGCGGATCGATTCGTCAGCCCGCGTCGTTTTGCGGCGTAGTGGGATTGATGCCGACCTACGGTCGCGTCTCGCGCTACGGCTTGATCGCGTTCGCCTCGTCGCTCGACCACATTGGTCCTCTGTCGAAATCCGTAAAAGATTCGGCGATCGTGCTTCAGATAATTGCCGGACGCGACCCGATGGATTCCACTTCGGCAGATTTGCCGGTTCCGAATTACGTTGCGGAGCTTGAAAAGCCGGTGCGTGGTCTAAAACTCGGCGTGGCCAAAGAATATTTCGGCGAAGGTCTCGATGGCGAGGTCCGCCATGCGGTTGAATCGGCAATCGACAAATTGAAAAGCCTGGGCTGCGAAATTGTGCCGGTCTCGCTGCCGCATACACCATACGCGATTCCCACGTATTACCTGATCGCAACCGCAGAAGCTTCTTCCAACCTCGCCCGCTACGACGGCGTGCGTTACAGCTACCGCGCGCAGGGAGTGAAGTCGCTTTCGGAAATGTACCGGCGTAGCCGCGACGAAAGTTTTGGCGCGGAGGTCAAGCGCCGCATCATGCTCGGTACCTACGCGCTGAGCGCTGGTTATTACGATGCGTATTACCTGAAGGCGCAAAAAGTACGCACACTGCTGACTCGCGACTTCGAAGAAGCCTTCAGTAAAGTGGATGCCATCGTGACGCCGACCAGTCCCACCGCTGCGTTTCGTCTGGGCGAGAAGTCGAACGATCCATTGGCCATGTATCTCGCTGATATCTACACGGTCACGGCGGACCTGGCTGGAATTCCAGGCATTTCTATTCCGTGCGGCGAGACGAAAGAGAAGCTGCCGATCGGATTGCAGATTCTCGGGAAGCACTTTGATGAAGGCACGATTCTGCGGGTCGCGCGCGCCTACGAAACGGCCAACTAGATTGGCTGGTAGTAACTCTCGCCCGCGCAAGCCCGGCAAAGGGTTTTATCCCCTGCGCGTACTTCTCTACGGAAATTAATTCCTTCTCCGCACGATTCGCACACCACGCGTTCGCTTTTATATCCGGGAAATTCTTCCGGAGGCAACTCGACCTTCACCCATTGCATGGTGAAAAGATCATCATCCGCAATCTCACGGTAAGCCAGCATTTGCTGCTGGTTCTTGTCCGCGATTTCGGGATGCATCTGCCGGGCGAGCGCCTTCGAAGATTCTTTCGCCGCAATGCGTATGGCTCTGCCGGCGCTGACATCGACGAACGTAGCTGCGACCTTGCCCCAGTCGCGGAACTTCAATGCCCGCTTGCCCAGTCGGCAGCCAGTGACCACGGCAACGGCATCGGTGGCGCAGCGGTCGATCTCGACGAATGTGACCAGCCGCTTGCGGTCTTTGCCGGCAGGATCATCGATCCCCAGCTTGACCAATCCCAGCATCGCTAGCCTCACTCCAAGAATCTGTCCGGCGCACAAATGTCCATGTGCAATCTCGGCATCGCGCAGGTATTCGTCGAAGGATTTCATGGAAGCCTGCCGTTCAGCTAGTCAGCTTCAGGTTAACACCAGGAGAACTACTTTCTACGCCAGCGTACGCCGTCTTTCGTATTCTCAACCAAAACCCCAGCGGCGGTGAGTTCTGCGCGCAGTGCGTCGGAAACTTTGAAGTTGCGGCCGCGCCGCGCGACTTCCATCTCGGATATTTTCCTTTCGATGTCCGCGTCGGAGAGTTGCCCGGATTGCACCGCTTCGCGCAATTCCGCACTGATATCCTTTTCTCGTCCTTCGGTCCGCGCCCACTCGAAAACCTGTTTCATCTTCGGCCCATCATCATCTTCCACCACAGCGAACACTTCATCGAACTTCTTCAGCGCTGTGAGTAACGGCTGCGTATCGTCTTGCTTGAGCTGACCTGCATCCAGCGCCGAATTGACCTTTCTCACCATTTCGAAAATCGCAGCTTGTGCCTGTGCGGCGTTGAGGTCATCCTCCAGCGCCGCTTTCATGCGGTCTACTGTTTCGGCGGCTAGTGTTCGCATCTCTATGTTGGAGCCAGTATCAAAAATTCCTGTAGTCAATCGCTGGCGGAAATTGCGTAAACGATCCACCGAAATGGCCGCTTGTTTCAGTCCATCGAAGGTAAAGTTCAGCTGGTTGCGATAAGGCACCGATGAAAGCAAATATCGGATCGAAGACGGCTTGTGCCCTTTCAATACGAGGTCGCGAAGCGTATAGAAGTTCCCTAAACTCTTCGACATCTTCTCGCCCTCGACGAGCAGGAAGCGTACGTGAAACCAGAAGCGGGCAAAAGTCTTACCGGTAAGCGACTCCGATTGCGCAATCTCATTTTCATGGTGCGGGAAAACAAGGTCTTCCCCTCCAGCATGCAAATCGAAACTCTCGCCTAATTCGTCCATCGACATGACCGAGCACTCCAGGTGCCAGCCGGGACGTCCCGGGCCAATCGAAGTTTCCCAAAAAGCCTCTCCAGGTTTCGGAGCCTTCCACAGCGCAAAATCTCTTGCGCTGTCTTTGTCGTACTCATCTACATCCACGCGGGTGCCGTCGCGCATCCCTCCGAAATCCTTCTTCGAAAGCTTGCCATACTGCGGAAAGTTGGCGATGCGAAAATAATAGGAACCATCTTCCGTTCGGTACGCGATGCCTTTTTCCACCAGCCGCGCAACAAACTCTGCCATCCGCGCAATGTGCTCCGTCGCGCGCACCAGTTTCGGCTGCTCAATGCTAATCATGGCGGAGTCTTCGAGAAACGCCTTCTCATACTTCGCCGTGTACTGCTGCACGCTGACGCCATCGCGCGCCGCGTTGCGGATGATCTTGTCGTCCACGTCAGTAATATTCATCACATAACGCACGGAGTAGCCTGACTGGCGCAGCAAGCGCTGCAGCAGGTCGACCGCAACGAAGCTGCGAAAGTTGCCGATGTGGCCGTAGTCGTAAACGGTGGGACCGCAGGCGTACATGCGGACTTCATTGCCGCCCATGGGCTTGAACTCTTCAATCTGCGACGACATTGTGTTGTAAAGGCGAAGGGCCATAGTGGAATTCGAGCTTGCGACACGAACTCCCAATTCTAGGGGGACGCGAGAAAGGGGGTCAACTGGCCTTCACATCAGCGGAAGAATGCGCGGGCAGCGCATGGAGATTAGCCCTAAGCCGGTGCTGCACCAAGAAAACATAATGCAGTGCCGAAACAATCGTAAAGGCAAAAGTCGCGCGCAAAAATACGGTTCGCGTAATCCATATCCAGCGCACCGGACGCACCGCAAACAGAATGGCAAAGAACACAGCGGCAATCTGCGAAAAAGTGTTCGCTTTCCCAAAAATGCTGGGGCGAAAGTTGCGCAGCCCGGCAATGGCGAACAGCACGGCGCTGGCGGCGAGAATCGAAATATCGCGGCTGAAAACCAGCACAGTAAATTTCCACGGGATTTTTCGCAAAATTGAGAGCACCAGAAACATGGTGCTCAACAAAAGTTTGTCTGCAATGGGATCGAGATACTGTCCGAGCAGCGTCTGCTGATGCAGCTTGCGGGCCAGCAATCCGTCCAACCCATCGCTGAATCCCGCAATTACGAAGAGGAGCAAGGCATAGAAGTAGCGGCCCTCCACCAGTTCGATCACGATGAAAGGAACAAAAACCATGCGCAGCATCGTGAGCTGGTTCGGCGCAGTCAGGATTTGCGAAAGCTTCATGCCCGTTCCTTCTTCGAACGCGCGGGAGCAGCATGATTGCTTGCGCCAATTGCTGGTAGGCTCAATGTTGCCGCTGGGTCGCGTCCCGTTTTGGCCGAAAACCGCTGCGAAAGCGAGGGCAGCCCGCCATCTGGCAGGTCAAGCTCAATGCGCTCAATCCTGTGCATCGGGAAGAAAACCACCGCCGGGGTGAACGATTCGCCATCTTTCACCATCACAACCAGGTCCTCAAACGACGCCAGCTCGATTCCGCTAATGCTGAGTCCTTCCGCCGCCAACGACAAAATCATCCCCCAAAATTTATCCCGAGGATTACCCAGAGTTACCACTACCATTGATCCCGGTAGGAGAGGATTGCGAGCCTCCGATCCACCGGACCCATTGTTGTTGTTCCTCTGAGATTTGGGCATGGAATGATTGTCGCTGTCCCTGCCTCAAATTGGCAAATGCATTCACCCGCGCAGACCTATGCCAACGTGATCATACCGTGGAAGCAGCTCCCCCAGCCGCGTCAGAATTTGCCGCAAGAGCGTGCCCGAATCCACGCTGTCTGATCCAATTCCACGCCCGCGTCATATCCACCGGATCGACAAACAGAATGTATGCCGATAAAACTTCCCACTGAAATAGCTGAATGTTGAGCGAATATTCCAGCCAGAGATGAAATATCAAACCAATCGCAAGCAGCGCATAGCGAAGGTCTTTCACCCAAATCAAAACGCCCATCGAGAACTCAAAGACAAGGGCAAACCACGTGCCCAGCTTGAGTAACAAGGGATGAAAGAACCACCCGGGTACCGGAAATCGCATTAGTTCATCGAGGTGATACACATAGAACAGCGCCGTCCCGTGCAGCCATGTCGCTCCCTTTACCTTCCAGCAAAATGCGGAAAAGTAAAGTAGCGCCATTTGAATCTGAATCATACGTTGCGCCCAAGGACTCCGCGGTTGGACAAGCGCACCTTCCTTCCCTCGCCAAATTCGAATCAGCCGGTCGAGAGAAAACGCAGCTCCCGCCGGTGCGAAGATCAAAAAGAATCCGGCCACGCGCAAAAAAGTATCTCCACCGTGCGTGATGTACAAGTTTCTTTGCTGAATGGAGGTCAGGCACACAAACACGATCAAACCATTCAGGCGAGTCAGAAATCCGGCAGTGAGAAGAATCGCCGAGCCCAGAAATATCCAGAAGAATGAGTTGATCCACGCATCCGTCTGCGGAAGGATGGTGAAGAGATCGATTCTTCTGCCCGTCTCCAGCGTCTGCACGGTTTGCAAACTCACCCACGCATGGTCTCCATACCAGGCCAGCCAGTCGGGACGCAGCAGCAGGAGATTTACGATCACCAACACGCCGTAAGCAATGCGAAACAGCGCTATCGGCGTTGGAGACTGCTCCGCAAAAAAGAAGGCATTCCACGCCTCCCGTAACGATCGCACCGTCATTGCAAATCCTTCTTCATTGCAAATCTCCGGGTCTCACGCCGTAGCCGAAGAGAACATGCTGCTCCCACGGCTCCGGACGATACGATCCATCCGCCCGCGGAACGATCAGCGACCATTTTTGGATCAGGACGACAGCTTTTACCGGCTCCAAAGGTGTGCTGTTTAAGCGCGCGATGCGGCGTGCAACGTCGGGCCAAAGAGCGTCGCTCCCATCGTTTTGCAGAATCTCAGCGAATTTGCGGTAGCGCTCTTCGATGTAGCGCTCGCCGGGGCTCAACTGCTCCATGCGCGGGAACGCCCAGGTTTTTTGCGATCCATCTTTATAAATAAGCGTAGCTTCCACGTAGCTATTAAGCCCCCAGGGCGTTGGAGCGAACGTATCCCACGACTGGAACAGCCCCGACCACAAAAAGTAAGGACGGATCAACTCTTTGCACGAAGAAAGCAGAGGCAGATCCAACGGCACGCACCAGCATGCGATCGCCACAATGTGAAAGCCAATAAATAAATTGATCAGAACCCGCTTTCCCCGTTTCAGGTACGAGACTGGCTCCCTTTCAATTTTCGCGTCGCGGTTCTGTGCCAATCTTCGCTTTAGCCGTGCCATTTGATTACCAGCACAATTAAAACAGAGATCGATGGCAGAGTGCTGCTCTCTTGCGCGAGAAAAGAAGGATTGCAGACCGGAACCGCGTGGTAAAATCCCTCTTGGTTCCATGCCCACTGGCATCCGCACTGCGGAAGCCTCAAAGATTGTAGGCGCGTAGCTCAGTTGGTTAGAGCGCTACCTTGACACGGTAGAGGTCAGGAGTTCGAGTCTCCTCGTGCCTACCATATTTTCAACCAGTTAAAAACCCATCCAATCTGGTTCGTGGTAAAAACCCTGCAATTGTCCACCTGACATGGCGATCAATTTCATAGCATCTGATTGTTTGCTTATCCCGGAAGAGATGGTGGTTGTCCCCTTCGTTGTCCACGTACACCACAACAATGCTATCTAGGTTTCATGAGAAGTAGTGTGCGGGAGGCAATCCGCATGGATTGTTCTTCAAAGCAAGCATCAACGGATACCGGGCTGGCGGCAGAAAAGATTGCGAGAGTGCCGCAGGACAATGGGAAGCGTCCCGTGGAGGATGTACTGCATGAGGCCGAAAAGCAGTTGCGCCAGTTAATGAAAGAGCGAACGGAAGTGACCAAGCGCATCGCGACGGTCAAGAACACGGTTGCCGGCCTGGTGAGTTTGTTTGGCGGCTCGATTTTGAATGACGAAGTTTCTCGCATGATCGATCGCAGACTTGGTCCGCGGCAACCCGGACTTACGCGAATTTGTCGTAAAGTGCTTTCGAATGCGAAACGTCCGATGAGTGCGCGCGACGTGTGCGATGAGATACAACGAAGTGTTCCAATATTGCTGGCTCATCACAAAGACCCCCGAGCTACCGTTAATACAATTCTGAGCAGGCTTGCAGGATATGGCGAAGCGGCATTGTTAGTGAATGAGCCGGGCCAGCATGAATGGGTGTGGATCGCCGGGCGCGAAGATGAACCAATCCAATCGCCGGATGAGTTTGAGGGGGAAGCCTCTGATATGCATCCTAACGAATGAGCTGCCACGATTGCTGAAACAACGAATCGGCTTCTATTTCGTCGCCACGTTCGGTCGAAGCGGAATACTTATGCGAGCGACCGTTCCGCCTTCCGCTGGCGTTGACAACTCCACGCTCTGGTCTTGGCCATAAATTGTTTCGAGACGCTCCCGAGTAATTCTTAAGCCCACGCCATTCTGCCTGGAAGGGCTAGAATCGCGGAACCCTGGACCGTTATCCCTGACTTCAAAGTAAAGGTCGTCATTATCTTTTGTGACAGAGATGCGAATCTCACCGCCTTCTGCCAAACGCGAAATACCGTGCTTGATGGCGTTATCCACCAGCGGTTGCAATAAAAGATGAGGAACATTGGCATCGAGGGTTTCAGGATCTACGTCTACGTAGACTTTGAGTTTTTCTTCGAAGCGCACTTTTTCGATTTCGATATAGCAATTTACAAATTCGAGCTCGCGGCCGAGTGTGGTCATTTGCGTGCCCGCGGTTTCCAGGCTGATTCTGAGCAGGTCGCCGAGACGTGTGATCATACGATCGGCCGCCTTTACATCGGTCAACATGAGAGCGGATATCGAATTGAGAGTGTTGAACAGAAAATGTGGTTGTAGTTGGCTCTTCAGCGCCTGCAGCCGCGCTTTTTCCAGTTGCGCCTGCAATTGTGACGCGCGTAATTCGCGGTCGCGGAGGCTCCGATAATAAGACACTACATATGCCATCAGCACAATTGGCAGGTAAATCGTAATCAAATCGTCCACGATATTGCTGAAAAAAAGAGCTTGGTACATCTGCCACTGGATTTGAAAGGCGTGGGTTTGAGGATTCCGCACGGCAGAAACCCAGTCCTGAACTCCGCGATCCCAAAACGCGAATGGAGTAAATCCTCGGATAGCCACATGGATCAAACTGAAAACCAAACCGCCCGCCAGCAATATGAGCAAACGCGGCCGCCAATTGCTTCGCTGCAGGGGATAACGGTTCGCCAGCGCAAAAGCAAAAGGAGTCAGAGGAGCGTACGGCAATACCTGGCTGCATTGCAGTTCAAAAAGGCTCAGAAATGTTGCGCCACCACCCCTCGAGCGATAGAACTGTTCAACAGTTAAAGCATAGGCCAGAGTGACGAAACTCCACGCGCCGAAACTCAGCGGCCAAATAAGCCAGGAAGAAAAAGGTTTAGAGCTATCACGATTCGCCGTTTCGCCACCCTCTGGCGCTATACCGCGCCGGGCACGACGAACGAGTTCGCCTCCACAATGCGAGCAAAGGCTTTGCATATTGGAGGTGCATACAGGACAAAACGTGCACTCATGCGAGCATACGTATGCGACGCTGTCACTGGGCAACGCGAGCCCGCAACCTTCGCAGCTAGTTTTCATACGAGCGAAGTTTCTGAGCGCATTATTTTCGACCGCTCAATCAACTGCTTGGTCTTTCGATTCCCCGGCTTTCCATCATGGACCATTGCGGAAACGCAGGCAATGCTGGAGAACGTAGAAAGGAGAAATGCGTCCCGGAGAAATGCGTGATCGTACCAGATTACTTATAATCCATCCCTCATTCGAGGGTATACAAACGATATGTCATGCGGGCGGTAGTGGAATTCAGTTCAGCGGTAATTTTCTGGTGCCATGCGGCGCCACTTCGATTGAGATCCATCGCCTTGACAACAGACCTCTCCAGCGCGCGCCATCGTGTTCAGAGTTCGAATGAGTGAAGCGCTGGCAAAGCTGGAATTGATAAATGAAAATGATCCCCTCCGTGTAATTCGTAATTGAATTTCTTCCAGCGATGCAATGCCTCCGGCTTCAAGAAGCGCAATGCGGCAGGCGCGGCTCAGAGCATCCTTTCGCGGGGTAGGTCGAAACCTGTGTCTTGCCATTTGTCTTGCACTGTTTACCTGCTGCTTAAATTGTAGGTCTCTGTGCACCTTCGATGAGACAACGGCAGAACGTTCTGTTTCGTTTCTGTCCGGCACATCACTGCCCGCCAAAAAACGCAAGCCCCGAATCAACTTATGGAGACTGCGAATTCGCTGATTGATCTCATTCTGTCGGCTTAGCAAGTTAAACATCTCCTCATTTACCTGCACCAGGGTGTTTGAGAGGGCAATTCCGTTCCCCGGAAATGAAATTGTATTTTCGACCCGCATAATCTTTGTTGGATTATTGACGCGCAAAGATTGCCTTGGGTATGAAGCTGGGACGTATACAGGGAATTCAGGGACACAAATTCCGAAATCATTGCTGGCTGCATCGATGTGCAACTTTGTGTCGATTGAATATCAGGAAACATTGAGATGTTTTGTTAATCTTTAGGCTAATCGTGAACTGGACGAAGTGAGATGTCGTGGATTCGCGAAGAATCAGTAAACGATTTACCGGCAGACGCGTCTAAAGGGCAGCATCACGGGTGCCAACTCGATGATCCCCGACCCTGTCGCGTTGCCGCAAGAGCCAGTTGAAGCATTGATACGCACCATCATTGCAGACGATGAACGCCTTGCACGGCAGAAGTTAATGTTTCTGCTGGATTCTGAGCCTCATGTGAAAGTGACGGCGGAATGCGAAAACGGACAGCAAACCGTTTCTGCGATTCGTGCTCTTCGGCCGGATGTGCTCTTGCTCGATATTCAGATGCCGGACCTCAACGGCTTTCAGGTGCTGGCGGAAATTACGCCTGACGAAATGCCTGTTGTTATTTTTACCTCCGCTTACGATCAGTATGCGATTCGCGCCTTTGAAGCGAATGCGCTCGATTATTTATTGAAGCCGTTCGATCAGGAACGGCTTCATCGCGCGGTGGAAAAAGCACGGTCCGAATTGCGCAAGTCGCGCGACCGGGAGATCACGCACCGAATTATAAATTTGCTCTCGGAGATGAAGCCGGGAAAACGGCCCGAATCGAATGCTGAACAGGCGAACCTGGAAAAACGGCTTGCAATCAAGGCGAATGGCCGCGTGGTGTTTGTCGATCTCGACAATGTCGACTGGATCGAAGCGGCGGCCAACTACGTGCGCCTGAACATTGGGAAGGAATCGTATCTTTTTCGCGAGACGATCACTCGCGTTTCCGAGCGCCTGGATACCAACCATTTCGTGCGCATCCATCGCTCCACCATCGTAAATATCCACAAGATTAAGGAATTGATTCCCGTCAACAGCGGCGAATACGTGGTCGTGTTGAAGAGCGGAAGGGAATTATCATGCAGCCGCGGCCATCGAGCGGCTTTGCAAGAGATTGTGATGAAAATTTCTTAAAATCCATCTAAAAAAACAAGCCCGATTGTTTCTGTCACAACCAAACCCAGGCAGCTACTTTCGATCCTTTGCCCCCAGTTTGAAAAATGCATCAGCGTCACGTTAACTCCGTTAGCAAAACTTCCTGCTCCAGCTTTGAGAATTGGAATTGTGCAGCATGATTTCTACATGTTCCTGTAGGCCGCACAGCGGGCGGCCACATTTCAATTCACAAAACCGAATGCATTTTCATTCATTGCCCCGACTCCCATTCCACTCGTCACAAATAAAGTTGTACTCATCCCTATCCCTCTTCTTGGTTGATGTATGGCCTCGCATCTGCAGCGCATTTATGTGCAGCATGAATATACAAAACGTCATGCGAAGGCAAGCCGGCACTATCCAGCGAAATCTTAACTACACGGCCATGCCACACGGGAGACCTTATGAAGTTGGTTGTGCGCCATAACCTGATGCGAATGTTTTTTGTCTTAAGCGCGCTGACCACATTGACCGTTGCAGCCGTTGCGCAAACGGGTTCGATGGCCGGAACCGTTTCCGATACGAGTGGCGCTGTGATACAAGGTGCGGAAATTACGGTTCGCAACCTGGCCACGAATGAATCGCACCAGGCAAGCAGTTCCTCGACGGGTACTTATACTTTGAGCAATCTTCCCGTCGGCGCCTACGAGGTCACGGTAAAGAAAGAAGGATTCAAAGCCTTCCATTTGCCCAGCATCGAGCTTACGGTGGCCCAGTCGCTTACAGTGGATCCGAAACTCGCCCCCGGCTCAACCACCGAGGAAGTGACGGTACGAGCCGATGGCGTGCAGGATGTCGATCTGGAATCATCGCAAATCACCAATCTGGTGGATCAGCGACAGATGGAGGCTTTGCCGCTGATCACGCGCAATCCTTATCAGCTCGTACTGCTGTCGCCGGGAACCTCGCAGACCGACAGCGCCAGCGGCGGAATTTCAGTAAATGGAGCCCGTGACCGCAACAACAATTTTCTGCTTGATGGAGTGGATAACAACGATACATCCGTACCGGGGTCGATGGGCGGCGTTCTGAGTTCAAATCCAGAATCGGCGGAAGAGTTTCGCGTGATTACCGATAACTTTAATGCTGAATACGGCCGCAACACAGGTGCGATTATCGACGTCGTGACCAAGAGCGGCACCAATTCGCTGCACGGTAATGCTTACTACTTTGGGCGATGGAATGGATTCGGAGGCGCGCGCGACTGGTTTAATCCCGCAACCGGGCCAAACGGCGGCCCGATGAATCCTTACATTCGCCACCAGTTTGGATTTTCGGTCGGCGGTCCGATCATCAAGAACAAGACTTTCTTTTTCTTTAACGACGAAATGGATCGTTTCCGCACAACTTTAACCAATCAGGCTACGACTCCGACCGCCGCATTCCTTACGGGCAAATTCAACTACACCTATACCGATACTTCCGGCCTTTCGCATACTGTTCCGATCGACCTCACGCCAACAGGAACAAACAATCCATACGGTTTTCCATTTAATTCCACAATGCAGAAGGTCTTCGCTTACTACCCGACAGCCACCCAATCGGCCGATGGCATCGATGGCAGTATCTTTTTCCCCAGCACATCCGCGACCAGCACTTACAACCCAACCATCAAGCTCGACCACCACTTTTCAGATCGCGAGTCGGTAAGTTTACGGTACGGCTACGACCACTTCTTCGATCCCAATCCCGCGCATTCTGATATTCTTCCGGGCGGCATTGGAGAATTTGCGGAGAAGGGAATCGGCGAGGGTTTGGCCGCGCAGTTAACCTCCACTCTCAGCCACACTCTGATCAATACCCTGCAATTTGGCTGGAATCATATTTACGCCAACTTCTATCTCAGCAAAGCCACTACAAGCGTACTCGATGCACCTGGCGGCGAGGATTCCTTTGGAAACGGCTGGGACTTTCTAACAGATCCGTTTACCAGCTTCGCCAGTACTGCGCTTGCAGGATCGGACAGTCAGGAGCGGAAGACGGGCACCATCAGTTATACCGACACCTTGACTTGGATTCATGGAAACCATGTCCTGAAATTTGGTTTTGACTTCCGCGATGTAGGTGAGCTTGGTTATAACAATTTCGCCTCGCGCCGGCAGCTTTCGTTGGATCCGGAAGAAGGCTTCAATGGCTATAATCCCGGAATTGTAAACGAGCCGGCAAACAATGCCGACGATCGTGCGTTAGTGGATGGCGCGAATGCGTATTGGGGATTTGTGATTAACGATGCGCAAAATCAATTTTTCAACAAAACCGGTGTGCGCCAACCCTCGGACAATAAATTTTTCAAACAGCACGAATTTGACTGGTACGCGCAGGACACGTGGAAAATTCGTTCGAACGTCACGCTGAATATGGGGTTTCGTTACCAGCTCAACGGAGTTCCCTATGAAACCAGCGGAAACCTTTCCAATTTACTGCAAGATCCAGCCTCGTTCGCCACCGGCGCTCCCGTAGTGTTCACGATTGTGGGTCCGGGCACGGGACACTCGCTTTATCAATCGGACTTCAAAGACATTGAACCGCGTATCGGCATGACATGGGACCCGTGGAAGGATGGCAAAACCGCTATCCGCGCCGGGTTTGGCATCTTCCACGATCGCACCTTTGGAAACGCCTTCGGAAATGTTCGCGCCGATCCGCCGTTCCAGGCGGAATTTAATAACTATGATTTAACGACGATCAATGACGCCTCGGGCGGATTCCTCGCTCAGGTTCCGACGCAGATGCCTTCCGCTTCACTTCCCGACGGTACAGCGGATTCGGCTATCGTAGTTTTCAGCAGGCATTTTCCCAACGCCGCCAGCAACAATTGGAATTTCGACATTCAGCGGCAACTGCCGGGAAGCAATGTGTTGGATTTAGCCTACGTTGGAGCGATGGGCGTGCATGTATACGGCCAGCGGGACGGCAATCCTCCGGTTCCCGCGTTAGTGCAGCAATTGCTGGCTTTCTGCGTCCCGAACAATCCGCTTAATACCGGCTTTCTTACGCCCAGCGGGCAGTGCGATCAGACCACGGTCAGCGGCACCAACCTTTATATAGGAGGCACGCCCAGCATTGGTCTCGACACTTTACCTTTCAACGCGGTAAATAACAATGCATTGCTTCAGCCGGATTATCAGATCAACGAATTCAATTCCATTTACCACGGATTGCAAACCAAGTTTACGCATCGTATGAGCCGCGGGCTTCAGATTCAGGCGGCGTACACCTGGTCGCATGCGCTCGACAATTCCGTCGATCCGCTGACTCCGGGCGTTGGAGGCCACACCTTCCCACGAAATTCTCTCGATCTGGCCGAAAACTACGGCAACTCTGACAACGATACGCGCCATGTTGCGGTGATTAACTACGTCTGGGAGTTGCCGTTCGGCCACGGCAAAAATTATTTGAATAACGGTTTCGCGGGCAAGATTATGGAAGGATTTGAACTCGACGGTATCTTCACCGCGCAAACCGGACATCCATTTCAAGTGCGTGGAACTCTGGACACGCAACGAACCGGAATCGCCGCGTGGGGTTACCAGGTGGGAGATCCGTTTGGTCCTCCATCTGGTTCGGGTTGCTCGGCGCAACCAGGATCCGGTTATGCCTACCTTACGAATCAGTGTGCCTTTGTAAATCCCCCCTGGGGATTTGGCTCGAACAACGAACGCAATCAGTTCTACGGACCAGGCTTCTGGGATTGGGATGTGACGTTAGCTAAAAAGATGAGCTTGACCGAACGAGTGAAGGCGGAACTTCGTTTCGAAGGCTACAACATTTTGAACCATCCGCACTTCCTGAATCCGGGTACCGACGCGGCAGACCTCGGCAACTTGATTGGGCAGCCGTTGTTCGGCGTAGTTGACAGCACATACGTTCAACCGGATGCGACGACTTCAGCCCGTCAGATTCAGGTAGCTCTGAAGATCGTCTTCTAAGCGCATCCGGCTTCCCAAAAAGTCGGAGCGATGCAGAGAAGACGCTTGTGTGAAGGGAGCACATCGGCCTTGCGAGAGGGCAAGGTCGATGTGTTTTTTATTTTGATTTGTTTTCGCCCGTGGAACCTCCTATACATGCAAAAACGTTGAATTCCCAAGAAGTACACAGGCCGCAAAGCTCTCGATTTTCATAGCTACAGCGCATAGTTTATGGATTCGGGTAAACGAGTCTTCCAGGAACCGGCAAACTACTTTTAATCCGATCGTCAACTCGCATTAGCCATCCAGCATTTCATCTCGAATAAAGCTGTATCGATACCATTCCGCCAAAATAACGCACTCCTGGGCAGACGAATGCACGAAGTGCCTTCGTAGTCCGTAGTTTCCGCATTCGCATTCAGGAGAGTTCAATGAAAAGTACGGCGAAGAATTTTCTTGTGCTGGCTTGCGCACTGGCTATCGGTATCTTGGTGCAGTGCAGTCTTCTATATTCGCAAACGGCCACACTTGGAGTTGTGACGGGTACCGTGAAAGATCCCACCGGAGCGGTCGTCTCCAATGCTTCCGTTTCATTGCAGAATGCGGCTACGAATAACTCGCAGAGTGCGAAGAGTGATTCGTCGGGCCACTATGCATTTCCAGTGGTAACGCCCGGAGAATACACCGTAAAAGTATCGGCGAAAGGTTTTCGTACCGCCGAAGTTCCCCATTTGAATGTTGAAGTCAATAAAGCGGCAACGCTCGACATACAGCTGATCGTGGGCGCGGAAACAGAAGTCATGGAGGTGACCGCTTCTACCATGACGGAATTGCAGACGCAGGATTCCAGTGTGGGCGAGGTATTGAGCGGCACAGAGTTGAACCGGTTGCCGGTGGCCGGCAGAAGCGCAGCCCAACTCATCTTCTACCAGCCTGGAGTTGCGCCGGATATGGGCCACCAAAATGGAGCCGCTGCCGACACGCAAGGCGGAGCCATTGCCGGCGCGCGCAGCGAGCAAGTTACTTTCTCGATTGATGGCGGCGACGCCACCAGCGATTTTGAGGGATCGAACAATTACGCCTCTCCCGATCAGGAGTCCGGTGCGGTTTCCCCAGTCGTTCCTGTTCCGCAGGATTCCGTCGAAGAATTTCGCGTAGCCACGAACAACGCAAACTCGACCTTCGGTGAATCTTCCGGCGGTCAGATTACGATGTTGACCAAGTCCGGAACTAATAGCATCCACGGCGGCTTGTATGAATACCATTCGGACAACGGACTAAATGCGAATGGGTGGACAAACGACAATACGGGCGTTGCGAAGCCCCCAGCGGTCGATAACCGTTTTGGAGTGAGCGTCGGCGGTCCAATCATCAAAGACAAATTGTTTTATTACGACTTCTACGAAGGACGCCGCTTTCACGACCAGACCACCATCGATCGCATCGTTCCTACGGCGAGTTTGAGAAGTGGCATTATTCAGTTTGGGGGGAACTCTTACAACCTGAACCCAGCGAATGGGCCTTTATCCGTGGCTTGTAATGCAGGGGCATGCGATCCACGGGGACTGGGCGTGAGTCCGGTCGTCATGGCGCAGATGGCGCTTTTGCCGACAGGTAATAATCCGTCGGAAGGTGATGGTGTCAACACCATCGGCCTTACGATTCCTGTGGCTACGCCCATCAGTACAAATGTTGGAAAGCTGAAACTGAATTACAACTTCAATAACAAATGGTCGGCCTTTTTCAGCTGGCAGTATTCCAGCACGGCTCGCGCTGGTGTGGAGCAGATAAGCTTGCTCGGCACACCCCATTCAGTCAGCGCCGACCCGTATTTTGCAAATTTCTACACCTTCCAGGTGCAGGGTCAGATCAGCTCAAACTTCCTGTCGGTTACGCACGGTTCTTTTCTACGAAATTATTGGGGCTGGAACAGAGTGACGCCTTCGCCATTGGTGGCAGGTACCGATCAGGCACTGCAAATCGCGGGCGAAGATCAGGGCGAGGAAGGTGACTTTGGCGGCAGCGGAAAGTTATTCGCCGATCCAATCAACATTAATACTCAGCAAGCTAGGCCGCGCATTTGGAACGGGCACGACTGGTATATCGCTCAAGACTTCACCAAGATCCACGGCAACCACCAAATCCAATTCGGCGGGGATGGCCGAATCTGGTACGACTATCATCTGCGCACCGATCAAGTGCTTGGGGGACTGACCACCGCCCCGATTACTTACGTTGGATCTTCCAATTTGTCGCAGGATTCGTTTGCCACCGTGCCCAGCGCATACCAGCCAGTGAACCTGCCAGCCAGTGCCGCTCCCTTGTGGAATGGTTACTATGCTTCGCTGCTTGGTATCGTAGACCACTCAGCTCAGGTGGAAACACGAAATGGAAGTTTCCTGCCCAATCCACTGGGTACGCCAACATCGGCAAATTTCACCGTGCCTTCTTTCAATGTTTATCTCCAGGATGCATGGAAGGCTCGTCAGAATCTGACGATCAGTATGGGAGTGAATTGGGGTGTAACTCTTCCTCCGAGCGAGTCCGCCGGTTTGGAATCGGTGCTGGTTTATGCCGATTCGAATACTCCCGTGAACATCCAGCAGTTTCTGAAAAGCCGGGGTGCCGCGTTGGAGTCAGGGAATTCATATAATCCGCAGCTCGGCGTGGCTCCAGTAAACTCGCTGGCTTCGCCCTTTACAGGAAAAATGCGCTTGGGAACGTGGAAAGATGTTGGCCCGCGCATTTCCGCTGCCTGGCAAATAAAACCCGGCACTGTGGTTCGGGGAGGATACTCGCTCATCTTCGATCGCATAAGCGCCGTTACGGATGCTTTCAGCTTGACTACGGGCGGTTTATCCGATGTGGATACTTGCGGCGGACCTGTTTTCGGTGCGAGTGGGGCGGTGTGTTCGGGAACGACGACCGATCCAACAACGGCATTCCGCATTGGACCCGATGGCGCCAACGTTCCCGTGCCGTCGCCAGTCGCGAATCCGATTCCACTGGTCCCTGCCGGTTCCAGCCTGTCGCGGTCCTTTGGAGCGGATGCATTTATGACTCCTGGCTATGCGCACGCCTTTGATATCACCGTGCAGAATGCGCTCCCCCACAATCTTTTCCTGGAGGTGGGTTACATTGGCCGCCTTAGCAGAAATCTGACACAGTATCAACAACTCAACGCGGCCGATTACTTGCAAAAAGATCCTGCCAACGGTCAAACCTATGGGCAAGCATTCGACGCGCTGGATCGCGCTTTCATTCTCGGCATTCCACTCAGCCCGCAGCCATTCTTCGAACATCTGATGGCCACTTCCGGACCCAATGCCGTCTGCGCGCCGGGAACGTGTACTTCACTGGCTTTGGGGCTTATGCCATCCGTAGGTGCCGGTGACCTGGGGCTCTTCGACTATCTTATGAATCTTCCGGGAGTATTTGGGCCAGCCGGCGCGTTTGCCAATCCGACAAGCAACAATCAAATTTTTGAAAACGCACAGGAGACCGACGGTGGATTTTCCGATTACAACGCCGGAATCGTGACCCTTCGTAAAGCGATGTCGCATGGACTCCAGTTTCAGTTCAACTACACCTGGAGCCACGCCATCGGCAATCAGGGAGTCAATCAACAGTACATTTATTCCAGCAATAGCCCCTTTAACCTGGGCCTTGATCGTTCGTCCGAGTTGTTCGATCATCGACAAACGGCAAATGCCTTCTGGTTTTATGAGTTACCGTTCGGCAAAGGCAAAACTTTCAGCGTCAACAACAGAGTTGTGGATCGTGTAATTGGCGGCTGGAGCACATCCGGCATCTTCAATTTCTTCACTGGCGCACCGATCTGCGCGATCGACGACTCCGGCAACTATGGTTCATTTTTTCCCAACGATTGTGCCGTACTGAGCGGTGGCATTCCGGACGTGGCCGCTGGGGCAACCAGCGCATCGGGCATTCCAAGCTGGGGTGTGCACCGTCAGCCAGACGGCTCGCTGAATATTTTTTCGAATCCCACTACGGTCTACAACAGCCTGCAATTTCCATTGTTAAGCACCCAAGGACAGATCCCACGCGACCAAATGCATCAGTTCGCATATTGGAACGTAGATTTTTCGCTGGGAAAGAAAATTCCTCTGACCGAAAATGTAGGGCTGGTTCTTACCGCCGATGCCTTCAACGTATTCAATCACACAACCTTCATCGTTTCCCCGTCCGCCTTGGACCTGCTTAATCCGTCCGGGTTTGGCGCGATCAACCAGCAATTTACCCCAGGAATTTCCAACACCGGCGCACGCAAAATGCAGTTGGGCCTGCGGCTGGAATTTTAAATTGCTTTGTCAGGGATATGATGCAAGAGTGCCCAAAACAGCTTGCGCGAGGTAAATAGCCTCCGGTGTAAGAAACTGCGTCTATGAAGTCGTGGATGGTGCTCCCCGAGCCCCCAGCGCAGCAGTGTTTATTAAACTCCCGATTCAAAAAGCATGGTGATGATTTTCTAAAAATCTTAGATTTTTTATGCCGGAAATATGCAAAATTACCCGGGTATACCAAATCGCGATTCCGCATCGTCTGCGCTGTTCACGCTGTCGGGCTATGGGCTCGTGCTGGTGCTCGTGTCGTTCGCGCTATTGGTATCGCTGGCGCTGCAAAACTCATTGGGAAACCCCGCGCGATGTCTTCGTCGCGCTCTTTTTCGTATCGCTGGGAACTTTGATCGATCCAAAGGTGTTGTTAAACAATTTGCCTCTGCTCGGTTGGATGCTTCTACTCATCGTTGCTGGCAAATTTCTGGTGTGGACGACAGTCGTGTGGCTTTTCCGCTATCCGTTGCGGATTGGGATCGCAGTGGCCGCGGGATTGACACAGATTGGCGAACTGTCGTTTGTGGTCGTGCAAGTGGCGCGCTCTTCAGAGTTGGTAACCGAAAAAGTCTTCAGCGCCGTGATCGCCGCATCGCTCATTTCGATCTTGCTGAATGTCTTCCTTGTACGCGGCGTGTTTGCATGGATCGGTAAAGAGCCTCCAAAGCAAGCTCGAACCGATTTCGCGGAGCGCTCTGCACACGGTGATCCTCGCGGCGAAATGGCAGCACAACAGGCATCACTCGCGTAAGGAGAGACTTGGGACGAATAGTTACAGCGATTACCCGATGGCAAACAACCCCGCCGGGATTTACGGTCGCATGGCGCACACGGGAAAGTCCCGGCTACGCAAAAGAAAGACCGTAAAAACGGAGAGGAAAACAATGGTCAGCCAAAAGTCTGAGAAGTGCGCTCACCAACCCTGTGTTTGTGTGCCGCCTGTCGGCGAGAAATATTGCAGCTCATTTTGTAAGGACGCCGGTTCGAACGAGACCGAGATAGCCTGCGATTGTGGTCACCCAGCCTGCGCGAAGTGATTCAACCGGTTCGAGCAGCCTGCAAATGGAATGCCGGCTCTGATCATTGCGCTTGAATGCCTGAATCTTCCTTGCTGAGGTCTTCATCGAAAACACAGCGCGTTTCGCCTGTGTGGTAGCCTCTATCCAAGCGAGGAGTCGATGGATGTTTGAGAGCATTCTTTGTCAAGTAGCGGAATACGAGCCTAATATTCTGGACTCCCTGATTGGGCTTGCGGTCGAAATTGCCCGTGAGGGTCGAGAGGGAAGGCGAATCGGCACCCTGTTTACGCTCGGCGACGAGAACGCCGTACTTGAGAGATCAAGGCCGTTGATTTTGGATCCATTGTTGGGGCATCCCGAGGCTTCGCGGCATGTCGCCAATCTCAATCTCCGCGGAACCATCAAGGAATTGGCGCAGTTAGATGGCGGCTTTGTCGTAAGCCGCGAAGGGATTGTACTTTCCGCGTGCCGCTACCTCGATGCTGTTGCCGCACAAGTGGATGTGCCGCTGGGGCTCGGAAGTCGTCACATTGCAGCCGCCAACATGAGTGCTGTTACAAAGGCGGTGGGAGTCGTGGTTTCTGAGAGCTCGGTGGTACGGCTTTTTTGTCACGGGAAGCTGGTCGCCGAAATCATTCCCGAGCTTTGGATGATGGACCATGCCGCCCACCTTCGTGGCACCGTAAGAAGAGAACAGGTCGGCGAGTTGACCGTGCTGACGCCAAATCTCCGCGAAGCCTCCATTGCGGAATAAGTCGGTCACCCTGGTTCATTCTATGATTACTTCCACCAGCCTCATTCTCCGCCAGTGAATGAAGGTCATACCAGCGCAAATCCTGCCTGCGAACGCCTCAAAGCTTGGTGCGGCACTAAGATAGAATCCCCTATAACGCAGGGCGAGAATAGCCATGGTACAGGTGTCAGATCGCGAAGAGTTGATGGTGACGAACGAGTATCACTTGATACGAACCGGGCGTTTCCTGATCGCCGAACTATTGAAGCCGCATCGTGTGTTAAGTACTTCCATGCGCAACGGCGGTCAAACGGAAACCTTGCGCTACCTCGTCAATCACCAGAGTTGCGAGGGCACTGACCATCGCGAACGTCACGCGCACATTACCGGAATCGGGCCCGAGGGCTACCACGACGCAGCTTGCGGTGAGATGGGTCTCGACGGAAATCTTGCGGCAGTCATGGGAACCGCGGCAAATATGAACTATGCCGCCATCGTGCAACATCGTGATGGCGGAATGCTGGTTACCGCAGTCGTCACAGCCGGTGTCCAGGGCAATGCTGCCTGTGCCGGGGATCCAGCGTCATGGCGCGAAACGGAAACAGGTTGGGAAAAAGTTCCAACGATTGGCGGGACGATCAATACGATACTTCTCGTGAACCATTCCCTTACCGAAGGTGCTTTGGCTCGAGCTGTTGTAACCATGACAGAAGCCAAAACGGCAGCACTTCACGAGTTGGCAGTCAGCAGCCTTTATTCAAAAAATCTAGCAACCGGAACAGGTACCGATCAATTCTGCGTGGGCGCTCCACTCGACGCGGGCCAACCGCTGACCAGCACCAGCCCGCACGCCAAACTTGGAGAACTCATCGGGCTCGCAGTGAAAGAGGCCACTCTCGAAGCGCTTCGCTGGCAAAATGGATTGGAACCTAGTTATACGCGCTCGATTTTCGTCGCATTAGGGCGCTACGGATTGAACGAGCCAAAATTCGCTGACGAGATAGCATCTCTAATGACGGAGAGAGAACTGGAGCTTTTAAAGAAAAATTTAAAATCCGTCGTATACGAACCAAAGGTTGCTGCCGCAGCATTCGCCATCGCGGCAATTTTGGATCGTATTCGTTTCGGAACGCTGCCCGCCAATGCAGCGCCCGACATCTTCCGTCAACAGGTGGCGATTCTCGCCGCGAATCTCGCGGCGAAGCCCGACAGCTGGCCCCGTTTCTACGCACAACTCTCTGAAGCAGACCCTGACCAACCCGTACGGGCCGTACTTTCAGCGATTGCGTTAGGCTGGTCCTCCAAGTGGAAATAGACATACTGCGTCCCCACGCCACGCTCCTCGCCGGAGCGGTATTGCTCGACTTTTTGATTGGCGACCCGGTCTATTCCGCTCATCCCATTCGCTTGATAGGCCGCACACTCAATTGGCTCGAAGGTCTTCTGAGAAAACTGGGAGCAGATGGATACGGAGGAGGAATTGCCCTTTTCATTTTATTGAGCACTATCTGGCTTGGGGGAACCAGCGCAGTTCTGATCGGATTGCAGAAATGGAGTCACGGCGCGGCATCTTTTTTCCACCTCTTCCTTGCCTACTCCTGTCTTGCGCTTCATGATCTTGTACGGCATGCCTGGGCCGTGGAAACCGCCGCCCGCCGTGGCGATCTGGATGGGGCGCGTACTTCAATTTCGAAGCTTGTTGGCCGTGATACCGACCGCATGGATATCGCTGCCTGCCGCCGTGCTGCGATCGAGAGCTTGAGCGAAAATCTCACAGATGGGTTTGTGAGCCCTCTTTCTTGGTATGTCGTTGCAGGACTGCCCGGTCTCGTGCTTTTCAAAGTCGTAAGTACGATGGATTCCATGGTGGGGTATAAGACTCCGCGATATCTGAAGTTCGGTTGGTGCGGAGCACGGCTGGATGATCTGATGAATTTTGTTCCGGCGCGAATCACGTGGCTCATACTCACGCTTTTTTCATTCGTGATTCCCGGCTGTTCAGGACGGAAAGCATTCCGCGTCGGCTGGCAACAACATGCGATTCTTCCGGGACCAAACTCAGGATGGAGTGAAGCAGCCACCGCAGGCGGCATCCAACGCAGATTGCTTGGCCCCATTTGGGCAAAGGGGGCGCTCGTTACCGATGTTTGGCTGGGTGATCCTTCAGATCCACCAGCGGGAGCCGATTCCGACCTTCCCCGGGCTGTAATTCTCAACGTTGCCGCCGGTGTTCTATCGGCGGCTCTTGCCATACTGCTTGCACTAAGGATTTGACGCGAGTTCCACACTATGTAATTCTCATGGTGTTCTCAGGTGCCCCAAAAAGGGCTTAATAGGGAAGCTGGTGAAATCCCAGCGCGGTCCCGCCACTGTTACGAGGTACGCCGTTTCGTAGTCCCACTCAGCAGGTGCGCTGGGGAAGGTGAAACGGTTCATGGCGATGATGCTGTGACCTTGGAGCCAGGAAACCTGCCGGGAACGGTGTGCGACTTACCTGCGGAGAACAGGAAGCGTGCGAATCGTCTTTCGACCCTCTCGCCGCTTCGATTCAGAAAAACTCCGCACATTAAGCCTGCCGCCAGTCCACAACGGGGTAGATTCCATGAGCAGTATTGCAACCAAACGCGGTGATGGCGGCCAAACCGGCCTTGCCGGCGGCATTCGAGTTTCAAAATCAAGCTTGCGAGTCGAGGCATACGGCACCGTCGACGAATTGAATGCCGCAATGGGTCTTGCCCGCGCCCTCTGCCAGGACGAAGACTTGCGTACCCGGACCGCGACGATTCAGAAGGAACTCTTTCGCGTCGGCTCTGCATTGGCCACTCCTGCCGAAAGCGTCAAGGGGCAAGCGCCGGTAACGCCTGAATTAGTGGATGCACTCACTAAGCAAGTCCATCAAATCGAATCCATTGAAGGTGTTCTCTCCGATTGGTCGATTTCAGGAGAGCATGTGGCAGCCGCGGCTTACGATGTGGCTAGAACTGTTTGTCGCAGGGCTGAACGCAATGTCGTTCGCCTCGCCGAATCCGGAGAAGCGGTGAACCCTAATGTTTTGGCCTACCTGAATCGTTTGTCCGATCTGCTTTGGTTGTTTGGCCGCAAGCTGGAGTTCGATGCCGGGGTGAGTGGTTCTCTACGCGCCGCGAACGGCAAGGCCGGCCCTCGTTGGTCTCGGGCCTGGTAATCGTCTTCAAAACGAATTTTCAAGGAGATTCCCTGTTCACCCTCGGCTAAGGCAGAAGCGTAGCTTCCTATAAATGAAGATGCATCCCATGCGAACAATTGTTCCTCCGGTCGTCCTAATCCTGCTGGTCGTTGCGATTGCTGGAGCAGTGCATACCTATGCGTCTCCGCCGGGCGGACTTCAATTGCCGGTGCTGGAAAGAGAAAATGGTGATGCGCGAGTTCGGACCGGCAAGTCTCAATATCCCAGAGAAGCGGTCGATAGTGACGAAGTCACAGTCAGCGTCGTACGTCCCGCGCACCGTATCGTCTCGCAGTATTGGTCCATCGACGAGTTTGTCTATTCGGTCTTGCCGCCTCAGGATGTAGTTGCTGTGAGCCAAAGCGCTTACCTGGAAGAAGTCAGCAACGTTTACCAGAGTGTTCAGCAATTCAAACCCGCCGTCGCGACCGATCCCGAACGGGTTGTCGCACTCGATCCAGATTTAATGTTCGTCTCCAACAATGGCCGCGCCGACTATACAAGTCTCGCTCGAAGTTCCGGCGTACCGGTCTACCGCATGGAGACAAACTTCGAGACTCTCGATCAAATCGAACAGAATATTCGGCTTGTCGGTTATTTGACCGGACAAGATGAAAGCGCCGCCACAGAAGCTTCCCGGTTTCACGCGGCAATCGCGAAAGCAGTTTCTTTGCGGCCCACAGGATCGCCGAAACCCCGCATCCTTGGCCTGGGCGGGCGCTACAGCTACGGCCAAAGAACTCTTTTCCAGGATATTGTGACCAGACTCGGTGGTGTCAACGTCGGAGCTGAAAACGGTATTGTCGGTTACGACTCGGTGAATTTCGAGCAAATTATTCGCTGGGATCCGGAGTGGATTGTGGCCGGCGCAAAAACTGGAGATACAAAGCAAGTTCTGGCCACGTTAATGTCCGATCCGGCAATCTCTTTAACCCAGGCCGCACGAAACGGCCACATCGTCGTTCTCGACAATCGCGTTTTCCTCCCCATGTCGCCCTATACTTCAATCCTTGTCCAGGCAATCGCCGAAGCAATTTACGGACGGCACGAAGGAGATAAGTTGTGAGTGCCGCCGCTCAGAGCAATCCCGTAACAAACGTTTCATCTAGGTCGCGGCTTCGGCTGCCTATTTTTTACGGCTTTCTTGTGCCAATCATTTTCCTCTCGCTTCTGGCGGGTGTAGGAATCGGAAGCACTCACATTTCCTGGATCACAATCCTGCAGGTGGTAGAGTTCAAAATACTTCCCCATGCGTGGACAGCCTCGCTTCATATCACGCAAGCAGACGCGGTGATCGTATGGTTGATTCGCGTTCCTCGCGTCATTGTGGCCTTCTTCGTCGGAGCGGGCCTCGCGGCAGCCGGTGTTTTATTACAGGCTCTTTTTCGTAATCCACTTGCCGAACCCGGCTTGGTCGGCGCAGGTGAGGGAGCGGTATTGGGTGGTGTCATTTCATTCGTGACGGGCTGGAGCGCGACTTCCGTTCTTTCCCTGCCGCTGATGGCGATGGCCGGCGCACTCCTCGCCCTGTTTGTTGTGTATGTGATGTCGACTCGCGGTGGCGTAACGCCGGTTGCCACGCTGCTTTTGGCCGGTGTCGCCACCAGCGCTTTGCTAAGCGCGGTAGCGAGTCTGCTGCTTTCCGTGAACATTGTGAACTGGCAGATCGCGCAGGAGATTGTCTTCTGGATGATGGGTGGTTTGGACGCTCGTACCTGGACTCATGTCTGGCTGTGTGCTCCGTTTGTCATGCTGGGAGTGGCTGCCTGTTTGATCCAAACTCGTGATCTGGATCTTCTCCAGTTGGGCGAAGAGACTGCCGCATCCTTTGGTGTTGATGTCGAATCCTCGAAGCGTATGTTAACGCTCACCGCGGCGATTCTGACAGGCGCAGCCGTAGCCGTCGCCGGACTCATCGGCTTCGTGGGTCTGGTCGTACCGCATGCTGTGCGTCTGGTTCTCGGCCCATCGAATCGCGTGCTGCTCCCGGCTAGCGCTCTCACTGGCGGAGCATTCCTGGTTCTCTGTGATCTGCTGGCGCGCACCATTCACCCTCCAACTGAGATTCGCTTGGGTATCGTCACCGCCCTTTGTGGCGGTCCGTTATTCATCTACTTGCTCCTCCGACAGTATCGTGGGGTTGCGAACTGATGAGTGTTATCGAAGCCCGCCAGGCAGCTGTGAAACGTGGAGGCCGGACGATCTTTGGCCCTGCGTCAATCGCAATCGGAGCCGGCGAAATGACGGCCCTGATCGGCCCGAACGGCAGTGGCAAGAGTACTCTTCTGCGCTTATTCGCAGGTCTTTGGCGGCCAGATAGCGGAGATGTTTTTCTAGATGACAGGACGATCCACAGCCGCCCTCGCAAAGAAATTGCGCGCCGGATTTCGTTTGTCCCGCAAGAGACGCAAATCGATTTTTCCTTCACCGTCGCCGAAATTCTTGCCATGGGACGTTACGCCCATCGCGGACGGCTGAAGCCGCAGAGCCAAGCGGATCGCGCTGCGGCGCTGACAGCAGCGGCGGATTGCGACATTACGTATCTGATGGATCGTGCGGTGAACAGCTTGTCCGGCGGCGAACGCCAGCGCGTGTTGATCGCGCGCAGCCTGGTGGTTGAGCCGGAATTTATTTTACTGGACGAGCCTACGGCGAATCTCGATATCCAGCACGCTCTGGATATACTTGCATTGTGTCAGGCGCTGTCGCGCAAAGGGAAGACTGTTGTGGTTGCGACCCATGACTTCAATTTGGTTACGCGTTTCGCGGCTCGCTTAATCCTTCTCGAAGCCGGAACTCTGGTCGCGCAGGGTTCCCGCGAAGAAGTGCTTCATCCCGGAACAATCCAGGAAGTCTTTCATGTGGATGCGGAACTGGCGTCAACCAAAGCGGGCGACTCAGTGTATGTCTTCCACCAGCGCGCGGCGGGATAAGATGGAACTGCAATAGCGCTCCCAATGCAGCCCATCGCTAAAGCCGGCACATCCGAAGTTTCTTCGACGAACTCTGAAGCGCCCGACACTATGAAGCGAATCGGTGCTGGCGTCGGGCATTTCCGCTGGGTCATCTGCACTCTTCTTTTATTTGGAGTTACCAAGAACTACATGGACCGCCAGGTCCTGGGAGTGTTGAAGACCACCCTTCAACATGATTTTGGCTGGAACGAAATCGACTACAGCAATCTGGTGTTCGCTTTTCAGGCGGCCTACGCCGCCGGCATGGTAGTTGTCGGCCGATTAGTCGATCGCCTGGGCACGCGGCTGGGTTACGCATTGGCCATGATTTTCTGGAGCGTGGCTTCCATGGGGCATGCCGCAGCTGGATCTTTTTTTAGTTTTGTCGTTGCGCGCTCTGCCTTGGGCTTCGGAGAGTCAGGCGTATTTCCCGCGAGTATCAAAACTGTTGCCGAATGGTTTCCGCAAAAAGAACGAGCTCTGGCAACCGGAATTTTCAATGCAGGCTCGAACGTCGGAGCCATTTTGACTCCACTGATCGTGCCTTGGATTACGATCCACTACGGCTGGAGAATGGCCTTCATCTTCACGGGAGCGCTCGGATTTGTCTGGCTGGCATTCTGGCTTTTGCTTTATCGCAAGCCGGAGGTTCATCCCCGCCTCTCCAAAGCCGAATTGGAATACATCAACAGCGATCGTCCCGAGGCTGTGCCGCAGGTTCGCTGGGCGCGGCTCATTCCTCACCGCCAAACTTGGGCATTTGTCCTCGGCAAATTCACCACAGATCCTATCTGGTGGTTCCTGCTTTTCTGGATTCCCGATTTCCTCCAGAGAAATCATGGACTCAAGTTGGGGCAGCTGGGCCTGCCGATCATGGTGATTTATGTTTTGGCCGACGTGGGCAGTATTGCCGGAGGCTGGTTGTCGTCGTGGATGATTCACTGCGGAAACAGCGTGAATTTATCGCGAAAATTCGCCATGCTGATTTGCGCGATAAGCGTTATCCCCATCGTCTTCGCGTATCGCATGGAGAACCTGTGGACCGCGGTATTGTTGATCGGCCTTGCGGCGGCCGCCCATCAGGGATTTTCGGCGAATCTGTTCACTCTGAGTTCAGATATTTTTCCCGCGCAGGCAGTTGGTTCGGTGGTCGGCCTCGGTGGTTTGGCCGGGGCGGTTGGAGGCATGTTGATGGCGAAGATGGTTGGCTATATTTTGCAGTGGACCGGAAGTTACATGATTCCGTTTTTCATTGCTGGCTTCGCATACCTTCTGGCCTTGGCAATCATTCAAGTTCTTGCGCCTAGCCTTGATCGCGCCAGCGTTTAAACACTCCCATGATCCTTGATAGTTTGAGCCGCCGCCGGATATCTTCTTCGCGAGTCGTGAGCATCGACGATCTACGATCGCTCGCGCAGCGGCGCGTGCCAAAAATAATTTTCAACTATATCGATGGCGGTGCCGAAGGCGAAGTCACCATGCGCCAGAATCGGCGTGCCTTCGAGGAGATAACTTTTCGCCCGCGTCATGCAGTGGCAACTCCAGATTGCGATCTGCGGACGCGTGTACTTGGATCGGAGCTGTCCTTGCCCGTGCTGCTGGGCCCGGTGGGGTTTTGCCGGGTGATGCATCCGGGCGGCGAAGTGGCAGCGGCTAGGGCCGCGGGAGCCGCGGGCACGGCATACACTCTCTCCACCGTTTCCGGCCAGCGGCTTGAGGATGTTAAGGCGGCGTCATCTGGTCCCATGTGGTATCAGCTCTACATGGTCGGTGGCCGCGCCACCGCCGAAAGGGCGTTGCACCGCGCCCAGTCCGCTGGCTACACCGTGCTGGTCATCACGATTGACACAACTGTGATCGGACTCCGGGAGCGTGAGGTCCGGGATGGCATGGAGCAGCTTTTGCGAGGCAATATTTGGTCGAAGCTTCCCTTTGTGCCGCAGCTCTTCGCGCGCCCATGGTGGCTGGCACGCTTTCTGCTCCACCGCGGCCTGCCTGTCATGCCCAACATCGTTGGTCCGGGTGGGCGCGCGTTTCGCGTCGGCGATGCGCACACTTCCATCAATCGCGGAGCTTTTTATTGGGAGGATATGCACTGGATTCGCGAGCTTTGGAAAGGGCCGATTGTAATCAAGGGCGTCACTTCAGCGGAGAATGCCAAACGATCGCTCGATCACGGCGCCGCGGCGCTCGTCGTCTCCAATCACGGAGGCAGGCAGCTCGATGGCGTTCCGGCTTCGCTAAGAATTCTGCCGGAGGTCGTCGCTGCGGTAAATGGTCGTGCTGAAGTTCTCTTGGATAGCGGCATTCGTCGCGGATCGGATGTGGTGAAGGCGATCTGCCTGGGCGCTCGCGCGGTTCTTTGCGGACGCGCCTACGCTTACGGTTTGGCCGCGGCAGGCGAAGCCGGAGTATCGCGTGTACTGGAAATCTTTCGAACCGACGTGGAACGCACATTAAGACTGCTGGGGTGTCCGGCAGTGAGCGCTTTAGATTCTTCTTATGTGAACGTTCCCGAAAACTGGTAATGCAATATGAGCAAGTCAGAAAGGAAAGCGCAAAAGATCATGAGCTCGTGTTGCGATTCGTCCACTGTTCGTAGTTCGAACGGAACAAGCGTTCCACGTCGCGCTGAATCTCGCGCCGTGAGACAGCGCGTCCATCGCGAAGAAGCAATCGGTAGGACTCCGCGAGTATAGGCGCAAGCGTCGCCCGCGTGTTCCGCCACTTGTAAATCACCTGCTCAAGAACGCGGGCATCCGAATGTTGCGGAATAAAACTCGTTCCTAGCAGCTCGATGCGTTCGCGCGTGATTTCCTCCACAATCGAAGGATTGTTCAGAAACCACCAGCATCCAAAGGGCATAAGATTGTTGAATTTTCGAGCGTAGACGCATAATTCATGCTGGTTCTCGCGGCTCAGAACGCTCACCAGAAACCGGTTTTCTGGATAGTCCCGGCATAAATTTTCTAACGCCCGCAAATCCGCTCTGCCCACGCCATCGCCAGCCAGCCGAAGCCGGGGATTAACCAGACGGCGCACGCCGATCATCAAAGATAACGGAATGTCGAACTCGCGGCACGCGGGCAGCACCGCGTCGCGCAGTAGTTTTCCCCGCGGCGTATCATCTGGAAATTGGAACGTATCAGGCAGAGAAACGGCCATATACACGGGACGCATACGCGCATACCAGTCAGCCAGAAATCTGCGAAGCTCCGCAATCGATGAACCTGACGCCTGAGCATCAACCTTGTAACCGAGACAAGACAGCAACTCCCAAGGCTCAGACCACTCACGCAAAATCCGGTCCAGACGCAGAACGGGCTGGAACTGCGGGTCGTTCTCGACGCCATTCATCCACACAGGAAATTCTCCCGGATCGAGAGGATCATTGGTCATCACAACCGTGCTCACTCCCGCCATCTCGAAAACTTTTCGGATATGTGAATCGACACTTTGATTTCTGAAAAAAGATCGCGCCTCGGCCAAATCGCCACTCTCGGTCGGCAAGTCAAATGCCTTTAAAACTGCAATCGCCCCGCGTGTAGCTTCCGAGATGGGAGTATTTTCAATGAACAGTGCACGCCAAATTGCGTCGGCACGGTCCTGTTTCGCAAGAGACCAATAATGCTCCGGCGTCATACTCGAGGAGCGAAAGAATTCTGCTTCCAGATAATGGTAGGTGATCAGTTCGTCGATGCCCCATAATCCCAGCTTGCCAAGCGCAGGCGCGAAAAGATGAGTATGCATGTCAACGACCGGGGTCGATGCCAGCACATCTTCTACCACGGGAAGGATCTGATCTTTAGTTAACAGATCTGCCGATTGACTGGTCATAGAAAATTAAGCTTTATGCGCGAAACGAAAAATGAGTCTATACGATACGACATCCATGCTGCGCATCGAAACTTCTAAACGAAATTCATTACTATTAAGACCATGATTTCCCGGAGCAGCGCGAGCATCTGCGTCCGGGCAAATTTCCAATGCAGAATACGGTGTTACAACTCGATCCCGCAGACAATGTATTAATTGCCCTTCGTGATCTCCACAAGGGAGAGCGGCTCGTTTTTTCCGGCCGCGACTACACCCTCGTTACAGATGTCCCCGCTAAACATAAGTTTGCGATGAACGATGTTGCCCGCGAAGGCAACGTCGTCATGTACGGCGTCCTGGTCGGCAAGGCACGAGAGGTAATTCTCTCAGGGGAAGTCTTAACCGCACGAAATGTCCGCCACGATTTTTCGCCTTTCCACGAAAGCTCGCGCCAATACACATGGAGAACACCGGACGTAAGCCGCTGGGCGCAGCGGACATTCCTCGGTTACCACCGCTCCGATGGGCAAGTTGGCACGCGAAACCACTGGCTCGTCGTTCCGCTGGTTTTCTGCGAAAACAGAAATATCAATGTATTGAAAGAAGCTTTTGAGGAAGAACTGGGCTTCGCTCCCTCAAAGATTTACCGTCAACAAGTCGCTGAACTCGTGAGATCTTACCGAAAAGGCGGTGCTAAAAATGTTGACGCATATTCCGGAAGGAAAGATGTTGCCGCACCCGCGCGTTCGAGAGTTTTTAAAAATATTGACGGTATCAAGTTCCTCGCTCATCACGGCGGCTGCGGCGGAACGCGCGAAGATTCGAACAATCTCTGTGCGTTGCTGGCAGGTTATATCCACCACCCAAACGTGGCCGGCGCAACCGTTCTCAGCCTCGGTTGCCAAAACTCGCAGATCAGTATTTTGCAGGAGCAAATTCGGCAACGGGATACAGGCTTTCGCAAACCGCTGCTGATCTTCGAGCAGCAACAGAGCGCCTCAGAATTCGAGATGATGTCGGAAGCCATCCAAGCCACCTTTCTGAGTATGGTCAAAGCCAATGAGTGCCAACGCACGCCTGCGTCACTTTCCCAACTATGCGTAGGTTTGAAGTGTGGAGGATCCGATGGCTTCTCGGGCATCTCCGCAAATCCCAGCATTGGCCATGTCTCCGATCTTCTAGCGGCGTTGGGCGGAAGAATGATTCTCTCGGAGTTTCCCGAACTCTGCGGAGTAGAGCAGCTACTGATCGATCGCTGCACAAATAAAGATGCCGCCGACCGGTTCATGCAGCTAATGCAGGATTACGCAGCCCGCGCCAAAGCCGTCCGCTCCGGTTTCGAAATGAACCCTTCGCCCGGAAACATCCGCGATGGGCTTATTACCGACGCGATGAAGTCGGCGGGAGCGGCGCGAAAGGGAGGGACATCACCGGTCACGGCCGTGCTCGATTATCCGGAGTACTGTGTGCAGCCCGGACTCAATCTACAATGCACCCCCGGCAATGACGTTGAATGTGTCACCGCGCAGGTGGGTGCGGGTGCCAACATTGTCTTGTTCACGACAGGTTTGGGCACGCCAACCGGCAATCCCGTTGCCCCAGTGGTTAAGATTTCGACAAATTCCGAACTCGCCCGAAGGATGCAGGACATCATCGACATCGATGCCGGACCAGTCGTTTCTGGCGGGAAGGCAATTGAGCAAATGGGCGAGACGATCCTCGAACACGTGATTCAAGTCGCAAGTGGCGAGGTCCATACCAAGGCGGAATTACTGAATCAGGACGATTTCATCCCGTGGAAAAGAGGAGTTTCGCTTTGATGATGTCGAATGTTTTCTGCCCAGGTACCAGGGTACTCTGCTTCCACAACTATCTTGCGAAAGCGGGGTTTGCAATTACGGGCGTCCGGAAACCATAAGGGAATCTCGGCCACAAATAAAATCCCGGCGCGGAACAAAGGAGGCTGCAATGCCACTCAATTGTTCAAGGCTGGCCCTGGTTTTAGCGCTCTTTCTCGCCATTATGGCCAGCCTAGCGGTGCGCGCGCAGACCGATGTTGCTCTAAACCTGTATGGCACGTTCAATAGCACAACCAATTACAACATCGGCCTCGAACACCAGACCGCAGCGAACGCCGCGGGAGGACTGTTCGAACTCCGCCACATCAGCAATCCGTTCGTCGGCTACGAAGCCACCTACTCCTTCAACCGCGCCAACCAGGAGTACACCTATATCGGTCCGACCCCGTTAGGATCCGGGCCTGGCCGCAATCTTGCCGCCGTCTCGGCCAATGCACACGAAATCACTGGCGACTGGGTGGTCTCGTTCCCTGCGGGAAAGCTGAGGCCATTCGCGCTGGTAGGCATCGGTCTCCTGCTAACCGAACCCGTGAGCGGGGAGAGCTTAACCACAAAATCAAACGAGCCGGTCTATGTCTACGGCGCCGGACTCGACTGGAAACTCGTTCCACACCTCGGCTTGCGTTTCCAGTACCGCGGCAATGTTTACAAAGCTCCTAACATCACCGCGGTTTACGGCTCCAACGGTAGCTTCACGCACACAGCGGAGCCGATGATCGGCGTTTACTTCAAATTCTGAGAAGTTTTATGGCAGTTTGACTCGAGCTTCTGGCAACAAGCGCACAGGACCTATCAATCCTGATGGCATGAAAAACGTTCGTCGTTGAAACATCACAAAGTGGGTGTCCCCGGCCATGCCATCGCCTACGAGCCGATTGCGGAGCGTATTGACCACTACGACTTCGAAATGGTTGGCGCCTTCTTTTAAGTATGGAGCAACATCCAAACGATACGGACGCATGAGCAGGGAGTTGATTTTCTTGCCGTTGATCCATACCTCAGCCACATCATGCACTTCTCCCAGATCCAGTTCGAGCGCAAGGCCGGGCCGCAGATAAGGCTCGGCGATCTCGACATCGAGGCTGTAATGCCCGTGCCCGGAGAAATAGCGCAAGTTTTGCGAAAGGCTCCAATCTTGCAAAGGCGCGCCATGAATCTGCTCAGTCCATTCCTTTCCGTCCTTATCGTTTCCCACCAGTTTGAGATCCCAGTTCGGCCCAAGGGTTAAAGCCAGCGGAATATCTTTTGACGAAACGACAGAATCAGCACCTTTTCCGTTGCTGAATTCAGTGTGATAGCTCCCCGCTTCGCTGGCGATTCCAAACAACCCGTCCGAAGTTCGCTCAACCCTCGAGAAGTTGGTATGCACCACATACTTTTCCTGTGGGGATTTCGCCAAAGCGATTAACTCGGACCCAAACGGATTGAGATGGATATTAAGGGTGACATTGCCATTTTCCGAACGATAGACCGGCGCTTCAACCACTTCTCCTGTCCACGGATTCCAAATCTGCGGAATGCGTGCTCCCGCAGCTAACGTAACGCGTGCGTCTTGGGCCGCTGCATCGGGATTCCGGAAGAAAAAGAAACTCGTCGACCCAATATCAAACTGATGAAAAAAAATGTTCGGTTGCGGAGTAGCAAAACGCACGTTGGGGTCGACTTTCAATTCAGTCAGCAGCACGCCTGGAACCGCGCTCGCATCCTCCACAAAGCGAACACGCGCATTCTGTCCCGCTGTTGCAGTTTTGGAAGCTGCCTTCGCTTGATTCCCAACCATATCCTGCATAATCTGCTGAATGCGCTGTCCGTTCTCGCGATAATTCTTAAACGAAACTTCTTCAGAAGGCATGTGCTCGGCAAATACCATGGGCAATCCCTCATGAGCAAACTCCTTGAGCTTCTCCGCCAATTGCAAGGGGATCCGAGTCTCATTGCGCAACACTAACGAGGGATAAACATTGCCGGGAGTGTGGAGTTCGTGATTTTCAACTGTGGCATGGTGCAACAACGTATCTTCGTTAATAAAGTCAAAGTTATAGCCGTTCGCCATCAGCGAATATTCGAGCGGATAATCCTCATCCGTCGGCAGCCAGCTGGGGTAATAGAGCCGGTGCGAATACAGGGCCACGCGGGCTACGCTACGTCCCGATTGCGAAAGCGTCTGCACGCGAGCCATGTAGTCATTGAGTGGTTTGAAGTAAGGCCAAAACGGATTATGAAAATTCAAATGCGAGGAAAAAGTGTAGACAAGCTCGTACTGCGACGAAAACGGAAACCAGCCGGGATCGGGGCGGTCCATGTATTCGTAGGGAAAGCCATGATAGACAACCCGATTGATGCCGGCTGAGAACAGCTGGTCGGCCGTGACCTTCATCAATTCCGGCGTGGTTTCGTAGGGATGGTCCCGCCATACAAACGACTCGCTGGAGATGGCATTCCTGCCAAACAAATGTCCGCCGGAAGAAGCCAGCTTCAGAAAGTCATAACGCCCGTCGGCATAGAGCACTTCCGTTTCGGGGAAATCCGCCTGCCCGTAAATTTTCAGAAGGTCGGCAGGCGCTCCGTGCGCCTGAATTCGCACCTTGAGATGATTGCTATGCGCCCAATCGACAAGCGGTTGATAAAAGTTTTCGATCATCAAATCAGAGACCGTCAGCCAATAGTCGTGCCGTACCCGCTCTCCAATTTCCGGAGCGTCGAAAAAGGGAAGCGATGGATATTCTTCGCCGGGATCGCTCTCGCCGGGATGTTTTATCAAGGGCAGATACGGCGTGAGGTCATAGCCGCGGCGCTTTTGAAATTCCTCCAGGAAATCGTCGGTCCAGTACATGCTCTCAGCCGTGACTTCCAGGCTATCGCAAAAAATCGCCCGTAGAGATTTGCCAAAGTCGTCGCCGAAGTATTTCTTTCCCTCTTCTCCCACGGCTTCGATCTGCCGATCCAGAGCCTTTCGTTTCAAATGGTCGAGCACCCATTGGGTGCCAACTCCCGCTCCGCCTTCCACATTTTGCAGAGTTGGAGCTTGAATAAAGCTGAACAGCAGCCATTTCCCATCCGGCACTTTCCAGTTCAGATGATCCGTTTCGGTAATCTGCGGCGTAAGCACGATCGCGGAGGCCACATCGACCGTTCCCGACGAAGTCACAGCGTCCAGGGGTACCGAATCCGAAAACTCTTGCAGCTTTCGTTTTCCGAATGAAGGTAAAGACCCCGGCACCGCAACCACAGCCACCAGTTTTTCCCCAGCCACAACCGGAGCGCTAGGGAAACGGCCCGAGTAAGTAGTAGGGCCAGTAAGAGCGGTTTGATGCACGATCAATTTCTGCGAGGAAAGTTGCAAAGGGATGTAGGGACCACCGAACGGCCAACCCGAACCAAAGGTCAAATCCACGTCGAGTCCGAGCCTCCCCCCTTCTTCAATCGCAAATTTCACGTGACGGAACCACGCCGGCGTAAGAAAGCTGTCTACACGGCGGGCCACTTCACCTGAAGGAGCCGGATTCAACCCATCTTTGAAAGACTGAATCTCCACTCCACCTAGGCCAGCGTCTCTAATAATTCGCAGTTCGCGAGCAATCTCTTCGTCAGTAACGTCCCCACCCGGCCACCACCACCGCACCATGGGGCGAGCCGACGCGGGAGGATTCTCGAAATCCGCCCGCAATTCATTTCCCGTTTTTTCATGAATAGAAGCTGTCTGAATGGAAGAGGAAATCTGAGCAGAGGAGAACGAAGTGAGGCACGGCGCGCAAACCAGCAACGCCAGAACGCTGCATTGGGTAAACCGCATCTTTTTAAGGAGCCTTAACTGTGATTTTAATCACACTCCATGTGAATTTATCACAGGTAGTTCCCGCCCATTTGCCCGCCATTATTGATGTGGTAAATGCGCAGTTTGAAAATTTGGCAATCTTATCCGCTCGGCGTCATCCCGAAATCCCGCGTTTTCACCAGCGGGACAAAGTATCTCCCTAAGCACACAGCCGTTTGATCAACAGTCCGTTACCCTTTATTTCGCTGATCCGAGCGCCCTTTCCTTCCTGCATGAATGGGGAGCACCCCAAGCCAGGAAATGCCAAAAGTCACCTCTCACTGCACAATACCTATCCGTCCCAAGCCTCACTTCCGGCTATAATGACAACTAAATAAGGGGCATTTTTACGAGACACCTCTTTCCGAGCCAATCATTCGTGCGGCGACTGGCGCTGCTTACACTATTCGCCCTGCTTTCCAGCTTCGGCATTGCGCAAGCCGCAGCGCCCGCGCCATCGCAACCGTCTTCCACTTCGCAATCTTCGCCGCCGCAACCGCCCGAGAATTCGGCGGCGCACAATCCCGGCGAGTCGGATTCCGACGCGGGCGACATTCCGAAGATTCGCGTGGGCATCAACGAAGTGAGCGTGGTGTTCACAGTGACCGACAGGCACGGCAAGCGCGTTACCGATCTCAAACAGAATGATTTCCGCGTGCTCGATGACAGCAAGCCAGCGGTGGAGATTCGCAGCTTCCACGCCGAAGCCAATCTGCCGTTGCAGGTGGGATTGCTCATCGATGCCAGCAGTTCGGTGCGCGATCGCTTCAAGTTCGAGCAGGAATCGGCAATTGAGTTTCTGAATCAAACCGTACGCAAGCGTTACGACCAAGCCTTCGTCGTTGGATTTGACGCCACGCCCGAGGTAACGCAGGATTTCACCGACGATACGGAAAAACTGGGACGGGGAGTCCGCGCGTTGCGCCCCGGAGGCGGCACGGCCATGTACGACGCGCTTTATTATGCTTGCCGCGACAAGCTGCTGAAAGAGGCAGCCAGCGGCCCGAGCCGGCGGGCAATCATTCTGCTCAGCGACGGAGAAGACAACCAGAGCCACGTTACGCGGGAAGAAGCCATCGAAATGGCGCAGCGCGCGGAAGCCATTGTTTACACGATTAGCACCAACGTGAGCGGAACCCACGGCCCTGGCGATAAAGTTTTGGAGCGGATTGCGGACGCGACCGGCGGTCGCGCGTTTTTCCCTTTCCAGATTCGCGACGTGGCGAACGCCTTTGCTGAAATCCAGGATGAACTGCGTAGCCAATATGCAGTTTCTTACAAGCCTGCCGACTTCAAGGCCGACGGCCACTTCCGCAGCATCGAGATTGTGGCTAATGATAAGAAGAATTTTCGTGTGCGCGCGCGTCGCGGATACTATGCTCCGGTTGCGCGATAAAGTGGCGCGCTAAAAAGTAAAGATAAGCTCCCGGCTTTCGGCTTCTGGAATTTTATTCAATTCGATCCATCGGGTTCTCGGGCAAACAAACGATGCCGGGATATTCAGGAACACCACTTCCTAAAAAGTTGGGGATCAAACCGGGTCTTCGAGTACAGTTCTCGAACGCACCCGCCGACGTCCTTGAGCAAATGGCTGAAGCATTGGCCGCATGCAACATACAAAAGCAAGGTGCTGCACCAGATTTTGCCCTGCTGTTCACCAAATCCCGCGCTGAATTGAAAAAAGAGTTTGCGAAAATGGCGAAGACGCTGGCCCCAGCCGGAATGCTATGGGTAAGCTGGCCGAAAAAAAGTTCTGGCGTGGAAACTGATCTGAATGACAACGTCGTACGCGAGATCGGTCTCGATGCGGGATTGGTGGATGTGAAGGTCTGCGCCGTGACGGAAATCTGGTCGGGCTTGAAATTCGTGCGCCGATTAAAAGATCGAAAGCCGCAAAAATAGCAATCGCCGGCCGGCGCTTCTGCGGTCCTAAAACCGTGAGCACGCCGGACGGCGCACTTGCGTTCGCCAGTGTTTACGTACAAGAGCTAGGCTGAGGTACGGAGCCGGTTAGCGTCCGCCGGTCAGCCAGGCTCAAAACTCAGGCAGTCCTAGGGCCCATAATGAGGTGGGCGACAAAGGAAATGACCGCAAACAACAACAGAAGATGGATCAGTCCGCTGGCCACATGAAACATCAGAAAACCGCCGGCCCACATAATGAGTAACAGTAAAGCAATGATGAGGAAAGGTCCGAATCGCATTGCCGCCTCCTAAGCGTTTAAGCTTGAACCTGCCACGTGCAACTCCGGCAAATCACTTTTCGTTTATAGGCTGCATGAGGAGATTCACCTATCGGCAGAAAGCTGTAAATCGCCAGTAAGGGTGCGGTATTTAGCTCAGGAAAATGAAGGAGAGATTCATGGTTCGAGTAGGGTTGATTGGGTTCGGGATGGCGGGACAGGCGTTTCATGCCCCGGTAATCAACGGCGTCCCGGGAATGGAATTGGCCTGCATTCTGGAACGGCATGGCAGCAATGCGAAAGAAAAATATCCAGACGTGCGCGTAGCGCGAACGCTGGATGAATTCCTGGCAGATAAAGAAATTCAGCTGTGCGTTATTGCGACCCCCAACGATTCGCATTACGAATACGCGCGCGTGTGTCTGCTGGCTGGGCGGGATGTGGTAGTAGACAAGCCTTTTGCGCCCACGCTGCGCGAGTCGGAAGAGTTGGTGCGCCTCGCGGCGGAGCGTGGGCGTTTGATCACTGTATATCAGGACCGCCGGTGGGACGGCGATTTTCATACCATCAAAAAACTTGTGCAGTCGGGCCGGCTCGGAAAGATCGTTGAGTACGAATGCCGTTACGACCGCTTTCGGCTGGAACCGAAAGCCAACGCATGGCGTGAGCGTGCAGGGCAGCCTGCGGCGGGTGTTTTGTTCGATCTCGGGCCGCATGTGGTCGATCAGGCGCTGGTCTTGTTTGGCGAACCGAAGTCGATCACGGCCTCGGCTTTCTGCCAGCGCGAAACTTCACAGGTGGATGACGCCTTCGATGTTTGCATGGAATACGACGGCCTGCGAACTATGGGGCGCGCGCGCATCATCGCATTTGCCCCCGGGCCGCATTTTCTGATTCATGGAACCAGGGGATCGTTCGTGAAGTATGGAATGGATCCGCAGGAAGCGCGTCTGCGCGGAGAGAATTATCCCAAAGGCAAGGATTGGGGTGCGGGCTGGGGTCTGGAAAGCGAAGAGTTATGGGGAACGCTGAGTCTGGTCGGCGAACCCAGCGTAAAGGTAAAGACGGAACGCGGCGACTATCGCGGCTTCTATGCCAATGTGCGCGATGCCATTGAGAAGAAAGCCGCGCTCGACGTTACCCCGGAGCAGGCGTTGCGCACGATGCGTGCGGTAATTCTGGCACATAAGAGCAGCGGCGAACGGCGCACGGTTGCGTGGGATGAAGCAGCAGAATAAAACAGCCACGCAAATGCGAGTTTAGAAGCCCCGCCCTTCGAATAATCGAGAGCGGGGCTTTGTGATAACCCGGATCTTCCCCCAAAACTATTTAGTTCACTGTGAAATTCACCGACTTCGATACGGTGTTATTAAAGTTGTCGTGCACATAGAAAGTCGCTTTGTGCGACCCCGCACTCAGCGTAACCGTCGCCGATAGTTGATCCTCCCAGAACTCCGTTTCTTTCTTGCCGTCAATATAGAGTTCCATCTTCTGCACCGGCCCTTCGAAAGCATTGCCAGCGGCGCTGAAGGTAAAGGCGCTGTCCACGGTTTCGCCGCTAGTCGGTGCGCAGATGTTCACGGCCAGTTTATTGGCCGGAGGAGGATCGCAGTTCGGCGTTGCGTTGGTATTGGTCAACACAGTATCGCCACCATTGTCGTCCGGAATGTTGTACCAGACAATTGCAACGTCCTGCCGCGAATCCAGATTCAAATCGCGGACAATCGGAAATTGCAAAACGTCGGCGTATGTGTCGTGAGGAGTCGTCTGCGCCTTGTTGAAAGTTCCGTTGCCGTTGCCGAGCATGTATTCAGAGATGGGAGCGCTGTAGTAGCCACCTCCCGAGATGAAGAGGTCAGCATTGAAGTCGCCGTTGAGATCTCCGGCTGTTATGAACGCCGGTCCTTCGGCATTCGGGCCTGAGATCAAATCGGAGCTTTTTACATCCAGGCCGCCCTTGTCATAGCTCAGCGTATAGATATAAGTGTAGACGCCGTTGTCCTCGGAGATGCCAGTCGAAATCAGCGCGACCAAACTCTGTTGGCTATGGCTGTTCAAGAAGTCGCCGACCGCGAGCGAATCAGTATTGGTGACAGGCGCGATAATTGGACTAAAACTGGTGAACCCGCCTTTCCCATCGCCCAGGTAGAGGCCAATGAAGCTTGCATTGCCGAATGCCAGATCTTCTTTTCCGTCTCCGTTAAAGTCTCCAGCGATAAGCGCGTTCCCGCCGCCATTGGATTCAATCGACGAGTTTGCCAGGCTGAAGGTGCCATCTCCGTTGCCCAGAAACAGCCAGGTATAGTTGGTCGCGCTGTCTGAAACCGCGATATCGGGTTTGTGATCGCCATTAAAATCCGCTACCGCAATCGTCGAGGCATTAGCCGGCCCGCCATCCGTGGAAACAGATATGCTCTTTCCCTGAGTGAAAGTTCCATCGCCATTGCCCAACAGAATGGTTACAACTCCGTTAATTCCACAACATGCAGGACCGTAGGGAACTGCCAGGTCAAGCTTGCCATCCCCGTTGAAATCGGCCGCGTATACCGGGCCGTAACCCGATGTAACGGTTGTGCTGACCGGCGCCGCATATTTGCCGGTTCCCAATCCCTTGAAAAAAGTCACGGTCGAATAATTGATGGTGACGAGATCAAGGATGCCGTCATTGTTGAAGTCCCCAGCGACAATAGAGTTGCTTGACCCGTAGTTGAGCCCGCCGATGGTCGTGGAAGATTGTGTGAAATCCACTCTTGTAATCTGGGCTGACAACTGCGTCGGCAAAAAAGCAGCTCCCACAATGGCCGCAAGCAAGAGGGTAAAAGGTTTAGGCAAGAAAGACGCTATAGCGGGCGCTCCCGTGGACGAGTGACTGTCAAAGAACATATACAACCTCCGCGCGGGTATGGATGCCTCTGTGATTTCCAGAGGTTGCGATACGAACTTGGATTAAGGAATAGACCTGAGGTCAAGTCGCGGATACCTGATCAGACAAGTAGCTATTTTTGGATTTCATGGCTACTCGAATTTAAGGTAATAACTTCCATCCGTTCGGCAGCCGCGTCCATCTATTTGAGGTACCCTGTTAACAGCGCGATAGACGCTATTTTCCCGCGAAAAATGTCACAGGAAGAAGAGGTTTTAGGAAAAGCGTATGACAGCCGCCTGATGGCGCGGCTGCTCAAGTATCTGCGCCCCTACCGCTGGCAGGTGGCGATTGCACTGGCCTCGATTCTCCTCAAGTCTTTCGCCGACGTTCTTGGCCCCTATCTCACCAAAGTGGCCATCGACCGCTACCTCGCACCAGTCAAAGGCTTGTCTTCCGGTTTTTGGAGTTGGCTCAGCCCGCGCGCAATTACCGGCATCGCGCAGATTGCGGGAATCTATGTTGGATTGCTGATTTTCAGTTTCCTGCTCGAGTTCCTGCAAACCTACTTCATGCAGTGGACCGGCCAGAAAGTGATGTTCGACCTTCGCCGCCAGATCTTCCGCCACTTGCAGCGCCTGCACATCGCGTTCTACGACAAGAACCCGGTCGGACGCCTCGTAACCCGTGTCACGACTGACGTGGACGCGTTGAACGAAATGTTCACCTCCGGCGTGGTATCGATCTTTGAAGACTTGTTCGTGCTGCTTGGCATCCTCGGCGTGATGCTGTGCATGAACTGGAAGCTGGCGCTGATCACCTTTGCCGTGCTGCCGTTCATCGTTTATTCCACCAAGATTTTTCGCGACCGGGTACGCGATTCCTACCGCCGCATTCGCGTTGCCATTGCCCGCATCAATTCGTATCTCCAGGAGCACATCAGCGGCATGGTCGTGTTGCAGCTCTTCAATCGCGAGCGCAAAGCCTACGACCGCTTTTCGGAAATCAACCGCAATCACATGGACGCGTACAAAGACGCGATCATGGCCTACTCGGTTTATTACCCCGTGGTCGAAATTCTCTCCTCAATTGCGATTGCCTGTGTCATCTGGTTCGGTGGCGGCGATGTGATACGAAACATTCACGTCTCGAGCGTCGCCGTAAGCTTCAACTGGAAAACTCTGATTGCGTTCCGCCTTGTGCCTGTAGTTGCCACACTCGGCGTGCTGGTTGCATTCATCCAATATGCGCTGCGGTTTTTCCGTCCGATCATGGACTTCAGTGAAAAGTACAATATCCTGCAATCGGCGATGGCCGCCAGCGAACGCATCTTCAAATTGCTAGACACGCCCGCGCAGGTAGTTTCCCCGGCAGTCGTCAAGCACCCCGAAGGCTCAGGCCGTATCGAATTCGACCACGTCTGGTTCGCTTATCGCGACGTACCGGAAAATAACGAGACTCGTGTGGGGAAGGGTGCCCCTCCCGCCCAGGCCGAGCGAAGCGCGGCAAGCTTTTTGCCGCCACCAACAGGTACAGCTGAAGCAGGAAACGCTCTCGACTGGGTCTTACGCGACGTAAGCTTCACCATCGAACCCGGCGAAACCGCAGCCATAGTCGGCCATACCGGCGCGGGCAAAACCACGCTAATCTCACTTCTGTTGCGCTTCTACGATGTCCAGAAAGGCGCAGTCCGCATCGATGGCGTCGATGTCAAAGATATGGACTTGGTAGAACTCCGCAGCCGCTTCGGCGTGGTTTTGCAGGATCCATTCCTGTTCAGCGGCACGATCGGCGGCAATATTCGCATGGGCACAGCTCGAATTCAGGATTCTCACGTCCAAAAGGCTGCCGAAGACGTAAACCTCGCCGACTTCATCCGCGCTCTTCCCAAAGGTTTTGACGAAGAAGTGCGCGAGCGCGGCTCAACCCTTTCCACCGGCCAAAAGCAGCTCATCTCGTTCGCCCGAGCGCTCGCCCACGAGCCGAAAATTCTGATTCTTGATGAGGCTACTTCCAGCGTCGATACCGAGACTGAGTTTCGCGTGCGTGACGCGCTTAGCCGGATGGTGGAGGGGCGGACTTCGCTGATCATCGCGCACCGGCTCTCTACGGTGCAGCGCGCGGATAAGATTATCGTCATGCACAAAGGCCAGGTTCGCGAGATGGGCACGCACCAGCAATTGCTCGCGCAGCACGGCATCTACTTCAAGCTTTATCAATTGCAATACAAGGATCAGGAGATTGCGGCTGGGAACTTTCAGGAACCGGAGTCCACGGTCAGCGCAGACGACTAGCCGTTAGAGCCGCAGCTGGACAGAAAGTTCAGAACTCAAAATATCCCGCCGATTGACCCGCGCGAGGAGCGCCTTCCGTCCCCGTAGCCGCCAGCAAGCCCAAAACGCCGCTCAAACTTTCCCACGCCGCTCGATTCAGGGCTGGGTCTGCAGCCACGAGATCCCGGATCATCTGCCATGCGGCCATATTCAATGCGCCTTCCGGCGGTGGTCCCATGGCAAGGGAAACGCAGCATTGCGGGCAGAATGAAATGCGATGAGCAGCTGACTTTTGTCGCGGTTTAACTCCGACGGTCTGCGCAAACATGTATAGTGCAACCGACTTGCCGCCGGTTTCAAGCTGGCGATTACAACGCAGGCAATGCATGTTCTCCAAGAGCTTCTCCCGGCTGCCGTATTGCGATGACGAATACGAATATTGTCTTGGTAGTAAGGAAAGGCGCAAGTATGTAAGAAGATTCCGCTCTTCCCACGCCCAACTACGGATTGGAACCAACCTGGATCGGAACCAACTTTGCTCTAGCCAGAGGCAGATTTCGTCATGCACTCTGATTGCGATGGATGCGAACTCAACCTTTGTTCGATTATCAAGCCTGCGTAAGCTGCGTGAGCCGCAACAGGTCGCGGCGGTCTGCTACCACATACGCAACCAGGAGATCCAGTTTCTTCTGATTCAGACTCGCGGCAGCGGTCGTTGGACGTTTCCCAAAGGTAGCGCCGAGGCCGGATTGACACACGCCCAGGCCGCCGCGCTGGAGGCGTTCGAGGAAGCCGGTGTTCATGGGCGCATCGAAGAAGCCGCCTTCGCGCAATATTTTTGCCGCAAGCAAGCCGCGATTCGCAAAGCTGGAGCGGACCCCGGCAAAGGCAAACTCGCCGTCAGCGCTCATCTTTGCGAGGTGATACGTCTGCGGACTCCAAAAGAATCCAATCGAAACCGCACGTGGTTTTCAGTGCAGGACGCGCTTCAGCGCTTGCGGGAGGATCGCACGAAGGCTGAAGGGGCGGAGTTTGCCCGCGTGATCGATCGTGCAGTAGCTCGAATTCAAAAACAGCGTGCCTCCGTCAGGACTGCAGGCGCTCAAAGAGATCTCCGAATAAACGAGCCAAATTTTTCTCAGGATGACACTGGGAAAAGCGATCCGCTGCGCAGAGTTCAGCTCGAAGCTCCTCTGAAAACGCATTCGGCGGCAACTTCCTTCAATCCTTACATGCAATGCCAGCTTGCGGTCGCCGGACAATTCACCGGTGCAGCCGTTGCTCCTCGGCGTGCCGTTTTACAAGGCGAGGTTCTTCAGTTTGTTTCCGCGCAACGCCATCAAAATTCAAAACTTCTAGCCGCTCGCAAACCGGTAAAAACTCTGCGCGCAAGAGATATCTGAAAAAGCCGTTATTCGTTCTCAGTCTTTATTCTTCGGCCGCTCGTAAGCCTTCGCCATATACTTTCGCGCTTCTTCCAGCGCAGCAAACGTATCGTCATTGGTTTGAAGCGCCTGTCGATACTCATTGATCGCGCGCTCGCGCTGGCCCGTAATATCGAAAATCTTGCCGAGTTGAATGTGGCTCCAAACCTCAGTCCAGCGCGGTTCTCCATTGCCGTTGATGGAAGATCGGTACGAATTCGCCGACGATTGATAGTTTCTCTGCAGGAAGAAAATTTCCGCAACCCGGTAATGAGCCAGCGAGCTGTTCTTATTCTGATCGAGAGCCTTATTGAACTCGGCCAGCGCCCCCGAAAGATCGCCCTGTTGCTGCAATGCCTGGCCGCGCAGGATGGAAGCCCGCAGCTTCACGTCAGAAGAATTGGTTAGAACGTGATGGTCGGGATCAACCGAAATTCGCCGTGGCCGCCCAAAGGTTTCCACGGTAAATGGCGAATTGGTGCCGACCACTTCCAGCTTCTTATCTTCCGTCTTGCCGTCGGTATCCACACGTAAATCCACCGGCATTCGGAACAAATCCAGATCCTGTGAAATCTCGCCGGTCACGCGAAACCCTTTGTTACTGCCCAGCCTATATGTGGTGTATTTCAGCTTGAACTCAGGCGCTCCCGTGGAATCGAGCCACTGCGAGAAGAACCACGTAAGCTGATCGCCATAATACTTCTCGGCGATGGTCCGGAAGTCTTCCATGGTGGCGGATTTACCGGAATAAGTTTCGGAGAATTCGCGCATGGTCTTGAGATATTTGTCTTCCCCCAGCACCCAGCGCAGCATGTGCAAAATCATCGCTCCCTTGTCGGTGACCAGCGATTGAAACTCGGTAGAAAAAGGATCGAGCTTGCTTGCGCTGGAGAGTGGAATGTTGTCATAGGCCAGCGCGCCCACCGACATATCTTTGATCGCCTCTTCAAGTCCGGCCGCACCGGCGGCATTCTCCACATACATGGCTTCGGAGTAGCGCGAGAAGCCATCAATCAGCCACCAATCATCCTTGCTGGCGGGGCTCACCGACACTCCCCACCATTGGTGCGCAATAGCGTTGGCCATCAGCCGGTAATTCGTCTTCTCCGTAATCGAGGGCGCTGCCAGGCCGGCGATGTTTGGCCCCCAGGCGTACGGAACGGTGTCTCCGGGAAGTTCAACTAAATTCAGCTTTTGCGATAAAGGACTTCCGTAAAGAGTTACAAAATAAGTGAATTCCTGAACCGCGGTCGTCGTATATTCAGGCGCCAGCTTCTGATGATCCGGCTTGAAGAAGACGTGCAGATCAAGCCCGGCCTCATCGCTTTTGTATTCCTGGAAAATCCCGGCAACAATCGTGCCCGGAAAACTCGGCTTGTTATCGACAAAAGTAAATGTCTTGGTAGGAAGGCCGTTGCTGTTGGGTTTTTTCGATGGCGGATTATCGGTGACCGTAGTCTTGCCGCTGCCAATCACCAGCATATGAGCGGGAACCGTAAGGCTGATCGTAGAGGTAAAGCGGTTCAGGCCATACCCGCTTACCGGAAACCAGCGTCCGGCATAAAGCAGATAACTGGTGTCGTCGCCAATCGACGCAAGTTTAAGGCCGGGAACGGGGCTGTCATCGGCGCTGTCCATCTCCCCTTCGTATTCGAAAGTGAGCGTGGTCGATACTCCTTTGGACAGGCCGGAAGGCAAAGGCACGCGGATGGTGAAATCCTGTGTAACGCGTTCGGCTGAGAGTGGCTGGTTATTTTCGTCGAGAACACGCGTGACCCGCAGGCCATTGTGCAATTCAAAGATTGCCGTGTTCAAATCTTGCAGGGCGGTGAATTTGACCTTCGCCCGCGCCGAAATCTGATGCAAATGAGGCGTAAGTTCAGCCTCGATCTGGTAATCGTCCACCCGCAGGCGGACTTTTTCGGCAGCCCAGCTCGGCAGAGAAATGAATAGCAACAGGGCAGAGAAACCCACCAGCACGCCCTGGGTGCGCCCAAGCTGTCTTTGCATTAAGGAGAATCTCCCGGAAATGGGCCTACCATTCCTATGATGAAGATTTTCCACTAAAAGATGCTGTGAGCACAAGGTTTACCCCAGTACAGGACGGCTAGGTCACGGATAGTCTTAATGTTTTCAGCGTTCTCTGCGGCCGTTCTCCGCGAACTCCGCGATTTAAGGTTTTGTTTCTTACCACGATCCTAAACGCGGAACCCCCCGACCCCTAAAAGAGTTCTCAGGAAAAAAACTGATGACATGGTTCAAGTCCTGCCGGGGTTATCGGCGGCAATGACTTCGTAAGGACGCATCATTTCGTTGTCCTCGTGTTCGAGGATGTGGCAGTGCCACACATAACGCCCGGTAAAGCCCGCGAAAGGCACAATAATGCGCGTAACCATTCGAGAATGGGCTCGTACTGTATCTTTCCACCCAGCCTCTTCTGGCGCCGGAGGTTCGGGTGGTCCCATGAAGTGCAGTTGACGCTTGGTTTGGTATAGCCAGGGCTCGTAGGGTTGCCGGTCGAGAATTTGAAAGCGCACCAGGTGCAGGTGAATGGGATGAGTGTCGTTGGTGGGATTAATAAGCGTCCAAATCTCAGTCGATCCCAGCACCGGTTTTTCCGTGATCGGCATTTTCCAGTGGGATGCGTTCAGCAGCAGCATGGCGGGATTGCCTGACTTGGTGATGTACTCGTCGAGTGTTAGCAGGCGGGTTTGTGAGGCTTGTGACTCCGGGATCTTCGGCACCGGGCGCAGGGTAGCGGGTAATGAACTTGTGTCGGTTACTTTGGCTGATGTGACGCGGAACTGCATGACTACAAAAGCGTCGCTTTTGAGGATGAGTTGCGCGCCTCTATGCTCACTGAAATCGACCACAAGATCGGCGCGTTCTCCTGGCGCAATTTCCAGCTTTGTTAGTGGAACTGGCGCGGGCAATAAACCTTGATCGGTTCCTATTTGGTGAAACTGCGCAGCGTTTGCAGTGGCATCTTTGTCATTGGCAAACGCCAGATGGTAGGTGCGGGCGTTGGAGCCGTTCAGTACCCGCAGGCGATATTTTCGGGGCTCTACCTCGGCATAGGGGAAAAGTTTTCCATTGACCAGAATAGCGTTGCCAAAAACTTCTGGAACCCACGGGGATTGCGGATCGGTCGAAACTGGATAGACTAGCTGCCCCTCTTTCGTTAGCCAGCGGTCATACAGAATCAGCGGCAACTCGTATTTGCCCTGGGGTAGATTTAGAGCATCTTCCACGGCATCTCGCACGAAGAATGTTCCTAACAGTCCGGCATACACATTCAGGCGGTTAATTCCCAAGGTGTGGTCGTGATACCAGAGCATGGCCGCATCCTGCTCGTTCGGATAGTAATAAAGCGAGGATTTTCCTGGGGCAATCCAGTCCTCCGGATAGCCGTCGCTTTCGGGCCCGGTTTTTGCGCCGTGTACGTGGACTACGGTGCGGACTGTGGGCTTATCGGCCTCGGCTCCATGAATGGTTTGGTCGACGGGCAAGAAATGCTCGTTTGGGAGGGCGTTCGCCCATTCCACCAGCAGCGGCTCGCCGGAGCGGGTTTCGAATGTTGGGCCTGGAGCCGAGGGTCCGAAGCTCCAGAATTTTGTTGGCGGCAGATCGCGGTGAACTTTGCTGGCTATGGCCTGGGCTTTGATCCGGTAGAACGGGACGCTTCTTTTTGGATCGGAGGGGCTGGGCCGGAGTCCTTCGTGCTTTGCGATCTCCGGGATCGGAAGCGGATCGACGAATTGCGCCAGAGTATTTACGTCGATCGCCGCGGGCATGGTGGTATTTCCATGCGACATCGCCATCGCGTGCAGTAGTGAGCTTTTTCCTGCCGAGAGAGTTGCAGCCAGCAGGCTTGATTGTTGCAGGAAGTTTCGCCGTGTAATCGCCATGGTCTCTTTGCGTGAGCATACAACAACGGCAAGGCGGTGAGAGTGCCTCACCTGCCTTGCCGGTCATTCGTCGCTATTGCAGACTACCCGTTTACTTGGTGCTGCCGGTGTTTACCGGCTCGCCTGTCTCTTCGTTGAGGATGTACAGATCGTTGCTGATGGTCTGGTTGAAATTGAACAAGGAGCTGATGGAATTTGCGATTCCATCATACGAACCTTGCCCGATCCGTTGACCGCCGAGCCAGTTGTCCTCGATGAAGCGGATGACCGAGGATTGATCTGTGACCGAGTGATCCACATAATTGTGCTGTGCCCAAGGCGAGATCACGAGCAGCGGCTGGCGCGGACCATATCCGCAACGACCCTGAGCGTGAGTGGTGGCTGGATTGACGCCGGGAAGTGCATTGGCGCCACTGCCGCAGGCTCCGGGAGCGCTGAGAGCATCGGCAGCGCTATTCGAGCCATTTACGATCGTGCCGATCTGGTGATCGTACCAGCCGTCGGAATCGTCGTAGAGGATGACCAACGCGGTATTCGCCCACTCCGGTTGGGCTTGCAGGAAGTTGGCGACTTTCACGATGAAGTGCTGCTCATCCAGAGGATCGGAATTGCCCGGATGGGCATCTTGAATGGCAATGGGCTTAAGGAAGCTTACTGCCGGGAAATTGCCGGCAGAAACCGCGGTGAAGAAGTCGTTAACGTCGTAGTCGTGATTGGCAGGGTCGCCGGAATAACCAATCGTCTTCACCGACTTCGGGCGGGCATGGGTTGGATTCGCCGTGGAAGCGTAGTACTGGAACGGCGTGTGGTGAGGAACGTAATCTTGCTGTGCTCCCTGAACGATCGGCGAGGTCGACTGGCGGTTGCAGCCGGTGCTGCCGTCGGAATTTACGATATTCAGGTTAAATCCGCCCGCGAACCATCCCCAGGTGATGCCGGCCGCGTTGAGCAGATCGCCGATGTTTTTGCTGGTCATCTGCGCCGTTCCAGATCCGGAGCACACATCGCCGTACGGATCGGGATCGCCGATTACTGTGTATCCACCATTACCGTCTCCTACGAAGGAGCCGGTACCGCCGGTGTAGTTCCCGACACCGTTGGTCTGGCCGGAAATCAGATTGATGGCGCCAACGGTGGAAGGACCAAAGTTGCTGCTATAAGAGTTGTCACTCATCGCGTAGTGCTGGGCGTAGTTCCACAACGCGGTGGTGGTATTGCCGTCGTAGTAACCCATTACCAGGCCGGTGGTCAGCACAGGTTGGTTACCAATCTGGTTGGGCGGAGGACCGGCGCTGCCCGTGTTCACGGGGAACAGATCCATGGCGCCGCCGTCGAAAGCCATTTGCTCCGGCGTGTAGCTGTGACTCATATCCTGCGTGAACGCTTGCGAGCGATCGAGCCGGAAAGGATTCGCTGCGCCCGCGCCGTTGGCCGGATTCAGGTTGGGATTGAAGTTCAGCAGGGCGTTGCTCAGGCCGTTGACGCTGGGCGTGTTCGGGAGCGCGTGGAAAGGTGGCTCTCCCGCTGGGTTGAGCGCGTTCGGGTACGTTCCGAAATAGTGATCGAAAGACTCATTTTCCGGGAAGATGATCACAATGTGCTTAATCGGCGTAGTGGTTTTGACAGCACTATTCGTATCGGCGGCGGAGGCTACTGGCGTTGTTACCGGGCCGATCGCGATAGCGGCGACGAGACACCAAGACAAGAATTGACGCATAGCTGCTTATCCTTTCGAGACTGCAGTGGAATATCCCCAAGGCTTGGAAAGGATGTTACGCAACGAAAGTTACAGGAACGTTAAACCGGAAGCAGGATCTAGGTTTTTCTGGGTCGGAGCGTAGGTCGGAGCAGCGTAAGCATGATCTCCGCTGCACGATCGGCCGGATGCGTCGATGGATTTTCGGCCGTTCCTGCGATTCGAAGCTTATTCTTGACCGTGACCAGCTCCGCAATCATGCGATCTCGCGGTGGACCGTCAGGAATAATTTTATTCACCTGAGCAGCCACATTGATGGCGGTAAAGTCATGCTGCACGAGTTCCGGAACGATCCGTTCCCCGGCGATCAGATTGACCATGGCAAAATACGGCACCTTTACTCGCGGCTTTCCCAGAAAATAAGTGAGCGAAGATACGCAATAGACCATCACGAATGGTGTTTGCATCATGGCGGCTTCCACGGTCGCGGTGCCGCTGGCAATGATGCCGGCTCGCGAGTGCCAAAGTGCTGGCAGAGATTCAGGAACCAGATTGATTCTGCGCTGTCCTAAGAAGCTTTCAAGGAACGCCCGCTCAAGCGTAGGCGCAACCGGCAGAAGAAATTCATAGTCCGCTCCAAGCTGTTCCGCAGCTTTAAGAATAGTCGGCAGATTCATGCGCACTTCCTTCATGCGGCTGCCGGGCATGAGCGTAATCCAATACTTCGCCGGATCGAGATGAAATTCCACAGCGTAATCTTTCCGGGCGATGGCAGGACTAGGCAACTCCGCCAGAGGATGGCCGACGAAAGTCGCGTCTACTCCACGTTCTCGGTAGAACTTTTCTTCAAAAGGAAAAATCACCAGCGCTTTATCGACATAATCGCGCAGCAAGCGTACCCGTCCTTGCCGCCATGCCCAAAACTGCGGCGCAACGTAATAAACCACCGGAATGCCGCGCCGCTTCATCTGCCGCGCCACCCGCCAATTAAACGCGGGCGAGTCGATGACAATGGCAAGATCGGGCTTGCGCTTGTCAGCTTCGCGAATCAGCCGATGGTAAAGTCCATAGATTTTCGGCAGACGGCTGACGATTTCCGTAATGCCGACGACAGACAGATCTTTCGCATCGACCACCGTATCGCAGCCAGCTGCGCGCATGCGCTCTCCACCCACGCCGAAAAACTCGAGAGACGCATCGCGACGGCGCAAAGCTTCGATGAGCTGCGCCCCATACATTTCCCCGGAAGCCTCGCCCGCTGAGATCAGGATTCGCAAGTGAGCATTGTAAAGCCGGGGCGAGAGCCAAAAGTGTGAGGATCTTTTGCGGTAGCGATTTTGTCATCCTGGGCGTAGCCGTTTTTCAGGCGTAGCGAAGAGCCTGCCCTGAGTTGCATGGCGAAGGGATCTCCCGCTTAACGGGCCCATTGCGTAAGCCAAACTGCACCACTTACTCTTTGTCCCCGCATTCCTGAGCCTCAGCTAACCTTTTTTACCCGGTAACGGTCTAAACAATTAATGCCAGCGGGAACTTCGCATAGCCCGGCTGCGTATTACCGTTCAGACGGTCAGGCGGGATTGAGACCCCTCGCCTGACGTTACTCGAGGCCCCCACGCTCCTCCCCGGAAGCGTGGGGGACAATATTATGCGAACGCTCATCGATATCGTCCGGCAGTCGCTCTCCACGCTGTGGGCGCATAAGCTGCGTTCGTTTCTCACCATGTTCGGCATCGCGTGGGGCGTAGGGTCTTTGCTTTTGCTGGTGGGTTTGGGCGAAGGCTTCCGCAGCGGCCAGGACAAAAACCTCGCCGAACTTGGCCAGGACATCATGTTCATCTTCCCCGGCCGCATTCCCGCCGTGGCTGGAAGTTATCAATCCGGACAGCCCTACTACCTCAACGACGGCGATTACTTTGCCATCCGCGATCAATCACATTTTTTGCGCGCCGTTTCACCCGTACTCGAGCGTGACGATATCCACGCCGTCAGCGATTACGGATCGACGAGCGGCCAGGTCTTCGGTGTTACACCCGAATACAGCCAGATCCGCAACACTCCCATTGAGCCCGGCCGCTGGTTCAACGAAGAGGACAATTTGCAGCATCGCCGCGTAGCTGTCGTTGGCTGGGAGTTGCTGAAGAATATGTTCCCCGGCGAACCCGCCGTAGGCAGCACCATCCTGCTCAACGACATGGATTTCAAAGTCATCGGCGTGATCCCGAAGATCGGGAAAGAGGGCGAGAACGGCACCAACCACCGCATCTTCATTCCCTTCGCCACCATGCGCACGTTATTTCCGCTCACGGCGCAAAACTCGGAGAACGCAATTTCATTCATCAATTACCGGCCGTTAAAAAAAGAGCTGCACCTCGAAGCCAAAAATGAAATTCACTCGATCATCGGACGTCGCCACAATTTCGATCCCAGCATCGACGATGCCTTCAATGATTGGGACACCATCGACGGCGCGATTCGCGTGGCAAAAATTTTCGATGCCATGGACTGGTTCCTCGGCGTAGTGGGATTGGTTACTCTCGGCCTGGGCGCGATCGGAATTATCAATATCATGCTGGTCTCCGTCAGCGAACGAACGCGAGAGATTGGCCTGCGCAAAGCGCTCGGCGCTACGCACCGCAACATCCTGACGCAGTTTTTTGTCGAAGGCGCATTTCTCACGGTTTTCAGCGGCGGCATTGGCCTGGCAATCTCAGCAGCATTCGTGGCCCTACTCGCTCAGTTGCCGTCTCCAGAAGGATTCGATACCCCGCGCATCGTGCCAGCTTCCGCGGTAGTGGCTATTGTTTCGCTGTCGGTAGCAGGTATCGTGGCCGGTCTGTATCCCGCAAGAAAAGCCGCATTGCTTCAGCCAGTGGAAGCGTTGCGTCAAGAGTAAGCATTCGGTAACTCGCACGAATAGTTTGTAAGAGCGCGAATATTTTTGCAAGAAAAAGAAGCGCCCCCGAGGGCAGGCGAAAATAGCCCAGCGCTTCAGCGCTGTGAAAAATAAGAAATAAAGAACAAGTCCCGGAGGGACGACAGAAACGACGCTTCTGCAAAATCCGTAATACGATCTCGAAGCTAGAAAAATTATTGGATCAACTATGTTTTCCGATCTCGGCAGGCAAGCCTTCAACGCGCTCAAGCACAATCGTCGCCGCTCCGTGCTCACCATGCTGGGGATGGCGTGGGGCATCGCCACGGTCGTGCTGCTGCTCGCCTACGGCTCGGGCTTCCAAGGCGCTTTGATGATCGCTTTTCGCACCTTCGGCGGCAACCTGATCGGCATCTTTCCCGGCCGTACTTCCATTCAAGCCGGTGGCACCAAAGCCGGAGTACAAGTTCGCCTCACGCGCGACGATCTCGATTTCCTGCACGCCGAAGTGCCTATGCTCACCCGCATCTCTCCTGAAGTCGATAAGCAAAGCCTGGTTTCCTTCGGCACGCGCAGCGGCAGCTACAACATTCACGGCATTTTTTCCAGCTACGAGAAAATCCGCGCCCTCGATGTAGGCGAGGGATCCTTCTTCGGCGAGCAGGACGACTTTACTCACTCCCGCGTCGCTGTGATCGGTTCCACTGTGAAGAAAAAGCTATTTTCCGGCCAGAATGCGATAGGCGAAAGTATCCGCATCGACGGCATCTCCTACAAAGTAATTGCGATCCTGCGGCACACAATCTCCAATGGCGATGAGGACATGAACTCATTGGTCTATGTCCCCTACAGCGCCATGGGCGATTTAAAAAATACCTACTACCTCGACGGCATTTTCATGGACTACGAAGGTGATCACATTAAGGTCGCGCAATCTGTGCGTGATTCCATGGCCTTCCATCACAACTTCAATCCGAAAGACGATCGCGCCATCTTCGTCTTCGACGCCGTAAAAGATCTCGCGGACCTCAACGTCATTACCGTCGGTATCAAACTTTTGCTCGGTTTCATCGGGCTATTGACCCTCGGCATCGGCGGAGTTGGACTCATGAACATCATGCTGGTTTCGGTCACCCAGCGCACCCGCGAAATCGGAGTGGAAAAGGCGCTGGGAGCGCACCGCTGGCATATTCTGTTTCAGTTTCTCGCTGAAGCGCTCGTGATCACTGCGCTAGGTGGGCTATTAGGCGTGGTCCTGGCCTATCTGGTTTCCTGGTCGGTTGGTTCGCTCACGCTCTGGAGCGCCTTCATCGAAGACGCCAGCGAAGGCGACATCCATCTCTACATCGACACGGCAACGCTTATCTGGTCCACGGCGATTCTCAGCTTTGTCGGAATCGTCAGCGGCATGTTGCCCGCCATCAAGGCCGCGAGGCTCGATCCGATCGAGGCTCTGCGGTACGAGTAGAGCTGCGCGGCCTGCTCGTCGCGCCAGCGGTTGATGTCTCATCAGAGCCATCCCCGGAACTTCCTCCGCCTGCGCTCGCCGTTGCGCTCCCTCCAATCGGAGTCCAGTTGTTGGTAGCCTCCGTGCACGAGTCATTGGCGCAATATTCAAAGCTCGTTACCGGATGCAGCTCCCATATCGAGTAGCGCCAGCAATGATTGGCCTGCGCCGCCGTTCCCTTTACCGCGCAGTTATCCGTCGGCTTATTGTGTTCACTGTCAACCAGCAACTGACCGATCACTCTCACTTTGTGACCGAGCGCGGGCTTCAAGTTCGCCAGCGTCCAAACTCCGTCCTCGAATCGAGCGCGGTAATGCGGGGTCATTTCCACGATTACACTGTTCTGTTGCAGTTGTTTCTTTAAGGCCGCTGCCGGTCGTGAATTGCCATCCACCTGACTGGCCAAACTGGAATCAAAGCCGATTCCAATGTGAAAGTCGACATTTCCTCCATTCGCGTCCGGCCCCGTCAATTCACAGTTGCTGCTTTCCGCGCCCGTGGCTTGGTAATAGTAGAGGTAGCCCACGATTCCAAATTGTTTTCCTTCGCCGAGCTGGCTGAGTTGATCTTTGTACGTCGCGTGGTTGTTGCCTTGTCCCAATTCGCTGGGCGTGCTGCTGTTGAGATTGTCGAAAGCGGATTGATCCAGGAAGTTGACCCCCGTAGTCGGCATAGGCGTCAGATTCTTCAGGGAATTGAGATACGCATCGTATCCGGCAGCTTTGCTGCAACCGGTCGGGTAATTGGCATGACATTCCTGAGAATCCGCGATATTCTCGTCACACTTCACGGCGCTTATATTGTCAGGAATATCTTGCTCCACCAACCCGGGAGGGTTTTCAGGGGGAGCTGTGTTATTCGACGGCACTGCGTTCATCCCCAGCGCCAGCGCCAGAGGCGCAAACGGCGCAACATGCCGCGCGAATGTACGGCCGCTTTTCGATTTTTGTGTGGGCATACGGTCTCCTCCGGAAGATTCTTTACCCGCTTTCCCTCAACGAAGCGCTAGTCGCCGCCCGCCCTTGGTGCTCCACCTGCTCCGTCGTTCCCTCCGTTCCCACCGCCATCCCCGTTCTCTTGTTATCCTGCGCAGTGGCTTGTATGCCTTTGCCAACGCCGTAAGTCGTTGCGCTCACTCCCAGCAGAGCCAAAACATTAGTTGGGATATTGGGCATGTCGTTCTTGTAAAGCACGACTAGAAAGAAGCTGAGACCAATCACGAACGTAAAGATCAGCAATTGAAAGCGTCCCATGCTGGCCCCGCCGTTGGCCCCGTCGGCGCCTTTCTCCTCCAATAGCTGGCTTATATCGATTTTCCCGCTGGCGATGGCCGCCAGAATCAGGAAACCGAACAGAAACAACATGATCAATCCTGCGTAAGCGATTGCCAGCTTGACCTTAGTCATTGGGTCTTCGTTACGAAAAAAAACCGCGATCACAAATGCGGTTCCGATCGCCAACACTACGCTCGCGACAAATTCTGGATTCTTCATCACTTTCTCCTATTTGAAGAAATCTCCCATTCGGCCTGGGAGCATCGCCTGCACCTTTTCGCCAAGATAAAGGGCTTGGCTTCCGCCCAGAACACCAACCATCCACGGCGAAATCGAAGGCAACTGCTTCGGATTATGGATCACTTGCAGCAGATAGTACCCAGCCACGGAAATCGTCACTAGTAGCGTTTGCGTGCGTCCCGCGCTTGCATCCGTGGTAAATCCGGTTGAACTGCCTGAATCCCGCACATCTCCATCAAGCAGATAGCTTAGGCTGATTTCACCGGTCAGTAACTTCCACGTGACCACGCAGAAGAATCCCCCGAATAGAACAAAGCCTGCGATCGCTGCCGCTTTCACTAGCGAATGCATCCTGCCCCTCGCAAATCCGATTGTTTTGATGGTTACAGCCAAGGCCCCAACAGAATAGGCGCAAATCGTACACAATTTTTCATCCTGCGCAAGGACTTTTATCGATTTGTTACGAAAACCGGAAAACCCGCTTTTGCGGCAGGAGAGATCGCCCGCTTAAGAGCGTCTGTGTTACGAGTGGCAGCAGGTTGCTTTCACTCGACCTAAATCTTAAGAGGCAAGAAAACGATGGCCTGCGCACACACGCAGCCATGCACGGGGGAGCCCCTCCGGCGGCATGCAACTAGTCTAGCGAGGCACCGGTAGATTGCTGCTCCAGCAATCAGCCACAACCAGCCATGCGCCCAAACGCCGCCAGCATCTCAAATACTTGCCACGGTCGGCGCGAATGGTGCCATCCGATTGGCGAATGGCGACCGTATAGCGGCCGATTTCCATAGCCAAATCCCCGGATGCATCGACGCGCACGGTTTCGAAACGCAGCTCTTCGTATCCCGAGTCACCGAATTGACGCAGAAGATGCTCGACCGCCTTGGGCCCATATGCCGCGTCATGATGCGGAGCCATGAAAGCGCCGTCCTGCGCGTAGAGCGCAGCTGCCTGATCGTAATTGCTGGTATTAAAAGAGGTGACGAAGTCTTGAGCTAGGTTGCGGATCAAAGACTGAACGTCCATGAACGGACGTGAGTCCGCCAAGGAACTGGAATAGGACCGATACATCTACTACCTCCTGGGGGAAGGCCAAGAGCGGTTCCCAGCCAACAGAAATCGCTCCCACTAGCAGAAGCATTCTAGCGCAAAACCGCTCTGTGGAAAGATAAAAGTTTTGCAAATATGCGACGAATTTCTGCGCAAAAGGTCAGTGGAACGCTGTAGAACGCGCAGTGAAGAACTGGTTGGTGACAGCCGGAGTGTTCCAGCCTGCATCCGACCTAAGCCCGAATTGGAGGCAAAGCACAAACTTACGCAAGGAGATCCACTATGAGACTTCAAGACGTGAGCATTAAAGGCTTGGGTGCGGGATTGTTAGGAGCAGGTTTGTTGGGATTGCTGTTGGGCGCGCCTGTAAACGTGAACGCGCAGGACTCGCGCGATGATGCCAAGCCGCCTCAAGAGCAGCCAAAGCAGGAAGAGGCAAAACCGGCCGCTCCACAAGCGGCTCCGAAAGACATGAAGACACCTCAGGATCAGCCACCGGCAAAAGCGGATGATGCCAAGCCGATGAAGAATGAAAAACAGAACGATGACATGAAGATGGGAAAAGAGAATCAGCCCCCGGCTCACGCCACGCCTGCGGCGCAACAGGGTAAGAAAATTCCCGACGCTAAATTCCACTCGAACTTTGGCCGCCAGCATACCTTCCAGGTACAGAAAACGGTCATAGTCGAAGGGCAGCCCCGTTTTCAGTACAGCGGGTATTGGTTTACACTCTCGGATCCGTGGCCGGTGGGATGGGCATACACCGACGATTGCTACATCGACTTTATCGATGGCGAGTATGTGCTGATTGATTTGCTCCATCCCGGAGCGCAGATCGTTTTAGTTGTGGTGGGCTAACCAACTGATTTGTGGCGGCGCACAAATAGCCTTCCCTTTAGAAGATAAAACTCCTTCAGGGAAGGTTTCTTTCACTCCAAGATTAGCTCCAAGATTAAGAAAGAAGAAGGAGAAGACAAATTCATACTTGCGCGCAGCCGTCGGTGAAATTATCTTGCGCGAATGAGCCTGAGCCAGCCAATTGAGAACCATTCGCCCGATGAATCCATAATTCGTCTTCCCAACACGTATCCCGAACAATTCTGTCCGAACTGTTCAGCCGGACTGAAAGAGCACCGCTGCAAATTGAGCTGTCCGCAATGCGGGTTCTATTTGAGCTGCTCCGATTTTTACTAAATCTTAACCCCTCATACTCGCCTCGCACCTGACAGCGCCAGCAAGCCCCGTCTACAATGATGAAGGAATTTATTTCTTTAGCGATAAGAGGAGAACGAAATGGAACGCAAAGCTAGCGCAGTGTGGAAGGGCGGGCTGAAGGATGGCAAGGGATCGATTTCAGCTCCGGGTGGGGTGCTCAAGGATACGCAATATTCTTTTACCTCGCGATTTGAGAATGGCCCGGGAACCAATCCCGAAGAGTTGATCGCAGCCGCACATGCGGCGTGCTTTTCAATGGCGCTCTCGGCGCAACTGGGCGGAGCGAATCTGACTCCTGAAAGCATTAGCACGAACGTGACGCTAACGATGGAGAAGCTCGATTCCGGGTGGACGATTACAGCCAGCCATCTGGATGTCGTAGGCAAGGTGCCGGGGGCAGATGCAGCCACGTTTCAAAAGTATGCGGAAGCGGCGGAAAAAGGATGTCCGGTGTCAAAGGTGTTGAACGCCAAAATTTCGATGATGGCAAAGCTGGGGTAGCGGCGGAGAGAACTATTCTGTGGAAGTTGGATTGGGTCTGATCAAGCTTGCGGCAGGCGAAACGCCGGCCGCGCCGGCGGAAGCTGCCGCTGCAGCGGTATTCAATCCCGCTGAAGGCACCACCCCACCAACTTCCTCTTCCTTTGCCGTTTCCGGCACCGGAGGCGGCTTAACCCCATCGACCACGTGATGGCTTAAGCAGTAGAGCGCCAACTCCAGCCGGTCGGCAACACCAAGCTTGTCATACACCTTGCGCAGATAATTTTTCACCACCTGCTCGGTGGTTCCAACCCGCACTGCGATTTCTTTGTTCTTCATTCCCTGCGTGACGCAGGAAACAATCAAAGCTTCCTTGGGCGTGAGCTGAACTTTCGGCCGCGCTCCCGAGGGCCGCAGATTGTGGCCGCGAAAAGCTTCCATCACCCAATGCACCGCCCGGCTTTCCAGCCAGGGCTCGCCGGCGGCAACTTTGCGCAGGCAGTCGACAAAAACTTCCGGTTCCACTTCGCGCGATACAATCCCATGCGCTCCGCGGCGGAATAGATCGAGAGTAAGTTGTTCGTCCAGCACCGGCGTGACCACAACAATCTTTAGTTGCGGCGCTTGCCGCAGGAATTCCGTGATGGACTCAACCGGATTCGGCGCCAGTGCCGACTCAAAGATAAGTATGTCGGCGGAAAATTTGGTTACGGCAGATTGTGTCTGCGGCAGTGTTTCGGCCTGCCCGACCACGCGAATATCGTCTTCCAGCGCAAAAATCTTGCGCAAACCGGCGCGGAAAATTGCCTGCGTATCGGCTAGGATCACCCGGATCAACGATTCTGTACCGTTGTCAGAGTGAACTCCGTGATTTTCGCCGACGCTGACCGTGCTGGCCATCAGTTTCCTTTCGCGCTACGCTCGCTCGAAATGGTACTCATCAATCACTACGCCTACGCCCCGGCGTCCCTTGTCCTCAAAGCTGCGGACAACCCGGCCGTGGCAGTCGATCTGAACATCGCAACGAGATCCGACTACGTCGCCGGGAAGCAGGATGGTGAAGTCCACCAGCGATCCAACCGGAACATCCCGGTCCATGGCGAAGAGCACGCCATTGGCGGATATATTTTGCGTTTCCGCCGAACAAGGACCGCCCTGCGATTTCAACTCCACAGGCAAATGCAGGGGAAAACGCGGCGCACTCTGCATTTCTGCATAATGCTTAATCGCAGTCTGCTCCGGAGATTCCGCTATTTGTTGTTCGCCCGCCGCTTCGCCTAGCACCGTCTAACAACCTTCTTTCCGAGGCGCATACCGCGCATCCGGAATTTCCCGGACACTCGCATTTTCAAACTCTAGGGCAGCGTACACCCGGGAATCAGCCTCGCAAAGTTACGGAAGTCATTGAACGGTAGGACGTTAAATGCTTGGGGATGAGAGGATTACAAGGAATTTAGGAGCAGGCTGTAAAGTAATGGTCCGCATTGAAACGGCAACTCAGCGCATCCTCAGAATTTCGTTACTTCGGTGAAGTTAAAATCGCGCACCTTCATTGCCGGCACGACCATGTCAAACGATTCTTCACCGCACGAACGAAGCGGGACGCTCATGCTTTCGACGTTGGTAAGCAAGTGGATCAGGCTTTGATTGAAGCGGAAATTGCGCACGCCTTGCCGCACGCGCCCGTTTTCAATCAGAAAGGTGCCGTCGCGAGTCATGCCGGTAACAATTTTCTCGAATGGATCGACCTCCCGGATATACCACAACCGCGTCACCAGCACGCCGCGTTCGGTGGACGCTATCATCTCATCCACCGTTTGCGGATTTTGTGTCGGCGCAAACACGATATTCATCGGCATCTCGCCCATTTCGTTCGGCAGCGCAAAACCGTGGCCGGTGGCCGCAATGGGGCCAACCTTGTCTTTATATTCCGAATTTTTCATTCGGGCAGCGGTAGCCCGCGCGTAGACCACACGCTTCACGATTCCGTCTTCGATCAGCGGCACGTGCTGGCGATCCACGCCTTCCCCGTCAAAAGGCGATCCAGCCTGCAAAGGATGAGCGACATCATCCCAAATGGTGATGTTTTTGCCGAAAAGCTGGCTGCCGATACGGCCAGTAAGAAACGATCGTTGATCGAGGATAGCCATGCCCGAATAATCCCAGAACATGAAGCCAACAATGTCGAGCACGGCTGACGGCTCGAGAATCACCGTATATTTCCCCGCCGGAATTTCTGCGGGACGTTCCGAGTCGATCGTTTTCTGCGCCGCAATTTCCGCCATGCGCAGCGGATCGAGAAGAGCAACGTCGGGAGAGTTAGCCTTCTGCCAGCCCGAAGAATCCGCGCCCAGCATGGTGATGGAAACTTCCGCCAACGTTTGCGTGTGCCATTTGCTGAGGCCGCGCGAGTTGAAGATACCCTCCACCAATTCGGAGCTGGAAAAAATTCCAGCCGTAGTCAGCTTGTGTTTATCCGCAACCTTTACGATTTTTCCCACCCCGTCGGCGCGCAGCTGCGGCGTGATGCGCGCAGTTCCCTCAAAATATCGCGAGGGCACAACCCGTATGGAGGTGGGCGCCACGCCCGTCGCGCCGCCGGCCTCTCTCGAGTCCGGCATAGGCAAAAGGTCCGGATCGGGATGCTGCACCTTGGCCAGCGCTTCAGAAGATTCCACCACGCGGCGCAGGCTATCGTCGTCAAATTTGTTGGTAGTAGCGCGGGCCGTTCGTCCGCCGAAAACCGTGCGGACAGAAATAATGTGGTTCTCATCCTCCACATTCTGATGAATCGTGTTATTCGCAAACCGAGTCAGCGCAAACCTTCCGCCCGAAATAAGCACCTCGACCTCATCTGCGGTAGAGAGTTTTTTGATGCGGTCGAAGATGGAACTAGCGTGTTCTCGCGTCAGCATTGGAGAGTCAGCACTTGGCAGTTAGCACTTAGCATTTGTCATCAGACGTTCGGATTCGATTTTCTGTAGAAGCGCAGTCAGCATTCTCCATAGTTCCGATAGCTCTTTCGCGGTTTGCCGATAACCCGCTTCTGCCAGGAATCCCAAGTCTTTGGCTAGCAACAGGTGATAATCCAGTTCGTTTGCCGATCCGGAAGCAATTTGCAGGAAACGTTGGAATTCGTTATTACCACGCTTCCCGCATACTCAGCAATATTCGCTCCGATTGAAACAGCCCATCGCCGGGTCTGGCTGGTCAATCCATACAATTCGTGTCGCGGAAACTGAGTAGTCAGCGTGTAAATTTCTAAGGTTAATTTGTGTGCCTTCTCCCAAACTCTTAAATCCCTAAAATCTTTCATCTCTGCACTCCCCGCTCCTGGCTAAATGCCAAGTGCTAAGTGCCAAATGCTATTGCATATTCCGCAAATTCCCTGTGACAGATATCACATGCTCCGATACGCGCTTCCGACCTTAATCCCACGAAACCGCGACGGTGCAGCACCATGCCCGGTGCCCATTACCTGCTGCGGCTGTCCCTTTCCGCAATTCGGCGTGCCCCAAAGCGTCCACTCATCGCGCGAGCAGATAGCATCCAGCGAGTTCCAGAACTCAGTCGTAATTCCAGAATACGAAGGATTCTTCACCATGTGCACGCGCTTGCCATTCTTGATCTCCCAGCCGATCTCGCACCCGAATTGAAAGTTATATCGCTTGTCGTCGATCGACCACGAGCGGTTGGTCTGCATCAGAATGCCATGATCGGTGGACGCAATCAGTTGCTCCAGGCTCAATGGCTTCTCGCCGGGTAACAGGCTGATGTTGGTCATGCGAATCATCGGCAGCCGATTCCAGCCCTCAGCGCGGAGAGTTCCTCCCGATCGATTCTCGCCAATCGTGTGCGCCGTTTCGCGCGAACTGAGGTAGCCGGTAAATAATCCGTTGGTGATGATCGGCGTGCACTGCGCGGGTACGCCTTCGTCGTCGAAGCCAAATGTTCCAAGCCCGGATCCATGCTCCTGACGCGCGTCTGCGACCACGTTCACCAGATCGCTTCCATAACGGAGCGTGCGCAATTTATCCAGAGTAAGAAATGAAGTGCCGGCAAAATTCGCTTCCATCCCCAGCACACGATCAAGTTCAATGGGATGCCCGACCGATTCGTGAATCTGCAAACCCAGTTGAGAGCTATCGAGAATGATATCGAAGATGCCTTCAGGACACTGATCCGCACGATGCAGCGCAACCGCTTCTTCGGCGATGCGGCGCGCGTTCTCCACCAGTTTCAATTCATCGATCAGTTCGTAACCTTTGTTCTGCCATTGCCCGCCGTAAGAATTGGGATACGAACGTTTCTGAATTTCATTTCCCGCAAACGCGTATGCAGTGTAGCCTGCGCCGGCCGAATATTTCGTCTGATGAATATCGCTCCCTTCGGACGAAACGAACCATTGCTCCTCGCAATTGAAATTAAGATTGCTTTCCGCCAGTGTGACCCCCGCTACCGAGCGCAATTCGGAATCAATCTTCAGCAACAAAGCAATATTCTGTTCGACAGAAATTGAGAAGGGGTCGATTTGATGCGGCGTGGTCCATTCGGCAGTCACCGCCTTTTCCGGGGCAAGCCGAATACTTTCCCGTTTTACCTGCGCCGAAGCGCGGGCAATTTCGACCGCGCGCGCTGCCGTAGCCTCAACTCCGGAGCGGGACAAATCTTCCGATGCGGCAAACCCCCAGGCCCCATCGGCAATCACACGTACGCTGCATCCCAGAGATTCAGAATCCGACGCACTCCCAACTTTGCCGTTCTTCGTGGTAAGCGCGCGGCTCCGCTGGCTGACAATGCGCGCATCGGCATAGCTCGCGCCGCGCAACGCTGCCGTGTTGAGGGCCCAATGAGCAATTGTTTTCATTGTGGAAATTTAAATCTACCACGGAGGCCGGAGACACTCGAGTTATTAGGAAGAAATTAAGGCGTCTCCCGCGCCGCATCCAGCGCATGCCGCAACGCCAACAATTCCTTCAACACTTCCCGCAGCTTCGTCGATTCCAGCGCATTCGCGCCGTCCGACTTTGCTTCTTTGGGATTGTCGTGAACTTCCATGAAAACTCCATCAACACCGGCCGCAACCGCGGCGCGTGCCAGTATTGGAATAAATTCAGGTTGGCCGCCGCTGACCGCGTGTTCTCCATCGGCAGATGCGGATGGAAGCTGGACGGAATGCGTAGCATCAAAAACCACCGGAGCAAACTTTCGCATAATGGCGAGCGAGCGCATATCCACAACCAGATTGTTGTAGCCAAAACTGCTGCCGCGCTCGGTCAAGAAAACCTGCGAATTGCCCGCCTCACGGCACTTTTCCACCGCATGACGCATATCCCACGGAGAAACGAATTGTCCCTTTTTAATATTGACAGCTCTCCCGCCCAGAGCCGCTGCGACCACAAGATCAGTCTGGCGGCAAAGAAATGCAGGAATCTGTAGCACATCGGCCACTTCGGCAACTTGAGCAACGTCGGCCACCTGGTGAACGTCAGTAAGCACCGGAAGCTGAAGCTGGTCTTTAATCTTTTTCAAAATCCGCAGACCTTCTTTCAATCCCGGCCCGCGAAAGCTGCGAATCGACGTACGGTTGGCCTTGTCATAGCTGGCTTTGAAGATGAAAGGGAAGCCCAGCGCTTTGGTCACGCCCTTGATGATCTCAGCCATGCGAATAGCATGTTCTTCGCTCTCGATCACGCACGGGCCGGCGACAAGAAAAAGATCGCCCGCGCCAATGCGCACATCGCCGACTTGGAAGTAACTAGACAAGATTCACCTGAAATCATTTCACCACGGAGTCACAAGAGCACGGAGAAACCAACCCTTGTTTTTTTTCCGAGTCTCCGTGACTCCGTGCTGGGTTGAACTCGATTATCTCCGCGCCACTTTCTCCGGCCGATGAAACATCTCAACCGCGGCAACTTCTTTCTCTGCCCGCCGCTTTGACCCGTACTCATACGCCGCTGCAATAAACGTGCTGAACAGTGGATGCGGCTCCAGCGGCTTCGACTTGAATTCAGGATGAAACTGGCATCCAATGAAATGCGGATGATCCGGCAGTTCCACCATCTCTACATAAGTTCCGTCCGGCGTTGAGCCGGAAATTTTTAATCCAGCCGCCACCATCGGCTCTTCATATTCGCGATTGAATTCATAGCGATGGCGATGCCGCTCGCTGATTTCCAGCTTGCCATAAATTTTATGCGCCAGCGTGTTGGGCTCAATTTTGCAAGTCCATGCTCCCAGGCGCATCGTCCCGCCAAGCTCCTCCACACCGCGCAACTCTCTCAGTTTGTAGATCACGCGATGCGGCGTCGCCGGATCGAACTCGCTCGAATTCGCTTCCGCCAGCCCGACCACGTTGCGCGCAAACTCTACGCAAGCCGTCTGCATGCCCAGGCAAATCCCGAAGTACGGAATTTTATTCTCGCGGGCATAACGGATCGCAATCAACATGCCCTCGATGCCGCGCTTGCCAAACCCACCGGGAACAAGCAGGCCGTCGTAGCCTTCCAACTGTGCCGCAACTTCGCTCTGTTCAGCTGTTTCCAGCCCCTCGGCCTCAATCCAGTTCAACTGCAGTTTCAAATTGTGCGCCAGCGCGCCATGGATCAGCGCTTCCTTCAGCGATTTGTACGAATCCTCGTACTCCACATATTTGCCGACAATCCCAATCGTAACCGTGTCTTTCGGGTTGTAGACGCGATGCACAATGTCTTCCCACTTGGAAAGATTGCGGTCATTCGCCTCCATGTGCAGATACCTGAGCACCAGCGTATCCACGCCTTCATTGGCAAACACCAGCGGCACTTCATAAACCGACGCCACATCTTTGGCCGTGATCACGGCCTCTTCCTGCACGTTGCAGAAGAGCGCAATCTTCGACTTGATATCTTTCGCAAGAAAGCGGTCGGTGCGGCAAAGCAAAATATCGGGTTGAATTCCAATGCTCAACAGCTCCTTCACCGAGTGCTGCGTAGGCTTGGTCTTCAATTCCTGCGCGGCGGCAATAAACGGCACCAGCGTCACATGCACAAATAAAGTGTCTTCCCGTCCCAACTCCTGCCGCATCTGGCGAATCGCTTCCATAAAGGGCAGCGACTCGATATCGCCCACCGTTCCGCCGATTTCGACGATCGCCACATCCACATCCTGCGCGACCTTTTTCATCGCCGCTTTAATCTCGTTGGTTACATGCGGGATCACCTGCACCGTCTTGCCCAGATAATCTCCGCGCCGTTCCTTCGCGATGATCTGCTCATACAGCCTACCCGTGGTCCAATTATTGTCACGAGAAAGTTTGGCATGGGTGAAGCGCTCGTAGTGGCCAAGGTCGAGATCGGTTTCGGCGCCGTCGTCCGTCACAAAAACTTCGCCGTGCTGAAACGGCGACATCGTGCCCGGATCCACATTCAAATAAGGGTCGAACTTCATCAGGTTGACTTTGAGCCCGCGGCTTTCCAGTAGGCATCCGATGGAAGCCGCCGCCAACCCCTTGCCTAGAGAAGACACAACTCCGCCCGTTACAAAGATGTACTTCGCTGGCATCTGTTCCTCGCTCTAAATTGTGTTTGAGAATTTGTGCAGGTGGGGTGCACGATCAATTATGCCAGAGGAGGCTGTGGAAAGAAATAGAAGAATCATTCTTTTTACCCCCCAGAGGCACGGAGGCACAAAGAACAAAAAAGGTTTTTCTCTGTGCCTCCGCGTCTCCGTGGTTAAGCTGTCTTGGAGTCCGCGTTGACTATCCTGCCAAGCTGGGCGAGAATAACTACAGTTCACTTCAATCCAGCAGTAGTGTCCCCATTTGTGGGCCTGTGGCGCAGCTGGGAGCGCGCTTCCATGGCATGGAAGAGGTCGTCGGTTCGATCCCGACCAGGTCCACCAAATCTCTCAATGGTTTAGCTCCCATCCCCATTTTTATCCTGAAATTCTTACCTGTGACGCTTACCTGTGTGGCCGATACAAGAACCCTAAAGACGGGTTCGGCCCCCGACACCGCCAAGTCTCTCGATGAGTGGCTTCCGGAAAAACACTCGCAGTTGACCCTCCCGTGATCTCCCCGTAACATTCCCGCTGATGGTCACGCCGTCCCAACCCGTCGGGCAGACGGTATCCCATTACCGCATCCTACGCAAGATTGG
>DATHMV010000034.1:0-209208 GCA_035486715.1 Candidatus Aquilonibacter sp.
ATCCGGGCTTTAGCCCCTGAGGCAAGCGGCATGATCTCAATCTGGTTTTTTATCGGCATCGCGCTGGCGGTCAACGGAGCCCTGATCCTGGCAGCAGGAATCTACCAACTGGTGAATCCGCCGGTGAACCCCGCAGTAGTCCTGTTCGCCCTCCACGCCAACGTCTGGTGGGGCGCTGCCTTACTGCTCTTCGGCCTCATCTACTGCTTCAAATTCACGCCGCGGAGAGAATCCTAGAGTGGTTGGAGCGATATGTCTGTGAATAGTAATAAAAAGATGACCATGGGGGTCATCGTGGGCAACCGGGGATTCTTTCCCGACCATCTGGCCAAGAGTGGTCGGGAAGAAATTCTGCGTGCGCTCGAAACCGCTGGAATAGATGCCATAGCACTCACTCCAGAGGAGAGTAAATATGGTGCCGTTGAGACGCGCGAAGAATCGCGTCGCTGCGCCGACCTTTTCAAACGTAACCGCGATCGTATCGACGGTGTCATCGTCACGTTGCCGAACTTTGGCGAAGAACGCGCCATTGCCGACACCTTGCGACTAGCTGATCTTCGCGTGCCCGTGCTCATCCAGGCAACCCCCGACGATCCGAAGAAGATGACGATCTCTTTTCGCCGCGACAGCTTCTGCGGCAAAATGTCGGCCTGCAATAATCTCCGGCAATACGGCATTCCTTATTCCATCACCACGCTGCATACGGAAAGCCCCGACTCACCCGAATTCGCCAAAGATCTGCAATGGTTCGCCGCCGTGTGCCGGGTGGTCATGGGATTTCGCAACCTGCGCGTGGGTGCAATTGGGGCGCGTCCGACTGCATTCAACACCGTACGCTATAGCGAAAAGATATTGGAGTCGCAGGGCATCTCCATTGAGACTCTGGATCTTTCCGAAGTGCTCGGGCGCATCGAGCGAATGAAGGACAACGACGATCATGCGCAGGCGAAGCTGGCTGCAATTAACAAATATGTCGATGCCAGCAGCGTTCCAGCGTCCGCTTTAATGAAGATGGCAAAGCTAGGCGCGGTTGTCGATCAATGGATGGCGGCGACGGAGGTCACTATCAGCGCGGTGCAGTGCTGGACCTCCATTGAAGAAAACCTGGGCGTAGTTCCCTGCACCGTCATGAGCATGATGAGCAACGAGCTGCTTTCCAGCGCTTGCGAAGTGGATATTTGTGGCGTGCTGGGAATGCACGCGTTGCAACTGGCTTCGCAAACGCCGTCAGCACTTCTTGATTGGAATAACAACTACGGGTCAGATCCGAATAAGGCAGTCTGCTTTCACTGCTCGAACCTGCCGAAGCATTTCTTCCGCTCGGTGAAGATGGATTTTCAAGAAATCATTGCCGGCACCGTGGGCAAAGAAAATACCTTCGGAACCTGCGTCGGGCTGATCAAGCCGGAGAAGATGAGCTTCGCCCGCTTCTCGACCGATGACACATCAGGCAAGATGCGCGGCTACGTCGGCGAAGGTCGATTCACCAACGATCCGCTGAACACCTTCGGCGGCGCGGGCGTGGTCGAAATCCAGAACCTTCAGAAGCTGTTGCACTTCATCTGCGAGCGCGGCTTTGAGCATCATGTAGCCGCCAATCTTTCCACGGTCGCATCCGCGGTATATGAAGCCACGACTCGTTATCTGCATTGGGACATGCATTATCACGCTTGCAACAACGGAGAAGGCTGATGGCTATTGTTGCAGGTGTCGACTTCGGAACCCTGAGTGTTCGTGTTTCTCTCGTGGATAACGAACGTGGTCTGCTCCAATCTGCTATTGCGGAATATCCGCTGCACCGCAAACACGAAGATCCTGAATATGCCACTCAATCGCACGAAGATCACATGCACGCGCTCGCGAGGGCAACGCGCGAGGCGCTGCAGAAGGCGGGCATCGCGGGAGATCAAGTACAAGCCATCGCGCTCGATACCACCGGCTCATCCGTAATTCCCGTCGACAAAGATCTTCAACCGCTCGGCGAATATTACCTGTGGTGCGATCACCGCGCTAAAGGAGAAGCCGCGGAAATCACCGAGGCTGCGCATCGCGAAGGCTTGGAGGCAATCAAATGGTGCGGCGGAATTTATTCCTCCGAGTGGGGATTCTCCAAGCTTCTGCACTGGCTCCGCCACAATCCGGAAAAGCGGCCGCAATTCGCATCTGCATTCGAGCATTGCGATATGGTCGCAGCCACACTCTGCGGCGTCACCGATCCCGGCAAAGTGAAGCGCAGCATCTGTGCCATGGGCCACAAGTGGCTCTGGAACGCCCAGCTGGGCGGCCTGCCTCCGGAAAGTTTCTTGGTAAAAGTAGACCCCTTATTAAAGGGCGTTCGCGACAAACTCGATGGCGAATACGCGACCTCGGATCACGTCGCCGGAACACTTTCTCCAATCTGGGCGGAAAAACTTGGGCTTAAGGCTGGCATTCCTATTCCAGTAGGCGCCTTCGACGCCCATTGGGACGCCATCGGCGCCGGCTGCCGCACCGATGACATGGTTAACGTCATCGGTACATCGACCTGCATCATCGGAATCACTCCATCGGTGAACCTGGTGCCGGGAGTCTGTGGCGTGGTGCAAGGCAGCGTGCATCCTCTGCGCACCGGAATCGAAGCCGGACTCTCCGCCGTCGGCGACATCTTCAACGCCATCGCCGCGCGCGCCGCAACCGACGTAAAAACTTTATCCGCCGGCCTCGAAAACTATCGCGCCGGACAAACCGGCCTGCTGCGCATGACCTGGGATAACGGCGACCGCACCGTGCTCGTGAACCCCAACCTGCGCGGCGTTACCCTCGGCTGGAATCTGCAGACGACGGCGCAGGATGAACTCTTCGCGGCCATCGAAGGCACAGCCTTTCACACCCGCGTCATCCTCGACCGCATGGCAGGCCACGGCGTACACATCAAACGCGTGATCAACGCCGGCGGCATCCCGCAGAAAAACGACACCCTCAACCAGGTCTATGCCAACGTCCTGGGCCGTCCCGTGCTGGTTCCGGCCAGGAGCGTGGTCAGCCTCGGATCGGCCATCTTTGCGTTTATGGCGGCAGGCACGTTCAAAACCATCGAGGAGGCGCAGGACAAGATTTGTCCCTCGCACCGGGCGTTCCAGCCGGATACCTCGGCACAGCGCATTTACGGCGACCTCTATCCTTTATATAGCAAGTTGTATTTCACCTTGGGCCAGCGGGGCAGCGATGGCTTGGGAGATATTCTCCCGACCTTGATTGCAGTGGCTGCGTCTTCCCTCAACCGAATCACAGAGTAGTCCGGCAAGGAGCCGTAAATGACCATAGGCTTTCAGCGAGTCCTGCGAATAGTCACAATCAGCGGGCTGTGGCTAACGCTGTTTTCCATGACCACGGAGGCTAAGACCAAGGTGACGAGCCAGCCTTTTGGAAAAACCCCGGACGGAACTCCGGTCGAGATCTTCACCCTGAGCGACGGCCCCTACGAAGCTCGCATCGCCACCTACGGCGGAGTCGTCGTCTCCCTGAAAGTCCCCGACCGAAACGGCAAGTCCGGCGACGTCGTGCTCGGCTTCGACAATCTCGACGGCTACGTCGCAAACTTCAACGGCCCCGCCGACGCCTTCTTTGGCGCGCTCATCGGCCGCTACGCCAACCGCATCGCGCACGGCAGCTTCACCCTCGACGGCAAAAAATATTCCCTGCCGCTGAACAATGGGGAGAACTCTCTGCACGGCGGCCCGCACGGCTTCAACAACGTGGTCTGGAAAGCCAAACCCATTGCGAACGGCGTGGAACTAACTTACCTCAGCAAAGACGGCGAGGCCGGATACCCCGGCAACCTGACCGCCACGGTTCGCTACACGCTGATCAAAGGCGATCTTCGCATCGACTACTCCGCCACCACCGACAAAGACACCGTCGTGAACCTGACCAATCACTCTTACTTCAATCTCGCCGGACAAGGCAACATCCTCAACCATCAGCTGACTCTCCACGCCTCCCGCTTCACCCCCGTGGACGCCGGTCTGATCCCCACCGGCGAATTAAAATCCGTCGACGCTACGCCCTTCGACTTTCGCAAACCCACCGCCGTCGGCGAACGCATCAACGCCAACGACGACCAACTCCACTTGGGCCATGGCTACGACCACAACTGGGTCCTCGATAAAGATAACGACAGCGGCAAATTATCCGAAGCCGCAGAAGTCTACGACCCCAGTAGTGGGCGTGTGCTGAAAGTGTTGACCGATCAGCCGGGAATTCAGTTCTACAGCGGCAACTTCCTCGACGGATCGATCAAAGGCAAAGGCGGAAAACCCGATGAGTTACATGCGGCCTTGTGCCTTGAGACCCAGCGCTTCCCCGACTCTCCCAATCATCCTGACTTCCCCTCCACCGAGTTAAAACCCGGCCAAACCTACCACTCCACCACTGTCTTCCGCTTCTCGGCTAGGTGAAATGATGCCAAAATGTTACAGCCGATGGCGGACCATCTTCTTTTCTTCTCTCCTCCTTCTTCTAATAACTAAACTGTGCTGGCCGCAAGCATCGCAGAGCGTGAGCATCCAGGTGCAGTACGATCAGTCCGAGGGGCACATCTCACCGGTCTGGAATTATTTCGGCTACGACGAGCCCAATTACACCTACGCTCCGAACGGTAAAAAACTGCTCGGCGAACTAGCAGCCGTAGATGCAAAACCGGTATACGTGCGGGTTCACAACCTGCTAACGACCGGCGATGGAACCGCATCCTTAAAATGGGGATCGACCAACGTCTATACGGAAGATGCGTCCGGAAACCCTGTTTATAGCTGGGTCATTCTGGATCAAATTTTCGACACGTTTCGCGCAGCCGGCGTCAAGCCTCTTGTTGAAATTGGTTTTATGCCGAAGGCGCTCTCCACGCACCCGGAGCCTTACCGTCACCAATTTCCGCGCACTCCTGTCAGCGATATTTACACGGGATGGGCCTATCCACCGAAGGATTACCAGAAGTGGTCGGAATTGGTTTTCCAATTCGTTCACCATCTCCGAGAGCGTTACGGCGATGATGAAGTGAAAACCTGGCTCTGGGAAGTATGGAACGAGCCTGACATCGGATATTGGAAGGGAACTCCCGAAGAATATTTTAAGCTGTATGACTTCGCCGTCGATGGCGTCCTTCGCGCTCTGCCCGGGGCGCGAATCGGAGGGCCTGACACCACGGGCCCCGGCAACGCGAAAGCGTCAGATTTTCTCCGGGCATTTCTTGAACACTGTGCACACCAGAAGAATTATGCGAACGGCAAGGTTGGTTCGCATCTCGACTTCATCAGCTTTCATCCCAAGGGATCTCCGGCGTGGCAAGGCGATCACGTGCAGATGGGCATTAGCCGTCAACTCGCCGCGATTGAAAATGGATTCAAGATCACAGCATCTTTTCCGGAGTGGCGGCAGACTCCGATTATTCTGGGAGAATCAGATCCGGAGGGGTGTGCGGCTTGTTCCGCTCAAGAGCATCCACAGAACTTGTATCGCAATGGGCCCCTGTACGGCGCTTATACGATCGAAGTTCTAAATAATATCCTGGCGTTGGCACGTCAAGAACACATCAACTTTCTGGGAGCAGTAACCTGGGCCTTTGAATTCGAAAACCAGCCTGCCTTCGCAGGCTTCCGGGAGTTGGCGACGAATGGCGTAGACAAGCCCGTCCTGAACGCATTTCGGATGCTGGGATTGCTCGGCGATGAGCGCGTGAAGGTAATCAGCTCAGGAGCCTTGGCAACTGCGGAAATTGTAAACACCGGAGTGCGCGCACAGCCCGATATCAACGCAATCGCTACTCGCGAAGATAAAGATAAAGACCGGGAGATCGAGATTTTAGTCTGGAACTACCACGACGACGATCTTCCCTTCCCTGCCGCACCAATCGATCTGACCATCACCGGCTTGCCCACGACTGCAAAACGCGCCCTGCTTGAGCACTTCCGCGTAGACTCCGACCATAGCAATGCATTCACCACATGGGAAGAGATGGGCTCACCGCAATCACCCAACGAGCGTGAAACCGAACGCCTGCAAAGCGCCGGCCAACTGCAACTTCTAAATTCGCCGGCATGGGTAGAGGTGCAACAGGGCAGCGTCCGATTACATTTTGAATTGCCCCGTCAAGGTCTCTCGCTCGTGCGGCTCGCATGGTAAGCCCTCAACTTCGGCTACGCCTGCAGTAGCAGATTCCAAACTTGCATCGAGGTCGCTTGCCGGTTCGCCCACGCGTAATAAGGGATGAACGTGAGCGGAACTTTTCGGCTTCTCGCTTCTCTGCTGTATTGCGAGTAGAGCATCGTTTCTGATGTTCCCCGCTCGTAGACTGCGCCGGTGTGATGAAGCACAACCATCCCACCGAGCAAGTCGCTCTTGAACTCGGTCTGAAACTGCTCTGCAGCGTGATGCCCGGGATTCACTGCGACATCGCTTAGGGACACGCCACTCGGTTGATCGATTTCTTCCAGACAGTAAATCAGCGGTCCCCGCTGTATTGCGACTCGCCCGGTATCATCGGCGACGCGAGGATTCGCCTCAATCACCTGAGGCTTGACCTCGACGCTTAGCTGAATAACATCGCCGGCCGACCAGCGGCGGTGGATGGGAAGATATTCACCAGTCTTCGCGCCCGCTACACTCTTGCCATTAACGGCAACCTGCGCTTGATCGGCCCAGCCGGGGATGCGCAGATAAAAGGTAAACTCGGAAGCTTCTGCAGGATTGACGGTGATTCCGACTCCACCGTCCCAAGGATAATTTGTTTTCTGCGTAATCTTGAGGCCGACTCCGTTCTCCAAATGCCAGTCGAGCTCGGAATTGTCGTAGAGATGTACGTAGATTCCGTCCGCGCTAGTGCTGTAGAAATATCCCGGCAACGATCCGAAAGTGCGCTCAAGATTTGGCGGACAGCAGGTCACGTCATACCAGGGATTGCGGATCTTGTCCCCGGTAGAGGGATCAAACGCCAGAGGGTTGCGATAACAATACAACGTGCCGTCGAGCGACATTCCGGAGTTGATTCCGTTGTACAGCGCGCGTTCGATCACATCGGTAAACTTTGCGTCACCAGTGACCGCCAGCATGCGCCAATTCCACATCATGTTGCCGATGGCGGCACAGCTTTCGCCGTAAGCACGGAAATTCGGCAGCTCATAGGCATCTCCAAATGCCTCACCATCAGCTCGCGACCCGACTCCGCCCGTGACGTACATCTTGGTGGTGGTCATGTCTTCCCAGAGCCGGTTCAGTGTTTGCAGATATGTTGGATCGCCAGTCTCCATGTAATAGTCGGTTGCGCCACAACAGGCATACATAGCGCGAACCGCGTGCCCTTGCATCTTGGTGCGCGCCGTAAACGGAGTTCCGCTGAACATATAAATCGTCCGGCGCTCGGGCATATCAATACGAGCGTCACCTTGCAGGATGTAGCCAGCGAGATCTAACTGACGCCTATCGCCAGTAATGCGATAGAGCTCGATCAATCCCATCTCGATTTCAGGATGGCCGGATACGATAGGCTTCTTCGGCGCTGGACCGTAATTCGGGATAAGAAAATCATCCACGAAACGAATGCCGGCATCCAGCAACCGCCGATCACCGGTAGCCCGATAGTAAGCAATGGCCCCCTGCAGCATGTGTCCGATGTTGTACAACTCATGCCCCGTCGATTGCGTTTGCGGAAGCATTCGCAGAGACTTGCGATCATCCTGATAGTAGGTGTTGAGATAGCCGCTAGGTTCCTGGACGGCAATCACTTCGTCAATCATTTTGTCGGCGGTTGCCCGAAGTTCGGGACGATCGCCGGATTGCAGCACAAATCCAACCGCCTCGGTCCACTTGTAAATATCGGAGTCGGCGAACACGGGTCCGATTTGCGCGGCCGTACTCTTCCCGACCAGGCGGCGGAAATTATTCATGCGCCCGTTGGCTTCCAGCAGATCGTGCATGCTGGGAATGCTCTTGGTCGCGCTGATTTCGCGGCGTGGCGCCCAGAAGCCGCTGGTGATGGTCACAGCATGCACCGGAATATCGCGCAGCTTGGCGTGAGGCGACTTCGCAAGATTCTCCACGCCCTGGTCTTTCCAATTCGGCGAGTCGGTCAGCGTAACGGGAGTTTGAGAGACAGTCTTTTCATCAGCTAGGCCACCAGCCAAAGCCCGGCGAACTGGAAGTGACGATACGGCAGCCACCGAGACCGCCGAGGCCACAAATTGTCTGCGAGAGATGTTTCTCTTTTCAGCCATATCCTCGTACCTCTTATTTACAGAGACGATAATTTATAAGGACCATTGAATGACCGTATAGGAGCGCGCTGGCACCTCAAACTTGCTCTTGCTCCCAGAAGAGGCCGGCACCGTGAATGATTGCGGAGCGATTCGTTGCGGCGCGGCAAAGCTATTCGAGGCCTTCAGGTCATCGCCAGTCAAAAGATTTGCCGAGATCACACGCGCCGGAGCAGCATCTTCCCAAACCACCTCTACATCATGGGACTTGGCAAGGTCGCGGTTCAGGATGAAAAGAGAAACTTTCCCATCGGTCTTGTCGTAGGAAGCAGCAGCGTCCACGTACGCAACCGAATCCAATCCGGAAACTTCGTATGAGGAGGACTCCACCAGAAGATTCAGCACCGCGCCTCTGGCAAGCTGCAGAACCCAATTGTACGGATAGTAGATCGTCTGCTGGAACAAGCCATTCGCGTCCGTCATGATCGGGGCGATCACATTCACCAACTGCGCGAGGCAGGCGAGTTTTATTCGATCCGCATTGCGCAGCAAGGAATTGACGAGTCCCCCAACCAGCAATGCATCTTCCAGGTTGTAGACCTCTTCCAGCAGGTGCGGCGCTTCCTGCCGGTGGCCGTCCACCGCATCCCCTTTGGTGGTGCGATACCAAACGTTCCATTCGTCAAAAGAGAGCCACAGTTTTTTCGGTGACCGCTTGTGCCCGCGTACCAGATCGCAAACCGCGACCGTTTCGGCAATCTGACGCTCCATGCTCAAATTCAAAGCAAGATATTTCGAAGTGTCGCCGCCCGAATCGCGTTCATTGTTGCCAAAATAGCGGTGCAGCGAAAGACCATCCACATAGTCGTAGCATTGCTCGAGAACTTCACGATCCCACTCAAGATAGGTGGGCATAAACGGCCCGCTGGAGCCGCAGGCAATCAGCTTCAAAGAGGGATCGACATAGCGCATCTGCCGGGCGGCATCGGCAGCCTTCAATCCATATTCTGTGGCCGACATGTGGCCGATCTGCCACGGGCCATCCATCTCGTTACCTAAACACCAGTGCTGCACCTTATAAGGATCTGCAATGCCATGCTGCCGGCGCAGGTCACTCCACTTCGTGCCCTTCTCTACGTTGCAATACTCCACCAGCGCCGCAGCTTCTTCCGCGCTGCCTGTGCCCAGATTCAATCCCATCAACGGCTCGGTCCCAACCGCTTTACACCAGGTCATAAACTCATTGGTTCCGAACCGATTCGATTCGATCGTGTCCCAGGCTTTGTCGAGTGTGCGCGGACGGTTTTGTACAGGTCCGACGCCATCGAGCCAGTTGTACCCGGAAACAAAATTGCCTCCCGGATAACGAATAATCGGCACTCCCATCTGGCGGATTTCGTTGAGAACATCCTTGCGAAACCCGTTCGCGTCGGCAAGCTTCGATCCCGGATCGTAAATTCCTTCGTAGATGGCCCGTCCAAGATGTTCCAGGAAAGATCCGAACAGATTGCGGTCGAGCGGCGCTATGGTTCGACGGGTGTCAACGTAAACTCGGGCGGAGGTTGCCGTGCTGCCTGCCGATGCAGCCTGCCCAGGCTTCCCGGTCACAAGTCCATGCGCAAGGCCACCGAAAAGCGTTGTCGCGGAACATGCAACACCCGCATTCGAAGCCTGTTTTAAGAACTTGCGTCTGGAAGAAGAAAACTTGTGCATGGCGCCCTTTCTAGCCGATTACTCCAATCTAAGCGCAACGTAGTTCCGCCGCAAACACTGCCAAACGAACGCATAAACACTTGATCGAAAAGCTGCCCCGTATCTTGCCTTAAGCAAATGTACCGTCACCGTCCACAAAAAACTAGCGAGCCGAAGCTGAGTCCGGCTCGCCACCAAGCCCCCTCAAACATATCTAGAACGATACCCGGAGACCAAACTGTAAGGCTCTCGCGGGCAGCGCAGTAATGGATTTGCCGAAAGTCGCATCTGCTATGTTGGGATCGACCGGACCGAGGTTTCCGTGGTTTAACACATTGATGAAATCAAACCGCAATTGCAGATTGCCCTGTTCGCCAATCCAGGGGATGCGGTTGTTTTTCAGCACGCTGGCATCCGCCTGAAACATTCCGGGATTGCGGTAGATGTTGCGCGGCTCATTGCCCTCCGTGCCCGCAGCAGGAACCGGGAAATCGGACGCCGTGAACAGTCCGTTGATATATGCGGAACGGCTGTGCGACCCGGTAAAGTCCTGCGTAGGCTTGTTCGGCACATCCCAGTTATTGCCATCGAGGTTGTAATCACCGGGGTTGACGGAAGCATCCGCCGGATTGGTGTTGTAGACCCAGAAGGGCGTGCCAGTCTGAACAGCGATGATGGTGGACGCTTCCCAGCCTGAAGTCAGGATGCTTGCGATTCCACTTTTATATCCGGGCAAGGTGTACGATCCAGAAAACGAGAAGCGTTGCCGTACATCATAATTCGCATCCCCGTAGTACCTGAAATACGCATTCTGATCGGGAATACTCAAGCCGCCGTCCTGGTCAAAACGTGTGCCTGCCTCGGGATAATCCTTCGCATGCGCCAGCGTATATGAAGTCTGGAAGCTGCCTCTGGATCCCGCCTTCCCGCGTAGAAACAGAATCGCCGCATTGTAGGTGGCTTGATTAGCGTTGTTAACGTAGGTGATGGCGCCGAAGTTCGGATTCAGCCGGGTGAGGGTTTCGCTAGCGGCCGTTGCCCCGCTGGCTGGGGTAACTACCACCCCGCCGGGGAACCGGTTCACATCCGTACCGTCCAGTCCATTAAAGCTGCGCGAACCGGAGTAGTTGGCTCCAGCCACCAGTCTCCAGGCCAGCTGGTGCTCCACGCCGATAACATAGTTCACGGCCATCGGCGCTTTCATGTTCCGATCAAGAGAATCTACGCTGGCCTGAGTGCCCGGCAACCCTCCGGCCGCGTCCAGTGAACCCGCTGGAATAGTTGGCAGGGGAAAATTGAAGGGGTAAGTGCCGGAGGGCGCAAGCGCAAAAATCGGCTGAATCCCTGTGCCGCCTTCGAAGAAGGTTGCGCCGATAATGCCGGGAGGGTTAAGCCGGGTTTGGTCTACGCTCTGGCCCATCACAACCCAGTCGTGGTACACGCCGACTCCCCCACGAACAGCCCAGTTTCCAGTCTTAGTCGGATCCCACGCGAAGCCGATCCTGGGGCTAATGAGATTCTTCATGGGATTGGCAAACACCTGGGGCACGACGCCCACGGTGGCCTGTGCAACCTGTTCGTTGAAATTGCCCGCTGTTCCCAGGTTCAGCGCGCTAAATTGAAAGCCGCTGTTTCCCCATGGGATGTGGTTGGTAAAATCATCCCAGCGCAGGGAAAGTGTTACGGAAAGATTTGGTTTCGCCTTCCAGTCGTCTTGCGCAAAGAAGCCAAACGGATTGGTCTGCCCGCCGAAAGCTACCGAAGCGGGCTGGCCGGTCAGAGGATTGTAGGTGGCTGATTCACTACCCGTAACCTGGTCCTGCACTAAATCCAACAAAGTATTGAACGCGAAGCTTGGCCGAACGTAGTCGGGAGTGAAATCGCCGTGCTCAATTCCTTTGGCTCCGTCGTAGCCGAATTTCCAAGTGTGCTTGCCGCGGACCCAACTCAACACTGAGCGCCAGTTGTACATCGGACCGCGGTACGCTCCCGGTCCGAATCCTCCACCCACCTGAAAGCCTTCACTGATGCTATTCACCGTAATGGCGGGCACCTTAAGATTGGCATCCTGCCCGTTTGCACCACCCACGCTGGCAAACGCAAAGCTGGACTCCCACAAAATACTAGAGTTAATGGTATGGGTGTAGTCGATCTGACCGTAACGATTCCTCATGATATCTAGGGCCTGTAAACCGGCCCGTGGAGAGGGTTGCTGCTGATCGAAAGAATCGTTGTAGTAACTCAGATAAAGCCGGTCTTTTTGAGTGAAGTATTCATCCAATCGAAAGTTGTACTGCAAGGCGTTGTAATAAGGGCTGGCCACAAAATTCCCATAATCGCGCACACTCAGGGCACAAGGGATCCCCGTTGGTGAGCCCGCGCCGCAATTGGCAGCGCCGAACACGGTTTGCGCGTTGTCCACTGTCCCATTCGGAATCAGACGGCTGGCCGGCCATCCGGTCAGCACTTGCGTTCCCACAGTGTTAGGGAAATTCTGTTGCGCCCACGCCACAAACGCCGGATCTTCAAAAGTCTGAGTGCCTGTGTTAGCCGCCGCCGAAGTGGTCGCCCACAGTTTTTCAAAGTCAGCAAAGAAAAAAGTTTTGTTCTTTCGGATGGGCCCGCCCAATGTGCCGACCAAATCCTTTCGCGCAAATGGGGTAAACGCATTTCCCGTCACGAAATCCGGCGTGGCCTGGAAATCCTGGTTAGTGAAAAACAGGCTGCCGCTGCCGTGAAAATTATTGGTGCCCGATTTTGTTGTCACCTGCACCAGGATAGAGCTGCCTAAATTATCTTCCCCGTCCCAGGAATTGGTCTGCATCGTGACTTCTCGCACCGCTTCCGGAATGGGAGCGAGGATGATATTGCCGTTTTGGACCGGGCTGGTGACATTTAGACCGTCAACCAATACCAGGTTTCCCGTGTAGCTGCGTCCGTTCGCGCTGATCTGGGGGGTCTGGGTCCCGAAGTTGTCGGCGAAACCGCCCGGGGATTCTCCTGTGGCGCGTGTACCTGTTCCCACAACACCCGGCGCGACCGCCAGGATATCCCAGAGATTCCGATTGGCTTCAGGGAGGTCCCGCACAGTACTCGATGAGAGTGTCGTCTCTAGGCGACTGTCGTCGGTATCGACTGCAGGGGGCGCTACTTCAACAGTAACTGTCTGCTGTGTTCCCGCCAAAGGAAGCGCTAGATTGATACCTTTGGTTTCGGCGGTGCTGAGCGTGAACTTCGACTCTACCTTTTGAAAACCTTTAGCCTCGGCCGTCACAACATAATTGCCTGAAGGAAGACTGCTGAAACGATAATTGCCAGTATCAGTGGTGGTGATGGTGGCCGTAACTCCGGTATCGACATTGCGTAATTGCACCGAAGCGCCGTTGACAGCGGCCCCAGCCGGATCAGAAACCACGCCCTGAATATTGCTGCTGTATTGGGCCAAGGCCGGCAGTGAGCAAAGCCACAAAATCAAAAGGGACCACAGGCGCAGGGAACGGCACACTGTTGAACGAGTCATTGACTTCCTCCCACATCGCGGTGCGAAGGTTTAAAAGTAAACGATTTCTCAGTAATGGAAACAGGTTATATCGCCATGTGCCGGGTACTGTCAAGGAGTATTTAACGAACTCTCTTCGCCGGTAAATGGGCTCAGTTACTATAGCTCCCAGTGTTATGTTTCATCCTCAATCACCCCGGCAAACCCAAATTCGCCATTACTAACCGCAGGTTTGATTGCCTATTACTTATGCCGTGCGCCGCAATCTGATCTCGTCGATTAGCTCTGCATTACATCTAATGTATTCAGCAACTTGCATCGAACACCGCCAGGAGATATTTCAAGAACAATGTTGGGCAAATATCCCCTTCGCGACCCATGTGGCAAGACCAATATCTGGCATCGCAGAGGCGGCAGCGTCTGCCCTTTGAGGGCGCGCGATTCAGGGCCTGTGTCAATCGGGCGAGCGCAAATTGTCAGGACGAAATTGAATGTTGGCAAGGCAGTATGATGTTTCTCCCGATGCTTTTTTGCAATCCGGCGACCCATTTTCTGCACTGTGAGAAAGCGATTTCCACATATAAAGATAACGTCTCCTCGATGGGTGCATTTGGAATGCGCGAGTCATGTGGAAAAATTTTTCCGATGATGGCTCCGCGATCTAACTGAGCGAAGTTAGCCAATCTGCGCGTCACCCGAAAAAGCGACTATCCCCAAATACTCGCCGGTTATATTTTTTATTCGATCAAAGCGAATTATTTTCGCAACGAAAATAGCTCCAGGATCACTATTCAACAAAGCGGTAAGCCACTGACCGTCGCAGACTCAGCCCTTGCTCGGGCTTTGGGCGTGCACTAACGTAGCAACAAATTCCTGCGCCATGCAGATGGAGAGGAAGACTTGCGTAGTAGCCCCGCAATCGTCGCCATTGACACTTCCGCCGAGTGCGGCCGGCCCCCTGTCGATACAGTGATCCGAACCCTGGTAGAGCTGGTCGAAAGCATCAGTAGCACGGGCACTGTCAATCACGAAAGCAGCAACTCAGAAGAGATTCTGATCGATACCGAAGTCGATGGCTCGCGCTACCTCCTTCTTCGCATGGTCAAACCAAGCCGCGGACGCGTTCAGCTCAGCCCGCGCGAGCAGGAAATCGTGCGCATGGTCGCCAAGGGGCACCCCAACAAAGTGATCGCCGATGTTCTCAACATCAGTTCCTGGACGGTGTGCACGCATCTGAGGCGCATCTTCGCTAAATTAGGAGTTGGCTCTCGTGCGGCAATGGTCGCGCAACTGCTGGAACTTGGCGTTCTATCGAATGAATGCCGGGTAAACAGCGCGATCCGGTAGATATGCTTTCGCCCTACAATTCATGTTCTGGCTGAGTTCCCGGTGGCAGCGAACTGCCGCCATCCACCGCGTGGATGTATGAACCTGCTGGCACCCGTTCTTTATTCTCACGTCTGGGCACTCTAATCTGTTGCGCATCTTCTTTCGTTCGCACACTTCGTAATAAGCGCAGGATATTTCCACCCGTGATCAGCGCTTCCTGATCTTTGGGCAATCCCAGCAGCCGAATTTTATGAAGCTCCAGCCCAGGATGAAGCCAGGGTCCATCCGAGCCAAACAAAATTTTTCGCGCCCCGGCGCGCTTGATCGCTTCAACAATGTAATCAAAGCGCCGCACACCGGAAGTGTCGGTATAAACGTTGGGATAGCGCACCAGTTGATCGACCACCTGCTGATGGGCACGCCAGTCGTCGGCAAAGCTTCCGAGGTGGGGAATAATGAAATTCACCTCCGGAAATTGTGCAGCGAGCAGATCAACGACTTCCGCGCGGCCCACGACATCGGCTAGCAAAGGCATACGAAAAGCTTGCGCGGCCTCGCAGAGTTCGCGAGTCGGCATCGCATCATAGCCATGGCATTTGATGCCACGAAATCCCCACTTGCGCGCGCGCTGCACCATGCGGAAGATGCGTCCCGCATCACGAGTAGCGTGCACGAAAGCAAAACCGATAAGCCGCCCGGGAAATTGCGCGATAATGTGGGCAACCTGACGGTTGGCCTGGTCATAGTCGGTATGAAAGGGAGCGAAAACAACTGTCTTTTGAATTCCCGCTCTCCGCGCCCGGCGCAAGTATGGCTCGATCGGAGCGTCCGTGTTCCAAGGCGCCGTCATGCGATCGCCTTTCCCGGCGTGGCAATGGCAGTCGATGATCATGCTCGCTCTCCTTGCCGATGCGTCGTCTGGCTCTCAATCGCTCGTCGGCCTTGCCGCAATTTCGCGGCTGCCGCTAAATACCAAATCGAGGTCTCGATCCCCTGAAAAAAATTGGGCAAATGAAACTTTTCGTTGGGCGCGTGCAAGCGGTCGTCGGGCAAGGCAAAACCCATCAAAACGGTAGGAACACCAAGTGTTTTTTGAAAAATACCGGCCGCGGCGACGGTACCACCCGAGCGCAGGAAAACTGGCCGCGCGCTAAATCCTTTCTCGTAAGCGAACTCAGCCGCTCGCAGAGCAGGATGATTCCGGTTAATCTGAGTTGGATTAGCGGCTGCCAGCATTCGCAGCTCGACGCTCACCGTCGCAGGTACGACGCGGGCAATATGCCGGCGCAGCAGCCTGTCGATTTCAGCGCCATCCTGGTCAGGAACAATACGTATGCTAATTTTCGCTGATGCACGTGACGGAATCACGGTCTTGACCCCACTCCCTTGGTACCCACCGCGAATGCCGTTGAGCGTCAGCGCTGGGCGAATAGTGATTCGCTCATAAGCGCTGTATCCCGGTTCACCCCATTCGCTCCTCACACCCGCATCGCGCAATATCCCAACGTCCTTCAGGCCCGTCTTCTTCATATACTCCCGCTCTTCGGCGCTGCACTCGCGCACTCTGTCATAGAAGCCACTAATCGCTACCCGTCCTTCGGAGTCGTGCAAGCTGGCAAGAATTTCGCAAAGCGCTTGTATCGGATTATGAACCGCGCCTCCGAAGTTGCCCGAATGCAAATCGCGCTTAGGCCCAAGCACTTCCAATTCGAATCGAACATTCCCTCGCAGTGAATAGCCCAGCGCAGGACGCCCATATCCGTGCATGGCTGAGTCCGACATCACAACCGAATCCACTCCCATTGCAGCTCGATTGCGGCGGCAGAATGCGGCCAGGCCGCGACTGCTTCCCGCTTCTTCATCACCCTCGAAAATGCACTTGATATTGACCGGCAACTTCCCTTCCGCCTCCAAGTACGATTCGATCGCCTTAACGTGCGTAAAAAGCTGGCCCTTATCGTCGGAAGCCCCGCGGCCGTAAAGGTTGTTGTCCTTTACTGCCGGACCAAACGGATCTGTACGCCATTCACTAAATGGTTCAGCGGGCTGGACATCATAATGCCCATATATAAGGATGGTTGGCCTTCCGCTCGACTCCCGCGACGCTGCATAAACGATCGGATGATGTCCGGTCGGGATGATTTGCACTTGCTCCATCCCGATGCGCCGAAGGTGCCCGGCCAGCCATACCGCGCACCTGTGTAAATCACGCGCATGTCGCGGCTGATTGCTGACGCTGGGGAAGCGCACGAACTGCTTTAACTCTTCGATGAAGCGCGGATGATGCTTTCGAGCATAAGCAATAGCGCGAAGGGGTTTCATGGTGCATAAGTTTCGTCTGCGGTGAATATGATTTCTTCGAGCGGCGCTCTTTTCTGGAATGAATCTCTGCCGCAGCGGCGCAAACCAGCTTCGATCCGCGCCACAGCGGCAGGTCACCGGTTAAAGTTCCAGTTCAAACTCGTGTGCCTGTGAGCGATCCGACGAAATACTCGATTTCGGCCGCCCATTCGCCTTCCCCGGCGATGGTTGGGTTTGATCCCACGGCAGCACGCGCGTCGATCCCGTCCGCTTCGCCTGGCCCATGGCTTGCGCGCTGGTAAGCCATTCTTCCGATTGCTCGGCGATCTCGAGCAACAAGGTTTCGAACTGCGCGCGGGTGGTCTGTAGAATGTGCGGCTGCGCCAGCCAGCGCAGAACTTCGCGGCCAGTCACGCCCATGCGTTGCCGGGGCGAGGTAACCAGGCGCTCACTGTAATAGCGAACCAGAACTTCCTCGATCACATCCCAGGCATTGTCAGCGCCAAACAACCGCTTCACGTCCGACGCATTCAGAATCTTGAACGCTTCTTCCAGCAACTGCATCACTTCCACGCGCAGAACGTTGAGATGGCCGAACGACAGCCACTTCAAGTTGTTGCGCAAATCGAGTCCCGCGCGCCGCACAATTGCGATGGATCCAAAGCTGGGATCGTAAGCCCGCTCACGAATCACGTCCGAAATACGCTTATCTCGCCAGAACAGCGTGACCTGATGCACAAAGTGCGAGAACAGCTTTTGGAAATCGCCGTTTGGCCGTGCCCCCACCGGAGCCGACGCGCTGCCGTATCCAAAAATTCTCTTGTACGCCGAAAGCCGGTCGTTCTTGGTGTAGCGCAAAACTTCACGCCGATCGAATTGATAGAGTGCAAACGCGCCCGGGCCGCCAGAGAGCCGAACCGTGCCGGCCTTGAACAGCTCTTGCAATTTCTTCACCACGCGGAACACGCCGATTCTCTCGTGCTGCCAGAGGTAATACATATCGCCCACGGCCATGATCCGTTCCGAAGTAATGGTTTCGTCATAGGCCTCAATCCCCGGCGGAACGCGCGTAGCGCCGATCTCATTTGCCGCTTCCGGCCCAATGCCGATCAGCGCTCCAAGTCCCTTATCTGGCGGCGGCGGAGTGTTCGCATCCGTCTCCACGACGGACTTCAGCATGTCGTCGATTTGTTTGGTGAGAGCATCGGCGAGCTGCGGATTCGAAATAAGATCCGGCCCCAGCCGGTCCGTAACCTGCTCGCGCAAAGCCGCTATGCGGTCATATAAGCCCTGGTGATCCTTATGTAACGCCATGGATACCCTCCTCAATGGCGCTCGTCGTAGCGAGCGCCCCGTTCACGATTACTGCTCTCCGCCAACTGGCCATACTTCGCTGCGCGCCTCAGACTGTTTTAAGCAGCGAACTTCCCGGTGGCACATTCATGCCCACCTGCTGGCCCATTGTGTACAACGCCTCTAACTGATCACTGAGATCATCGAACGAATGCTGGACGCGCGCCGTACTGAAGCCGTCTGGCAAGCTATCGATATTGACCGGATTACGCGCAGACTGAATCATATTGATCAGAGTTTGCAAAACCGGCAGCAAGTTGTTGTTGATCGAGATTCGTCCGCCGTCCTTAAGCAACCGTGGAAGCTCATCGGTGACTGACGACTCGATTTCGCACAGCACATCTTCCAGGTACATCGCCGGCAGATCCGACCCGTCGGCGAATATCAGCAGCAGCGTTTGCCGCTCGTTGGGACCAATGAATACTGAATCGAGAGCAAATCTCACCTCATTTACGGTTTCAGCAATCACATTCAGCTGCCGCGAGATCAGAATCAGTTGTGTTCCAAAGAATTGCGGCATATTGGTGCTCAGCTCAAAGAATTGGCCATTGCTCAGCCAACTCTGCAACAGGGACGTCATGTAGTCGGAAATGACCCGAAAATTGGTGATGTTTTGTTCGTCGTCAACGGAGTTGGAGAACCGGTTATCCTGTCCGCTTTTCTGAAACCAGATTCCGTAGATATCGCGGATGTGTCCCAGTGTCCCGCCCACTTTATCGGGATCGGCTTGAATCTCTGGCTGCCTGAAATTGAAACCTTTAGCGTCGAGAAGAATGCGAAAATACGTATTCACTCGTAGGATCGACGGTGGGACTGTGCCAAACTGCTTGATGATCTCCATGATCTGGCTCTTGGCCATTCCGCGCAACGCGGTCACGTATTCCGGATCGGCGGAAGGATCGAGCGCATAGAGCCCATCCAGCAATGGCATGCAATTGTCCTGGGCAACTTTGGCGCGTGTGTAAAGGCTTGCCTGAGCGCCGGTGATGCCACCGGCCAGGTCGGTCTGCACCGTGTAACTTTTTGGATTCCACTTGGATTCAATCCGCCCTTCGATCTCGGTGATCGAAAACGACTGCGTAAGCGCGCTGACGAAGCCCTTGGGATCGCTCGAATTTGTTTTCCATCCCAGGACGTCTGCGATCGCTAATGAAGCAGTTTGTCCCAGCCCTTGCGTTGCTCCACCACCGCCTCCGCCCGAAAAACCTGAGCCCCCGCTTTTGCGCGGATATCCAACAGAAGGTGGATAAGAAACAGACTCCGTCAAAATGGGATACGTAACGGCATCTTCCACGTTCTTCGTCAGCTTGGTGCCCGCTGGTGGGTTTGTCTCTGGAACCTGTCCTGTGACGACCACGACGGTATCCTCATCATCGACCGGATCGCCGGCTTCAGAGACGGCGCGCACGTTCTTAATGATCACCGTTACCCAGTCACCCTCCTTGAATTCCGGCCCACCAGTAAACTTGATCGTGAGGACGGTAAAGGTCGAATCCGGTGACACCTTTGCATTACGTGTTCCAGCTTTGATCGTCATTCCGGTCGGAGGAATCCAGCCTTGATTCGCGGCACAAGAAGCAAGTGTGGCCGGTGGATCAAAATCATGGGAGCCCGGATCGGAGACTGTATAGTTGCTCGGATTGAGAGGGCTGTGATCGAAGAGCGCCTTAGCTTTCTCATAACCCGGTGCGGCGGGATTGTTCGGGGACTTCCACCAGCTGTGGTCAAGCGCAGGTAGCGGTGACTTGAATAGCGGATCGGAAAACGTGAGTTCGATCGAGCTCTTTGTTACCTGGCAATCGGTTACGGTAAACGGCATAGTTGTTCTCCTTCTTCCGCCACGGTCAGTTTCCTTCTCCTTCGATAACCCTGCTTCATCAAGCGCTCTTCGCGCTAATTTCAAGCCCAGCCGAGCGGCCCTTCAAGTAACTCCCTCTTTTTCCAGATCGCGCATTTGTTCGGGAGTGGCCGTAATCTGTTGTCCGATGTTCGTCGCGTTCACCGAAACGTTCGTCATTCCCAGGCGCTCGGCTAGCTCGTTCCAGCATCCGACCAGTGCCCTATCGACTTCTTCCAGCGGCTCACCGCATTCCTGCACCGCGCTCTTCATGCTCCCGGCCCACGGCTTCCACTCCCCGCCGCGTTCACTCGCCAGGATGGCAAGATGTTTGAGCTTTTCGTAGGAAACAAGCTCACTCGCGTACTGCCGCTCCACCTGCCGAACATTCTCCTGGCACTTCGCCAATGCATGGCGAGCACGCTCCAAATCCATCGGAGTGGCAACCGCTCGTTCGGCCGCTTTCGCAGACGTTTGCGCTTCTTGCAGAGTGCCCAGCATGTCGAGCAGCGTATTCTCCATCGCGTCGACCAACGCGGCACCGCGGTTCGGAGGCCTGTCACCCACCGTCAGCAGCACCGCATTCAACGTGTCGCACAGCTTACGGATCTGCACAAACAAGGTTCGAAATGTCGCTTCCAGTGCCATCGCTTTACCCGCTCGCCAGCGCTTTGTAAAAATTTTTCGCCAAAATCTCCGGCCGTGCGTGCCGGCGATCCAGTGCCATGCGTACCGCGCCGATCAGAAACCGCTCCGGAACAATCCCGGGATCCACTCCGGCCGCCAAACGCCGTGACGCCTCCTCGATCATCTGCTGCTCTTTATGTCCAAAATTCAGCACCTGCGCCAGGCTGCGGTTGCCCAAAGAGCGGTAGGGTTGAAAGCACATCGCATCCACCGCCACCGGACAAGCCTCGCTAAACGATCGCACCATCTCTTTCGGAATGCTGCCCTCAACCGGCTTCGGATAGATCCGCAACCACGCCCGCCGGTACTTCGCCGCCTCCGATTCGAAGCCCATCCGCCGAAGCAACTCCGTGTTGATCAGCATTCGAAAAAAAGGCGTCGGATGCAGGCCCCGCGGATTGAAATGCGACACCGTCTCCGGATCGCGAGCCAGAATATCCATCAGCGAACCCGCGATGCATGGACCTCCCAGCATCATCCCGCCCATATCCGCAAACATCTCGCGATTCCATCGCACCCACGTTCTTGTCACTGCCTTGCTTGCGCCGGCGCGCAGCAGGCGCAAACCCACTTGTCTTGGAACATCCCGGTGCAGTCCCAAATCGTTTTGCAGGTTGTGGCACGTTTCGTGCAGCATCGCGCCCAGCGTCCATGGATTGACCATCCGGTGATACGGCAACTGCACCAGCGGAAAAGGATTCAGTTGCTTGCCCAGCCTCTTCAGCGGAATTCCCCGTCGAAAAGTCGACGGCGAAAATCCCGTCGCCATATACGAAAACGGTGGAGGTGCCGGAACCGGCCGCGCCACTCCCAGGCCGAGATACGCGGCGCGATAGCAATCAAGCCCAATCCGATCGCAGCTCAGTAGCCACTTGGCATAGCGAGTCTGCCGTAAGCCGAAAACCTCGAAGTAAAAATCCCATATCTTCTCGATGCCGCGAACCCAATAATGAGCGTGCGCTTTCCGCCTCATCAATTCTTGTAAGCGATGCGTCGTCGGCTCCTGGATGGTTGTCACCGCCGACTTGCGTACCCGGCCTGACATCTTCAACAACCCGCGGCGCAAGCCGGTAATCAGTTTGTTGACCGCTTGCACATGCCCCGCTGTGGGCGCTTCAGCTCCCGTGCCGAACTCATCGGCACGAAACGGCCGAAGCGCTGCCGCGTGCCGTGTCACATTGATCGATTGCGCTCTCAACCACGGTCCCATCACCGCGGTGGACGCGCCAGCGGCCTTTGACCGCTGGCGCGAAGCCGATTCCACTTGCGTGGCGGCCTTTGCTTCGTTTTCGATCAGTGTTGTCATCGTCGTTTTCCAAACACTCGCCATTTACCGCAACACTTGTCCACAGCAGCGGCAGTATGCTGGAGCCGCCCCAGTTCCCGTTCCACAGCTTGGACATGTACATTGCCCTCCGACAATTCTTCCGGGGCGCGTACCTGTTCCTCCATGTACAGGAGCTGCAGCGCCTGGACGATGAACAACGCCTCCTCCGGCAGCGGCATATCCCGGCGCGACTCCGCGCCCGAACCTGCCTCCGACGTGCCCATACGGATAGCGCCCGCGCCAATGCCGTCGGTATCCCCAGCGCCCGTGCGGATGACCGTGCCCGTAGCGGCGATGCAAATGCCGCTCCAGCCGGTGATGATGACGCAGGGCGTGCTTCCTGTGCATGGGATGTGTAAGAATTCGCCGCGTGTGCCGCGCCAAAGTTTTTACCGCGGCATGTGGAGTTACATGCCTTCCCCGTGCCGCCTGATGGGCCAGGCTGCGCACCGTTTTTCGCGCGATTGCCGGCACGGTTCTCAGCAAATGCCGCGTCGTCGGATTGCGGTGAAGCGTACGCGCCACTTTACCAATGCTCTTGGTCAGATGCGGAGCTGACTTCGTCACCGCGCGGGCGATTTTCGGAAGCAGCTTCTTCGCCGCCGGCGCAACCGCCCTCGCGACCACCGGAAGCAGCTTGCTGGCCGCCATTCCAATCAATGGCAAAAAATGTTCGGCAGCTTCGTCTTCCGTTTCCGCCTCTGCCGCCAGCTCTCCCAGGTGCTCCATCATGGCATCGGGATAGATCTTGCGTGCGGGGCTGACTTCATCTTCGAATTCGTCCTCGTCTTCGAGTTCGCCTTCCCCTTCGTCTTCACCCTCGCCGAGCAGGCTGCCAAGGATGTTGCCGATGGCGCCGAACTCTTCTTCATCTTCGAGTTCCCCTTCATCTTCCAGCTCGCCCTCATCTTCCAATTCATCTTCGAGTTCGGCTGCCAGTTCATCTTCCAGTTCGTACGCCATGATGATTCCTCCTGCAAAAATTGTCGGACAATGTCGGGCCCCGGGCCGTCTACACTTGCGGCTGGCTAAATTGCCGCTCTGCGCCTGCGTTGGAAGCGCCCGCGGATGCGGCGGCGCGGCCTGCGATAGCGGCGGCTGACTTTGCTATTCCGCGTGATTGCGGCGGCACAGGCCTTCGGGCTGCCGAACACGCGGCGGATCTGCCTCGCCGCCGTATGGGCCGCACGCCGGCGATTGATCTTGATCCCTTTTGCGGCTTGGCGCTTCAACGACTTCACCGTGCGCCGCATAATGGTAGGAACAGCCTTCACGCCAATTCGCGTTCTGCGCCGGCGGCGGAGAATGCGCGTCAAAATCGCGGTCCCCCGCACTAGGGAGGGGAGTATTCTTCGCAACGCTCTGCGATCCCTCGGCGAAATCACGGTGGCCACGGAAGCGCCGACCATGGCTTCCGCTTCGCCCTCATTGGCCTCATGGTAAGCGGAATCCGCCATCATTTCGGCGACAGCTTCATTGTGGGTCAACGGATGCGCAGCGATCTCGTGCGCCATTTCATCCTCGCCCTCGCCTTCGAGCTCATCTTCCTGCTCGTCCTCAAACTCGCCTTCCAGCGCGCCACCAACAGCATTTCCCAATGCCGTACCAGCCGGACCAAGAATCGCGCCGCCCACAATGGGTGCGGCCACTTTGGCGACCTTTTTCAAAATGGGGAGCGCTTTTTTCAAAAACCCGCCGAAGGAAAATTGCTCGCCCGATTCGTCCTCGAACTCATCTTCATCCTCAAGCTCGTCTTCACCCTCACCGAGCAGCCCGCCAAGGATGTTGCCAATAGCGCCGAACTCCTCCTCATCTTCGAGTTCAAGTTCGTCTTCGTCCTCGTCTTCCAATTCTCCCGAGGCTTCGCCCTCGAGTTCATCTTCGCCTTCGCCCAAAAGACTGCCAACGATGTTGCCGATGGCGCCAAATTCCTCTTCATCTTCAAGTTCGCCTTCGCCCTCGTGGAACTCATCTTCCAGTTCCAATTCCAGCTCGCTTTGATTCATGTCCGCCATTGTCCTGACCTCCTCACCATTGATGACGACGGAAATGAACTTAATCGCAATAGCGAAACCGGTCTAGTCGCATTTTGTGGTGAGCACTTTCAGGTTCGTCGGAAAAGGTTTCACTGAAACGTGTGACAGGAGCGCAGGCAGACCACATGTCCCAAGGGACGCGAATCATAGGCCAGACTGACGCCGTTTTTGCATTTCAGGTCAATTTTTCTGAATGAGAGAAAGCGTCTGTTAAACCATTCCGTCCGGATTTGCGGTTTTATTCTCGATCCGGCAATCCGATTTTGAGTTTCCTCTCGTACATGTCGATGTAGGGCGTTGATAGACCTACCCATATTTCCGCTCCGGTTGTTTTAACCGCCTTGCGAATCCCGCTCAATTCGCGCCGTCCACCCCATGCGGCTGAGGTTTGCCCTCAGCGTCAACTTTAAGGAGCATTGCAAAATGAAAACAGAAGTAATTGAGCGGATTGTGAATAGCCCATCGGACCGGCGCAAGTTTCTGAAGCAGGTGGGCGTAACCAGTATTGGCGTAGCGGCGGCGACCATGGTTGGCGGCAGCTTTCTGGGCAAAGCCTATGCCTCGACTGCCATCACCGATACCGACATTTTGAATTTCGCCCTCAACCTGGAATATTTGGAGGCAGAGTTCTACTCCATGTCGACCTATGGTTCCACCCTGCTTGAGCTCGGCGTGTTAACCGCAGCCGAACAGAGCGGGCCCACGACTGGCGGAAACATGGTGCCCGACTTTGGAGCTTCGCCCTTGGCATTTTTAGCTACTGCTCTGCGGGAAACTGAAATTGATCACGTGCAATATCTGCGCACGACGCTGGGTTCCGCGGCGGTAAAAAAACCAACCATTAACCTTGCCGCTCTAGGCTATGGATTTTCCAGCGTAAATAGCTGGCTGGAGCTGGCAAGACAGTTCGAGGATGTGGGTGTGAGCGCTTATCTTGGCGCCGCGCCCTCCATCAGCAGCAAAACCTATCTGGCCGCCGCCGGGGCAATTTTGTCCACAGAAGCACAGCACTCCGGCTCCCTTCGGCTGGCGTGTATCGATAACGACGTAACCAGCCCGGCGGTGGATTCTCTTGATATTCCACCGACTCAGAAAACTCCCTACGACGTTACCAGCACCAATGCCCTGAGCATTCCACGCACTACCGCCCAGGTTCTCAACATTGTCTACCACGGCGGTCAGTGCTCTGGTGGATTCTATCCCGACGGCATGAACGGCACGATCATTTGCCAGTAATTTGAATAGGGCGGCGATGTTTCCGCTCCGCCGCCCTATTTTTTTCAACGAATTTCACGTACAGGACTGGGAGATTTCTGATGATCGAAGGATTGTTTCAACCATTACACTTGCTGATTATTGCCGGCATCGCACTGCTCGTCCTGGGTCCGAAGAAGCTGCCCGAGTTGGGCAAAGGCTTGGGGGACGGTATTCGAGGCTTCAAGGCAGCCATAAGCGGCGAAGAGAAATCGGTAGAGAACACCAAGAACGAGAAAACGGATAAGGCAGTTTGAGTTAGGGGAATGCCTAAAATGTTCCCTTAACTTTTTACCGGTGAGAAATAGCGCGTTACTATTGCGGAGGCGAAGATAAGTGGGAAGCTGTCTGGGTTACGCCGGGCATACCTAACGCATGTTCTACTAGTCCCGCCGCTTTGTATCGGGACATCGTATGGGCAATCATATCGGCCCACAGCTTGTTACTGGCAATCTCTTCAACTGAGGGATTATGAATTTCGCAGTAATGGCAAGCTAGCGAGCCGAAACATTGGCCCGCTTCGTCAATGACGGGAACAGAGAAAGCAGCCCGAATCGGCGAACGTAATGCAGCTTCCCGGGCTGAAGCAAACAGCGGATCACTAAGCATATCCGAAACAATCCAGGGCTTTCGATGCTGCACGGCCCTGCCACAGCATTGGTCGCCGATGCGGACGTTGCCACACGCTTCCACATAGTCGGGCGGCAATCCAAATGTCACCAGTGGTTTCAATACTTGATTTCGCCAGTCGGAAATGAAGAGGGATGCGGCTTCACAATTCCCTGACTCTGCCGCGAGCTGAACAAGTTCGCCAACCGCAGTTTTCAAATCGCCGTTGCCTTTGATCAGCTGTAATCCGGCTTCAAAGAATCTCAGGTCCTTGTGCATAAAGGCCTCCGGCTGAGGACAGAACTCATTATACGAGCGGTGGCCGCTGTTTCAGATGTCATGCGATGGGCGGGTGAACGCGCTTCACTCCGTGTAAACCTTAAGTTTCTGGTGCCGGGAGGGGGAATCGAACCCCCACAGAGCTTTCGCCCCTGCGGATTTTAAGTCCGCTGCGTCTGCCAATTTCGCCATCCCGGCTCGCGACCATTTTAGATTATCAGTTCCGAAAGTGCTGGCCGGAGCAATCATTGCCTGCCGCCCGCTCTTTTTGTTTCTCCCGCTTCGATTGCCTCCGCACTCGTCTCGATTACCGCATCTCGTTCGACAACAAGGTTTATTCTAAAAGCTACCTTGCTCAAGCCGCAGGGCATCAAAAACATTTTGGAGGGATTCCATGAATCGTTTTTCGAAGCCGCGCTGCCTCATGTGCCTGCTCATTATTTTTATCCCTGCATTCTTTGTCCCTGTTCTCCGCGCCGGAAATGATGTCCTGGGCCGGGTCGATCTCGTCGGAGCGTCGAAAGTCGAGGATACGTCAGGCGTTTGGGTCGATGACCAATACGTCGGTTATCTCAGCGAACTAAAAGGATCCAAGAAACTTCTGCTGCTGCCGGGGGAACATGAAATTACGGTTCGCCAGGGAGGCTATCTGGATTTCGTTCAGAAAATACAAGTGCGAGCCGGAGAACCGCAGACCCTGAACGTAAAAATGGAAAAAGATACAAGAGTGCAACTGCCGAAAATCACGGCGGAAATCAAATTGAAAGTCGCGCCGAACCGCGCCGCAGTCTTTGTCGATGGCGTCTTCGTCGGCCACGTCGCGGAATTTGGCGGAGCAGGCCGGGCGCTGCTGGTCGCTCCCGGAAAACGCAGAATCAGAATCAGCCTGCCGGGATATCAGACCTTTGAAACGGATATCGAAATGGTCGCCAACCAGAAATCAACGGTCAAGACGAACCTGGTTAAGGGAGGATCGGCGGAAGGAGTTCCTCTGGCGCAGCCGCAATGAATCGACGTTGACGAGGTAAAAAATACTTACTACAGCACTTAGTACGAAACAATCACGACGCCGTAGCGGCGGCGGCAGACGGCAACCCGCGCTGCTTGCGGAGTTCCGCCAGAAAAGAATCCGCCTCAAGCCCCGCATGGTTGCGAAAGAGATCGAGCAAAGGATCTTCTCCCGTCTCGCGAACACTTTGCGCAGCCTGCACGGTTTCAGTTTCCAAGCCCTCCGGCTCGACCATCAACTCCGGCATCGTGTCCGGATTTTCCGCAAGCGAAGCTAGGAATTTTTCCAGCAGCACGCGATGCTCCGGCGTAGTCTGGGTAAACTCTACACCCATGCCTTTTTCGGCGTGCATCACGCGAACGATGCCTTCCGGACGAAGCTGAACTCCGCCCGCCCGCATGGAAAGCGTGACACGCGTGGAAACAGGAAACGGCGAACTGATCTCGAGATAGCAGCCGCCTAAACTCAAATCCGTGAGCTGGCCGCGAACCGGAGGATCGTCTTTCTCGGCATCAGGAGAATTCCGGCTCAACCAATCGCGCAATTGGTGCGCAATTTCCGGAGACGGATCGACAAAGCGCAATCCAACCTGGGTTCCGCTTCCTTCCCAGGCAAATTCCGCGGGAACTTCAATGCGCTTATTCGCGCCGGGAAGCGTGAAAAACAAATTCCATCGCCCGTGTAGTTTATGACGCTGCGGCAGATTGATTGCTAGCCCGCCTTCGCCCAGATCGGTGCTATATACCTTGTAGCGGATATCGGACCCTGCAGCCGACATTTCCACCGTGAGGGTTACCGAAACTCTGGAATTACGCCGCCGTTCCCTCTTCATCAAAGCCCGCGCCGCGCGGAAGCTCGACTTCGCGCGTTCGGCCGTAACCGGCTTATAAAGCGTGAAGTGTGCGCCGCTGTCGAATGCCGAGCGTAAACCGCTTTCCGGATCGAGAATCGCCACCGCGATCGCTCGTTTATTGCAAGGCGCGCTACGCGCCCCCCGAAGGACGTTATTCGCGCCTAAGTCCGCGCAATCGACAATGATGGCCTCAAAGCGGTCGCGGGTAAGATGGCGCAAAGCCGTTTCCGCATCGGTGCAATGCTGGATGCCAATATCGAGGTCGCCCAGAGTACGCCGCAGGACGCGCACAATTTTATCGTCGGAACATAGCAATAATGATTTCAGATTCATGCCCGGCTTGGAACCCCTAGACTCGACCCCTTTGACTCCTGCGCTATTCCACCAGTACATCAGGAATATGGAGCGCAGCTTCCACTGTAAAGCCGGACTCCGGGTCAATCAATCGCGGACTGTAAATGCGGGTTACCCCTGTAACTTAAAGGCTTCAAAATGGGATCAAAACACCAGAGCGCAAAACCTGTAACTACCAGCATTTGCAATCAATTAAAATGACTTCATCAACCTGGTGATGCATGCATTTCTGTTGACTTTACTGGAAAATCACCTTATTATCCTAAGTTCCCGATTAGCTTTCTGGGGTTGGTTAGGATGACCGAGCCTGTCATGGTTAGGTTTGATTTGCCTGAATCTCGCTTAGCCGTCGGAGAATCTTATTGATAGCGCATTTTTAGTGAAATTGATTCCCCCTTTGTAGGAAAGGCATATTCATGGCGAAGCGACGCGGAAATCCAAACTGGGGCAAGCCGGAGCCGATCGGCCCGATCGTCCCTACCATCACCGAGTTCGAGCAGGTAGTGCGCGAATATAAGCTCACCCCCGACCAATATTTGCGTTCGACTCGCCTGCGCGAGTGGGCCCGGCGAAACAAGAATTCGAAATACATCCCCGAGCCACTTCTGGAAGCATGGGGATTTGAGATTGAGTCCACGCTGTAAGTCTCGCTTTCATAAGAATATGGATGGGCCGCAAACGCGGCCCTTTGTAGTTTTCTCTTTATTCGCGCCGATAATTCCAATTTGGGAACTGTTTAAGTACTCATCGCGAACATCCTGGCATCGCCCCTAATCGCCGGGGCATCCAATCTATACAGGCCTTTATATGACAATTTTTGATGAGAACTACAGAGTCATAAGTGTCGAAGCCGACCGGTTGCTGGTGCGCGGAGTCCACACCGGCGAAATCCTCACCATTGTGAGCCCAGAGCCGGAAATTCCTCTGTCCGGAGATGAATATCCCATTGGTAAACTGATTGCGCTGACAAACCCTGCTGATACGGATACGCTACCGAACTAGCGCGGACGAGCGAAGAGCATGCGAAAAGCCACGGCCGAAGCCGTGGCTTTTCCTTCTCTTACATTTTAGCTGGCTTTCCGATATCGATCCGCGCTTTCGGCAGTCGATCCCGTATTGATCACTTCCTTGCGCCGTTCGCGCAACCGGTCTTGGAAGGTATCCCAGCGCCCGCCAATGCCGACCGCGCTGTTGCTGATTTCCACCGTGCTCGTTCCCGCGGCAAAGCCCGGCTCGATGAATTCCGTATCGTCGATCTCCACCGGTTCGCTTGCCGCTTCCGGAGCAATGCTCCTCGCTCTACTCGCCGCTCCAGAAGCCAGTTCAGAGTTCGGATTCCCTTCCACCTGCTGCGTGGTCGGCGTGATATTCCTGTCCGTTCCCGCCCGGTGCATTACGGGATCTGACTCCCATTTCGATCGGTAACGTCCTTCATAGTCCGCCCACTGTTCATCCGATTCCAGATCAGTTTCCTGATATGGCGGGAAATTCTCAATCTGCTCTTTCGTCAGATTAACCGAGAAATCATCGTCATGTTTTGCCGACGCCCGCAACCGGTCCGCCGGAACGACAAACTGCTTGGTCGACAGCCATCCGCCCGTATCGACCACGACATAACGAATTGATCCTGAAGTATGGTCGAAAATTACGTCGTCAATCTTTCCCAGCTTCTCGTCGTTCGATCCATAAAGCTTTGCGCCGCGAATGTCTTCCGAGGCATCCGTAAATTGATAGTTCCGAAGCATGCCGTAGTTCGCCATTTAGGTTTATCCTCTTGGAGAATTTTTGCCCCTCGTGCAGCTTCTTGGATGTCACTCCGATCTCTGGCGTATATCAGCAAAAAACTGTATGCCGCCTGGCCTCTTGCCCTTCTGTTGTGGGTAAATCGGCCCGGACAGTAATCCTTAGGATACGTCCCGCAAAGTCTATCGCTCCAATCGTCTATAATCGCGAGAAAGGCACATCCAACCACAATGCATCTGCTTTCATACCCTGCTCTCTTCGTCGGCGGCGAAGTTGTCGATCTCATCAGTAGTACCGGCCCGGTCGCCAAATTCGTGCTTCTAACGCTGCTGGCTTTCAGCCTCATTTCCTGGGCCATCATCCTCACCAAGTGGAGCCTGTTGCGCCGCGCCCGCGTGCAAAGCGGACGCTTCCTTCGCGCCTTCCGCAAAGCCCAGCGTTTGCAGGATATCGCCAGCGTGGCCGATCAATTCCGCCCCAGCCCGCTGGTCGGCGTCTTCGAAGGCGGATTCCTGGAATACAAGCGCCAGATGTCCACTCCTAACGCAATACTCCGCAGCTTGACCGCAGTGCAGCGCGGCATGCAGATCGGAGCTTCCGAAGAAATCACGCGCTTGGAGCGCAACGTTCCCTGGCTGGCCATCACCGCCGCAGTCACCCCATTCATCGGCCTGTTCGGCACAGTGTGGGGCATTATCGACGCTTTTCACGGACTCGGTACCGCCGGCGGAGCCACGCTGCGGGCCGTCGCACCCGGCATCTCGGAAGCTCTCATCACCACCGCCGCAGGCCTCGCGGCTGCAATTCCCGCAGTTATCGCTTATAACTTAATCGGCAACTCCATTCGCGTTTTCGCGGCCCGCGGTGACGACTTTTCTCTCGAAGTGCTGAATGCCCTCGAGAGCATGCAACCGCAAGCGGCCACCATGTCGGCTGAGGTCAGGCGCTGATGGCTTTCACTACCTCCAACGGCCGCACTCAAACCGCTCTCGCCGATATCAATATCACCCCGCTTGTCGATGTCGTCCTCGTGCTGCTTATCATCTTTATGGTGACCGCGCCCATCCTGCAGTCCGGCATCGAGGTCAATGTTCCAAAGACTCGTACCGTCAAAGAAATCTCCGAAGAGCGCACGGTCATCACCATCAATAAGGATCAGCGCGTCTTCCTCGGCAACAATGCCATCAACATCAATCAGATTGCGACTACCCTTCGCCAAAAAATTCGCGATCCTCACAATCAATTCATTTTTATTCGCGCCGACGAAAACGTTCCTTTCGGAGCATTCGCCACTGTGATGGACGCGGTCAAGCAGTCAGGCATCACCAACGTGAGCATCGTTACTCAGCCTTTGGAAGAAAATGGCGCAAAACGCTGAGATATTTTTTGAGCACGATAGTTGGCCTCGCGCCCTCGCCTGGTCGGCCGGCTTCCACATCGCAGTTACGGGCCTCATCGTGCTCTATGCCGTATTCATCGCCGGAGCGCGCGGCGAAGGCTGGGGAGCCGGCGGTGGTGGTGATGCCATGGGCGTAACCTTGGTCAGCTCAGTTCCCTTGCCTGCCACACCCGCGCCAACGCAGAACGTTCTCGCCAATGAATCCAAGGGCGTAACGCAATCGCAGCCCAAGGTAGAAGAAAAAGAACCCGACGCGATCGAGATCCAGGGCAAGAACGCGAAAATCAAGAAAAAGCCGCCGTCTCCAACCAAGGCCAAAGCTCAGCCCGAACCCGAGGAAACCAATCAGGCGGCCTTCGGCGAAGGCGGTCCGGTCAGCGGTCCTTATGGCAACTTCGCCGCCGGTGGCGCGAAAGGCGGCTTCGCGGTCAACGGCGGTGGCGGCGACTTCGGCACACGATATGGCTGGTACGTTCAGGTCATTCAGCGAAAAGTCTCGGAGAATTGGTTGAAGTACGAGGTCGACCCGCGAATTACCGGCGGGCAGCGCGTCTACATCACATTTGACGTGGCCCGCGACGGCCATCCCTTTAACGTGCAGGTCGAGCAATCGAGCGGCGTACCTTCGCTCGATATTTCCGCCGTGCGTGCGCTACAACGGATCGATACCTTCGGCAGCCTGCCGCCCGATTACAGCGGCAGCAAAATTTCTGTGGAGTACTGGTTTGATTACAAGAAATAAATTCCTATCGTGCACAAAAAAGCATCCATAAGATGGATATCGAGAAGTTGAATACAGGCAAGCCTGGGGCTTTTGGGTAGCGCAGCGCTTCAGCGCCGCAATAGCTTTCTAAAAAACACCGCGGCTTTAGCCGCCTCTGTGAGTTGTACTTTAATATTCCAATTTACGGCAAAAACGATGGACTTTATCTTGCGAATCACAACATATCGGAGTACGATACTCTCGTACGCTGTATCCTTTTGTCCGCGCTCGCGTAACGGCTCCAAACGGATGGACGACAGCCCTCTCCAATCTCCGCTCCCTGTTGGCGTCATACTTCTCCGCGCCTTAATCCTTCTTGTATTGCTTGCAACCGCTACCATCCTACCCGCTCAGGATTGGGTTCGCACCGGCTCCGGCCTGGGCGTAGAAAAAGTTCGCCTCGCCGTTCCCGACTTCAAACCCTCCACCGGCGACCCGCAAACCGCCGCGTTGCTTAAGACTTTCAACGATACGTTCTGGAACGATCTCGACAACTCTGGCGTCGTCGAACTTGTCTCAAAGAGTTTTTATCCACTTCAAATCCCCGGCCAGCCAACGGAAGTCACCTTCGGCATCTGGAACTCTCCGCCGCCGAACGCCGCCATGCTGGCGTTCGGGAATCTCGCCGTAGCTGCCGGCAAACTCACGGTGCAAGGCTGGCTCTACGACGTAAAGAACACAGCCTCGCCTCTCGTGCTTGGCAAGCAATATACCGACGTTCCCACCGATGACGCTGCCCGCCTCATCGCCCACAAATTCGCCGACGAAATCATCTTCCGCCTCGGCGGCGGCATTCAAGGCATTGCCGAGAGCAAAATCTATTTCGTCAGTGACCGCTCTGGCCACAAAGAAATCTGGGCGATGGATTACGACGGCAGCAATCAGCGCCAGGTTACGCATCAAGGCTCCATCGCGCTTTCGCCGCGCATTTCTCCCGATGGAACGCGCCTTGCCTTCAGTTCCCTCACCAAATCTGGTTGGGACATTCTGATGTACTCCACCGACCTCAACCGACTTGTCAGTTTCCCGCACTTCGGGGGTACCAATCTCTCGCCCTCGTGGTCACCGGATGGAGCTCGGCTGGCCTTTTCCTCCTCGCGCGGCGGCCACTCGGAAATTTACGTCAGCGATTCTTCCGGCGGCAATCTTCATCCCATGACCACCGGCCGTGGACCGGACGTTTCGCCGGCATGGAATCGTAAAACCGGCGCACAAATTGCTTTCGTCAGCGGCAGCACCGGCTTGCCGCAGATCTATACCATGGAGGCCGATGGCACCAACCAGCAGCGCATGACCGATCAGGGCTATGCCGTTTCGCCAAACTGGTCGCCGAACGGCCAGTTCCTGACGTTGGCGTGGACCCGCAAATACGGCCCCGGCGAGCCCGGCTCTTCCGACATTTATCTGATGGACATCGCCAGCAAGCAATGGGTGCAGCTTACCCACGATGGTGGGCGCAACGACTTTCCCCAATGGTCACCGGACAACCGCCACATTGTTTTCCAGTCCAGCCGCTCCGGCAAAGAAGAAATTTGGGAGATGCTTGCCGACGGCACCAAGATGCACCAGTTAACTTTTACCGGACGTAATTCGCAACCTAATTGGAGTTGGAAATAAATACCACTTCGTTTGAACTCGAAATTAATTTCGGGCTCGCAGGAGGAAATGTGAAGAAGACCACCCCGCAACCGCAATTCGTCAAATCTCTGTTCACTGTCTTAGCTCTGGGTGCAGCCCTGATGCTCGGCGCCTGCCATAAGAAAGCAGCCCCGCCGCCACCTCCACCACCTCCGCCGCCACCATCGATCACGGCTTCTATTTCCGTGAGCCCCGACACCATTCAAGCTGGCCAATCCGCCACACTAACGTGGCAGACTTCCAATGCCACCGATGTTTCTATCGACGGCATCGGCGCGGTGCAGCCCAATGGCTCGCAGCAGGTGAGCCCGGCCGCTTCCACCACGTACCATCTCACGGCCAAAGGCTCCGGTGGAACCCAGGACGCAACCACGCGCCTTACGGTCACGCAGGCGCCAGCTCCGGTAGTCTCGACTCCGTCGCCCAGTGAAGAAGACTTGTTCGGCCAGAGCGTGAAGGACGTCTACTTCGACTACGATAAGTCGGATCTGCGCGGCGATCAGCAGTCTGCGGTTCAGCAGGATGCCCAATTCTTGAACCAGCATCCCGACATCAACTTCACCGTCGAGGGACACTGCGACTCCCGCGGCTCGACGGAATACAACCTGGCTCTCGGCGATCAGCGCGCTTCTTCCGTGAAGGCCGCTCTGGTAGCAGCCGGCGTCAGCGCCAACCGCATCAAGACCATCAGCTACGGCAAAGAAAAGCCGTTCTGCATGGAAGAAAACGAAGCCTGCTGGCAGCAAAATCGCCGCGGCCACTTCGTTTATCAGAAATAACTCATTGTTTGTCGCCAGGGGCGGACTCACATCCGCCCCTGCCTTTCCATGTTCGGACACTTCATTTCACAACCCACGCCGCTCTGAATCCATCTAAAATGGCTTCAAGGCCAGTGTTGGGGAAATATCCACTGGCAAGTTCGAAAAATTTTGATGTTGTGGTTGCTTTTGGGTGGCGCAGCGCTTTAGCGCTGCGGTATAGGCATTCTTTTTATAAACGGCTTTAGCCGCTGAGGCGAACTGCAATAGGAACCGACTTATGAGACAAATTCGACTTTCCACCAAGTTTGTACTTTTCTTGACTCTGGGAATAGCTGCCGTCCCCGCGCTGGCCGTCAATAAAGAAACCATCCAGCTCCAGACGCAGGTACAGCAACTGCAAGAGCAGATGACCGCCATGCAGCGCAGCTTTGACGAACGCATGGGCGTCATGAACAATCTCGTCCAGCAGGATACCGATGCGGTCAATAAAATCGCCACCGCCATCACCACCCTGCAGACCACTCTGCAAAAAGAGCAGGGCGACTCGTCTTCGCACGTAGATCAACTTTCCGGCCAGATCCAGGCGCTGAATGACAGCCTCGACGAACTCAAAGCCCGCCTCGCCAAAGTCAGTAAACAGCTTGAAGATATGCAATCTTCGCAACAAAGCGCCGCCGCTGCGACCGCACAGAAAGACGCGCAACAGCAGGCCATGGCCGCAGCCCCGCCGCCCGATGTTCTCTATAACAACGCCCTGCGCGACTACAATGGCGCGAAGAACGATCTAGCTACGCAGGAATTTTCCGACTACGTCAAGTTCTACCCAAATACCGATCTGGCAGGAAACTGCTATTTCTACCTCGGCGAGATTCAGTTCCGGCAGGGCAACTATCAGCAAGCCGCTCAAAGCTACGATCAGGTTCTCCAGAACTTCCCCACCGGAAGCAAAGCCGCTTCCGCGCAATTGAAAAAAGGTTTCTCTCTGATCGAACTCGGCCAACAGGATAGCGGCGTGCAGGAACTCCGCCACGTAATCCAGCGTTACCCACGCTCTCCGGAAGCCCTGCAAGCCCGCGAACGCCTGCGCAAACTGGGAGTCAGCTCTTCCGGTCGCTCGGGTGAATAGTGACGCTTTGATAGGCAAAGTAACTCACTTATAAATTCTGATCTTTACTGATAACGGTTCCAATTAGTGCATCCCTGCAATATAAAAAGGCCACGATTCGCATCGTGGCCTTTCTTGATTGTCCGTGGAAATCCGCGTAATCCGCGGCTAAGAAGTTAGTGCCGATTCCCGCCGCCCGGGCCTCCGCGTCCACCGCGATCACGTCCGCCACCACCGCCGTGACGTCCGCCACCACCGCCGCGCCCACCGCGTCCGCGATCTCGCCCGCCACCACCGGGTCTTCCGCCACGCCCACCGCGATCTCCGCCATGCGGCCGATCATTTCCGCCACCGGCAGGTTGCGGATGCGCGGAATCACGATTGAAGTTCGGCTCACCCTCGGCTTCTTCCGGAAAATTTCCGCCACCTTCAATCACCATGGTGCCGGTCATCGCCGGAACGCTTTCGCCCTCGGCCGCCGCAGCTCCGCCGCCTTCAACGCCTCCATCGCTACCGCCTCCCATCTTCGCGCGCTGCTCCTTCAGAATCGCTTTGCGCGAAAGCCGGATGCGGTTGCCTTCGACCGCCAGCACCTTCACCAGTACCTGGTCGCCTTCGTTCAACTCGTCACGCACATCCGCAATGCGATGTTCTGCCACTTCGCTGATGTGCAGCAGCCCTTCGGTTCCCGGAATAATTTCCACGAACGCGCCGAAATCCGCCAGCCGCGTGACTTTGCCAAGATAGGTCTTCCCTACCTCGGGAACCGCAGTCAAATCGCCGATAATTTGCAGCGCCTTCGCCGCCGAAGCCTGATCGCTCGACGCCACTTTCACCAGTCCGGAATCTTCCACGTCGATCTTGACGCCAGTCTGTTCCACGATACTGCGAATCATCTTGCCGCCCGGCCCAATCAGGTCGCGAATCTTGTCGACCGGAATCTGAACCGTATAGAAGCGCGGAGCAAAATCGGAAATCTTCTCGCGCCCGATGGAAATAACCTCTTCCATCTTGCCCAGAATGTGCAACCGTCCACGCTTCGCCTGTGCCAGAGCTTCGCGCATAATCTGCGAAGTGATTCCGGCAACCTTAATATCCATCTGCAACGCAGTGATTCCATCGCGCGTGCCGGCGACTTTGAAGTCCATATCGCCGTAGTGATCTTCCGCGCCTGCAATATCGGTGAGAATGGCGTACTGTTCGCCCTCCTTCACCAATCCCATCGCCACTCCGGCAACCGGAGCCTTCAATGGAACGCCCGCATCCATCAGCGAAAGCGACGCGCCGCAAACCGTCGCCATCGACGATGATCCGTTCGACTCCAGAATGTCCGACACCACGCGCATCGCGTAAGGCCACGACTCTTCCGAAGGCAGCACGCCCGAGATCGCGCGCTCTGCCAGCGCTCCATGTCCAATCTCACGACGCCCCGCCCCGCGCATAAACGCAACCTCGCCGACAGAGAACGGGGGGAAGTTGTAATGCAGGATGAATCTTTTCTTGGCTTCGCCTTCAAAGCCCTCCAACCGCTGCATGTCGTCGGAAGTGCCTAAAGTAGTCGTGACAAGCGCCTGCGTTTCACCGCGGGTGAAAATTGCGCTGCCGTGGGTGCGGGGCAGGATGCCGGCTTCGATCCAGATATCGCGCACTTCATCGAACGCGCGCGCATCCGGACGCCGCTTCTTCTCGATCACTTCCTCGCGGAAGATGCGCTCGCGCAGCGTCTCGTAATAAGTTTTCAGCTTCGCCAGCGCGGCTTCATCTTCTGCCGGAATTTCCGCCTGCAGCTTTTTCTTAATATCTTTGACCAGCGTATAGCTCTCGGCCTTCGGATGTTTCTTCGTATCAAGCGCATCCGACAACTCTGCGCCCACCTTCTTCTTTAGCTGATCGTAATATTTCTGGTCGAACTCTGGCGGCGTGACTTCGCGCTTCTTCTTGCCCGCCCGCGATCGCAGATCATTAATCGCCGCGCAGATTTTCTTGATTTCGGTGTGGCCAAACTCAATTGCTTCCACCACCACTTCTTCGGTCACTTCTTTTGCGCCCGATTCGATCATCACGATGCCGTCTGAAGTTCCAACCACCATGATGTTCAACTTGCTTTCGCGCATCTCGTCATACGTGGGATTGATGATGAACTGCCCGCCAACCTGCCCCACGCGCACCGCGCCAATCGGCCCGAGAAAAGGAATATCCGACAAAGTCAGCGCGCACGACGCGCCATTGATTCCCATCACATCCGGATCGTTGCTGCTGTCCGCCGACAACACGAACGCAATCACTTGCGTCTCGCACTTAAAGCCTTCGGCAAACATCGGACGCACCGGCCGGTCGATCTGCCGGCTGGTCAAAACTTCGCGCTCGCTCATGCGCCCTTCGCGCTTGATGAAGCCTCCAGGAAAACGTCCGCCAGCATAGGTGTATTCGCGGTAATCGACGGTGAGCGGAAAGAAATCGATGCCTTCGCGCGGATCGGGGTTCGCGGTCGCTGTCGCGAGCACGACGTTATCGCCCATGCGGACCACGGCCGCGCCGTGAGCTTGCTTGGCTAATTTTCCAGTTTCGAATGAGAGTTGTTTTCCGCCGGCAAGGTCGACGGTTACGGTGCTAACTTCTGGTTTCATTTTTTATCCTTATTGTGATCAGGAGGGCAGCAGCGGTTTTCCGGGTTTCGCTTGTAAGCTGCGCCCGATAACAGGCGCTGAATGGTGAGGATGGAAAATCGCGTTCGTTCATGGATATACGGACGCCATGAGAGGCGGTTCGGGAATACGCTTCTAAAATACGCACGCTGGATTGGCTCAACGCTGTGCCGGCTTCAAGAGGAAGGCGGCTTCTCAGAGATATGTTGAAAAATCAGCTTCCCCATCCTGTCGCGAAAATATGATAGGACGGGGCATCCACAATAACGAAGGGTACCCAACTATTTGCGGATGCCGAGCTTCCCAATGACTGTTTTATAGCGCTCGGAATCGTATCTCTTGAGGTAGTCGAGCAAGCGACGCCGCTTGCTGACCAGCATTAGCAGGCCGCGGCGTGAGCCGTGGTCCTTCTGGTGCGCTTTGAAGTGATCCGTCAGTTGGCCGATGCGTTCACTGATGATGGCGATCTGAACCTCGGGACTCCCCGTGTCAGTCGCGTGCGTCTGGTACCGGTCAATCACAGATTTCTTTTGCTCTCTGGCTAGCACTACCCTGGTGCACTCCTGTTCTAGTTTCGATTTATCTTAGTGACAGTAGGAAGGTTATCATGCGGGAGGAAGGGGTGTAAAGGCGGAGGAGTGGAGACGCTGACAGCCTATTGCAGTTCTTGCGTTGGCGATCCTCTTTCGTCGGCCGATCTGAAACCTGTTTCTCGGATGCATGCCCTCAAGGCAACATCAAAAGGAGTAGAACTTGTTCGGAATGACAAAATTTCAGGTCTACTTCTGCAACTGTTTCCGCATCCCAAAACTTTTGTCATTCCGAATGTGCGCGGAGCGCGCGAGGAACCTGCTGTCCCTTTGCTGAGTGGGGAAAAACAGCAGGTTCCTCACCGGGCTTTCAGCCCGATTCGGAATGACAAAATTTCAGTTCTGTTCCGCACATGTTTCCGCATCCCAAAACTTTTGTCATTCCGATGCGCGCCCAAAGCGCGCGAGGAACCTGCTGTCCCTTACAGCGGCACGGAGTCTTACTTTTTGCACAAATGCTCTGTGACATCCGCCGCTGCACTTCTTCCCCGCCAATCCGTAAGCTCCTACCGTATGGCCTGCGAACGCCGCTACTACGTGTACATCATGGCGAGCAAAAGCCGCGTGCTCTATGTCGGCGTGACAGGTTTTCTCATGGCACGCGTGTTACGCCACAGAGCTGGCGAGGGTGGTGCGTTCACACGAAAGTATCGCGTGCATCGACTGGTCTACTACCACAGCTTTCAGGACGTCGGTGATGCTATCGCCCGCGAGACAGAAATCAAGAAATGGCGGCGCGAGAAAAAAGTAGCATTGATTCATGCAGACAATCCCACATGGGAAGATCTGGCTGCGGGGTGGGGCCATGCAGCTGTAATGAGGGTGACGAGAACCTCGGTCCCTCACCGCGCTTTAAGCCCGGGTTGGCCCACATAAAACAACCCAGGCGGAGCATAAGCATTACCTCGCCGATCTTGAAAAAATGCTCCAGAAGCCATCTCTGACTCAAGCGGAGCAACGATATTGCGAACTGCTAAGCCTGCTGATTGAAGAATATGAGGAGAGAACTTTCCCGCTGAAATCCAGGGCCGATGCGGTGGACGTGTTGAAAGAACTCATGGCGGCCAACCGCCTGCGGCAAAAAGATCTGCTCGCGATCTTCAAGCACAAGGCGCTAATCTCGGAAATTTTGAACCGGAAGCGCCCATTATCGGTGGAACACATCCGGGCGTTGGCGAAGCACTTTCAGGTTTCCGCAGAGGTGTTTGTCTGAAAAAAAATTCCCCGTTTTACTGTGGTTCCCCCTCGGGGGCTGCCACGAGCGCAGACTGTGACATCTGACCTCGCTATCCACAACTCCAATCGACGATGATTTCAGCGGGCCGTACTGCAATATCAAATACGGGCAATAAAGCTCACAAAAGTGACATTCCAGTATGAACTCGTGGTAGCTCAAGATCTTGCCCCTAACCGATAGCAGCCCTGAGATTAAATCGCAAAATCCCACTAACCCTGAGATTCCAAACGGGCGGGAGGGGGCAGGGTAATACGGCATGAGATTATTACGAACCCACAAACAGGGGGAACCTGTCCCGTCCATCGGCGGTTTTCGCCGGGGTGGACAGCATTTCATGTTCATCTAGAGCCGGGGAACCACGCGATTTCGAAGGGTGGGTGCCTCGGACGATGGTGTCAGGGATATTGCGAAGGTGCATCGGACAGGGTTATGCCCAAAACGCCATCACTTCATATTGTCAAGAATAGATCCCACAATTCCGCCAACTACTCCGCCCTCCACCGCCTGCCGGGAATGTTCGCGGGGCAGGTATTTCTCAATGGCGTGAGCCAGCCTGGCAATCGGCAGGGTTTGCAGCCAGACTCGGCCGGGGCCCGTGAGGGCAGCCAGGAAGATTCCGTCGCCGCCGAAGATCATGTTCTTGATGCCGGGGACCGTGGTGATCTGGAACGAGACGCTGGCCTGAAATGCACCGACGTGGCCAGGATGCACGCGCAAGGTTTCTCCGGGTTGCAGGTCGCGTACGACGAGTTCGCCCGAAAGTTCGAGCCATGCCGTGCCCTGTCCGGTGAGGCGTTGCAGCAGAAACCCGTCGCCGCCGAAGATGCCTGCGCCAAGCGATTGCTGGAAAGCGACACTGATTTGAATTTGCGAAGTGGCGCAGAGGAAGCCGTGGCGATGAATCATGTATTCGTGTCCCTGCGATACTTCCACGGGAACGATATGGCCAGGCAGTTTAGTGGCGAAGGCCAGTTCGCCGCCTGCACCGAGGGCGCGGTATTCGGTCATGAAAATGGAGCCGCCGCCGGCCACTCGCTTAAGCACGCCAAACAGGCCTCCGCCGCCGGCAAACTGGGTGTGCGTGGTCATCTGGATGGAGCTGCCCATCCAGGAAAGTTCTCCCGCTTCGGAAATGATCGAATCGTTGGGCTCGAGCAGGAACTCGAGAACAGGCATGGTCGTGCCGGTGATGCGGCTCTGCATAGGTGTGTCCCCTCTAACAGGAATGATACGACGGCAAGCAGGATTTGGTTCCCCGAGCGTGCTACCCTAACGTTCTTTGTGAGGCGGACACGAATATGGCTAGCAGCGGGATTCACTAGCAGCGGGATTCAAAAGATGCGGCGCAAACTTCTACTTTTGCTTGTTGCGGAGTTTTCTTCAAACCAAAAGAAATCCCCATTCCCTGCCAGCGCAGGAAATGGGGGCACACAACCGATCAGATTTGGGTGATTACCGCTTACAACATTAAGTCAAAGTTATGAGCAGCACATATTGAGAGATGTCTTAATTAGCAACCTAGGAGCAACAAACTGGCTTGCCGGTTTCGACTGTATTTCCACAGTTAATCGGACAGGTAGGTTGAATCTGGCTGTATCCGCCAGCCAGCTGTTTGAGCGTTGTTTCATCCAGATCCCGCAGGGTTACCTTTTTGATTTCAAGCTTCTTGAGCTTCTTCACGTTGGCCTCCATTGGGTAGCGGAGTTGAGTTTAAGGCCGGCTTTGGCGAGGCGCCAAAGCCCGATCGAAAATCTATTTGCAAACAGTAGTAATGCACGAGGTTTGATGAGTTGGTTGCACGGTGGTGGTGGGTTGAATCGTTCCGGCTGCGGCGTTTTCAAGTTGAGAGTCGTCCAAGTCCCGGAGAGTGATCTTCTTCACTCCAAGCTTTTGGTTTTGTTCCGTGGCGAGTTTCGTATTTTTCTTCATTGGGGGATTCTCCTTATGTGGTTAATTGGTAGGTAACTTCAAGTGGCTTGATCGTAGAACTGCGTCTACAGGACTGTCAAGGCGGAAAGGATCGAGATATCCACAGCGTCGTACAAATAGACCGGATGAAGTATTGCGACTTACCTAAGCGTGACTAAGTGATTGAACGCTGACTTAGTCATTCAATCGTTGTACGTTACTTCCTGCCCGAGCGCACAGCGGCACGCAACTCGCTCACGATTTCCTGTGACGCTCGAATCGCCGCTGCGTGTTGATTTACATTGAAGGAGATGGCTCCCACGCGGGCATGTCCTCCGCCGCCGTAACGCTCACAAATCTTCGCGAGATTTACCACCGGCTCCTCGGGTGCCCACGGATTCGATCCCACTGAAACTTTCACGCGAAAGCTGCTCTTGCTCAATCCCACGCTGTAAATCGACTCAGGATGCAGATAATAAGGAACGAACTTGTTGTAGCCTTCCAGATTCTGATCAGTGATGTCGAAGAAAATCGTTCCGTTCGTGCACTCAGTTCTTTGCCTTAGTATTTCGATGGAGATTTCGTGGCGTTTGAGTAGCGGCGGCAGAAGCGGAGCGATAAAGGGCGCTTCCAGAATCGATGCCAGCGGTTTGGTAGCCAGCAGAGGAATCAGGTTGGGGACAAATCCCTGATCTGGCGCGGATTCGATCACCATTGTCAGCTTCATCGCCGGTGCTTGCATCTCCACGGCAGTCTTGGCGTCGGGATAAAGCGCACCGTCGATTACATCGGTCCAATGCACAAGATCGGCTACCGGCGTGGGATCGAAGCCGAAGCGCTGCTGGCCGATCATGGCAATAAAACTTGTACAAGATTTGAACGCCGGATCATAGAACTTGCGGTTGCTCTGGTCGCGCTCAAAATGGTCCGCATCGGCGGGAGAAAGAAACGCGCTCTCGTGATGATCGAACCACCAGGTAATTTTCGGCGAGCTTGAATACTTAAAGTCGACGATGGCGTTCTCGTCACCGGTAAAATGCGATTCATCGAACAGCGCTCCGGCGCGATGCAGCAGCCCGGAGAATTCAAAATCCACATCGCTGCGGATGCGCTCGCGGTAAAAACGGGAAAAGAGCGCTGCCGAAGACGCGCCGTCGAAACACTTATCGTGATAGAAAACTTTGACTTTCAATGATTGCCCCAAAATGATTGCCCCAATGCGCGAAATTTTCCGTGCCCTTAATGCCCTGAACTCGCGAATGAGCGGCAGAGTAAAAGCTAATAGGAATGACAGTTTAGGAGAGGAAAGTCAAGGGCTAGCCTGTGAATTCGCTTGAAGGCTGGGTAAAACGGCACAAAAAATGAAAAAGCCAAAACCTCATTAGGGTTTCGGTCCTCCGTTTTTTTTAACAAAATTTAACCTACCTGCTTTTCCGCCAGATCCCCGATCACGGGCAGCTTGAACATCAAGCCCTGATTGGCTTTCAGGAGCAAAATGATCCAGACAATCAGCGCTCCCAGCGCAACCAGCATATGCAAAGGCGCGGTGAGCAGAATCAGAAAAGGCACGACGGTCAGGAACGAGAGCCCAACCTGGATCACAAATACAGCCACGCAAAAGAAAATGCTCTGGAAGGAATGGAAGCGGATAAAACGGCTTTGGTTGTAGGGCGCAGTCACCAAAAAGATGATCGCGGGAATGAAAGTGACATAAGCCAACATTCCAGCCACGTTGTCAGCCAGCCCGGAATTCGTAACCACAGGCGCAATCGCTGCCCTGCCGCTGCACGCGGCGCATACCGTTGCGCCGTCGGCCACCTGTGCGCCACACATATTGCAGAATGCCATTGAAGAGCCCCTTTTCTGATTTCTACTGTGGCCGCGCGAATCCGTCCAGCAGCGTTGCGGCAAAGTACCAGAAAGAGGACTACGATGCAATGAAATATGTTCACAGCACTGTGCTTTGCACTTCCGCAAAGTCGCCTACCAGTGGTAGTTTTAGCATCTCGCCTTGCAGAGCTTTTACCAGCATAACGCCCCAGGTGACGAAAAATGCAAGGCCAGCCAGCATGGATAACAGCAGCAGCCCGAGCACGGGAATCAGCCCCAGAACCGATCCGAAGATCCAAAGCACTGCGCCAACACCAATGGAGGCGAACAAAAAACCTGCGCACTGAAAGCAATGAAAGCGCACGAAGCGATTCTTGTTATATGGGCCTATCGTCAAAAAAACGATAATCGGGACGACGCAATACGCCAATGCGCCTGCGGCGTTCTCAGGGAGCGCTCCAACTTTCCCGTGAGCCCGCTCCTCCGACCGCATGTCGCAGCCGCACTCGGCGCAAAACACGACATCGTCCGGCAGAGCGGCCTCGCACTCAGGGCAAATCATCGTCATAAATTCAGGTTAATCGGTAACCGCGCACAGTGCCAGTATCCGATGCAAAAATACGGACTGATGTTTCCCCTCTCGTTCGACAGAAAAGTCCGATATAATCTGCGGCTAACCCATGGACTTCGATCAGCTCGTTACATTTCTTGAGGTTGCCCGGCAACGCAGCTTCTCTCGCGCCGGCGAAAAGGTTTTCCGCTCACAATCGGCGGTCAGCGCACAGATTCGCCAACTCGAGCAGGAATATGGCGACCGCCTTCTCGACCGCTCCGGCAAAACCGTCAAGCTGACTCCAGCCGGCCAAATTTTCTATGACTACGCGGTTCGGCTGAAGAGCTTGCGCGACGAATCTCTGGTTGCCGTTGCCGATCACGGCCAGACTCCGCGCGGAACGCTCCTAGTAGGTGCGAACGAGGCTACCTGCCTTTACGTTCTGCCTGAGGTTTTTGGCGAATATTGCCGCCTTTATCCCGACGTGCAGATTAGTATCTACCGCAATTTCACTTACAAGATCGTCGAAAAGCTGGAGAATGGCCAACTTGAGGTAGGCGTGCTCAGCCTTCCCATACAATCGCCGAGCCTGAAGGTTCAGCCGATTTTTCGCGACCGGCTGATGTTGATGGTGAGCCCCAAAAATCCTCTGGCAAAAATGAAGGCGGCGCACGTCAGTGATGTGGTGAAGTATCCATTGCTACTACCCAAGACCGGCCACACGAGAAGATTATTAGACAAGCTGTTCCGCGAATATGGCCCCGAACTGAAGGTCAGAATGGAACTGCCAAGTATCGGCATGATTAAGAGTTTCGTGGCTGCGGATCTCGGCGTCTCGCTGATCAGCGCATCGTTTGCGCGGGATGAGGTCGCAGCTGGGCGAGTCAAGTTGATTGAGTTAGAAGGCGCGGACCTCTGGCGTGAACTGGGATTAGCCTACCGGCGCGACCGCACGCTCTCAGTCGCCGGCAAAGCGTTCATCACGGTCTCGCGGCAACTCGCAACGCATCCCAAGAAAAGCGATACGCCCACGCACGCATGAAACACTCGAGCCTTAGATAACGAGTCGCTAGGCCCGGCAAAAGGACACTTTCTGCCTCACGACGAAAAAGCTGGCTACAACCGTTTCCTGCTGCTGGTAGCAGGACTGGGCGGTTTACTCTACGGCGTCGACGTTGGCATTATCGCGGGCGCACTCCCCTACCTTGAAGCGACTTCTGGTTTGAATGCCGGGCAGCTTTCCATTGTGGTTGCGGCCGTTCTTCTCGGCAGCGTGATCTCCACTCTTTTCGCCGGAACGCTTGCCGATTGGATTGGACGGAGACTCCTGATGGCGCTCAGCGGGATACTGTTTGTCGTCAGCATCCCGGTCATTGCGCTCTCGCATGGCTATGAGCCTCTGGTTCTTGGCCGGTTGCTGCAAGGTATCAGCGCGGGTTTAATCGGCGTCGTCGTGCCGCTTTATCTAGCCGAATGTCTGGCGGCGACCAATCGCGGAAAAGGCACGGGCATTTTCCAATGGCTTTTGACCCTCGGAATTGTGGCTGCCGCGGTCGTCGGAATGTTTTTCAGTATTCGCGTCGAAGAGGTCGCGAAACTTGGCGATCCAGCCAAGCTGTTCGCATTCAAAGACACGGCATGGCGCAGTATCTTCTGGGTCTCCCTGCCGCCGGGAATTTTGTTCGTCATCGGCAGCCTGATGGTTGCGGAATCTCCGCGCTGGCTGTTTCGCCGTGGCAACCACGATGCCGCCTATACGGCCCTGCTCCGATCCCGCGTCCCGCAGCAGGCCGATCTTGAACTCGCCGAAATGGAACAGGCCGCCCAGGCGGAGAAGACGAGCACTTCCAGCGGAACTAAGGCGAAAGAATCCCTTCTGCGCCGCAAATATGTCATACCGTTTGTACTGGCTTGCGTAATCCTCGCCTGCAATCAGGCAACCGGCGTGAACTCCATCATCGGATACAACGCCAACATTCTTCTGCAAAGCGGATTATCCGACGTGCAAGCTCATTGGGGCTACGTCCTCTTCACGATTGTGAATTTTCTGATGACGATCGGCGGCATCGTGCTGGTCGATCGCAAAGGACGCAAATTTCTGCTCTCGCTCGGCAGCGCGGGCATCATCGTATCGCTGCTATGCACCGGCACGCTGTTTCACCGGACTGAATCGCAGCGGGTCGACGCCCGCGATGCATTGCAATCGATGGTAACCGCACACCAGAAAATCTCGCTTCTCTATGACGCGAAATCGGCGGACTCTTTGATCTCAGCCTCAGGAAATGCCGGGAAAGCCCTAAGCGATCAATCGACATCCCTTGTAGTCATTTATTCCTGCGGAGATTTTCGCGCTGCCACAAAGGTCGTCCGTTCGGACGATCCTGCGGCCAAGCCCGTTGATATCACGCGTGAGAGCTGCCTGCCCTCAAACAAAGTGGTGGCCTTCTTTTCCAATCCATTCAGCCATCTCGAGGCTTCTCGCCAGGCTCCGCTCAAAATCGATAATGCGCTCATCAGCCCAGTGCCCAGTGTGCAAAACGGTCGGCTGGTCGCCATCACACTCTTCGTTTTCATGGCGTTCTACGCGATTGGGCCCGGCGTCGTCGTGTGGCTAGCGCTCTCTGAACTGATGCCCACGCGCATTCGCTCGAACGGCATGAGCATCGCCTTGTTAATCAACCAGGCAGTTTCCACCGGAATCGCGGCGACATTTCTGCCAACGGTTGGGAAGTATGGCTACTCCACCATGTTTTTTGTCTTTGCCGGATGCACCGTCATTTACTTCCTCACCGCGGCGTTCTTCCTGCCAGAAACCAAGGGCAAAACGCTGGAAGAGATTGAGGCGCACTTCGAAGGCGCAGGCAAAAAGCCCGGCCTCGCCCCCGCATAAAACCTTGAATTACGCAATCATAGGTGCTCAACGATACGCGATGTACGGGACGGCACTCTAGTGGTACGCCGTGGCACTTCAGTGCCATTTACCAAAACCCCGCCCTGCCCTATTCTCGTAATCGAGCAGCACTTGGGGGAGGGCTGATCAACAGACGTCCCAAGACTCAAATCAGAGTCTGGGGCGTTTTGTTTTGCGCTTAACATTGACAACCACCCCGATTCTCCCTGACCATCTTTCCTGGCAAGTCGATCTCAAGCAATTGGCTGCATCCAATGTTCTATATGAAACAGCGGATTTCCACCCTCGCCGCCGGTCTTCTCTTTCTTTCTGCTTTTGCCTTCACGCGAACTGCCTCCGCCGATGCCCTTCGCGGCACACTCATCCATGAAGAGACACTCCGCGTCAGCCCCAGCGCAGATTCCGCTCGTGTTGGCGACGCCTCCCGCGGCAATGAACTCATCGTTATCCAAACCAGCCGCGACTGGATTCAGGTGGAAGCGATTCTGCGTGCACCAAGCAACGAAGAAGGCGCAAGCGAAGAAGAATCCGAAGGCAAAGCCATTACCGGATGGTTGCTGGCTAAAGCCGTGGTTATCAGCACCACGCAGGATGGCGACCGCATTATCTTCGGCGAGGCCGCCGACTCCGAGGATCAGGCCAGCAGCCGGCGCGGACGCCGCGACGCCGCTCAGGACGCCATGCGGCTCTACTACCGTGTCTACGATCTAATGCCAGCCTCGCCGCTGGCCGCTGAAGCTCTTTATCGCTCGGCCGATATTCGCTGGCAGATTGAACGTGCCGACATCATGACGCGCCCCTCGGCGCGCCAGCGCGAATCCTATATGCGCGGCCAGATGAAAGAAGACTGGATGAAGCTGGTGATCAAGAAATATCCCTCCACCAAGTGGGCCGACCTGGCGGCTTTTCGCCTGATCGAGAACAAACTCTGCGGGGAGTGGGAAGGTTTGTGGAAGTGCCCGGACAAAGAAGCGGACATGTATGAGAGCTACGCAAAAGAACATCCGCAATCCCCCTCCGCGGCAGAAGCTTTGTATGACGCGGCCTGGCGTCGCGCCGCGCTGATTGAAATTTACAAAAACGAACCCAATCAGAAAAAAGCCGCTGAATCAAAAGATCGCGCCATTTCGGTAGCCCAAAAAATTATCAGCCAATACGGTCAAAGTGATTGGGCCTATCGCGCCCAGCGCCTGATCTTCTACATGCAGCAGGACATCGCAACCTACGGAAACACAAGCTACTAAAATTCAGCGATCTCCGCGCGAGTTCTCCGCGAATTTCTGCGATTCAAGCTTGCGCAGTAATCCAGATAACGCCGACAAAATTTTCTGCGATACTATTTCCTACTCCCGGAGGACGATTGAACGACTACCTGCTATCGCTCATATTAGGAATTGTCGAAGGCTTAACGGAATTCCTGCCCGTCAGCTCCACCGCGCACCTGCGCCTTTCCGAAGCGTTGCTGCACATCAGCCTGTCAGATGGATACTGGAAGATGTATTCCATCGTCATTCAGCTGGGTGCGATCCTCTGCCTGCCGGTCTATTTCCGCAGCCGTATCGCTAAATTCCTATCGACCTTCCCGCGCGGCGAGCGCGGTGACCGCAACGTGCTCACGCATCCCTTGGGATTGGTCATGGTTGCATTCGTCATTACCGCGATACCGTCGTTTCTCCTGACCAAAGTTATTGGCAAGCATCTGGAAAGCGTAACGATCATAGGCTGGTCATTGCTGATTGGCGGGGTCGTGATGTGGATCGTCGACGCCATGAATGCTAAGTCTGAGGCTGCGGGACCATCCGCTGGCGGGGGTCGCATCCACACTTGGAAGATGGAAAGCATGAGCCTGGCGCAAGCCGCCTGGATCGGCTTTTGCCAAATCTTTTCAGGAGTGTTCCCCGGAACGTCGCGCTCCATGTCAACGATCGCAGGCGGCCAGATCGCGGGCATGTCGCGGGAATCGGCGCTCGAATTTTCGTTTTTCCTATCGATTCCAACCATGCTCGCCGCCACCGTATACACGCTCTACAAATCTCTTCGCGGCAAGGGCGAGAATCCCATTGGGGTCGCCCAGATTGATGCCCATGGCTGGATCGTTCTGGCTATCGGTTTTGTAGTTTCCTACATCGTGGCCTACGCGTCAGTAGCGTGGTTCATGGCCTACGTGCGCAGGCGCGGCTTCGCTCCGTTCGCGGTTTACCGGATCATTGTAGGAGTGCTGGTGCTGGTGTTTGCGGCGAGATTGGCGGGGTAGGGTTTAGCTTAAGTCCAGCGCCATCTTAAATTGATGTCCATACCTGACTAGTCGTCCGTATGGCGACCCTAGGAATTCAACTCAATACCCCGCACCCAATTCCTCCATTGCCCTCACTCCCGCTTCTTGGCATAATGGTGAGGCTCTGGCCGATTTGCGCCACAGGACAAGTTGTGTCCGGTGGGAACAACGGCCCACATGCATTTTCTGGCAAGCATCTTTGTCCCCACGGGCAACCGGCGGCTGAATGAGCTGATCGGATTCCTGTTGTGTGTCTCTGCGCTCCTCCTTTTCCTCGCGCTCGCTTCGTATTCGCCGCTCGATCCCTCGTTAAATAGCGCCTCGGTGCTCACCGGAACTCACGCCGCGCGCAACTGGATCGGCGTAGTTGGCGCCGTAATTTCAGATTTAGCCTTGCAGTTTTTCGGTATCGGCGCGTTCTTATTGCCGATCTTCCCCGCCGTGCTCGGTCTCCGCTGGTTTGCTTCGCGAAAGGTTCAGTCCCCGATTGCTAAAACCCTGGGCGGAATCTGGCTGCTGATGTTTGCCCCCGCCCTGCTGGCTCTATTGCCCGGCAATTTTCGTTGGATGCATGCCATCCCGATTGAAGGTCTGCTAGGGCGCGTGGTCGGAGATGTATTAATCCATTACCTGAACGTTGCCGGGGCGTATATCGTTTGCGCCAGCATACTGGCGACCGCGTTGTATCTCTCCACAGCCTTTTCCTTCTCTTCCATCCAGCTCTGGGTTCCTACGCGCTTTGCTTTCGTGACGGCGCTCTGGAATCGCTATCAGGATTGGCAGGCGGAACGCTCGAAACGTCAGCAGCAAAAAGAATTGGACAAGCGTCGAATTTCAAAACCGGTAGTCAAAACGCAATTGATTCCCTCGCGGCAAGCTGCGGCTGAGCCGCAGGTACAGGCTCGGGTTGCTCCAGAAGCTCGCCGCACAGGCATTGAACGAATGATTGAGGATGAGTCGGGGCAAACACCAGCCGGCGCTCCGACTGGCGGAATTCTGCTTGAGTCGATGCCATCCGTTGAAGCGCAGATCGATCCCGAGGTCACACAGCGAGCCGACAGCGATCACAAAGCCAAGACCACCATGCCGCGAATCGCAGGCGGATACAAACTGCCTTCGAGCAGCCTGCTTCAGCGCCCTGACGAACAGCAAGCCGTGGATGCCGATGAATTAAAGCTTCTCGCGCAGGTGCTTACCGAAAAGTATGCTGAATTCGAAGTCCACGGCCAGATCACGCAAATCAATCCCGGCCCCGTGGTCACCACGTTCGAGTTCAAACCTGACGCCGGAATCAAATACAGCCGCATCACCAACCTCACCGACGATCTCTGTCTCGCTTTAAAGGCCGAAAGCATTCTGATCGAACGCATGGCCGGCAAATCGACCGTCGGTATTCAGGTGCCGAACCGCGAGCGCGAGATCATATGGCTGCGCGAGAACATCGAATCGCAGGAGTTCATGGGCACAAAGTCGAAGCTGACGATGGCCCTGGGTAAGGACATCAACGGACGCATCGTAGTCGCAGACCTCGCCGGCATGCCGCATCTGCTCATTGCAGGATCGACCGGCGCGGGCAAGAGCGTGGCTATCAACGCATTCATTATGTCGATTCTGTACAAGGCGACGCCGGACCAGGTACGGCTCATTCTGGTGGATCCGAAGCGGCTGGAACTGGGCAACTACGAAGGCGTTCCGCATCTGTATACGCCGATCATCACTGAACCAAAGCTGGCGGCAAACGCATTACGCAATGCCGTGCGAGAGATGGAGCGGCGTCTGAAGCTGCTGGCGGCGAAAGGCGTTCGAAATATCGACCAGTACAATCGGCTGTTCGACAATGGCGGCACGCCCAGCCTCTTCGAAGAAGAATCAGATGACAAGCCGATTCCTTACATCGTAATCATCATCGACGAATTAGCCGACCTGATGATGCTCGACTCCTCGAACGTCGAGGAATCGATCACGCGTCTCGCACAGATGGCCCGCGCTGTCGGCATTCATCTGGTGCTGGCTACGCAGCGCCCGTCGGTCGACGTGATTACGGGATTGATCAAAGCCAACTTTCCTGCCCGCATTTCATTCCGCGTCGCGACAAAAGTGGATTCGCGAACCATCCTTGATTCGAACGGTGCCGAAGCCCTACTGGGTAAGGGCGACATGCTCTATCTGCCCTCGGGTTCAGCCCGTGTGCATCGCCTGCACGCACCTCTGGTCACGGAAAAAGAAATCGCAGCCGTGGTTGAATTCTGGAAGCAGCAAGGCGCGGCAGAATATCAGCAACAATTCCTGGAAGCACCGAAAGAAGAGCGCGAAGCCGGTGGGGCGGGCGGTGATGGCGAAGGATTGGACGGCGGCGAAGACGATCCGCTGTATCAAGACGCGGTAAAGCTGGTGATCGAGTTCGGCAAAGCCTCCACTTCCCTGCTGCAACGCCGTCTGCGTATCGGCTATGGCCGCGCCGCGCATCTGATCGATTTGATGGAACAGGACGGCATCGTAGGCGCCGCGGATGGCCCCAAGCCGCGCGAAGTGCTCAAGCGACCTGATTGGATTTCCGAGATCGAAGAAACAGCCCGCTAGAGTCGCTACCCTGTAACCTTCTGTTCCAAATACTCCGTTCTTCGTTTACTACAGAGTCAACTAATTTAGAGGTTAGGACAAGTACGAAGTATTTGTTGCGCAATATGCACTGAATATTATTGACAAACGAATGCAGGCCATCTATCTTCTCGGTCAATCGTTACCTTCTTAATCGTCAGATGCGGACTGACAAGCCGTAAAGGCTGAAGCTGGTTTTTGTTCCGATGTTCGCACTGCAGGATAAGGAGAGTATCGCAATGAAGGAACGCCGCAGGAGTGCTGCTGTATCAGTCTTCCTCCTAAGCTTTGCTTTTGGATTCCCTTCGGCTTTTCACTCATACGCCTCCGCTCAAAGCCAGGGCCAGAATGACGTGTGGTCCGCTTCCGCACAAACCGGTTCTTCCGCGTTTCTTGATGCGAGCATGTTCGGAGCCGCGGGCGCCGACATCTGCACCCGCATTTATGATGCATTGCAATCGGCCGCTTCCGCTTCCCTCCCCGGCATAGTCATCGACGCGCGCGGGATTAATACCCAAAATTCCGCCAACGACGGGCTTAGGAAAAAACTGCGGCACGCTGCTCAGAGATGGGATAGTTTTGCCTGTCGACTGGGTCGCTCAACAGCTCAACTAACGCCGACCCATTTGATCTCTATTCAAAATTTAATTATGAGAGAGCTTCCAGATCAACTTAATTGAACTTTGATTTTTCTGTGTACCGATGCGCTAGAATTTTGGCGTGGAAGATTCTTCAACTCCGAAACGGCATCTCCGAGTGATGAAATGGTTGGGAACGACGCCTGCGATTGCCATCTGCACCGCCTGCAATCGCGAATTCCGGGTTCCTGTCGATATCCTCAAACGCGTCGGCGGGGCGCCGGAATATTTGAAAGTGCAATTCTCGCGGCATCAGTGCGAGCAGAAGCTGACGCCGCCGGACGCGCAATCCCAATAAAAAGCCAGCGCGCCTCTTCATAGCGCGCTGGCTTTTAGTCTTGCGAAACTACCTACCACCTTTACCGGTGATGCATCTCCTCCGGTCGCGCGTGGCCTTCATGCGCCGCCCGCCGCTCGCCTTCATCGCGGCGGATTAAAGGGTGACCCTCCGCGCGGCGAGCGGGTTCCCATCGCCGTACGCCGGGCCCGTACGGATGAGCATAGAAGCCACGGTTCACCCAAGTCCTTCCCCACGGGTGGCCGGCAATGATGACCCCGTGTCCTGCCCAATCAAAATGGGTAAAGCCCCATCCCCACGGCCGAAACGCTATGCCCAAGCCGATGCCGAAGCCCCACCCGATCGCTCCGCCCACAAAGAATCCCGCACGCGGCGCGGCAAACACGATGAATGGATCGTAAGCCGGTACATAGATAAACGCCGGATCGATGGGATCAATCGTGATGTACGGCCCGCCGCTCACCACGATCTGGCCATTGCTGCGCAGATAGCCAAAATCCTTGGCCTTCTGGCGCATGCGCTGGACCGCATCCATTACATCCTGTTTTTGCGCGAGAAACGCATTGCCCAAGTCGGTTGTCCAGTTGATGTCCGAAGCCATCGTGTCCAGTACGGAAGGAAAAGGCAGCAATGCCTGCACGCTCGGATCCCACGGTAGTTGATCGGCGGTAATCGCTCCGGCGAGATCGTCGCCCCTCAGATAATGATGTTCATCCGCCCACTTGGCGGCATCGGGAATCTGATCGGGAAAGGTCGCGCCCGCCAAAACCTGCGCCAGCAACGGGTCGGGATACAACGCAATCCGCGACACCATCTTGTCCAGTTGGTCTGCAGAAAAAGAAGGTGGCGGAGCTTGATTCTGTGCCGGAGGCGGGCCCTGGTCCTGCGGCGGCGGTGGCGTCTGATCTTGTGCCAGCGACGGAGCGACGGAATACGCTATCAACATCGCCGAAGCCAAAAAGGCTGTCGTAATTTTCTTTACAAATTTCGAAGTTCGCATTCACTTCCTCCTGGTAGCTTAAACCCTGATACACAAGAATGGATGCGCCTCGCTCGCAGTTTGTTGCGGAGATTGCGGGGCAATATGTTTACGAGAAGGGGAAACTTTTTAGCGAAAAACGGGTTGCATTCAATAGAGACGAAAGAGTTCTGCACAAGCAATTCTGTTTTTATCCCAGCACGAAATCATAAGTCGGGGGCTATGTGGAATGGGGTCGTATCAGGGCCTCACTTTGGCGATGCCGCTCGCAGCATAAGATAAAGGATGAACTGCTTCAGCGATCCCACTGACGAGGGACTAGCAGCTAAAGTCCGCTCCAATGTTTTGATATTCGGTGAATGCCTTAAGGCATGACCTGATACAAATTTTCCTCAACCGGATGTATTCGTCCAAAGAATTTATGGCTCTCGGGTAGAATTTTCTGCAGGAGTCATCCATGAAAGTTCTTACCGAATACTTAAAATTTCATACCAAAACTCACCGCGCTTACATCCATCTCACGCCGCAAGTGGAAGAAATCGTTCGCAAGAGTGGCGTGAAGGAAGGCATGGTTCTGATCTCGGCCATGCATATTACCGCTGGCGTGTATGTGAACGACAATGAGAGCGGCCTTATCGAAGACATCGACCAATGGCTGGAACATCTGGCGCCATTTCGCAAGAATTACAAGCATCATGAAACCGGCGAGGACAACGGCGACTCCCATCTCAAAGCGCTTCTCATTCATCACGAAGTGATCGTGCCCATCACCGCTGGGAAGCTCGATCTCGGCACCTGGCAGCGCGTCTTCTATGCGGAATTCGACGGCCAGCGTGATAAACGGGTGATTGTGAAGGTAATGGGAGAGTAAGGCGGTCTCGCCTACATCAGGTAGGGGGCTGGATTCCCGGTAGTGGTTCACTGAACCACTACCGGATTCCCACGCTCCTTGCCACAAAAAGGATCAACCCGTACTATCGAGGTCTGCGAGAGTTGGTTTCTATCACATGGGCGGGAGAGCGAAATGAGTGCAGATGAACTTCAGGAATTGAATGAGCATGCCGAGCATGCGCGCGAAAATCCAAGTCTTGCGCCCGTGTCTTTGACAATGGCCGTGCTCGCAGTGTTTGTGGCAGTGGTATCTCTGCTGGGCCACCGCGCGCATACGGAAGAAGTTGTATTGCAGGCCAAATCTTCCGATCAGTGGGCGTACTACCAGGCAAAAAATATCCGCCAACACGAGGACGAATTGTTCGCAGACCTCACCACTGCCGTCGCCAGCAAAGACGCCTCGGCAATGGATAAATTTCGCGACAAAAGTTCACAGGAAGCGGACCGCTATAAACACGAAAAAGCCGACATACAGGACGAAGCGCGCAAACTGGAAGGCGAAGTTGCCATGGAACGAAATCGCGCCGACCGCTACGACCTGGCCGAAGTGTTCCTGGAGATTGGTCTGGTCATCACATCGATCACCCTGCTCTCGGGAAAACGCATCTTCTGGCAGCTCGGAATCTTGCTGAGTGTAATTGGAATGGTCATAGCTGTAACCGGAGCATTGATCCATTAGTCTCAACTTCCCCGCTGCTACGCAGGGCCGAGCCGAAATCCCTCTGCTTACACCGGCGCTGGTTGTTACGAAAAACGAAATAAGTTCCCAACGGAATGTACCCGGCCGCAACAGTTACGCGCGCTCATGAGCGATGCAACTCTACGATCTGGTAGTCGGCTAAGCCCAAGAATATTAAGGGGCAAGTAAAGAATTCCCGCAGTACCGCCGGGCCAAACCAAATCTTCGGCATTCCGGAAAACCGAACAAAATCGTTATTTATTTTTGTGATTTTGGGTTCAGGCGTATACATTGCGGCGCATTCTCCCCGGGGCGCAGCAAACACACTTCCAACAGGTCAGAAAAAGCACAATTATTCGCCTGCACCTTTATTGGTGCACGAGAAGTGATTTTTTCATAGAGTGCATACAGGCTAGCCTGAAAAGACCGATCACCCGAAAGCAGGTTCCAACGTGATCGACCCGACAATTCAGTGCCCGAGTGCAATGGAGGACAACGACGACGCCCTTGTGTTTGGCGTCATCGGCGGGACTGCGGACCGTCCTCGTGTTAAGTATCTGGCAACGCCCCAACCACTTACTCCGGAAATAGAAAGCATGTGCTCCCCGGTGACGCCTGCGGAAGTGCTAAGAATCGCGACACCGTGCGTGAGATACAGATGCAAGCATTTCGAGTCCGAGAAATGCACGCTGGCGCAGCGCATCATCCAGATATTGCCCCCAGTCGTGGATTCATTGCCTCCATGCCGGTTGCGGCCAGCATGCCGGTGGTGGGTGCAAGAAGGCCCAGGCGCATGTTTGCGATGCCCCCAGGTAGTTCGGACACCATCGTTTGTCACGGAAGAACATCGCAGAGTTTCCGACCCGCAGTTTATGGCAGCTGAATAGCTGCGCGACATTTCAGGTTGCAAAGAGAGGTTCCCATGGCGAAAAACGACAAATCAAAATCATCTCAGACGACGGCTTCAACAGTTGCGCTGGAAAATCTTGCGGAGTCGATCGCGCGGGCAACACTCCGGGCGGTTGATGAGCGGAAGTTGGCAGGCAGCACGGTAAATCTACCGATCGGTCACGGAACGACGGTTCTGGGTATTCTCATACCCCCTTGGGAAAAAGACTGTAAGCCGGGGGAAGGTCCGTTTGGCCTGGGCCCCTGTCACCACCACGTAGTAATGGGAATCATCATCATGCACAGACCCGACACGCCTATCGTAGGTGGAAAGGGCGGAAAAGAAACGCTCACTTAATCAGGATTATTTATCGAAAAGGAGAAACACATGGAAAAAAATGGACCAATCCGTCCCCAGCCGTTGTATGCACCCCCGATTCATCGTTGCATCGCAAAAGGGGATCTTGGCGAAATGAGAGGCATGGTCAAACAGGCCGAAGAGTATTTACGCGAAAGTGGAAATATCTCCGCGGCCCTGGAAGCTTTGAAGGCCGAGATTGCCAAATTGGAAGCGAAAATCAAGCACTAACTTAGATCCAAGAACTTCTTGTAAAGGAGGGCACATGTCCGAAAAATCTGGAGGATCGCATCTCAGGATGTTGTACGCACCACCGATTCACCATTGCATTGCCAAGGGTGATCTTGGCGAGATGAAGTCTCTCGCCAAAGAGGCTGAGAATTATCTGCACCAAGCCGGCGATGTTTCCGCGGCTCTCGAAACCCTGAAAATCGAGATCGCGAAATTAGAAGCGAAATAGAAGCGCGCCCGGTTTGATCTTCATCCGGGCGCTTTACGATCCCTATGGCCCCCACTCAACCGGTGGAAACACCGCCCCGTTTCTTGTCCGACGAAGACGTGAAGGGATTCATCCCGGTCCATGTGGTCTGGGAGATTACTCTTGCCTGCGATCTAAAATGCCAGCACTGTGGATCGCGCGCCGGCCACAAACGTCCCATGGAGTTGACGACCGCCGAATGCCTCGATGTAGTCGAAGCGTTAGCCCGCTTAGGCACAAGGGAGATCAGTCTCATCGGCGGGGAAGCATATTTACGAAAAGATTGGACGGAGATTATCCGGGCCATTCGCTCTCACGGAATGTATTGCGCCACGCAAACCGGGGGAAGAAATTTTACGGCGGAACGGCTGAATGAAGCAGTAAATGCAGGACTAAACGGGCTGGGTGTTTCTCTCGATGGTTTGGAAATCCTGCACGATGAAATCAGGGGGGTCCCCGGTTCATTCGCGCATGCGCTGGATACGCTCAAGCGTGCAAAAGAAGCGGGGTTGAATGTCAGCGTCAACACGCAGATCGGCGCAAGAACCATGCCCGACCTTCCCGAGTTGATGGAGACCATCATCGCGGCCGGCGCCGAGCAATGGCAAATACAGATTACGGTCGCCATGGGCAATGCAGTCGATCACCCTGAACTTTTGCTGCAACCCTACCGCATGCTCGAGCTAATGCCGGTGCTGGCGCGTCTTTATCAGGAAGGCGCGAATCGCGGCCTGCTGATGGAGGTTGGAAACAACATTGGTTATTTCGGCCCGTACGAGCACATGTGGCGAGGATTTGGCGACGAAAGCGTTCACTGGTCAGGATGCCAGGCAGGGCAAACCGGGCTGGCCCTGGAAGCTGACGGCACAGTAAAAGGATGTCCATCTTTGGCCACAGTAGGATTCGCGGGCGGTAATGTCCGCGACCTTACACTGGAGGATATCTGGAGGAGCAGCAAAGAAATTCATTTCGGAAGGTTGCGGTCGGTCGAGGATCTATGGGGCTTTTGCCGGACATGTTACTACGCCGATATTTGCAGGGGTGGATGCACGTGGACCTCGCATTCCCTGCTTGGTCGGCCCGGAAATAATCCATACTGTCACTACCGCGCTCTGGAATTGCAAAAACAAGGACTGCGCGAGCGCGTCGTTAAAATCCGCGATGCCTCTGCCGCGCCATTCGCTGTGGGAGAGTTCGAATTAATTACAGAACAGATTGCGGATGGAGTCCCCGTTTGCAAATCAACTTCCTTGCGTCAGTTGGTACAACTCGGGAAAAAACTCGAACAACCCCATCCGCCTGAAGAAGGTCGCATACCTCCACGGCTTGAATTGTGCCGGGCTTGCGATTCCTATATCTGGCCCGGCGAGACCGTCTGTCCACATTGCGGTGGCAACGTTCAGAACGCTGCCCGAAAATATGAAGCGGACGTGTTACATCGCAACGCAGTTAAACAAGAAATGCAGCGGTTGCTGAGCCATTTGGCAAGTTCCACCGGCTGAGATTTTGCCGCTGCGTTTTTTGCTGTCACGCTGCTTTCTTCCCCGCCCGAATCTTGGCCCACCGCGCTCGCTGAGCCGCGGCAATCTTCTTGCGGGTCGCTTCTGAAATACCCGTAGATTTAGTAACGGTCGCGTTAGCAGAGACTGACTTCGATTCCTTCCGCACATTCGCCCAGCGCGCCCGCTGAGCCTGCGCCATCTTCCGTCGCGAAGCCAATGAGATCACACGGACTGGCTTTACCTGCGACGATCCTGAACCATTCAATGACTCTATGACTGAAATCGCCTGATCCAACTTCTCCACCAGCGACTGCACCCGACCACGTTCCGCACGAAGCTCTTGCAATGCAATGCTTAACTTTGGCATGTTGCCCCCTTGGATAACTACTGGTCTAACAGCGACAATGATTGTATAGCTTTACCGACGCATTACGTCAGGCAAGAAGGCCTTAGGAGTGGAACGATCATCTCCTACCCACCACCTTTTCGAGCTTTCCCACGCATCTTTAAGAGCTGTTCAAACTATCGGCACAATTTCTGCGACCAAACCCCATGGAAAAGAGATGCGCGACCAAAATGCAGTTTTCTGTATCTAACCAACTCGATCCAAAAGCAAAGAAGTGTGTAATCATCTCTTTACCTGAAACCGGGACCGAGCATGCCCAAACCAATTTTGCTAAGCGTGGATGACGACTCAGATGTTTTGCGGGCGATCGAGCGCGATCTCCGTTCGCAGTATGGCGCTGAATATCGTGTGATTGGTAGCGATTCGCCCGAGGGCGCGCTTGATCTACTGAAGCAGTTGAAGGTGCGCAACGATAGCGTGGCGCTGCTGCTGGCCGACCAGCGCATGCCCCGCATGGACGGCGTGGAATTCCTGCAACAGGCAATGGGAATCTTCCCCAGCGCGAAGCGGGCATTGCTCACTGCGTATGCGGACACCAATGCCGCCATCAGCGCCATCAACCATGCCAGCATCAATTATTTTTTCCTGAAGCCATGGGATCCTCCTGCGGAGCACCTCTATCCGCAACTCGATGATTTGCTCGACGACTGGCAGGCTTCCTTCCGTCCAACTTTCCAGGGCATCCGGTTGCTGGGCACGCGCTGGTCGCCACGGTCGTATGATTTGCGCGACTTCCTGGCGCGCAACCATGTTCCTTATCAGTGGATTGACGTTGAGCTTTCGGCCAATGATCCGGAAACAAAACGCCTGCTGGAAGCTCTGGGTCCAGAGGCAGCCAATCTCCCCGTGGTGCTCTTCCCCGACGGGACGAAGCTTCTGGAAGGCATCCCAGCGGATGTGGCGCAAAAGGTTGGGTTGCGGACGCGTGCGCAAACCAGCTTCTATGACTTAGCAATCGTCGGCGGCGGACCGGCCGGTTTGGCCGCTGCCGTTTACGGGGCTTCCGAAGGCCTGCATACCGTAATGATTGAGCGCGAAGCACCCGGCGGCCAGGCCGGTATGAGTTCGCGCATTGAAAACTATCTTGGATTTCCAACCGGGCTCAGCGGCGCCGATCTGGCCCGGCGAGCCGTGGTACAAGCCCAGCGTTTCGGCGTGGAAATCTTGTCGCCGCAGGAAGTGGTTGGCGTCCGCACGGAAGGGCCTTACCGCATCATCAAGCTGGCGGATGCAAGCGAGATCTCATGCCACGCTTTAATGGTTGCGACAGGAGTGCAGTGGCGGCGGCTGAACGTTCCGGGAATAGACAGATTGCAGGGTGCGGGAATTTACTATGGCGGCGGCGCTACAGAGGCTCTCTCCTGCAAAGGCGAAATTGTCTACGTGGTCGGCGGGGCGAACTCGGCCGGCCAGGCGGCTATGAATTTTGCTAAATATGCCGAGCGCGTAATAATTCTGGTGCGCGGCGAATCGCTCTCCAGCACCATGTCACAATACCTAATCGACCAGATTAAAGAGACGCCGAATATTCAGCTGTGGACACACGCCAGCGTATCCGAGGCCCACGGCCAGACGCATCTGGAAGAGATTTCAGTGCTTTGTTCCGATACCAACAAAATTGAGCGCGTCCCCGCGAGTGCAATGTTCATCTTCATCGGAGCCTTGCCGAGAACAGATTTTCTGGCGGATTGCATCGAGCGCGATGAGCGCGGCTTCCTGTTGACGGGTCCCGACCTTATCCGTGACGGGCAACGCCCGAAGGGATGGACGCTCGACAGGGATCCTTTCCTGCTCGAGACTAATGTCCCCGGCATCTTTGCCGTGGGGGATGTGCGCCATGGTTCCATCAAACGCGTCGCTTCCGGAGTCGGAGAAGGATCGGTTGCGGTGCAATTCATTCATCAGTATCTGAGCAAGGTTTAAATGCTGGTTTAAATGATCGATAAATCTCAACTACTTCGCTTCCCAACATTCGCCGATTTACCGGACGATCAGATCGACTGGTTCATCAACCAATCACAAGAACTGCATCTCAAGGCAGGCGACAGCTACTCACGGCAGGGTGATCCAGCCGATGCCATGTTCGTGATCCTCGAGGGGCATCTTCAAGTCAGGGGCGAACTCAATGGTGAAACCGTAGTCTTCGACCTGGAACCGGGTGATGTAACCGGAGTGCTGCCATTTTCGAGAATGAAGCAGTTTACTGTAGGCGGTCGAGCCATCACAGATAGCCTCGCCCTGCGATTTTCAGCTTCGCAGTTTCCGGAGCTGGTGCAGAAAATGCCGGTTTTGACGCAGCGTCTGGTTGGCCTGATGTCTGACCGCATTCGCGAAACCACCCGCCTCGAACAACAGCGAGACCGGTTGGCTTCTTTGGGAAAGCTTTCGGCCGGGCTGGCGCATGAACTTAATAATCCGGCTTCGGCTGCGACACGCGCCACCAGCCAATTGCGCAAAATGCTAACCAAGATTCGCAACGCAAGTCTCGAGCTTGGAAAGCGTGATCTCTCGCCCGCTCAGAAGGCGGAGATCGAAAAGATGGAAGCTTCGTTCACACAAACAGACGTAGTTCCTCCTGACCCCTTAACCATGAGCGACCTGGAAGAGCAGATCGATTCCCTGTTGCGCAGCCATGGACAGAACGACTTGTGGATGCTCGCGGCCGGCCTTGCGCGAAGGAACATAAAGCCGGAGGCGGTCGAATCGTTGTTTGCGAGCCTCGATGCGGATACTGCGCGAGCCGCACTGGTAAGGATCGCAACTTCGGTGGAAATCGCAAGCCTGTTGCACGAAATCGAAAGCGCTACTTCGCGAATATCCGATTTAGTCGGCGCCATCAAGGAATACACTCACATGGATCAGGCGCCGGTGCAGAATGTAGACGTGGTAAAGAGCCTGGAAACCACGCTGACAATCCTGAATCATAAGCTGAAACAAGGAGTGGTGGTGCAGCGCGATTATCAGCGCGTGCCGCTCCTGGTAAATTCGTTTGGCAGCGAACTCAATCAGGTCTGGACCAACATTATCGATAACGCGATTGACGCTATGCACGGCGAAGGCGAGCTACGCATCCGAACCTACCGCGAAGACGGTTGCGTGGTAGTCGAGATTGGCGATAACGGTCCGGGAATTCCCGAAGAAGTGCAGCCCCATATCTTTGAGCCTTTTTTTACCACTAAGGGAGTCGGCCAGGGCACTGGTCTCGGCCTGGATACGGTTCAGCGAATTGTGAAAAAGCACCGTGGAAATATCCAGATTAATTCCAAGCCTGGTGACACGCGTTTTCAAATCTGGCTTCCATTGGGCGATGCCGCATCCTAATCCGTTGTCGCATATAGCTTGAAGAGCAACTCAAAGAGAGACCCTATTCACGTTGCAAGCAAGCCGCGGGGCACGATAACATGAAGGCTACGATGCGTTACACTCACCCGCGTGTAGAATGCAAAGAGTTGGCGTAAAATCCGGTGCAGCCGGAATGCCTCAAGGCGCCGACGCAGCTAAGCTGCTGCTTATTCGTAATTTACAAAGTGCGGAAGTGGTGGAACTGGCAGACACACCATCTTGAGGGGGTGGCGCCGAAAGGCGTGGGGGTTCAAATCCCCCCTTCCGCACCATTTTAATGCTGTATATTTAATGAGTTACAAGGCACTAGTGGTTTCCATACAATAATCGCACTCTAGCCTCCGCGGGAGTTCAGACTTTCGGAGGCATTTTCTTGCTACTGTTTATACCCGTCACTATCCTCCCTGCCCGCAGACGGACCAGAATTACCGACGTTGCCACTGCACGAAGTGGATCATGGGCACCATCCAAAGCACTGGCGCCTTCGTGCGTGTCAGCGCCGGGAAGCGAGCCTGGGAGCGTGCGGAGGAAAAAGCCCGATTCATGACGCCGATGCCGCCGATCCGACTCCGGCGCGAGTCACCGTGGAAGCCGCACTCGAAGCCTTCATCGCCAAATTCGGCGCGAGTGTGTTCGAGCTGGTCGAGGACAATCTGAACACTCTCCCGATGCGCCTCACGGACCCTCATCGCCGCCGTTGGGTAGTGGGTCAGTTTCCTTAAAACTGACCCACTACCCGCCGTTGCGGGCCTTTCCCAATGTCACGAGAAGCTGTTAGGATATTTCCTGTGCTGAAGATTGCTCAACACCTGTTGGCGGTTTCGCCGAGATTGTTTTCGATCTGGCTCGTCCTGCAACTAGCGATCCAGGGTGTTCTCGGTGTCGAAGAATCGCCGGAATCGGCCATAATTTATTGGCGGCTTCTGCCCGATGGGAGATAATCTGGGTTGTGTTGGGCAATCGGTGCATTCTATGCAGATCGCGCAAAGCCGCATAAACACTGGCGATTGCGTATCTCGTTGATTTGGCGAGTGGGGACGTAGTTCAGTTGGTTAGAACGCTGCCCTGTCACGGCAGAGGTCGCGGGTTCGAGTCCCGTCGTCCCCGCCATTCTTTAAAGGAGTTGCTGGACGTGACACAGGAAACTCCAACCCCAAAAATCGCGATGTCTTGTTCGCGTCTCACGCGCGCGTCGTCAATATTCATTAATATTCATTCTAAATTTCGCGTTTTTCTTTGCGAAATTTAGAAATTGTCCGCGGGCTTGTCCCGCCTTCGCTGGAGCGGCGTTCACGATCACAGCTTGAAAACTAGATTGTCCTCATGCCTTTGGAGACTGACCCTTTCTAGCAGGGATCATAGTCATTTACGGCGTGATCTCAAATACGACGCCTTGGTTGTCGCTTCCGCCTATGTTGGTTGTGCCAAAAATATCTCCTTGGGCATCGATGGCCAGGCTGCCATAAGGAATGCCGCCGTCAGAGCCGCCAACGAAGTCGTAAAGATCGGTAAATGTCCAATCGCCATTCCTCGGCGCGAGTTTGAATACCATGCCGAAGCCGTTTGCGCCTTCCCCATTCGTAGCACCGTAAAGGTTCCCCGCGGTATCGAAGGTGAGCTTGTTATACGGCCCTCCATAACCGCCGGTGAAGCTGTAAAGAATGGACAGCTTCCACTTTCCACCGGAAGGCGACAATTCGTATACCGTGCCGCCGCCATTAGCCCCACCGTCAAAAGTTCCACCGTAGAGGTTGCCAGCCTTGTCCAGGACTAAGCCGCCTACAGGATTTTGGCCGTCATTCAGGTTTCGGAAGCTGTAGAGAACAGTCTCTTTCCACCTGTCGCCTGCGGGCGACAGCTTGTACACCGCGCCGTCGCCGTAAGCGCCGCCAAAAGAAGTGGTACCGTAAAGATTGCCTTCGGCATCCAGAGTAACGGCTGCCCCCGGATTCACAGCATCGCTGCCTCCCGTGAAGCTGTATATCACGCGCTCAACTCCGGATTGCGTGACTTGGTAAACTGTCCCGTAGCCATAGGTACCGCCCAAGAGGGTGGTCCCATAGACATTCCCCGCTTTATCGATGACTACTCCTCCAATGGGTTCGTTCCCGTCTGTTCCCTGGCCAAAGCTGTGGACGACATTCTCCCGCCAACCGTTTTCCGATCGACCGACTTTAAAGGCAACACCCAAATATCCACCGCCCTCGGTAGTCCCAAACAACACGTCGTTGTAGACTGCCAGCGTACCGAAACCCGGTCCGTCCCCGTCCAATTCGCCGGTAAAGCTGTACAAGGTGCTGTATTTCCAAGATGAGCCGTCGGGCGCAAGCTTGTAGACATTTCCGGCGCCGAATTCCCCACCTGCATATGTGGTCCCATACAGATTTCCAGAAGGATCCAAGTTAGGTCCTCCGTAAGGACTAGCGCCATCGCCGCCTTCGCCTGTGAAGTTGTAGATGACCTTATAGGTTTGCGACTCGGCCGGCTGAGACAAACTGGCAAGAAATAAAAAAGCGGTCAATAGAGAAAAAAAGAAAGCAAAGAAGCACTTTGCCTTGGCAAAGCGTTCCGCTTGATGTTGCAGCATACGGCCCCCTTGTGGTCTGCGAATCGAGACATGCCTGTCGATCTCGATAATCGACTTGCCCTCGGAACTGGGTGCAGAGCTTACTCGATGGTGTCGCGGAAATCAACTTAAAAGGCGCGTGGCGCACCTGATCTGGTCGGGGCGCGTGTCGTAGCCGATGGAACAGTTCAAGCAGCCTTCCACGGGCACGTATGAATTATGATGACGACACGAAAATCGTCTCTGAGGAGATTTGACCATGCGTGTCTCGTACACTCCACTTCTCGTTGCCTGTATTGTTCTCATCATTACTATTAGCTTTGCACAAGCCGCGTTCGGCGCGGACATCCTGATCGGTGATGCGAAATCACAGCCGGAGAGTTTGACCATGGCGCCGGGCGGCGTGCTGATTGTGGGCAGCGCGAGTTCGCCATACGTATATAAGGTGCGGCCGGGTTCGACTACGGCCGAAAAGTTTATCGATGTTAGTTCGGAACCTGCGGGGACGTTTTTTCTCGGCATGTTGGCGGATGCTTCCACCAACACTTTGTGGACCTGCCAACTGACGCCGGTGCCGAACACTACGCCGCCAGCGCGGCATACTGCGCTGCGAAGTTTTGACCTCACTACGGGCACGCCGAAGATTCGCTGGAACCTGCCGGGCGACAACAACGTGTGCAACGACTTTACGATCGGGCCGGATAAGGCGCTCTATATTACGGACACGATCCCGGGCAGAATTTTCCGACTGCCTGCGGGCGCGTCCAGCGCGGAACTTTACCTCGAGCACCGCACGCTGATGGGCGTGGATGGCATCACCTTTCTCGATGGCACACTCTATGTGAACAACGTGATCTTCAACAAGCTTTACCGCATCCCCGTGGATGGCGCGGGCAAACCGGGGGAGCCGGTCGATATATGGATGGACCAGCCGGTGAAAGGGCCGGATGGCATGAGGGCGGCGAACGGCAAACTCATTCTTGCAGAAAATGGCAACGGCAAAATCGCCGCGCTCACCGTAAATGGCGATAAGGCAAGCGTGACCGTAATCAAGGATGGACTCAATACTCCAACCGGAGTGGAACCTGTAGGCGATACGATTTGGATTGCCGAGCGCGGGGCGGGCAAGGCGTTGTCGGTTCCCATGCCTAAGTGATGCTGGACATACAATAACGCGGAGGTGTCCCCGTGATTGAGTCTTCCGATCTTCTTCTGACTGATCTTCGCCTGACGAAAATCCCGCTCCACAACGGAGCCGGCCACATGCCCGCGCTCGGTTTTGGCACTCTTATTCCGGACCCGGCCGTGACGAGAACTGCGACCAGAGATGCGCTGGACACCGGATTTCGACATTTCGATTGCGCGGAGCGATACCGCAACGAGCGCGAGATAGGCGAGGCGTTGCAGGCAGGACTTGCCGCGAATGGAATCGTGCGCGAAGACCTGTTCGTCACCACAAAGTTGTGGAACTCCAATCATCGTCCCGAACGCGTTGAACCGGCTTTCAACGCTAGTCTCGATAGACTCCGGATAGAGTATCTGGACCTCTACCTCATTCACACTCCCTATGCATTTCAACCGGGCGATGAGCAGGACCCGCGCGATCAAAACGGCAATGTCATCTATGACAACGGCGTGACTTTGCTCGACACCTGGAGGGCGATGGAAAGTCTCGTGGACCACGGCAGGTGCCTGGCCATCGGACTGTCGGACATCAACTTGAAGGAATTGTTGCCCATCTACGAGTCTGCAAGAATCAAGCCAGCCGTGGTGCAGGTCGAATCACATCCGTATCTGCCGGAAACCGAGCTTCTGGAATTCTGCAAAGAAAAAGGCATTGTGTTTTTGGCATTCGCGCCGTTGGGCCACGGAATGAAGCCGGGTCTGCTCGAAGATCCGGTGATTGCGGCAGTCGCCGCACGAGTTGGAAAGACGCCGGCACAAGTGCTGCTCGCGTGGGCGGTGCAGCGCGGCACGGCTTTGCTGACTACTCCAAAATCCGCGGCTCGCGCCCGAGAGAATTTTGACATCTCCGCGCTTCCGGAAGACGCGTTGAACGAAATCAATCGCATTCAGACCAGGCAGAGGCTCAATACAGTGGTGAAAACAGGCGTCCCAGGTTTCATCGCACAAGGCAGTTGAACATCCAAGCCGAGCAGTCCATGCCTTGCCCGAGCGGATCGCCACCCTACGATTCGGCAAGTGCATCGATTCTCAATCTCACTCAGCCATTCAGCCTTGCTTGCACCTCAAATACGGGTAGGTCCTTCCAAACTCGCTCCAGATTGTCGAGGGTGGTTAATGTGCGGGTCTTCATTCGATCGACGTATAGTATTCCCAAAAGATGATCGATCTCGTGCTGCAAGATTCGCGCATACCAGCCGGTAGCGTGAACTTTTTTCGTTTCCGCAAATTCGTTCAGGTATTCGACCGTAACGGCTTGGGCTCGCGAAACGACCGCCGAATAGCCGGTGATGCTCAGGCATCCCTCAAAGAATTCGACGTTCGCACTATCTGACGAGACGATGCGGGGATTGATAATGACGTGAAACGGAACCGGCTGTCTTTGCCTCTCGGCTAATTGGTCGGCGGTCGCCCTCTTTTGATACTCCTCGCGATCCTCGATGACTGCCAATTGCACCGGGATACCCACCTGCGGCGCAGCCAGCCCGACACCCGGCGCGTACCGCATGGTTTCCTTCATGTGTTCAACCAATTCCCGCGTCTTTTCGCTGAGAATCTCTTCGCGAGATAACTCCCGCGCCCGAACTCGCAATACTTCCTCTCCTGCTTGAACGATCTGCAAACGCATGTCGACTCCCCTATGTGATAAGCATAGTGCATGGAGATCCCTCCGATGTTTGGAGCTCCGTCTTGACAGCTTTAGACCCTGAGCGAGCCACGGAACGCTCTGGCGGCGTAGTAAGATTCCGCACCGTTGTGATACGTGAAAACAGTGTCGAAGCGGCGATCGCAAAAGAGGGCGCCGCCGAGTTTTCTGATATTAGACGGTGTTTTCACCCAGCTCGAGGTTTTTGTGTCGAACTCTCCAAGTTTCTGCAGATCTCGATATTGTTCTTCGGTTAAAAGTTCAACACCCATGGCAGATGCCATATCAGCCGCGCTGCCTTTTGGTTTATTTTCTTTCCTCGAATCCAGCGCTTCACGGTCGTAGCAAAGACTTCTGCGGGCTTTCGGACTCTCCTCCGAACAATCGTAAAAAATGTATTCGCCTGTTTTTTTATCATGGCCAACAACGTCCGGTTCACCGGCGGTTCTTTCCATTTCACTGAGTGACCACAATTTTTCAGCATTCGCTTCGAGTTTTGTCTGGACTTCCGTCCATGCAAGACCTTTGTGGCGGTTCATGTTTTTCTCAAAACGGGCTTTCAATGTTTTGAGTAGCTCTTCACGCTGTTTTTTTGAAAGGATTGCGTTTGACATAGTTTTCACTCTCGGAAAGATTTCACGCCGTAAGCCTTGAGTACGATAGCTCAACAAAGCCGTTCTTGTAGGCGACCACGTTCTTCAAATTCCATCCTTGCTCCGTCAGAGGACCTTCGAACAGCCGCAGCCCTTCACCCAATAGGACGGGAGCTATCGTCAGAACAATTTTGTCCACGAAGCCGAGTTCGAGAAAACGATGGCACAACATGGCTCCGCCTACTAGCCAGATATTTCGGTATTGAGGCGTGAGTTTCTCGTCTACTAATGTTTTGAGATCGCCCGAATAGAACTCCACGCTCTTCTTCGCCGACGGCCATTCTCTGCCGGTCACGACCACGACCGGAGTGTCGCCGTAGGGCCAGCCCAGTTCCATGGCGTGTTCATAGGTGCGGGAACCGAGCACATAACAGTCGATGGCTTTGACGAAGGCGGCAACTTCTTCCTCCGAAATGGAAACCCCGGCTTCGTAGATGCTGGTGCTATCCATCCAGGAGATACTGTTGTCCTTCTTCGCGATGAAACCGTCCAGGCTGGAAACCATGTGCAGGGTTACACTTCGTGCTTTTGCATTTGCTTCAGTGTGCAACATCGGTCCTTCCTCGCCACGAATTTCGCATCGCCGGTATCGCGGCCGCCTCGCTCTGCGACCCAAACAACCGGCGGTACTGCTACGCAATCGCATATCGTACATCACGCATCCGCGTACGAACTTGTGGCACGCGCCGATCGTTTCGAAATGAGTCGTCGCACGACATGGCCTTTCCACATCCACAATCCGGAAAGGACCATCACAGGAACGAAGACAAACCGGGTCTTGAAGGCATAGCTCGGAAGTTTGTCAAACGGGCTGTAGATGTAGCCGAGTATTGGAATGGCAAAGATGATGTGAATCCAACGAAAAATTGAACGTGAGATGCTTCGGTTCACGACGTTTGCTGCATTGGCTGATGTGGCCATAATGCCCTCCTTTACGATCTGATCTTCAATTTCTTCCTTTCACGAACCCCAGGGCTGAAAGACCGTGTCTTTGGTGCCTCCTTACGGCACGACTAGAACTCGTGCCCCTTCCCAACCCATTCGCGATACCTTGATTCACGGCTTTTGGGGCGACCAGTTGGGCGTTTCAACGCCGAGCTGCTTGGCGTACTCGGCGACTAATCGCTGCCAGCCCGCGAACTTCATGGCGTTGACGCCGGCCATGGTTCCAATCGGCTTACCCGCGAGGAACCGATCGAGGACATCGAAGCTGATGTGCCAGCCCGCAGCGCCCCACGAGATGAAGCGGCGATCAATCTTGTGCCACAACGTCAAGCGCGTGCCGCCATCAAAGACTTCAAGTTCCCACCGTATATCTCCGTACTCAAGCAGCTTCGGAGGGTCGGCCCGCGTCACTTTTGTCTCGATTGGTTGGGGATTCCCCACCCAGGTGAGCTTCACCGTAGCTCCAACCTTACCTAGACTGCCGTCGACTATAAAGGGGGCCCACTCGCGCAGATGCACCGGGTCGGTGAGCGCCTGCCAGACTTTTTCCGGTGAGTGGCGCAGATGGCGGACGAGAATGAGGGTCCACTTGTCCCCGTCTTTTCGTACCTGCGCCCCGCTGGCCGGACCTGGTTCGTAGTGCGCGAGATCGGTCACTCTCTCCTCCTTAACTTGACCAGCGCGCCAGCTGCGTGATCTGAATGAGGTTGCCGCAAGTGTCGTTCAGCATTGTAATGCTCGCGCCGGTCACATCGGTGGGGGGCATGGTGAACTCGGCGCCGCGGGACTTGATCCGCTCATAGTCGCCCTTCACGTCGTCAGTGAAAAAATTGGCCGCCGACTGATTCTGCTGGAAGATCGCCTGCTGGTACGCTTTGGCTGCGGGGTTGTTGTTCAGCATAAGCTGTAGCTCAGTGCCGTCCGGGTCCTCGGGCGAGGCCACGGTCAGCCAGCGATATGGGCCATTACTGAAGTCGGCCTTCTTGTTAAAGCCCAATACTTCGGTATAGAAGCGCAGGGCCTTGTCCTGGTCGTCCACATATATGCTGGTCAATTTGATTTTCATTTGGTTTCTCCTTTGTCACGTTCGCGGTTTGGGCCGCGTTGTCTTCTTTTTCGATGGGGTTGGTTTCCCCGTTGTTGATTGATCCGTGCGGTCGCGATCCATTCGATCAAGGTGGCGTTCAAGAGCATCGATGTGAGCGGACCAGAAGCGGCGGAACTGAGTCAGCCATGTATTCAACTCCTGAAATGGTTCGGGTTTCAGCCGGTAGAGACGGCGCTGGGCATCCACCGTGAACTCCACGAAACCGGCGTCGCGCAGCACGCGCAGATGCTTGGACACGGCCGGTTGCGTCATGCGAAGTTGACGTTCGATTTCTCCCACCGACTGTTGTGACGAGATCAGGAGGCTCAAGATGGCGCGGCGGTTCGGCTCAGCGATGATTTCGAATGTGGATTCCACTCTTTTTGTATACCTCCAAACGCATATACCTGTCAAGGCATATAATAAATATATTGAAAAAAGCTTGATATATGCCGTGTTTGATTTGGCGGCAGATTCCGAGGTGGCCGACAATCCTCCAGCGCCGGCCCAACGTCGGCGGGGTAGCCTAACCACAGCCCGAGTCTTGCGCCTGCCCTTACAAGTCTCAGGGGAAAATTTCCGGTTGACACTGCTCTTCATCGTTTTATAATCATTCTCATCCGATAATCATGCGCCTCACCCATGAACAGTTCCGTGAGCTGGCCGAGAAACACGGTTTGCCGGTCACACACCAGCGTCAAGTAGTCTACGAGGCCGTTGTCGCTTCCCACGGACACTATTCCCCGGAAGATATTTACGCTGCGGTACGGCGCCGCATTCCATCTATTTCTTTGGCTACGATCTACAACAATCTTCGGCTTTTCATCGAGTGCGGGTTGCTGCGTGAGGTCACGCCTCATGCGGCCACGTTGCGCGTCGATGGCAATCTCAAACCCCATCACCACCTGGTGTGCTCGCGCTGCAAATCGGTGCAGGACATCGAAGGGGAGTTCATCGATTTCAAACGGCTATCCCGGCATCTGCCGGATGGCTTTGATCTGACGCAGCCGTTGATTGAGGTCTTTGGCCTCTGTCGCCGCTGCCGTGCAAAAAACTGATGCGTAGACGTTGTTTGGATAAAGGAGAGCCTCTGTGGATACGAAAGAGAAACTGAGCTCAATTGGCAAGCCAGTGCCGGAGTTGCCGGTCGCTGATGTCGAACGAGCACAACAGCACTACAGAGATGCACTCGGCTTTGAGATCGGATGGCTTTACCCAGGCAAAGAAATTGGGGCTGTGTCCCACGGTGATATGGGGCCGATATTTTTTCGGAAGAGGAAGCCACCGTTCGAAGCAGCCGTTCACTGGGTGTTCGCCGAGGATATCGATGCGTATTACCGCGAACTGACGTCGCTAGGTGCCAACATTGTCGATCCTCTGGAAAAAAAGCCTTGGGGATTGCGGCAATTTACCGTACAGGACCCGGACGGGAACGTCTTCTATTTCCACCATGACTAACCAAACGCACATGACCGACTACGATACTTGGCTTTGATCTGAAGCAGCCGCTGATCGGCGCCTTTGGCCTCTGTCGCCGCTGCAAACGGTTTTTCACGCAATGCTCAATCAACATTTCGAAGGACGAAAACATTATGGAAAATACGCTCGCGAATTCATCAGGAAGTGTCTCTCCCGAAACTAAAAACAAAAGTACCTTACCCGAAGCCAAGTGCCCGTTTAACCACGCTGCATATGTGCCCACGAACCGCGACTGGTGGCCGAATCAGGTGGACGTGCAGGTTCTGCACCAGCATTCCCCGCTGTCCGATCCGATGGGCAAGGAGTTCAATTACGCAGAAGAGTTTAAGACGCTCGACCTGAATGCCGTGGTCAAGGACCTGCACGCCTTGATGACGGATTCGCAAGAGTGGTGGCCGGCGGATTTTGGCCACTATGGGCCGCTGTTCATTCGCATGGCGTGGCACAGCGCGGGCACGTACCGCATCGGTGACGGCCGCGGCGGGGCTGGAGCCGGTCAGCAGCGCTTCGCGCCGCTCAATAGTTGGCCGGACAACGTGAATTTAGACAAGGCACGCCGGTTGCTATGGCCGATCAAGCAGAAGTATGGGCGGAAAATCTCATGGGCTGACCTCATGATTCTCGCTGGCAACGTCGCCCTCGAATCGATGGGTTTTAAGACGTTTGGTTTTGGCGGCGGCCGCGAGGATGTGTGGGAGCCCGAAGAGGTGAACTGGGGCCCGGAGGGTACATGGCTTGCCGACGAGCGTTACAGTGGCGATCGTAATCTTAAGGGCAATCTCGGCGCGGTTCAGATGGGTCTGATCTATGTAAATCCAGAAGGGCCGAATGGAAAGCCGGATCCAATCGCTGCGGCGCGTGACATCCGAGAGACTTTTGCCCGCATGGCGATGAATGACGAGGAGACGGTTGCACTCATTGCCGGCGGTCACACTTTTGGCAAAACCCACGGAGCTGGCGTTCCTGCTCAATATGTCGGCAACGAACCAGAAGGCGCAAACATTGAGGATCAAGGCTTCGGATGGAAAAACAAACTTGGCAAAGGTCACGGTGGTGACACGATTGGCAGCGGTTTGGAAGTCATTTGGACCACGACTCCGACGAAGTGGAGCAACAACTTCTTCACCAACCTGTTCAGCTATGAATGGGAGCTGACGAAGAGTCCGGCGGGCGCGCATCAGTGGACTCCCAAAAATGGCGCAGGCAAAGCTACGGTGCCGGACGCGCACGATCCGTCAAAGCGTCACGCACCATCGATGCTTACCACGGATCTCGCCCTGCGCTTTGACCCAGCTTACGAAAAGATTTCGCGGCGCTTCTACGAGCATCCGGATCAGTTCGCAGACGCGTTTGCGCGGGCGTGGTTCAAGCTGACACACCGCGACATGGGGCCGATCGTGCGTTACCTGGGTCCGCTCGTTCCGAAAGAGACGCTGGTGTGGCAAGACCCGGTTCCCGCCGTGGATCACAAATTGATCGATGAGAAGGACATTGCTGCTCTGAAGGCGAAGATTCTCGCATCCGGAGTGTCGATCTCCCAATTGGTTACGACTGCATGGGCATCCGCGGCATCCTTCCGCGGCTCCGACAAGCGCGGCGGGGCGAACGGTGCACGCATTCGCCTTGCACCACAAAAGGAATGGGCAGTGAACCAGCCGGCCGAATTGGCGAAGGTTCTGCCAAAGCTGGAGGCGATCCAAAAGGAGTTCAACAACTCGCAGTCCAACGGGAACAAAGGGAAGAAGGTTTCGCTGGCGGACCTGATTGTTCTCGGTGGCAACGCGGCCGTTGAAGAAGCTGCGAAAAAGGGCGGCCACGAGGTGAAGATTCCATTCACGCCGGGGCGCACGGATGCTTCGCAGGAGCAGACCGATGTACACTCATTCGCCGTGATGGAGCCGGTTGCGGACGGGTTCCGCAATTATCTCCGCAGCGGACAGGTTCTGTCGGCTGAGGAATTTCTCGTGGATCGGGCACAGTTGTTGACACTGACCGCTCCCGAGATGACCGCACTCATTGGCGGCTTGCGCACCTTGAATGCGAATTTCGGACAGACGAAACATGGCGTCTTCACCAACCGGCCAGAGACGCTGACGAATGATTTCTTCGTCAACCTGCTCGACATGAATACGCAATGGGAACCCTCCACTCCGGTCGAAGGGGTTTCCGAAGGTTTGTACGAGGGGCGTGATCGGGCGACGGGCAAAGCCAAGTGGACCGCCACACGCGTCGATCTTCTCTTCGGTTCACACTCCCAGCTGCGGGCAATCGCAGAAGTCTATGCAAGTAACGACTCGAAAGAGGCGTTTGTGAAGGACTTCGCGGCTGCATGGAACAAGGTAATGAACCTTGATCGCTACGATGTTGCCTAAGATTGCCGGAAAGAGAGCCGTCAACTTCGTGGATTAGTGGGTCAGTATCTTGATACTGACCCACTACCATTTTTACACCGAGTTTATTTGATTGGGCGCGAACCGGTAATGAGGATGTCCACAAGTCGTCTGGCGCTTTGCTGCCAGTCAGGGCCGGACGCCACGTGGGAGACGCCGATCAGCGCGCGGAGCAGATCGAATGGCTCCAAATCCCTGCGAATGTCGCGGCTTATGATAGCGCGGTTCACCAGCGAATCAATCGCTCCCTGGATTTGACTGCGTGAACCTTCATACAGCTTCGAAGGCCCTCCGACGAGCGAATTCAAAGCGGGACCAATAATCTGCTTGGTCGCGATGTAATCTACGAATAGCAACATCCATGCCCGCAAGGCTTCAATGGGAGGAAGGTTTGCGGAGAACTTCTTCTCGGCTGCGGCCAGTTTTTCCACCTCAGTCCGATAGACCGCTTCGATCAGCGCGTCTCGCGTAGGAAAGTGGCGATATAGAGTTCCCGCTCCAACCCCTGCCTCTTTGGCGATGTCATCAAGGCTGGCGTTCGCGCCGGACCGGGTAAAAGCCTCCTTCGCTACCTCCAGAATGCGTTCGCGGTTGCGTTGCGCATCGGTGCGCGGTTTGCGTGGGGCAATTTTCTGCTTTTTCGCGGGCATATCAAAAAAGTTGCAACCGGAGACTATCTCCGGTTATCTTATCTAGTGATTCGGAGACACTCTCCGTTTTAGCCGGAATAAAGTCCCCTGTCAATAGCGGTTCCGGGTGGCTTCGATCTCCGGCTTCTTGAGGTGAAGAATATGAATTCACTCGCTGGTTCTAAACCGTCAAAAAACTCGGATCTTCCCTGCACCGACCTCTTGACGATGGCGGAGCGGGAGTTGTCAGCATTCTTCAACGCCGTGACTCAGTTATTCGGGTCAGAACAAGCGGAGCTCTCGGCAGAAGAATGGCTGCGGGAGTTGATCGAGACCGATTCCCTGCCCGCTTCAGCCCGCGAATGGCGATTGATCACTGCGCAGGTTTCGAATCGGCTCGCAAATCACGCGAACGCTTCATCCCGATCGTTGTCTTTATCAACCGAACCACAAATTTCCTAGGCGATAAAAATATGCGTGTTTTTGTTACCGGCGCTACAGGTTTTATCGGTTCTGCCATTGTTCGCGAACTCATCAACGCGGGTCATCAGGTGCTCGGTCTTGCGCGCTCAGATGCGGGCGCCAAGTCCCTTGCTGCTTCTAGTACCAACGTCAAAGTCCATCGCGGCGATGTTGAAGATCTGGACAGTCTGCGCAGCGGAGTCGCGGCCTCAGATGGCGTGATCCACACCGCTTTTGTCCATGATTTCGCGAGATTCAAAGAAGTCTGCGAGATAGATCGGCGCGCCATCGAGGCCCTCGGCTTCGCACTCTCCGGCTCGGATCGCCCGTTGATCGTTACCTCGGGGACTGCGATCGCCTCTACGCCCGGCCGCATCACGACCGAAGAAGATGCGCCCAATTCGCCGATTCCCCGAGCTGCTTCGGAAGAGGCAGCAGCTTCAGTGGCGGCGAAGGGCGTGCGCGTTTCGGTGATGCGCCTTCCGCAGGTCCACGACCCGGTCAAACAGGGTCTCGTCACCTACCTGATCGCGTTGGCTCGCGAAAAAGGTGTCTCGGCGTATGTCGGCGACGGGCTTAACCGCTGGCCCGCAGTGCACCGGCTCGATGCCGCCCGCCTTTACAGACTGGCGCTTGAGAAAGCGGCCGAAAAAGGGGCCGCCGGATCCCGTTATAACGCGGTCGCAGAAGAGGGCGTTCCGTTGCGAAAGATCGCTGAGGCAATCGGCCGAGGCCTGAAGGTGCCAGTCGTCTCCAAGTCTGCTGCGGAGGCAGGCGAGTATTTTGGTTGGCTCGCTCATTTCGTGGGGCACGATGTTCCGGCTTCCAGCGCGCTGACACAGCAACGGCTGGGATGGCGGCCAACAGGTCCTAGGCTCATTGCCGATCTGAACGTGATGAAATATTTCGAACAATCCACGAATACCCCGGACGTCGCAGTCTTGCGCGGCGTGATCGATAGTGAACAGTTGTTTAAAGGTGCCAGTAGAAGGAGATAGCAAATGACGAACATACTTGAGGCAACTTCATTTGGAGGAACTTCGACCACAGAGGACGTTTTATCCGGCTTGAATCTGGAGGGCAAACGGATCCTAGTAACGGGGGTTTCCGCTGGAATTGGCGTCGAAACGGCACGCGCTCTGGCCGCCCACGGCGCTCACGTAGCGGGCGCGGTGCGGGATTTGAACAAGGCCAAAGCTGCAACCGAGGAGGTGCGAAAGGATGCCGCGAGCAATGGCGGAAGCTTCGAACTGATTGAACTCGATCTAGCCAACCTGAAAAGCGTGCGTGCCTGCACCGACCGGTTGCTGGCGAAAGGGGAACTGTTCGACGTGGTCATTGCCAATGCGGGAGTGATGGCCACACCGTTCGGCCACACGGCCGATGGCTTTGAAACGCAGTTCGGCACGAATCACCTAGGACACTTTGTCCTGGTCAACCGGATTGCGTCCCTGATCCGCGATGGCGGGCGTTTGATTAATCTTTCTTCTTTGGGTCACCGCTATTCGAATGTGGACCTCGAAGACCCTAATTTTAAGCGGACTCCTTATGAGTCTTTTGTTGCGTATGGCCGGTCCAAAACTGCGAACATCCTCTTCGCTGTTGCTTTCGACAGACGCCATCGGGACCGCGGCGTGCGCGCCGCCGCTGTGCATCCAGGGGTAATACATACCGAACTGGCTCGCCACTGGATGCCAGCCAAATAGAAAAGATCATCGAACAGAGGAATCAGCAACTCGCGGCCGAAGGCAAGCCGCCGTTCCGGTGGAAGACCATCCCTCAAGGAGCCGCAACTTCGGTATGGGCCGGTTTCGTTGCTTCCGCCGGAGAGGTCGGCGGACGGTATTGCGAGGACTGCCACGTCGCCCATCTCGTGCCGGACAACATTCCCATTAACACCATGAATGAAGGAGTACTCGGATATGCACTCGATCCAAACAATGCCGAGGCACTCTGGAAGAAAAGTGAAGAAATGGTCGGAGAGTCTTTTTAGCTTTCCTCATTACCATTACAAATAGAAAACACGAACAGTTCCAGAAAGAACGGAATGAGAGGAACGAAATGATTGAACAGATTAACCTGGCCGGAAGCTTTACTCTGCCTGGCACGCCGATTACGGTGAACCGCATGGGTTATGGTGCTATGCAACTCGCTGGGCGAGACGGCAACAAGTTGGTATGGGGCCCTCCCCGCGATGTGGATGCAGCGGTTGCCGTTCTGCGTGAGGCCGTTGCGAGTGGAGTGAACCATATCGATACAGCAGATTTTTATGGTCCCCACGTCACGAACCAGATCATACGCAAGGCGCTGGCCCCATATCCCGACGATCTAATGATCGTCACCAAAATTAGCGCCCGGCGCGGTGAGGATGGTTCCTGGATTCCGGCTTTCTCACGCGAAGAGCTGGCTGCAGCGGTCCACGAAAATCTCCGCAATCTCGGTCTGGACGTGCTCGATGTGGTGAACCTGCGAAGTATGTTGAGCATCCATGAACCCGCCGAAGGATCGATCGAGCCGCAAGTAACCGTTCTGGCCGAACTCCAGCAAAAGGGTTTGGTGCGTCATATTGGGCTGAGTAATGTCACGCCTACCCAGATCGCGGAAGCCCGGCGGATCGTTCCGATCATCTGCGTACAAAACCATTACAACCTTGCACATCGAACCGATGATGCTCTCATTGCAGATCTTGCTCGTGACGGCATCGCCTACGTGCCGTTCTTTCCACTTGGCGGGTTCACTCCACTCCAGTCGTCTACCTTGTCTGATGTCGCAGCGCGCCTCGATGCCACGCCGATGCAGGTTGCTCTAGCCTGGCTTCTCCAACGCTCGCCCAATATCCTGGTTATCCCCGGAACGTCTTCCATTGCACATCTTCGCGAGAATCTGGAGGCTTCGAAACTACAAATTCCTTCTGAAGTGATCGCCGATCTCGACGCAATCGGCAGAAATATCGGGAATGGGAGGCACGCATCGTAAGGCTAGGAGGATAAACTCTCGGCTTTCTCTTGCAGTTCTGCCCAGCGGGCATAGAGCGTATCCAAATCTTTTTGCGCCGCTTCCAACTCAGTGTGCGCGGCTACGAGCCTGGGTCCATCGCTGGCGATTGCGGGATCTTCCAGTGCAGTACGTTTGCTTTGCAGTTTCTGCTCAGCGTCTGCAATACGTTGTTCAATGCCTGCATATTCGCGGGCTTCTAGGTAGGAGAGCTTCTTTTTTTCTACCGGGGCTGCAGAGGAACCGGGAATCGTTGGCGATGAGGGTTCGATCCGGTTCCGTTCGCGCTTGCGTTCCGCCTGCCAGGTTTCCCATTGCCCGTAGTCAGCGAAGCTTTCCGCACCGCCTTGACCATCAAGGCCGAGGACGATCGTGGATACGCGATCCAAGAGATAGCGGTCGTGCGTGACCAACACAAGCGAGCCACGGAATTCGAGCAGGCTTTCTTCCAGAATTTCCAGCGTCGGGATGTCGAGGTCATTGGTGGGCTCATCCAGCAGAAGAATGTCGGCGGGCTGCAGCATGAGTTGAGCAATCAACACGCGGGCGCGTTCGCCTCCGGAAAGGCGCTCGACGGGTTGGTTGAGCTGTTCGCCGGTGAAAAGGAATTTGGCGGCCCAGGATGCGACGTGAACCACGCGATCCTGATAGATTACCGAGTCCCCTTCGGGAGCGAGCGCGCGGCACAGGGTTAGGCTGAGATCGAGGCTACGGCTCTGGTCGAAGTAGACAATGCGCAACCAGTCGGCGCGGTGAATTTCGCCGTGTGTAGGAGTCACTTCGCCGCGTAGCATCCGCAAGAGAGTCGTCTTGCCGCTGCCGTTGGGGCCGACTACGCCGACGCGCATTCCGGCGGTGATTACAAAATTCAAGCCTTCGAACAATTGGCGATTTCCAATTTCGCAGGTGACATCTTCCAGTTCGATCAGGCGCTTGGTCTTTCGATCAGTTGCTGCGAAATCGATTTGCGCGCTGGTGGTGCGGGTTCTGGCATTCAAGTTCGCAAGTTCGCCGATCAGCTCTCCGGCCTTATCGATGCGCGCTTTGGATTTTCGTGTGCGCGCTTTGGCTCCTCGCCGCAGCCACTCGATCTCGGAGTGAACCAGATTTTCCAGAGCTTCCTGACGCTTCGATTGCCCGTGGAGAAATTCTTCTTTCTTTTCCAGGAACTCGGTATAGCTCCCGCGCACGCGCAGCAAACCCTTGGGATATACGCGGTTGAGTTCCGCCATGTCGGTGGCAACATTCTCGAGAAAGTAGCGGTCGTGACTTACAACCACGCAGGCAAATGCCGCTTGTTGCAGCAGATCTTCGAGCCACTCGATTCCAGCGAGATCCAGATGATTCGTAGGCTCATCGAGTAGCAAGACATCGGGCGACTGAACCAGTGCCTCTACGATCGCGAGACGCTTCTGCCAGCCTCCCGATAATGAGGCGGCCTCCGCTTCGAGGTCGTCAAAACCTGCCCGGCCCAGTGTCTCTGCGAAGAGGGCGCCGCGTTCGGCGTAGGCTGCCACCGAGCGTTGCATCGCGCTCTCAACAAAAGTTCGGACGCTGGCTCCGGCGGCGAACCTCGACTCCTGTTCGACGTAACTGAGTTGCAAGCGCTTTCGTACAGCTACGTCGCCGCTGTCTGGCCGTTCCGTTCCGGCTAGAATCCGCAGCAGCGTGGATTTCCCGGAGCCGTTAGGACCGATCAGGCCAATCCGGTCAGCCTCCGAAACCGTGAAGGAGATTTCCTCGAAAAGCGGGTTCGCTCCGAAAGCTTTTGAGATGTTTTGTGCGTTAATGATCGGCGGCAACGGCTAGGCTCTCCAACACTTTGAGGTTATCAAGAAAGACCAACGAGTGCCCGAGGCCGCGAAGTCACCTGCTAAGCCTGCTGGGAGCCCGCAATCATTCCGCCCCACTTCCCTGCTAGACGAAGACCTCGCCCGGCAAAGCCGTTAGGGTTCGTGAGGCCAGCGTATTTTGCACGACTCTCTTGGGTTGTTGTGTGCCGCTTGTATCCAGTTGTAGGCGCTCGATGCGCAATTTCAATTTACGTTCGATCTGCCTCAGCTCCACCACTTCCGCACCGGCAACCAGAGATGAAGCGCGTCCCTGGGAGCCGGCTCGCCCCGTACGTCCGACGCGGTGAATGAAGTCTTCGGCCATCTTGGGCAAGTCATAGTTAATGACGTGCGAGACATCATCTACGTGCAAACCTCGCGAAGCAATGTCAGTAGCCACCAGCACCTGATAACGGCCTTCCTGAAATCCACTCAATGCGTTGTTCCGTTGCGATTGCGAACGATCGCCGTGAATCATCGCGGCCGTGAAACCATCCCGAACCAACTCTTTGGCCAAACGTTCCGCCCCACGCTTGGTACGGGCAAAGATCAGTGTCTGTCCCTGCTCTGCGTAAAGCAATCGCCGCAGCGTGTCCATTTTTTCATTGGGGCGAACTTCGTAAGCCTGAAGCTGTACGCTCTCCGCAGGTTTCAGAACCGAGCCCAGCGCAACCCGCACCGGCTCGTGCATGTATTCGTTCACCAATCCGGCCACGGACTGCTCCATGGTCGCGGAAAAACAAAGCGTCTGGCGCTTGGTGGGCAGGATCGCGATGATGCGCCGGATGGCAGGCAGAAATCCCATATCAAGCATGCGGTCCGCTTCATCAAGCACCAGCACCTTGATCTGGCGAAGGTCGGCGAGCCTGCGGCCAATCAGGTCCTGCAACCGCCCCGGTGTAGCAATAATCAAGGAGCAGCCGGCCCGCAGATTTTGAATCTGGGCCTTCTCTGATACGCCGCCGATCACGAGTGCGGCTTTGGGCAGGCTCTTGCCCCGCAATTGTTCATACTGCTCGTGGACTTGCATGGCCAGTTCACGCGTCGGCAATAAGATCAGCACGCTGGCTTGCCGCGCGGGTTCGCTGTGCAGCATCTCGATGATTGGAATCAGAAAAGCCAGAGTCTTGCCGGTGCCCGTCTGGGCCGTACCGATTACATCTTTTCCTTCCAGGGCAGGCGGAATTGCTTGCTCCTGAATGGGTGTGAGGTTAATGAATTGACCTGCCGCCAGCTTCTGCTGCAAAGCAGCAGACAAAGGCAGTTCTGTAAATGTAGTCATTCGAATTTGTTCTTTCTGGAGGGCCTGTCGTCACACACTCGGACACACGTCGGAGTTTCCATGCCGCTCACGTTCAATTTAGATTTGGCGCTGAGTTAAACGGCGGGCAGGAAAAGCGGAGATGAATCTGGTCCAACGGAAGAACCACCGCGAGAACAAGCAAACCGTGCAAAAGCGACACGAACAGTATAGCAGAACGAACTGCTACTTGGGCCTGTTCCCTTCTACCGGTCAAAATTCGACCGTTATGCGGCAAATTAAAATCGCGCTTGACATATTCCCATATGGGAATGTAACTTTATTCATGGCCAGAGCGACTACCACTTCCGACGCTTTCAACGCGGTGGCTGAACCCCGCCGACGAGAGATTTTGACCTATCTTGCCGGAGTCGAGCGGCCCGTCGGTGAGATTGTGGCCGCACTCGGCCTGGAGCAGCCTTCGGTCTCGAAGCACCTGCGCGTGCTGCGCGACGTGGGGCTGGTTCGCATGCGCTGCCAGGGGCGGCAAAAGTTGTACCGAACCAATGCTGATGCGATACGTCCGCTTCACGAATGGGCCGGGACCTTCGAGCGCTACTGGCAGCACCAGTTGAATCGCGTAAAAGAACGCGCGGAAGCGATGGTCCGCCGGGGCTTACCAAATTTGAATTCGCCAGATCCTACGCTTAAGGAGAAGAAATAATGATTGCTACCGAACAGACCCTCGAAAACTTAACTCTTACGATCAACCAGGAAATCCACGTACAAGCTCCTCTGGATGTAACCTTTGCCGCGCTGCTCGAACAACTCGGGCCCGGCAACGAAACCCCTGACGGAAAATCTCTAAACATGAAGATCGAAGCGTGGCCCGGTGGCCGGTGGTATCGCGACCTGGGCGACGGCAATGGACATTTCTGGGCCAACGTCCAGGCCATCAAACGACCCACGCTACTGGAATTCTCCGGTCCGTTGTTTGCCTCTTTCCCGTTCGTCTCCAATGTGCAATACCGCCTGAGTGAAGTTAAGAGTGGAACTCTAATTACCTTCCGGCATACCGCGCTCGGATTTGTTCCCGAGGAGCACAAGGCGGGAATGAACAAAGGCTGGGCCGCGATGCACGAACGCGTTCGCAAGCATGCCGAGGCTGCATCAAAAAGCCGCAAGTGAGGAGAAGCTCATGTGTCCAGTGTGTCTATCAACTGCAATGCTGATTGCCGGCAGTGTCTCCTCTTCGGGGGGACTCGCGGCGATTGTGATCAAGAAATTCGGCGGGAAGATTGCCATCGACAATAAACCCGCATCAACCCCATCCAAGTTGACGCCAACAAAGATTGAGCAGGAAAAATCTTCCTGAACGTGAATTGAAGGAGAAATTGAGATGTCAACGAACACAATGGAGAAACCGAAAATAGTGTCGCTAGAGGAATGGCTTGCAGCTCGCAATAACCTGCTGGTCAAGGAGAAACAGTTCACGCACGAACGTGATGCGTTGGCTGCTGAACGCCGGCGGATGCCGTGGCTGGCCGTGGAGAAGCATTACGAATTTGACGGACCCAATGGTAAAGTGAGCCTGCTCGATCTGTTCGAGGGCCGCCGTCAACTGATCATCTATCGCGCTTTCTTCGAACCCGGTGTGTTCGGTTGGCCCGACCATGCCTGCCGCGGCTGTTCCTTTGGAGCCGACCAGGTCGGCCACCTCGCACATCTAAACGCACGCGATACCACTCTTGCCTACGCCTCGCGCGCGCCGCAGCCAGACATCGCGCGCTTGAAGGCGCGAATGGAGTGGAAGATGCCCTGGTACACCATAACCGACAGCTTCGACAAAGACTTCGGCGTGGACGAGTGGCACGGGACCAACGCATTCATCCGCGAGGGCGACCGAGTGTTCCGCACATACTTCATCAACAACCGTGGCGACGAAGCCATGGGGACCACCTGGAGCTATCTCGATATCACAGCCCTGGGACGCCAGGAGAACTGGGAGGACTCCCCTGCGGGCTATCCGCAGACTCCGCCTTATAAGTGGTGGAACTGGCACGATGAATACCGCGACGTCCCGAAGGACGGCGACACCGCATAATTAAGGTTAGGCTGCATAAGAAATATCGATAGATTCGGCTCCTTCAACAGCTCCCTGACTCTGCCTAGCGTTGTCACGTGCAGGGTCAGGGACTACTGCTCTGGCCAAAGCACTCGTAAGCTTCCCATGAAAGGGCTAAGAATGCATTGTCTCTTCGGATTGAAACTTCACGTCAAATTCAGACTGGATTTTTCGTCCGGCGTCGTTCAGAAGTTTGTCGCCAACATCCTTAGGGACGTAAAAATAGATTTTCTTCGCGGAAATTTCAAACCAAATGCATTCTTTAAGGAGAATCGGTTTTTCCTGCCATCCAAGGTCAGTCCATGGAATTCGAAGATCCGTTTTGAAGATCTTGTTGGAAACGCCGATATAGCTGGACGACCACCATGGTCTTTTGCGATTAGAAGCGGTCAATAGATACAGCGCGGACGAATCGGCGCCAAGGAAGCACCACATTCCATGGTCTAAATTGGCAAACCTCAGTATGCACTCGTAACGTTTGCCTTGGAATCCAGCGACATAACGGTATTCGCTTTGAAATCGGCGCATGACGCCAACGTTCCAAAATATGAGGGCACCTGCCATCACGAAAACTGCGATTACAATAACAGGCGTCATTAGTTCATCCTGGAGTGGTGGACTCTTGAATCGACAACTCGAGCGCGTGAGTCAGATGCGCTACGCTGGCAATGTTATCTGAAGGTCTGAGCGCGGTTCACGTTACTCTAGTGCGCGGTCCGAAAGACTGTGGCGCTCGATCCCAGAACACCGGACGTTTGAAGTGCTGGTGGCGCGATCCGGTTCGACGCCACCGAAATAACCGGGGAAATACCTGATGCGATTCATAGACCGCGAAGAGGTTGCCAGACACCTGACCTATGAAATGTGCATTCCGATCGTACGCCAGGCGATGATCGCATTGTCGCGCGGCGAAACGAAGCAACTTCTGCGGTCGATCATCCCGTTGTCCGAGGGCCGCTTATTCGGCATTATGCCGGGTGCAATGGGCGCACATGAGCCATTCGGCGCAAAGTTGATCAGCGTGTTCCACGGGAACTTCGCTCGTGAAATTCAGTCACACCAGGGTCTCGTCATTCTTTTCGATCCGGAAACCGGTGCGCCCGTTTGTGCGCTCGATGCCGGCGAAATCACCGCCATTCGCACCGCAGCGGCCAGCGCGGTTGCAACGGACGCATTGGCGCGTAAAGACGCCCGTCGATTAGCTTTGCTTGGCTACGGCGAGCAGGCCGCTACCCATGCGCGTGCGATCGGCAAGATTCGCGATCTGGAATCCATCGTCGTCTGGGGGCGATCGACCGAACGCGCTCACGCTTTCGCGAAGAGGATGCAAGTGGAACTTGCTGTACCAGTGGCCGCAGCAGAAAGTGCCCGAGAAGCGGTCGCCGAGGCCGATATAGTCTGCACCGTTACCTCAGCGACCGAACCGATCTTAAAGGGAGAGTGGGTGCGGCCCGGTGCACATCTGAATTTGGTCGGTTCCGGCTATGCAGGGCCGGCGGAAGTGAACAACGATCTCGTCGTCCGCTCGCGCTTCATTGCCGACAGCCGCGAAGGCGTTTTGCATCAAGGCGCGGAGTTTCTGCGAGCCAAAGCGGCTGGTTTAGTCGGCGATGAACATATTGTGGCCGAAATTGGCGAGGTGCTGGCGGGCGAGATCGAAGGCCGCCGCTCAGCCCACGAGATCACTGTCTATAAGTCTCTCGGACATGTCGTCCAAGACTTGGCCAGCGCGTGGGCACTCTACTCCCAGAACGAATGACGGCATGTCCGCGCATTCAATTCAGAAGCAATGAATGACTTGTTGGGAAAGTTTCGTATGCGCCAACTCCAGAGCTGCTGTATCGTATAAACTCGTTTTTCATTAAGCACCTGCGTCTCATTCCTATGACTACTTCTTTATTTAATCTGGAAGGAAAAACTGCGGTCGTTATTGGCGGCAATTCCGGCATCGGACAAGCACTGGCGTTGGGATTGGCCGAGGCCGGGGCGGATGTAATTGCCTCTTCACGAAGAAAAGAAGCGGTGGAAGAAACCGCCAAACAGATAGAAGCGTTGGGACGCAAGACGCTGCGATTAACGGCGGATGTGGCTCTACGCACTTCGCTCGAAAAGTTGCGGGACGCCGTCATCTCCGCTTTCGGCAAAGTAGATGTGCTGGTGAATTGCGCAGGTATCACCAGTAAAGGTCCGACTTTGAATTTCGCGGAAGAGCGCTGGCAAGAGATTCTGGACACAAATCTTACCGGCACGCTTCGTGGCTGCCAGGTTTTTGGCGAACACATGCTGGAGCGGAAAGCGGGCCGCATCATTAATATAGCCTCGTTAACCACACACCTCGGCCTGTTCGAAGTTGCCGCTTACGGAGCCAGCAAAGCAGGCGTAGGTTCGCTCACAAAAATGCTGGCCGTGGAGTGGTCGTGCCACGGTGTTTTGGTGAATGCAATTTTGCCCGGCGTATTCCGCACCGCGTTGAATACAAATTTACTCGACAACACACCGCGCGGACGCGAATTCCTGACCAGAACCCCAATGGGACGATTCGGCGACGTGCGCGAGCTTGTGGGAGCGGCGGTATTTCTGGCATCGGAGGCGTCTTCATTTGTGACGGGAACGCTAGTGGTAGTCGATGGAGGATTTTTAGCCAGCGGCGTGAATCAGTGACGGCGTAGCTTCCGATTGAACTAACGACGATCTATTTCGCCGGCAATATTTCCAGATTCATCACTTCAAAAGGCGCAAGCGTCAGTTTATGGATCTCACCCGCAATCAAATGAAACGGTTTGCGATCGCGTTCTTTCATCCATGGGCTGTGCGCCTCAAACCTTCGCGGCGCCGATAAAGGCAACTCAAAAGCTCGAACTATATCGAGCGCATAGCTCTGCTCCTTATTACTAGGATTGCGCAACGTGATGATGCCCTTTTGTGGGGACCATGCGGCCCAGCCATAGATTTGCAATTTGCCGGGGTCGCCTCCAATCCAATGCGTGTCGATCATCACATCCTTATTCTCGCGGGTCCACCGCGCCGCTTCCGCCAGTGTGTCCCAATCTTCCTTCGACAAAAGGGAATGCGTAACGTAAAGCTCCTGCAATTGCGTGCCGCTGCCGAAGTAGGAGTGCACTTCGTTGGCAAAATCTTTCCCGGAGTCAGTTCCGAGATGTTCGGCCTGCCGCGCGTAAATGATTCCGTGCAGCATGAGAGAGTTCAAGGGAAACAGCGGCCCTGCCTGCACGATCCCGTGATAAGTGGCCGCGTCGCGAAAAGTGATCCAACGTTCGCGCCAGGAACCGACGCCGGCAAATGAATGATCGTCACTGCCCCGCCAGATGGAATCCGCATACTGCAGCCAGAAAGGTGAGGGATAAGTGCCGGTAGTCAGATTGATGAAAATTTTTGGACTCACCGCGCGCCATCGGCTCATGAGACTGAGCGCCGCCTGGAAGTCGCTATCAAACTGGCTTCCCGGAAGCACGCTATTCACATTTCCAGTGCCATCGATCTTGAACTGATTTACTCCATAGTCCCGGATGAACTTCAACGTTACATCCCGAAAGCGCGCATAATATTTAGGCCCAGAAAGAGCAAATCCTTTGTCGTTAGTTTCGAGACCCTGCTCGCGTCCGTACTTCAAGCGCTCCTCTTTTGCCCGATCGTATCCTCCCCACGGCGAAAGCCACACGCCGGGCGCCGCACCATATTTTTCAGCCGCTGCTTTGAGAGGTGTAAATCCATTCGGAAATCCGGCTCCGAAGCTCCATAACGTATGCGGATCATCCCAACCATCGTCGAACAAAAACGAATCCAGTTTTACCTTGCGCTTTTCGACCAACTCTTGGCCAAAAGAATTGATTACATCCAGGGCTGCCGCTTCATCGTAGGGATTGTTATATCCAATGTCATACCACGAGTTGTAAGTTAGAAACGGCGAGTACGGGCGTGCCCGTTCCCGTTCGATGTAATTGAGAAAGCCTCGGCGCAATTGGTCCGGAGGGCTTACGCCAATCACCGAAGAGTAGGTGACCGTCTGTCCCGCCCGCAATGGCAAGTCGCGGTGCATCGAACACGTTGCCTCTTGGTTTTTCACCTGGCAGACGGAGAGCGGATGCTCAAATCCAAAAAAAGTATTTCCCGCCACGACAGGCGAACCTTTTACTTGTCCGTCCACGCGCCCTCTGGCCGATTTGAAGTCGAACAGTTCGACTGCGGTGATGGGCTGGTCGGCTTCGGAGTGGAGCGAAATTTCCTGCCGCAGATAGTTGGATCCATCCCGCAGAATTCCCTTCCACGTCACCGATAGTTTTCTATTTGTGTCTTCGAAATTCAAAATCACATGCTTGCCCGGCAGGTGTTGCGCGGACTTCAAAGCATCTGGTTCGGCGTGCAGGCTTTCTACTTTCGGATCGCCCTGCGCTGTCATTTTCGAAGAGCGCAAAATCGTTCCGTTCTTGAATTTGAGAACAAAAAGATCGGGCGAGAGCGGAACATGCTTCTCCGGCTTATGTTCGACCCAGTTAACTCCGGTTACTCTTCCCTGCTGGATGGACCACTGCGCGGCAAATAGCTTGTTTTCCAGGAGGATTTGACCTGCTGTTGCGGTCGCTCGCGCTTCGCCGGCATCGACGCCATAGATCAGTGAAGATTGTGCGGATACAGCCGCGCTTCCAGCCATCAACAGCAAACATGGATATAAAAATAAGTTTCGAATTTTGACCAGCATAATGTCCTGATGCAGATGAATTAAGAAATCATTCTTGTTTCACGCGACCGATAGTATATTAGAATTCGTTCGCGAACGAACTATTTCGCAATGAATGGAAACCAAACAAACAATGAAACGAAACCATAGTTCTTCCGCTAATTTTCTCACTATATCCATTCTTGCGATCAGTTCCGCTCTCATTCTTTTCGTGGCCGCAGCTTCTTCTCCCACCTCCGTTGAACAGAATTGGACCAACCAGAGTTGGACCAACTACGCGCGCATCGGCGCATACGGCCTGAAAGGCAGCGACGCCGGCAAGATTGTCGCCAGCGCCGAGGAAAACGATGTCTTCGGCATCGAGGTCGATAACGACATCCCCGGCCGCTACGAGAGTTTTCTTGATCCCACCGCCAAGCTGCAAGCGATTCACGCCGTGGCTGAAAAAGCGCACGCCGTAGGAAACTATGCATTCGTCTATATCGCCGGAACCGAGTGCATCACGGCGAATGGAGACAAGGCCGCGCACACTCTGGCAAAAGATCACCCCGACTGGTTGCAGCGCAAAATCACTGGCGAGCCCGCCATCTTCGGCGGTGGTACTGCTTTTTGGATCGCTCCCCACGACGAGGATGTCTGGGTCAGCCCCTACGCTCCCGAGTGGCGAAAAACATATATGGAGCGCGTCCGGCAGATCGCCGGGACTGGAATCGACGGCATCTACATCGACATTCCTTATTGGATGACTCACTTCGACGGCTGGGAAGACACTTGGGCTAGCTTCGATGACTACACCGTGGCCGCTTTCAAAAAACAAACTGGCCTCGACGCCAAAAAAGATTTAAAGCTCGGCGATTTTTCCGATCCTAATTTTCAACAATGGGTCAGCTTCCGCATTCAAACCTTCACTGATTTTCTGCACGAGATCGATCAGAACGCCAAATCGGTAAATCCGAAGATCAAAACGATTCCAGAAATCTATCCCGGCATCGAGTCGGAGGCGGTCCGCGTCGGAGCCGATGTTTACAGTCTTTATGGCGTGGTCGATGCCATTGCGCACGAATATGAATTTGGCAGCGGCGATCACATGGCATCGGGGCGTACTCCGCTAAATTGGTTCTACTACCAGGTCGGCATGCATTCGTTCCGCGCTTTCGCGCAAGGAAAAGCAACGTGGATTCTCAACTACTCCTGGGATGGAGACAAAGTCGTCGACAAGCGCGAGGCTATGATGAACCTCGCAATGTCGCAACTTATGGCGGGCGCGAATTTCTGGGATGCTCCCGGCCACTCCATGGCCGGATCGAACGATCTCCCCACGCGCAAGAAAATCTTCTCGTGGATCAAGCAAAACGAAAAAACCTTCTACCTGCCACGCACGCCGATCAACCCCATCGGAGTTTACTTCTCCCCGCAGACGCGAAATTTTTATGCCGAGGATTTCCTTCGCTCCTACCGCGGGATTCTTGTTTTGCTGATGCAGTCCCACCGCGAGTTCCAGATCGTCACTCCCCGAACCCTGCACGAGTTTCAAGGCCAAACTCTCGTTCTCCCCAATGTGCGTATCCTGAGTTCGGACGAACGAAACTGGCTCGAACAGTACGCGGCCCATGGCAACAAGCTCATCGTCACAGGCAATAATCCGCTCGAGTCCAGCAAAGCAAACATCGTTCGTTTTGCCGATTGCCCCGGAAAATCCTATGTCGCATCGTTGGAAGCAGACTTCGACCACACCACTCCACAGATGCAGCAACCGTTTCTCGACAGTCTCCCTTCGCGCACGGACATTAAAATTTCGGCGTCGCCGCATGTGGCTACGTCCATCGCTCAAGTGAGCGGTTCAACCCACGTTTATCTCGCCAACTTTGCCGGTCTGGTAGGCGGCAAAAATCCCGTGCAGACTCCACAGGCCGTCACCATCACTACACCCGATGCACGCGGTACTTCGGCCTACTTCCTCCCTTTTCTCGGAGATATGCAAAAAATCGGCGGCGTCTCTCAACAGGGAAATGTCACCTTCACTCTACCGCTGGTTTCGAAAGGCGCGGTCTTTTGGCTACAGAACGATTGAAATTATGAATTCAAGTCACTTGTTCTCCGGCCCCGCCATTCCTACATTTTGCTTGACAACGGAAGCCCATCCTCAGTAAAAAGATTGGATTCGTAAGAAGTCGTAACAATTCGCAAGCTTTAAGAAGATCGGCCGAGCACCCAAAAATCGGCCGAATGCTAAGGTTCCCCGGGGGATGTCATGCGGCTGATGCGGCGGATTCATTTCTGTATCTTGACTACTTGTATTTTGGCTGGCTTTGCAACTTTGTCAGCAGCGCAAGGCAACTACCGTGCCCAACTACGTGGCACCGTCACCGATTCAAGCGGCGCAATGGTCGCCAACGCAACCGTCACGATTCGAAACGTAGGCACAAACATCTCCACCTCGGCACGCACCGACGACAAAGGCTCGTATTTTTTTACCGGGCTGGTACCCTCCACATACGACGTAAAGGCGGAAGCCAAGGGCTTTCGTGTAGCCGAGAAGACCGGCGTAGTTCTCGCGGTTGACCAGGAATCTTCGCTGAACTTCAAGCTGGATCTGGCAGGCGTATCGTCAACCGTCGAGGTCAGCACCACAGCCCCGCTGCTCGATACCGACAATGCCACCCTCGGCACCGACGTCACCGGCGAATATGTGAAGGAACTTCCCTTGCCGGGTCGCGATTTCTTCGGCCTCACCTTTCTGGCTGGAGGAGTCACCGAAGCCGCAGGCTCCGGCACGACGGATAACTACCCTTCGGGAACAAATTTCGTGTCCAATGGTCAGCGCAACGCAACGGCGGAGGTCCGTATTGACGGATCTTTGATCAGCGCGCCCGAGCAGGGCGAAGGCGGCAACTCGAATGTCTATTACGAGCCGCTGGTCGAGGGTATCCAGGAATTCAAGGTTCAGAACAACAGCTTTTCAGCGGAGTTCGGCAACAACGGCGGCACAGTTGTGAACATGGTGATGAAAAGCGGCACCAACCAATTCCACGGCAGCGGCTGGTATTTCCTGCAACGGTCGCAAATCGATGCCCGCGATTTCTTCAACCCCGCGCCGAATCCAAAACCCGATAGCAAGCGCGATCAGGGAGGATTTTCCATCGGCGGGCCGATCAAAAAAGACCGCACTTTCTTTTTTGCCGACTTCGAGAAAGTCCGCAGCAACAGCGCATTCAGCAATCTCGCAACAGTACCAACGGCCGCGGAGCGCAAAGGGGATTTCTCGGCCACATCTATTAATATCTACGATCCAACGCTGCCGCTCATCGCCTGCGTTACAGGCTTATGCCGTCAGCAGGTGCAGTCCGGCGGAAAACTGAATGTAATTCCCGCAAACGAAATCGATCCTATTGGCCAGGCCATTCTCAATCTCTATCCGCAGCCAAATTTGCCGGGGGAATTTAATAATTACAACTTCAGCGGCATAGTTCATTCGCCCGATTACCAGTTCGATATCAAAATCGACCATCAGATCAATGACAGCAATCACATCAACGCACGGTACAGCCGCGGTTCGTCGAATTTCTACACGCCGATGATTTTTGGCGACAGTTTCGATGGCAACGGTGCAGGCGATGGCATCGGCAGCAGTCCCACCGTAGCACAGAACGGATCGCTCGAATATGCACGGACGATCAATCCGCGCGTGATCTGGACAACGCACTTCTCCATCGACCGCGTGCACGAGGTAGAGACGCCTTCAATCCCGACGATCTCCAGTTTCAACTCTACCCTGCCCGCTGGCGTTCAGCTCTCCCCGATATTCCAGCAGGCAAACGGAATCGATCGCATGCCCGCCATTTACATGTCTTCCGGCGGGCAAACCACGCCATGGACCGATCTCTATGATCAATGCTGCGCCAACACGACCTTTGCCCACACGCTCTACAGTTATTCTTCGCAGGTCGTCATTTCGAAGCACTCGCACCTGATGAAGTTCGGCGGCGAGCAACGGCTTTTCTACAACAACTTTTTCCAGCCGAACGATCCAACAGGCACACTCAACTTTACCGATTATGTGACCTCACCAACTCCCAATAGCGACAGCGACGCAAACGGTAATCCAACTGGGAATCCTCTTGCCAGCACGCTTTTTGGCTACGCCGACAATGTCAATCCTTACCCGTCCACTCCGACTTCGCTGGAAGTTCTGCCTTCGGTAGCAAACAAATCGATAGAGACTGGTTTCTATTTCCAAGATGACTGGAAGGTGAACTCCAAGCTCACGCTGAATCTGGGCATTCGCTATGAGTGGAGCACGCCTTACGATGAGCGCTACGATCGAATCCAATTCAGCAACTTCACCGCGCCCACGGGCGTAAGCATCAATCTTGCGAACGCTTTTCCTGGCACAACCAGCACGCAAGCTGCAATGCAAAGCGTAGGACTAAACACTCCAACTACCGAATCGTTGATTGGGACAACAGAGTTCCCAACGTCAAGCATGAGACACGTGCCGGTCTATCGCAAAGATATCGGCCCACGATTCGGTTTCGCCTATGCCTTCGATTCGAAGACGGTAATGCGTGGAGGCGCCGGCATTTATTTCGGCATGAGCCCAGCGACGAACTTTCAATATCCCGGAACAGCTTTCAGCAAAACCGCGCCCATCATTTTTACGAATAATAATTTCGCGACGGAATCTGCGACGCTGGAAAATCCTTTCCCTTCGGGCTTCACGCCGCCGCAAGGGAAACAGTATGGCGCCTTGGCCGATTGGGGTTATGGGAACAACAATGATCTCGGCACAACCTCGGCTCGCGACGCCGATCTCTATCAATGGAACATCGGAATTCAACGCGAGTTGCCCAGCCAGATCGTGCTCGGCATCGACTACTCGGCGAATCGCAGCACGCACTTGCCCTGGTCCGGCACCAACAATCGTGATTTCATCTCGTCCAGTTCGCTCGCGAAGATTTCCGCTGCCGTAACACCAACTGATTCCAGTTGCCAGACCGATAGCTGCGTAAGCAATTTCCTGAACAACCCTGTCAGCAATCCGTTTTACTCGATGTTCACCGGGCCTTGCACGCCGACGCCCTCCTCCCCGTGTTTCAATGAGCCAAATTCCCTTTATTCCAGTAACACAATTCCATTGGGCTATCTACTTAACCCCTACCCTCAGTTCACCGGCGATTTCGAAGGTCTGATGATCGAAGAAGCGTCGTCATGGTACAACGCGATGCAGATTCGTTTTCAAAAGCGCACCACCCACAACATCAGCTTTGAAGGTAACTACACCATTTCAAAATCAACCGATAATTCTTCCGCCGGCAGAAATAATTGGGTCGGCTCGCTAGCCAATGGCATGCCGCAGCAACTGGATCGTTTGAATCTCGAACATAGCATTAGCGCCAACGACGCGCCGCAACGACTCGCTGCTGCCGTTGTTGTAGATCTGCCCTGGGGCCGCAATCAATGGCTCGGCGGCAACATGAACCGCGGTCTCGACGCCGTAATCGGAGGCTGGTCGGTCGCAACAATGGTTACCGAACAGTCGGGCCAACCGATCGCACTCGGCATGAGCAGTCCGCGCCTGGCTAACGGCACGCAACGGCCAAATATTATCTGCCCGCAACTGAGAACCGGACTCAGCATGCGCGACGTTGCCCTCAACTGGGGACCGAACTCAAGTGCTGAAAGCGCAGGGAATGCCCCTGTCGCATCTTTTATTAATCCCAACTGTTTGGCTGATCCTGGCGATCAGAATCCCGGCAACGCTCCGAGGTATCTTTCTGGCTTGCGGGTCAATGGCATTCACAACCTCGACATGAACCTCTACAAATCCTTTGTGCCAAAAGAGGGGATGAGGATCGACCTCCGCGCCGAAGCTTTCAACCTTTTCAATCATCCGCGGTTTGCGCAGCCGGATACCGCTTTTGGTGATACCGGCTTTGGCGCGATCACTTCTGACGCGAATGGCTACCTGCCGCGTTACTTCCAGTTTGGATTGAGATTTGAATTCTGATCGCATGTCTAAAACATGTACGCGTTAAGTTTGGGCATACCTCAACGTGCGGCCAAGGATAGTTCTGGTCGAACCGGCGGCGATATTTTTCTCTCGAACGGCTTCGTGAAGCGAACCCGGATGAGCCAGAAAATCATCAACAGTAGCGGCAGGAAACTCAGGAAATAAAGCATGCCTGTTTTGCGCATGAATGCCGGAAACAACTGTTGCCTCGCTAAAAATATGGACCCGGCTGCAATGAACAGCGCAAAACACATGCGCCAAAGATGCCGCGCAATACGTTGTGTGCCGGAAATACCGTGACGCACAATCATACGGATGTCGCCTGCGGCAGCCAGCAAAGCCACAGATCCCATCGTTAAGTAAGGACCGGGAGGATATCCATACTTCATGCCCGTTGGACTTTTCGCCGCTTCCAATCCGCAGGTCACCTCGATCACTCCCACCACCAGAATGACCAAAAACCCGACCCAATCGAAAATGTTCGTTTCCGGCTCCTTGCGTCCGACGGTCATCCATGCCGTTGCCACCAGATAAAAGGTGAAGGTGCCTCCCAGAATATTGCCTGGTTGCGCTTTCATGAATGCTAAGTACGTCCCCGCAGCGGCCATGCTCAGCATCGAAACCACGAATATATTTCCAGCAATGCCATGCCTGCGGGAACCTTTGAGGAGGAACACTGCGACAAATCCAGAAAGCATTCCTATAGTACCCGCGGCAATATGAAGAACTAATATGGGCAATCGCATTGTCGTGCTCCCCTCTTGCTCAACTGAACGAATCGAAAGGCATCCGTATTAGATCGATCCCTGATAGCGGCGCAGTCGCACCGCTGCCACAAGCAACACACCGGCTACCACCAACCCCAGCCATAAACCCGGACTGCTCAGGAACCTCCCAGGAGCGAGTTGGGCCAGCGGAATAAAATGCGGATCGATTGGGATGCCGGCCTTATCGGTGAGGTCGAAAGCGGCCGCAGCAAATCCAAAGAAGCGGTCTTTCAACAGCAAAGTAACGAGATAATTAGTGTTGAATGCAATCTTTTCCAGGGCGCAGAGCGCCAGCGGCGGCAACATGGCCCATAAGAATGTCGCGCGCTTCGCCCAGCCTGACACCAGCAACAGCCAGCAGTAAATAGGCGCATGCCAGAGCGCAAGCACTGCGAGACCGTAGAGCAGCACCAACTCCATCTGAAATAACGGCAACTGCCATAGCGGCACGACGTTCCCACCGTGCAAAAGCAGAGCCGCAGTATCCAGCAGCCGTATGGCAATTTGCAGAGGAACTGCGATCGCGAAGATCAACAGCGGCAGCACCACAAGAGGAATGCTTGCCTTCGAGAGCACGGTCGTAAGATCGGAAACCGGCAGTGACTTCCAAAAGAGGATGCTGCGGTCGCGACGTTCGCCATGCAGTGCATCGAGCGAATAGAAAATGCCGACAAGGAAACCAGTTATCGCGAGCAGCATCCCGGCGTGGGCGTACGGCATGGCGAGCACGATGATCTGAGGGGTCGAGTCAGGCGCTCCTGAGTGGTGCATGCTGTGCGGCACCCAAACCAGGCTGATCAAGAAGCCGAGCATGTAGACGGCGGCCGCGGCCAAAGGCGCAACGTAAATGGAACGATGCTCCCACAACTCGCGCTGTATCGACCAGCAAATCGTGCGAGTCGCAGGCATGTCCGCAGGAGTGCTTTTCTGTAAATCGAGAGAAGATTCCGGCATAGCATTCGATTGACTATTCATCGAGCCGCTCCTTGCGTCTGCGCGGATTGATTACCGATCACCGCAACGAACAAATCCGCGATGCTCGGTGTCCGCACCTCGCCCAGTGCAGCAAGCTGCTGGCGGTTAACGCTATCGAATAACAGGACGCTGCGTCCGAAGACCTGGCGTTCGTAAAACGGCTTGAAGGCGCGTGCCGCAGGTGCATTTTCAGGATTCACCGTTACCTCCGCATAGCGCGACTCCAACTCCTCCATGCTGCAATTCAGCACGATCCGCCCACGGTCGATAAACATAAGATCGGTGAAGACGTGCTGCATGTCTTCAACCTGATGTGTGGTCACGATGATGGTGCGGCTGCCGTCGAAGTAATCGTTCAGCAGCGAATCGTAGAACTGCTTGCGATACAGGATGTCGAGACCAAGCGTCGGCTCGTCGAGCACTAGCAATCGCGCGTCGATCGCCATCACAAGCGCAAGGTGCAACTGCGCCACCATGCCTTTCGATAATTCCCGAACTTTGCTGGCGTGTTTAATGGAGGTCTTTGCGAGAAATCCTTCGGCCTTGGCGCGATTAAAGCGCGGATGCACTCCGGCCACATAATCGACAGCCTGCGAAACTTTTATCCAACGCGGCAGCACGGCGACGTCGGCGATGAAGCAGACATCACGCATAAGCTGATCGCGCTCATTCCAAGGATCGCGTCCCAGTACCTTCAGGTTTCCCTGATACGGCGTGAGGCCAAGAATCGCGTTGAGCGCGGTGCTCTTGCCCGCGCCGTTGGGGCCGATGAGCCCGAGAATGCGGCCCTCCTCAATGCGCAGATCGACGCCGTCCAATGCGACCGTTGTGCCAAATGCCTTACGCAAGCCGCGCGCTTCAATGACTGTCATCACTTCTCGTCCTCCTTGGCAGCCTTTGGCTTCCCCCGGGTTGCGCTACCATCCAGCAACTCTTCCGCAGTCAGGCCCAGCCGCTGAATCGTGGCGTGAACTCTCGGCCACTCTTCCGCAAGAAACTTTTGCCGTTCGCCCTTCAATAACAAATTGCGCGCCCCAGTCTTGATGAACATACCCAGCCCCCGCCTCTTCTCAACCAATTCCTCGTCAACCAATTGCTGATAGCTCTTCAAAACCGTGAGCGGATTCACCCGGTACTCCGCCGCCACGTTGCGCACGGAGGGCAGCGGATCGCCTTCCTTGAGCACGCCGTCGAGCATCATCGCAACCACGCGGTCGCGAAGCTGGCGGTAAATCGGCTGACTGTCGTTCCACTCACGGTCCATGATGATTTCCAAATGGTTTTATGAAAGATGCGCGGTCGTTATTTTGTCCGTTGCAGGTCAATGTGCGCGTGGACCGGCTTGTCCCCAGGTTGCATGTAAGTCCAGTCCTCGCTGTGATGGTTCGCGTCGATTACAGTAAAGACGGCATGATGCATGTGGCCGTACTGTGTGCCGCCGTCGACATCGAGAAAATCGAATTCCACGGTTTTTCCATCCGTAGCCGTTCTGGCCACCATGCGCGGCCGATTCCCTGCATCGCAATAATGTGTCAGTAGCAGGCGGTCCCCATCCAGATAAAGCATGGTGATCGGATCGTCAGGTCTTCCCGCTCCCGTCATCTCGTGCACAATTGCGTTGCCCATGGAAGTCACGCGGAGCGAGGCGTGTGTGAGCTTGCCTTCTATATCGGATTGCGGCGGGAAGGTTGTCACATGGCCTTCCCATGAACCCGCCAGAGTTTTCAGTTGGTCGAAAGACTTTTGCGCGTCGGACTGGGTAAAGGCCACAGTCGCGAGCGAAATTATAACTACAGGCAATGTGAGACGCAGCCATTTCATGGTTCATTCTCCTTGACGTTTCTCCTCATGCTTTGCGGGCCGAGGTTTTCAATGCCGTGGTCAAGTCATGAACTGTCTCGCTCGACCACGTCATGTATAGTGTTATAGTTAACTATAACACTAAATGTCAAGCTTTTTCTTACCCGTTCAGAACAAATTGCTTCAGTAAATAAAAAGAAAGAGCCGGACGTCTCCGTCCGGCCCATAACATCCACTTTTGCTTATATTTACCTCAACTACTCTGACTTTCGCTTTAGTTTGGCTGCACTACCGAATCAATCACATGAATCACACCGTTGGATTGAAAAACGTTCGGAATGGTCACCAGCGCCGTGCCGCCCTTTTCATCTTTCAGCATGATATTGCCATCCTGGATCGACGCCCACAGCTTGCCGCCCTCCACCGTCGTGAGCTGAGTCGTACCGCCGCCCGCTTTGATCTGTTTCTTCAAATCGGAAGCGCTCAACCTTCCCGCGACCACGTGATAGGTAAGAATCTTGGTGAGTGTCTCTTTGTTCTCCGGCTTCAACAGCGTGTCCACCGTGCCAGCGGGCAGCTTATTGAAAGCTTCATTCGTAGGCGCGAAAACCGTAAATGGTCCTGGACCTTCCAGCGTGTCCACCAATCCTGCAGCCTTTACCGCTGCAACAAGCGTGGTGTGATCGGCGGAGTTCACCGCGTTTTGAACAATATTCTTAGTGGGATACATCTCCTGCCCCCCAACCATGGGGTTATTCCCAGCCAGGGCGGAAGACACGGTCAGCACAACGACTGAAAACACAACTGCCAATTTCCTGCTCATATTTTCACTAATCCTTTCAGAATCGATTTTCTTAGCCTCACCTACAACTACGAGCCTGAAAGGAAATTGGATTTAGCGATTTGCGGAAGGTTATAGCAGGCTAATTTACTGGAAGATAAGCTTCAGCACACTTCGTACATGGAACTCTCCCGGCTCATACAGGATTTATCCGGTCTAAATTGAGCGCGGGGAAGGTATCATTAAGCAGGCTGCGAAAAAACTCGTTCGGGCAGAGGGCCAACCTCAGCGGCTGAAGCCGCATTGAATTTGGACGACTTAACGGCGCGAGCGGAGCTCGTTCTCTTTCCGACCTCGCTCAAATGTGGGCGTTTCGCAACCTGTTAAAGCGAGATATCATTATGACCAAGATTTCCGCCAACGACCCTGACCGCGCAAAAGGCGCAACCGAACCCGAAGATCACGACCATGATGGCAACACCGGCCTGACCGATCAACTAGGTCATCGCGATCAGGACCCGCTCCTGAAAGACTCCGATAGCGATTTCCCCGAACCCGGAGGAAGTCCGGAACACTCCAGCGGCGGACAGCCTAAGCCTGCCAAGACAACAAAACGTTAAATCGCAACCTATGATGTTTGAGCTTTTGGCCGGACGATGTTTAAGGCCTTGGGGTGGCGCAGCGCTTCGAGCACTGCGGACGGCTGCTTATTATTTCGGTTTAAGCCGCTGAGGTATTTGTAGCGATATAAAGAAAGATTTCGGAACCTTAACCCGCAGCTTCCACCACAACCTTCTCCACTTCCCGCCAAGCCTTCGCTCGCGGATCCACCACCTCAAAATGCCCTGCCCCGGCAATCATGGCCAACCGCGCATCTTCCTTAACTTTATCCTTGGCCTTCACATACTCCCGGCTCAACTCCGGAGGTACCACATCGTCCTCGACTCCATGCACCATCCACTGCCGCGTTGCAATCGCCAACTTCATAGGATCAGCCTCGCGATAATGATCGGCAACATCCTTCGGCCTCCCTCCCAAAAACTCCACCACTGCGTCATTGCTCAAATGCAACTCATAGGCCCGCTGCAAATCCACCACTCCCGCCAGTGAAATTGCCACCTTCAATCCCGCTTCACGCGCCGCGAGACAAAGCGCCAACTGCGCGCCTGCCGAATGCCCCAGCACAAGCACCCGCCGCGCATCGATTTCATATCGCGCCGCATTCTGTAACACAAACTGATATGCCGCTCGAATATCCGCAAACGTCCCCGGCCAACCGCCACCGGCATTGCCCACCCGCCGGTATTCCACATTCGCGGTCGTTATTCCCCTCACCGCCAACGCCGCGCACAAATGTCCCAAATACTCCAAATCGTATCGCGCCCGCCAATATCCTCCATGGAGACAGATCGCCGCGGCGTGCGGCCCCTTCTGCTTCGGCATGCGTAAATCCACAAACTGATTCGGATCGTTTCCGTACGCAACCCGCACATCCACCTTCGGCGCAGCCAAATTTAAAATGTCTTCGCTGGATGTCATACTTTTGGGTGGCACAGCGCTTCAGCCCTACGATAATGCCCAATTCTCATGACGGGCTTTAGCCGCTGCCGAAAGCGCCACTGCTACTCATACCGCAACGCCTCAATCGGATCCAACCTCGCCGCCCGCATCGCCGGAACCATTCCGCTCACCACTCCCACCACACCTAAAATGCCTACCGCCACGATCAAAATCATTGGCGACACAATCAGCCGGATGTCCCCTGCCTCCGCATGTTTCGCCATCGCGCTATAAAACGTAAGCCGGCCCACCGACACCGACACTAGAAACGACAGCGCAATCCCCAATAACCCACCGACCGCAGTAATCGCCATAGCCTCCGCCAAGAACTGAAACAAAATATCCTGCCGGCGCGCGCCCAACGCCTTCTCCACTCCGATTTCCCGCGTGCGTTGCGTCACCGAAACCAGCATCATGTTCATCAGCCCAACCCCGCCAATCCCCAAGGTCAGCGTTCCAATAAATCCCAGCAAAACTTTCAGCGCCAGCGAAATGATCCCAAACTGCGATAACTGCTTCTGCGCATCGAACATAAAGATCGCCCGCTTGTCGTCGCTCTTAAAATTGTGCGCCGCGGCCAGCGTGTCACGCACCGTCTGATCCAGTTTGTCATGATTCAGCCCCTGCGAGTCCAGCCAAATCCCATCCAAATAATGATTATCTTTCAACACATTCATCGAGTTATATGGGATGTAAATCGTCCGGTTATCGTCGTCGTCCCCCTCCTGCATGCGCGGCTTTACGACTCCCACCACCTGAAACTCGACACCATCAATCCGAATATCTTCTCCCAGCGCCGGCGCGCCGGAAAATAACTTATCCTTCGCTTCCGACCCGATTACCGCGATCAGCCCGTGCCGCGCATTGTCCGCGTCATCGAGAAATCGTCCGTCCCCCATGTCGATATTCCAAATGTCTTCAATCGAAGGATCCATCCCATCCACCGGCAGGGTGAAGGTTCGATTTCCGTTTTGCACCGAAGAATTTTTCTGCGACATCCTGACCACGTGTTTGCAGAGAGGGACATTGTTCCGCATCAGTTCAACGTCGTCATTCGTGAACCGTATTTCAACTCCAGCCTTGTTCCCTCCAGCCTGCTCCGATGTCCTGCCTGGAAAAACTCCCACAGCCGTAGCGCCGAAACTTTGAAAAATATTTTCAATGGCAGTTCCGAAGCCGTTGCCATACGCCATCAGCAATACCACGGTCGCAATACCCCATGCCATTCCGGCCATTGTCAGCAGGGTCTTGCGCAAATCATGCCGCATCGCCGCGACCGCCTGTGATAACAAATCTCGATGCATAAGCTCTTTTAAAAACTCCGCGTTTCCTCTGTACTCTCCGCGATTTGATCTTTCAATCCGTGGTCAAGAAGTTCACTCTTTCCTTAATGCTTCCACCGGCTGCAGCAAAGCCGCCCTCCGTGCCGGATACAAACCCGCCGCTACTCCAGCCACAGCCAGCGACACCACCGCCAACGCAGCCGTCCGCGCCACCAGCTTCGGTGGATCAAATCCCTCCCCCAACGGCACGTTCGATAAAGCGGCCATCACTCCAGCGGCGGCTAAAATTCCCGAAACTCCACTCAATAAAGTCAGAAACGCGCCCTCCACAAAAAACTGAAACATAATGCTCGCATTCGTCGCGCCCAACGCCTTCCGCAACCCAATCTCGCGTGTCCGGTCAGCCACGGCAACCAACATAATGTTGATGATCCCAATCGCTCCCAACCCAAGCGTGACCAGGCCGACGCTTCCCAGGAAATCGTTCATCGCGTCGAAAATCCTGCCCACCTGATCGACCGTCTGCACCGTATCCCACTCATCAAACGCATCTGGATTATTCGGATCGAATCCGTGATTTCTTCCAATCACCTTGTGCACTTCCATCTTGGCCAACTCGTGCACCGCACGCGTCTTGGGCTGGTAATTCATGAACGAAATCACATCCGGCGCCTCGCCCACATTGATCGGACGAAAATATTCCCGCATCGTGCTGAATGGCACAAAGCTGCGCAGATTCAAAGTGTTATTGTCCCCGTGCCCCACCCGTTGCAGCGTTCCAATCACCTCAAACTGAATGCCGTTCAATAAAATCGTGCTGCCCACTGCCGCGCGCCCCGAAAACAGCGTCCGCTGTACTTCATCGCCCAACACAATCACAGCCCGCTTCTGCGTCACATCCATCACATCCAACCATCGCCCTTCTTTGATTGGAAGGTAGCGAATCTGGTTGAACATGGCCGGCACTCCCATAATCTGCCCGCTCGCCTGGAAGTAATCGCTCACGGCGCGAATATCGCTGCGTGAAATTACCGGAGCAGCCATCCCCACATCCGGGCAATCCAGCAAAATATCCTGATAGTCGCGATCCGTCAGGTAATACTGCCGCAGCGCCGTAAAGCTACCCTCCACCGCCGGAGCCCGCCCCGACCAGATGAACATCACGTTTTCGCCCAGCGTGTCGAACTGTTTCTTGTTGCCGGACCGGAAACCTTCTCCAAGCCCAACCAACAGCAGCAAAGAAAAAACTCCCCAGGCAATGCCAAACATGGTGAGAAACGACCGCAATTTGTGCGACCAGAGCGTTCGCAACGTCTGTCCGAAGATGTCAAGAAGAAGCCGCACCGTATGATTATACGGGCGGCATAATCATTGGTTATCAAGCCAAAACTCAGCGTCGCAATTAATAATTCGAATGTTATGTCTAGCTTGGAAACCATCCGGGGAAGGATGCGTTTGAGTTTTTGGGCGCTTCAGCACGCGGTTAGTAGGTTTATTAAGCCAGCGGCTTTTTTAGCCGCTGCAAACTCCATTGAAAATCGCCCGCATCAGCCGTTTACAAGAATTTTCGGCTCCCTCTGACATTTCATTTCTCTCTCCTGCAAAACTCGGCTATCCTTAGCCGGGATGAACACGATGCCACTCTCGGAGCTGCTCGGCGCCACAGTGTATGACCCGTCTGGCGCGGCAAGTGGCCGTATCCGCGAAGTCACGCTCGCCCCCCAGGAAGACCGCGCCCGTATCGCCTCGTTCATCGTCAAAACCAAATCCGGCAATCGCGTAATCCCTTTCTCTGCCATTTCTTCGGTCAACGCCCACATTCACACTTCCACTAGTCCCGTGGATTGGCCCAAGGCCAACGGCTCCGAAGGCCTGTTCCTGCTGGAACGCGACCTGCTCGATCAGCAAGTCATCGACATCAACGGCCGTAAAGTCGTCCGCGTTAACGATGTCGATCTGCAAATCGATGTCACCACTGAAGCCGGCGCGCCGCATACCATACTGCGCATCCAATCCGTAGATATCGGCGTTCAAGGCGCCGTCCGGCGACTGCTTCGCGGACTCGCTCCACATGCCGCATTGCAATTGCTATTGAAGAAAATTCCGCCGCGCACCATTCCATGGACTTTCGTCGATCTCATCGAGACCGATCCCGCGCGCCGGATAAAGCTAAAAATTTCTCACGACGGGCTGGCCAAGCTTCACCCTGCCGACATCGCTGACATCGTCGAAGATCTAGCGCCCGATGAGCGTGAGGCCGTCTTCCGCACACTCGACCAGGATGTTGCCGCCGAGACTCTTGAAGAAGTCGATCCCGATATTCAGCGCTCGATCGTCGAATCACTCGATACCGAACGTGCTGCGGAGATCGTCGAGGAGATGGATCCGGATGCTGCCGCCGACTTGCTGGCCGATCTGCCACAGGATCACACCGAGCAAATCCTGGTCGAGATGGAGCCGGCAGCCAGCCAGGAAGTAGTCGAACTCCTCGAGCATCGCGAAGAAACCGCCGCCGGCCGTATGACTACGGAATTCCTGGCGCTTCCTGTCGCGGCCACCGTGGAAAATGCCATCGGCGTGCTGCGCGAATTCGAAGGTGGAGTAGAAACGGTCGGTACGATTTATCTGGTTGACTCCCACGGCACTCTTGCAGGCGCCGTGCCTCTAGCTAAACTCGTCCTGGCGCAATCCAACACGCCGCTGCTCTCGCTTACGGCGGAGCCACTCATCTTCACTCACGAAACCGCCAGCGACAACAAAGTTGCCGAACTCTTCGACAAATACAACCTAATCACCCTCCCCGTAATCGACGAGCACAATAAGCTGGTTGGCGTAATCACCTCCGATGACGTAATTACGATGCTCCGCGCCAAATTATGATTTTGGGCGCCTCGGAAAATTGAAGTGCCTGGGGATTTGGATTGCGCAGCGAAATTCAGCGCCTGACAATTGTGTGGCGCAACTAATTCAAGTGTTCAACGATTTTGAGTGGCGCAGCGCTGTTAGCGCTGCGACGAAATCATGTTTATAGATGAGGGCTTGAGCCCTCTGAGGAGCGAGCCAACTTCACTGCCAGCCCAAGTCATGACGAATCCCACCACAGACCGCGAGCAAATGGTCCAATCCCAACTCAAAGCTCGCGGCATCTCCGACCTGCGAGTTCTAAACGCAATGCGCCGCGTACCGCGCCACGAGTTCGTCCTGGAATCCCACCGTTCTGAAGCTTACGAAGATCGTCCGCTGCCCATCGGAGACAGCCAAACCATCTCTCAGCCTTATGTAGTGGCGCTAATGCTGGAGTCATTGCAAATCAAGACCACGGACAGCGTCCTCGAAATCGGCACCGGCTCTGGATATGCCACAGCTCTTCTCGCCGAACTGGCCACAAGAATTTTCTCCATGGAACGGCATCGTGACCTCGCTGATACGGCTCGCAATACGCTCACCGCGCTTGGCTATTCCAATGTACAAGTGCTCACCGGAGATGGCACACGAGGCCTTCCTGACGAAGCTCCCTTTGACGCAATCCTTGTCTCTGCAGCAGCGCCCAGCATACCCTCCGCATTGCTCTCACAGCTCCGCGAAGGCGGGCGCATGATCCTGCCCGTAGGGTCTCCTGATGCTCAGCAACTGCAATTCATTCACAAGCTCAATGGCCAACCAATAATTTCTTTTCGCGAATCGGTGCGCTTCGTTCCGCTCGTTAGCTCCGTAATCAAACCCGAATAAATATGCAGCGGTTGCAGCTTTCAAAGCGGCCGTGATACAAGCAAGCAACTCATGCCCGCTCTTCGCCATGCTGCCAAATCCTGCATCGTCTTCCTGCTCGGCAAAGAATTTAAGCCGCGAAAAATTCTCCGGGGCCTGGCTCGCGGATACCAGATGAATGTGTCCCCGGCTGAAAAACTCAGTTATCTCCTGGGCACGGATGAGCCGCATCTGCAGAAAGCAATTCGCCGATACGTCTCCACCGGCGACACGGTTTACGACATCGGCGCAAACATCGGCTACGTTTCGTTGTCCTTCGCGAAACGAGTTGGTCCACAAGGCCGCGTGATCGCCTTCGAGCCCATTCCGCAAAATATCGATGCTTTCAGAAAAAATATTGAACTCAACGGGATCGACCACGTCCGGCTGCTGGAGTTCGCAGCTGCACAGCACGCTGGCAACGCCATCATCAGGATGGCTGAGAATCCTTCCACCGCGAGCATGGTATGGCACTGCGACAACCCATCTGCCGTTGAGCTTTCCGTGAACACCATTTCCATCGATGAGCTGGTTCACGGCGGCGAACTGGCCCATCCTACATTTGTTAAAATTGACGTCGAAGGCGCGGAAGGCTCAGTTTTGCTGGGAATGCGCCGCACGATAGAGGCTTCCAGGCCGGTGCTCTTTGTCGAATGCTCCGAAGCCGGCCGTGAGCAAGCCTGGCAGCTATTGATGGAACTAAATTACCGCTGCCAATCAGCCATCACTCGTAGACCGATAAGCAAATTCGAGGACTACCGGCACTCCGATTTTCTGTGGCTGCCACCAGGCAAATAAAACTCCGCTACAATCGCAATAGATTAAGGAGGATGAACCGCAACTGCGCCCACCCCTCCACTTACCCTTCTGCCTTACAATCTTCTTGTGCCCGTCTTCCACAATCTTCGCGTCACCCTGGAGATGATCAAGTGGGAGCACTCCATCTTTGCGCTCCCATTCGCGATGTGCGGAGCCATGCTGGCCGCCTCCGGCCTACCCACCGCTCATCAACTTTTCTGGATCGTCATTGCCATGCTCGCCGCCCGATCTGCCGCCATGGCTTTCAACCGCCTCGCCGATGTCGCCATCGACGCCGCCAATCCCCGCACCAGTACCCGCGCCTTGCCCACCGGCCAACTCTCTTCGAGCTTCGTCGCCACTTTCGTCATTGTCTCCTGCGCCATCTTCATTTTGGCTGCTTCGCAACTGAATCGCCTGACGCTCTGGCTCTCGCCAGTCGCGCTCGCCGTCCTGCTGCTTTACTCCTATACCAAGCGCTTCACTCGCCTCTCGCATCTTGTGCTCGGTTTTGCTCTTGGTATCGCGCCAGCCGCCGCATGGATCGCGGTTCGCGGTACCCTCGACCCGCGTATTCTGCTGCTCACCGCCGCTGTTACCTTCTGGGTCGCTGGTTTCGACATTCTCTATGCCTGCCAGGATTTCCAATTCGATCGCGACTCCGGACTCTATTCGATCCCCAGCCGCATCGGCATCGCATCTGCCCTCTGGGTGGCTCGTGCATTCCATTTGATCATGTTGATTTTTCTCGTAGCCCTGATCCCGGCTTTCGCTCTCGGCAAATTTGCGCTTGCAGGAGTAGCCGCCGTCCTAATCCTCCTGCTCTACGAGCACTCCCTCGTCAAAGCCAACGATCTCTCCAAACTCAACGCCGCCTTCTTCACCATGAATGGCGTCATCTCTGTAGTCTTCCTCGGTTTCGTCGCTGCCGACATCCTCGTACGAAAATAGTGCCTGATAAGGTTGAGAATACCTATTTAGGGCTGACGAAAAGGCCTGCGCTAACACTTTCCCCTTTGCTCCGTCCATGATGTCCAGAAATGGTGGATAGCCTCGTGCCGGGCAGTCGCCATTAGCTACTGGATTTAGATAAACTCGATCGCCTTTCGAAACATTTGCGGTAATTTATATGTCGTCACTTCAGTAGATGCCTTAACCGGAGCAGATGTGCCGCTTTGAAATTGCAGCAGCTTACAACCTCAAAGGAAAACCATGACCAATCGAATCACAATGTTAATGGCCTCCGTACTACTCGTTTTCTCCGTCTGCGCCCTTTCCGCGCAGACTCCCAAAGCCTCGGCCAGTACGGAAAAGCCTCAACTCGTGCCCGGGCTTGATATGAGCAGTATCGATACGACCGCCGATCCCTGCGTTGATTTCTTCCAATACGCCTGCGGCAATTTCAGTAAATTACATCCCATCCCGGCGGACCGTTCCGGCTTTGGCACCGGTTCCATTATTTTCGATTACACCGAAACCGTGCTCCACACCATGCTCGATAAGGCCGCAGCCGGCGGGGCAAACCGCACTGCCAACGAACAGAAAATCGGCGACTTCTACGCCTCTTGTAATGACACGGATGCCATCGAAAGGGCCGGCCTAAAGTCAATCCAGCCCGATCTCGACCGAATTGCCTCACTCAAGAGTAAAGACCAACTTCCAGAGTTGCTGGCCCACTTCCAGTTAGTCAACGTGAATGCCTTCATGAGCTTTGGTGAGCAGCAGGATTTCAAAGACGCACGCAAACAAATCGCTGTCGTCGATCAAGGCGGCCTCGGTTTACCCGAGCGCGATTATTATTCCCGCACTGGTGACGTCGCCGAGAAAACGCGCACGCAATATGTCGAACACATCGCCAAAATGCTTAAGCTTATGGGGGAGCCGGACGCTCAAGCTGCCGGCGATGCGCAGAAAATCATGCAGCTGGAAACTGCGCTGGCCAAGGTTTCTATGGATGTCACTGCGCGCCGTGATCCCAAGAGCATTTATCACATGATGTCCGTCTCCGAACTGACTTCACTCACTCCGTCCATTTCATGGGATCGCTTCCTTGCGGCTGTGGGCACGCCACCAGTGACGGAATTAAACGTCGCCTCTCAGGATTTTTTCAAAGGCCTTAACACCCTGCTGGTCTCCAGCGATCTCGCTACCATCAAGACCTATCTGCGCTGGCAACTGGTCAACTCCACCGATAGTACCGTTCTACCTAAAGCGCTGGATGATGAAAGCTTCGACTTCAACCGCCACAAACTCGGCGGCCAGCCCGAGCAGCGTGCCCGCTGGAAGCGTTGCGTTCAATCCACGGATGGTGCACTCGGCGAGGCTTTAGGCCAGGTCTATGTTGCCCAGGAATTTCCTCCAAGCAGTAAACAGGCCACCGTGCAGATGGTTCGGGATATCGAAGATGCGATGAATCAGGATCTCGACACGCTGGATTGGATGAGCGCGGAAACCAAAGCCCGCGCGCGCCAGAAGTTGCACGCGGTTGCTAACAAGATTGGTTATCCCGATCACTGGCGCGATTACTCTAAGCTCACGATTATTCGCGGCGACGCTTTCGGAAACATGGAGCGATCGATGGAGTTTGAAAACCGCCGTCAGCTAGCCAAGATCGGCAACCCTGTCGATCGCGGCGAATGGGGCATTAGCCCGCCCACCGTGGATGCTTACTACAACCCCAGCATGAACGACATTAATTTTCCTGCCGGCATCTTACAGGCTCCACTCTATGACCCGCACGCCACCGACGCAGAAAATTACGGCCACATCGGCGGCGTCGTGGGCCACGAACTGACCCACGCCTTTGACGACCAGGGCCGCCAGTTCGATGGCAACGGCAATCTCGAGGATTGGTGGACCGCCGAGGACGGAAAGAAGTTCCAGGAAAAAGCCGATTGTGAAATTAACGAGTACGGCAACTTCGTGGTGGTTGATGACGTGAAGATCAATGGCAAGCTCACGCTCGGCGAAAACACCGCCGACAACGGCGGCCTGCGGCTCGCCTATATCGCATTCCTGGCCGATGCCAAAAGAAAAAGCCTCGATCTCAATGCCAAACAGGACGGTTATACGCCTTTGCAGCAGTTCTTCCTCGGCCACGGTCAAAGCTGGTGTGGTGATACGCGCCCCGAACAACTGCGCCTGCAAGTGCAGACCGATCCTCATTCACCCAGAAAGTTTCGCGTCAACGGCGTCGTGCAAAACATGCCAGAGTTCGGTCAGGCATTCGGCTGCAAAACCGGACAGCCCATGACGCCTGTCAACGCTTGCCGGGTCTGGTAAAGGCCCAAGCAACTAAAACAGGCGCTCTCACCCCCTGCGGTAAGAGCGCCTGTTTCCCCATTCCCTCAATTTGTTGCAGGGCATGAAGGTCTTCCCACCAAGGCAGAATTCCTGGATGGCTGTCTTAATCATGCCCAAACCGCCGTGCCGACTTGTCAAAATTATGTCCCCAATTTGCAAAAACTATGCCCGGGTAGCGGTTGGCAACTTTCGCGGCAGCTTCGGCTCCGTTGTGCTTTCTGAAGAAGTGTCGGAAAGAGGCATGTCGGTGTGGAAGTATTTATGGTAGGCCGCGATCCAATCGGTGGAAATATCGTGCTGCGCGGTTGCCAGGTCTACATCGCCATGGCAAACCATGCGATGCAGCCGGTCTTCCAGTTGATCTTTCACATGAGCGTTCCACAGCGTGTCGTGGTACGGTTCGGGCCAAAGGTTACGGATGTCGGTAGCGCCGCCCAATTCCGGAGTAATGAGATAGTCCACTTCATACGTATCCGGCTGCGGCGGTGTGACTCCATACAATTCAAACACCTTCTGCCTCAGCGAAACCGGAACTGATGGAACGTATTTGGATGCGCCACTTCCGCAGACATCATCGGTCGTAACGGGGATGGTTGCGCCCGGAGTCAGTCGCCAATCCGGCTTGTCGAGGGTGATCGAAGCCATCGTAATAGGGGACTTACCGCTTGGGCCGTAAACTCGCGAAGTTAAAAGCAAGAGCACAACAAACACGGTACCAGCCAGAGCAGCCGCGTAACGAGGCGTGAAAATTCCCAGCCATGCAGCCCGTGATTTTTCTTTATTTTGGGTCTCCGCTGTCAATTCAGCCAGTCTTGCCTGAAGCGCAGCCCGCGGCCGGTCGATCTCCGGCAATTTCGCTGCCCACTGCTGCCATTGCGTGGCGGCAAATTCGGTCAGCGTGCTTTGCAGATGATGCAGGCGATCCCGGCACTCCATGCAGCGCTCGAGATGAGCCCGTACTTCGATTTCGACATTTGCATCCAGCTCCCCGCTGGCATGCAGCAGTAAGTTCTCATCGGCTATATGAAGGTGTTTGTCCTTCATAGCAAGCCTCCATCCACCCGGCTCAGTTTCGCCAGCGATTTCGCCAGCGAAGCTGCTACTGATCCTAAGGAAATCCCGAGCGTCTGCGCAATTTCGCGGTAACGCAGCCCCTCCGCGCGCAGGTGCAGGCAACTCCGATCCGGCTCCGGCAACGCGTGCACCACCGCCAGCAACCGCCGTTGCCTGCGCCGGTCGCACAACTCTTCTTCTGGATTCAAATTCCGGTCGACGTGTTGCTCCGGCAACGTCTCACTAAATTCCACCACTTGCTGCAGGCGTTTATGGTTTGCCGCCCGCTGTTTCAAGGCAAGATTGCGCGCTACACGAAAAATCCAGCCTCGCAGATTCTGTCTCGGCTTCCCGCTTTGCAAATGCCGAAACAAGAGCAGGAAGGATTCCTGAATAATTTCTTCCCCGTCATGCGCCGATAAACCGAGGGAAAGCAGATAGCGCAAGAGGTGATCGCGAAACTCCTCGAACAACGCCACGACTTCAAATTCAGGGGAAGTGGACGCCCACGAGCCGGTATCGGACGGCCGGGAAAGAGGCCACGCGAGAGTAGATTCTGAAAAAAACGACAAGCCTGAATACCTGTGCGTCAGAAACGCGGGAGAGACACTGAGCTTAGCATATTCCACGCCAAATTTGACCAGACACTCATTGCCTGGTCGCCTGTCCTCAAAATAATGTCTGAACAAATTCGATCTAAAAAGAATATTAGCTAGTAGCGCTTCCCCTTGTTGCAGAAGCATATCGACCACTGCCTCGAAACGGCAGAATACGAAGGTAACTTCGATCAAATGTCTTTTCACAGCACAATAATGACGGACCTGTGTCGCCAGATTTCCATGGGAACTTTAAAAAAACTGGGGACGAAGAAACTCCCGATCATTTCCGTCCTACTGTGTGCTCTTCCCATGTTAGGGCAAAGCTTTACCGGGGAATTGCGTTTAACCGTCACTGATCCCACTGGATTGGGCGTCAAGTGTACGGTTGAGATCATCAGCGAAGCCAACCAATATCGCTCTATCTTGACAACCGATGATCAGGGCAACCTGGATTCCAAGCGCTTGCCTTACGGCATCTATCAGTTGAAGATTGAGGCGCGGGCATTCGCTAAGGTTTCCGAGTCGGTGGAAATTCGTTCTGCTCTCCCCTTGGACCGCACGATTCGGCTGAAAGTCGCTACGGTTTCCGAATCGGCAAATGTCACAGCATCCGCCACGCTGGTCGACCCGTATCGCGCAGGTTCGGTCAACGAAATAGGTTCGGAGACGATTCAGAACCGGCTGACGGCGCTGCCCGGCCGCTCCATGCAGGATCTGGTGAACTCCGAACCGGGATGGCTCTACGAAGGCAATGCGGTTCTCCATCCCCGCGGATCGGAATATCAGACGCAATTTGTGGTTGATGGCATACCGCTCACCGACAACCGTTCTCCCAGCTTTGGCCCAGAGCCTGCCGAAGCCGATGACATCGAATCCATCAAGATTTACACCGCCGGCATACCCGCGGAATTTGGCAGGAAGATGGGAGGCGTGGTTGAGGTAAATACTCTCAAAAACCAAGACCCGGGATTTCGCGGCCAACTCACCATGTTCGGCGGCACCTACGACACGGCCGGAATCAATACCCAGGACCAATACACGTGGGGCAAGAATACGTTTGGCCTGAGCGCCTCCGGCAACATGACGGGGCATTATCTGAATCCTGTGGTCCCCGAGAATTACACCAACAACGGCACCATCGCTAATTTTTCGGTGAGCTATGAGCGCGAACTTACCCCGAAAGACCGCCTCACCATGATCGTCCGGCATGAGCTCGCGCGCTACCAAATCCCCAACGAACTGGTGCAGCAGAATGGGGCCTATCTGCCGAACGCCAACAACACCACCGGCTGTCCGCCTATTCCGCCGGCAGATGAACCAAGCGATTGCGTTTACGTTCCCGGCGGCCAGCTACAGACCGGCGACAATTTTGAAACCATGGGGAGCATTTCCTACCAGCACATTTTTTCTTCGGACACGATCGGCGCGGTGCACGGAATGTCCCGCGATAACTCCACCGACTTTTATTCCAACCAGAACTCCTGGCCCCTCAATGCCACTAATCACAACGACTTCAAGGAGATCTATTTCAACGGCAGCGTCTCGGTTCATCGTGGCCGGCAGGAATTTAAAGCGGGCATCGAAACCGACAACATCTTCCTACACGAAAACACCAGCTACGTAATACCCGACTGCGCAAATCCTAACGATCCTCAATGTCCTATTAATCTTGGGATCCTGGATTCCGGCGCAATAAGCTTTGCCTTCCAGGCTCACCGTCCGGATCTCGAACAAGCGGCTTATGTCGAGGATGCCATCCGGCTCGGCAACTGGTCGATCAATGCGGGGCTGCGGTGGGATCACTACCAATTGCTATTGAATCAAAATGCGGTAAGCCCGCGTCTCGCGGTTTCGCGCTACTTTCCCTCCGCGGGCATAAATGTTCACTTCTCCTACGACCGCATCTTCCAGACGCCATCCTACGAAAACATCCTTTTAGCCAGCTCTCCGGCTGCGGAGGCTATCGACAACAGCGTTCCCGCAGTGCAACTGCCAGTTCAGCCTTCCCACGGGAACTATTTCGAATGGGGAGCCACAAAAGGATTCTTTGGGAAGCTGCGGCTGGATGCGAATGTGTTTCGCCGTGATGTGAACAATTACGCCGACGACTCCCAGATTCTGAGCACGGGAATTAGTTTTCCCATCGCATTTGATCACGCCATACTCTACGGGGCCGAAGCCAAGCTGCAACTTCTGCAATGGGGGCGGTTCTCCGGCTTCGCCAGCTACTCCTACATCGTAGGAAATGCCTGGTTCCCGGTAACCGGTGGATTGTTCCTGGGAGATGATGCGATCAACCCGACCACCGGACATTTTCCGGATTCGCAGGACCAGCGGAATACCGTGCGCGCCCGCGTACGCTATCAGGTGATGCCCCGCCTATGGGTCGCCCTGGGATCTGATTACAACACCGGTTTGCCCTTTCAACCCGATTTGACCTCGCAGCAATACGCCACCGAATACGGTCAAGTGGTAGTGAATCACCTCAACTTTAATCTCGGCCGCATTAATCCGTACTTCACGCAGAATGTTTCGGTGGGCGTCGATCTCTACCAGCACGAAAAACGCTTAGTGCGCTTTCAGGGTGACGTAGCAAATCTAAGCAACACACTCGAAGTGATCGACTTCGGAGGGCTGTTCTCCGGCAACGCGATCGGCCCGGCGCGGCAATATACCTTTCGTGTGGTAACAACATTTTAAAAAGCGAAGCTCATATGGACAGCACCGGGGCTCATGTGCGGACAGCCGCACTCGGCTGTCCGCCGGGCGCAGATCGGCTCTTCACCGCAACCTTGTCATCCTCTTAAGGTCTATCATCCTGAGCGAAGCAGTCGAAGGACCCCTTACCCGCAGGCAGCGCCCGGAGCTTATCTAGGAATTTCCATTGGGGCTCGACTCGTGCCGCTCTCACGCCCGCTTAAAATACTGCACTGCCCGCTCATGCTTCTCCGCCGCTGCCCGCGAAGCAAACGTTCCCAAATTCTTTCGCTTCCCAGTCTTCGCATCTTTCTTGCGCGAATACAACCGATACTCCCCGGTTTGTAATTTTCGAATCATGGGAGAAAAGATGCTCGACCATAACCGCAGGTTGGCAAAAAAGAGGCGCTCCTTCATACATTGTCATCGCGAGCGAAGCACGCTTGTCCGAAGACGATCATGCGAAAGTTGAAGGATCCCTAGCACCATCACAGCGCTCAAGACGAGCGAGGCATTTCAGTATCCGTGAGATCCGCGTGAATCCGCGGCAAAGAATTTTTCGAACGCTAACTTCCCGCAACCATCTCCTTGGGAGCACCACCATCCACGTCGGCCTGATTAAATACAACGTTCGCTCCTATATGTGCCGGCCGGGCGGCCAACATCTGCTCTTTGCGGTAAACCAGATTGCTGGCGTTGAAAGTAGCCAGCTCGAACCCGTGGCCATGCGTAATCGCATCCGTCGGGCAAGCTTCCACGCAATACCCGCAAAAAATGCACCGGTTGTAATCGATGTTGTAGACGCGGGCGTAGCGTTCGGCGCCGCTTACGCGGTTTTCGGCAGTGTTGTCAGCGGCTTCGATGTAAATGCAGTTCGAGGGGCAATTGGCCGCGCAGAGAAAACATGCAACGCATTTTTCCAGGCCGTTTTCGTCGCGCTGCAGGACGTGAGCGCCGCGGAAGCGGGCTTCGATGCGGGCCCCGCGATGCGGGCCCTTTCCATCGGGATAATTCTCGACGGTCGTCGGCTTGAACATTTCGGCGAAGGTAATGCTCATGCCTTTGGCAATGGCAGCGATATTTTTAAGTACTGGCATTTGTGTCTAGTATACCGAAAGCCGTCGGATTGAGCGACGCGCCGCTTTGCGCGTAGTGGTGCGATTTTATAGCGATTTCTAAGAATCGAAGCCGGGGCCGCGAGGCGACCCGCTATCTCTCCACAGCTTTTCCCAATTCCACATCCCGGATGTCACCTGGTTCGGCAATTTGTATCCGAACTGATGCGCGAGCATACACACCTGCCCACGATGGTGGGCTTCGTGAGCAATCATGTAGCACAGCATTTCCGGGCCAACCGGCCAGGGTTTAGCCCAGCCGTCTCTGAGAAACTTTTCCACCCGGCCCCTACCACCGAGCGCTTCGGCGAGCATCTCCGAGCATCGAGCAGCGCTCTCGGCCAACGCCGCACGCGCCTGTCGCGGCGTGCAGTGCGCGCGATTGAGCTGTCGCGGAACCTTCAAATGCGGAGCCGTAAGCCGAACCCACTTGCAGCGGACGTTGTGCATATGCGTGAAGATCGCGGCGATGCTGCGCGACTTTCCAGACGGTTTAGCACTCCATGCGGCGGGGTCAAGATGTTCGATCAGCATTTGGTTCATGCGCTCATTGGCGGCAAAGATCTGGACTGCGGCTTGGTTGAGCTGAGTTAGAACTTTTGGTTGACGAAGCGCGGATGCATGCGTAGTCACGGCTCATACTCCTTTACTCCTTGACCTATAATATTTTCCCGGTTATCACTAGTCGGAGAACTCGGGTACATCTCGTCTGTCCACCTAAATGCCACAAACGAACTGGATCGTCTCACTCCCGTGTTTAATGTCCTCTCTGCGAATTGCACTGCTGGTCAGTTTGGTTGCTATTGTCGCGGCGCAATCCGTAGTGCAATCCTCCGTGCAGTCTAAGGAACGGCCAACTCCGCCAACGCGCGACCCGCACAGCGCGGGCTATGTCGCGGCGAAGGAACTGCCTGATGGCACAATCCCACCGGCGGATGCGGACGGCAATTTCATCATCGGGCCCACGCACAACGCCGATCCCGGCATGGCTGCCCAGAATGACGTCCCGCGGGGAACGGTCATCGAGTTCACGATGAATTCGGCAGACAGCAAGATTTATCCCGGCATCGCGCGTGACCCAAACACCTTCGGAACCGCCGATCCGGCAGACCCGGCAAAGCTTGTAGTGACCACCAGCCATCCTGCTCCGTATACGCGGAAGGTGGCAGTCTATGTACCCAAACAATATGTTCCGGGTAGCGTCGCGCCTTTCCTCGTGGGCACGGATGGGCCGGACCTCAAGCTCTTTTCCGCTCTGGACAATTTGATCGCGCAGCACAAAGTCCCGATGATGGTTGCCGTTTCTATTGCCAATGGAGGCGGTGACGCCCAAGGCAGCCAACGCGGTCTGGAGTACGACACGATGTCCGGTGTCTTCGCCGAGTTTGTGGAGAAGGAAGTTTTGCCGCTTGTCGAAAGCCGGGCTCACGTGAAACTTACTCACGATCCGGACGGCCGCGCAGCCATGGGCTACAGCTCAGGAGGCGCATGCGCTTTGATCATGGCCTGGTATCGCCCTGACCTTTATCACCGCGTACTGACTTACTCCGGAACATTCATCAACCAGCAGTGGCCCAGCAATCCGCAAACCCCGCACGGCGCCTGGGAATTTCATGAGCATCTTATTCCCAATAGCCCCGTAAAACCGATACGAATTTGGATGGAAGTCGGCGATCGCGATCTTTTCAATCCCAACGTGATGCGCGACAACATGCATGATTGGGTTGTCGCCAACGAGAATATGGCGGAGGTGCTTGCGGCGAAGGGATATCACTACCAGTTTGTCTTCGTCCGCAACGCCGTCCATGTGGATCGGCCGGTGGTCCAGCAAACGCTTCCGGAAGCGCTTGAATACATTTGGCAGGGTTATTCATTTTCGGCTGCTAAACATTGATCTTTAATGTTTGATCTTTCAAAATCATGATTGACTCGCCAAGTGAGGGGAATGGCAGTGACGAGAGACGAAGCATGGAGTCTGGCCAATCATTGGGTTGCGGCCTGGAACGCTCACGATCTGGACTTGATCATGACGCATTATGACGATGCAATCGAGTTGATCTCGCCCGTTGCTGCCCGTCTTTTGGGGATGCCGGATGGCAAGGTGGCAGGCAAGCCAAACTTGCGAGCATACTTTCAGCGCGGGCTGGAAGCCTACCCGGAACTTCATTTTCATATCGAAGACGTGCTCTGGGGCATCGACAGCATCGTGCTCTACTACACCAATCAAAAAGGAACACGCACGGCAGAATTCATGAAACTCTCTGCAAGCGGGAAAGTGGTGCGAGTTGTGGCGAACTACAATTCTTAATAAGTTTCTGCAACTCCCAATTGCCGGTCACCGTGCCTGCGCGACAACGGCCACGTCGAACTTTGAATAATATTTCTTCACATCGCCGGCTCCGTACTTGGCGCGAAATTTCTCTACCACCGGCGCAACCTGCTTTTGATCAGTAATGGGTAAAGCCCGAAATTCAGCCTCCGCGCCGCGCGCATTAATCCGGATGGATGGGTCATTAAGCACATTCTTATACCACTGCGTTTCGGAGCCTCGCACCGGCAGGAGATAGACTTTATCCTCATCCAACACAAACCAAACCGGCTGTGAGATGGTTCGTCGTGATTTTCTGCCGATCACGCTGAGATTGATTTCACGATACCGTGAAAGGCGGTCTTTGAGATCATCTTTCGGTTTCGGTGTTGTCATATACACCTCCTCATCTCTCAGATTCCTTGCGCTCACTCAGAATCGTGTACTCCGTCGTCACTTGCTTTGCAATTTGCTCTCGTCTCGATGCCGCTCGGTTTTTGCCCCCGCTATGTTGACAAGGACATGGTAGGCCACGTTGTCCCACGCATTGTGGATACCGATGAAAAGCAGCAGGAGAGCAGCGCCTCCCACGCCAAACAGTGCTCCGCGAGTGTGGGAACAAGCCGCGAATGACGACAGCGCGAGCACCGCATACGCTGCCACAGGCAGCGCAACATGAAACAGCCAATCCTCGAATATCGGCTTGTATGCGGTTTGCTTCCGCATGCGCCGAATTACGATCACGGTATACACAACACCGCCGAAGCCCATGATGCCCCAAAGAATTGCGGAGATGGTGATCGCGTGCCAGGGAGCGTGCAACAGGGCTGACAAAAACAGCACCACGCCGAAGTGAACTACCGTCGGACTACCAAAGGCTGCGCCGGCCTCAGCCGCACCAGTCGGCGGTCTCTCAGCAATCAGCGTGAGCACAACGAACTGCAATCCGATGAGCGCCCCGGCAGCCGATCCTACGATCACGTAGAAGCCGTCCCACTGGGCGAGTTCCGGCATGATGGCAATCATTGCGACAGTCATTCTTTAAACCGCTCGAAGCGGTAGGCCAATTCTGGGCTTCCATCGCCTTCATAAGCAAGTTGGCCCATGAGCAGCGCGAACGGCTCGGTATATCGGGCAATTCTTAATGGCCCGGCATCGACGGGATCGAAGCCGGCATCGCGAATCAGTTCAGCGGCAATACTTTTGCTCTTCGAGTCATCGCCGCAGTAAACCAAGCTCGGACGAGGCCTTTTACGTTTCGCTTCGAACACGCCGAACAACACCTCGCTGGGCACAGTATTGAAAGCGCAAACCACGTGAGCATGTGGAATTCTCTTCGCCAAATCTTCCGCGCCCGAGGCAGCAGTACCAATGATGAGTTGCGTGTTCCCGGCATCCATCGGAAGCGAGCAAGTCAAGATCACTTTGCCCGACAAATCGCCGGCCTGCTCCAGCACATCATCGATTCGAGACCAATGCACGGCCAGCAGGATCGCGTCCGCATCTTTCGCGGCGTCGCCTGGCGTACCGGCGCGTGCATTGCCTTGCGCGTCGCGCGCCAGCTTCTTCAGTTTGCCGTCACTCCGCGCATAGCTGAACACAACTTCATGTCCCGCTCGCGCAAAGATCGTTCCGAGCTTCGCACCCATCAACCCGGAGCCCAAGATGCCAATTCGCATGCTGCCTAATCTCTCTTTCGTTTTCATCCCGCGATTCACAGCCCGGTCATCTTCTCCAGCCTTTCCGGATAGCGATCCCCTTCCACCTTGATCTTCGAAGACGCGCTTTCGATCTCACGGAGATCGTCGGCTGTCAGCCGTATCGCCACTGCTCCAATATTCTCCTCGAGACGGTTTAATTTTGTCGTGCCCGGGATCGGAACGATCCACGGCTTTTGCGCGAGCAGCCAGGCGAGCGCAATCTGCGCGGGAGTCGCGTTCTTCCTCTTCGCGATGCTGCCAAGCAAATCGATCAGCGCCTGGTTCGCCTTAAGAGCCTCCGGCGTAAAGCGCGGCAGAGTGCTGCGGAAGTCTGTGCTGTCGAACTTCGCGTCTTCTTTAATCGCTCCCGTCAGGAAGCCCTTGCCCAGCGGGCTATACGGCACAAAGCCGATTCCGAGTTCTTCCAGCGTAGGGATTATTTCCGCTTCCGGCTTCCTCCACCACAACGAATATTCGCTTTGCAGCGCGGTGAGCGGCTGGACTGCATGAGCGCGGCGAATCGTCTTGGCGCCCGCTTCCGACATGCCGAAATGTTTTACCTTGCCGGCGTGAATGAGTTCCTTCACCGCTCCGGCGACGTCTTCAATCGGCACATTCGGATCCACCCGGTGCTGGTAGAGCAGGTCGATGGTCTCGATTTTGAGCCGCTTGAGCGAGCCCTCGACAGCCTGCTTGATATGCTCAGGCTGGCTGTTCACTCCAGGCGGTGCGCCCTTCATTCCCCGAGGGTCCTTGTCAGGACTGACGTCGAACCCGAACTTGGTGGCAATTACCACCTTGCCGCGAAACGGTGCGAGGGCCTCGCCCACAAGCTCTTCGTTCAACCACGGGCCATAGACTTCGGCGGTGTCAAAAAATGTAATACCACGATCTACGGCGGCATGAAGAAGTTTGGTCATCTCCTGCTTGTCTTTGGGCGGACCGTAGGAAAAACTCATTCCCATGCAGCCAAGACCGAGGGTTGAAACTTCCAAATTGCTTTTTCCAAGCTTGCGCTTTTGCATTGTTTCTCCTTTTCGAAAACAGCCAGTAGCCCTTGTGACAACCAACTGGGCCTAGCCAGAGGATGATAGATGCCAGGCCTCAGACAGTGCCGCGCTATGCCGCGTGATCGATTAATTTCATGTGCTCTTCGGAGAGCCGCGCGCCTTGTACCTTGATCTTCGAGTAGGCGCTGTCAATCTCACGCAGATCTTCCGACGTAAGTTCGACATCAGCCGCGCCGATGTTTTCTTCGAGGCGTTCCAGCCTCCGCGTCCCCGGGATTGGAACGATCCACGGCTTCTGCGCGAGCAGCCACGCGAGCGCGATCTGGGCCGGCGTCGCTTTCTTCCGGGCTGCCACTTTCCGAAGCAGATCGACCACCGCCCAATTGGCTGTCCGAGCCTCTGGGGTGAAGCGAGGGAAAGTGGCCCGAAGATCCGAGTTGGTGTCGAACGCCATCGAAGGATCGATCTTGCCGGTAAGGAAACCCTGGCCTAGAGGGCTCCAAGGAACGAAGCCGATCCCGAGTTCTTCGCATGTCAGCAGAATTTCCGCTTCAGGGTCCCTCGTCCACAGCGAGTATTCACTCTGAATTGCTGTAACCGGTTGAACGGCGTGCGCTCGGCGGATTGTTCTTGCACTCGCCTCAGAGAGACCGAAGTGCAAGACTTTTCCGTTTGTGATGAGATCTGTAATCGCACCGGCCACATCTTCGATTGGTACTGCAGGATCTACGCGGTGTTGGTAATAGAGATCAATGCGGTCGGTTCTAAGCCGCTTAAGTGATTCCTCAACCACCTTCTTGATGTGCTCTGGTCGGCTATTGAGTCCTCTAGAGCCATTAATCTTAAAACCAAACTTGCTTGCGATAACGACCTTGTCGCGGAAAGGTGCGAGTGCTTCTCCGACAAGCTCTTCGTTTGTATATGGGCCGTAAATTTCGGCTGTATCGAAGAACGTGACGCCTTTTTCATAGGCCGCACGAATGACCTCAATGCCTTGGTTCCTGTCCGCTGGGGGTCCGTAGTTGGCGCTGATACTCATGCAACCGAGGCCAATGGCCGAGACTTCCAGATTTCCAAGCTTGCGCTTCTTCATAGTTTCTCCCTTCCGAACTCTTTCTCTCATTCATAGATTAGGATCAAATGCTGTGGAAGCGGTAGCCTGATCCTTCCAATTTATTGCCTAATTCTCTTGTTATGTGAAAAATCATTAGGATATCCGGGAGCCGATCGTCTATCCTACGCAAGGATAAACGGACCCTTCCAGTGAAAAAACTCAACAAAAACGCCTCTCCACGGCCAAATCGAGTGCGCGAACTGCGTGCCGAGTTGGCTGGCAGGATTGCATCGTTTATGGGCTCCGAAGAGAATCGGGCAACCAGCATTGCCGGCCTCACACTTCACCAACGGACCGCCCCGACCGCCCGCTGTTCCATGACTTACCAGCCGGGCGTGACTGTGATAGCCCAGGGACGCAAACGGGTAGAGCTTGGACAAACCATTTTCATATATGGCGAGTCGCGATACCTGCTGACGTCGGTTGATTTGCCTATCGTCAGCCAGATCATCGAAGCCAGCGCAGAGGCGCCCAGCCTCGCTATGTCGATGAAGCTCGAAATGCCCGTGATTCGTGAACTTCTCAGCCGGGAAGAAATTCCGTGGGCTGAGTCCGGTTCCGATAGTCCTGCCATGGCGACCGGCGAAATCACTGCGGAATTCATGAGCGCATGTTGCCGCCTCATCGACCTGCTCGATACCCCGCAGGATATTCCTTTTCTTAGTGACCTGATTCAACGCGAGATCATCTACCGAATCCTGCGCGGACCGGAAGGCGCGCGCCTGCGCGCGATTGCCACGCTCGGAGATCAGAGCCATCGCACGGCCAAGGCGATCGCGTGGATCAGGGCGAACTACGCCAAGCCGCTACGGCTGGACGATCTCGCGCAAATCACAAGCATGGGCGTCTCCACGCTGCATCATCATTTTCGGGCGCTGACCGCCATGAGTCCGCTTCAGTATCAAAAACAACTTCGGCTGCAGGCCGCGCGTGGACTGATGCTGCTCAACGGCCTGGACGCCGCCAGTGCCGCCTTCGAGGTAGGATACGAAAGCACCAGCCAATTCAATCGCGAATACAGCCGCTTCTTCGGCCAGCCCCCTATGCGCGATATCCGCACTCTCCGCTCGCCCAACGCTCCGCCGCTGGAGTCAGTCATTAGCAGGCCCGACGCTATCTGAATCGCGTCGGGAGTCTAGTCTTGCCTGCGATGAGATGTGTTGCGAAGTCGCGGCAATATTCCATTTCGGGATAAAATCATGTGCATCTTCCTGCACATGGCACTTTCTACTCATTTGCTCTACCCACGGAATATGCAAAAATATCCAACGGCGTGAGAGTGCGCCACAGGCGCTCAGTCTAGTCGTTTCTATGATCTGACCCGACGACCTATTCGACATGTACCCATGCCGATTGCGTAAAGAGCGGACGCATCCGGTCGAGCCTGAATTTTTGCAGAAGTGTAAGGAGTTATTATGAAATATCTGCTCGTCGTTCTGGTTCTGACTGCGGGAGCGTTTGCGCAGAGATCTTTGGGAACCGTCTCTGACATCAAATCTGCCAAGTGCGCGTCTGGTTTTTCGCATGGCGCGGCCTGCCAGGCTGCGATTGTGTCTTGTCCAAATATTCCCGATATGACGGTGACGTGGGGCTCGGTGGGTACGCCAAAAGTGGGAAGAATCATTATCATCGGCGGCAATGGAGCTACGCTGCCTTCGGGAGCGGAGTTTGCGCCGAAGTATATAGCCGCCGGATTCGAAGTGACGCAACTTACCTTCGCAGCCGATTGGGAGGATGATGGAAATCTGCTCGATGCGGCTTGCCGTCCGGCCACTCTGTTGAATTATTTTCACACCCAAACCACCGGCGCCTATTGCGCGCAGGGCGTTTCCGCGGGCACGGGCGCGATCGCATACGGCATGGCGTGGTTTGGATTGAACAACACCTTCGACAATGTGGAATTCACGGTGGGGCCGGTGTTCTCGAACATCGTAGAAGGCTGCGAGGTTCCGTACGCATCGCCGGTTAAAGTGACGCCGACCAATGGAACGGCTTTTGAAGACCCGCCGCAGTACAACCACGAGTGGCCTTCGGTAGGAAAGTGGACGGGAACCGAATGCCTTCCCAAGCATGGTTCAACCCAGCAGGAACTGGACGCATGGGCAGCGCAGAGCATTGTGCAGTCCGGGGCAACGTTAAGTTATCCGCGCACCAGCATTGCTGCGTGGGATTGCAATAATGGACTCAACCCGAGCGCGGCGGAGTCCTATATGTTTTTCCAGCAAGTCACAACGCCATGGGCCTTGACCGCAATTACCGGATGCACCGGGGCAGAGGGAACCTCAACGGGCACGACACCCCAAGGAGTTCCGGCCGATACGGCGCTCGCAGATGACATGCTGGCGCACTGTACCGTACCGAAATAGCCGTTGCATTAATAGCCGTTGCATTTTAAAACGGCGCAGGCCTTCGGGTTCTGCGCTGTTTGTGTTTTTGGGATGGACATCGGGGTGGACGTACCGGGACGAGGCTTCCACAATAATTCGATTGACGGACTGGGGTCCCGGGACTACAAAGGCAGGCGAAAGACAAATCTCACGAAAGGAGAACGAACATGGGAGCACAACCGGTACCGGTACATCCGCCGCTAAGTCACGGGTCGGACATCGAATATAAAGCATTTGCCCGCGCCTTCGAAAAAGGTGGCGCGGCCGTACTTTCGCTAATCGCAACCTGCTACTACGGGACCCCTGGATACACGATCTTCTTTCAGGGTGGGCCAAAACCGCATGAGTTCGAGCTTTTGGAAACGGTTCCCCACGGAATCGAGCCTCAGCTCGTGACTTACTATCTAGGAAGTTGGACCAGCGGCCAGCCGCTCGCCAATCCGCCAGGCCATGTAGAGATCACAGATGCTGGCGGGACACATCGAGTGAAGGTAGAGCACTGGAGTTAGAGCCAATTGGTTTGAGAAACTGTAGGGGCCTATCTAACATTTGCCCCATCCTTGCAAAGAAACGCAAGGGTGGGGGCAACCTCTGCGTAGGAGCTGCCAATGGAATCTGGCGGAAGCCGGGCCTGCCGACTCAGCCAAAATACGTAACGTGGCGTGATGCACGTATGAGCAGAATCTCCCACCAACTCAGGTTCGTGGCGCGGGGATTGTCTGCTTGCATGAGGTTGGGTGGACTGACATGCCAAAGGTTGCAGCAGTGTCCCATTTCGTGAGGCAGAATTGACTCCGTGTTGGGTTGCTGGCCGGCTGCGGTATCTGTGGCGGCGTTGGTGAACCTGACGAGGACGTAGTCGGTGAGCGGACCCATAGAGCAACCGTCGAATGTGCCGGCGAAGCTTCTTACGGAAAAAGCGAAAATGGGAGCGCCGTATCCGATGAGGCGGTTCCAGTTAGTCCAGAATGAGCTCAAGTTGATCATGTTTTGGAACTGGGAGCCGGCGAAGCCCAGGTTCGCCGTAAAGTCTGATAACCCGCAGTTCACATCCAAGGTCTCGGATGTGGAGTTGGAGGAGACGTTCACGATGTAGTCGTCGGATGCTTGTTCTTCGCCCGACTCGGGATTGGTATAGTCGAATTCCTTGAACGGGAGCACGCGAATATTCGCATCGTTACGATAAGCCTGAATGGCCAGAGCAATGGAGGTGAGTATGTCGGCATTGTCAGCGACGGGATTGCCTTTCTCATCCTTCTGGTTCATGACCACGAGGTAGAGATGTTTCTCCGGGCGAATGCCCAATAGCCAGGCAATCCCGTCGATGATGCTAAGGAGTGCGTTGACGATGGTGAGGATGATGTTCCAGATTGCATTCAGGATTCGTCCAAGGATCGGGATCGCGAAAATAAATTGAACGACCAGGGCGATAGCGTTAAGGATCGGAGACAAGATACTGCTGATCGTGTGGTAAATGGCTATAACCACGGTCGAGATCACATCCCAGACTACGCAGATAAAAACAGTGATGGCCGCCCATACCACGCACACAATGTTGGAAATCCACGTCCACGCGACGCACACGATATGGGAGACCCACACCCATGCGTCACATAGGAAAGAGAAGAACCCCCAGCCATTGCACTGGTTATACCCTTGATCCTGTGTCTGGGTGCACTGGTTGTAACCTTCGTCCTTAGTTTGCTGGCATTGCTCGGTAGTTTGGTTGTAACCGCTTACGCATCGGGGCACGGGAGTCCTCCTCCGGAAATCGCAGATTTTGTAGTCTTCAAGTATTGCGATCTTGAGGTTAGGCGCGCCTCAATGGTCTTGATGGTGCGGGCCAATTTCCATTTCGCACGAAACAGGCCGGCGAACCGGCCCAGAGCGGCGGCGGCAATACACCCAAGCAGGTTGAGCCCCAGTATTTTGAAAATGTCGGTCTGGAAATTAACCCAATGAGCCCAGTCGAAGAAACCGCAGGCTAATACGCTGAGAGTGAGTGCTGCGGCTGACATGCTGCATCCGCACTCGGAAACCAATCGGTTGAGCTGATTTTGAAGTTCGCTCGATTCTTCATACGCGAAGTAGGGAAGGGTTACGACAACTCGGGAGCCTCGTGGCAGCGACAAGACCCTGTGCAAGGAATCGATGTCCGTTACTGCATGTGCATCGACCATTATCGTCCCTCCAGACGGTTGGATCGCGGAGTCTGATTTCCTGCAAGGATAGTGATCCTTATTGGCGAATCGTTACAGGTGAGATTTGGGAAATGCGCGTCGGCCGACGTTGCCGCTGCGGCGCCGAGAAGTCACAGGGGACGGACAGGATTGTCCCGTCCCCACAGGTCCTATTCGATCCCTAATTCCTTCGCTAGCACTTTCCATTTGCTATCCACAAGCGCCTTAGTCTTTCCATCCATCACAATCTCATCCGGCCACGGTCGCGTGAACCCTTCAATAGGCCATTTGCGCGTGGCATCGATGCCCATCTTCGATCCATAGTTGGCAAGGCGGGAGGCGTGATCGAGCGAATCGACGGGGCCCAGCGTGAACTGTATATCGCGCTCAGGATCGATGTGGTTGAGAACTTTCAGCGTCACATCGGCAAGATTCTGCACGTCAACATCTTCGTCGACCACAATAATGCATTTCGTGAACATGGCCTGCCCCAGCGACCATATGGCGTTCATCACTTTGCGCGCCTGCCCAGGATAGGACTTGCGAATGGAGACGATCATCAAATTATGAAACACACCCTCGATCGGTAGGTTGATGTCGATCAATTCTGGGATAGTGAGCTTCATTAACGGCAGAAAAATTCTTTCGACAGCTTTGCCCATGTAAGCGTCTTCCATCGGCGGTTTGCCGACGATGGTCGTCGCGTAGATGGGGTCTTTACGGTGCGTGATGCAAGTAACATGCAGAACCGGATAGAGATCTTCCAGCGAGTAGAAGCCAGTGTGATCGCCGAAAGGGCCTTCAGTGCGGAGTTCGTTGAGGTTGACGTAGCCTTCCAGGACGATTTCGCTCGACGCGGGAACTTCGAGATCAACCGTTTCGCACTTAACCAGTTCGACCGGAGCTGCGCGAAGGAAGCCGGCAATTATGTACTCTTCAACCTCGGGCGGTGCAGGAACAATGGCCGAAAAAGTTACAGCCGGGTCGGTGCCGATGGCGACAGCAACTTCCATTTTTCCTGAAGGATGATTTGTATCAGCGAGAACCTGGCCGCCCGAGGTGCGGGCCATGAGATCGACGGCGGCCGAGTTCCCACTTCTGCCTGAGAAAGGCGGTGCACTACTCTTGGCCGATGAGCTACTGGCATTTCTCAGCGCCTGGCGATAATGTTCGGCAGCAATTTTTTGGCGTTGCCAATGCGCGCCCGTAGTTTGGCCGTCAAAGACCTGCAGGCGATACATGCCAACGTTGCGTTTGCCGGTATGCGGGTCGCGCGTGATTACGCAAGGAAGAGTGATAAAGCGGCCAGCATCCTGAGGCCAGCATTGCAGAATCGGAAAGTCGAGCAGAGAAAAATTATCGCGTTTGATGACTTCCTTACAGGGACCGGTAGCAACGGTCTTAGGAAAAAACTTCCCTGCTTCGGTAAGGAGCGGAAGCATTTTCAGCTTTTCCAGAAAACCTTGTGGAGATTTCACATCCATGAACATACGGATGCGGCCTGCAATTTCGTCGAAAGAGTTCACCCCGAGAGCCAGGTTCATGCGAGCTTCAGAGCCGAACTGATTGATGAGAACCTGGGAACCGGGATAATTTTTTACGTTTTGAAAAAGAAGAGCGGAGCCGCCATTTTTTGATTTGCTGACGCGGTCGGTAATTTCCGCAATCTCGAGGATGGGATCGGCTTCGGTCTTGATGCGACGGAGTTCGCCGGCACGGTCGAGCGCAGCGATCCATTGGCGAAGGTCGTCGAAGGGCAAGGTTCTCTCCTGTGAGAACGATGATTATACCGAGGTTAGTGGGGCCACGGATTTACACGGATCGACCCTGATCAAACAAGCCCGCACAGCGGGATGCCTGAACCGTGCGCTGATACTTCCTACATATCTTTTTATTTCTTGCGCTGGCGCATTTGCAGGTCGAAGCTGACTACGCCATTCTGGTCGCGCGTGCCGACTATCGAAAAATTTCGATTGAAATAATATTCACCTTCAATAATCTGCTGCGAGTTTTGCGAGACGTTGGTCGAGTAAGTGAGCGACAAGTTGTTGGCGAATTCCTGCTCAATGGTCACCTGCGGACCACGGCCGGTGGGGTTGGTTTCGGTGGTGAGGCCTTGCGGATCGATTTTTATGTTGCTCGCGCCGAATAGACGCTGCAAGCGGCTGCTCACGGTGGTGTTCAGGGCCTGGCTCAGAATAAGAGCTGTGGCTTGATCGGAAAAGGCGCTTTGGCCGGACTGTTCCTGAAGCTGTGCGGATTCGTCCCCGGTACGGCCTAGAGCCAGCAATGCGATGATATCGGATTTGGGCAGCGGAGGCTCGGAGCGATAGTTGAGATTGAGTCCACGATCGGGCGTACCAGTGACGGTAATGTTGAGGTCGTAATTACGGACGTGGGTCGAGGCTTGCAGATTGAGTTGCGGTTCGATGGAAACTGGATTGGCGAAGGTAATGTCGCCACGCTCAAGAGTGAAGCGGGTCCCATGAAATGTTGCTTGACCTTCTAGAACATCTACACGCCCAAGTACCGCGGGACGCGCCGCAGAGCCTCGCAGGCGAAGGTCTGCATCTCCGGAAAGGCGCGCGATGGCAGTGCGCATTTGAAGTTCGGGCGAGGTTTGAACGTGGATATCGAGTTTGATGTTGCTGAGCGGCGAACTCGCTACGACAACCGCCGCACCCTGGCGGCCTCGCTCCAGATACGAACTGAAGTCGAAGCCAGGCGTGACAGCAATTTTGTTAATGATGATGTCGCCCGAGACGGTGGAATTCGATCGCGTGCCTATCCAGCGTAGTTCGGCATCGGCAGTGGAGCTTACACCAGGAGGATAACGCAAGCGAACTTCCTTACCGGACGCAGCGAGGCTGAAATTGAATTGCCCATTGACGTAAGTAGCGTCGCCTTTGAAATCGAGCGTACCGCCGCCTGTGCGGGCGGTGAGGGATTCGATGCGAAAGTGATCGCGAGTAAAAGAGAGAGAACCGTTGAGATCACTTAAGCCGCTGGGTATGCTCGCATAGGAAAGCGAGCCGCTCGAAAATTGCAAACGGCCTTGCGGCAAAGGATCGGAGATCGATCCAGCGACGGTCATGTTTAAGGTAACGAGGCCACTAGCTGCAATATCGGGATCGATGCCGGAGATCAGTTTAAGGTCGGCGTGACCATCGACCGTGAGATCGAGTGTACGCGGACCGGAGAGCCGCACTAAACCATGCGCGGTGAGATCAGTCCCCTCCCCTAGTAAATGAAGTTGCCGGATGTCTAGCGCACGATCTGCCAAAGCGAAGCGAATTGGATCCTGATTGTGAAGCTTGACGTGTTCGATATCGAGCAGGAGATCGGAAAGATTGCCATCGACAGCCCATTGGGAAGGCCTGAAAAATGGGCCGCGAACGGCGACCGTGCCGCCAGCAGAGGAGTGTCCGGTAAGTTCCGCGTCGAGGTAGGAGTGCCAGAGCGCATCAAGATCGAGCTGGCCGAACTGGAATGACAAATCGGCGATGTAATTATCACGCAGCCGGATTTTGCCGTTGAGCGCCACCGAACCACGCTGGAAGTCAGAATTACCGGTGAGATGAAGCTCGCTGCCTTCAGTTGTGGCTTGCAGGTCAAGATCACCGGCCGGTTCCTGATCGAGCGCTAAATTATGAATTTGGATCGTGCCGTTTATTGCCGACGCTTCGGCGGTCCCTGAGCCTTTGAGAGCGAAACCGGCGCGGCCATCGATTTGAATGCGACTGGTCTGGAGCTGGCGGATGCGAGCAAGATCGAAATTGTTTCCGGCCAGGTCGAGGCGATAGGCGCGGGTGGCTGGGCTGTAGGCTGCGCTTCCGGTGACGACTGAGTCGTTGTAGAACAAGTGAATGTTATCAAATGCAAGTTCGCCGTTGGCGAAGAGAAATGCAGAGTCGAATTGTGCAATGGGCTCGCCGTAAGCGGAGGCGTTCGAGAGATGAATGTGGCCTTCGGAGCGAAGATTCGATTCGGGGCCGGACACTTGCAGTACAAAATCGCCGTTGCCGGTGATGGGATAGTTGTAACCAGCGAGGGCCTGGATGGTAGCGACATCGGCGTTGTGAAGATTGGCGCGGAGATTGATCACGCTGTCGTCGGTAAGATGTCCGGATTGGAGCGTTGCTGAGCCGTCGAATTCGGCGGAAGTATCGTCGCGGCGCAAAGTGGCGCTGCGAAAAGCGACGGCATTGAATGAAAGCAGGATGGACGTGGAAAGAGAATCCCAATGGGTTTTGATGGGATGCGTGGTAGCGGTACCGGGAATATTTATATCGAAATTATCAACCAGTAGCGTGCCGGCCAGTTGCGGAGTCATAAGTGCGCCGGTCATGTTGCCGTTGAAGGTTGCGCGTCCGTTCAGAAAGACGGGAAGCAGCGCTGGACCGCGAACTGCGGCAACCAAGGGCAACCAGTCTGCGAGGCTGGAAGTCGTAACCGAAAGATGGAGCGCAGATGTATCCGATAACGTGCCGGCTGCCTGTATACGGCTGGCCGGAGTCGAGAGATTGAACTGCGGCAAATTGATGGCGTCGTTGGCCGCATAGTAAACCCCGTTGGCGTGTGCGGTGATCGGCCTTTCGCCCGATATCAATTTCGCAGGCGGAGTAACGTCGAGAGTGAACTGGACTTCGGCATCGCGCGGAGTGCCATCCCAGCGCGTTTCGATCGTGCCGGAAGTGAGCCCGGCAGGATGCAAAGCCTGCAATGGATGGCTGGGAGCATTGAGAGCAATGGCCAGCTCTTCGGCGGAAATATCGCGCAGGCGCAGCGTAATGTGTGCGTTTTGAATTACAGACGGCTTCGGCTTTGGTATTGATGTGCGGGACTTGCCTGCAGGATGGGCCGCAGAAATGACGGCGGTTTCAAAGGTTTTCTTTGCGGTCGCGGAGAGATGCTGCTCCGGAGCAAGCCATTGGTTCACTTCCGCATCGCCGCTTACGCTTCCACCAAAAATTCGCGCTTGCAATTTAGAGAATTTGAGTTGCCGGTCGGTGATGGAGTAGCCGGAATCGAAGGCGGCTTTGGAGAATGTGATTCGATTGTCTTGCCAGCTAAGATCGCGCAGAGCGAGAAATCCATTGGAAGCAAATTGATCGAGCGACCAATTCCCTGCTCCCTTGAGTTCGGCCGATCCGGCGCGGAGTTCGCGGCGGCGTGTAATGGAGGCAAATTCCGTAAGATCCACATGCGCGTCGTACGTGGCCTGTATCACCGGACGGCGAAAGTTTGAGATTTGGCCGCTGGCGGAGAGATGAGAATGGCCGGAATTCCACTTGAGAGACGAAAAAGCGAGAAAGTCAGATGCAAGGTTGAAATCGGCTGAACTCATCCAGGAAAAAGGTTGGCAATTGGGCAATTTTGTATCGACCCGCGCGAGCAAAAGGCGGCCGTTGTAGCGCGAGTGCAGGTAGGAATAATCCATCTGGAGCCAGGTATCGCGGGCGGCAAATTCCAGCGGGATGGTTTGATCGTCCCAAATGATATGGCCGTGGCGGGATTCAAGACGATCGATGGAAAGATCAAAAAGTTGTTCGACCGAAGTTGGAGCCGAAACATTGGAAACCCGCTTGGGAAAATTCGTGGTGCCATCGGGATAAAAGGCAATGTGGATTACGGGCTGCTCAAGGATCACTTCGTAAAAGGAGAATTCCGACCGCAGAATCGAGATCACCTTAAAGCGAGCGACGACAGCATCCGCGTGGGCAAGTGGAACATCGGTCGAGGACTCGCGGCCATGGACCGTGATGTTGCGTACCTCAGCTTGCAGATGAAAAGGGACCGTATGAATGGTGCCAATTTCGGCGCGGCCTCCGGTGATGCGTTCTATCTCAGCTACCAACCGGCGGCGCACCAGCGCTTGAAAGGAATCTGTGCTGATGTAGAAAAGTAACGAGAGCACACAGAGCAAACCCAGGCCAACCAGCAATAGCAGATATTTCCACCAGCGGCGCGCGGGCTTGGATGCAGGTTCAGTCACGCGATTGAATACCGGGGCCGTTCAACGATGCCGCGTCGGGAATGTGCACCTGGCCTTCGCTGCGCAAGGTTTGGAGCCAGGAAACCAGCATCTCGCTGACTTTTTGCTCGGTGAGTAGGTCGCGAATCTTTCCTGAAACCTGATCGAGAGGAACTTCGGAAGCGCCGGATTCTTTCAACTTGGGGACAAATTGATCGCGGTAGTAGGCCTCAATGGATTTGGAATCGATTTGCACTGCGGGGCGAAGACGGGCCTCAACGAGACGCATTACATCGATCTGCTGCTGGACGCGGGTAAAGAGATCTTTTTCGTTGATGTGATAACTAGCCAGGAGAGCGTGCCATGCGTCCTCGGAGCCAGCCTGAGGATATTGCCTGCGCGCCTCGGCGATGCGGGCTTCGACTTCGGTATTCGTAGCGTGGCGGAAATCGGCGGACTTCATCTGTTCGCGCAGTAGTTCCTGATCGATAAGGCGGTCGAGAACAGCGCGGCGCTCGTCCTCGGTAAAAGTGGTCAGCGGACGATTGGCGAGGAAAGCTTCGTAACAGAGAGCTTCGTCCAGATCGGACTGCAGAATGACGCGGCCATTTACCGTGGCCACGATGCGGTCAATAACTTGCTGAGCGCTGGAAATAGCTGGAGCAAAAGCCAGCGCGGCTAGCAGAAGCGCAATCCCAATCGTTTTGTTGCCAAATCTCATTTTAAGAAAGCTCGTTAAAATGGCTGACCGATACTGAAAAAAACATTGAAGTGCTGCAGCCGCGGAGTAAGAAAATTTTCCGGCTGGCCGTTTAAGAATGTGTTGCCCTGGAAGTAACTGGTTGGATTTAGATTGTACCCGAAGTCGAAGCGTAACGGGCCAATCGGTGTCTTATAACGCAACCCGATACCCACGGCGTGAGAAGTATAGTCGTAACCGCTGTTATCGAAGTTAGTCATGCAGGTTGCGTCGGCCACGCCGGTGGAACTCAGGCATTGTGCAGGGTTGGGCTGATGCCAGCGCAGCAGGCCTTTCAACATGTCGTGCTCGGCTGTGTAAACATTGCCCATATCGTGAAAAATGGCGAAACCGAAACCTTCTCCGAGATAGGGCAAGCTAACCGAAGGAAAACGCAGTTCTTCGCTGTTGACGAACTCGGCCGAGCCACCAACGGGAAAGCCAGAATCCGGATCACGTGGTCCTGCCTGATTCAACCCGAAACCGCGATGAGAGTTGCCACCTCCGGCAAAAAAAAGTTCGGGCAGCGGAATGATGGAAATGTCCGATTGGCAGGCGGTTTGCAAATTATTGAGAGGACACGATCCGGGGGGCAGTATCCTCGTGCCGTGGTACACCTGCTCCAGCCCAAGCGTAGAAGACCGGGCAAATACGAATTTATGCTTGGCGGGACCGAAGGCGTAGTACGTGGAATCCTGGCCGAGGAGGCGGCCATAATCCGATTGCGAGCCAACGTAGCTCGAAGCTGCAAAACCATCGAGCGTGAAGTATTGGCCCTTCGTGCTTTCGAGCGGGTTATCGCGCTGATCGAAAATGAATGTAAAACCGGGACCACCCACATGCGCCGGCAATGAAAGGAGGTTGAATTCCACGGGAGAAAAATCGGCGGCGAAATCGCTGGCTTTAACGCGGCGGTAATCGAAGCGATAAGTGATGGAAGTAGAGTGGTTGATGGCCTGTTTGCCGATTTGCTGGCGCAAATCGATTTTGCCTTCCAATCGTTGCGAAGTAAAGGTAGCTACGTCAAGACTATTGTCGTAAAAAATTGTGTAGAAAATTTTCAGCTTGTCGTTGTTGAAGAGCTTAGGGATCTCGTAGCTGATTAGGCCGCGCTGCTGAAGACGTCCGACGTGAGATTGAAAAATCAGCGACTGGTCACGGCCGCCGACATTGAGGCGCGTAACATCGAATCCCACGCGCGGGCTCACGCCAGTCGAGCCGGTAGGTGCGCTCGCTCCCGATGGAAGACCGGTTTCAAATTCGAGGCCGACTCCGTAAGTAAATGTGTATCGCCGGGCTTCCTGCACCTGCACGAGAACGTTCTTTTCAGGATCGTTGCCCGCTGGATTCTGCACCGCCGTATCCACCTGGCTGAAAATGCCGAGGTCATAGAGCTTGCTCTGCGTTTCCAGAAGATCCTGCTGGCTGAGGGGCTGGCCGGCGGTGACTTGCACTTCGCGCTGGACGACGTAATCACGGGTATGGTCGAGTCCGCCGACCATAACGTGACTCACGAAAAACTGTTCGCCCTCCTGAATGGTGTAAGTAACATCTTCGTGATTCGCCTGATCTTGTGACGGTGTGGCCGTGATTTCGAGGGTCGCGTTGGGAAAGCCGTGATTGAAGTAATAGTTGAGGATGGATTCGCGATCGGTGGCAAGATTCTGTTCGGAATAAGGTTGGCCGGATGCGGTATTCATCTCCGGAAAAGCCGGGCTGGCGATTTTTTGATTTCCCACGATATGGAATGCGCCAACTACTGTCTGCGGGCCTTCGTCGATCCGTATGTGGACCGCTAGCTTGTTGTCGGAGCCGTGAAAATTGTCATCGACTTTGGTTTGGATTTTGGCGTCGCGAAAACCGTTCGAAACATATAAGGCTTGCAGGCCGGCCACATCGCTTTTCAGCAGGGCCTCACTATACCGGCCATTGGCGATGAATCGGCTTGAGCGCTGTATTTGCAGGCGCTGGCGCAGCATTGGATTCGAGAAATATTTGTTGCCAGTGATCTCGATCAGTTCGAGTTTATGCACCGGACCAGGTTCGATCACATAGATCACTCGGACGGTGTTGCCAGTAGTCTGCTTCTGGATGGTGACCGAAGCGTCGAAACGGCCGCGCGTCTGGAGATAATTCAGCAGGTTGCGCTTGCCTTCGTTAAGCAGATCATCGTCAATCGCGTTTTCTTCATAAATGGGGATTTCCCGTTTCATCACGCCGCGGCTGACGCTAAAACCTTGCGCATACACAATCACTACGGGACCGGGTTCGATCAAAAATGTGTAATCGACGGAGTTAGATTCCGGATGGTATTTCTGTTCGGCGATGGAGACCTGGCCCAGAACTCTTTGCTGTTTCTGAAGCTTTTTGCGCATATGCTGGAGCGCATTGGTGATGCGGGCAGCCGTAATGCGTTCTCCGGGATGCATTTTGGCGATGTCTTCCACCTCACCCACGGAAAATGCCGGGTGGCCGGTAAGTTTCACTTCACCGATGTGAGCAGGCTCCCCGGGGCTGATGTGGATCAGTACATTGACTTGCTGCGAGCCAGGGTTTGAGGTGCTTTCGGCGGTGGCGCGTGCGCGATAATAGCCATTTTCCTGCATGAGTTGGCGAATGTTCTGTAAGGCACGATCCAACTTTTCCAGCGAGTAAAGTTCTCCCAGCTGAAATTTTGAAGCGTTGATGATCTGGTTGGAGTTGGGCCGATTAGGAGCGCCTTCTACATCCACTGCGCCAACGAAGAAGTTAAGAGATGTGGCAAACGTGAGAACGACATCGTTGCCGGATGGAGCAGCTTCAGCCTGGATGTCGCCAAAGCGGCCGGTGGCGAAAAGGATTTGGATACTCTCGCGCACCTGATCGCGGTCCAGCGGCAGGCCGGCTTTTTGCGGGAGCAGTTGGAGAAGATGGTCCGTGTCTTGTATGCCCGGGAGTTCGATGATCTTGACGATGCGTCCGATATAAGCGGACATGGAAGCAAAGGGTGAAGGTTGTTCTTGAGGCGCAGGCGTAACCGGGCGCGACTCGGCGTGAGCGGCCGGAGCCAGCGAAATTAAGATGGAAATAAGAAGCGACGCGTACCGTCTGCGCAAATAATATCCTTAAACCCTTTGCCTTCATTCGATGAAGCTCGCAAGGGTTCGTGTTGTACTGCATACTGGCGGCTGGATAATTCACGAACAACCTATAATAAAGGTTTTGCGGGAAGGAACTCGTGACCCCTTTGAGGCTGGGCTTGGAGAAAGAAAAGCTAAAAGAAAAGTTCGAGGAGCGCTATTCGCGGCAGATTCTGTTTCCGGGAATCGGCGCGGAAGGCCAGAAACGGCTGTCCACAGGACGTGTTGCCATTGTGGGCTGCGGAGCTACAGGTTCGGCGCTGGCGTCTTTGCTGGCACGGGCTGGCGTCGGCACATTAAGGATCATTGACCGCGATTATGTAGAAGAAAGCAATTTGCAGCGGCAGACTTTATTCGAGGAAAGCGACGCTGCGGAATCGTTGCCCAAGGCGATAGCTGCGGCGCGGCGGATTGCGGCCTTCAATTCCGAGATATCCGTTGAGGCACAAGTCGAAGATCTGGTTCCGGGAAACATTCATGCTTTGCTTGATGAAATGGATGTAATTCTCGATGGCACCGATAATTTCGAGACTCGATATCTTCTGAACGATTATGCGGTTGAGGCTTCCCTGCCATGGGTTTATGCAGCGGCGGTAGGAAGTTACGGAGTCACGTTGAACGTGGTGCCGGGGCAAACGGCCTGCCTGGCGTGCATTTTCCCAGATTCTCCGCGTGGATTGATAGAAACCTGCGAGACAGCTGGAATTTTAAATTCGGCCGTGAATGTGATCGCGTCGGTAGCCGTTACCGAAGCCATAAAGCTTTTGCTGGGCAGCGCTACTCGTGAAAAATTACGTAAGACATTGTGGTCGTTCGATGTGTGGACGAATGAGCATGTAGAGATTGCGGCGGGAAAGCCGTGCGCCGGTTGTCGAGCCTGTGGTCAGCGAGATTTTGTCCATCTTGCTGGGGAGGGGCGGCCGCATATCACCATGTGCGGGCGAAATTCGGTCCAGATTCACGAACGGGCCCGGCCAATTGATTTCGCCCAAATGCAGCAGCGCTTAAACACACTAGGGGTGGTGCGGTACAACGAGTTTGTTCTGAAGTTTTGGCGCGAACCTTATGAAATGACGCTTTTTCCCGACGGTCGCGCCATCATTAAAGGCACCACCGATACAGGAGTAGCGCGCAGTCTGTATGCGCGCTACGTGGGAAGCTAAAACGGCGACTTGGCTACGCAACTTTTTTCTTCGGAACTTTGGCGCCTTTCTTACGAGCTTCCGAGAGTCCGATGGCAATGGCTTGCTTGCGGCTTTTCACAGTTCCACCTTTGCCGGATTTAAGCGTCCCGCGCTTCTCGCGGCGCACTGCGCTCTCCACACTTTTGCTCGCTGCCTTTCCATACTTGCGGCTGCTGCTTTTCTTTTTGGTTGCCATTTAGTTCCTCCTGAAAGTTAGAGCCTGAGTTTTCCAAGAGGGTTGGCGCGAAAGATTCAGGGGTGGATTCGTCTCGCATCGCCTGAATGCAATCCCCGCCAGTTTCGAGAATGAATTCTGCCTCTGCTAAACTTTCTCTTCGGCTTCACCGGCTTCAATCTGAGGTTTCTTTCTTCATGCGCTTACTTCCATGGTTTGCTATCGTCATCCTTATGAGCACAATCGTCTCCGAAACTTTCGTTTTCTCGCAGACTCTTCCCGTACCAGATGCGATCACCGATCCGAAGAAAATTGCCTCCAAGCCCAACGCGCAGGTTGAGCCGAAAAGCTTGACCATTGAAAAGCTTTATATGACGCGCCAGATTGGCCGCTCCACGTGGTCGCCGGACGGAAAGAACATCGCTTTTGTTTCAAACATGAGCGGGCGGAACAATCTCTGGCTTGCTCCCGCTGAGGGCGGATGGCCGGTGCAGCTTACGGTCAGCGATCAGCGCCAGACCGCGCCTGCGTGGTCGCCTGATGGCAAGTGGATCGCTTATCAAGCGGATTTCGATGGTGACGAGTTGTGGGATATCTTTTTGGTTTCGCCCACCACTGGCCGGGTTGTAAATGTTACGCAGACACGCGAGATCGCGGAGATGAATCCCACGTGGTCACCCGATGGCCGCTATCTTGCCTACGAGGTAAAACCCAAAACCTCAGCCGCTTACGAAATCGACGTCTACGACCTGCTGATGCGCGAGGTGAAACACATCACCACCGGCACGCCTCAGGATCTGAGCAACTCCGACCCTATCTGGTCGAGGGATGGCAAGTCCATCGTTTATACACAGGAGCAGGCCAAGGGCACGGACTCGAATATTTTTATGGCCGACGTAGCGACTGGTAAAAGCACGTTACTCACACAGCATGAAGGGGAGCAGCGATTCTGGGCGAATGACATTTCACCGGATGGCAAGCGCATTCTATTCACCTCCAACGCAGCCAACGGGTACGACAACATTGGCTCGCTCGATGTTGTGGCGAAGAAGATTTCTTGGTTAACCAAAGATAAATGGGAAATTCGCGGCAGCGAGTTTTCGCCCGACGGCAAACGCATCACGTTCACGGCCAATGTCGACGGCAATGAAGATATTTTTTTGTACGATCTGGCCACAGGCAAATCGACGGCACTCCCCATCCCAAAGGGCGTGAACGAGCCGGCCGGCGGCCACTCCGCTTTCAGCGCGGATGGCACTCGACTGCTCTACAACCACAACGGACCCACTGCGCCCGGCGATCTTTGGGTTTACACGCTGGCTTCCGGCAAGTCGCATCAGGTTACCCATTCGCTGGTCGCCGGAGTGCGATCGGAAGATATGGTCGAGCCGTATCTGGTGCGTTATCCCAGCCGCGACGGCAAATGGACGATCTCCGCATTTCTTTATGTGCCCTTCAACATGGCGCGCAACGGACAGAATGCAGCCATTGTTTACATCCACGGCGGCCCCACCTCGCAAACCGTAAATTCGTTCAACCGGTTTATTCAGTACGCGGCCAATCAGGGATACATGGTGCTCGCACCGAACTACCGCGGGTCGACCGGGTATGGCAAAGAATTTCAGCAGGCGAATTTGTTCGATATGGGCGGCGGAGATTTGCAGGATGTCCTCGCTGGAGTGGATTGGATCAAGCAAACGGGACATCTCGACGCAAAGAAGATTGCCGTGATGGGCGGAAGTTACGGTGGCTATTTGAGCATGATGGCGGTGACCAAAGCGCCGGAAGTTTGGGCTGCGGGCGTGCCGATTGTGCCGTTCGTAAACTGGTTCACTGAAATTGAAAATGAAGATCCGGTGCTGCAACAGTCAGATCTGGCGACCATGGGCGATGTGGTGAAGAACAAAGCGCTTTATGAGGACAGGTCGCCCATCAACTTTATCGATCAGATCAAAGCGCCATTGCTGCTGCTCGCCGGAGGGCACGATCCACGCTGTCCAAAGTCAGAGACGCAGCAGGTAGTCGAGGCGATCAAGAAGCGTGGCGGAACGGTCGATTCTAAGATTTACGAAAATGAAGGCCACGGTTTCGCGCGCGTGGAGAATCAGATTGACGCCTACAAGCGCGTGGCAGATTTCCTGCTGGCGCACGTCGTACCTGCAGATTGCAGTTGCTCGCTCACCGAGTAACCTGTCTGGCCGCGTTTTTCATAATCGCATCTACCAGGCCAGGTATCGTGTATTCCTTTGCAGCGATATCCGCTCTTAGTCCTGATGCTCGCAAGGTGGATGATGTTATCGGGCCGATAGAAGCGAGTTGTATTGTGTGGCACGGACGCACCCGTCCGCGAGAAGCATACAGCGCTTGGACAGCCGAGTGTGCGCCTCCAAGCAGACCTACAAAATTGCGCACGGTCGATGAACTGGTAAACGTTATGACGTCTGGACAAAACTGCGGATGCTTTAAGACTTTGCGCAGCCGATCTCGAGAAAACTTAGGAACTATGGTCTCGTAAGCTTCCACCACGTCAACTTCCGCGCCTGCTTTCCGCAGTTCGCGCGGGATCACATCGCGAGCAACCTTGGCGCGCACTAGCAAAACACGTTTCCCTTTCACCTTTTTCTTCAAGCTGCGGACAACCGATTCGGCAACATATTCTTGGGGAACAACATCGACTTTCGCGCCACGCTGCTCGATCGCTTTCTTGGTGGCAGGCCCGATGGCGGCAATACGCAACTTTCGCTCCTCAGCGGCTAAAGCCGAGCGAAAATTGCTGGCTTTGGTGGGACGGCTAAAGCCGTGCCCTCCTCGGTTCGTAGCAACTCTTGCACGCTGCAACTTTTCCAAACGCTCCCACATCGCTTCGACGCCATTCACGCTGGTCAGGATGAGCCAGTCGTAGCTTTCCAGATTTTTCAACGCGGAATCAAGGGGTTCAAAGCTACGCGGCTTGTGGATCTCGATGAATGGAATCTCGATCACTGTCGCGCCCAGCTTCCGTAATTCGGCTGAAAGCGCTCCCGCTTGATGCCGTGCGCGCCCAACCAGCACGCGGACGCCGGCGAGTGAGTTGGATTCGACTTCAACGCCAACAGCGCGCTTCTTCATTCTTCTTTCTTTTCCAACTCTTCCTTCTTTTCCGATTTACCGAGACGCTGTTCCTTCATCATGCGGGCGATGCCGGAAATCGCGGAGTCATTCGATTTTTCCAACGACGCGATTACATTAGCCTGATCTTCGCGCGGGCGATTCTGGCTGAGTTTGAATTTACCTTCAAGTTTCGTCATGGTAACTTCAAACCCGACGATCTGCCGCAACATGTTCTCGCGGAAGGTTGGACTCAAATCGTCCCACTGCTGCCGATAGGCCGGCTCAAACGTATTCATCAATTCTTCCAGCATCAGGTGCACATCCTGCGGCGAGGAAAAGAGACGAGCGTTTCCGTAGACGTGGACGGCAGCGTAATTCCAGGTGGGAACGCTTTCGTATGCAGTGTAGTTACTGGGTGAAATATAGGAATGCGGCCCGTGGAAAATAGTCAAACACTGCGACTGTTGTTCAAGATACTTCCAGTGCGGATTCGCTTTGGCCACATGGCCGCGCAAAAGAATCTTTTCTTCCTGTGCGTGTATAGAGAGGGGCAGATGCGTGGCGAAAGGTCCGGCATCAGTGGTAGAGATCAGAATGGCAAAGGGATTGGCTTGCATGAACGCGACCGCGTCTGTGTCGTGGCGCAGGCGAAAATGTTCAGGGATATACACGCAACGATCTTAACTCATAGATGCGGTGGGACGGCCAGCCCGCGGCCGTAGACGGCCTCGAGAATTTCGACTGCGCCGCGACGCAACAAAGTTTCTCCGACATCGTTGCCCAGCTTTTCAGGATCGTCGAAATCTCCATCCCTCGATTCGCGCAGAAGTTTGGAGCCGTCAGGATCGGCGACGATGGCTTCGAGATGCAAACAGCCACTTCCCGTCAAACGAACTTCCGCCAATGCGCCGATGGGAACCTGGCAGCCTCCGCCAAGCCGGTTGAGCAGGGCGCGCTCGCAGGTGGTAGCAGAGCGGGCGCTCGGATCGTCGAGAAAAGTGAGTAATGCACATGTAGCTGCATCGCCTTGGCGAATTTCGATGGCGAGCGCACCTTGCCCAGCCGCGGGACACATAATTTCAGCAGGGATAATTTGCTGGACCAGTTCCATTTTGCCTAAGCGTTTCAAGCCCGCCGCCGCAAGAATAACGGCGACGCATTCTCCCTGTTCAAGCTTGCGCAGGCGCGTATCGACATTGCCGCGCAAGGAATGAATGTCGAGATCGGGGCGAATGGCCTTAAGTTGCGCCTGGCGGCGCAGGCTCGAAGTGCCAACACGAGCGCATTGCGGCAGGTCTTCGATTTTTTCGTAATGCCGCGAACAAAAGGCATCGCGCGGATCTTCACGCTGGGTAATGGCGGCAAGTTCGAATTCCGCAGGTAATTCCGTGGGAAGGTCTTTTAGTGAGTGTACGGCAAGATCGACGCGGCCAGCGGCGAGCGCTTCTTCGATTTCCTTGGTGAACATGCCTTTGGTTCCAACTTTGGCAAGAGCGACGTCGGTAATTTTGTCGCCGGTTGTGTGGATGATTTCGATTTCCACTTCGTGGCCGCGAGCGCGCAAAAGCGCGGAGATGTGATTCGCCTGCCAAAGGGCAAGCTGCGAACCGCGGGAGCCGATGCGAAGCTTCTTAGAAGTTCCGCGATTGTTGCAGGGTTCTGTCATGAATCAATTCAGTTCGCATAGTTAGAAATAAAGAAAGTGTCGACCATCCGGGGCTCGGGTCAGTGGCGCGATTCCACTTCCTTCTTGCTTGCGGATTCTTCGTTCGCCTGCGAAACTTGCCCTTTTTCTTTATCGTGCAGATTGAATAGTCTTCTTACTACATCGATCACCGTGGTTGCTTCGGATTCTTTGGCAGCGGTTTTCAGCGTGGTAATTGGCGTGTGCATAACTTTATTAATGATGCCGCGGGTCAGCGCCTCAACAGCCATTTCCTGCTCCGGAGTCAACGGGCCCATGCGACTGCGTACGCGGTCGATTTCCGCCTGGCGAATGGTTTCGAGGTGATCCTGTAATGACACGATCGTAGGCACTACGTTCAGCGTGTGCTCGCGCGCCTCGAAGCGGGCTTCAAATTTTTCCACCTCACTGGCAATGATGAATTCAGCGCGTTCCGCTTCCTGATGACGGTCGGCGACATGGCTGCTGACGGCTTGCTGCAAGTCGTCGATATCGTAGGCAAAGATGCCGTCGAGCTTGGCCATCTCCGGGGAAACATCACGCGGCACGGCAATATCGATAAAGAACATCGGCCGGTTTTTCCGGCGGGAGAGAAATTGCTCCCCGTGTTCGCGGCGAAAGATGGCGTGTGGCGATCCGGTGGAGGTAATCACGATATCGGCGCGGTCGCAGCTTTCGTATAAATCGTCGAACTTGATGGCCTGTCCGTTGAATTTTTGCGCCAGTCCCACCGCTCGATCGTAGGTGCGGTTGGAGACGAAAATTGATTCGCAGCCGTGCGCAATTAGATGGCGCGCGGCCAGCTCACTCATCTTCCCTGCGCCCACGATGAAAACAGTTTTGCCTTGTAGCGATCCGAAAATCTTTTTCGCCAGCTCCACGGCGACCGAAGCGATGGACACTGAAGACGATCCGACAGCGGTTTCCGTTCGCACGCGCTTGGCGACCGCGAAGGCGCGAGTAAAGAGTTGATCAAGTTGTCCGTGCACCGATCCTACTGCGCGGGCTGTGGCATAGGCTTCTTTGACCTGGCCAAGAATCTGCGCTTCACCTACAACCATGGAATCCAAGCTGCAAGCCACGCGGAAGACATGGCGCACCGCGTCTTTTTCGCGGAATTCATAGAGGTGAGGATCGAGATCTTCCGACCTCAGTTGAAAATGATCGTGCAAAAATCCGCGTAGGTCCGCCGATCCATTGCTGGTGTGCGTAATCACTTCCACCCGGTTGCAAGTGGAAAGTATCATGCCCTCTTCGATGCCGGGGTGGGCGCTGAGAACCCGGCATGCGTCGGGCAGGCGCGATTCTGGAATCGCGAGGCGCTCGCGTACTTCCAGTGGAGCGCTTTTGTGATTCACGCCGATAAGCTGATATCTCATGAGGCGGCAAACCTGTGGATGGTGGAAAAATAATTCGCGGCCCAGGCCACAATAGCTGCAACAAACGCGAATGTGGCTAGCACAGCGGCGCGGCGTCCACGCCATCCCGAATTCCATCGGGTGAAGACCATGATCATATACACGGCCCACATCAAAATCGATAACAGGATTTTAGGATCGGCGAAATCGATGTGCCCGTAAGTAGTCATGGCAACAATGGAACCGGTGATCAGGCCGAGCGTCATGAAGGGAAAGCCGAGCAGCAAGGAACGATAGCCGATCTGATCGATGACTTCGAGCGCGGGAAGAAATGAAATCAGGCTGGTGGGCTTTTTGGCTTTCAGACGGCTTTCTTGCAGCAGGTAGAGCAGGCTGGCGCCGAAACTCAACATGAGCGCGGCGTATCCGGTAAAGATGAGGATGATATGCGCGACCAGCCATCCTTTGTGCTGCACAAAAGATGTAAGCAGCACGGGCTGTTGATCGAGTGCCGCAACAAAAGTCAGGAAAAACACGATGGGAAATACGACCACTCCCGGCGAAGTAGTTTGATAAATGGCATAGATAATCATGAAGAACGCCATCGACAAAAATGCCAGCAAAGATTCGTCGTTGTGCACCGACGCCCAGACTACGTGTCCTGAAAGAAAAATCTCGACCAGCGAAACGAAATGGAAGACCATGCCCAGACTGGCGGCACGCAGCGCGATCCGGCTGAAAAGGTCGCTGGTGCGGGTGAGCGCAAAAAAGGCGTAGACCAGCCCGATAAAGTAGCACGCCAGCGCGAAGCGAAGCCAGAGTAATGCCATAAATTATGGTAAGTATAGAAGCCGTTTAGGCAAACGCAAGCTTCATTCTACGCCCAGACTCGCCAGCGCTTCCTCCAGCAAAGCCGCGTCAATCGATAGCCGGCGGCCATGCGCCTTCATATCCTCTATTTCGTCGAAAGCCCGAAAGAGCCGAAGTTTGGCGGAGGCGTATTGTTCCGCCTCGGTCAACGGGCGTCCATGTGCGGCCGCCCAACTGGCGACTGATTGCTGCGGCAAAAACACGCTTACGGCGTAGGTCAGTTTGCGGTCGGAGGTCACGTCGAAGATGAATTCTGTTGCCGGGGCTGCCGGATCGTCCGCGAGCGCGGACCGCTGACCGACGAAATAATACTGATATACATAGCCCTGCGAGCTGGTGTAAGTCTTGAGGCGGCGAAGCGTCATGCGGACATTATCAACCGGTGCCCGAAATTTGTCGCTCCAAGTCCGCTAAATTTTCTCACGCAATCCGCCGATATCTCCGTTGAAGGCTCTCACTTGCAATGACTGAAATCCACGATTGGATTGTATTGGCCGCAATCGCTCTTCTCGCAATCTATCAGCAATTCCGCATCTACCGGATCCGCCAGGAGTCGAAGCAGCGCGAGGAGCTGTTTCAGATTGTTACAGAAAATGCCGCCGACATGATCGCATTGGTGGACGTAAAGGGATATCGCCTCTACAACAGTCCGGCGTACAAAAGAATTTTGGGTTATTCCGCGGCAGATTTAGGCGAGACCACGGCGTTTGAGCAAATCCATCCCGATGATCGCTTCAAAGTTCTCGAAGCTGCACGCGAGGCGCGCGCCACCGGAGTTGGCAAAAAACTGGAATATCGCATCCGCCATAAGGATGGAAGCTGGCGCGTGCTGGAATCGATCGCCGGAACAATTCGCGACGACAAGGGCGAGGTCGCGAAGCTGGTCATTGTGAATCGCGATGTTACGGAACGCAAACGGGCCGAAGAACAAACTGAGCATGGCGCTTATTACGACCCACTCACCGGATTACCGAGCCGGCGGCTCTTTTTAAATCGACTGGAAAATCTTTTTCATCGCGCACAGCGCCATCCGCAGCAGCAATATGCGGTTCTGGTGGTGGATCTCGACGGCTTTAAGGCATTGAATGAGAAGCTGGGCCAGGCAGCGGGCGACCGCATGATCGTTGAAATTGGACGGCGGTTGGAAGCATGCATTCGTGGTGAAGATACGATTTCACGGCTGCAGAACGATCTTTCGACAGAAAATGCGGTTTTATCGCGAATGGGTGGGAACGAATTTACCCTTCTAGTCGAGGGCGTCGGCAATTCCATCGATGCCATGCGCGTCGGCCAGCGTATCGTGTCGGCAATTGCGGAGTCTTTTCAGATAGAAGGCGCCGAAGCACGTACTTCGGCGAGCGTGGGAATCGCAATCAGTACGAACCCGAGCCCCCACAAACGCGGCGAAGAATTACTGCGAGAGGCCGACGTTGCCATGCAGCGCGCCAAGGCGCTGGGAGGATCGCGTTGTGAGGTATTTGACGAAGCCATGCACACACGCGCAGTCAACCGGTTGAAGCTGGAATTGGAACTGCGGGAAGCTCTTATGAACCACCAATTCCGCGTTTACTACCAGCCCGTCGTGCAACTGGAGACTAAGCAGATTGTCGGATTCGAAGTTTTGTTGCGCTGGCAGCATCCGGAACAAGGTTTGATTTCGCCATACAAGTTCATCGATGCCGCGGAGGATATCGGGTTACTGCTCTCCGCCGGTCATTGGCTGATTCGTGAGGCGTGCCGGCAGTTGCTGGCGTGGGATTGCGAGAATCCGCAGCGGCGGCCTGTCACTATCAGCGTGAATCTGTCGGCCAGGCAGTTTGCCGAAACGAGCTTTGTCGCCGAGTTGCAAAACATTCTGCGGGACACGGGAATGGAACCTTCGCGGCTGCAAATGGAGATAACCGAAAGCGTGGCTGCGGCCGATCCCAAAATAACCGTCTCCGTGCTTTCTTCGCTTAAGCGCCTGGGTGTTCGAGTGATTCTGGATAATTTCGGGGCAGGAAATTGTTCGCTGAGTGGACTGCGGCAATTCCCTGTCGACGCGTTGAAGATCGACCGTTCGATAGTTGCGGAAATGATGGCGGATCGCGCAGCTTGCGACATGATTGAGCTGATTCCCCTCTTGGCTCGCAAACTTAAATTGCAATTGATTGCGGAAGGCATTGAAACGGCGAAGCAGTGCGAACATTTGCACGAATTGGGATACGACATGGGGCAAGGATATTTGTTTTCTCAGCCCGTCGACTCGGAAGCGGCGGGCAAATTTTTGCTGGAATCGAATCACGGGATAAACGCGAAAGCTGCTGGAGCTTAACCAACCGGGTTCATCGCGCACATCCGGCACGCATTCATTTCTAATTCCCTGCGCATCATGGCTATACTTTCTTGCCAGAGACATCCGTGCACACTCGTCAATCCAAAAACAGCAGCCGCGCTACGTGGGCCATTACCAGCCTCGAAGCCGGCGCGGCCTCGTTTGCGGGCGGGCTGGTGCTGCTTTATCTCAATCCTTTTTGGCATTTCGACGATGGCGGTTTTTTGGATTGGCGCGTGCATTGGTGGAATGCTGCCTGCGAAATACTGGTCGGCGCCGGTTTGGTGATTCTGGCTCTAGCCTTGCTTGCATCGATTGCGCTGATCGTCTCCCGACTATGTGGGGGCCAGCTGTGGCCTTATGGCGTGAACGTTTTGATTGTGGTCGGCACTTTGACATGGGTTAGTTTCGGAGGATTTGTCAGCAGTTTGGATGCGCACTTCGAATGGAATGCGGCGGATGGATTTCCTGTCTTCCGCCTGCAATCCTGGGATGAAAGTGCGGGGCTGTGGCGCCCGGCGGGAAATTCGGTGGTGCAGTGGTTTGTCCAAATGCAATTGCAGCCGGTACTGCGCGGATACTTCAGCCTGAATGACTGGCGAAAAATGAATGGTGATGTCAGCCTCAAGGTCGCCCGGATTCTTCCCGTCGCATGGCCGGTCGCCTTGGGCTACGGCGGCGATACGCTGGAAGATCCCGATGAAACCGCCTTGATGAAGGCCGCGGTACAGGGAGATACGAAATCCTTGCAGCAGTTATTATCCGCATCCAACGGTACAGACGTAAATGCTTTAGATCAGGGCGCGCAATCCGCCCTGATTCTCGCCTGTGAAAGTCCCAAGCCAAACGTGGATGTGGTGAAAGCGCTGCTCGCGGCCAATGCAAATGTGAATCTACGCAGCCGCAATGGCTATACAGCTTTGACGTGGGCACTTACCCGTAACAACCGGGAGATCATCCGACTATTGCGCAAGGCCGGAGCCAAGCCTTAACAAACCGCTATTAAAAATCACCGTCTGCTCCGCGCAAATTTCACCCATCAATTTTGGCTTCCCGTAATTGCTTCACCGCCGTCTCCGAACTCACTGGCGAGTAATACACTTCTTTGAACGTGTAGGAACGCGCCTTCGAGGCCAGCACCGGGAGAATCTCGATGTGCCAATGATAGTCGTCATCGATGGTCTTCCAATATCCCAGAGTCTTGGACGGGTGCAGGCTATTCGGCGAGGTATGCAGCACAAGATGGAAATCTTCGGTGATCGTGCGCATCCGTTGCAGCGTTCGCCGCAGCAGCGCAGCCAAATTTACCCTCAGACCGGGTTTCGACAACCCAGTGCGCTCGAATGAGGCCTCGTGATTGCGCGGCAGGATCCATGTCTCATAAGGGGCACGCGGCGCGTAAGGCCCAAGGGCTACATAGTCGCCGCGCGATTCAATTACGCGCAAAGCCTTACGCTCCTCCTGTGCAAGAATGTCGCAGAAGACGCAGCGCTCTTTTGCCACATAGTATTCGCGGCTGGCGCGAAGCTCGTAGAGCACTCGTCTGGGAACGAACAGAGTGGCAGTAATCTGCGAAGTGGGATGGCTGAATTCCTGCCCGGCGTTGCGGCCAAAGTCTTTGAAGAAGCTTACGTATTTAATGCGCGAATCGCGCTTCAAATCCAGAATGCGTTCAGCCGCCAGGCGCAGGAATTGACCAATCTCATCGTCGCTGGCATTCCACACATGGCGATCGTGGTGCGCATTTTCCACCAGCACTTCATGCGCGCCAACGGAACTCATGCAATCGTAAATACCATCCCCGCGCCGCTTGGGTTCGCCTTCAATGTGATAAAGAGGCGTGGGATGCACGACGGAGCGCGTCGACCAGGAACCCACGCTCGGCAGCGCGGCAATGATCTGCGTGGAGTGAGGAGCGTCGGGACAAAAAATACAAACGCCCTCAGGGCTGGAGCTTTCCTGCGGATCGTCTCCGGTAATTACCCAGGAGCGCGTGATCGGATCTTTGCGGAGTTCCATGTATTAGGTAAACACCGTGGAAGAAGCACCGTCAACAGGCATTTCAGGCTTTTTGCGCGTGATTCGCCCTGACAGCATGGCGCGTATCGGTCGCAATTACGGCAAGGTGTATTCGAAATCGTAGGTATGTTTGCCTTCGGTAATGATGATGTTCATTTTTCCCGTGAGGCCTGCGAGTTCGCCAGTCGCGGAATCGGGGACCACAGTCACCGATAATTCAGGCGTTCCGCGATTGAGCGTTCCGGTATGTTGCAGGGTAAAACTGCCGGTACGCGGGCCGTTGGCCGTGCGAAGGGTTCCAGTTACGCGCTCGATGGCGACATAACCGGCGGAGCCTTTGACATCAGTCATGCCAGTAAGCATTTGCCCTTTGCTGGCCGCTTCGAGGTCGCCATGAAATTGTTTATCGATGGTCATCCGGCCCAGCGTGGGATCGAGCTTGTCATCCAGTGGAGTAAGTTTTACTTCGAATGGTCCGGTGGCGTGCGCAGTCATGGGTGTTCCCTTCTGCGTTGCAGCGGTCTGAGCGTAGGCGGAAGAACTTAAGTTAGAAAAAACTGCGGCAGCGACCGTGACTATGAAGACGGCCGCCACCAGCTTTGCTTGTATAGCGCGAAAACGATGCATGCGTGCATTGTCGTCTGGCGCTCGATATTGCGTCAAATATATCGCATTAAATTTTAGCTGCGCGTGCCTTTAATTACGCGCGTCTTTATTACGCGTATCTAGAGTTTCACCTTTCTCAACATAGGCAGTGAGCCATCCCATCACGCGTTTCCAACCTTCTGAGTGGTTGGCCGCGGCAGGAGCATCGCTCGCGAAGCCTTCATGGGTAATCCTAACCAGCGTGCCCGTGCCCGCGCGCTGCGGACCACTGGGGTGCAGACCGTGGACGATTTGCGGTTCGAGTTCCCAGCGCACTACGGTTCGTATCGGATGCGTCCAACTGGCGTTCCAGGTATGCACAAGCAAACGAGGAGGATCGACCTCCAGATATTCGCCGTCAACGCGAAATGCTTTTCCATCGACACCCACTCCGTCGCTCGACCACTTTCCACCAACGCGGATGTCGCCTTTCCATTCGGTGATGCGGTAAAGATCGGTTGCTCCCCACCAGAGCGGCATTTGCGCGGGATCAGTAAGTGCCTGAAAGACGCGTGCCGGCGGTGCCGCGATAAAAATCTCGCCGGTGATTATATTTTGGCCGGGAGTGATTGCGACGGTTGCCATGAGATTTGGTTTCTCCATCCTTCGATTTCTAGTCTTAAGTTTCCTTATTCCGCAGATCGCGCTCGATGAATCGTTTTACCTGTTCGAGCACACCGGGCCAGCCGCCGCTGTAATCCTTGCGCGAAACAGCTTCCTGGGCCAATCCACTGTGCGTAACTTTTAGGCGAGTTCCCTCTTCCTCGGGTGTCAGGTCATAGCGCACGATGGTGCGGCGGGACTTTTCTTCATGCCAATTCGCGATCCAGGTGTAAGCCAGCAGGCGTGGAGGGTCGTATTCGATCACCTCGCCCTCGCAATGGAACTTGCTTACCCCGTTCACGTTCAAACGAGTCTGTGCAGTGTCGTAGCGCCATGTGCCGCCGCACTTAGGCTCAAGCGCAAAATTTTCGATGCGGCAGTCTTTGCCGGTCCACCAGGTCATCACCTGTTTGGGATCGACGAGTGCCTCAAAAATACGCTCAGGCGGGGCGGCAATATAAATGTCGCTCACAATTGCACCGTTGTCGGGCGTGACCAGTACGGTAGCCATGCATTCTCCTGTTCATTTTTCAACGAAGTTCTTAATCTGCTGCACCAGACCGGGCCATCCCTGGCTGTAGCCCTGGGCCGCGCCACTCAGCGGAGCAAGACCGCTGTGTGTAACCTTCAAGTGCGTTCCATTTTTCGTGGGCGTAAGATCCCAGCGAACCACGGTGCGGTGCTCAGGGTCCGGATGCCAGTTGGCAAACCACGAATGCACGAGCAAACGGGGCGGATCGACTTCGAGATATTCGCCATGATGCTCGAATTGATCGAGCCCCGGCGGATTCTTCCCGCTTCGTTCTTTCGATACGAAACGCCACTCACCGCCCGGCCGCACATCCATTTCCCAAAGAATGATCTGAAAGTTTTCGCCGCCGCCCCATTGCATAGCCTGCTCACGATCTACGATCGCCTGAAAAACTCGATCAGGCGGGGCTGCGATTTCAATTTCTGTAACAACGGCGTCGTTGTCGGCCGTAATCGTAGATTGCTTCTGTTCGGTCATCGGCGCCTCGATCTTCTCTTGGACAAAGAAATCAAATCCCCACCCCTCTCGCAAGAAACACGAGAAGGGCGGGGCACCCATTACTTTTGCGCTACTTCGGCGCGGTGCAGATCGAAGAACTCTTTCATTTCTTTGCCTGCCCCGGCGTCGAAGGTCCAGTCTTCGGTGTGATGGTTGGCATCGATCACTGTAAAGACCACGCGCTGCATATGGCCGCCGCCACCGGTAAGGTTGGTGCCATCGAAGAAGTCGAAGGTGATGGCCTTGCCGTCGGGCGAAGCTGTAGCAGCCATGCGAGGCTGGTTACCTGCGCCGCAGTAATGCGTGAGCACAAGGCGGTTGGGGCCATCGAGATGGATCATCGAGATCATTTCTTCGGGGCCGTGACCTTGGATTTCGCTCATCAGGGCTGAGCCCCCAGCCGTGTCGCGGAAGCTGACGCGCACAGGATGACCGTCGGCATTCTTGCCCTCCCAAGAGCCAGTAAGGGATTTCAATTGATCGAACGATTTTTGCGCGCTGCTTTGCGCCAGAGTGAAGGTGGAAGCAAGAAACAGTGATAGAGCAAATGCGATACGTAGCGATTTCATGTTAGGCATCTCCTTTGATCTTGGAAGTCGATTTTGCAGCATGGTGCGGAGCGGTTTCTTTGGCGTACTCGGCTTCTACGAAAGTTTTCAGGTTGGTTAAATTCATTTTCCAGAAATTGCGGTACTGATCGAGCCAGGTATCGATGGCGCGCAGCGGCTCGGGATTGAGCTGGTAGACGCGATGTCGGCCTTCGCGGTGCTCCCGCACTAAATGTGCGCGGCGCAGCAGGCGAAGATGCTTGGAAATCGCAGGGCGCGAGATGGAGAATGCCCCGGCAATTTCTCCAGCAGGCTGGCTGCCGCCGCGCAGCAGGTCGAGTACGGCGCGGCGGGTGGGATCGGCAAGAGCCTGGAAAGTTGCTTCAGTTGCTTTTGCCGTCGAATACGTAACCGAACGGTTCCGCATAATGCGTAACCCTACAGTTACATGATTGGGATGTCAAGGATAAAATTTAAAACAGCAGACTTAATATCTGGTAGGCGCAATTTTGGAAACCAGATCCAGGAAGGTCTGATGTATGCGCGTGTCCTCAGATAATTCAGGATGAAAAGTAGCCGCCATGGTGACTCCCTGCCTCACCGCAACCGGGTCTTTTCCTTCGGTCGCAATGACTTCGACGCCTTTTCCCACACGCTCAATCTTGGGAGCGCGAATAAAAACCATCTCCAGCGGCAAAGTCTCCTCCCCCACGCCCTTGAGGAACTTCCCTTCGCGGATGGAGCTATCGAGCTGGCGTCCATAGGCGTTGCGCCGAATGCTGATGTCGATTGCACCGAGGCCGGCCTGCTTGGGGTTTTCGACTTCGCTGGCGAGCAGAATTGCGCCGGCGCAGGTACCGAAAGTTGGTTTGAGGCGTACAAACTGCTTCAGCTTTTCGAATCCTTCTTTTCCAAGCAACTTCAGGAATGTGCCAGATTCGCCGCCGGGGATCACCAAACCGTCAATTTCATCAAGTTGCTCGGGCTTCTTGACGAGCACAACTTCCGCGCCCAGCTCCTCAAGCCGGCGGCGGTGAGCATCGAAATCTCCTTGTAAAGCCAGTACGCCAATTCGCATGTAAGTCAAACCATCTCTCTGCCATTGCAATTTTAATTCATCAATCTATGCAGCAATCTAAAGCTGATGGCCAAACCCAGTTTCGGTATCGCGCAAACCCAGCACCGTACCAATAAAGTATTTCTTGACAAGAGTGCTCTCTTTTTATATAACCATTTTGTTATGGAACAAATAGGTTATGAACAATCCGATATCAGCCTCGACACCACATTCGCCGCACTGGCAGACCCCACACGCCGCGCCATCCTTGCCCGGCTGGCCCGGGGCGAGGCGTCAGTAACGGATTTGGCGGAGCCGTTTGCGATGAGTCAACCCGCGATTTCCAGGCACCTAAAAGTACTGGAGCGCGCAGGCCTGATCTCCCGCGGGCGCGATGCGCAGCGCCGTCCGCGGCGGCTCGAGGCGCGGCCGCTTCGCGACGCCAATCAATGGCTGGAGAACTACCGGCAGTTCTGGGAGATGCAGTTTGGGCGCCTCGACACTCTGTTGCAAGATCTGCAAGGCAGCACTAAGTCAGAGATTTACAAAGCAAGGATCAACAATCCTAGAGCAACCGGCAAGAGGAAGAAATCGCACTAATCAATAAGGAGATCAGCAGTGAAAAACAGTGAAACCTTCCGCATCTCGGCGCACGGCGATCGCGAAATCGTGGTGATGCGAGTTTTCGATGCCCCGCGCACACTCGTATTCGACGCATACACCAAACCCGAACTCATCAAGAAGTGGCTGCTGGGGCCGGATGGCTGGTCGATGCCAGTTTGCGAGGTCGACTTGCAAGTCGGCGGGAAATATCGCTACGTATGGAAGAACAACAGCACCGGGCACGAAATGGGTATGGGCGGTATTTATCGCGAAGTTGTGGCGCCGGAGCGCATCGTTGCTTCCGAAATCTTTGATGAAGCATGGTATCCGGGCGAGGCCGTGGACACTATTATCTTCTCCGAGAAGCAAGGCAAGACCACGCTGACGCAAACCATTCTTTATAACTCGCGCGAGACTCGCGATGCCGTGCTCAAGTCGCCGATGGAGCATGGCATGAAGGCCAGCTACAACCGCCTGGAAACATTTTTGCCTGCGCCCCGGCGCGAGACGAAAAGCGCGTAACAAATTCATCTAAGAGAACACTCATGCAAAAGATCACTCCGTTCCTTTGGTTCGACGGCAACGCGGAAGAAGCAGCGAACTTCTACACTTCCATTTTCAAAAATTCCAGAATCACCGGGACTCGCCGTTGCGGAGATGCCGGACCGGACTCCAAAGGCTCGGTGCTGACGATCAGCTTCCAGATTGAAGGGCAGGAATTTGTGGGGCTGAACGGCGGCCCAAATTTCAAATTCACACCCGCGATATCGTTTTTGGTGAATTGCGCGACGCAACAGGAAGTCGACGAGCTATGGGAGAAGCTGCTGGCAGGTGGACAGGCCATGCAATGTGGCTGGCTGACGGACAAATTCGGAGTCTCGTGGCAGATCATTCCGAAAGCATTGGGCGAAATGTTAGGCGGCAAAGATCCGGTGAAATCGCAGAGAGCCATGCAGGCCATGATGAAGATGGTGAAGATTGACGTGGGGGAATTGAAGAGGGCGTACGAAGGCAACCAGTAGCGGCGGGCCAGCGCTGAATTTCAATTAGAAGAACCCACGCGCCAAAGATCGGGGCATAGGATTCACTCCCTGTGGATTGTAACGGATCGATTAATCACTTGCCGGTGCCGGCCAAACGATTGTCACCAGTAGAGCGACTGCAATCCCAACCGAGACTTCGATAAAGCGATGCACCCCAACGATCCACGGCGCATTGGTGTGCGGGATCAGCAGGACGATCGTGAGTGTAATGGCGGCGAAACGGTATGCTGGGCCGATCTGCAATAGCGCGGAAATTATGCCGCAAACGAAGATGCCTACCCCGTATACCATCCAATTCACATGAAAATAAGTGGCGGTAAGCGCGCCAATTGCGGCTCCTAACGCCGTACCCACAAAACGCTGCCACGCCAGGGTCATGGGATTAATCGTGGAGAGGAGAATAACAATCGCCGAAATCGGAGCCCAGTAGAACTCCGGCAGCTTAAGGGCTTGCGCCACAAGCATCGCCACAACCGTGGTTACGGCTGTTCGTGCGGCCTGAATGAAGACCGCGCGGCCAATTCCGATGCGAGCTAAACCATGCTCCATGGCACCGATTGTATCGTGCGCAAAGAATTGATTTGTTCTTTGTTCGCTGTTTCTTGAGCCTCCATCGAATCCACATCCTGAACGCGGTGCTAGGCTAATCGAGAGGCAAACTTTGGTGGAAAAAGGGCATAAGGCCGCCGCTATATACTTCCGCCATGTCCTTCGCCAAACGGTTGCTTCTCAGCGACATCGGCTACTCCGCATGGGCCAACCAGCGACTGCTTTACGGCTGCTCTGCTTTCACTATCGAAGAACTCAACCGCGACCTGCATATCTCACATAGTGGCATTCTTGCCACTCTCAGCCATATCTACGATGGCGAACGAGTTTGGCTCCATTGTCTGCGAACGACCGCAGACTTGGGTACCTGGCAATTGCCGCAGGGTCCGGCACCGCAATACTCGCTCGACGACATCAAGCAGAGCTGGCCTGAAATCTGGGAAGGCTTCAGCCGCTGGCTCGAAGATCTGCCAGAGAGCGGCTTGAGCGTCGAACTCACCATCCGGTTTGCTGACGAAGTTGAGGCGAACCTTGCCCGCTGGAAGATTTTGCGGCATGTGCTGGCCCATTCCACGTTCCATCGCGGACAAATCGTCGGCATGTTTCGCATACTCCACCGCAAACCTCCTGCCATCAACCCAATGGATTACTTTCTGGAGAAGTAGTCACTCAGATTCCCGAGGATGCCCGCGCAACCGGATATCGATGCCGACCATTGGCCCGTAAACGTTAATACCGTAGTTGATAAAACCCCAGGGGTACTTATCGGCAGGGTCATACTTGTGTTCGGATAAATTCGCGTTTGATATATGCATCCAATTCAGGCCGGCCGAGATTGCATAGCGAGAATTGATGTTGTATCTCAGGCCACTGCCCATGTTGAGCGTAAAGGTGAAGTCCTGGCCTTGCGCGTACGGCACCCCCAGGGGACCCTTGGCGTTGATGTCCCCAAGGCCGATGCGCCAGTCAAAGTAGGGGGTGGCCCTCGAGTTGCGCGGGACAAAATTGCGCCGCATGCCCATTATGTAAGCGAAATATCGCGTCTCAGCCCCCCGGGGAATCGCGACCACCGCTCCGCTGAACTCGAGATCCCAATTGCCGCGCAGAATCAAAGGCCCTCTTATCTTGCCCAACTGCCATCGCAGAGAACCAATCATGGGCACCAGCGTGTACTTAAGCGGGTAGAGCTCATATTGATCGCTGAGCATGAAGTCGAAAGGAAAAGGGATATTGATGGGAAGCCATCCTACATCCTGAGAGTATTCGAGCTTGTTTCTATAAAAAATCCCTTGATTGAAGTCAGGCCGTTTGGCAGGACGCACTTTTTCCTTCGACAGTTGGATATCATCACCGGATGTATTTCCCACCGTTGAAGCAGTCCCCCCTGCGTTGCCATCCAATGCGCCCCAGTCGATGTTGACGTGCCCGAATTCCACTGGACCGCAGTTGTCCACGTTCTCGTTGTAGTCGGCGTATGGATACATACCGCCGCTGTTTATCGAATCAAAAGCAAGGTTCGCCGGGTTATAGGCGCATGGCTCGGCGATGGCGAGAGGAGCGGCAATTGCGAGACTGGCAAAGAGAAGAGCCGAGTAAAGGCTGATTTCGCGGAGTTCTCGGTCTATGTACATACGCAAAGTAAGTTTTTTCCTCCATCCGTGGCAGCAAAGACATTTTCTTCCCCAGTGCCACTTAAGACAGGAACCCACAATCAGCCAGAAAGATTCGGTCGGATTCTGTCATAGCAGCATAGAGGTGTCAACGCATCCGCCAACGGACGCTTTTGCAAAGCACTCCCACTAAAATCATCGACATGCCGTCCTCGGCAGCAAGTTTCCCTCCCGTATACTGATTAACGATTAGACCCATAATCGCGGCGCGCAACGCATCTTTGCGACGCACCTACGCAATTTCTGTAACGCATCTCGGGACATTTATCGGGGACATTGAATGACAAGTCGAAGCCTGACCAATCAAACGGCAAAGATTTCACCGCAAGTGTATGCGCGACTCGCCGGCGTGCTGTATCTGATCAACATCGCGTGCGGTTTATTCGGTGAACTCTTCGTCAGAGGCCATCTGGTTGTGGCAGGTGACGCAGTCGCCACAGCGCGCAATATTATGTCTTCTGAATTTCTCTTTCGCTGCGGTATTGCCGGCGATTTGATCATGCATATTACTGATGTCCCCATGGCGGTAATCTTCTATGTATTGTTAAAACCGGTCAGCAAAGACCTTTCTCTGCTCGCCGCATTATTCGGCATGCTTCAGACCGCAATTCTGTGCGCTAACAAATTAAATCTGATTACGGTACTCCTCCTTCTCGGAGGCTCGAACTATCTCAAGGCGTTTGACCCAAATCAACTGCAAGCTCTCGCGTCACTTTCACTCTCGCTGCATGAATACGGCTTCGGAGTCGGCCTGGTCTTTTTTGGAGTAAGCTGCCTGGTCACCGCGTACCTGCTGTATCGGTCAGGATATTTCCCCAGGACTCTGGGCGTCCTGCAAGCCATGGCCGGCGTAAGCTACCTGATCAACAGCTTTACCCAGCTGCTTTCTCCCTCCCTCGCGGTTAAAATGTTCCCCGCCATCGTGCTTCCCGCCTTCATCGGAGAATTAGGCACATGCGTATGGCTCATCGTAAAGGGCCTAAACGTTTTCAAGTGGGATGAGCGAGTGCGAATGGGTCCAGTAATTGAGTCTCCAGCAGGAGAATAGTCCTGTTAGAAACTGGCTCAGTATGGATCTGAAAAGACCCCGGATATGCTGAACTTGAGTGAGGTGCCCGTGGCAAGCACATCGATCCCTGGAGACAGCCGGTCAGCCCGCATCGCAATTGTCGAGCAACACATCCGCCTGGAAAATAAGCACGACCTGGAAGCAGTCCTTAGCACCTTCGGCGACGCCGCCCGATATGACGATGAAGCGTGGGACGAACATTACAAGGGTGGCGATGGGGTGCGGCTTTTCTACACACAGCTCATGCAGGCACTGCCCGACTTGGAGATAGATGTGAAACGCCAGCATGTCACTGAAGACGCCATTCTGGTTGAGGTCATCATCCGCGGCACGCATCTCGGAGATTGGCGCGGCCTGCCTGCGACCGCACGGCGAGTAGAGTTCCCGCTCTGCGGCGTCTACACCTTCGACGCTGAAGACCGCTTGGCGGGGGAAAAAATCTACTACGACCGCGGCACCGTACTCCGCCAACTCGGTGTCTTCCACGAGCCGCAAAGCGCATTAGGACGAATCTGCACCCTGGCAACTCATCCCATTACCATCGCTCGCGCTCTCGGGAGAAAACTACTACAGGTGATTTGAGCAGACAAGGATTTCATGGCCTGCCCTGATCAGATTATTTATTTGCCGTCGCGGAGGCTTGCACCTTAGTCTTCTTACTTTCCCTTTCACGGAGGTGGATCAAACATGGCGAAGATGTGTCTGTGCGTGGTGGTGGCGCTTTTGGTCGGTTATGCGGGAGTGGCGCAGGCCCAGAGTCAGGAAAAAGATCAGAAAAAGACTCAGGATAAGATGCCGACCATCGTTGTGCGAGCGGGGCGGTTGATCGATGTGCGCAGCGGAAAGGTTTCCACTAACGCCTACATTGTGATCGCGAAAGATCGCATCGTGCGCGTGGCGGATACTGCGCCCGCGGACGTGCGAGTGATCGATCTTTCAAAATATACGGTCGTGCCCGGATTGATCGACTCGCATGCCCACGTGCTGGGCGATCCCAAAGACCAGACTTCAACATCTGGGCTGCGCATGTCGTCTCCGCAGAAGGCGGTCTGGGGCGTGCACAATCTGCAGGTGTGGCTCGATCACGGCTTCACGGCGCTGCGCGAGGCCTGCGAAGACGATGCGGCTTATGGACAACTGGCGCTGCGCGACAGCATCAACGCCGGCCTGATTCGCGGGCCACGAATGGTTTCGGCAGGAGGGTGCATCTCGCTCAATGGCGGCCATGGCGACGCTGATGTGCTCGCACCCGACGCCAACCTGCCTCGCGGCCCAAACATCGCCGACACACCGGATGAGATCGCTAGAGTCGTACGCCGCGACATCAAGTACGGCGCCGACTGGATCAAGCTGATGGCGACGGGCGGCGTGCTGGATCCGATCAGCGACTACCGCGTACAGGAACTCAGCGAAGAGCAGATGGCCAAAGCGGTCGAGGTTGCACATCGCGCGGGCAAAAAAGTAATGGCCCACGCGGAAGGGACCGATGGCATCAAAGCCGCCGTGCGCGCCGGAGTGGATTCGATCGAGCACGGCACCATGCTCGACGAAGAAGGCGCGCAGCTGATGGAGCAGCGCGGCACATGGCTGGTGCCGACGCTTTACTGCTTTCAGCACGACCTGATCACGGGAACGTCGCAGGGGCGCGATCCGGTAAGCATGGCCAAGGGCATAGCGATCGTCAAGGAGCAGGGACCGGCCTTTCAGCGCGCGCTCACGCATCACTTGAAGATTGCCTATGGCGTCGATGACGATCCGGACTTTGTCTCGAAAGAATTCGGCGCGCTCGTGAAGGGCGGCATGATGCCGCTCGACGCCCTGCGCGCGGCCACCATCTATGGCGCGGAGCTAACAGGACGGGCCAACGACATCGGCAGCATCGAGGCGGGAAAGTTTGCCGACGTCGTGGCAGTAGATGGCGATCCTCTCGCAGATATCACGGTGATGGAAAAAGTGGTCTTCGTGATGAAGGGCGGCGAGGTGTACGCGAATAAGGCGCAGTAAGTCATGAATCCTTGCCGTACACGCTGAGCAATTATTCGCATCCTGCGAACTGACTGTGCGAGTCGGTGCCGGATATCTCCTGTCACTTGATCGTCAGACCGTAGTTGAAGAATCCGAGGGCATTCATGGTGGAAAATCAATCGACCATAACGAAGAGCGAAGAAAACTACCGGCGCTCTTTCGGAATTGGAATACAAGGGGGCCTAGACAAAGTTAAAAAAGCCCTCGACCTCGCGTTGGATATTCGGAAATTCGAGATTGGGCTCTACTGGCAACGCACCGCGTATTTTTGGGCGCTAATAACGGCAGCTTTTGCGGGATACTTCGCGGTGCTGGGTTCTGAGCATTTACAGGACAGGGATTATCTAGCCTTCATCCTCAGCTGTATCGGGTTAGTCTTTGCATGCGCGTGGTATTTAGTCAATCGGGGTAGTAAGTATTGGCAGGAAAACTGGGAAAATCACGTAGATATGATGGAGGACGATATCATCGGACCCTTGTACAAAACGATTCTTCACAGACCAGTAAACACCGACCTGCTGGGCTGTATTGTTGGTCCTTTATCCGTCTCCGTATCCCAAATAAATCTAATTGTCAGCCTGTTTACGATAGTAATCTGGATTGGGCTGGCTTATCACTCGCTCCCGCCGTTCGATCGGTGTGCTCCCGTTAGTTGGAAACACGTATGGGTCGGAGGAATAACCGCATTCTTTGTCTCGTGGATGACCTTTGGTGCGCGCACCCATATGGGATTTCATGAGCATGTGGCAACGACGCGCGAAACGAGAGTGATTAACAAAAAAGCGTTATAAAGTACCGACTTCACCACCCCCGCGTCTGCAGCATCTGCGCCTCATCCATCCCTGCCACAGCAAGCCCCTTCATCGCACCCTGCAAATCTTCACTAACTTCCAACAGAACCTTCGGATCCTGATAATGCGTGGCAGCCTGCACAATAGCCTTCGCACGCTTCTCAGCTTCGACGGGATCAGCAAAGGTAGTCGAATCTTTCATGAAGATTCCACTGCCTACGAACACAGCTTCCGCTCCAAGCTGCATTACAAGCGAAGCGTCGGCGGGCGTAGCAATCCCTCCCGCGGAGAAATTTGGCACCGGCAGCTTCCCTGCTTTCGCCACCATCTTGATCAGTTCATAGGGCGCGCCGTGCTCTTTGGCTTTAGCATAGAGTTCTTCTTCGCCCAGCACGGTGAGAATTTTCATCTCCTGCACAATCTGGCGGATGTGCTTGACGGCATGCACCACGTCTCCCGTGCCAGCTTCACCTTTGGTGCGGATCATCGCCGCGCCTTCAGCAATGCGGCGCAGAGCTTCTCCAAGATTGCGTGCACCGCAGACAAACGGAACCTTGAAGGCGTGCTTATCGACGTGATGGGCCTCGTCGGCGGGCGTGAGCACTTCGGATTCGTCGATGTAGTCGACGCCGAGCTCCTGCAAAATCTGCGCCTCAGCAAAATGTCCGATGCGGCACTTCGCCATCACTGGAATCGACACCGCAGCCATGATCTCGCGAATTTTTTTCGGCGAAGCCATGCGCGCAACCCCGCCCTCGGCGCGGATCTGCGCGGGCACGCGCTCAAGGGCCATGACGGCAACGGCCCCCGCTTGCTCGGCAATAACAGCCTGCTCTGCATTCGTCACGTCCATAATTACCCCGCCTTTTAGCATTTCGGCTAGGCCGGTTTTCAGGCGGAGACTGGTGGAGTTGCCGTTGTTTTGGGACATGTTGTGGATACCTTTTGGCTTGAGCTGCCGGCTTTCAGCCGTCAGCTTTCAGCGAACCTTTTCGCAAGCGCGAAGGATGAGCGGATGACGTACATTCCGCTGTCATCTATTTTACAGGGCATTCATCATTCGCGGTACCCCGCTGTTTTTGCGCGAACAAACCGGACAATCCGCCGGGAATACCTTGCTCAGTCCGACATTCGATTAGGAGGAAAGGGACCCTCCGACTTCGCTCAGGATGACAGACTTTAAACACATCTAGCGTTCGACATACTTTTTGAACATTTTTTCCGGGTCGATGGCGATGAAGATGCCTCGGCTGCGAGCCAGGACTTCATTTTTTTCATTGAGGATCTCGGCGGCGTTGATGTGCGTGCGGCCCTTCTTTTCGATCTCGCGGCCTTCGACGCGGAGAGGTTCGTGCAGCGGGACAGGCTTGAGGTATTCGACCGTCATTTCTCGCGTTAACGCTACGACTTGATGCAGCTTGTTTACTTTACCCATGGCGTCGTCGAGGATGCTGGCGATGATGCCGCCGTGGCAGTGGCCGGGCGGTCCGGTGTACCGCTTGCTCAGGCGGAAGCGGCAGACGAAGGTTTGGCGTTCTTCGTCGAGGATGAATTTCAGCTTCATGCCATCGGGATTATTCTGGCCGCAGACGAAGCAGTTATTCTTCTGCATTTTGAGGTAGCGGGTGTCGTGGCCTTGGGGCTTGGGGCACATGGTAAGGATTTTATCGTGTGCGTCACTGCTTCGTGATGCCAAACGAAAACCCCACGCACTCGGTGGGTCTCACGGTGGAAAGGAAGTAAAAGTCCCCACCGGCAATCGTATAGAACGCAGGCAGCACGAAAGCCCACTTCTCGCAAAAGAAGCGAGAAATGGGGCACCCGTCATTCATTTCCGTTTTTTGTAACGCTTTTGCCGTGACCTTCACTATGTGAACGAAAGGAAACGGTGTGAACAATCCAAGCGCGAACAATCCAAGAAATGCACGATCGGGGAGCAAGGCTCGTGAAAAGAGGCTTGCGTTGTGTCTTTGGGCAATATTTGCGGTGGGGTTGCTGGTTGAAATGTGGGCGCCGCGGTTGAAGATCGAAAATAATGCGTTTGTGATGCCACCGATCAACAATGCGCAGGCCGCCGCTCTACGGCCGGATGTGCTGGTACGACGCGAGCGCTGGATGCAGGCGTTTTCCGGAATTCTGACTCTGGGAGGCGCCATGGCCCTGGGCGTTTATTACCGGCGAACGCTAGTGGTAGCACTGAGGGGTTGAGGACAGCCAACCGAAATTTCTTTCAAAAACCACGTGGCCTACCGGCGATCAGAAGATGAGATCGCGGAAACCACTAACTCATAACCGACGAAAGCTCGCGGGAGTGCGCACGGTTTCGTCTTTTCCCCTGAACACGTATCAGGGCCAACAAAATAAAACCCTAAGGAGATACAAGTGAAAGACTCAAGATTTTCCCGTGTAACGACCCTGCTGCTTGCCGGTTTCGTCGCTGTAGTGGCGCTGAATATCGGAGTGCATGCCACCCAAAGCATTACCACCCCGAACGCTTCGAAGGTCACGTACAACCTGGCTGCGGGCGCGTCCAGCGCCGCGGTAACTCCGGCGGAGAGTGTTCCGGTGCTGGTGATGGGCGTGCAGAATAATCTCGGCTATCGCGGCGTTGGGCAGGTATCGATGCTGCACGTGCCTTCAAGCTTCCTGGAGTGGACGGGAATCGAATCTCCCGCCGCCGCAGCTATTACCTCTGGTTTTAGCGGCACGGCCGGAACGCACATCGTGTATCTCGATTACAGCCATCTCGTGGATATCCAGGTAGCGAGCACGGACACGTTCATCATTCACAACGCGAATACGATCGCGATGTCCGGCGTGGTTACGCTGATCTGGTAGTTTGCAGGGGCACATGGGCCGCAGGCGAATGCCTGCGGCTTTTGTATTTATAAGTCCTCAGTTTTGATAGTCCGGCAGTGTACTTGAGTTAACAAGAGCGGTGCTGGCGCGAGAGCCTCGCCCCTTGGTAAAAACGCGGAGCTTCCGGATGACGCCAGCCGAAAAAAACGATAGGAACCCGCTTATTGGTTCCAATCAAAGAGCCCCACTTCTCGCAATAGACGCGAGAAATGGGGCATCCCCATGCATTGAGCGCTGCCAACTTCCACAGCTACCCGGCGCTTAGGGTTAGCGTTGCTACATTGACGTGCGGCCAGAGGACGTTGTTGAAAACCAGGATCGATACCTGCGAGTACTGCAACTGCAGGAATGTCGCGGCAGGCCAGAACGGTTCGATCCCCAGGATGCGGGGGTCGAGGCTCTTCGCCTCAGCAGATGAATCTGGATAACCTTCGATTCGCACCCACTCGATCCAGAACGTCGCCTCTGACTGCAAAACGAAGGCGTTCGCGTTGGTGGGAGCACTGGCTTGCGACGGATTTGCGGTACCGAGGAACGGGATATTCTCGATCCCACTGCCGGCCCCGGTCGTGGAAAGTTGGATCGTGATCGTGCCGAGAATATCCTGGCCGGCGATCGCCTCCCGCAAAATAGAGTTGGGATCGTTAACGTAGGCTTGCGGGATGGATGGTGGATATGGGCCATTGCTTTGCGAGCCCGCGCCATCGCTGGCGAGGGTCACCTCAGGAACTACATGCTCAAGGCCGTCGCTAGCGGGCTTTGGGATGTCGACCGGCTGGATACCCAAACCCAGCGCGCCGGCGGGCGGCGTGAACGACGGCATACCAGCGATGGGATAGATGGCAGGAATCTTTGGTGGTCCGGCAACTGGAGTGGTGCTCGGGGTCGGCCCTTGCATCAGCAGCGAAACCCCATGCGGGATGCTCGCCATGCGCACGATGCTGGGTGCCACGGCGGGCTCCTGGCTCGCAGGCACGTTCATGAACAGGCCCGGCTCGATGTGCAGCGCTTGCCCCGCAGTGGAGAATGGCGGCTTGTCGGCGTCAGTCACCCGCTGGAGATAGTGCAGGCCATAGAGGCTAAGATCGGGTTGCGGATTCAGCCCACGGTTTGGCACCACTCCGGGGATCACGTGGAAGTCGAGCGTTTCGCTGGTGAGGTTGAGTTCGAGAAAGCGCTTAGTTTGACCGAAGGGGGGCGATTGGGGATTGTCGGGCCGCCACATCACATTGAAGCCGCGGCCTTTCCAGTTGCCCGCCAGTGGCGCGAGAGGACCCAGTTGTAGTGCGGTTGTGATTGGTCCCTGCTGGAACCGGGGCGGCACGGACGAAACTTTGTTGGTAGCCGCGGTATTTGCAGTCGGATTTTCGATTGTCGTGGCCATGCAAGGCCTCCTTATGCGGATTGGTCGCTGACGGCGTGGATGAATTCGTAAATCGCGCCTCAGCTTTTCCGCAGTTGATGGATAGTGCTGGGATCGGTCATAGCGTTTCACTGCAATCGAGAAAATTCACGACGATGCGCAGTGAGTACGTTGAAAACTCCTTGCAACGATCCGGGAGCCACAGGCTGACGCGGGATGCTTCGACTGCGTATGTGTTTGGCTGCACGAAGCGCTTCGGCGCGGCAATTTTTCTACAACGCCACTTGCCTTTTCCTCGACCGGCTGTGGTACACTCGCCGCCGACTGTTGCTTTCGCCGCGAAGCGGGCAATAGCCGTGGGGGAATCCTTGCGTGCCGTCTGGTGGTTTGGGAGGACTAGGGAATGGGCCTCGCGTTAATGGCTGTGATCTGGCTGATCACGTTGGCCAGTACCTACTTTTTTGCCGCTAAAACCTGGTGGCTGCCGGTCGGCGCCTCTGCCGCTACCGGATTCATCGATGGACAATTCACCTTGACGCTGATCGTGATGGGGATTATTTTTCTGGCGGCGCAACTCTCGCTGGGTTATATCGTCTGGAAATACCAGCAGAAGCCGAACTCGCCTCCGGTCCTGTATTCGCACGGCAATACCAAACTCGAAATCATTTGGACTGTGCTGACTACGGTTCTGTTCGTTGGATTAAATCTGATGGGCAGCCGGGTATGGGCGAGCCAGCGCTTCGATGCCGCAGGGCCGGGAGCTGTGCAGGTGGAGGTGACGGGCATGCAATTTGCCTGGTACTTCCGCTATCCGGGGCCGGATGGAAAGTTTGCGCCGACGAGTCCCAAGTTGATGGATCCCTCGGCGGGCGGTGAAGCGGCGCTGGGGCTCAACACTTCCGATCCGGATGCAAAGGATGATGTCGTGACCGGCACGATGTATTTGCCGGTGAATCGCGAAGTGGATGTAAGCCTGCGATCGGTGGATGTTATCCACAGCTTTTTTGTTCCCAACCTGCGTTTCAAGCAGGATGCGGTTCCGGGATTAAACATTCATATGCACTTCACGCCTACAGCGATTGGCGAATATGAAATCGCATGCGCAGAATTGTGCGGGCTGGGGCATTACAAGATGCATGGCATGGTTCATGTGGTCAGCCAGGAGGATTTTGACAAGTGGCTGGCGGCACGGGAGGCGGAGAAACAGTAATGGCAACCGCGGCTACGGTTCACTCGCACGCTCCTCAGGGTTTTATCCGGAAATATATTTTCAGCCTCGATCACAAAGTCATCGGCATTCAGTATTTCTTTTTGGCGCTCACGGCGGTGTTTGTCGGGATGATTCTTTCGCTGCTGATGCGCATTCACTTGTACTGGCCGAATGCTGTGCTGCCGCTGGTGGGTGAGATCAAGCCGGAGCAATATCTCAGCCTGCTGACGATGCACGGCACCATCATGGTGTTCTTTGTGCTGACTACTGCACCGCAGGGCGGGTTCGGAAATTACTTTTTGCCAATCCAGATTGGCGCACCGGACATGGCGTTTCCGGTGCTAAACATGCTTTCGTTCTGGACGACGTTTGTGGCGTTCGTCTGCATCATCGCGGCATTTTTTGTCACGGGAGGTGCGCCGCTGCATGGGTGGACGGGATATGCGCCGTTGAGCGCCCTGCCGTCGGCTGGTCCGGGTGAGGGACTAGGCGCGGATTTGTGGATTACGAGCATTGCTATTTTTTGCCTTGCGTCGCTGATGGGCGCGCTGAATTTTATTACCACCACGCTCGATTTGCGGGCAAAGGGCATGACGTTGATGCGCATGCCGCTTACGGTATGGTCGTGGTTCATCACGGCAATTCTGGGATTGCTTGCGTTCGGTGTGTTGCTCTCAGCGGGAATTCTTTTACTGATGGACCGCAACCTGGGAACGAGCTTTTATGTGCCGCTGGTTGTGGTCAACGGACAGATCATGGGGCACAAGGGCGGATCACCGCTGTTGTGGCAGCATCTGTTCTGGTTCTTTGGGCACCCGGAAGTTTACATTGCGATCCTGCCGGGTATGGGTGTGGCTTCGCAGGTGTTATCGACTTTTTCGCGCAAGCCGATCTTTGGATATAAAGCAATGGTATATGCCATGCTGGCCATTGGATTTTTCGGCTTCATGGTGTGGGGCCATCACATGTTCATGAGCGGGATGAGCCCTTATTCGGCGTTTGCGTTCTCGATTTTGACCATGTGTATCGGCGTACCTTCGGCGATCAAGACATTTAACTGGCTGGGCACGATGTGGAAGGGGCATATTCGCTTCCAGACGCCGATGCTGTATGCCATCGGCTTTGTTTCGTTGTTTGTTTCCGGCGGATTGAGCGGACCGTTCCTGGCGCAGCCAGTGCTCGATATTCAACTGCACGACACTTATTTTGTGGTCGGACATTTTCACCTGATCATGGGCGTGGCGGCGATTTTCGGCATGTTTGCCGCTACTTATTATTGGGTCCCGAAAATGTTTGGGCGCATGATGAATGAAACTTGGGGCCGAGTGCATTTCTTCCTTACGTTGGCCGGAACTTATGCGATCTTCATGCCGATGCATTATCTGGGGATTGCGGGCGGAACACGGCGGTATTCGCAGTACACCGAAGTTGCTTATCTGCAAAAGCTGCAACCGATCCACGGATTCATGACTTACGCAGCGATCATCACGATTGCGGCACAGTTTATTTTTGTCATCAATCTGTTCTGGAGCATTTTTAAAGGGCCGAAGGCCAGTGACAATCCTTGGGAGGCTACTACTCTCGAATGGACTACTGCTACGCCTCCGCCGCACGATAACTTTGGCGGGGTGACGCCGGTTGTGCATCATGGTCCTTATGAATATGGAGTACCAGGAGCGGCGCGGGATTATGTGATGCAGACGGATCCGGCTACGGCGGTTACGCATTAGGGCTCGGGAAATCCCATATCTCGCAAAAGAAGCGAGACATGGCGCACCCCAATCGTGAATGTCGGTAAAGAATACTGGTAAAGATCGACCGGTCGCTGACCGATACGGTTAGGAGATTCATTGGCATCCGAAGTCATCATGCCGACATTTAGTCCAAGCGCTCCGACGAGCCGGCTCGGTGGTGGCGGGGATGTCCCTGCGCCGCCGAATGGCGGAGATGGGGGCGATCACTCCCAGGATTCGAACTTTCCGAATTATGGCGCACGGTTGCGCAGAGCGCGACTGGGACTGGTATGCGCGATCGCTACCGTCAGCATGGTTTTTATTTCGCTGACCAGCGCGTATGTGGTGCGGCAGGGATTACCGACCTTCGACGGCGCGACGAATTCTTACGTCCGCGATTGGGGGATGGTGCAGTTGCCGTGGACGCTGTTGGCGATCAACACGGCGATGTTGTTAATCAGCAGCTTGACCATGGAATTGGCCCGGCGAGAGATTACGCGGCGGGCGGCGCTGGCTCCGTTGCAATCGATGCCCGGGATTTCATTGGGTGACGAAAAGAGTTTTCCTTGGCTGGGCGTGACGGTGCTGCTTGGCTTTGGATTTCTCGTCGGGCAATGGCTGGCCTGGGGCGAGTTGAAGTCGCGCGGATTTTTTGTAGACACGAACCCGAACAGTTCATTCGTATATTTGCTGACGGCGGCGCATGCGGTGCATTTGGCGGGAGGAATCGTCGCATTGATTTGGGCAGCGGTGACTTCCCGGCTCCGCCGGCCGGTTGAGGCGCGGCGGATTGTGGTGGATGTGACTGCCTGGTACTGGCACTTTATGGCTTTGTTGTGGGTTTACGTATTTGCGCTCTTGGCGTTCGCCAAGTAAGCGCGTAGATGTTTCATCGTGGCGCTGGTAGTCAGGAGATCCTTCGCTCCGCCTGAAAACGGCTGCGCTCAGGACGATGCAGTGGAAAGAAGGGAGAAACTGGGGAATGTCTGAGATCACGCTGCAGGATGATGCCGTAATCGCGCATGGACACGCGGGGGAATTTGAGGCTCCGCTGTTTGGGGCGTATTCGAAGAAGGTTGGGATGTGGTTGTTTCTGGCCTCGGACTCGCTCACGTTCGGGGCTTTGCTGTTTGCCTTCAGTTACAACCGCATCTATACGTCGTGGCCGACGCCGTTTGGCAAAGACAGCATCATCAACGCGACGGTAATGACGGCTTGCCTGCTGTCGAGTTCGCTCACCATGGTGATGGCGGTGTTTGCCGCGCAGCGGCATGACCGGGCGTGGACGCGGAACTGGCTGCTGGCCACGATGGCATTTGGCACGGCGTTCATCGTATTGCACGGCATGGAGTGGACGAAGCTGATTCATGAAGGTCTGTCGCTCCCGGGATTTCCCAAGCCTGCCGGACAGTTGGAAAGCGAGTTCGCGCATATTTCATCGGGTGTACCGCAATTTGCTGCGACATTTTTTGGGCTGACCGCGATGCACATGCTGCACGTGACTATCGGTGTCATCTATTTAGGTGTTGTGGCGCTGCGCAAACTATTTTTGCCAATTCTTGGTGCGCTATGGCTGGTGGGTTTCCTGCTGATTCCTGCGGACAATGTTTTTCACTATGGGATTCATGCGCTGTTAATTGGGCTGATCGTTTCCAGCGTGATTTTGTTCCTGAAACCAAAAGATTATGACGCGCATGATGTTGAGGTGTCCGGGCTGTACTGGCACTTTGTCGACCTGGTGTGGATGTTTATTTTCCCGCTGGTGTATTTGATGTCGACCAAAATCTAGGGCCGGTGTGTGTGCCTCAGTGGCTAAAGCCGCTGAGAGAAGAAGAGCATTACCGCAGCTGAAGCGCTGCGCCACCCAAAATCACTGCGAGGGAATTGCATATGCACGATGTTGCGACGCATGACGATAGCAAGGGGCAATATTTCTGGGTGTGGGGAGCATTGCTGGTTCTGACCGCCGTGGAAGTGTGGCTTGGCTACCGGCAGGTATTTGAGCCGGTGCGGATGCTGGAAGTGCTGCTGGCGCTGTCGGTGGTGAAATCGGCGTTGATCATTGCGTATTTCATGCACTTGAAATTTGAACGACCGTTAATGAGGTGGTTGCTGGTGGTTTCAGTAACGGCGTGCTTCATTATTATGTATTTTTTCTTTTTCCCGGATGCGGGACGCATTTTGACCATCGGAGTCAAGTAGAGCGGGCCATGAAGTCGATCTCATACAAAGTTCGGAATCTTGCATTTATCTCACTGCTTGGCGTCTTTTCCCTGCCCGCTCTGGCGCAGGGCTGCGCGATGTGCAATGCTGCCGCGAAGAGTACGCCTAAGGAAGGTCAGCGGGCGCTGAACCGGGCAATTTTTGTAATGCTGGCGCCGCCTTTGGGCATCATGGTATTGGGGTTGGGGCTTGCTTTTCGGTATGGGAAGCAGCGGGATGAGGAGCAGGAACGCGATCGGCCTTAGTTTGGAAATTCCCAGTGCAGATGATCTCAGCGGCTAAAGCCTTCTTATTTTCCGATCCTGCGGCATCGCTTAAGCAATGCCCTGATACAGATCGTACATCTCATTAAAATCCGGTTAGGCCATGGCGGTTGCGCCGATGGCTGATGTTTTTTCATCCAGGGTTGCGGCTTCGTGCGCACCCGCATGCCGGAGAACTTCGCAGGCCCATTGGGTCTTCTCTCTTTCGGTGCAGGATACGTAGACCAAAACTCCGACTTTGCGTAGCTGTAGCTCGAACCGATCTGCTTGGTCGTCTGAAAAACCAAGGCCCGACAAAGTTCTCGCATTGCCGCAGAGGGCCGGAGTTTCACGCGTCGTCATGAGAGCGTGGAAAAAAGCCTGCGAACGGACGAAAAAGCCTACGGTCGGAATCATCACCGCGCCGAATTTTGAAAGCCATCCGATCAGGCCGGCGGTTACGGCGTTCGATTCGCACTCGGAGTTAAAAAGGCTGGCGTCACGAACCAACGATGCAATGGGATGCGTTGGAGAGAGCATCATGCAGATGCTTTCGTCATCGAATCCGGCTTCATTAAGAGTGCGCACAATATCGGTCAGAGCTACATCTTGAGGATAAAGTCCGTAAGCGCCCATTGATCTCTCCACGTCGGCGAAAAGGGTTTCGGGTTAACTACAGTAGAAAATTGGGCAGGAGTTGGAGTCCGCCATTAAAAAGAAAAGTACTCTTCCCCGAAGCGCTTGCAACTCGGGTAAATCCTGTAGTGGGGAGAAAAAATCACAAATATTAATGGCTGGTAAACTTTTGTCAGTTATGACACTGATGGGCAAGAGATTCTCACATTCCAGCGTAATTTTCATAGCTACAATTGGCATTTTGCGGCAAAGCGTTATTTCTAAACAAAATGCGCAGAGGCAAGTTGGCAAGCTTGTTGCAAAGTAGAGAATTGGGTCGGCCATGAGAAATTTCTTGTTGCGCCTCTGTTTAGCGGTTGCCATCATCGTGGTCGCGTCGGTAATTGCCCCGTTGGCCTATGCGCAACGTGGCGATCAAGATTCGGCGTCGGCAGCACCGCAAAAAACGAAAGATGCGCAGATACCTGCATCAGGCGAAGTTACGACGCAGGATGCAAAAACTTTCAGCGGCAAGATAGTGAAAGAAAACCGGGATGTAGTTTTGCAAGATCCGGTGACCAAAGTAAGCCACAAACTTAACAATCCTGCAAAAGCGCAGCCATACATAGGCAAGCGTGTGAAGATAACGGGCAAGCTGGATGCGAACAGCAACACGATTCTCATGGAAAGCATCGAACCTAGCTCTTGAAGTTTTGTCTTTGCATGGAGCGAACTGCGAGTTATTTTTTTTGAAATGCTGCCGCGAGAAATTTATGGATGAAGTAAGCAAATCTCGAATCAAGCACGATTACGATATTCCCACTGCCGTTACCTTTCTGATTGCTGGGCTGGGAATTGGGTCGGTGTTGACAGTACTTTTTTCATCTCACTTCGAGCGGGCGTTACGCACCGCGCATAAGATACGCCAAGGCGCGCCCCACCTACAAACATCCCCCCTGCGAAACTCTGATTTATAGAAGGCATGCACGTTGCAGCTGGATTATCATTGATCCCCCAATACTGCACGACATGCTTTTCAGCGCGCTTTGCAATGCGTAACGAGGAGCACCGTCCGTTAATGGACACTGGTTTCCGAAGGCGGACACTTTAATCACTCTGCGCTTCCAACTCCCGGCTTTGTTCTTCGACTTTTCAACACGATAATGCTGCCCGACTCGTGGCTAGACGGTTGCATATCAAAACAAGAACGATCCCCACAGGAAATATGGTTTGATCGAATAAAGAGAAGAGGCAGGCATCATCCTGCCATGCAATCCTCCGGCATCGATCGATGTGATGGGCGTAGCAGAGAAGAGGCAATCATGCGCAAGAACTTCCATTCGGGCTGGTTTGAAGGAATTCTGGCCTGGCTCCTGATTAGTTTTGCAATGACGGCCTCAGCGCAGACCAGCACACCGGTCTATTCCGGCATACCTAGATCGCTCAACCCATTCAGTGCGTATTCAGCCAGCGAAGTGCCGGAACCACAGCTGAGCAATTCTCCTCTGTTGAGTCAGCTTATTCGCGACGGCAAGCTTTATTTGTCTCTCAAGGATGCAATCCGACTCGCGCTCGAGAACAATCTTGACCTTGCGATTGCCCGCTACAATCTGCCAATCGCAAACATGGACATTCTGCGCACACAGGCTGGAGGAGTTTTTCGTGGTGTGAATGCCGGCGTTGTGCAAGGGACACCCGGAGGCGGGATTGGAGGATTTGGAAGCGGAGCCCCTGGGGCTGGCGCGGGAGGCACAACGACCGGTGCAGGAGGTGCTGGCGCGGGAGCTTCTGGGCTGGTGCAATCGACGTTAGGAACGGGAACTCCGGTCACTTCCTACGATCCGGTCATCACCGCATCGGTAGGCGCGGAGCATCAGACCACTCCGCTTGCCAATTTGCAGATCTACGGAGTACCGCTGCTGCAATTGAATACTGGGCAGGCGAACGTTGGCTACTCCCAAGCTTTCGCCACGGGCACGACGGTTTCGTTTGAGTTCAACAACAACCGCCAGGCCACCAACAGCCCCTTTTTCAATTTGTCACCGGCTCTGAACTCAATGTACCGTTTTTCGTTTCAGCAACAATTGCTCTCCGGGTTCGGCTTTGGCCCAAATCTCCGTTATCTGCGTATCGCGAAGAATAATAAAAAGATCTCCGATATAGCCTTCAAAGGGCAGGTTATCGCTACGATTGCGCAGATTGAAAACATCTATTGGGACTTGGTGAGCGCTTCAGAGCAGGCAAAGGTCAACGAGCAATCCCTCGCATTCGCCCAGCAGTCCTTCGAGAATGCCAAGAAGCAGCTTCAGCTGCAGAGCATACCCGCAATGGATGTCATGCGCGACGAGGCCGAAGTGTCAAAACGCGATCAGGATCTCACCGTGGCTCGAACGAACCTGCAATTACAGGAATTGCTCATTAAGAATGCGCTGGCGAAGACCCTCGACGACCCTGCGCTCGAAGCCGTGACCGTGGCTCCCACGGATAATCTCCAATTGGTGCAGCCGCCTCCCGCGCAGACGGTTGCGGAGCTGATTGCCGAGGCGCTCCGTGATCGCCCGGAACTCGCCGAGTCAGATATTGATCTGCTCAGCCGACAAATCACCCGAAAGGCGGCAAAGAATGCCTTATTACCCTCAGCGACTCTAGTGGGATTCTATGGTGGGTCGGGATTAGCGGGCCCATTAAATCGCGCTTTCAACATTCCAGGGGAAGCGGACACGTCGAGCGTTCCCACCGACTTCTCTGGAGCGTTGCAGAATGCCTTCAACAACACCGCCCCCGATTACTACATCGGGATCAATGTAAACATTCCGATTCGGAATCGCGTCGCAAAGGCCGATCAGTACCGATCCGAAATCGAATACCGGCAGGCACAATTGCGGCGCGAGGAATTGCGGAAACAAATAAGGATCGAGGTTCGCAATGCCGAGTACGCGCTCGAACAGGCGGCGGCGCGCGTGGCAGCGGCTCGAAAAACGCGCGACCTGGCGCAGCGAACCTTCGAGATCACGCAGAAAGAACAAACCCTAGGGGCGGGATCGACCTTTCAGACCATGACAGGCCAACGCGATCTTGCCCTATCAGAACTTGACCTTGTCACAGCCATGACAGTTTACGAAAAAGCCAAAGTTGAACTGGATCGCGCAACCGCCAGTACTCTGGAACATAACGGAATCACAATCCAGGATGCGATTGAAGGCACCGCAAGAAATCTCGCACCCTGAATCATGTGAGTGTTGCTCGATTTTGCACGTAGAGAGAGTGAACAAGGTTCTCAATGGTTCTGCTTTTCTGCGCTATTTGCAAACGCAAGGCAGGATCACACGCACTTGACAGCCGGATTGTCCATGGAGATTGGACAATTCTATGACGCCTCCATGCGCTTCGGCGATCTGTCGGGAAAGGGCCAACCCAATTCCACTCCCATTCGGCTTGGTGGTATAGAAAGGCACGAAGGCATTGCTGGAATTTAGAAGTCCCGGGCCATTATCTTCGATGGTTAAGATTACACTCTGATCCTGAACTGTCCAGCCCACCCACACATGCGGTTTTCGAACTTCAGAAGACTTACTTGGACCGTTTGAAGAGGAAGAAAACTCCAGAGCTGCTTCCACAGCGTTACGCACCAGATTGATGAGCATCTGTTCAATCTGGTCGGAATCCACCAGCAGCGTCGCCTCCGGTCCCCGGTGTACGGTCACGGCCGAGCGAGTCTCAAGAAATGCTACCCGCTCGATGATCGGGAGTAGCGCGACGCGCTTCATAGACGGCGGCGGCATCTGAGCCAACTGGCGATAGGCTTGCAGAAATCGATTGAGCGAAGTTGTCCGAGCCTCAATAATTGCCAGGCCCCGCTCAAAATCGCGGCGCTGTTCTGGGCTTAGGCCGGCCTGTGGCAAGCGCGAACTCAGACTCGCGGCGATGGATTTAATCGGCGCCAGGGAGTTATTCAGTTCGTGGCCTATCACGCTTATCAATCGCCGCCAGGCGCTGCGTTCCTCCTCGCGCAGCGCTCGGCTCACATCCGCCAGTACAATTAGCGTGTGCGGCGCACCTTTCTCCCGAAACTTGCTTCGACGAACCAGCCAGCGAGCGCTCGGAGTATTGGCCGGCAAAGCCACTAAAGTCTCATCTGGTGCGCTCATGCACCCGGTCAGGCCAATTTCGTTCGCGGTTCGTCCCAGCAATCGAACTGCCGGTTGTTGGAGGAGATTTTCGCCGGCGGGATTCACCAGTTGAAGCGTTTCGTCAGAGTTGAACGCAAACAGGGGAACGTCGATTTCTTCGACTACTCGCCGCAAGAGTGCGGTCGCTTCTATGGCGCGAATGCGCTGATCCGCCAGCACGTCGGCCAGGGCGTTGACTTCAAGTGAAAGCTCGCCCAGCGCATCGGCTTTCGTAGCTCGGCTGGCTCGAAAGGAATAATCTCCCTCTCGAAGTGCCGCCACCACGTTTGCCAAAGTCTGCAATGGCCGAACCGTCTTCCTGTGCAAGGCCAGAGCCAGAACCCAACAGGCTACAAGCCCGCCCGAACAAAGGGCAACCTTTAACACCGTAGACCAAGGCTGCAACCAGACAAGAATGCCGCTCACCACAATTCCGGGAGAGACGAAGAGCAGCGAGTAGAAACCGACGCGATACTCGTGGAGTAGACGAACTCGCCTGCGCGATACGTCAGCCGTTTGTGCTTTGGCGGTGGTCAGCGCGCTAGAGGCCATATTTTTCCATTCGCCGGTACAGCGCACCCCGGCTCAGCCCCAGCGCCTCGGCGGCTTGGCTTACATTTCCCTGAAAGCGATGCAGAGCCTTGCGGATGAGCAGCGCTTCCACCGCTTCCAGGCTTAGTTCCTCGAAGTTTTGAGCCTGGGGACGCTGCAGGTTCAAGCCCAGATCGGCCGGCTGTATTTCACTCCCCCGGCACATGAGCACCGCGCGTTCCAGAGTGTGTTCCAGCTCCCGGACATTTCCCGGCCATGCATATTGCGCCATCGCTTGTAAGGCAGCAGTATCGAATCCGGTAATTTCGCGGCGATAACGCGAGGCATATCGCCTTAGAAAATGAACTGCGAGAGCCGGAATGTCCTCCCGCCGCTCGCGCAGTGGAGGAACATGAATCTCGACCGTGTTCAAGCGAAACAAAAGATCTTCCCGAAACTGGCCAGCCGCACACGCGGCCTGAAGGTCGATGTTGGTGGCCGAGATCAACCGCACATCGATCTTTCTCGACTGAGAAGATCCAAGGCGCTCGATTTCACCCGATTCCAACACGCGCAAAAGTTTGGCTTGTTGCCGGATGGGCACATTTCCGATTTCATCCAGGAAAATCGTGCCCCCATCCGCCAGTTCGAAGCGTCCGATACGGTCGGTTCGCGCATCGGTAAACGCTCCCTTTACGTGGCCGAAAAGTTCGCTCTCGAATAATCCCTCCGCCAAAGCCCCTGTGTTCACCGCGATCAGCGGACGCGATGCGCGCGACGAAAGAACATGCAGTGTTTGCGCCACCACTTCCTTGCCACTGCCGTGCTCACCTGTAATCAGGATGTTTGCGCCGGAAGGACCGACCCGTGCGATTGCCTCCAGCACAGGCTGCATGGAGGGCGCCGATGCGATGAATTCCCGGCGGCCCTGGGCATGAAGAAGCCGATTCTCCGCAGCCAGCCGCTCCGCGCGCTGCAGAGCTCGATGCAAGTCAACTTGTGTGCGCAAAATTGTGAGCAGGCGCTCATTTTCCCACGGCTTTTGAACGAAATCCCGTGCCCCACGGCGCATGGCTTCCACCGCCAATTCCACATTGCCCCACGCGGTCATCACAATAACCGGAAGCATTCCATCCAGCGCGACAATCTCCGTAAGGAGACTCAAACCTTCCTGTCCTGAAGTAGTGTCTCGCGTGTAATTCAGATCGATGAGAAGCGCATCATAAGTCTCCGTCGCCAACGCTTCACGAACCTGTGCCGGAGAGTTTGCAAATACCATGCGATAGCCGTGAGGATCAAGCAGGAGTTCAAGAGCTTCCAGAATATGGGGTTGGTCGTCCGCCGCAAGAATGCGGGGTGCGCGGTTTTCCAAAGGATGGGAAGGGCTCAGGAAAGGGGTGTGCTGCAGCTTGGCCGTAGTCGGCATGGTTATTAGGGCGAGGCGTCGCCCGTTCCGAAGACGGCGCCCCGAATGCAAGCTCCATTATGTTCCAAAGTCACAAGGGTTGCACCATCAAGTTCAATTTGGCTTGCGGGTACGGTGGCAATGGCAGATCTCGTCGCGGGCAATCAGGCGCTCGCTTCCAGTAGCTTTTTCAGCTCTTCCTCGGCGACAACTTTGCCATCGAACAAGTGGACTTCCCGCTGCGCGTGCTTGGCGAAGCGCTGGTCGTGCGTCACCATGCAGATCGTAGCTCCTTCGCGGTGCAGGTTCTGCAGGAGTTCCATCACCGCATCCCCATTATGCGAATCCAGATTTCCAGTAGGCTCGTCAGCGAGCAGAATGGATGGCTTTCCACCCAGCGCTCGCGCCACCGCTACCCGCTGTTGCTGTCCCCCCGAGAGTTGCGAGGGGTAATGCTTTACGCGGTGCGCCATCCCCACACGCTCCAGCGACTCCATTACGCGAGCCTTGCGGTCGGCGCCCGGCAATTTGTGCCGGTAAGTCAACGGGAGTTCGACATTTTCATAGACCGTAAGATCGCCGATCAGATTGAAGCTCTGGAAAATGAAGCCGATCTCCTGATTGCGGATGTGCGACCGTTCCCCGAAATCGAGATTCTCCACCGCTTTGCCATTCAAAGAGTAGCGTCCGCTTGTCGGCGTATCCAGGAGCCCGATAATCGACAGCAATGTTGACTTTCCGCAGCCCGACGGTCCCGACATGGCCAGGTATTCTCCCTTGTTGATGGTGAGATGAATGCCGGAAAGCGCGTGTGTCTCGATTTCATCGGTGTAGAAGACTTTGGTGAGATCTTGAATCTCAATGAGTGGCTGGCCTGCTTCGGTCATTGCTGGTTACCTCTCTGATTAAATTTCTTGGGTTGCCGGTTATTCCAGGAGGATTCGATCGACGTTGTCCCAACGCGACATATCGGACAGGATGACAGCGTCTCCCTGTTGCAATCCTTCGAGTATCTGGACGGAATTCACCGAGGTTCTTCCAATCTTTACGGGCACCCGCAACGCCCCTCGCCCGTCGGAAGTGAGTTTGAATAAACTGATCGTACTGTTCTCCTGGCCGAATGTAGGACGGCCCATGTAAAGGACGTTGTCCAACCTTTCCAGATCTATGGTTCCGTCCACGCTGAGATCGGGCCGTGCGCCCTTCGGTAGATCGCCTGTCAGTTTGACATCGACCGTAACCGTTCCGTTTTGCACTGCCGGATCGACTCGCATGACGGTGCCTGCGATCAATCCATTGTGGGTATCAATGGAGGCAGGCTCTGCGATCTGCACGTCGCGCGCCTGTGTTTCCGGGACTTTCAGCGTGGCCATCAGGTGATCAGGCTGAACTACCTTCGCGAGCATGGTTCCCGGAAGAACATGCTGCCCAACCTGCAGGGGTAGATCCACCAGGACGCCATCGATCCCCGCTCGAACCTGTAATGCGTCGAGCTGTTTCTGCTTTAGCTGCGCCAGTATCCGCATCTCATCGACCCTGGCTTGCTGCTCGGCCATCTGCGATTCGAGGGCCCGCTGGTTTGCGTTGAGCCGCTGAGCTTCGAGGTCGTTTCGAGTGGTGAGTTCGTCCGCCCGATCCCTGGAAGAGTTATACGCCAAGCCCGAGATGACGCCCAATTCGTAGAGCGACTTGTCGGTGTCGGCCTGCCGCTGCGCTTGAGCATGATCCGCATGCACCGTGGCGGCGCCCGCCCTCTGGTTCATCAGGTCGCTTTCCAACTTCAACCGAAGGCTCTGATAATCGGCTTCCGCGGCTTTCAACTGAAGCTGTGCATCCACTGCGGCTTGCTCGGTTTGCGGATTACTCATCCTCAACAGGACGGTGGTTGCCTTTACTTGTGAACCAGGTAACATCTCAATTCGAACGACGGTGGCTTCCGTCTCAGCCGGAATTTGACGGACGGCTTCCTGGGTGGGAACCAGCGATCCCAGCCCGTGAGCCTGCCGCAACATCGGCCCTCGCTTCACGGTATCGATCCATACGGTGGCGCGCTCCACTTTGGGTGCTGCCGGCTTCAAGCGGACTAGGGCAAACGAGAACCCGGCCACAGTCAAAATGGCCGCCGTTAAGATGATCGTTCGGCGACGGCGTTTCTGGACTTTGAATTCGGGCCGAGCGATATCCATTCACTCTCCAGAACGGCAACTGGAGTGCCATCGCCTTGAGGACGCTAAGTGTCCTAAAACACGATAAATATTGCGGATAGATTAACGGAGAGGTACTACTTTTCATTTCGAATCCGGACACGTCTGTCCGGGAATGGACAGCATTTCTTTTACCTGATCGCGCTTTCGTAGGCGAGTTGCGCCTCGGTTGTAGACAACCTGTCGCCGGAGCCTGCAACCCGGAAGATAAGGCTCATGCACGTTACACCCGCTTCGGCTTTGAGAAGCTCTCCAACATCGACAGCGCAGATTGTATATCCCAACTTGTCGAGTAACTCGCAGGTTCGAGGAAACGCCGAAGGTAGAACAATACATCCTTTAATGCTGAGCACATTCGCAGCCCAGGGTTCGTCCTTCGGTACTTCGATCAATCGCTTCCCAGCAAAGCTGCCGGGGGCGATCCAGTCGCCGTTGATCAGGAAAGTGTCCCGGTCAAGACAGGATGCCGCCGTCGATAAATGCAGACAGTGAGATACCTTCACGGGGACAATATCGTATCCGTAAACACTCAAAATTTCGCGAAGGCCCTCCAATCCACGCGTATCCGTCCTGGTTGATTGCCCCACATACAAAGTGCGGTCATCGCGAATTACGTCTCCTCCTTCCAGTTTCGCGTACACCGCAATGGTAGCGGTCTTGCGATAATTCGCGAGGATCTGGTGGATACTCTCCACTTCCTGCTTACGCGGCAAACACGGCGAAGTCATAACTGCAACTTCATCCAGCACCAAGGCTGTGTCCTCGACGAATGTGCTGTCGGGCAAGGCTGGAGCCGGCGGCAGATTCAGGACGGTGAGCCCGAGTTTCCGCAAGGCCTGCACGTAGTCCGCATGTTGCCGCGCAGCTATTTGATAGTTAATGGAACTACGTTGCATGTAAGTGAGTTCGCAGCGGTCAATCGCGTGCGAGGGAACGCGAGTCAGCGCCAACATTCCTGCTGTATCTTCAGATAAATTGTGCATTGCTTGGATCCGCGCCGGTGTGGCTCTTTTGTAGTCAGATAATGTAAGGAAGTGGTCTACCGTTTGCGATGGAGATGGATAGTGATTTCGCCGCTACTGCCGAGGAGGCGCTTCAGACAGCAGGGTGTCTAGTTCTCGTCGCTCTCCAGAATTACCAGATACTCAGCCTTCGCAGAGTTAAAGGTCAGGTGGGTGATCGAGTAATTGCGGGGAACAAACGCAGGATCGTTCAGTTTGCCTTCAAGATCCTGCGCGTCCTTGCCGAATACAACTCTGTAGCGCAAGCGCGTGGGTTGAGCCGGGAAGTTCATCTTGATTCGTGTATCCTACCACGGGTCGGAGATAAGAAGTACTTCGGCTTTACATATTTAGAGCAACGGCCAATTGCTGCGTTTACTGGCCGTCCCGTGAATATAAAATCACGTTCCCGACCTTCACGTGGGCGTACAAGTTATATTTGCCCGGGCCACGCTTTCGAAGAGAACTGCCCCCGACCGAGTAGAAATGGCCCAGTGATCCGCCATCCACCTCGCCGACCTTAACGGACGCATCTATGTCCGCATATTGGTCTGGGCTGATCATATCCACTTTGACTGTACCAGTCCCCAGATCGAACTCCTTGTCCCCTTCAATGCCTTTGACGTCCATGTTCCCGGTTGCGAGTTTTACGGAAAGCCCCATCGCCTTCGGAATCTCAATCGTGGCATCAATATTCTTGGCGCCGCCAATTTTGAGCAATCCTTTCTGGGCTGCCGTTGTCAGACTAACCTTTATATCTCCAATTCCCCTCGTGTTACCGGTACGGTATACGACCGTTACCTTGTCTGAAGTGCCAGGCTGAATTTCGTAGGTGCCAGTTCCAAGCTCCATGGTTAGAGCCTTACTGTCGCCTAGATTCTGTTCGAAATGTCCTTCGTTTTCCATTTGCGCCCATCCTAAGGTGCACGAGATGTACAACACGAACAACAAGAGCTTTTTCATATTCCATCCCCTAGTGAAATAGCCGTGTAATGGCTTGAACATTCTGAAACACTACATCGGCTCAAGAAGAACCTTTAATCGGTTCGTCCAAAACCGCGAACTCTTCTGAACTAAGATTCACGTTAGAAGCAATCTCCGCGGCAGAGGTTTCTGTTACTAGTCTCTCGCTCTGCAACGAGGATAACGGCGTATCCGTAGCCCTGATAGCAAGCTGCAAAAGCTCCACCAGTTCCGCGATCAATGAACTAATCGTCGATCGCTCATATAGGTCGGTGCTGTAACCCAACGAGCCGCTGAATAAATTCAGATCCTCTTGCATTGACAGAATAAGTTCGAATTCCGAAGTCTCCATGGGTATTGGGACCGGCTCCATTTTTATGCTTTCGCTGACCACACCGGCCACCGGAATATTCTGGAACACGAACAACACCTGGACGAGCGGTGTGTTGGTCAGCTTTCTGTCGGGACGCAAAGCGCGCACCAAATGATCAAAGGGCACATCCTGATGGCCATAGGCTTCGAGCGTCACTTTTCTGACCTGTCTGACGTGCTCCCGAAAGGTCAATTTTGCTGAAGGTTTTAACCGTAACGGAAGGAGATTCACAAAAAAGCCGACCACGCCCTCGATTTCGAGCCGGTTGCGATTTGCAATGTCGGTTCCGACGATAAGATCGTCCTGCCCTGAGCGGCGGGACAGCAGCAAGGAAAACACAGCGAGAAGCACCATGTGCGGCGTAACGCCCTGTTCGCGGCAGAACTGCCGCAGAGAGGAGGATATCGCTTCCGATAATTGGAAGGGCTCATGGGCTCCCTTAAAGCTGGGGGCTGAGATTCTAGGGCGATCGGTGGGCAGGTTCAGGAAATGCGGGGCACCCGCCAGTTGGTGCAACCAAAAGTCCATCTGGCGCTGCAGGGTTTCGCCTTGAAGCCATTTTCTTTGCCACACGGCGTAGTCGCCAAACTGAATGTGCAGTTCTGGCAGATCCACGTTTCTATTCGACGCAAATGCGTCATAGAGCAGGCCGATCTCCCGCAAAAGAATGCCGGCCGACCATCCGTCACAAACAATATGATGCACCGCGACAATAAGAGCATTGTCGTCCGCCGCAAACTTTAGCAGACAAGCCCGGAACAGAGGACCCTGAGCTAACTGGAACGGCCGTTGGGCTTCCTGCTGCCCACGCTCGATCAGCGCCGAATTCCGTTCCTCCAAGGGAATTTGCCCTTCGAGATTAATTGTCTTCAAGGCAAGATGCGTGTGCGACTGGACTTGCTGGACAGGTTCTGCGTCGGCTTTTAGAAATACCGTCCGCAGCGGTTCATGCCGTTTGATCAAATGATCGAGCGCGTTCTCGATGGCTGAAAAGTCCAACGCGCCCGATAGTCGAATTCCTCCGGTAATGTTGTATGCCGCACTATCCGGCTCCAATTGGTGAATCAGCCACAACCGCCGCTGAGCGAACGAGACGGGAAGCGGTTGATCGTGGGAAACTCTCGGAATGAACTCCGGCACTCGATGGTCACGCTTGCGCAATAGAGTCTCGACGATTGCGGCTATGCCGACGATGGAAGGTTGCTGAAACAAGTCTTCCAGGCTGAGATCAACCCCAAAGGTATCGCGGACACGCGAGACAATTTGGGTGGCGAGCAATGAGTGTCCGCCCAATTCGAAGAAGTCGGAAAATACGCTGAGCCGTTCGCGGCCGAGAACGTCCTGCCAGAGCGCCGCTACCATTTTTTCTACTTCAGTTCTTGGAGCAATATAGGCGGCTTCTGGTTCATTTTCTGGAAGAAAAAGCCCGGTTGGTTGTTCTTTTCCTGCCCAGTCGGATAGCCGCAACAAGGGATTGGCGATGACGTGGCGGAGCAGGCTTTCAAAGTCGTTGCTCCATTTTGCGACAGTTTCGCCGCTAAATAGCGAGGTTCGGTAATCGAACGCTGCCTGCACTCCGCCGGAGAAAATCGTAAGGTTAAGTCCGAAGTCAAAATTGCTATACGCGATTGGAGTCGGGACGTAATCGAGATGGATGCCGCCAAATCTCACGGGGCTCGACGGTCGATCAACATTGAAGAAAGCCCAGCCAGAGGGATCACGGCGTGGACTCAACTGTCGCACCACTTCTGCGAACGGGCACAACATGTAATCGGCGCAATCCAGCATTTGCTTTTTGACGATATTTACCCAGTCGGCGAAGGAAACATCGGAACTCAGCTTGGCCCGCAAGGCGACCAGGTTCGAACAGTCGCCCACCAGACTTGAACTCTCCATATGCAACTGGCCCGCTACCGGCGTCACAACTACAAGATCTTGCTGTCCGGTGATCCGCGACAGGAAGAAGTGGTACGCAGCCATGAGCGTAACGAGCACGGTTGCGTCAAGCTGAGAAGCAAGGGCCGCCAATCCCGCATTCAGAGCTGGATCGAACATTTTTATCAAACGGGCAGCCGCGCGGGTTGCCGGCTGAGTCGAACGTATGGGATAGCGAAGTTTTGGAGAGTCCTTGAGTTCACGCAACCAGTAATTTACGGCTTCAGATTTTGCCAGCTCGTCAAAGTGCGTATCAAGAAAGCGCATATAGTCGCGCAACTGCAGCGCTTCGGAATACTTTGTTTCACTTCCGTCGATCTGCGCCGAGTAAGCTTCGCCGATTTCCTGCAGCAATATCCCAGTGGACCAACCGTCCGCGATGACGTGGTGAATAGTGAGCACGACCAAGTTGTCGTCTTGCGTCCGCTTGAGAAGCGCGACGCGCCATAACAAGTTATCCGACAGATTGAAAGGACGAACTGCTTCCTGGTTTAACCAGTCCGAAATTTCCCGATCCTGGGTATCCGCGGAGAGAGCCGTAAGATCAATGTGTGCCACTTCAACGTGAAGGGATGGAATGACTCTCTGCTTCTCGCCCGTACCGTCAAAGACAGTTCGCAACGCTTCGTGGCGAGCGCTCACCGTCTCCAAAGCATTCGAGAGGGCGAGGCTGTCGAAGGCCCCGCGCAGCCGTAGAGCGACCGTCTGGTTGTAAGACGATGAAACTTCCTGGCTCGCACGGGACATCATCCAGAGCTCTTTTTGAACCCTCGGAGTCTGCAACGCAATTTCCGTTGGCGGCGGAACTGTCGACACTGAGCCTACGCTTGAGTCCATCCGGCTTTGGATGAGAAGTTGCTCCTTTTGAGGCTCGGCGGCTTTTTCCCCCACCTGTTTTTTCGATACCCGGGGCATGAATCCGGCATCACGCATTCGGGCGATACTCTCCCGCATCACCGCAATCACCGAGTCCAACTCTTCTTGCTTATGGGCTGTGGAAAGAAACCAGTTTCGCCCTTCCCAAACGTAAACGCCGTTGTGAATCAGATGGTAGAAGAGAAGATCCAGAGCGTCCGAAGACATGAGCTGCAACGGCCCGCCCAGCCGAAAGAGAGAACCGAAACGAACAACCTCAATAGGAGCTTCCATTTCTCGAAAACAATGGTTGACCCGCCCGGCAAACGCCTCGGTTGCGGCATTGAGATTGGTAAACAAAGCCGGGCCTTGGCTCTTAATCTCCAGCATGATGGCACGCGCCGCGGCCATCGACAACGGATGCTTATAGAACGTGCCCGTATGCAATGTGGTGCGTGAGCTAGGCACCGACATATCGCCGAACTTCCACATGCCGCCGTCGATGCAATTCATGAAAGAAGCATTGCCCGCAACGACACCGATTGGCATGCCACCACCGATAACTTTGCCGTAAGTAGCGAGGTCCGCTCTGACTCCGAACCAACCTTGCGCTCCCTGTTGGTGCACTCGAAACCCTGTAATCATCTCGTCGAAGATGAGCGCAATTCCCGCCTCTTCGGTGATTGATCGCAGCTCTTTCAGGAATGCTCCGGGTTGCAACTCCGGCTTCCTGCTCTGAACCGGCTCGACCAGAACCGCCGCGAGCTGATCAGCATGATCTCGTATCATCTGAAGTGACCGCTCGCTTCCATAATTCAGGACGATCATGTCCTCGACCATTCCAGGACAAACGCCGGGAACTAATGGGATTGCGGAGAGTTTTCCGTTCTCCATGTTTGCGCCAACGAGCACCGCGTCGGCGGTACCGTGATATGAACCTGCGAAAACCGCCACTTTGCGCTTGCCGGTTGAAACTCGAGCCATGCGCAACGCGGCCATGACGGCCTCAGTCCCTGAGTTACAGAAGGTGGCGCGGTCCATGCCAGTCAGTTCGCAAATCAGGGCGGCAACTTCGCCGGCCAGCTCCGTTTGTGGACCAACCTGAATTCCCTTCTCCAACTGGGCTTCAATCGCTTCGGTTACAAATCCCGGACTATGACCGAATAAATTCACGCCAAATCCCATCGTGAAGTCGATATAACGGTTATCGTCCAAATCCCAGAGATAAGCGCCTTTCGAGCGAGTCCCTACGATTGGATAGCGAATCTCTTTAGTGGATAATCGGAAGCTCATTGACGCACGCAAATCCGCGTGCGCAAACCGGTGGGTTTGTGTGGATTCTTTTGACCGTTTCGTGCGACGCACATAGTCTCCAACAAACTCGTCCAAATAAATCCTTTGTTGCGGCGTCAGGTTCTCGAGAGAACCCGGATTGAAAGGTTGATAGGGGACCCAGGGCTGTGCTTGAGCGAGCGTTTCGTCGACCCTGGAATCGGACAAGGTCTTGGCGAGTCGATTTTCGCTTTCTTCTTTAGGAAGCGGCTTTATGTTCAACGGCGGTTCTGGCAACCGCAACCGAAGCACTTCCAGTTGCTGCAGAAAAAGCTGATTCATTGCCGCAGTCTGCTGAGCCATAATTCTCTCCAGCTCAGAGTTCGATCCTTGCTCTCGTTCGGCCACAGAAGAAGAGTGTCCGCCGTACAACGCGATCTTGCTGGAGAGTGAAGCTACAGGGGGATCCTGTCCCCGGCCTACTGTTTGCTCTTGTTCAACGGGGGAATCGGGTGTCTCCTGAACAACCGGCCAGCCCTCAAATCTGGCGTTTTGGGGAAGGCTAAGGTCGATGTAGTCACCCAAAGCATCGAGTGTATTCAGGTCTTCAAATAATTGCCGGATCGACAGCTTAAGGTTGAATGTCCTACGGATGTCCTGCAGAGCGCCCATCAATACGAGCGAGTCGTATCCCATCTCCAGGAAGGATCTGCCACTGTCGATTTCACTCACATCCATGCCAACAGAGCGGGCCATGGAGCGCTTAAGTACCGCCAGAATACTCGTCTTGCGATTAGCCTCTTTGGGCAGCCGATAGGTGGCGGCAGGCTTAGCGCTATCGACTACGAGTTCATGCGTACTGCGCGCCATAATTCCTGCGGTTTCGCTGGGCAACGCGACAACGGCATCTTGATGAGCTCCTGGCTTCTCGATGTCGATCCAATAACGTTGTCTCTGGAACGGGTAACCAGGAAGTGGAACTCGTTTGCGCTTCGCGTGTCCATGTAGCTTGCCCCAATTGATTTCCACTCCTTCTGACCAGAGCCAGCCCAACGCTTGCAGAAAAGATGGGCGATCCGGATTTTCCTCCTGGCTGGGTGGCAACGACGCAACGGCTAGCGCCTGACTTCGTTGTTGCCGGGCGAACGATGTCAAAGCTTGACCACGCCCCACTTCCAACAAGATTCGGCCAGAGTCGGCTATGACAGATTCCAGACCTTCGGCGAAGCGCACCGCCCGGCGGAGATGCTGTGCCCAATAACCTGGGTTCGTAGCCTGCTCTTCGGTAATCCAAGTGCCGGAGACATTCGAGATGTAAGGAATCGCGGGAGCGTGAAGCGATATCTTGCTAACCTGCTCAAGAAATCGGCCGAGAATCGGCTCCATCAATTTTGAGTGATAAGCACGGTCCGTCGGAGGACGCTTGCAGACAACCTCCTTTTTTGCCAGCGTCTGTTCGAGGGCCCGTATCGATTCTTCGGTTCCCGAAACGACGCATGCGGAAGGAGCATTGACTGCGGCTATCGCAAGATCGGCGCTCAAGAACGAAATCAGTTCCGATTCAGCCATCCGGACACTTAGCATCGCCCCAGGAGAAGCGGACTGCATCAACCTGCCACGTGCAGCTACTAATGCCAATGCATCAGTAAGTGAGAACACTCCTGCCAGACACGCGGCAACATACTCGCCCAGACTATGACCGAGCATCGCCACTGGCGTAACTCCAAACTCCATCCACAAACACGCCAGCGCATACTCCATGACAAACAAGGCCGGCTGTGCATACTCAGTCGTCTCAAGCTGGAGAGATGCCTGAGCTTTGGACTCGGAAGAAGGAAAGAGGATATGGCGAAGATCGAGGCCCAGGTAGGGTTCCAAAATTTCCGAGCAATGATCCACTTCCCGCCGAAACGAGGGCTCGCTTTCGTACAGCCCTTGTCCCATATTGACTGCCTGCGATCCCTGTCCCGGAAAGAGGAAGACAACTTCACGTTTGCTGGCGCGCGTTTCCGCAGTACACACATAGCTGGGAGATATCTGCTCCAAAACCTGGATGGCATGCTCTCGATCTCTGCACAGCACGCTTCTTCGATGAGGAAACGCGCGCCGTCCCGTTTGCGTGACGTAAGCCGCATCCGCCAGGTGGATCGCAGATTCGGTCTTCAGCGCTTCCAGCAGATTTTTAGTACTGGCCTCCAGAGCGGAAGGTGTTCGCGCTGAGAGAAGCAAAAGCTGCCAAGATTCTGACGGAACCGTTGCCTCCTGAGATGGAGCTTCCTCGATGACAACGTGCGCGTTTGTACCTCCAATGCCGAAAGAACTAATCCCTGCTCTCCGCGGACCGCCATTACGATTCCATTCTCTCGTCGCCGTGTTGACGTAGAACGGACCGCTGTCAAAATCAATTTCCGGGTTCGGAGCAGTGAAGTGAAGGCTCGCTGGGAGGAGATTGTGCTCCATGGCACAGACGGTTTTGATCAGGCCCGTAACTCCGGCCGCTGTGTCTAAATGCCCCACATTCGTTTTGACCGAGCCAATGGCGCACATGTGTTTCTTTTGAGCGCGATTCTGGAACACCTCGGTTAGCGCCGCAATCTCAACCGGGTCCCCCAGAGCAGTTCCCGTGCCGTGAGCCTCGATATAACTGATCGTTTCCGGCTCCACGCCGGCCACCGCCAGCGCTTCCGAAATCACTTCAGCCTGCCCTTCCACGCTGGGAGCGCTGTAACCCACCTTGCGATTTCCATCGTTGTTGATCGCACTTCCCTTGATGATGGCGCGGATATGATCGCCGTCATGAATCGCGTTCTGTAACGGCTTGAGTACAACAATTCCCATTCCGCTGCCAAACACGGTCCCGCCGGCATTGGCGTCAAAAGCGCGGCAGTGCCCGTCCGCGGAAAGAATTCCATCTTCTTCGTAGAGGTATCCTTTTTCTTGTGGCAGCCGGACACTCACTGCGCCAGCCAAAGCCATGTCACACTCGCCGTGAAGCAGGCTCTGGCACGCCAGATGGATCGCCACTAAGGAAGTGGAGCAAGCCGTCTGCACGCTAATGCTCGGACCGCGAAGGTTTAATTTGTAAGAAACCAGCGTGGATAGAAAATCCTTGTCGTTGCCGATGAAGGCCTGATAGCGCAGCGACTGCGATGCATTCAACAAGTGTGAGGCTTGCAGGATGTAGGTATTCATTCCCGCGCCCGCGAAAACACCAGTGCGACCGGGAAATCGAGAACTGTCGTAACCGGCATTTTCCAGAGCGTGCCAGGCGCATTCCAGAAATAGCCGCTGCTGCGGATCGATCAAAGCAGCCTGCCTTGGATTGAAGCCGAAGAATTCCGCATCGAATAAATCTGACCCGTCGAGAGCGCCACATGCTCGCACAAACCTGGGATCGGCCATGAGTTCCCTGTTGACGCCAGCCTCAGCTAATTCCTCCACGGAGAAGAACGAAACACACTCGTTTCCGTCGAGGATATTTTTCCAGAATTCTGCAACATTCGCGGCCTTGGGAAAACGCCCGGCCATACCGATGATTGCAATGTCCGCCGTTTCCATCTCGGACTGCCGGAGCAGATGCCTGGCCGATTTTGTTTCCGAACTCCGATCCAGATTCTTAGGCAAAGACGTATCCGAACCGATGTAACTGACAAGACTCGCGATGGTCGGATAACGCAGGAGGTCGACTATCGATACAGCATGGCCAAGAGAGGTCAGGCGTTCGTGCACTTCCGCCAGCAGCAACGAATGGCCGCCAAGATCGAAGAAATTATCGTAGATGCTGACGCTCTCTGATTTAAGAACTTCCTTCCAGACCTGCGCGATTTCAAGTTCTGCTTTCGACCGGGGGAGCAGATGCGGGGCGGATGAGGTGGGGCGATATTCGCGCTGAGTAAGCGCTTTGCGATCCACTTTTCCATTAGGGGTTAGCGGAAGTGTTTCCAGAAAGACGAAATCGGCGGGTACGAATGCTTCTGGAAGTTGCTTTAGAAGAAGCTGTCTTAGGGCCGGAGAATCAACCGCGTGGAGATTCTTGCCAACATCGCGAATAATGTAAGCAATAAGACGATGATCGCTCTGACTTAGCTTGCGCGATATCACCACGGCTTGATCGATCCCAGGAATGTTGGCCAATGCGGATTCAATTTCGCCCAACTCAATACGGTAGCCGCGCACCTTCACCTGATTGTCGAGTCTTCCCAGAAACTCCAGCACACCATCCGGTCGATAGCGGGCCAGGTCGCCAGTTCTGTAGAGTCGCGCCCCCGGGGATTGACTCATAGCGTCGGGAATGAATTTCTCGGCAGTCAGATCCTGTCTATCGAAATATCCCCGCGCCACGCCGTCCCCTCCAATTACCAACTCTCCTGGAACACCCGGCGGCATAGGTTGCATATTTGCATCCATCACATAAATTTGCGTGTTGGCAATCGCCCGGCCGATCGGCACTGAGATCAAAGCCGTGTCGCAATCGGTAACCCGGTGGCAGGCGGACCAGATCGTTGTTTCAGACGGACCATAAAGATTCCAAATCTGACATCCGGCAGCGAGCAAATCGCCGGCGACTTCGCAAGGCAGGATGTCCCCCCCAATCAAAGCCCGCAAGACCGGAATTTTTCCCCTGGCTGTGGCAAGCAAAAGCTGCCAAGTCGCGGGAGTGGCTTGCATCACGGTTGCTCCGCATCTCCGAATCAGTTCCAGCAGTGCTTCCCCGTCGCCACTCACCTCGCGGGAAGCGAATACGACTTTAGCGCCGGTGATCAGAGGGAGATATAACTCCAGGCCGAAAATGTCGAAGGAAATCGTCGTCACTGAGACCAGAACATCTCTTTCAGTCAATCCAGGATCCCGCGCCATAGACGCAAGGAAATTGACGACTGACTGGTGGCTTACCTGTACACCTTTCGGCTTACCAGTCGAACCAGACGTATAAACGATGTAGGCCAGATTTTCGGGAACGAGAGATGCTCGATGTGTGAATGATGGGGCGTCAACAAAAGCGTTTTTGTTGCGCGATGAGCTCTCGAGGTCGTCAGCGAGAAGGACGGACTCGGAGGGCAGGCGTGTCGAAAAGCGCGCCTCTGTAATCACCTTCTTGACGCTCGCATCCTCGATCATGAATTGCAGGCGGGCATCCGGTAGAGCCGGGTCCAGAGGCAGATATACAGCGCCGGCTTTGAGCACTCCGAGGAAAATAACGGCGCACTGCACAGAACGTTCCAGACAAATTCCGACCACTGTCTCAAGACCCACGCCAAGGTTTATCAGGCGTTCTGCGACCCGGTCTGAGCGGACATCCAGTTCGCGGTACTTTAATTTCTCATGCGCGTCTTCGACTGCCACATTCTCCGGCGTCCGCGCGGCTTGTTGCCGGAACAGATCATGGATCAGACACGAGGAATAGACACTTTCGGTCGCGTTCCACTCTCGCAATTGTTGTTGTTCTTCTTCAATAAGGAACGGTAGATCCTGAATCGGTTTATCTGGCGTGGCAACTATGCTTTCAATCAACAAACTGTAACGGGCGAGCATCCGGCGGATGGTGTCTTCCTCGAATAAATCCTGGTTGTACTGGAGCGATGCAACCAGACCTGAAGGCTGTTCACTCACCATCAGGACCAGATCGAATGGAACTTGGCGCTCCGGCAGCGCCATGGAACGGAAAGTCAGCGGACCAAACTTGATCTCCGACCCTGCAACACCCATGGCGTATGAGGAAAGCGCTTCCAATTCCGGATATTGTGCCTGCTCAAGGATGAACATCACCTGGAACAGCGGAGAAGTACTTGGATCCCGTTCCGGATGAAGGCGTTCAATCAGCAGAGGGAATGGATAGTCCTGGTGCTGAAGCGCTCCAGAAACAGAACGGACCGTCTCTCCCAAAATCTCGGCGAAGCTGGAAGAGGGTAAAATTCTTGCGCGCATCAACAGTGGATTTACGAAATAACCTACGGTATTTGCAGCCTCGTACGAATTTCTTCCGGCTGCGGGCGTGCCTACCACAATGTCTTCTTGCCCGGTGTAGCGATTGAGTAGCAACTGGAACGACGCCAGCAATGTCATGAAAAGCGTCGCATGGTGCGAGGTCGAGAAATCTCGCAAACGTTGGGTAAACTCCAAATCCAGAGTCAAAGTTTGTGAAGCACCGCGATAGCTCTGCACCGGGGGGCGCATATGGTCGGTGGGCAATTCGAGCTTCGCCAACGGCGGCTTTAGCGTTTCCTGCCAATACTCCCAGAGTTGCCGGCCCCGCAACCCATTCAGATCCCGGTTCTGCAGATTCACCCAATCGTGGAAAGACGCAGTCAGGGAGGTCAGGTTCGCCGGCGTGTTCGCAGTCTCCTGCAAGTACAGCTTCCTGAGCTCATCAAAGATTATGGCGAACGACCAGAAATCGCCGAGTATGTGGTGCATCACCAGAACCAGATTGTGTTTTTGAGAACTACGGCGAATGATCATGACGCGGAATGCAGACTGTTTCTCAAGGTCGAAAGGCCGCCAGGCATAATCATTTAACTGGTTGACCACAGCGTCCTCCCCCGCCTCGGCTTCCAGTAATTTGAACTCGAGGTCCATTAACTCGTGGACCCGTTGTATCGGCTCACTCCGGGATTGTGCATGGAAAGTAGTCCGCAAAGCGCGGTGCCGATCCACCAGGGCTTGAAAAGCGCGGCGAAGAGCCGGGACATCAAGCGGTCCTTCGACTTCGCTCGCCGCCACCATGTTGTAAGCGGAGCACTCAGGAGCCATGCGTTGCAAAAACCAAAGCCCCGTCTGGCCAATGGATAAGGGCAAATCGTGAAAGACCTTCGCATCCAGGACTGCGCTTTCTGTTGGTGAGGAGAGGGGATGAATAGTCTCGACCGCGGGTTCATAGTCCCGCAATCGAAGTTCTGAAGGCAAGCCATAGCTTTCCTCGATTGTTCCCTCCGCTGGACACTTCTCAAAAATATGGTGGGCCAATTTGGCCAGCGTGGTGAGGTCCACAAAGAGTTGCCAAACCTCGAGCTTTACGTCGAACTCATTTTGGACTCGATGCATTAAACCGGTCAGCACCATGGAATCGGCGCCGATTTCGAGCAGCGACTTGTAGTTCTGAATTTCCTCCAGCTGGCGTTTCAGCAGGCCCGCGAGAATGCCTCGAAGCCACTGCAGTATCTCTTCTTTCTTTCGCGCCGGAGTTGCCGGCGCCGCTGGCTTGAAATCGCTTGCGATTATTGCTGCGGATTTTGCCGATACTTTTTGCTCGGCCTGGGGCGCGGGCGCATCAATCCAGAAACGTTCCCTCTCGAAGGGATAGGTCGGTAGAGCAACCCGGTATCGTCCTTGGCGCCGATGAAAAGCCGTCCAGTCGACGTGGCACCCAAGCGTATAAAGTCTTCCCAGACTTCTGAGAAGCACTTCCCACGAATCAGTTCCGCCGTTCAGCAAAGGCAGCATTGCTATATGTTTTTTGGCACTGAGAAGTTTTGCCTCTGCCTCGGAATCATGCGTTCCAACGGATAAGATCGCATTGCAAGACTCCTTGGTGAAGGCTGCTAATGCTGAGTCGAGCTGCGAGGAGACGGGTACAGGCCTGCGCAAGATAGCGACATTCAGAAGTTCCCCCGGCTGCAAGAGTCTTCCATCGCGCACTGAAAGGAACGGGATTCGCAGTTGGTGGGATGACGTTTCGCAAACGGCCTTCTCAAAGTTCGCCCCCTCCGGTTTCTCTTCCACAGCCAGCATGATGGCGTCTTCAAGTGACAAAGCGCCCGCGACGTGGGCCGCGACGAATTCACCCACCCCGCATCCGGCAACCATCTCTGGAACGAGGCCCCACGACTTCAGGAGGTCCGACAAGGCATATTGCAAGCCGAACAATTTGAAGCGCTGCGCAAAACTCGAATCAGCCGTGTCAGAAGCAGAAACTCCAGGCTCTTTTTTATAGCTGTGCAGGATGGCCTCGAAGCGCTCGATAGCCTGTTGGAATTCAGGTTCAGATTTGAGGAGTTCGAGCATCTCCGGCGAATTGACGCTCTCTCCGGAAAACAGAAAAGCAATAGTAGGACACTTCTCCTCATCCGCATGGCCAAGCTGAACGCCCGGTGCGACGCCAGTTTCCGCAAACGACTGCAACCCAGCGAGAAGCGAATCGCCGTCTCGAACTACGACAGCCAGCCGATGAGCAAAGTGCGGGCGGCCGACATTTGCCGTGAAGCATACGTCGGCTAATGGAATCCTGGGGTTGGCGGATAGAAATGACGCCAAGTCTCGCGCCCGCGAACACAGTGCAGAAGCTGTTTTGGCAGACAACGTCAACAGATGCGCGGGGCGACTTAAGCCGTCGACAGATTCGGCAATCTCTTGTGCGGGCGACTCTTCCAAAATCACATGGGCGTTCGCCCCTCCGATTCCGAAAGCGTTAATGCCCGCTCTCCGGGGCCCATCCGATTCCCATGCGGAAAGACCGGTCTGCATCGCAAACTGGGAATTCTCAAACGAGAGCAGAGGATTAGCCTTTTCGAAATGAAGGCTCGGCGGGAGTTCCCGGTGGTGCATGGCTAAAACCACTTTGATGATTCCGGCAATGCCGCCCGCTGCTTCCAAATGTCCAATGTTGGTTTTGACCGATCCGATACGGCAATATTGAAGACGCGGGCTATCCTGCTTAAAAGCCTGACTGAGGGCGTGAATTTCCAATGCATCGCCCAGCGCTGTTCCCGTTCCGTGAGCCTCAACATAGCCGATAGATTCGGCCGAAATTCGCGCCGCATCCAGCGCTTGACGAATAACCTGCGCCTGCATCTGCGGATGAGGAGCGCCCAGAGCGCTGCTTCTGCCCCCATGATTCACCGCTGAACCTTTGACGACGGCATACACATGATCGCCGTCGGCGAGAGCGCGCGTGAGAGATTTCAAGAGAATCGCTCCAGCCCCTTCCCCGTAAACGATGCCGTTTGCTTTGTGGTCGAAGGCTCGGCAGCAACCATCCGGGGAGTGCAGTCCCATTCGGCTCATGGCAACGTAATTTTGCGGCGAGAGTAATGAATTCACTCCCCCTACGATGGCCATTTCGCACTCGCCTTGCTTGAGGCTCTGGCAAGCCAGATGAACAGCGATCAGTGACGAAGAGCAGAGCGTGTCGATGAGAATGGAAGGTCCACTCAGATTGAGAAGGAACGAAAGCCGGTTTGCAATGATCGCATTCTGATTGCCGATACCCGCACTGGAGGCGGCAGGAGTGGGGCAATTAATGACGCGCTGATAATAGCCGTTGTAACTCGCCCCGACAAAAACTCCCACCGGTTTTTTCGTCAAACTCTCGGGAGAATATCCTGCATGTTCCAACGCCTGCCAGGCAGTCTCAATGAAAATCCGCTGCTGCGGATCCATCGCCCTAGCCTCTTCCCGCGAGATATCGAAGAACGAGGCATCGAACATATCGATGTCATCCACGAAGCCGCCCCACCGGGAATAAGTCTTCTTCTCAGCGGATGGGTCGGAGTCAAAATATGGCCGCCAGTCCCAATGGTTTAGAGGCACTTCCGACGTGGCATCGCGTCCCTCTCGTAGCAACTCCCAAAAAGACGACAAGCATGGTGCGCTGGGAAACTTACAGGCTAGACCAATAATCGCCATGCCATCGGTCTCTTCCGATACGATTGCCGGCGCAGTTACTCGCTGGGTAAGAAATCCTGCCGTAGCAACGATTCCGCGATCGGATTGAACATCGCCGGCGGGCCGCGCCACATCCATACGTGCACGCAGTTGAATGTAATGCTCGTTCGCAATGGCTCCTGACAAATCGTCAATCGTCGAGAAATCAAACATCGACGCCGGCGAGATCTTCACGTCAAGATCGATTTGGAGGGCGTCGAGTATTTCAATCGCCTTGATCGAGTCGATTCCCAAGCCGAAGAAGTTCTTACTGGAGCTTAAAACTCCTGCCCGGAGACGCATCACGCGGCAGATTGCAGACTCGACGCTACGCTTTACCCATTCGAGGAGCGCTCGATCTCCAGGCCGCTGTGCGTCCCATTCGGTATCTTGCTCTCGAGCAGTGATATCTGCCTCAGGAACTGGCGCTGTAATCCGCTCAGTAACTGCGGGACCGCCAAAACCATTTGCGTGAACTTCGCTCTCGGCACCGGAATCGATCGGCGGGAGCACCAAAGCCCCAGTGTCTTGAGGCCGCTTGCGAGGGTTCACTCTCTCGTGCAAGGCATTCAACGAGTGCAAGCCTCTTAATACGGCGTCAGTTTCGATGCCAAAATCAATCAGAGACGCGATCTCTTGCACGCCGGCTCGCGCCAACCGGGAGACGAACTCGAAGGCACTATCCGGAGTGCCGAACAAACCTGCGGTTCGGTAGTAGCGCTCGAAAGCATAATTCAACACTTTCGTGCGCTCCTGCGCATCGAGCTCATTCAGGTTGGTGGAAAGCTGTTTCCAAAGGTCAACGGAGGTCCGGAGATATTCGGTGAAGGGGGCACGAACGGTTTCCTTCACCAATTCATCATCCGATCCAAGGAAGGTATGCAACATCAGCGTCACACGCCCGGTATTCGGATCGAAGCCGCCTCTGGCTCGCGCCTCGCGATATGCTTTAATTTTCGCTTCCAATTCTTCGACAGACTGAAACAGGAGCGCTGTCAATACATTCCATCCGCCTTCGCCGGCCTCGATGAACCTTTCGACGGCTCCCGTGCACGTAATCCAAACCTGAAGATCTTTCTGTTTGGGCAATGGGTAAATATGAATCTCGGTGTTTTCGCCTTTGCCGTTCGGAACAGAAACCGCCTCGCCGCGCCACAGAGCTAATACTTTTTTCATTCCCTCATAGAGCGCCTTCAATGAATCTGCATAGTGAGCGGGCCATAACGCAAAATCGTTGGGATTCCAGCCTCTTGCAAACGCCAAATCGATTCTTCCGCCGGAAAGGTTATCGACGACGGACCACTCTTCAGCAACGCGAATCGGATTGTGCAGAGGGAGCACAACGCTTCCCGCCCGAATCCGAATCTGTTTCGTAATCATGGCAACAGCCGCGGCCAGCACAGACGGGTTCGGGTAGATGCCCCCAAAAGCATGGAAGTGCCGTTCGGGTATCCACGCCGCTTCAAACGCATGATCGTCGGCAAATTTTGTGCCTTCCATAAACAGCCGATATTTATTTTTTTCGAACTCCGCTTCGTTGCTCGAAAAGTAAAACAAGCTGAACTTCAGCGCCGGAGAAGAAGGTGTAACCGTCGGCTTGTCGAGCGTTTCAATAACGTTTGCCCCGGCAGACTCGGAGGCGGTTAGGACTGCGGGCGCAGGAGCTTGCGCTTTTTCTTGAATCAGCCGCAATTCACCAGCCAGAAATTTCTGGCGGCACAGCCGGCGTTGAATTTTACCGCTCGAGGTTTTGGCTATGCCGCCCGGTATCACCAGCGCAACTGCATGCACCGCTACTTCATGCTGCTGAGCAACGGCCTGACAAATGCTGTCAATGACCTCTTGATGGTTAAGGCCTCGAATCCGAGAACGCTCAACCTCGTAGGTCACGACCAAGCGTTCTTCGCCGTCAGCCTCAATGGAGAAGGCTGCACCAAAGCCGGAACGAAGCGCCGGATGGCTTTGCTCAACCGTAAGCTCAATGTCTTGGGGATAGTGATTGCGACCGTTGACAATAATGAGGTCCTTGATTCTTCCGGTCACATAGAGTTGCCCTCTGTGTAATATCCCTAAATCTCCGGTGCGCAAGAAATGTCCGCCCTTGGAATTCGCCAATCTCGCGCCAAATGTAGCCTTTGTTTCCGCGGGCTTGTTCCAATAACCTTGCGCGATACTCGGGCTGGACAGCCAGATCTCGCCGATACGATTCGGTGGACACGGCCGGCGTATCTCGGGATCGACAATTAGAATCTTCTGACCTGCGATGCTGCGGCCAGAGCTGACCAGCTTGCTTGAAGGAGTGTGCTCATTCTTAATTGAAAGCATGCGATGCTGGGCCAGGGCAGCAGCGTCAAAATTGTCCATCACAGGTCCGCGCCCATATGGCGCACAACTTGCCATAAGCGTCGTCTCGGCCAGGCCGTAGCCGGGCTGCAGGGCGGTCTTTCGAAAACCGCAAGAGGCAAACGAATCCGCAAATTGGACTAACGTGTTTGCCCGAACCGGCTCCGCACCGTTGCAAACCCCGGTCCAGTTGCTCAAATCCAGGCCGGCCTTTTGCTCTTCGGTGACTCTACGCACACAATGATCGAACGCGAAATTGGGAGCTACGCTGAATGTAGCGCGATACTTGGAGACCGCTGCAAGCCAACGTACTGGTCTTTGAATGAATGCAGCCGGAGAAAACAGGACGCAGCGCGCGCCCGCGTACACAGTCGCAAGGATGCCCCCGACGAGTCCCATATCGTGATAGATGGGAAGCCAGGAAACAATAATTGTCTTCTCCGAGAATCGGAACCCATTTTTGAGCGCCTCTTCGTTGTGCATGATATTGGCGTGCGTAACCATCACACCCTTAGGTGAAGCGGTGGATCCGGAGGTGTATTGAAGAAACGCGATCGCGGAGCTGTCGAATGGTGCATCTTGCCATTCGGCAAGATTGCTTCCGGGGACTTCTCTGAGCCGGGTGGTATCAATGCACTCCAGATTCTTTCCACTCAATGCTTCGCCAATCCGGGACAATACTTTGTCGCTGGAGGAAGCAGTCAGTATCACTGACGGCTGACAATCTTTGCCAATCGATACGATGCGGTCGAGACCGCTATTCTCACGTGGAGGATAGGCGGGCACAGCGATGACGCCTGCGTACAAACAACCAAAGAATGCCGCCACGTATTCCACGCCAGGAGGATACAAAAGTAAGGCACGTTCCCCGCTGCAGGTGGACTGGCGCAACCTTGCCGCGATCCGACGCGCTCGCAAATCCAACTCAGCAAAAGTGAGCGACTCTTGTTCCTGTTCCCCATCCGCGAGAAATGTGTACGCTATACGGTCCCCGTGCTGCTTCGCCCGATGGCGAAGCATATCCGCAATCGTGGTGCGAACGCCGCTGTCGGCGATCTTGTTGTTACTTTGCGATTTCATAGACAGACCTTCCCGAACTTACAGGTCAAATAAAACGAATTATTTGGAATGACGGAGGCAGGTACAAGAAAACGATCTGGATGATTTAAGTGGCTAAACCAGGCGCTTTATCCCGACGAGCACGGAAAGCGCAAACATTCGACGTTCACGCAAAGTAGTTCGAAATGACGCGAGCCTTTTCCGATTATTCATATCGCAGAGCGGCGACCGGATTGAGTCGCATCGCCTTCCACGCAGGGATGAAACTCGCGATTAAGGCTATCGCTCCCATCAGCAGCCCAACGGAGAGCATGATGACCGGATCGGTGGTGTTGATCCCGTACAGGAGCGAAGCCAGGAGTGTTCCAAACGGGATGCTGAGCCCCACTCCGAGCACAATTCCGACAAGAGCCAGTCTGGCCCCGCGCTTTAACACCATAGCCACAATGTCGGATCGTCCAGCGCCCATCGCGATTCGAACTCCGATTTCACGGGTCTGCTTGCTTACCGAATAAGCAACCACTGCATACAAGCCCACAATCGCCAGGATCAAGGCCAAGCCTCCAAAAGCTCCCAGCAAAAGCGCGCCCAGCCGCAAGTCGAGCAGACTCGTGCTGATTTGGTCGCTCATGGTCCGCGCACGGAAGACGGGAATTGTCGCGTCGACTAATCCAACTTGTTCACGGACGGCGGCCAGTAATGTGGCCGGGTCGCCCTTGGTTCTGACCTGCAGTACCATCCCGGATTGATAATTCTGCAAGAAAGGCAGGAACATAAATGGCATCGGAGCTTCCCGCACGCTGTAATATTTGGAATTTTTGACTACTCCGATCACCTGCAGGGGCGTACGCTCTGGGCCGGACAAACGTATCTCCTTGCCGACAGCGATTTGCCCTTTCCAAAATTGTTGGGCGAAAGCCTCGTTGACGATTACCACGCCCAAGGAGTGTTCGCGATCCGAGGCGGTAAAATCCCGGCCCTGCAGGAAAGGAATTCCAAGAGTCCGAAAATATCCCGCATCGACAATATTGAAATCCATGGAAAGGTCTCGCTCCTGCTGAGGATCGACAAAAATCCCCATCTGCTGGGTGGTACCAAATTCCAACGGGGCCACTTGCGCCAAACTTGCCGAGACTACTCCAGGAACAGTGCTGACCCTCTGTAGCACATCTTCATATGCGCGCTCGCCTTTTGCCTCGTCGTACCCGGCAAAGCCCACATCGATGGAAGCAATACTCAAACCGCCGCTATTAAAGCCGAGATCGGCGTGCTGGGCGCGCGCCGCACTCTTGATGAGCAATCCAGCGCTCACCAGGAGCAAAACCGAGACGGTAACTTGCGCAATCACCAGCCCGCTTCGAAACCATGAGGTTTTTCTGGGCACCGAAAATGCCACGCCCTTCAACACCCAAACCGGATCGGTGCGGATGGCCTGAATCGCGGGCACAATTCCCACTACCAGGCCGCAAAGCAGCGAAATCAACCACGCGACGAGAAGCACCGTGCGATCAGGCGCGAGATCTAAATGAACCGCTACCGATGTCGGCGGGTTAAAAGCAGACATCACCGCCGCACACGCGTAGGCCAGGCCAATGCCGAGAACGCCACCCATGAAGCAGAGCAGAACTCCTTCCGTCAGCAATAAAGAAATGGGAACTCGCCTGTCCGCACCCAGGGCAATTCGCAATCCCATTTCACCCCAGCGGCTCGAGGCCCGGGCCAACAACAAGTTGGCCACGTTGAAGCAAGCGATACAAAGAACTAGCGCCGCACAACCCATCAGGATGGTAACCACCATGGAGAGACTGCTCTGCACGGTGTCTGGACCTTCGCCCAAAGGCACGATCGTGGTGTGAGCGTGGGAATCTGTGTCGGGAAATTCCTGCCCCAATTGAGCAGACAGGGCGTTCATCCGCTCCTGCGCCTGAGAGTGGGTGACACCGGGCCGCAGCCGCCCGATCACTTCGAGCCACCGGTCTCCGCGTACCCGCAGCAGATCGCCGTGGGGCACAAACACGGGCTGCATGTTCATTGGTATCCACATATCCACCGGGATCCCAAGATTTGCCCCAACGAATTCCGGCGGTGCAACTCCGACAATGGTGAGGCTCCTGGAATTCACCCGGACTGTTTGACCGATTGCATTTGTATCCTGCGCAAAGTTTCGCTTCCACAAGCCGTAGCTGATGACGGCGATGGGCGTCGACCCCGAGATGGGCGCTTCTTGCGACGTAAAAACGTGGCCTCTCGCCGCGTTAACTCCCAGTACGCCAAAGTAGTTCTCGCTTACAAGCGCACCGGTGAGTACGGCATTCCCATTCCCGTGGTTGAGGCTAACGGGAAGTACGTCTTGCGCGAGCATGCCATCAAAGACAGAATTGCGGCTTTGCCAATCCGCATAGTCGGGATAGGAGACGGCGCCAAACGTCATGCCCCCGGAGTAGCTTGTGTAGATGTCGAACAATTTCTTCGGAGAGCTGACGCCCGCCACCGGCCGCAGAAGAATCGCATCAAGCAGGCTAAAGACGGTGACATTGAGCCCTATGCCAAGGCCGATGGACACGATAATCACAAGGCTCGTAACCCATCCTCGCCGAATTGTGCGGAGCGCGTGCTTTATATCTCGCAGCATAACCATCTTCTCCGTTCTTCCCGCAAGTTTAAGAGACCACAGAAGGTTTGCAGAACATCGGGCTGAGCTTTTCCGGGCCGGCGCCGCAAACCGCCGCGCCATGCAGTTGATCATCGATGATCTTGACCACTTCCCGCGCCGCAGCCAAGACGAAAAAATGCGAGCCCGAGAGAGTATGCATGTTGAACGCGTGCGTGGTCTGGCACTCCCACCCACGAATCATTTCCGGCGTTGCGGTCGGGTCATCGTCGCCTCCGAAAGCTGTGATGGGGCAACTCAATGGCGGCTCCTGCCGATGGATGTGATTCGCACATACAGAAAAATCCGCCCTCAGCAACGGAAGAAAAAGAGACTGCATCTCTTCCGACTGCAAAACTTCATCGGCAGTGCCGCTGAAAGAGCGAACGTGCTCCAGCAGTTCGGCTGTAGGAAGTTCGTGAAGACGACGCACGGGCAAGTGGGGCGCGGCACGCCCTGAAATGAAGAGATGGAACGGCTGTGGCCGTCCCTCACGCCTTAAATAACATGCCAGTTCAAATGCAATCAGGGCTCCCATGCTATGCCCGAAAAACGCGAAAGGCAGGCCGAGAAAAGGTTCAATGTCAGTAGACAACAGGGTAAGAATATCTTCCAAATTGCTCAAGGGCGCTTCACTGATCCGATTCTCGCGACCGGGCAACTGAACTCCGATAACTTCAATCTCTGGCGAGAACAGTTTTGCCCACGCGAAGTATGGAGACGCTCCTGCCCCTGCGTGGGGGAAGCAAAACAGGCGGAGTTTGGCTTGCTTGCTCCGCGTGAAAACCCGAAAAGAAGAGCGCGCACTGCTAATTGTCATAGGACTTGATTCCCTGCCCGCTGGAAATAGCGCTCGCTTCGAAACTGTACAACTCGCCGTAAACAGGATAAATGGCGGGCATAATGTCTGCGGAAGATTCACTCTTTCCGGCTGCTGCTTCCAGACATCGCGCTCCCTCATCCGCTCGTCGTTTACGGCACCAATGCGCCGCTGGCCAGCTCACCTCGACGGTATTTATCCCATCGCAAATATCCGCCTCGGTTCGGAAGTGTGACCAACATTGGGAGGGTGGCGCCATGGCTATGCTGCATCCATTTACCTTGATTGTGACTGGCTGCAAGTCTGCTGCTTTTCGCGTGCGGTAAACAAGGTGGAGCACAACCCGGTGGGGACCGTCCGCAATCAGAGTGAAGCGGGAGCAATTGTCAAAAGCACGATAGTACGCCCACCGCTCATCCCATCTCCCCTCTAAGTTGGCGGAGGAAACCGCACAATACCGGCGGTCCAATAAATTGACGGCACCCTTGTCTACGCTATGTTCCCGTTTCAACAATCTGGCAATCTCGGCGACTTTGCCGGGCTGACAGGGCGCCAGAGTTTTTGCTATGCCGGCCACGATCGCCAGATTCAATGCTTTCCTCCTTCTGGGAGGGGTAAATAATATATTCGTAGCCGAAAGGCTTTGGCGCTCAATTGCCTTATTGAAGCTGGCGCACATGGACGCTGGTTCCTGCCTTAGATGTGAGTCCAGATACCATTGCATCAATTCACTTACTTCCTTCGAGTGCTCAAGAGCTTCCCGGCAGTAGTATTCGACAATATCCTGCGGTTGTCCCCAATTCGCGTTGTGCACAGCCGCCAGGAAACAGGCTTCCGCCGCAACCGTCGAGTTAGGCCGCGTCACGCAGTGCATTAGATCCACATCGCACGATGAAGGCAGACCGAGCGGCGTCTGTAAGGCCCGCGCCGTTGCAGCCATCGCTACGCAAATTCCTTCCACGGTCAAATGGCAGTAGTCATGAAATAAGCTGCGACCGGGAAGAGCGCCTTCAAGATGAGAATCGAAGCAGACGGGCAGATCTACAACGGCAAACCCGTAGCGGGCGCCTTCACTTCGAATCGTCTCCTGCACAATCGAATAGCATCGCGGAGACTCTACCTGCGGAAGTGAACATCCGGCATCCCGGGCCTTTTCTAAAAGGCTTCTGGCCGCACGATAATCTCCCTCGTTTATTGCGCGATCTGCCCTGGCATAAAGCGACAGCGGAGAAGTGTTGCCATCGAGATCCACCATTTCTTTCGCCAGGGATTCGATCTCGTCCCAGCCCGATGTGCGTTGCAGTTCCTCAAGGCGGGTGCGGGCCGCGATCCAATCCGCGTTTTGAGCGCTATCGAAAATAGGCGGTGGGCTTCCTCTATCTCTCCAATCTCTGAGGTTGAACTCTGGAATGATAAGGATTACGGGGATATGCCGTTTGCAAGTTATCCCCGCAACCTGACACAGGAAGTTTTGCACCTGTGTCCGAAGCTTACTCTCCATAAAGGCTTTTACAGCCTGCCAGCTCTCCTCCGTGCGGAGAAGGTCGGCCGCTTCAGCTGTCTCTGTGGGACTTAAGCTCAGGGTCGGATGCCAGTTATTCCCCGCAAATATCACGAGTGCGGATGGGTCTAGCGCGAGGCTCGATGCCACCAACTCCAGCATCTGCTTGCGCTCGATGCCCACACGGGCCAAGTCGATGACATCGATGTCCGCTGCTCCAGATGACGAGCGCAACATAGCCTGTAAAGCTTGGGCCGGATTGAAATACGGATCGTAAAAGTAACCACGAGCTACTGATTCCCCAAGGAATACCACTCGCTGTGCTTGGGGCCGAAGCGGAATTGTACCCACTTGGGCCCAGAGGCTCCACGGTTCGACTCCAGCCCGCCGAACGAAGACCGTTTCTCCGCGTTTGATGGTTTTTTCCCATATTCCCACACGCGTGGTATCTGAAGCAGGGCCGATAGAGGTCTGCTCCAGTCGCACGTCAAATCGGGCCAGCGCTGCCAAGACTTCATGCCCTTCAGAAGAAGCCAGCAATGTCGCCATCCGATTGGCAGCAGCTTTCAGTTCTGGTGTAGGACGGTTCATAGAAACCACGTCTCTAGACAAACGTATAAACCTCGTGACTGATTCCCTTCACAGTTGGCTCGGCAGCCTGCTGAAACAGTACAGACCATGACGCAGGCAACGACTCCCGTTCGATGAGGAAATCCTCGATTACTAACACATCAATCTGGGATCGAACGAAGCAGAGCAAGGCATCAACAGGACTGCACACGATCGGTTCGTCCTTCATGTTGAACGAGGTGTTGAGTAGAATTGGACAACCCGTTTGATCCTCGAATGCCTCCAGGAGATGCGCAAAACGCGGATTCGCCACTCCATCCACTGTTTGCACCCGCGCCGACCCGTCGACATGAGTAATCGCCGGAAGGGACAATGGAGAACAAACCTGACAGGTTTCCAACATGAACGGCGACGGGTGATCGATCTGGAAATGAAATTGCGTCTTTGAGGCCAGCACAGCCGGAGCAAACGGGCGAAACTCTTCCCGCTTCTTTACCAGCGCGTTAATGCGATCACGCATGTCCGGCTCACGAGGGTCCGCCAGAATCGACCTCGCCCCGAGAGCACGGGGGCCAAACTCCATTCTCCCCTGGAACCAACCAACGACCTTCCCAGAGGTCAAAGCGTTCACCGTGGCCGCAATAAGAGCCTCCTCACGTCCCACGCAGTTCTTGAACGCTAATCCCGAGGATTGAAGAAGTTTAAGAACCGCCGCCGAAGTATAAGAGGGTCCGAAATATACATGATCGAGCGGACGTCCGTCGGTAGCACGTCCGCAGGCCTTTCGGTGAGCGATTGCAGCGGCTCCTAACGCCCCTCCTGCGTCGTTTGCGGCAGGCTGGACAAATAATTTCTGAAACGGTGTTTCTCGCAACACACGGCTATTCGCAACGCAGTTGAGGGCAACACCGCCGGCCATACAAAGGTTGGTGCTGCCGGTTTTTTCGTAAATGTAATTCGCTTTTTCGACTAACACCGACTCCAGCACGCATTGCAGGCTCCGCGCAAGATTTCTGTGAAACTCGGTGATCTCGGAGCCTTTGCATCGAGGACCGTGTCCAAATAGTTCCGCTAGCTGATCGGAATACATTCGATCGGTTCTTGTGAAGTCGAAATACTGGAGATTCAGCCGAAACTGCCCCGCTTCACCCACCGCGATGAGCTTGCGTACCTCATTCACGCAAGTCGGCTTGCCGTATGGCGCCAAGCCCATCACCTTGTACTCACCTTCATTCACGGAAAATCCCAGGAAATTCGTGATCGTGCTGTACAGAAGTCCAAGTGAGTCGGGAAATTGCACTTCCTCGAAGATTTCAAGATCTTGCCCGCGTCCCACTCCGTAGGTGGTAGTAGCCCACTCTCCGACGCCATCCACCGTCATCACGGCAGACTCGGGAAAACCCGACCAGTAGTAACTGCTAGCGGCATGAGCCTGGTGATGGGGAACGATTTCGATCTTTCCCTCATAGCCAAGTAACTCCCGGATTTCTCGCTCTGGACGAAGCGCGTCCAGTTTCCCCAGCAACGCCCGGTTACACGGCAACCCTGGACCATAGGTCCATATCTGCCGTGCCAGCTTCAAAGTAGGATCTTCGTAGTAGGCGAGGATGTCGACATCCGCCAATGTAATGCCACCTTCCTCCAGGCAATAACGGAGGGAGTGTTTTGGCAAAACAGGGTCGTGCTTCACCCGAGTAAAACTCTCCTCTTGCGCAGCCGCAATCAGAGACCCGTTTTGCAGCAGACAGCAGGCGGAATTATGAAAATAAGCTGAAATACCGATAACGTTCATGCTTTCATCTGTCTGGAACACGAACGGCCACGGCATCGCACAGCAGCGCCGGAGCACAGCCGTGCGATGCACTGACGCCCTAAGTCAGGCCATCGGCTTCCATCTGTTTCCGCAAGCTCAATGGCCTCATGTCTGTCCAGACTTCCTTGATATAAGCGAGGCATTCTGTTTTCGTTCCACTTTTCCCGCCATCTCGCCAGCCCAACGGATTGTTTCGGTGAGCAGCCCAGATGGAATATTGTTCTTCATGGTTTACTACAACTTTGTAGATTGTTTTATCTTCGTTTTCTTCCATTGTTTCCTCCCAAATGTCACGCGGTAGTTATAGTCACTCCCTCGCGAGATATCACAACACTCGTTATCGACCGTCGGTTCCAGTGTGTACTTCGACGGGCTGAAGAACTTCGTCGCCTTGTACTACGCCGTAATCCAGCTTGATGAGGCGGTCCGCGACATGGTAGTAGCGGTCATCGTGGCTAACGATAATCACGGTTTTGCCGCGCGACTTTAATTCGGGCAACAACTGGTGGTAGAAGACCTCCCGAAACAACGGGTCCTGATCTGCCGCCCATTCGTCAAATACGTAAATTGGCCGGTCTTCGAGGTACGCTGTCAACAGGGCGAGTCGCTTCCGCTGCCCTTGCGACAGATCCACCGTAGAGAGCTTCCCCTCGGTGATCGACACTTTGTGATCCAGTTGCAGCAAAGAAAGATATTTCTTTGACTCAGCTTCCGGATTCCTTAGGCCGTGCAATTCGTCGAACAAACAGAAGTCCGAAAATACCACTGAGAACAACTGCCGGTAGTGTTCGACATTGCTGGGCGTGACCGGTTCACCATCCAATCGAACTTCACCCATTTCCGACTGATATAGACCGGTTAGAACCTTTACCAGGGTCGTCTTGCCGCTCCCGTTCCCGCCCGTAATAAAGATGAGAGATCCAGGTTCAATCGTCAGGTCGATCGGACCCAACGTAAATTTTGTATTTTCTTTCTCTCGAAAATAAGTGTGAGTGATGCCACAGAGCTCGATACTATTCCACGTTGGAGGACGCGAACTCCCTACAATCTGAAGAGCAGATTCCGACGTAGCGAGCTGGCGGCGCAACTCCTCGATGCTGCGTATGCCGACATCAGCCTGTCCAATCTGGGGAAATGTGTTCAGAACGAACTGCAGGGGATTCACCATATAAAGGAATGCGATCACGAACCCGGTCAGAGTCACCGTATCCGCCTGGCGGAACGAGCTGAAGGCGAATAATAACAATCCGATCACGACAAAAATCAGCGTTTCACCCCAGGCTTCGGCCATGGCATAGGTAGTTGTCGACGCGACGCGATTTGTTGCGACGCGATAGGCAGTTTGTTCAATTCCACGGTCTAAGAAGTCCAGGCGCCGTTCGCGATGCAGTTGAAGCTCCTTATTCCCATCGATCAGCGCCCTGAAATTTTTCATCAGTAGATTCATCTCGGCGCGTGCCCGCTCCAGATAACGGATGGAACGCTGCACCAACAGGTTGTAAGTGAACATGGCCAGCACCACGGTTGCGATCACCAGCAGGAACAATACCCAGGAAAGCCACGCCATATACGTGAGGCAGCCCATGACAATCACAATGTTGATACACAGGTTTGGAATCTCCCCGAGAGTTCCGGCGACGTTGGGGACATCCTCGGTCAGAACTGTCAACAATCGGTGAGGCCCAATTTCTTCTAATCTCCGCAGTGGCGATTGAACCACCAGCCGCGAAAGGGTTATGCGCAATTCCGCTACCGCGCCGGTGGAAAATCTCACCAATAGCGCCTGGGCGAGGAACTTACTCGCTGCAAGAACAACACACAGGGCTAGAAACACCAGAATCAGCCGCAGGTTGGATCTGTTATGCGCAGCCAACGCAGAATTGATCACGACCAACACAGCGCTGTTGGCCGCGCCACCCAGGATTCCCGCGACAATGGCAGCGACGAGGATGGTGCGCGAATAGTGAATATTTTTTGAGCAACGAGCAAAGAAACTAACGAGTCGCATAAGTCAAAACACCTCTTGTGGACGTGGTATTCGCTCGCAGTGTTCCGCGCGGAATCTAATTATTGAGTGAAGTCGATAAAGAAAGAACGAATCAGCCGGTCAGAGATTTATCGCGATCAAACTCGAAATCGACGCGGTCAAGCGCGAGATCGAGAGCATTGGCCAGCGCGCGAACATGGGGCTCGCGCAGAATGGAGAAGTGATCTCCAGCAATGCGATTAATATGAACTTCGGCCGTGAGTTTCTGCCAACGCCGTTCCGCCGCAGCTTGATGACTCTCGACCAGCTTGTGTGCACGCGCAGTGCCGCCATCTTCTTTCCCCTTCACCAGTGAGACGCCTGTCGCCTGCCAGAGATGTAGCGTGAGATCACAATGACGTGGACGATAAGACTCCACTGCGCGACTATGCCTGCAATAGACTTCGAATAGCCTCTGGAATACCGCCAGATCCAGACCAGAGGGAACCAGTTCAGCTTCCATTGCCTGTCTATGTGCAATTTCCAGGCGCTTTTCGATGGGCGTGGTAATGTCCGTCACCGGGGCGATCTCTTCCTTGATCCCCATCATTAACAGGAAATTCTGCAATGTTATCTCGACCCCCTCCGCCTTCCTTCGGCCAGTCAAGGCCGGAGGGTGCGAATCTACGAGTGCCAGAAAATCAACTACCCGCCCCTGTGAGCGGAGCAAGCGTGCCATTTCAAAAGCGATCATTCCTCCCATCGACCAGCCGCCAAGCAGATATGGTCCCTCGGGTTGGAAATCGCCAATTGCTTCCACGTATTGCGCCGCCATACCTTCAATCGAAGTGCTGCCACTCCCATGTTCGATTCCCGCGTCCTGAAAAGCTATGAAGCTTCGGTCGGCATTCATACTCCGCGCCAGTTCCACGAAGGAAAAAGCGCTTCCGCCTGCGCCGTGAACGAAAAAGAGTGGGCGCTTAGAACCACGTTTAAGTTCGATGGCGCATGTAAGTGGAACTGCCGGGCCTTCTGTTCGCAGCAGTGGCGCAAGCGCTTCAATCGAAGGATGCTGAAAGATAGCTGCCAGCGGAATCCTCACGTTAAATTTGCGATGAATCATCGAAATGAGACGGATTGCCAGAAGAGAGTGGCCGCCAAGGTCAAAGAAATTATCGCGAATCCCGATTCCATCTCTGCCCAAAAGCTCTTGACATAAACGAGTGAGTTCCAACTCTACGAAATCCCTCGGAGCCATACCGTCGTTTAATATCTTTGCCTCACTTGCCATTCCCGTCAGTTTTTTGCGATCGACTTTGCCGCTGGCATTGAGCGGGATCTCTTTCATCTTCTCAATCGCTGCCGGCACCATGTATTCCGGCAGCCGCTCCCGCAGCCGCTCCCGCAACTCGCTTTCCCCCACCTGCCCTTCTTCTCCTTCCACCACGTACCCCACCAGCCGCTTCTCTCTCCCACCACCCTCTCCCCCTCCTCCTCCCCCCCCCGCCGCCACCACCACCGCCTGCCTTACTCCCTCACATCCCAGCAGCGCTTCCTCTAT